>CAVXIJ010000013.1:0-453597 GCA_963761765.1 uncultured Actinomycetota bacterium
TCGGCGTCGGCATCCTGGTGCTGGTGTGGATCATCACTCCGTTCGGGGAGTCGGCGCTCGCGGCGCTGACGGTGGTCTCCCGTCTTGAGCTGCTGACCACCGTGCTGTTCCTCAATCTGTCCGGCGCGCTGATGGTGTTCACCGCGCAGAACACCGGCGCAGGACACAGTGCGCGGATCCGCGCGGGGGTCCGCCACACCGTGTGGCTGAGCACCGCGCTCACCGCCGTGGTGTCCCTGCTGCTGCTCGCCGAACGCGGTCCGATCGCTGCGTTGTTCTCCGGCAGCCCGTCGACCCGGCTGGTGACCGAGCGGTACATCCTCGTCACGGCACCGTTCTTCCTGTGCTACACGCTGACGATCGTGCTGCACGGCTGGTTCAACGGCATCACCCGCGCCATCGTGCCGTTGATCTGCACGGTGACGTCCCTGGGCGTGGTCCGGCTGCCGTTGTCGTACTGGCTGGGTCACGCGTGGGGGATCGACGGTGTCATGTGG
The DNA here is from genome assembly GCA_963761765.1 of uncultured Actinomycetota bacterium. Classification (GTDB taxonomy): domain Bacteria; phylum Actinomycetota; class Actinomycetes; order Streptomycetales; family Streptomycetaceae; genus Streptomyces. Next base: position 498 of record CAVXIJ010000013.1, read on the forward strand.
GCAGCGGTGATCGGCTGGGCCGTGGGACTGGGCTACACCTTGCTGGCCACCTGGCACGCGGTGAGCGCGCAGCGCCCATGGCGGAGAAGGCAGCTCCAGATGGCACCGGACGGGAAGGCCGAGCGATGATCCGGACACTGTTCATCAGCGACATCCTGCCCCACCGCCCCGCCGGGGGCGCGGTACAGCGGATGGACCTGGTCACCGGGGCTCTCGGCGGCCTGGGGCCCGTGGACGCGCTCTTCCTCGCACCCCCGGGCACCGCCCTGCCGCCGCAGGAGACGGCCCGTTTCGCCCGTACCGGGGTCGTCACCGTGCCGCCGTACACGGGCACCCGCGCCTTCCTGGAGATCACCGCACGTGGGCCGTCTGCCGCCTATGCCCGGCACCAGCGGCGCACGCTTCCGCCTGTCCTGCCCCGCTGGTCGACCGGCACCCGCTACTCCCTGGTGTGGTTAACCGGGAGCGCGCCTGGCTGCCGCTGCGCGGCTGGTTCTCTGGCCGCACCGTGGTCGACGTGGACGACTTCGAGGAGGTGCTGATCCGCCGCTGGATGCGGCTCGGCCGGGGCGTGTGGGATGTGCCGCTGACGCCGTGGCAGCGCGTCCAGGCCCGCCGTTCGATCAGCTGGTGGGGCCGTGTCCACCGGCAGGTGGCACGGGAGGCGGACGTGGCCGTGGTCGCCTGCACCGGCGACGCCGCCCGGTTGGGCACACGGCGGACCATGGTGGTGCCCAACACCTACCCCGCGTGCCCGCCCGCGCCGCCGCGTTCCGGCAGCGGCGCGACCATCCTGTTCCAGGGCTCCTTCGACTGGGCACCCAACGCGGATGCGGCCCGCCTGCTCACCGGCGAGATCCTGCCGCTGATCCAGCGGCGGGTGCCCGACGCGACGGTCGTGCTGGCGGGCAAGAGCACCGCCGACATCGCCGCACTGGCCGGCCCGGACGTCGAGGTCACCGGCACGGTGCCGAGCATGACGCCGTATCTGCAGGCCGCCGACCTGGTCATCGTTCCCCTGCGCGTGGGCAGTGGCACCCGCATCAAGATTCTTGAAGCGTTTGCGCATGGTGTGCCGGTTGTCAGCACCACCATCGGCGCCGAGGGCCTCGACGTCGTCGCCGGTACACACTTGTCCGTTGCCGACACCGCCGACGGCCTGGCCCAGCACTGCGCCGACCTGCTCACCGACCGCTCACGAAAGAGCGCGATGACCGCCGCCGCGCACCGGTTGCACATCAGCCGGTACCTGCCCGAGCATGCGGTCGCCGACGTACGGCGAGCGGCCCTGCGGGCTGCCGCGCGCTAGTACTGCAACGGTGCTTGCCGTGACGGGTCGGCAGGTCGATCGTTGGTGTTGTCATGAGTGGGGATCTTGCTGAGGTCAGCTCGTGGGCCGGTGAGTTGAGTGCAGTGCAAGGCCGAATCCTGCACCGCTTCAGCAGGTCAGAGCCGCGTGAGTCCGTTCTTGCCTATATGCGGGGGCTGATAGCGCCGCTGGAGCGGAAGAACGGCTGGACGCTGGCCGAAGAGGCCGGCCACACAGGTCCGGACCGTATCCACCGGCTGCTGAACCGGATCGAGTGGGACGCCGACGAGGTTTTGGACGATGTGCGTGAGTACGTGGTCGAGCATCTCGGCGATCCGGGTGCGGTCCTGATCGTGGACGACACCGGCTTTCTGAAGAAGGGCGGCGGCTCTGCCGGGGTGCAGCGGCAGTACTCCGGGACCGCGGGGGCCTGTCTCGTCGGCACTGGGTCCCCGGCCAACTCGGTCACGCCTCGCGCGACGGTGGCGGTGCTGGTCCCGGAGGCGGCAGCGACCGGGGTGATCCCGCCGTGGCCGATGGCCGCGGCCTCGCTGGCCAGGTAGAGCCGCCGGCGGCGCTCGTTAAGATGCGGCAGGATCCGGTCGAACTTGGCCCGTAAGGCGGGGACGGGCGAACGCACATTCATGGTCCACCCTCCCATCAACTCATGCTGAACAAGCATTAATTGAGAGACAGGCCCCGGGCCGCACGGAGTACTGCCAGGTCGGTGTCTTCCTTGCCTATGCGGCCTCGCTCGGGCGAACGCTGATCGACCGCCGTTTGTACCTGCCGGTCTCCTGGACGGACGACCGTGAGCGGTGCCGCCGGGCCGGTATCGACGACGAAATCGGCTTCGCGACGAAGGTGGCGATGGCCAAGGTGATGGTCCGCCGGGCGATCACCGACAAGATTCCGTTCCGCTGGGTGACCGCGGACGCCGGCTATGGCTACAGCAAGGGCTGGCGCTTCGAGCTGGAGCAGGCGGACATCTTCCACGTCATGGCCACCACCCGCCACGACACCGTCGTTACCCGCTGGGCATAGACCACCCCGTGAGCGACCTCTTCCCCGGCCTGCCTCGGCAGAAGTGGAAACGCCGCTCGTGCGGTGCGGGCGCCCACGGGCCCCGCGTCTACGACTGGGCACGCGTCGAAGTCCGCCCCTGGCACCGGCCCGACCGCCGACACTGGGTAATCGCCCGCCGCAGCATCAGCAGACCAGGCGAAATCTCGTACTACATCGCCTACTGCCCCGCCGACACCGCACTGGACGAGCTCATCCGAGTCGCCGGGAGCCGCTGGGCGATCGAAGAAGGGTGCGGTTCGTTTCGAGGGACGACGTTGATCAAGCAGTGAGGGCCAGCTTCTGCGGGCAGGGTTCGAGGTAGATGCGTTGGTGCTCTTGGCGGGTGTGGAAGTGCCAGTAGAGGTCGAGGTCGCCGTTGGCGACCACGGCACGGAGCCGGAGGACGGCTTCGGCTCCGGGTAGGCCCCAGCGGGCGCCGGTGATGTCGAGGCGGTCGGCGATCAGGTGGCGGCAGGCGCCCTCGACTGCGCCGGTAGCAATCGGCCATCCGTTGGCGAGGGCTGTGTTGTAGTGGAGCTGGTTGAGGTGGCCCTTCAGGTAGCGGTGGCAGGCCTCGACGGCCTCACGCCGGACGGTAGGCAGTCGTTCCTGGTCGGCCTGGGCGGTCATCTCGGCAGCGGTGCGGGCCGCGTGGCCTGCGAGGATCGAGGTCAGGCAGTTGGCGGCCCAGGCTTCGGCCTCGGTGGTGCCGGGTTTATGGAAGGCGTGGGCGGCGGCCCAGACGTACTCGGCGACGTGGACGAAGTCCAGCAGGACGTGAGGCGTGATTCCGCGTCGGCGGGTCTCGGCTTCGATCAGGTCGAGCTGGTGGCGGGCGCCGTCCACCAGGACGATCCAGGGCCGCAGGCACTTCGGGTCGCGTGCTTCAGCCTGGTCGAAAGCGTCCGCGATGACCTGCTCAGGCGAACGGACCAGGGAGGCGGTGCACCACTTGTTCTCGGACTTCGGCCCGGGGCGGGCTGGGCGTTCGCCGCTGCGGCCACCTGGCGGGTGGATCACGCCGTGCGGGCGTCTGGGGGCCGGGCGTGTGTCGAAGACGCAGGCCACAGTGGCCATCCGCTTACGGTTCGGCTTCTCGCCAGGCGCGAGCCGGCCGCGGTGGCCGCTGGCGGCTTTCTCGGCGGCTCGGCGGGTGGCCTCACGCAGGGCCTCGGGGCGCATGACCACGCCCTTGCCGTCGACCTGGACCACCAGAGGCATGTCCCGGCTGCACGGGACTGGGATCCGAGCTCGGTAGAAGGCGTCGATGTCCACTTTTGCAGCGATCACGAGCTCTTCCAGCCTGCGCTTGCCGAGCACGTTCCCGCAGCGGCGCTCGATCGCATCGTGGGCCTGGTCGAACGAGCTGCGGACGGCTTCGGTGACAGCGAGCCGCTGTAAGCCGGTCGAGTGCCGGCCCGCGGGCAGCGACAACGCATTGTCGGCGGGGTGGACGTTGCGGGCACTGGGGCCGCGGTGGGCGGCCCGGGTGACGCGGACCAGCCCGAACACGGTGGCCAGCCACCGCTGGTGGCCAGGTTCCCGCCAGGGCCGCACCTGGCCGTCGGGCCCGACCACGACTGTGCCGGCACCGGCCCGGACCTGCTTCTCCTCCCGCTGAGCGCGAAGGTCCAGATGGTCCTGCAGCGCCAGACGAAGCAGGTCCCGCCCGGCCCTCTCCAGGTGTTCCTCCAGCTCAGCGTGGGTCCACGCGGTCGCATCGCCGCCTGACAGGGTGCCTATCAGCATCTCGAAGGCACTGATGGAGCGGCCAAAGGGGTCAGTGGTGGCATGAGGGTCGTACGGTGTCATCTCCGGGGTTCTTCCTGTCTTGCATCCGATATGGGTCGCACCTTCGAATGTAGACGGAAGAGCCCTGTTTTCAGTGGGAGTTGGGGGATGAAACGGTCCGTTGGCGGGCCGGTGTGAACAACCCGGGGGCCTCCTCGTCGAGCCAGCCCCGCTCCACCAATCGCTTGAGCTTCGACCGGGTGCCCTCGATCTTCCCGGTCTCGGCTGGCAGCCCGATCCTCGGCACTATCTGCTTGGCGCGGATCGGCCCCCGCGCATCGGCCACCACTTCCAGGATGTCGCGGTAGACCGACGGCAGCACGTCCGACGTCATGCCGGGCTGCCAGTTCGGCACGGTCAGCACCCCGATGACCCGCCGCTCGGCCTCCGCATAAGCGGATGCCACCGACTCACCTTCCGGTGATGTCCCGGCCTTGACCGCAGTCTCCGCCGTCTCCGGCGTGATCTCCGCGAGCACTTCGGCGACCGTCTCCCGCGTGATCCGCAGACGCTCAAGCCCGTCCTGGGCCAGCGCCAGCTTCCCGGACAGCTCGGCGATCGCGGCTTCCAGTTCTTCAACCCGAACTCGGGCGGCCGCCTCGCGGGCTTCCAGCTCCTCAAACAGTGAGCCCATCCACCAGTCCTCCTCCACCACCACGGTAGAGACCAACAGCCAGGAATACAGCCCTGGTCAGTGTTTGGGCAGTTCAGCCGATCACGGGCGGCCCGGATCCTGGCTGCCGTCGAGTACAGCCGCAAGACCCTCAAGGATCCCTACGAACTCATCGGTCGGGACCTCCGTCACGAAGACCCTGCCTGCATGGTCTGGATGCCTGACCAGGTGTTCCTCCCGCCAGAACTGAAGAGTGAGCACCAAGCGGTCCGCGTCACGGAAGAGATGAGTGGTCACGTTGTCGGTGGTGGGTCCCCAGCGCAAGACCAGGAACTGGCTGCGGAACTCGTACTCCTCTTCGGTCTCGTCATCAGCGCCGGAGCGGCGTATGAGACGACGGTGGGTGGCTTCCGGGGACAGACCATCGAACGGCATCGGAGAGCCGCCTCCGGAGCGCAACCACGCCACAGTGTCTACCACGTCGGAGCGAAGCTGCCTTACGAACGCCATGTTGTCGTCGCAGGTCAGCCATTGCCCCGCGGCCCACAGGTCCACCCGGCGCAGCGAGTGCTCCCACTCCCCGACCTCAACGGCGAACCTGCTCTCGTCTCCCACAAGTACGGTCACGTCGGGACCTTGACAGGCGCCGTGATCATTCGCAAGCAAGCCGATGTCGTGCCCTTCCCCTCAAAGGAACCGCACCCGAAGGCGTTCACGGATCACTCTGGCCACCTCGATGAGCGACATCGGGTCGGTGGCGATGATAGTGCGGCGGCCGGCGGCACTTGTGGAGGACATCGCGGCGATGTGGACGTCGGCGACATCCCGCACATCGACCCAGGGGAGCCGGAGGTCGGGATCATCGGGAGTGCTCCCGACATGATCTGCTGGATCGCGGTGACTGAGGTTCCGGGATCGTCAGTCAAGAGTGGTCCGATCACCGCGCCGGGGTTGATGACGGCAAGCCGGTCCGGCGCCCCGCGTTGCTGCGCGAGCTCTCGCGCGGCACGCTCGGCCTTGATCTTGGAGACGGTGTACGCGTTGAGGCGCGGGTCGTCCGGGTCGGTCCAGTCGGCGTCGGTGTAGACGTGCCCCTTGGGCGTACGGGCGAATTGCATCGTGGCCAACGCCGAGGTCATGACCACGCGCTCCGCGCCCGCATCCAGGGCCGCCTTGACCGCCCGGGTCGCGCCCTCGACGGCGGGACGGATCAGTTCGTCCGGGTCTTTCGGCTTCTCCAGCACGAACGGGGAAGCCACATGCAGAACGTACCGGCATCCCTCGGCCGCCTCCGCCCACCCCCGGGTCGGACAGCAGGTCGAGCTGGCAGATTTCGAGATCTGCCGACCCGACAGCGCACTCATAGTGCTGACCGAGAAAGGCGTCGCCGGATTCAGCATGCGCGAAGCCGCACGACGCGCGGGGGTGTCACAGTCCGCTCCCAAGCATCACTTCGGCGACGCACGCGGACTCCTCGGCGCCCTCGCGACCCGCGCCTACCGGCAACTCTGCGACCGGCTGGAAGCACTCGACCTCACCGGGCTCGTCGCCCAGGAGCGCGTCAAACGCATCGCAGCAGAATACGTCTCGTTCGCGGGCGAGAACCGCGCCCTGTTCGACCTGATGTGGCGGATGACCCAGTTCGACTTCACCGCACCCGAACTGGCCGAGCAGAAACACCGCGCCCTCCGCGCCCTGGACCGCGCCCTACGCGGCGAAAACGCCGAACCAGCACACGACACCGACCCCGCACTGATCCCGAGCTACGCCGTCTGGTCTCTCGTCCACGGATACACCACCCTCGCGCTGGAGGGCGCGATCGACATCAGCAACCCGGACCCGCTGAACAACAACCTGCTCCCCACGATGCTCACGCTCCTTGACATCCCCGACCCCCCGTAGACGTGCAGCCGGCCAAGCACAGCCCTGCAGCCTCACATGCATGGGGCCAGGTTCGGCGCTGCTGGACCTGCAGGGCGGTCAGCCACGCCATCAACAACTCCGGAAACTCTCCGTCACCACCGGATGTGAGACAGAGCCCCCGAATCCGCCCCCGCCCCGCACTGTTGCCGGAAATCCGGTACGGGGAGTGTGTCGGGCCGGTGTGTCGGGGCGCCCGGGAGCGGTAGACGACGTACGGGCGGACGAGGTAGCCGACCGGCGCGGTCAGTGCGTGTACCAGACGGCTGAACGGCCAGAGCGCGAACAGTGCCAGGCCGAGCAGTGCGTGCACCTGGTACACCAACGGTGCGTGTGCCATCGCGGGCGCATCGGGGTCTAGCTCGAACAGCGAGCGGAACCACACCGACACACCACGCCGATAGTCATACGGGTGATGTGCCACGGTGGTGGCGGTGGCGGCGAGTCCGGCGAGCAGCACGGTGGCCAGGACCGGATAGACGACGGTGTCGCTGCGGCTGGTCGCGGCACGCACCGCGGGTGTCAGCAGCCTGCGGTACAGCAGGACCGCGAGACCGGCGACGGCAGCCAGGCCCGCGGTGCCGCCCACCAGCAGCGCACTGGCGTGATACAGCGTCTCGCGGACACGCAGTTGCTCGGTGACGGATTCGGGGACGAGCAGTCCCATCACGTGCCCGGCGATCACGAACAGCAGCCCGTAGTGGAACAGCGGGCTCCCGACCCGCAGCAGCCGGTGCTCGTGCAGCTGACTGGAGCGAGTGGTGAAGCCGAAGCGGTCGTAGTGGTAACGCCAGGCGGTGCCCGCGATCAGCAGCACCAGGACGAGGTAGGGCAGCATGCCCCACAGGGCGATGTCCAGATGGTTCATCCGCGGGTCTCCTCCCGCTCAGGGCCGGGCTGTGACCCGGTTGCGAACGGCTACAGTCCGACGTTTTCAGTGGGAGGCCCGCCGCGGGCCAGCCGCAGAGCGGCGGCCCGGTCCGCCGGGGACGCGCCGGGCAGGGTGCGGCAGACCGCCAGCAGTACGTCGGCGTACGGGCTGCGGTGATCGACCAGTGCCAGGCGCAGCAGCTCCAGTGCAGGCCGGTGCTCGGCAAGCGCCTGCCGGCCAGGACCGGGGCAACGGGCAGCGAACTCCAGCGCCAGCGGTAGAAAATCGGGCAGCTCGTACTCCGGTGGCTGCCAGCCATGCGCTTGGTAGAGCTGCCGCCAGTGCAGCAGGGCCTGGCCTCGGCGACGGGTGTCACCGTCCGTGTAGTAACTCAGGTGCAGGGTGCGGCGCCGGCTGCGGTCGAACGCGGCAACATATCGCGCCGACAGCGCCAGCGGCGCCATCTCGGCCACCGCGGTACAGAACCGGCGCAACAAGACGCACTCCTCGCCGGGCAGGCCGGCCAGAGCGCCGCCCACCAAGTCCAGACGCCCGGGCCAGCCGGCGCCGGGGTGGAGCAGCAGCAGGGAGGCAGCCTGGTGCACGAGGGGCCGGTATGCGGCAGGTGCGGTCACGGGCGTTCCTCGCGGTGGGGGAAGAGCCCCGCGGGGCGTCCGATGCCGTCCCAGCCCAGCAGGTTGAGCCGGCCGCTCTGGCTGATCGGCGACTCGGGCACGGTCGGTGCCGGGGCTGCGGGCGGGATGTGGAAGGCATCCGCGTCGAACATGCCGGGGCCGCCGTCGCCGTCCAGGCTGCACCCCGGGTCGGCGGGGTGTGCGCCGTGTTCGGCGGTGTAGCTGGTGGGGATCACATAGCGGTCCTCGTACTTGGCCAGGGCGAGCAGCCGGTACAGGGCCGCGATGCCGTCCGGGTCCATGCCGACGGCTCGGGACAGTGCGGAATCCTCTGGTTCGCCGAGGTTCTTGCGGCGCATATGGGAGCGCATGGCAGCGAGCCGGCACAGGGCGGCCTCCACCGGGGCCGGGTCGCCCGCGGTGAACAGCCCGGCGAGGTAGCCGAGCGGGATACGCAGGGCGTCGATGGCGGCGAACAGCTTGGCCGGGTCCTCACCGTCGTGACCGGTGGCCGTGAGGGAGTCGACGACCGGCGACAGCGGCGGGATGTACCAGACCATGGGCATGGTGCGGTATTCCGGATGCAGCGGCAGTGCCACCCGGTAGGTGCTGATCAGCGCGTATACCGGAGACCTGCGGGCCGCAGTGATCCAGTCGTGCGGGATACCGGCCTCTTCCGCGGCCCGCTGCACCTCGGGATCGTGCGCGTCCAGGAAGCAGTCGAGCTGGGCCGCGTAGAGGTCCTTCTCGTCGACGACGGCCGCGGCCGGGCCGACCTTGTCGGCGTCGTAGAGGATGATGCCGAGGTAGCGCAGCCGCCCCACGCATGTCTCGGAGCAGACAGTGGGCTGTCCCGCCTCGATACGCGGGTAACACAGGGTGCATTTCTCGGCCTTGCCGGTGTGGTGGTTGAAATACACCTTCTTGTACGGGCAGCCGGTCACGCACATGCGCCAGCCACGGCAGCGGTCCTGGTCGACGAGAACGATGCCGTCCTCGATGCGCTTGTACAGGGCCCCGGACGGACAGACGGCGACACACGACGGATTGAGGCAGTGTTCGCAGATCCGCGGCAGGTAGAACATGAACGCCTGCTCGTACTCCAGCCGCACTTTCTCGTTCATACCGCGCAGCACCGGGTCCCGGGCCAGTTGTCCGGGACCGCCGCCGAGATCGTCGTCCCAGTTCGGGCCCCAGGTCACCGCGGTGGGTCGACCGTCAATAAGAGAACGCGGCGCAGCAGTGGGGACGTCATCACCGAGCGGGGCTGCCGTAAGAGTCTCGTAGTCGTAGGTCCACGGGCTCGTAATAGTCAATCCGCGAAGTACGGCACTTCGCGGTCGACGAAGCACTCCTTGAGGATCACATGCCCCATGGCCATGGCCAGGGCGCCGTCCGTACCCGGGTGCGGGTGCAGCCACTCGTCGGCGAACTTGGTGGCGTCCGCGTAGTCGGGAGAGACCACCACGACCTTCTGGCCGCGGTAGCGGGCCTCGGCCATCCAGTGCGCATCCGGGGTGCGGGTGACCGGGACGTTCGAACCCCACAGCGTCAGGTAGGCGGCATCCCACCAGTCACTGGACTCGGGGACGTCGGTCTGGTCCCCGAAGACCTGCGGTGAGGCCACCGGCAGGTCCGCGTACCAGTCGTAGAACGACAGCATCGGCGCGCCGATCAGCGCGTGGAAGCGCGCGTCCACCGCGTGCGAGGCCATCGACATCGCAGGGATCGGGGAGAACCCTGCGATCCGGTCGGGGCCGTACTCGCGCAGCGTGTGCACATGGGCGGCGGCGGCGATCTCCAACGCCTCCTGCCAGCCGATCCGCACCAGCCCGCCCTTGCCGCGCGCCTTCTGGTAGCGCCGCCGCCGCACGGGATCCCCGGTGATCTCGGCCCAGGCCGCCACCGGGTCACCGCCGAGGCGCCGCTTGGCCTCCCGGAACATCTCCACCAGCACACCGCGCGCCATGGGATACCGCACCCGGGTGGGTGAGTAGGTGTACCAGGAGAACGAGGCGCCCCGGGGGCAGCCGCGCGGCTCGTACTCGGGCCGGTCGGGACCGGTCGACGGATAGTCGGTGGCCTGCGTCTCCCAGGTGATCAGGCCGTCCTTGACGTACACCTGCCAGGAACACGAGCCGGTGCAGTTCACACCGTGCGTGAAGCGCACCACCTTGTCATGGGCCCAGCGCTCCCGGTAGGCGCTGTCGTTGACCGCCTGATCGGTGCGGAACACCGCACGGTGATCCGTCGTGCCGGGCAGCCGGCGCAGCAGTTGTCCGGCCTGCAGGAGCCGATCGGCCGCTGCGCCCGCCACTCGTTCGGCGCTGTCTCTCGCCCTGCCACGTGCCACGCCACGGACTCCCTCGAAAAAAGGGCGCAGCTGTCCCCTGTCGGATCGGTGCGCCGTTTCTGCTGCGGATCAGCCTGCGCCCTGCGACAGCCAGGTGAGGAAGTATTTTTTCGCCATTTGGAAATAGCGGAAATAACTTTACTTTGCTTTAGAAAATTACGGGCGGCGGTTAACCGGAAGCTTCTCCTCACATCGGTAAATATGCCTGCCAATTTATTTCCGCAATCTCGGGATGCGCCAGCTGCGAACGGGCCATCTCGGGCCGTCGCGTGCGGCCACGATCCTTGAGAGTCCGCAGGTCACAGAAGGCAGATCGGGATGCCGGCGCGTGCTGCACAGATAGCCACTCTGTTTATTTCCTGTGGCGTCGACATGGCAGTTCTCCACGGCGAGCCGAGTGACCGCTTCCTGTGCGGAGTGCGCAGTTATCCGATCCGCTGCCGTGAAGAACGCAGCGAGCCATGCTCCACCCTAAACTCCTGATGAGGAATTCCAGGAGAGGTGAGAGGCGGGCGCGCACACCGGGATACCGCATTTACTCGCGCTGCCGCACCGCGATCCGATCAGCGGTGTACGTCAGATCCTGGAGTGACCGGCCACGAGCGTGCTCGCCAGGACGGACAGCTGGGAGCGTTGCGCGTCGGTGAGGTCCGCGGTGAGAGCCAGGATCTGCCGACCCACCTCGGCCTCGCCCGCGCGCGCCAGTTCATGCCCTTGCTCGGTGAGCGACACCTGGAACGCGCGCTTGTCATGGGCCGCGACCGTGCGCCGAACCAGGTCGCGGCGTTCGGCGCGGTCGACCAGGCCGGTCATGCTGGATTTGTCCAGCCCCAGGTGCCGGGCGAGCTCCTGCATGAGGGGCTCACGGTCGCGCAGCACGCCGAGCAGGCGCAGCTGGATGACCGAAAGACCGTGCTCGGCGGCGACCTTTCCCAGCACGGCCTGCACCAGGAACGACAGCTGAGCCAGGCCGTCCACGATCCCCAGGTCCACCACCCCTGACGCCCCGTCGGCCGCGCCCTGGCCCCGCACCAGCGCCATCGGCCCGACCGGCGTGTTGGGATGCGTGCGGGTCGGCGGTGCGGCGGGCGTGGTGTCGTCAGGCATGCATCTCATCCTAATTGACGTAAGTACGTGACACCAACTAATTTGATTTGTGTCACGTACTAATGCTGCTGGCGGGTCGGCAAGGCCTTTCCCGCGACGAAGGAGTCCTGATGCACGCTGCCGCCGTCTCCCCGTTCGACCGTCCGCCCCACTCCAAGGACTCCGCCATCCCCCAGCCGGCCGAGGGGCACGTCCTGGCCGATGTGGTCATCTGCGGGACCGGCGCGGCCGGGCTGACCCTGGCGCTCGACCTTGCCCGCCGGCAGGTCTCCTTCCTCCTCATCGACAAGGCGCCGCACCCGTTCACCGGCTCCCGCGGCAAGGGGATCCAGCCGCGAAGCCAGGAGGTGTTCGAGGACCTCGGCGTGCTCGACAGGATCGTCGCATCGGGCGGCGAGTACCCGGTCGAGCGCCTCTACACCGACGACGGGCCGGTCGACAAGGCCGTCGTGGTCATGCCGGACCCGACGCCCGACGAGCCGTACCAGATCCCGCTGCTCGTCCCGCAGTTCCTCACCGAGCGCCGACTGCGCGAACGGCTGGCCGAGCTCGGCCACGCCCCGTACTACCGCCACGAGCTCGTCGGCTTCGACCAGGACACCGACGGCGTGAGCGCGCGGATCTCGACCCCACACGGCGAACGGACGGTACGCGCCCGGTATCTGGTCGGCGCCGACGGGGGATCGAGTTTCGTCCGCGAAACCCTCGGCATCGAGTTTGTCGGCAAGGCCCTCGGCATACGGGCGATCGTGGCCGACGTGTGGATCGACGGCGTTTCTCCCGACGCCTGGCACCGCTGGGGCGAGGGCAGCGCGGCGCAGGTGTCGCTGTGCCCGCTGCACGGCACCGACATGTTCCAGTTGCAGGGCCCGATCCCCTTCGGCGTCGATGTGGACCTGTCGGCCGAGGGGCTCACCGCACTGCTGCGCGAGCGCACCGGTCGCCAGGACATCGTGATCCGCGCCGTGTCCTGGGCCTCCGCTTTCGAGATGAACGCCCGGCTGGCCGACACCTACCAGCGCGGCCGGGTGCTGCTGGCCGGGGACTCTGCGCACTGCCATCCGCCGACCGGCGGACAGGGCCTGAACACCAGCGTGCAGGACGCCTACAACCTCGGCTGGAAACTCGCCGCCGTGCTCGACGGCGCTCCGCCGTCCCTGCTGGCGACCTACGAGAAGGAACGTCGGCCGATCGCCGAGGCCGTCCTCGGCCTGTCCGAGAAACTGCTCGAAGCGGCCAAGAACCGCGACCGCCACCGAGGTCGTGAGATCGGCCAACTCGATCTCGGCTACCCGGACTCGCCGCTGTCCCTACCCGCTCCACAGCGCCACACCGGCGTGCTGGCCGGCGACCGCGCGCCCGACGCTCCGGTGACCGGCGCCGGCGGGCTCGCCACCCGGCTGTTCAGCCTGTTCCAAGGCCCGCACTGGACCCTGCTCGGCTACGGCGTCGACCAGACCTCGGCCCCAGCGCCCCGTCGCGGCCTGCATATCCACACCATCGGCAACCGAGGCGATCTTCTCGACACGCACGACCATGTCCACAGCGCCTACGGACTGTCGCCCGGGCAGTGGGTGCTCATCCGCCCCGACGGGTATATCGCGGCCGTCGTCGCCACCGACGACCTTGGCGCCATCGAGACCTACTTCGACAGGGTCGCCGTCCGCCCGCCGCGGTGACGCGACCTCACACCACAGCCGAGTCGGGCATGTGCACACCGACCTCGGCCGGCAGAGAACCGCAAGCCGTTCGGCGGATATACCCGCGGATGCCGCTCGTCCGGCCTCGACGGCCCGGACGAGCGGCGCCGGTAAGCCGGTTATGCCGTCCACTTGATGCTCGGGTTCACGTGGCCGGTCCAGTTGAAGACGGCCATGTTGTCCCAGCCGTCGCCGGTGCCGGTGATGTTGGCCGGGTCCCAGCCGTTGCCGGGGACGGCGTACCAGGTCGGCTCCCAGTAGAAGACGCCGATCGCGCCGGCGCTGCGGGCGGTGTTCTGCACCTCGGTGAAGTTGGCGGCCTGGCCCGCCCAGGTGAGCCGGATAGCCGGAGCACGCCGGACGTGACCGAGTTGCCGGTGCTGTCGGCGTTGGCCGCGGTGAACGGGTAGGCCGTCTCGGCGATGATCGCACCGGCTTGCCGTAGCGGGACTTCATGTCGGACGACCACGCTGGACATGTTGGACAGCGTGCCGTGCCACATGCAGTAGTAGGACAGGCCGGTGATGTCCCAGGAGACGCCCTTGGCCTTGATCCCGTCGTAGAACCAGCGTGCGTTCGCGTCGCTGTCGGCGTCCGCAGTGTGGATGATCACCTTGGTGCCGCTGTTGCACGACTTGGTCGCGTTGTAGCCCGACTTGAGCAGCAGACTGAGGTTGGTGAAGTCGTTGTTGATCACCTTGCCGTCGTTCCACAGCATGCCGACGTTGATCTCGTTGCCGATCTGCACGCTGTCCGGCGTGGTGCCCTGGGCCTTCAGGCTGTTGCAGACGTCGTAGGTGTAGTCGTAGACGTCGGTCTGCAGCTGGCTGATGCCGTGGCTGGCCCAGGCCGCGGGCTTGTACTGCTTGCCCGGGTCGGCCCAGGTGTCGGAGTAGTGGAAGTCGACCAGCAGCTTGAGGCCCTTGGCCTTGACCGTCTTGGCGTACTGGAGCACCTTCGCCTTGTTGTTGTATCCGCTGGCCGGGTTGTTCCAGACGCGCAGGCGGACGTAGTTCACGCCGGCGGCCTTGAGGATGTCGAGCGGGTCCTTCTCGGTGCCGCTGGCGTCGTAGTACTTGGCGCCGAGGTCAGCGGCCCGCTGCGGCGCTGGACACGTCGGCGCCGAGCATGGTCAGTGAGCCGGCAGCAGAGGCGCTGGTCGGCATGGAGAGTGTGGCTGCTGGTAGGGCGACTGCCGCCATGAGCAGGACGGCAGCCGCGGCGCGGCCGAGTCTGAACAACGTCATTCCGGTCTCCTTCGGTCGATAGGCATGAGCCCTGGTCTTCCAGGGGCCGACATCGCGAGGACAGGAGTGCTCTGTGAGCGTGCACAGTAACAGCCACCGATATGACGTGTTAATACTCGCGTCACAAGCTGAGTACTGGTGAATATTTGGGAGCGCTCACAGTCATGGGCTCTCAACGAACCTTCGGGGCTGCGTTCTTGCGCGGGCGCGGTCGGCAGCAGGACGTGCGTGTGCTCCCGGTGGGTCAGGGATCGAGGCGGACGACTCGGGTTGCACCTGAGCTTGAGATAAAACCTCTGGGCTCTCCCAAGAAGGCGTTCGAGTCCCCCACATGGGCAAATGCCAGACAAAGCGACGGCTACGTCGTAATCCTCGGGTTGTGACACCAACGAAGAGCGACGCAGCCGTCGCCCACAGTGTGCCCGATGGTGACGGCCGCCACGCGGCCCTGCGTGAACTCAAGGAGTTCCGTGTCGACTTGCGTGCCTGTCTCACTCGCTGGGGTGATGCGCTCTTCGAGATCACCGACGCCGTGCTGTGCAGTGAGGGCCCTGTGCGCAATCTCGCCGAGCTGACCCTCGTGCCCGAGCACGCCCGCTCCCACGGCTCCGTGCAGCGTGCCATGAACGACGGACGGATCGACTTCGACCGTCTGCACTGGTCCTTCGCGCTGCGTGACCTCCCGCGCGGTCCCGGCGGCGGCATCGTGCTCGCCGTCGACGTGACTCCCTGGCCACGCCCCGACGCGAACACCAGCAATCAGCGCACCTTCTGCCACACCTACGGACGCGCCGAGGGCACTCACGAGATGATCCCCGGCTGGGCGTACTCGATCATCGCCGCCCTGTCCAGCGGACCCACCTCCTGGACCGCTCCACTCGACGCACGCCGCTTGCGCCCCGGCGATCAGGTTCAGCAGTGCACCGCCCAACAGCTGCGTGAGGTCGTCGCCAGGCTCGTGGCCCTGGGACGGTGGCGAGAGGGCGACGGGCCGATCCGGATCGTGGCCGACTGCGGATACGACGGCCCCTACCTCGCCCACCAGCTCGCCGACCTGCCGGTAGAGGTGTGCGTACGCATGCGTGGCGACCGCGTCCTGTACCGCGACCCACCCGCGAACGGCGGTGTGGGCCCCAAAGGCGGCCGGCCTCAACGCCATGGCAGCAGATTCGAGTTCCACGCCCCGGACACCTGGGGAGATCCCCTGCACGAGACCGAGCACGATCTCGACAAGTACGGTCACATGCGGGTCCGGTGCTTCGAGCGTCTGCACGTCAAACTCAACCGGCAGACGGTCTGGGCTCATCACCCCGAGCCGGAGCTGCCCCTCGTGCCCGGCACCGTGATCCGTCTGGACGTCGAGCGTCTGCCCTCCGGCGGCAGCCCGAAACCCCTGTGGCTGTGGTGGTCACGCACCGACACCGACGCCACTCTCGCCGACACCATCTGGTCGTGCTTCCTCCGCAGATTCGATCTTGAACACACCTTCCGCTACTGGAAACAACACCTCGGCTGGACTCGGCCCCGCCTGCGCGAGGCGGCCGCCGCCGACCGCTGGACCGTCCTCGTCATGGCCGTGTACACCCAACTGCGCCTCGCCCGGCCCCTCGCCGAGGACCTCAAGCGTCCATGGGAGCGCCCCCTGCCCGTCGAACGCATGACTCCTGGTCGGGTACGCCGAGGGTTTCGTCAAGTCCGCAGGTCACTGCCTGTTCTCACAAAGCCCACGAAACCCTCTCGCCCCGGCCCGGGACGCCCGCCCGGCCGCCGCAACAAGCGGAAGACCCCCGTCTACGACGTAGGCAACGCCCTGCTCGAAGGCAGTCAACGAACAGAAGAGCGGCGAACCGAACACCCCGCCCCCTGACCGCCGCAGGTTTTATCTCAAGCTGAGGGAACGGAAAGACATGCGAAGACGCGTTCGCCGGTGAGGTGGGTGGCGCCGTCGCGGGCGACGACTTCGACGTCACGAGGGAGACCGGCGTGTTCGGGAAGAGGCCGGCGCCTGCGCGGACCTGGTCCAGGACGCGGCCCAGGTCCGCCACGTCGAGTCGGGTGGAGGCGTATCACGCCCGCCCGGCCCCCAGCGCGTGCCAAGTCATGGCGGGGCCGCCGGCCGCCGGGCCATCCCCGTACCGCCACACCGGTTCGGCTCCGTGCGGCACCACCGCCTCGGCCTGCACCGTGCCGGTCAGCCAGGCCGGCCCTTCTAGGGTGACCGAGGTGGGTGGTTGGTCGCTGTCCGGGGGAATTGCTGCCGGGACTGGTGGGGCGGTGCTCGTCGTCGTGGTGGAGGTATTCGGTCGGCGTTGCCGTGGCATGGGCCCGGCGGTCAGATCAGCATGGGGTCGAGAAGTTCGCGGCGGAGGGTGCCCACGACTCGTTCTCGTCGGCTTCGAGGACGGCGTCGAAGGAGGGGTGTACTTGCTGTCCCGGTCGCGGATGAGGAAGCGCAGCGAGTCCATGTGGCGGCCCAGGGCCATGGTGAGGTTTCTGGCCTGCTGAACGGTCCATTGAGCTGTGAGGTGGACCGCCGTCCACATCGTACGACGGTCAGGTCACGGCGCGTCGAGGCGCCCGACCCGGACCGCGCCCGGCGGCACAGCCAGGTGGCCCACCGCCCGGTCGCCGGTGAGCAGTTCCGTCACCGGGCCGGGCAGCGGCACCTTCGCGTCGTTGCTGGTGTGATTGATCGCGAAGAGGTAGGTGCCTGACGCGCCCTCGCGGGTCACCACCTCCACGTCGCGCGGGATCTCGGGGCGCGGCTCGATGCCTGCATCCGCGCTCGCGGCAGCGAGGACCGTGTCCAGGGCAGGGGCGGCAAGGCGCGTGGAGATGTACCAGGCGGTGCCTTCGCCGAGGCGGTGCCGGGTGATCGCGGGCCGACCAGCGGCGATGCCGTCGGCGTACGTCCACACGGTCTCGGCGGCGCCCGGTACGACGAACTCCGACCAGACGTCGCCGGTGAGTTCGGCGTCGTCCGGCCCGGTGATGCGGACCTTCTCCCCGGCGAGCAGCGGCGAGAACTCGTCGACGGTCAGGCCGAGGACGTCACGCAGCGCGCCCGGATAGGCGCCGGGATGCACGGCGTCGTGCTCGTCGACGATGCCGGAGAAGTACGAGACGACGAGGGTGCCGCCGCGCTCCACATACTCCTTGAGGTTCGCAGCCGCCGCCTCGGTCGTCACGTACAGCGCGGGCACGACGACGAGCGGGTAGGCCGACAGGTCCGCCTCGGGGTGGGCGAAGTCGACGGTGAGGTGCCGGTCGTAGAGGGCCTCGTAGAAGGAGTCGGCGCGCTCGCGGGCGTCGTGCTCCTCGCTGGGCCGCCACTCCAGGGCCTGCGCCCACCAGGAGTGCCAGTCCCACAGCAGGGCCACGTCGGCGATGGCCTCAGTGCCCTTGACGGGAGCCAACTCGCCCAGGAAAGCGCCTGAGTTCGAGAACCTCGCGCCAGATCTTGGTCTCGGTGCCGCCGTGCGGGAGCATCGCCGAGTGGAACTTCTCGGCGCCGCGCCGCGACTGCCGCCACTGGAAGAACATCGCGCCGTCGGATCCGCGGGCGACGTGCGCGAGGGAGTTGCGGGCCATCTGACCGGGCGCCTTGGCGGGGTTGCGCGGCTGCCAGTTGACGCCGGATGTGGCGTGTTCGAGCAGCAGCCAGGGGGCACCGCCCGCGACGGAGCGGGTGAGGTCGGCGGCCATCGCGAGGTTGACATGGGTGCGACGGCCGTCGGTGATCAGGTAGTGGTCGTTGGTGACGAGGTCGACCTCGCGGCCCCACGCCCAGTAGTCGACCGTGTTGCACTGGCTGAGGGCCGTCATGAAGTTCGTCGTGACCGGCACACCGGGCGCGAGGCGGTGCAGGATGTCGCGCTCGCGGACGAAGTTCTCGCGCAGGGTGGCGTCGGCGAACCGCTTGTAGTCCAGGGCCTGCGCCGGGTTGCCGACGGTCGGTGTGGTGCGCGGCGGGTCGATCTCCGCGAGGGACCGGTAGCGCTGGCCCCAGAAGGTGGTCCCCCAGGCCTCGTTGACCGCTTCCACCGTCTCGTAGGTACGCTCCAGCCAGCTCCGGAAGTGAGCGGCGCAGTTGTCGCAGTAGCAGGCGGAGACCGGGACGCCGTACTCGTTGTGGACGTGCCATAGGGCGAGGGCGGGGTGCTTGCCGTAGCGGCGGGCCAGCTGCTCGGTGATGCGGGCGGCGGCCTGCCGGTAGGCGGGGTTGCTGTGGCAAATGGCGCCGCGGGAGCCGAAGGCGAGGCGGGCGCCGTCGGCCGTGACCGGCAGGGCGTCGGGGTGCTCGTCGTAGAACCACTTGGGCGGGGCGACGGTCGGGGTGCCGAGGTCGACGCGGATGCCGTTGTCGTGCAGCAGGTCCACGACGCGGTCGAGCCAGTCGAAGTCGTAGCGGCCCGGATCGGGTTCGAGCAGCGCCCACGCGAAGATGCCGACGCTGACCATCGTCACGCCGGCCTCGCGCATCAGGCGGACGTCCTCGTGCCAGACCGCTTCCGGCCACTGCTCGGGGTTGTAGTCCCCGCCGAAGGCGAGCCCGTCCAGACTCTTGGGAGCGGTCCGCGACATGAGTCTCTCCTAGTGATTCAGAGGGCGCCGTCGCGTGCACGACTGGGAGCGTGCACACATGGTCGCCAGGGTGGGGGCATGAGCGACATAGTCAGGTAACCCCACACGGGCGATCTTTGGCAAGAACGGCTGATGAAGACGAGTGTGAGCGATCACAGAGTGGCTCGCAGGCTGGGCCGCTGAGGGGTTGCCGTGTCACCGGGCGAGCCCGGGTCGGCGCGGAAGGTGAAAGCGAACCGGGCGGGCCGAGCCGGGAGCTGTTGCGCGGGCAGCGGTCCGGGGCCGCATGCCTGGGAGCCGAGCCCGGTGAACCCGTGGTCGAGGTGCACCCAGACCTGTCGCCGGGGATCAGGTCGGTGCGGTGTGCGGCGGCGTCGAGTTGCTCGGTGGTCCAGCCGCGCGCGCCGAACCAGAACGCCGGCTCGCCGTCGATCCGCAGCCCGCCGAGCTTCGACGCAGCGCACGTCGGCGCGGGCGCCGTTCTCCTGCGGTCGCGGGTACGGGGTCTGCAGCGCGTCCAGGCCGATGACTGCCAGCGACCGAGCATCGGGCCGCCTCGGCGAGTCCGGGTAGGCCTCGCCGGGGCCGCCGCCGAACCAGCGCACGCCGGTCCACGGCGGCCTGGGCAGGGCCGAGGCGGACACCGAGCCGGGGCAGCGGCACCCGCCAGTCGCCCTCCGGGGACGACCTCGACGGCAAGGCTGCAGCTCCGGTGCCGCCGGCGGTCCAGCGGTAGACGGCGCGCAGGGCGATGTCGCGGGCCGCGGGGGCCACCCGGGTGCGTACCGTCAGTGCGTCCGTCGCCCACCTCCAGGCCATCCAGGCGGTGCTGCATGCGATGCAGGCCCAGCTCCCGCCAGAACTGCGCCGAACCGCCGCTGCGGGAGCCAGTCGGCGCCGATGTCGTTGTCGGTGGGGGCCCGCCAGATGTCGAGGCGAGGGCCCGCGTCGAGCCGTACTCCGCCGACGGCGCGCAGTTCCCCGGTGCGGGCGTCGAACGCGCCGGGCCCGAGTCGGATCACCTTCTCTTCCGACTCTTCCGATACGACGCGTGCACCGGCGCGCTGCCACGACAGCAGGGCGAGGTACGGCGGTCACCTGACCGAAGGCGACCTCGTGGCCGTCGGCGCGCAGGGCCCGGACGGTCCAGATCTGCTCGACGCGGCTCGCCTCGCACGTGGGCGGTGGTGCGGGCAACTGCACCTCAGCCTCGGCGCCGGGGGACGTCGGGGGCACGTCGAGCGTGCCGTGGGCGGCACGTACGCCCTCCACCTCGTACGACCAGGTGAAGGCCAGGTGTGCAAGGTCGAGGAAGTCATGGCGGTTGGCGATGCGCACCGTGCCCGTGCGGCCGTCGCCGGTGATGCCAACGGGCGCGACGACCGCCTTGAACTCGGTCAGGCCGGGGGACGGCGTGCGGTCGGGGAAGAGAAGGCCGTCGCAGACGAAGTTGCCGTCGTGCAGTTCCTCGCCGAAGTCGCCGCCGTACGCGATGCCGTACCGCTCGTCGCTGATGCCGTGGTCGATCCACTCCCAGACGAAGCCGCCCTGGAGCCGGTCGTACGTCTCGAACAGCCGCTGGTAGTCGGCGAGCCCACCGGGACCGTTGCCCATGGCGTGCGCGTACTCGCATTGGATGAACGGCAGCCTGCGCCGCCGCTCCGGGCCACCGTCGAGACCTTGACCGATCCGCTCGACCTCGTCCTGGAAGGCGTACATCCGTGCGTAGACGTCCGTGTCACGGCAGGTGGAGTCGCCCTCGTAGTGGATGAGGCGGGAGCTGTCTCGGCCGCGGATCCACTCGGCCATGGCGGTGAGGCCGCGCCCGGTGCCCGCTTCGTTGCCGAGCGACCAGAGGATGACGCACGGGTGGTTCTTGTCGCGCTCGACCATGCGGGCGGCACGGTCGAGCAGGGCCGGCGTCCAGCGGTCGTCGTCGACGGGATTGTCGCGCCAGTCCTGATGGGCGAAACCGTGCGTCTCCAGATCGCACTCGTCGATCACCCACAGCCCGTACGCGTCGCACAGGTCGAGGAAGGCAGGGTGAGGCGGGTAGTGGGAGGTGCGGACGGCGTTGATGTTGTGCTGCTTCATCAACTCGACGTCCGCGCGCATGGTGTCGAGGTCGAGGGCGCGGCCGTGCTCGGGGTGCCACTCGTGCCGGTTGACGCCCCTGAAGAGGATCGGGGTGCCGTTGACCTTGATCAGGCCGTCGGACAGTTCGACCGTGCGGAAGCCGATACGCACGGGCACGCGTTCGCCGCCGGTGTTCAGCTCGCCCGTCGTACAGGCGGGGCGTCTCGGCCGTCCACGGTTCGACGGCGACCATGACCGGTTCGCCCGCCGCCACGTCGACTCCCAGTTCGGGCACGGTGATCCGGCCCGGCACCTCGCTGTCGACGCGCAGGGTTCCGGTTTTGGCGGTGTGGTCGTACGAGGCATGGACGAAGTAGTCCCCTGCGCACCTCGGCGGGCGGTGCAGCAGGGTCACATCGCGGAAGATGCCGGGCAGCCACCACTGGTCCTGGTCCTCCAGGTACGAGCCCGAGGACCACTGGTGGACACGGACCGCGAGGACGTTCCCGGTGGCCTTGAGCAGCTGCCCGACCGCGAACTCGTGCGGCAGCCGGCTGCCCTTGAACTCACCCAGAAGCGAGCCGTTCAGCCACACCCGCGCGCACGACTCGACCCCGTCGAACCGCAGCACCGCCTCACCCGTCTCGGGCCAGTCGAACGTCCGCAGGTAGTCGCCCGTCGGGTTCTGCGTCGGGAACCCGCGGCGGATCGACCGGGAACGGGTACGCCTGATTGGTGTAGATCGGCCGCCCGTGCCCCTGGAGGACCCAGTGGCCGGGCACCGCGACCTGCGCCCACTCCCGTGCGTCGTACCCGCACCGCGCGAACGACTCGTCGTACGTGTCCGCTTCCGGAGCCAGCCGGAAGTGCCACCTGCCGTTCAGCGACAGGGAGTGTGCCGACGACTCGGCGTACCAGGCCCGGGGCGCGAGCGCACCGGAGCCCGGCGAGACATCTTCGACGTAGGAGGCGTAGGCGGCGTGGGAGACACGGGAGGGGGCAGAGGTCATGCGGAGGGCTTCCTTAGGCGAGGTACGAGCCGATGGCGTTCAGACCCGGGAGGGCCACGCTGTTGTAGTCGAACAGCGCCTGGTTCTCCCAGTTGTTGCCGGAGGCGGGGTCGGTCGGGTCCCAGCCGTTGCCGGTGGTGGCCGTCCAGAAGCCCTCCCAGTACACGTAGCCGAGGCCCATGCCGTTCGGGGTCGCGGCGACCGTGTCGGCGACGGCCCTGATCCAGGCTTCCTGGCCTGCGGGGGTGGCCGGGTAGCCGGAGGTGAGCTGGCTGCTGCTGTTGACGAGGTCGGCGAAGCCGTCCTTGTCACTCAGCGTCCAGGGGTAGGCCGTCTCGCAGACCAGGGCCGGGGTGCCGTAGCGGCTGGTGACGTAGGCGAGGTTGGCGGACAGGTCGGCGAGCGTGCCGTGCCAGTACGGATAGAAGGACATGCCGATGACGTCCCAGTTCACCCCGCGCGACTTCATGTTGTCGAAGAACCACTCGTAGAGGCTCTGCGTGCCGCCGTTGGACAGATGCAGGATCGTGCGCACGCCGGGGGTGGTGGCGTGGGCGGCGTTGATGCCGGAGGTGAGGAACGCAGCCAGGTTGTCCAGGTTGTCCCAGTTGCCGTCGTCCCACAGCATGCCGCCGTCGATCTCGTTGCCGATCTGGACGAGGTCGGCGGGGGCGCCCTGGGCGACGAGGGCGCCGAGCACGTCGGCGGTGTGGTTGTAGACCGCGGTGGTCAGCTGGGGCACCGTGTAGCTCGCCCAGGCGGCGGGCTTGGCCTGGTGGGCCGGGTCGGTCCAGGTGTCGGAGTAGTGGAAGTCGATGAGGAGCTTGATGCCTGAACTATGCAGGCGCTTGGCCAGCGGCAGGATCCGGGTCTTGTTGTTGTAGCCGTCGGCCGGGTTGACCCAGACCTTCAGGCGGGCGTGGGTGACGCCGGCGCGGGACAGCAGCTGGACGGAGTCGACCTGCGTACCGTCCGACTGGTGCCAGACGGCGCCGAAGGCCTCGGCCTTGGGCACGGAGGAGAAGTCGATGCCGCGGATCTCCAGAGAGGTCGCGGCTAAGGCCTGCGGCGCCAGGGCGGTCAGCGCGGCCGGGGCGGCCACGGTCGCCGCGGCGGCTTTGAGCAACGTACGTCTGTCCATGAAGGTTCCTTCGATCGGGTGCGCGTGCGGAGTCGTATGCCCTGATCAGCCGCGGTAGCGGCCCAGCGTCGTCAGTCCGGGCAGCGCCCTGTCGTCGAAGTCGAACAGGGCAAGGTTCTCCCAGGCGTTGCCGGACGCCGGGTCGGCCGGATCCCAGCCGTCGCCCTCGCGGTACGTCCACACGCCTTCCCAGTAGCAGTAGCCGAGGCCCTGCCCTGAGGGGACGCCGGCCATCAGGTCGGCGGCGGCCCGCAGCCAGGCAGCCTGTCCCTGAGGCGTCGCCGGGAAGCCGGCGGTGAGCTGCGAGGTGTCGTACATGGTGTCGTTGTCGGCGTCCTCGCTCTCCAGCGAGAACGGGTACGCGGTCTCGGCGATCACGACCGGCTTGCCGTAACGATTCGTCAGATCGGCGAAGTTGGCGGCGGCCGCCTCCAACGTGCCGTGCCAGAACGGGTAGTAGGACTGGCCGATGATGTCGAAGTCCAGGCCCAGCGCGACCGCGTTGTCGAACCAATAGCGGGAGGTGGCGTTGTCGCCGCCGGAGGCGATGTGCAGCATCGTGCGCACGCGCGGGGTGGTGTCGCGGGCGGCGGTCAGGCCCGCCTTGAGGAACCCGGCCAGGTTTTCCCAGCCGCCGGAGTCCTCGCCCCAGTTCTTGCCCTCGGGCCACAGCATGCCGCCGTTGATCTCGTTGCCGACCTGCACGAGGTCGGCGGGGGTGCCCTGCCGCCTGAGAGCGCCGAGCACATCGGCGGTGTGGTCGTAGACCGCGCGGGTCAGGCCCGTAACGTCCAGATCGGCCCAGGCCGCGGGCTTGAACTGCTTGGACGGGTCGGCCCAGGTGTCCGAGTAGTGGAAGTCGACCCAGATACCGATGCCGGCCTTCTTCAGGCGTCGGGCCAGCGGCAGGATCTGCTTCTTGGTGTTGTAGCCGTCGGCCGGATTCACCCAGACCTTCAGGCGCGCGTGGGTGATGCCGGCGTCGGCGAGGATGCGGACGGCGTCGCCGCGGTGGCCGTTCGCGTAGCGGTAGACGGCGCCGTGATCCTCGTCCTTGGGCAGGGACGATATGTCCATGCCGCGGATCTCCAGGCAGCCCCGGCCCGCCGCCCCCTTGGCGGTGGTGGCCGCGGCGGCGGGTGGGGCGGTGAGCACCGGGGCGGCCAGGGCGACTGCTCCGGCAGCTGCGGACAGGACGGTACGTCTGTGCATTTCGAGGGTCCCTTCGGCGGGAAGACAGTGACGAATCGGCTCGGAGGAGGGGGCGACCGACGTGGCGGGGTGCGGTAACTCCGATGCGGCATCGGAACATCGCGCCGCGGAGAGACCATAAATCGGAACTCTGCGTTCCGTCTGTAACCGCGCACAGACTTTGCCACCCGCAACATGCGTCGGCAACAAGTAAGTAACCCCCAGCCTCATGCATTGACAAGGGGTCGAAAGAATTCTTCACTGTGCACGGTCACAGAGATGACACGATCGTCCGGTCGCCCATGCGGAGCCCTGGCGTTCCCTGTCCGTGCCCACGCCCCTGTCGGCGGTTCGTCGCGCCCGCGGGCCGTATCGGAGCAGGTTCATCTTTCAAGGGAGAAGAAGATGTCGATTCACCGCCGCCAGTTCACTCGGCGCTCCATCCTTGCTGGAGCCACCGCCGTCGGTCTCACCAGCACGCTCGCTGCCTGCGGGAGTTCCGGTAGTGACTCGGGCAAGACGAGCGGCCCGGTCAAGCTCACCTACTGGTCGTGGGCGCCCGGTATGGAGAAGGTCGCCGCGATCTGGAACAAGAAGAACCCGGACATCAAGGTCACGGTGTCCAAGCAGGCCAGCGGCGGCGAGATCGTCACGAAGCTGATCACCGCGAAGAAGGCGGGCAACGCCCCGGACCTCATGCAGGTCGAGTACCAGTCCCTGCCGACGCTGGTCTCGAACGACGTGCTCGCCGACATAGCCAAGTACGCCAAGAACACCAAAGCGCAGTTCGCCGACGGCATGTGGCAGATGGTGACGCTCGGCACGGACGCGTTGTACGCGGTCCCGCAAGACGCTGGGCCGCTGATGTTCTACTACCGCGAGGATCTGTTCAAGAAGTACGGACTGAAGGTCCCGACGACGTGGGACGAGTTCGCGAAGACGGCCCGTGCCGCGAAGAAGGCCGCCCCGGACGCGTACCTGACCACCTTCTCGTCGAACGACCCGGGCCTGTTCGCCGGTCTCGCCCAGCAGGCGGGCGGCAAGTGGTGGACGGTCGACTCCGGTGGCAAGTGGACGGTCGGCATCGACGACGCCGGTACCAAGAAGGTCGCCGAGTTCTGGGGCGGCCTGGTCGAGGAGGGCGTGCTCGACAACCGCCCGATGTATACCCCCGCCTGGAACAACGCCCTGAACAAGGGCACCCACCTCGCCTGGGTCTCCGCCGTGTGGGCGCCCGGTGTGCTGGTCTCCTCCGCACCCGATACCAAGGGCAAGTGGCGGATGGCGCCGCTGCCGCAGTGGAGCGCGGGCGAGAACACCACCGGCAGCTGGGGTGGCTCCTCCACCGGCGTCTCCACCGATTCCAAGAACGCCGAGGCCGCCGCCAAGTTCGCGCGCTGGCTGAACACCGACCCCGAGGCGCTCGCCGCCCTGGTCAAGTACGCGGGGATCTACCCGGCCGCCACCGCGGCCCAGTCCGGTGACGTCCTGCAGACGCCGGAGTTCTTCCCGAACCAGAAGGACTTCTACGCCGACGCCGCGAAGATCGCGCAGACCACCGTGGCGTCCTCCTGGGGCCCGAACGTGCAGACCGCCTACCAGACGTTCAACGACGACTTCGGCGCAGCGTGCAAGGCCAAGAAGAAGGCGCAGTTCATGTCGGCCCTGAACACCATGCAGGGCAAGACGTTCCAGGACATGAAGAAGTCGGGCTTCAAGGTGACCGAGGCATGAGCACCACCTCCCTCAAGGGTTCCGGCCGCGCTGCGGCCGGGCCCTTGGCGGGGGGCCTCGCCCCGTCCGCCAAAGGCCCCCGGCGCACGCGCCGCTCCGGCCGCTTCGCGCCGTACTGGTTCCTGCTGCCGACGCTGGCCCTGTTCGCCGCGTTCACCGTCATCCCGATCGGGTACGCGATCTGGCTCAGCCTGCACAAGGTCCAGGTCAAGGGCATCGGTCTCGGCTCCGCCGCGCGCGAGGAGGTCTGGAACGGCATCGGCAACTACACTGACGTGCTCTCCGACTCCGAATTCGGCCACAGTATTCTGCGCGCCCTCGGCTACGGCCTCATCGTCATCCCGACCATGCTCGGCCTCGCCCTGCTCTTCGCGCTGATGCTGGACACGCCGCGGGCCCGTTCCGGCCCGTTCGCCCGGCTCGCGATCTTCCTGCCGTACGCGGTGCCTGGCATTCTCGCGGCCATGATGTGGGGCTTCCTCTACGTGCCCGACGTCAGCCCCTTCTACTACGTGCTGCGTCACTTCGGCCTGCCGCAGCCCGACTTGTTCGACGGCGGCAATCTGTACCTCTCCTTCGCGAACATCGCGGTCTGGGGTGGCACCGGCTTCAACATGATCGTGATCTACACGGCGCTGCGCGCGATCCCGCGGGAGATCTACGAGGCCGCCCGCATCGACGGGGCGAAAGATCTTGAGATCGCGCTGCGGATCAAGATCCCGATCGTGCTGCCGTCCCTCGTGCTCACCTTCTTCTTCTCGGTGATCGCGACCCTTCAGGTCTTCACCGAGCCCAAGGCCATACAGGCACTGACGAACGGCATCTCCAACTCCTGGAGCCCGCTGTTCGCCATCTACAACAGCGCATTCGGCCGCAACGACATGTACGGCTCGTCCGCCACCGCCGTGGTGCTCGCCGCGGGGACGTACCTGCTCTCCTTCACGCTGCTGCGTTTCTCCAACCGCTTCACCAGGGAGGACCAGGCATGACGTCCCTGTCCCTGTCCGCCACCGCGGACCGCAGGACCCGCTCCGCACGCCCGGTGCGACGCACCTCCTGGATCCCCACCCTCGTACTGCTCCTGGGCTCGCTCTACTGCCTGATCCCCGTGATCTGGGTGGTGATGGCGGCGACCAAGAGCCGCTCCGAACTGTTCTCCACGTTCACGCTGGCGCCCGGCAGCGGCCTGCTCGACAACATCCACGAAATGTCGGTGTACCGCGACGGCATCTACTGGCAGTGGATGGGCAACTCCGCCCTGTACGCGGGCGGCGGCGCGCTGCTGTCGACGCTGGTCTCCGCCGCGGGCGGGTTCGCGCTCGGCCGGTATGCCTTCCGGGGCCGCGAGTTCATCTTCAAGCTGATCCTCTCCGGCGTGCTGGTGCCGGGCATCGTCCTGGCGATCCCGCAGTACCTGCTCCTGTCGAAGATGGGCATGGCGGACACGTACTGGTCGATGCTGCTGCCGTCGATCCTCTCCCCGTACGGCGTGTACCTGGTACGGGTCTACGCCGCCGCGGCGGTGCCCGGCGAACTCATGGAGGCCGCCCGCATGGACGGCGCCGGCGAGTGGCACATCTTCACGCGGATCGCGATGCCGCTGCTCACGCCGGGGCTCATCACGGTGTTCCTGTTCCAGTTCGTCGGCATCTGGAACAACTTCCTGCTGCCGTACGTCATGCTGGCCGACGACACCAAATTCCCGGTCACTCTGGGCCTGTACACGCTGCTGGCCCAGGGCGCCTCGCAGCCCGCGCTCTACACTCTGGTCATCACCGGGTGTCTGCTCGCGATCATCCCGCTGATCGCGCTCTTCCTGGTGATCCAGCGCTTCTGGTCCTTGGACCTGCTCAGTGGTTCAGTCAAGGCGTGACACACCGCACGCCCTTGTCACTCCCCAGCCCGCACCCGCACAGCACAATCGAGGGTCATGACCACCACGCACGGCCGCCGCCGGCCACCCACCATCCACGACGTGGCCCGGGAGGCCGGTGTGTCGCGAGGCACCGTCTCCCGCTACCTCAACGGCGGGCACTACGTGTCCCCGCACAGCGCAGCGGTCCGTGGAGGCGGCGATCAAGAAGACGGGTTATGTCGTCAACCGGCATGCCCGGTCGCTGAGCACGGGGCGGTCGGACTCGGTCGCGTTCCTGCTGACCGAGCCGCAGGAGCGGTTCTTCGAGGACCCCAACTTCAACATCCTGCTGCGCGGCTGCACCCAGGCGCTCGCCGCGCACGACATCCCGCTGCTGCTGATGATCGCGGGCACGCCCGACGAGCGGCGCCGCAACATGCGCTACATCACGGCCGGCCATGTCGATGGCGTGCTACTCGTGTCCTCGCACTCCGGTGACCCGATCGTGGCCGATCTCCGTGAAGCG
This sequence comes from uncultured Actinomycetota bacterium, assembly GCA_963761765.1. GTDB lineage: Bacteria > Actinomycetota > Actinomycetes > Streptomycetales > Streptomycetaceae > Streptomyces. The sequence goes on from CAVXIJ010000013.1 coordinate 29,226, forward strand.
GGCGTGCCGTTGGTGGCGTGCGGCAAGCCGATGGGGCAGGGCTCGGCAGTCTCCAAGGTGAGTTACGTCGCCGCGGACGACCGGGACGGGGCGCGGGACATGGTCCGCCATCTGCTGTCCCTCGGCCGCCGGCGCATCGCGATGGTCACGGGGCCGCCGGACACCCCTGGTGGTGTGGAGCGGCTCGTCGGTTATCGGGAGGTCCTCGCGGAGGCCGGAGTTCAGATCGACGAGCGGCTGATCGCGGCCGGTGACTACAGCCGGGCGAGCGGTGCGGCGGCGACCACTCGGCTCCTGGAACAGACGCCGGACTTCGATGCCGTGTTCGTGGCGTCGGACCTCATGGCGCAGGGAGTGCTCGCGGTGCTGCAGCAGGCCGGGCGGCGCGTTCCAGAGGACGTCGCGGTGGGCGGGTTCGACGACTCGCCCGCCGCGCTCGCGACCCAGCCGAACCTGACCACAATCAGGCAGCCGCTGGACCGGATCAGCACCGAGATGGTCCGGGTGCTGCTGGCGCAGATCAGCGGGGAGGACCCGGCGGCGGTGATCCTCCCTACGGAGTTGGTGCGGCGGGGGTCGGCCTGAGGCCTCAAGGGCTTGGCAGGATGGTTCGTAAGACGGTGTCCGTTTCTGTGTGACGGTTGAGGTAGGGGTGCCGGTGGTGTTCTCCAACGCGGTCCTCTACATGGCCCTGGGCCGACGAAGTCACCCGGGCAATCGACCGCGGCTTGATGTCCAACAGATCCCCGGCTGACCAGCCACACCGACCCACACCACCACTCCAGGAATGTCGAACCCGGCGCCCACCCGACGCGGCAACCGGGCGGCCAACGTGCCCCATCCCCCAAAAGACCGCACCTCACAAACACAAAGCCCCCGTCAGCACACCGACGAGGGCTCATGAACGATCGAGCTAAGAGTAGACCCAAAAGAGCCAAAGAGGTTGTCTTTTACGCCAGAGGAAGGCGGACGGCCGCGGGTTGGGGCCGCCTGCGCTCGGCCTCAAAGAGCCGGGCGAGCAAAGATTGTCCTACTTATCGAGACCTTTGCATGTTTTCTTTGCTTTCTCTCCTTGCGTATGGCCTCAATCTGGACGGATCCGGTTCTCGTGGTCCATTATTGAATAACTCCTGGTCACCGTGCCTATGCATGCTGCTGCTCGATGCACGGTTGCTGCCGGCGATGTCGTTGAGTGCCCATCACGGCCTGCGCCGAGGGTGTGATCCTTCTGACTCGCACTCAGGTCGATACAAAGGTGCACTAAAATTTTTACCGTGACCAACGAAATTCTTCACCTGATTGTCAGGGATGCCCAGGCGGCACTGGAGCGGCCCTCGGGCGAAGCGAAGAGTAGGCAGCTGGCCAGCGTCCTCCGCGTGGCTATCGAGCAGGGCCAGCTGCGGTGGGGCGACAAGTTGCCGCCAATTAGGGACCTGGCCGACCGCCTCGGCATCGGCAAAGGTGTCGTCTCCCGCGCGTACCAGGACCTGCAGGTGGAGGGTGCCGTTGTCAACAGTCACGGCTCGGGCACATATGTGGGTGCCCACACTTCACCCGGCAAAGCGAAAGCGGATCACGGCGAGCCAGGGTCGTTCTTGTCCATCAGTTCCGTGGCGCTCCCCGGTGCCGGGTGGCGGCATTCCGCGCTGGCCCGTACCGAGCAGGGGATGGTGGCGGAGCACCCGTATGCTCGTGATTTGATGCGCGGTAGCTCGGACGAGGCCTTGCTCCCACTGGATCAGGTGCGCGCCGCGGCGATCGATGCTGCCCACGGACTGACGCGTGAGGATCTGCAGTATCCGGTCAGCTCCGCTCCTGAGCCCGAAGTCGTCGACCAGCTTCTCAGACGGTTCAGAAATGACGGCATTGCGGCCACGGCGGATCAGGTCGTCATGGCGAATTCCATGAGGCAGCTGCTGTATCTGCTCATTGAGTCCATGCGTCGCGGTCACCCGGAGGGTCAGCTGCCCGCGGTGGCCGTCGAGGACCCCGGTTACCAGGCGGGTATGGACGTGTGCGACAGCGCCGGAGGCAAGCTCATCGGTGTGCAGACGGATAGCTACGGGGCGATGCCCCACTATCTGGACTCCGCCATCCAGGCTGGTGCGTCCCTGGTCGTACTCACGCCGCGGGCAGGCAATCCGACCGGGGCGAGTTGGTCGGACAAGCGTCGGCAGGAACTGGCCGATGTTCTGGCGGCATATCCCACTGTCAGGGTTATCGAGGACGACTACTTTGCCGACGGATCGGTGACCCGGCCGGGGTCCCTCTTCACTGACGCTCGGCTGCGGGAGCGTGTTCTGCATGTGCGGGGAGTGACCAAAGTCCTTGGCCCGGACCTGCGAATCGCCGCGGCGCTGGCAGGGCCGGCGCTGCGTGAAGAGTTGGTCAAGGCGAGGGCGGTGACTGATACGTGGCCTGCGCGGCGGACTCAGCGGGAACTGGCGAGCGTGCTGGGCAACCCGGAGACGGATGTGCTGCTCCGGCAGGTGCGTAAGGTCTATGCGCGGCGCCGCGGGGCTGCCGTATCCGCGATGGATGCTGCGCTCTCGGGAACGGGGGGATCCGTTCGGGAATCGAGGGACGGTCTGTTTGTCTGGGTCACCCTGCCGCCAGGATACGACGCGCACGTTGTGGCTCGGTACCTCGCCCGTGGCGGTTTCCTGCTGGCTCCCGGCGGGCCGTTCTTCGTCTCGCCCGGTGACAGCCTCCATCTGCGCCTGAATGCGGGATCAGCAACGGAGGAAGAACTCGGCAGGGTGGGCGAGTTGCTTTCACGGGCACTGCGCCTGGCACCGGAGCGGGTCACTCCCTAATGGGCTACACCCGCGGCGAAGTCCCGGTGGCCGTACTCGTCGCGAATCTCCCACGCGTGCTCGTACGTCGTCTGCGAGCGCGCCCCGTACTCGGCGACGTGCTCGTCATCGATGCCGAGCCGCTCGGCGACGAACCGCACCACGCACCCACCTCAACCGGGTCGCCGGACGACGCTTCGCCCGCGCCAGCCCCAGGGCCCGAGTGTCCCGGGCGGAAGAACCGCTCCAGCTCGCCGGGAGATCGCTCCGTGGCGAACCGACCGTAGCGGGCCGCTTGCTCAACAGGTAGCGGTCGGGCGGCGCACGGCGAACCAGCCGGCCGGTGCTTTGCGTCGGTGCCCACGGCCCGGCTTCGCGGCCGAGACACAAGTCCGCTCTGGCGCTGTTCCTGCCCACCCATGATCAGTACTCAGGAGTCCGACGCCTCACGTCGAGCCATACCGAGCTGTTGAGCGCGTTCTCTTGAGCGCAAAAAATCGGCGACAATCGCGAGACAATTTTCAACTGTACCGTCTGTGTCCCGTCTCGCAGGGAGCGTTCTGCTTGCATATTTGCACGCAGCGTGAGCCAACTTCACCTTGAATGACTCGTTAATCCCTATATGTACTCATCAAAGCAGGCCTCCTGAGGGGTTGACGAGCACAGAGGGCGCGAGTACAAAATGAAAAACAGAGAAGACACAATGCGGAACAATTTCTGTACTGTCCCGATGCGGTGGAGATCGCCGTCCGGTGCCGGCGCCTTTGCCGCCCGTAGAAAGTTCGGACTTGACGGTGCCACCTCGGTTCAGGGCCGGGCGTGCACGATCTGCTGCGTTGGTGGGCTGTAGCTGCCCGGCCCGACTTCTCCCACCGCTGCCCGCTCCCTTCCGGTTTTTCCCTATTCCGTCCGCGAGGAATGAAGGTGGCATCGAAATGAAACGCACCCGCAGGATCTTTCTGGTGGCGTGGGCCGTGGCGGGATCCGTACTCGCCGGAGCTACCGCGTGCAGCACGTCGGGCGGGGACAAGGTCGGTTACTCGACGGCGTCCCAGGAGGACCAGTACCGGCGGACGATGACCAGTTATGTCGAGGACGACGTCAAGGCCAAGGGGCTGACGCTGCTGCCGCCGGCCGATGCGCAGGACCAGCCTGACAAGCAGATCACCGACTTCACGACCCTGCTGGGAGAGGGGGTGGACGGCATCCTCACCGTGATGCAGGACAGCAAGGCGATCAGACCGGCTCTCGACCGGGCCGCGGCCAAGAAGGTGCCGGTAGTGGCAATCGATCAGGGCCCTGCCCCGGGGAGCGGCAAAGTAGCGATGGTCGTGCGCGGTGATCCGGAGGATATGGGCCGGCAGGCGTGCCAGCAACTGGCCACTCGGATGAAGGGGCGGGGAACGGTTCTGGAGCTGCAAGGGGACCTGACGGGGGTCGTCGGACTCCAGCGCAGCAGTGGTTTCCGCAGTTGTATGCGGCATTACCCCAAGATTGTGGTGGTGTCCAAGCCGACGAACTGGAGGGCGGAGACGGCGGCAGACGTCACGCGCACGGAGTTGTCTCTCAAGCCGCAGATCGGCGGGATCTTCCTCGCGTCGGACGCGGCAATGCTGTCCAGCGTGGTCAAGGTGCTTGGTGACCGCAAGCGGCTGGTTGCGCAAGGGAAAAAGGGGCACGTGTCGCTGGTCAGTATCGACGGCTCTCCTGATGCCCTGAAGGCGGTTCGCCACGGCATTTTAGATGCCGTCATCGCGCAGCCTCTGAGTGACTACGCGAAGGTGGCGGTCGATTACCTCGTGGCGGTCATACACGGAAAGGTCCTGCGCCCCGGAAAGAGCGGGCATGGCACCACGATCGTGTGTGACGACGGGAAGGCCTCCCACCCTGAGAAGTCCGGGCAGGGCACGGGGGCTGTCTGTGATGGCAATCTTGCCGATCCGCTCCCGGTCACCGTCGTGACCAAGAAGAACGTTTCCAGTCCCAGGCTGTGGGGCAACGCGGGGAGGGGTTGAGGACATGGTGTGGATAGGCCCTGACATCCCTGCGGGCGGGAAGCCGCCTGTGACCGGGGTGGAGGTGCAGGAGGTCACGAAACGGTTCGGCCGCACGGTTGCCCTCGACCAGGTGTCGTTCACGGTCGGCCAGGGGGAGACTCGGGCCCTGCTCGGGCACAACGGTGCCGGCAAGTCGACCCTGGTGTCGCTGCTGGCCGGGGTCAACCGTCCGGACGCGGGCCGGGTGCTTGTGGCGGGTGAGGAGATCACCGGGCCCAGCTCCAGGATCGGCTGTGTCTTTCAGCGGTCCAGTCTGGTTCCCGCGCTGAGTGCGGCCGAGAATGTGTTTCGGGAGCGCTATCCCCGTCGGCGCGGGGCCGTCGACTGGGGGGAGATGCGCCGCCAGGCCCGTGTGCTGCTTGGCGACTGGGAGATTGCAGAGGTTGTTGACCGGCCGGTCGAAGAGCTTGCTCCCATCCAGTGCAAGGTGATCGAGATCTGCCGGGCGCTCGCACTGCAGCCTGGCCTTTTACTTCTCGATGAGCCCACTGCCGGGCTCGACCGTAAAGATGCCGAGCATCTTTTCCAGCTGCTGAAGCGGCTCCGCGGCCAGACGACCATCATCTACATCTCGCACCACCTGCAGGATATCCGGCGTGTGTGTGACTCGGTGACTGTGCTGCGTGACGCGCGGCATGTCCTCACCCGGCGGCTGGAGGCCCTCACCGATGCCGAGATGGTGGCTGCGATCGTCGGTGAGCAGCAGCCGCAGAAGAGCACGGGGCGCCGCTGTGTCCCTGTTGCGGCTGGTGCGCCGGTGGTGATGTCCGCCCGCCGGATCTGTTCGGGGACTCGGGTGGGGCCCGTCGATGTGGAGGTGCGGGCGGGAGAGTGCGTCGGTATTACCGGGCTCCAGGACTCGGGCAAGGAGTTGTTCGCGCAGGCCCTGGTGGGTCTTGCTCCCCGCAGCGGGCAGCTGCGTGTCGGCCGGAAGGTTGTGCCTGCGGGGGATGCCGCCAGGGCTCTGGATGCGGGCATGGGTTTCGTGCCGCAAGACCGCCACCGTGATGGCCTGGTGCCGGGCCTTGATGTCTGTGAGAACGCGACGATGACCGCGGCACCGCGCCAGGCGCGACGTCTGTGGGGGCTTGGGCCCCGGATCAGCCACCGCGGAGTTCTTGACGCGCTCTATGAGCGTTTGAGTAGGCAGTGGCGGATCGTGGCGTCCTCCTCACACCAGCGGGCGGCCGAGTTGAGCGGCGGCAATCAGCAAAAGGTCGTCATGGCACGGGCGTTGGCGACCGAACCGGATCTGCTGGTGCTGGTCAACCCCACCGCCGGTGTCGATGTCGGCGCCAGAGAATCGATCACGGAGTCCCTGGCCGCTCTTCTCGATGGCGGCACCGGCGTCGTGGTCGTCTCGGAGGACGCTGGTGATTTCACCCTGTGCCACCGGATTCTCGTCATGGGCCGCGGCAGGATCCGTGCCCACCTGGCGGGCAACGCGTCCGAGGCCGACCTCGTCTCGGCCATGCAGACAGCGGAGGTGCCGCGATGACGGGCCCTTCACGGCCCGGGCCCGGCCACCTGTTGCCCGGCATACCGGACGCTCACAAGAACCCGCCACCACGCTGCGGAAAGGAATCCGCCATGAGTGTGTCCACCTCCCGTAGCGGGCCGCGACGGTACGCCGTGAACGCGCGCCGATGGCGCGAGGGTTTCGACGTGCGCCAGTTGGCGGCGCTCCCGGCGATCGTTCTCGCGCTGTTCGTGGGCAGCCAGATCAACAGCGCGTTTTTGACTACCGACAACCTCCTCACCAATGTGCTGGGAGCCTCCGCGGTCTTGGGTGTGGTCACCGTCGGCGCCTCAGCAGTCATCATCGGCGGCCACTTCGACCTCAGCGCCCAGTCCCTTGTGGCGTTTGCCCCGATGGTGTCGGTGTGGCTGGTGGTTCCCCGGGCCGCTGGAGGGATGGGTGCCCACCTCAGTCCCTGGCTGGGACTGCTGGTCCTGTTCGCGGCCGGTGGCGGTGTCGGTGTGTTCAACGGGTTCCTGGTGGCAAAACTGAAGCTCAATTCGTTCATCGTCACCCTGGCCATGCTGATTCTTCTGCAGGGGGTGACCCTGGGTATCGGCAGCGGGCAGACCATCACCAGTCTGCCGTTGCAGTACACCTTCCTCGGTGCGCACTCCTACTTCGGGATTCCCGCGGACGTGTGGACGGCGTTTTTGGTGTTCGTCGTGGCGGGCTGGTTCATGCGCTATACCGTCACCGGCCGTCAGATCTACGCCATGGGCGGCAACCTCGATGCCGCCCGCGCCGGCGGGATCCGGGTCGAGCGCGTCACGATGGGTGTCTTTGTCGCCAACGGTGTCCTTGCCGCGCTGGCCGGACTGTTGCTGACCACGCGGATCGCGTCGGTGACCGCTAATCAGGGCCGCGACATCATGTTCACGGTGTTCGCTGCGGCTGTGATCGGTGGCATTGATCTGGGCGGAGGGCGCGGACGTATCGTCGGCGCGGCCACCGGAGTGATTCTGCTGGGGCTTATCCAGAACATTCTGCTGGTCGCCGAGGTGCCCAGTTTCTGGGTCAGCGCCACCTACGGGGCGATCATTCTGCTGGCCCTGATGGTCCAGGCTCTCACGCACGGCTCCCTTCTCGAACGACTGCGGCGCCGCGCGCGCACGGCTCCCGCATCCGAGGAAGCCATGTCCCAGGACGTCGCACCTGAGGCGCCCGTATCCAAGGAGGTGGCGTCATGACAGCACGCCGCAGCGAGCCCGCGCAGCGGACGGATGTCCTGATCATCGGCTCGGGTGTGTCCGCAGCGGTCACCGCTGGGCGCCTGAATGCCGCGCACATGTCCGTGACGGTCCTGGAGGGCGGCACGTGGCCCGACTACCGCTCCGCGGCACGCGATGACTTCGAGCTGACCGCTCCCCGGGACTGGAACTGGAATCCTGCCGTGCGCGGGGCGCTGGGCGACTACCCCATCTGCGATAGCCGCTCGGCCATCACACCCTTCATGTTCAACGGGGTCGGTGGCAGTGCGGTGATGTATGCGGGCCAGTGGGAGCGGTTCTTGCCCAGCGATTTCCGTACCCACACCCTCGACGGAGTCGGCGACGACTGGCCGGTCACGTACGAGGACCTGGAGCCCTACTACGACGAGGTGGAGCGCCAGTTCGGGGTGTCGGGGCTGGAGGGCGATCCCGCGCTGCCGCAGCCGATGACGCCGCCTCCTTTGCCGCCGGTCCCGCTGGGCCGGGCCGGGCGACTGGGTGCGCGGGCCCTGAACGAACTCGGCTACCACTGGTGGCCGGGGACGAACGCGATCGCCACCCGCGAGTACCGCAATCTGCATGCCTGTGCGCAGCACACCGCGTGTGCGCTGGGCTGTCCCACCGGCGCGAAGGCTTCTCCGGATCGCACGCACTGGCCTGCTCTGGTCAAAGCCGGGGTGCGGCTGGTGACGGGCGCGCGGGTGCGCGAACTGCTCACCACGCGTCGCGGCCATCTCGTCGACGGTGCCCTGTATGTCGACGAGGACGGGCGGGAGCAGGTACAGCGCGCGCAGGTGGTGATCCTGTGTGCGAACGCGATGGGCACACCACGGATCCTGCTGGCTTCCAACGGCGGTGGGGGGCTGGCCAATTCCTCGGGACTGGTGGGGCGCCGGCTGATGATGCACCCGTTCGGCAATGCGATCGGCGCCGGTTTCGAGGAGGACCTGCAGAGCTGGCGCGGGCCCAACGGCCAGTACCTGCACAGCCTGCACTTTTACGAGACCGATTCCTCGCGCGGTTTTGTGCGGGGCGCCAAATGGAATCTGATGCCCGGCGGGGCGCCGCTGTCGATGATGCTGCCCGGCCTGTGGCAGAGCGGGGGCGTGTGGGGGCAGTCATTTCATCAGGCTCTGCGCCGCAGACTGGGCCGGTCGGCGATCTGGAGTCTGGTCTGTGAGGATCTGCCCGAACAGGACAACCGCGTCGTCCTCAGCTCTGATACGGACAGTGCAGGAAACCCCGGCCTGGAGGTGCAGTACACCCTGTCGCGCAACTCGCGTGACATGCTCGCCTGGCACCTGGACAAGCTGCGGCAGGTGCTGGGTGTGATGGGCGCACGCGAGATCATCATCAACGGGCCCGTCAAGGGCTCGGGCTGGCATCATCTGGGCACGGCGGTCATGGGTAGCGATCCGGCCGCATCGGTCGTCAACCCCTGGGGTCGCTGTCACGACATCCCCAACCTGCTGGTCTTCGACGGCAGTACCTTCCCGACCTCATCGGGTATGAACCCGGCCGCAACCATCGCCGCCAACGCCCTGCGCTGTGCGGATGCCCTGGTCAGCACACGCCTGGAGCAGGAGGTGCCGGCGTGAACACGGCTTTCAGCGATGAAATGCGCCAGATTCTGGCTGGTGTCGCGGACATCATGATCCCCGCAGAGGCAGAGGCAGAGGCAGAGGCAGAGCCGAGGCGAGGTGGCGGCCGCCTGCCGTGCGCCTCGGACGTCGGCGTGCACACCACACGCCTGGATGCCGTCCTGCGCCAGCGCCCTGACCTGGCCGCCCCGCTGCTTCACATTCTGCACGAACTCAAGGACATGGACCCGGCCGAGGCATTCGCCGCGCTGGACAGCGGCACGGTGGCCGGGATGGATGTGATCGGGCTCGTGGTCGGCTTCGGCTACCTGCGCGCACCGCAGATCGACGACCTGCTCGGCTACCACGGCCAGCAGGACAAGACCGTGGATCCGGGCGATGTCGTCGCAGCACTTCACGAGGGACTTCTCGATCCTGTCCTGGAACGCGGCCCCTTCTTCCGGCCGACCCCCGAGCCATCCGTCAAAGAGCCATCCGTGAAAGGAGAGTTGCGATGAGTACGACTGGTGCCGTACGGCGCCTGGGCCATCACATCAGCGGCCGCAGCATCGATTCCCCGGCCGGCAGTGAGCCCATCGCGCGCCGCGACCCCGCCCGCGGGGAGTTGGTCGCGCAGTTCGCTGCGGGCAGCGGCCACGAAGCGGACCTGGCCGTGGCTGCCGCGCGCACGGCCTTCGACCACGGCCCCTGGCCAAGGATGTGCGCAGACGAGCGGGCTGCCATTCTGCGGGCCTTCGCCAACGCCATGGCCGAGGAAGCCGATCTGCTGGCCGGCCTAGACAGTGAGGAGACCGGCAAGCCCCTGCGCTACGCCCAGCAGGACATCCAGGGCGCCATCGGCCACATCCGCACCGTCGCCTCGCTGGTGGAGACTCTGCACAGCCAGGCGTGGCCCGAGACGAGAGCGGGCCTGCACGTCACATCCCGCCATGCGCCCGCGGGCGTGGCGGTTTTGATCATCCCGTGGAATTTCCCGGCCGGGATCCTGTGCCAGAAGCTGCCCTACGCCCTGGGTATGGGCTGCACTGTGGTCGTCAAACCCTCGGAGTTCACGTCCAGCAGTGCCCTGCACATCGCCAGGATCGCGCAGCAGGCAGGCGTCCCCGATGGTGTCATCAACGTCGTGACCGGTCTCGGCAGCACGGTCGGCGCGGCACTGTGTGCGCACGAAGACGTCGACTTCGTCTCCTTTACCGGATCCACCGCAACCGGCCGGCACGTCGCCGCGGCGGCCGGGGGCGCGCTGACGCGGGTGGGCCTTGAGCTCGGCGGCAAGGGCGCGCACGTCATTTTCGCCGACGCTGATCTGGAGCAGGCTGCGCAGGCTGCCGTCTTCGGAGGGTTTTTCAACAGCGGCCAGGTGTGTGTGGCCGCTCCCCGGATCCTGGTGCACGAATCGGTCGCCGAGGAGTTCACCCGCCTGCTCACCGAGCGGACGCTCAAGCTGGTCGTCGCCGATCCCCGCAGCCCGGACGCCGACCTGGGACCCGTCATCCACGAGCAGCATCTGAAGAAGGTCCTCAGTTCCATTGACAGTGCCCGCTCACACGGCGCCCGGGTGCTGTGCGGGGGGACACGCCTGACCGAGGGAAGCCTGGCGCGCGGCATGTTCCTGGCACCCACCGTCCTGGATTCGGTGCCCGCGTCCTCGCCGCTCTTTCGCGAGGAGGTCTTCGGCCCGGTCGTCTCCCTGACCCGTTTCAGTCATGACGATGAGGCCGTCGCCCTGACCAACGCCACCCCCTACGGTCTGGCCCACACGGTGTGGACTTCGGATGTGGGCCGTGCTCTGAGCCTGCCGTGGCGGTTACGCAGCGGAACGGTCTGGGTGAACACCCACCTCGCCGGCCACACTCTGATCCCGTTCGGCGGGACTAAGTCCAGCGGGTGGGGCAGCGAGGGCGGACTGGCCGGGCTGTTGGAGTTCTCCTACCGCCAGACCCTGCAGGTCGCCACGGACAGGCGCGACTACGGGTTCGGTGCATCATGAGCGGATGGCAGAGCGTGGTATCCGAGGCCGCGCAGCGGGCCGCACAGGCTCCGGTTCCTGTACGGCGCAAGGCGGTGGCGGTCATCGCCGACACTCTCGGCGTGATGCTTGCCGGGGGTCGGCGTGCGCAGGTGCGGGCGCTGGCAGCCGCGCTGGGCGCCAGGCCCGGCGGCGAGGGCGCGCAGGTGGTGACCGATGGGCTTCCGGTGGCCGCCCCGTATGCCGCAGCGCTGGTCAACGGCACGGCCGGAACGTGGCTGGAGCTCGATGAGGCAGCCGATACTGGCGTGCATGCCGGCGCGCATGTCCTGGCGGCGGTGCTGGCGCTCGCACAGGACCGCCATCTGCCGGGCGATCGTCTCCTGCTGGGTTTCCTCGCCGGGTACGAGGCCACTGCAGCGCTGCACGGGCGCTATTCGCTCACTTATCCCGTGCATCCGCATGCCGGGCTCGCGGGGGCCGGCGCGGCGGCCGGACTGGCGGTCATGCTCGGGAGCGATCCGCTTGCTTGCGCGCGTATCGCCGGCACTTTGGCCCTTACTCCGACCTGGGACGCGTGTCACGACGGCTCCACCGCGCGGCATGCATTCGCCGGGACCTCAGCGGCCTCGGCCGTGCAGGCCCTGCTGATGTCCGAGGCCGGGTTCACCGGTTCGCCCACCGCCCTGGACACCCTCTATGGCTCGGTCGCCGGGTGCCTCACCGACCCACCCCGCCGCCCTGTCCCCGGCGGCTTCCATATTCTGCGCAACTCCACCAAACTGCACGCCGCCTGCCTGACGATCCATACCGCAATCGACGCCGTCCTCGCCCTCACCCACCCGCACGACGATGTGCCTCCCGTGCATGTGGCGGACATCGAGAGCATCGAAGTGCACACCACGACTTTGGTCGCGCGCGTGGCAGGCGCCTTGCCCAATGGCAGCGAGCTGTCCCGACGTTTCAGTCTGCCGCACGCCGTCGCCGTCGCGGCCGTGCACGGCCGCGCGGGCGCCGGCGACTTCGGTGACGACGAGCAGGCCGCCCACCTGGCCGCCCGTGTCAGGGTCCGCATCGATCCGGACCTGCCCCAGGGGCCACACGATTTCCCTGCCCGCCTCACCGTGCACACCCCTCAAGGCACCCGCACGGCGAGCGTCCGTCATCCCCGCGGGCATCACACCCGCCCACCCGACGATGCACTCCTGCGTGCCAAATTCGCCCAGCTCACCGAGTTCCTACAGCACCCCGGCCTCTACGAGCGGCTGCTCGACCTGGAACACGTACCTGACACCAGCGCCCTGCTGCCCCCGATGCCACACGCTGCACCCCAGGACAACATGCGCACGTGACATGCACCGCCCCGCGGCTGGCGAACAGCGCATTTGTGCGGTGTCTCCAGCCGCGGGGCACGGCCCCTATGTCACAGCGCACCGCCGGAGACTGCGACACACTCCCGGTACACCTTTGCCGCGACAGGAAATACAAAGCACGTAGCACCGCGGCTTTCGAGGAGTACAAAATGTGGACTCCAGAAAGCCAGGATCACGTTCCTTATAAGCGCGGGAACCTCTGAATTCAGGCGGTCCGCCCGGCGCCACACAGGCGCTTTATACTGCCCTCAAATAGGCTTTGACCTGGTGTTTTTCTCGAATTCAGCGTTGCAGGTGTTTTGGCGTTTTGGTGAAATCAGGTGTTGACGCACCTGCGTGACACGCGTACAAAAGTAGTGGGCACAACAAGGAGAAATGCAGAACGCTTTTTGTTTGTACTGCTTTTTTCGTGAGGGTTCTGGAATCTGTCCGGAACTGCATGTCTTGATGAATGGGGACACCATGCGACTGCTCATCCAGGGCGGCACGCTCGTGACCGGCGCCGGTCAACGGCCTGCGGATCTGGTGTGTGCCGAGGGCCGGATCGAGGCGCTGCTGGAGCCCGGGGAGCAAGGCGGGCGCGCATGCGACGAGCGGATCGACGCCGGCGGCCTGCTGATCTTCCCGGGCTTCATCGACCCGCACGTGCACTCGCGCGACCCGGGGCAGACCCACAAGGAGACCTTCGGCCACACCACGCTGGCGGCGGCGGCGTCCGGGGTGACCACCATGCTGGAGATGCCCAATGCGCTGCCGCCGGTGACCACCGCCGCGCTGTTCAAGGACCGCGCCGCAGCGCACAGTGCGCACGCCTGGACCGACTTCGGCCTGTGGGGACAGGCGATCGGCCCGACGAACACCGGCGAGCTGCCGGCGCTGTTCGCTGCCGGAGCCGTGGCGGTGAAGCTGTTTTGGGGCTACGCCCTGGAGGCGGCCAGCGGACGGCTGGTGTACATGGCCGGTGACGCTGAAGCCTCCTCGCAGATCCCGCCGCCCGACGATGAGGCGGTGCTGGAAATGTTCGAGGTGATCGCCGCAGCGGGGGGCCTGCTGGCCGCGCACTGCGAGGACCGGCAGCTGCTGGACCGTATCCAGACGGTACGCCGCGGTGCGATCAGCGACTACAGCGATCTGCTGCGGGAGCGGCCCGCGGTCGCCGAGCTGGCCGCCGTGGAAGTCGCCGTCGAGCTGGCGGCCCGTACCGGCTGCGCCTTCCACATCGTGCACACCTCGGCGGCCGAAACGGTGGAGGCCGTACGCCGAGCCCGTGCGCGGGGGCTGCCCGTCACCGCGGAGGCATGCCCCCACTACCTGACCCTGACCCAGGAGGACTACGCCAAGCACGGCCCGGCCATGAAGGTCTATCCGCCCATCCGCAGCCGACGCGACCAAGAGGCCCTGTGGGAGGGCCTCGGCGAGGGAACGATCAGTTCGGTCGGATCCGACCATGCGCCACACGCCGCCGAGGAGAACAGCCTCCCGCTGCGGCAGCGGCCGGCAGGCATGCACGGCGTGCAGACCATGGTCCCGCTGATGCTGGACGCCATGCACCACGGCCGCATCAGCCCCCAGCGCCTCGCCGAGGTCCTGTCCACGGACACCGCGCGCCTGTACGGGCTGGGCCACCGCAAGGGAAGTATCGCGCCGGGGATGGACGCCGATCTCACCCTGGTCGACCCCGAGCGTGAGCATCGCATCACCGCTGCCGACCTGCGCACCCTGCACCCCGTGTCGGTGTTCGACGGCCGCCAAGGCCGGGGCGCGGCGGTCGCCTCCGTGCTACGGGGACGGGTGCTGATGCGTGAGGGTGAGCTGGTCGAGGATGCGCCCCGCGGTGAGCTGGTGCGCGCCCGGCACACGCCCGGTTGCGGGGACCGGCCATGAGCCACGGAGAGCAGCAGGTGTGCGAGCGCCTTGAGGAGCTGGTGCGCTGGGCGGCGGATCTGGATGTGGACGCGGTGGGTGATGAGGGCCTTGAGCGGGCGCAGTTGGTGGTCATCGACACGATCGGCGTGATGATCGCCGGGGCCAGGCAGGCAGAGATCGCGGCGCTCGCCCACCAGAGCGGGCGGGTGGCGGGGCCGGCCCGGATGTGCAGCCCGGGGGTGCGGTGGGCCTGCGTGCAGGAGGCGGCACTGGTCAACGGCATGGCCGTCATCGCCCTGGAGCTGGATGAGCACCTGCCCGGCGGCGGGCATCCTGCGGCCCACGTGGTGCCCGCGGCGCTGGCCGCCGCGCAGGCGCACCACCGCAGCGGCACCGAGTTACTGACCGCTGTCATCGCGGGATACGAGGTGGCGGCCCGGCTGTTCGCTGCCTGGCGGATGCAGTATCCGGCACACCCGCACGGGCACCTGGGTGCGGTCGGCGCCGCACTCGCCGTCGCCCGCCTGAGTGATGACTGCGATCCCCTCGAAGCGGCCCGGATCGCCTGCAGCATGCCGCTGCTGACGACCTGGGCACCGTGCCATGAGGGCGCCACCTCGCGCGGCCTGTACACCGGGATGTCCGCGGTGCATGCGGTGACAGCCGCTCAGGTCGCCAGCGCCGGCGCCAGGGGAACGTTTTCCGCCCTGCCGGAGGCGATGTCGATCTCCGGCCGCTTCAGCGGCGAAGGCGCACTGCGAGTGAACGGCGCTCTGGCGGTGCACCGGGGTGTGTTCACCCGCTACAGCGCGGCGGGCCCTTTGCATCCGGCGATCCATGCCGCCCGGGCCCTTGCGCCCGTCGACACCGGCCGGATCGCCGCGATCACCGTTGACGTCGGCCAGCAGGTACGCAAATTCGGCCATCCGGCCGTCAATGACCTCTCCTCCCGGTTCTCGCTGTCCTACGCGGTGGCCGCCGCGCTGCTGGGACTGCATGACAGCCCTCTAACGGGCGGGTTCGACCCGCAGGTCGCCCTGCTCGCGACGCGGGTGGAGACCCGCTTCGCCGAGGACGCTTCTCCGCAGGCGCGGGTGCAGGTGCGCGAAGCGGGCGGCAAGGAGCGCACCGCGCAGGCCGCAGCCGGCGATGAGACGGCAGGGCGGGCGGATGAGGTGTATGCGAAATTCCGCGCGGTGGCGGGGCCGTATGCGCCCAAGCACCTGAGCCGGCTGCGCGGCTTGCGGGATACGCCGGACTGCCGCGGCCTGCTGACAGGAGATGTGTGATGCCACTGCCCGTCATTGCCCTCATCGGAACCGGAGGCACGATCTCCGCGGTGGGCGACGCCAGAAAACGCTCCGGCCCGGCCGGGCTGGGGGCCGAGGCGATCGCTGATACTGCGGGTGATCTGTCCGGTCTTGCCACTGTGCTCCCCATCGAGTGCGGGCGGGTGCCCGGACGGGCCATGAATCTCGCCAACATGCGCGAGTTCGCCCGGCTGGTCACCAGGCTGGGCAGCGAAGGCGAATGCGACGGGATCGTGCTCACCCATGGCACCGACACCATGGAGGAGAGCGTCTACGCACTGGCCGCCATGGTGGAGATGGTGGTCCCGGTGGTGGTGACCGGGGCGATGCGGCTGCCGGCTGCACCCGGCCACGACGGCGGCGCCAACCTGCGCACCGCACTCACCGCCGCCGCCGATGGCCGGCTCACGCGGCTGGGACCGGTGGTGGCATTCGCCGACGAGATCCACTTGGCCCGCTGGGTCACCAAGGCCGACACGCACCGTCCGGCGCCGTTTACCTCCCCGGGCGCCGGACGGGCCGGGATCGTAGTGGAGGACAAGGTCATCCTGGACAGAACCGACGATCCGGACGACTATCTGGGCCTGCCCGACCCCGGTGCCGCCGACAGGCTTCGGGTGCGGCTTTTGACCGCGTGGGCAGGCCTGGACGGGGAGACGATCGAACGGGTCGCACAGGGCGCCGACGGACTGGTCATTGCCGGCACCGGCGGCGGCCACACATCCCCCGGCGCAGCCCGCGCCCTGGGCCGGCTGTGCGAGAGCGGCATGCCGGTCGTCATCGCCAGCCGCTGCGCCAGCGGCCCCGTCCTGCGCGACACCTACGGCGGAGAGGGCTCCGAGGTGCACCTGCGGGAGCTGGGCGTGCTGCCCGCCGGGTATCTGCCGGCGCTCAAAGCCCGGTTGCGCCTGCATATCGCCCTGGCCCTGGGCCTGCCCGCGGACACGGTCTTCCCTACTGACCTGTCCCCCGCCTCCCGGTCCCGCCCGCCCCTCGTAGCTGCGCCAGTACAGGGCCAGGGCTGAGAAGGGCCCGCAGCGGCGCACCCCAGGTGAGCATCGCGTGCCTGCCCCCGTGTCCACGCGCTCTGCGTCCACGGATCAACGTGAGCGGCCCGGTCGTCGCGCGACGCCGGGGCGGCCCGTCCTCGCCATACGTACAGCTACCGATGATCTTCGCGTGATGCCACAGCCCGGCAGCTGACAGCCGCAGGCCAGGGCGTTCATGCACAGCGGCATGACGCGGCGACGTGCACCAACCCCACGCCTGCCATGCCCGGCACACCCGGGTGTGACGATCCCGCCAGTGGCCCGCAACCCACGAAGAAAGGGAGGAATTTGATGCCCGAGACCAGCTCCAGCCCCCGTGCTCATCCGCAGCTGCCGTTCCAGGGAGTGCGGGTGATCGACCTCACCCAGGTCATGGCCGGTCCCGTCGCCACACAGATGATGGGGGATCACGGCGCCGACGTCATCAAGATCGAACGTCCCAGCAGTGGTGACCTCTCCCGCAATGTCCTACCCGATGACCCCGACGGTCCGCAGAATCCCGTGTACTGCGCCCTCAACCGCAACAAGCGCTCCATCGGCCTCGATTTGCGTACCCCTGCCGGGCGTGCCGTGGCTGAACGGCTGATAGCAGATGCCGACGTCCTGGTCTCCAACTTCCGCCCGGGCACCATGGACAGACTTGGACTGGGCTGGCAGCACGTACATGAGCTCAACCCGCGTCTCATCTACGCCGCCGCCTCCGGCTACGGCCCAACGGGCCCCTACGCCCACAAAGGCGGCCAGGACATGCTCATCCAGGCCCTCAGCGGTGTCATGCACCGCCGCCCCGACTTCACCCGCCGCCCCCAGATCTCCGCCACCACCACGGCCGACTACATCACCGGCATGCACCTGGTCCAGGGCGTGCTAATGGCCCTGCTCACCCGCCAGCACACCGGCGTGGGCCAGCGCGTTGAAGTGTCCCTGTACGACTCCATGCTCGCCGCCCAGATACAGGAGGCCACCTACGACCAGATGCGTGATGCGAACGCTGCGCCGCTGAACTGGTCTGCCATGCCTCACACCGGCGTATTCGCCACCGCGGACGGCGACCTGGTCATCATGGGCGGGTTCGCCGACCACCCCGTGCGCACCATCTGCCAGGCCCTGCAGATCGACGACCTCACCCAGCAGCCGCAGTTCGCCACCCCTGCTCTGCAGGGCGCCAACCGTGACGAGCTGCACGCCCTGCTCGGCGATGTCTTCCGCCGCGAGAGCACCAGCACATGGATAGAGCGCCTGGAAGCCGCCGGCCTGCTGTGCGCACCCGTGCGTTCCCTGGACGAGGCACTCGCCGACCCTCAGACGGTGGCCAACGAGATCCTGCTGACGATCGAACGGCCCGGGGAAAAACCTGTGCACACTGTCGCCTCCCCGCTGCACTTCTCGGACACCCCCGCCCAGATTCGGCTTGCGCCGCCCCGCCTGGGCGAGCACACCTTCGGCATCCTCACCGAGCTCGGCTACAGCTCCGACGAGATCAGCAGCCTGCACGACACAGGAACCGCCGTATGAACGGCACCAACGGCATCTGGCACAGCATCAGCGAGCCGGTAGCCCGTGTCACCATCGACCGCCCCAAGGTCAACGCCCTCGACCTCGCCGCCCAGGACACCCTGCGCGAGCTGTTTGACCACTTGGAGCAGGACCCGCGGGTGCGGGTGATCGTACTGACCGGCGCGGGTGAACGGGCCTTTTGCGCCGGCGCCGACATGAGCGGCCACGACATGGACGGCCTGGAGTACTTTCAGCGCAAACGCCCTGGCGGATTCGGCGGAATCTCCCTGCGCCCGCACACCGTCCCCCTGATCGCCCGTGTCAACGCACATGCCCGCGGCGGCGGATTCGAAATGGTCCTCGGCGCCGACCTCGTCATCGCCTCCGACCAGGCCACCTTCGCCCTGCCGGAAGCGAAGGTGGGACGCGTGCCGCTCGACGGCGGCATCCACCTGCTGCATGAGCGGCTGCCGAAGGTGGTGGCAACCGAGCTCCTGCTCACCTGCCGTGTCCTGTCCGCAGCTGACGCCCTGCGCTACGGCCTGGTCAACGAGATCACCCCCGCCCGCGACCTGGACTTCGCCGTCAACCGGATGATCAGCGACCTGCTGGCCGCCGCCCCCCAGTCGCAGCGGGCCATCCTGCACCTCGCTCACCAGGGCCGTCATCTGCCCGCCGAACAGGCCGTGCGCCTGCAACCGCCCGAACTCACCGCCGCCCTCACCTCACCCGATGGCCGCGAAGGACCCCTCGCCTTCAGAGAAAAACGCCCCCCGCGCTGGGCCACCCCCGCCCCCGCTGCCCCATCTGTGAAAGAGGAGTAGACCGCAATGCAGTTGGTAAGGTTCGGCCCCACCGGCCATGAGAAGCCGGGCATACTCGACGGCCAAGCAATCCTGGACGTCAGCGGCTACATCAAGGATTACAACCGCGAGTTCTTCCAGACCCAGGGCCCGCAATACCTGCAGGAACTGCTGGAAGACCAGCGCAGCCACCTGCCGCGGATCCCCTCCTATGCGGCCATCCGGCTGGGCGCGCCGGTGGCACGCCCCGGCAACGTCGTGTGCATCGGCCTGAACTACGCCGACCACGCCACCGAGGCCGGTTTCGACGTTCCCACCCTGCCCACGGTGTTCTTCAAAAGTCCCGATACGGTCATCGGTCCTGGTGATGAGGTGCGCCTCCCGCCGGGCAGCAGCAAATCCGACTGGGAAGTCGAGCTGGCCGTGATCATCGGCCACAAGGCCGAACACCTACCCGACCCTGAAAGTGCCCGTGCGTGTATCGCCGGCTACACCATCGCCAACGAACTCTCCGAGCGGGAGTGGCAGCTTGAGCACGGCGGCGAATGGGCCAAGGGCAAATCAGCCCCCACGTTTTGCCCTCTGGGCCCCAAACTGGTCACGCCCGACGAACTCGAAGACGTCCAGCAGCTGCAGATGTGGCTCGATGTCAACGGCTGCCGGATGCAAAACAGCAGTACCGCAAACATGCTGTGGGGTGTGGAATGGCTGCTGTGGCATGTCAGCCGCTACATCACGCTCTACCCGGGTGATGTCCTGTGCACGGGGACTCCCGGCGGCGTGGGCAACCTGCAAAAGCCGCCGCGCTACCTGAAGCCCGGTGACGTGATGGACGTCGGCATCCACCAGCTGGGTACCCAGCACCTCACCGTGGTGGGCAGCGATGGCTAACCCCCACCCCTCACTCTCCATCGCACGCGAGTCGGTGTTCACCTGGGATCGTCTGGTCTTCGGCGAACACGCCATGGACGAGCTCAAAACAACAGCCGCCCAGCTGAAGCTGCGTAACGTCCTCGTGGTGAGCGACCCGCGCGTGCAGGATGCCGGCATCACCGACCGCGCCGAGCAGTTGCTGCGCCAGGCCCGCACCAGCGTGCAGGCCACCGCTCTGGCCCAGACCGAGCCCACCGACACCTCCTTGACCCGCTCCCTCACCCGCCTTGCCGGACTGGGCGCCGACGACATCGACGGCATCATCGCCGTCGGCGGCGGCTCCGTCCTGGACACCGCCAAAGCCCTCAACCTGCTGATCACCAACGGCGCCACCCTGCTCGACTACATCAACGTGCCCGTCGGCCGAGGACAAAGCCCCACTCGGCCCCTGCTGCCCCTGATAGCGATTCCCACCACCGCCGGCTCCGGATCAGAATCCAGCGCCGTATGCGTGATCGACCTGACCGCCCAGCACATCAAATCCGGAATCAGCCACAGCGCCCTGCGCCCCGACCGCGCCCTGATCGACCCCCTGGCCACCCTCAGCGTGCCCGCCGAAGTCACCGCCGCATCCGGCCTCGACACCCTCGCACACGCTCTGGAATCCCTCACCTGCCTGCCCTACGACGCCCGCCCCCGCCACCACGGCCCCACGCCTCGCCCCACGTTCAGCGGCGCCAACCCACTCTCCACCCCGCTATGCCTGCAAGCACTGCGCCTGCTGGGCCGCAGCCTGCGCCGCGCCGTCGAGGACGGCAGCAACATCCCAGCCCGCCACGACGTCATGCTCGCCGCCACCCTCACCGCCGTCGGCTCCAGCAGCGCTGGCGTCCACATCCCCCACGCCTGCTCCTACTCCATCGGCACCCTCACCCGCACCTACCACCCCCCGGGCTACCCCCACGACAAACCCTTCGTCCCCCACGGACACGCCGTCGCCCTCACCCTGCCCGCCACCCTGCGCCACATCGCCCACACCCACGGCACCCAGCGCATCCAGCAGCAGGCCGCCCGCGCTCTCGCCCCCCACAGCACCCAACCCCTCGCCGACATCGTCACCACCCTCCTGCGCGACCTCCACACCCCCGCCGGCCTCAGCGCCGTTGGCTACACCGCCCACGACATCGACACCCTCACCCAGGCCACCCTCCCCCAGCACCGCCTCCTGGCAGGCGCCCCATGCCCCACCACCCCCGACGACATCGCCACCATCCTGCGCAACTCCCTACACCCATGGTGATACCCCACCACCACCCCGGGTCTGTACGGTCTTCGGTGTAACTCCCGATCATGGAAGTAGCACCTGATGAGCGACGTGACTGTCTCTGCCGAGGCGGTTGAAGAGGTCCGGCCGGCCGAGTTGTCGGCGGACGTGCTGGACGAGCAGTTGATCGGGCAGCTGGTCGACCGGGCTCGCACGAGTGGCCTGCGGCTGACCGGCGAGGGCGGGCTGCTGCAGCAGCTGACCAAGCGCGTGTTGGAGTCCGCTCTCGAAGGCGAGATCACGGACCATCTCGGCTATGAGAAGCACGACCCGGCCGGTGCCGGCAGCGGCAACAGCCGTAACGGGGTCCGGTCCAAGACCGTGCTGACCGACGTCGGCCCGGTTCAGATCACGGTGCCGCGTGACCGCGACGGTAGCTTCGAGCCGCAGATCGTCAAGAAGCGGCAGCGGCGTCTGACCGGTGTCGACGAGATGGTCCTGTCGCTGTCCGCGCGTGGTCTGACGCACGGTGACATCTCCGCCCACCTGGCCGAGGTCTACGGCGCGAGCGTGTCCAAGCAGACGATCTCGACCATCACCGACAAGGTCATGGACGGGATGGCCGAGTGGCAGAACCGGCCGCTGGACCCGGTCTATCCCGTGATCTTCATCGACTGCGTGCACGTGAAGGTGCGCGACGGGCAGGTGGCGAACCGGCCGATCTACGTCGCGCTGGCGGTCACGGTAGACGGCACCCGCGACATTCTCGGCCTGTGGGCCGGCGACGGCGGCGAGGGCGCCAAGTACTGGCTCCAGGTCCTGACCGAGATCAAGAACCGCGGTGTCGAGGACGTGTGCATGGTCGTCTGCGACGGGCTCAAGGGCCTGCCGGACTCCATCTCGGCAGTCTGGCCCCAGGCGGTGACCCAGACCTGTGTCGTTCACCTGATCCGGGCGTCGTTCCGCTACGCGGGCCGCCAGGACTGGGACAAGGTCTCCCGCGGACTCAAGCCTGTCTACACGGCTGCGACCGCGAGTGCGGCGGAAGACCGGTTCCTTGAGTTCCAGGAGGAGTGGGGCGCCAAGTATCCGGCGATCGTGCGGCTTTGGGAGAACGCCTGGGCCGAGTTCGTACCGTTCCTCCAGTTCGACGCCGAGATCCGCCGTGTCGTCTGCACCACCAACGCCATCGAGTCGGTCAACGCTCGCATACGGAAGGCCGTCCGGGCCCGCGGGCACTTCCCGAACGAGGCCGCAGCCCTCAAATGCGTCTACATGGCCGTCATGAGCCTCGACCCCACCGGGCAGGGACGCAAACGCTGGACCATGCGTTGGAAGCCCGCCCTGCAGGCTTTCGACATCGCCTTCGACGGCCGACTCTCCGTCGGCCGCCGCTAACTCACACCATCCGAGTTACACCGTCGGCTGGACAGACCCGATTCGGGGTTGGTGGTGAGTGGGGGGTTTGGGGTGGAGGGGGCGTGGTCTGCTGCTGAGTGTGTGGTGTTGGGCGTGCGGGCTGGTACTGCAACGGTGTGTGTCGTGACGGGTGGCCCGTTTCATCGGTCAGGTGACTGTGGTCGGTGGCTGCGGTTCGTGGAACGTGTCGTTGCGGAACATCGTGGAGAGGATGTTGGCCAGCCGCGGGAGTGGGCGGGCCGGGCGGGGTGTGGTGGTGCTTGACCTGGCTGTCTTCTTGTCGTAGTAGGCCCGCGAAGCCGTACGGAAGGTGCCGTCGTCGACCTCGATCAAGATGCGGGCTCCGGTCCTGACGCCGACTGGCGGCACCGACGTCAGGATCTTCGAAAGAGGACGGGTGTCGACGTACACATGAAGATGCTCAGCCCGGTACATGCGAATGTGCTTCGCTCGCCATACCCGGAGCATGGTGGGCCCGTCGCCAGATGACCTGGTTCCAAGGTCGCTGTCGAGATGGGTCCATCGGCCGATGCCCGCACCGACCATCGAGGTGATCATGAGTGCTGTCGACGCGAGCCAAGGAGGAGCCATGCGGGTGGAGCAGGTGAACTGGGTCGAGGTCCCAGCCGGGTTGCTGCGTCGGGGTACGCCGGCCGACGAGGTGGCGGCAGTAGCTCGCCACTACGCGGACACCGGGGTGCCGGTCCAGTGGTACATGAAAGAAGCCCCGCGTGCGCAGATCCACGTCCCGGCGTTCCGGATCGCCCATACGCCGGTCACGGTCGGCGCGTGGACACGCTTCGCGGCGGCCACCGGCCGACCAATCCCACAGGCGCCAGACGATCACCCGGTCATCGGCGTTACCTGGGAGGCGGCGACGGCCTACTGTCGGTGGCTGGGCCTACAGCTCGGCGGCCTTGAGGTACGGCTGCCCACGGAAGACGAGTGGGAGCGCGCAGCGCGGGGCGACGACGGCCGGGAGTTCCCCTGGGGCGAGGAGTACCGCACCGGCCTGGCCAACCTGGTGGACCTCGGCATCGGCACCACGACGCCAGTCGGCTCATTCCCCGAAGGCGCCAGCCCCTTCGGGGTACTGGACATGGCAGGCAACGCCGACGAGTGGACCGCTACCCTCTACACCCCCTACCCCGGCGCGCCCGCCGAGGTGCCGAGCACCGAGGACTGGGCCTTCGATCGGCACATCACCCGAGGCGGCGCGTTTTGCCACAACCGCGACCTGGCCCGGTGTGCTCGCCGGCACGGTGCCTACGGGTCGGATCTTGAAGCGATCGGTGTGGGCTTTCGCCTGGCGGCACCGGCTACGTAGAACCGGACCAGTTACTGAGAGGACGTTCCGGTTGAAGACGGGATAGTTCATGGATTGTGCCAGGTTATGGGTGTTTCGCCAGTTGCTCGTTTCGCGAGGTTGGAGATCATCGCGAGGCGGATCATGCTCTCGGAGTGGGCGGGTTTGGTCTCATAGTCCCGGGCGAGGCGGCGATGCATCATGAACCACCCGAAACTTCGCTCTACCACCCAGCGCCTCGCGATCACCGAGAATCCCTTGACCTGCGCATTCCTTGGAACGACGTCGAGATCGATGCCGAGGGTGGCGCCGTGCTCGATGGCCTGGGTCTTGTAGCCGGTGTCGACCCATGCCTTGGTGATCGTGGGGTGGTCGGCGGCGATCCGAGTGAGGAGTTCCTTGCCGGCCTCATTGTCGGAGACACTGGCGGCCGTCACGATGACCAGCAGTAACAGGCCGAGAGTGTCGACCACGATGCTGCGTTTGCGGCCCACGATCTTCTTGCCGGCGTCGGTGCCTTGGGTGTCGGTGGGCACGCTGGTGGCCGTCTTGACGCTCTGGGCGTCGATGACGCAGGCGGTGGGTTCGGCGGTACGTCCTGCCTGCTCACGGACCATTCGGTGCAGGTGGAGGCCAAGTTTCTCGATGGTGCCGTCGGTGGTCCAGGCGCTGAAGTAGCCGAACACGGTGGTGTGTGGCGGGAAGTCGTGGGGCAGGTAGCGCCAAGGGACGCCGGTCCGGTTGAGGAAGAGGATCGCGTTCATGACTTCTCGCAGGTCAGTGACCTTTCCGCCGAGGTTGAGGGAGGTCTTCTGCCGCTCGGCCCGCCAGGCCGTCAAGGCCGGTTCTATCAACGCCCAGCGGGCATCGGAGAGATCGCTCGGGTACGGCTCGCGCTGCTGCGAAGAGGTCATGGGACCACTCATGCACGAGGTCCCCAACCGGGCATATCGCTCGATCGAGCGAGGCAAAAGCCAACTTCAGGGACGTATTCGAACCGGACAGAAAGTATCGGTAGCAACCTGGGTGAAACGTAAGTCCCAGCGCGCTCCAACTGAAGAGACATACCGCCTGTTCTACCTGTACGCGGCGAATCCCGACGCGACCCAACTACCCCAAACCGGCGTATAGGTGACGCGAACGTCCTCTCAGAGGGTGGTTCGTAAGTGATTGTCAGTTCTGTGGATGGGGTTGGGTGGGATGGGCCGACCGCGAGGCCGGTCGCCAGGTTATGAGCGGGATTCAATGAACAAGCCGGGCTCGGGCTCGGCGGATGCCCGCGCGCAGGCACCGCCCCGGCCGTCGGAGGGTGAGGGTGATAGGGCACCACCATGGGGCTGACGCGGAACGGCATCGGCCTGGGTAGAGTTTTGCGGACCTGGGAGGTGGGCCATGGCCGGGCTTTTCTACTCGTTTGTCGTGGTCGGCATTGCGTTGATAGCTTTTGCGGTCCTGCGGGAGTGCGGAACGCGGCTTGCGAAGGCGGCATCCTGGTTGTGCCTGGTAGTCGCCACGCTGCCCGGGCTAGCCCTCATCGGCGTGGTTCTTCAAATGATCATCGGGTCGTGACACCGATGTAGTGGGCGGACTGTGAGTTGATGTCTGTTTCAGGGCGCTGGGGCACAGCCGCTGGCCACTGGGCTCGGTCGGTTACTTCCTGTGCCGTTCAGTTATGCGTCGCTGCAGGCCATAAGGGGGTCTGGTAGCGCTCGGGGCTGTCTGGGACGATGCCGTGAGTGATTCTCTCGCTGGTCTATCAGGTGACAAGGAAGCTGATTTCGGTGCCGGCTGTGCTCATGCGTCGGCACATGGCCAAGGACGCCGAGCTTCTTGTCCTGCAGCACGAGAACGCCGTGCTCCGTCGGCAGCTCGCGAGTCCGGTGCGTTATAAGCCAGCAGACCGGTTGTGGTTCGCGGCGTTGTCCTCGCTGATACACCGGCGGCTCTGGGCAGAGCTGTTCCCTGTAACTCCAGGAACCCTGCTCGAGTGGCATCGAAGGCTCATCGCGCGCCGATGGGACTACAGCAAGCGCCGGAACCGTGTAGGTGTCAGAAACCTCATCCATGCGGGTCAGGACGTGTAGAAGCGCTGTCGCGAGCTCCTGCCAGTCGATGGTGATGGCGGGCGTTTGGTGATTGCCGGGTGCTCCCGGTCGGCGCCAGGATGATGCAGTGCTGCTGCGACTGCCCTACCTGGCCCTGACGAGCATGTTCACCCTGCTACGGCTCCTGCCGATGACCGATCGCGACAAGGACGCCGAGATCCTGGCACTGCGCCACCAACTCACCGTGCTGCACAGACAGATCGACAAGCCGAAGCTCACCTGGCCAGACCGCGCACTGCTCGCCGCACTCCTGCACCGCCTCCCCCGGGCACATCTTCGTCGCCTTCACTTGATCGTCTCGCCCGACACACTGCTGCGCTGGCACCGCGACCTACTGCGCCGCCGCCACGCCAAGGCCTCCCGCCCCAAACGCACCGGCAGACCGCGCACCGTACGCTCCATCCGAGTCCTGGTACTCAGGATCGCGAGAGAAAATCTCAACTGGGGATACAGGCGCATCCACGGAGAACTCGCCGCTCTCGGAATCAAAGTCGCCGCCTCCACCGTGTGGAACATCCTCCACGAGCACGGCATCGATACCGCTCCCGAACGCCAGCACACCACCTGGGCGGACTTCCTGAGCTCCCAAGCCCAAGCCATCCTCGCCGCCGACTTCTTCGAGACCAGGACGCTGACCGGCGCGACTCTCCACGTACTCGCTGCCATCGAGCACGCCACCCGGCGAGTACGGATCCTCGGAGCAACAGCGCACCCGACCGCCCACTGGTCACCCAACTCGCCCGGAACATGATCATGGACCTCCACGAAACAGACGCCAACGTGAAGTTCCTGATCCGCGACCGGGACGCGCGCTACCCGGCCACCTTCGACACCGTCCTGCAGGCCGAAGGCATCGAAGTCGTCCAGACCGGCGTCCGGATGCCACGCATGAACGCCATCATGGAACGCTGGGTGCGAACCTGCCGGACCGAACTCCTCGACCGCACCCTTATCTGGAACAGAAACCATCTACTTCACGCGTTACGCGAGTACGAGCAGTACTACAACTCGCACCGGCCGCACCGCAGCCTCCAAAGCGCCGCACCGCTACATCCCCTACCCGAACCGATCACCGAGCCCGCCCGGCTCACTCACCTCAACGTGCAACGCCGCAACCGCCTCGGCGGCGTCCTGCACGAATACCATCACGCGGCCTGACCAGCACGGACGTAGTTTTTGACACCTACAACGTCCTCCGCCGGATCGCCGGCCACGGCTCCCTGACCACCACCCAGCGCTACCTGCACCCCGATGTACACAAGATCACGGCCGCCGGGGCAGCGCTCTCCGCACACCTCAGCGTGCTGCGCGCACCGCGCTCACTGCCGAGCCCGATTGTCGTGACCCGCTGAACCCGGTCAAGGACGCCGGTCCCCAACTGGTCCCCAAGAATGATCAAGGGCCGGTTTCGGATGCCTCCGAAACCGGCCCTGACCTGCGACTGTCTCCAGTCGGGACGACAGGATTTGAACCTGCGACCCCTTGACCCCCAGTCAAGTGCGCTACCAAGCTGCGCCACGTCCCGATGCGTACGACCCACGGCCCAGGGATCCAGCACTGCTCATCGGCAGTGATACACCCCGTGTTCCGTGGTGACGCATGTCTGATCTTACAGGACGTGGCCGGTCAAGTGGTCAATCGGCCTGGTGGACGGTGTCCTCCGGAGCCGCTGCCGCGGTTGGCGAGGGCTTGCCGCTCTCTCCTGGCCGTGCGTTCGTCACCGCGTAGTACTGGAGGTCCTGGACGTCGATCCGGGTGCGCACCGGCCAGCGGGTGATCGCGGTGGCGATGGTGTGCCCCGTGCGACGTACCATCGCGGTGCTGATGCCTGGCTGGAGCGGCAGCAGAGTGGACCGTACGCCTGCGGGTATCGCAGTGGTGTGCCGGACGGTGCCGACGGTGGTGTCCAGGGTGGCGGCGGCGGTGAGGAAGGTGAGCACCTCGACGTCGTCTCGGCGGGTCGCGGTGCCGGGGCGCGGGTGCATGAGACGGGGCTGGCGGGCCGCGGCCTGGTTGCCCGCGAACTGCACCCGCGAGGTCACGTACACGGTGTCCCGCACGATCGCTGGCCATCGTCCGGTCTTAAACCGTGTCAGGTAGTACGAGCACAGGTCCAGGTAGGTGTGGCCGTTGTGCAGTGAGGGCGCGATCTGGGTGGACTCCGAGTAGTCGTTCCAGGTGGTGAGCTGTACCCAGTCGGCGCCGTCGTCGATGGCGTGCCCCCAGGTGGCGCGCAGCAGGGCGGTGTTGCCGGCCTCGTCGTAGACGGCCTGGTTCGGGCGGGCGTCCTGGACGGCGACGGACTGCATCCAGCGCTTGCCGAGGCCGTGTGCGCGCTGGATGTCGTCGTGGACCGCGGACTGTCCGGTGTAGCTGCGGTTGCCCCAGACGGAGAATCCGTAGGAGATGGACGCGAAGTCCGCGGCGTGCCCGCGGTAGTCCAGGAAGAGCGGGACGAAAGCGGTGCGGATGCCGTGCTGCTGGGCGAGGCGGTCCGTGACCCGGGTCCACCAGCGGGGGTCGTGCTGCTCCGCCTTGAACGGGGAGACCACGAGCCGCCCGTCGGCCAGGCGGTACGCGGACGGTGCGCGGGCGAGGTCCGCGAGCGCGTCGGCCAGGGCCTCGGGGCCCGCGCCCAGGGCGGTCATGTCGGGCATGAGCATGATCTTGAAGCCGGGGTCGACCGCGTGGGCGGCCTGCAGCAGCATGCGGACACGGTCACCGTTGGTGCCGGACAGCGAGAGCATGTCGACGCTGAAGCCGTCGATTCCGGCGTCCCGCGCGGTGCGCACTTCACGCTCCAGGTTGGTCAGCCGCCAGTCGCCGCCGGAAGGCGCGACGGGCGGTGGCCGGTCACGCAGCAGACCGCCGTATGCGGCGTGCTTGCCGTGCTCGCCGTCGACGGTGAGGTAGTTGCGCGTGTAGTAGTCCCGGTCGGCGGGCTCGTTGTCCAAGGAGAGCGGGTACGGCGGGAAGTAGTGCGCGAAGACGAGGTGTGATCCGGAGCGGAGTGTCGCGGTGGCCGGCAGGTCGAAGGGCAGGGCGGGGCGCGGCGGGGCGACAGCGTGCGGGGCGGGGCCCGGCGTGTTGCGGGTGACCAAGTCCGAGCCGGCTATCAGAGCGAGGATGAGGCCGCCGAGCAGGACGGCGGCGAGCGCCAGGCGGCGAGCGGCCCGTGGCGCACGGCGGCGCCTCGTCGGGCTTCTGGGCGGTGTCGCACGGTCGCGCTCGTGCGTCATGGGCACTCCCCCGAAGGTAGGCGGTCGGCGGGGCGATACCGGCAATTACCGCATCCCGGGGCCGCCACGCGCCGAGGACGGGATGGTATCCGGACGTACCGGCAAGGGCGTGCAGCGGCACCTATGGAGCGGCGGACGGGGGTCGGCGGGCAGCGCGGCGGCCTTGGCGGGGCCCTCGGGCGGACGGGCCGGGGGCGGGCGCCGGACCGGGGAGCACCGGGGCGAGCCATCGTCAGGGCGCTGATCAGCAGCGCCGCACCGTAGGCGCGCCGCGACTGTGCGCTACGTCTGCGACGCCCGGCGTGCACGCCACGGACCAGCACCTTCCCGTCCGACTCCCGAAAACCGAACACATACCGAACACACTTTCCACAAGAAGCTTCACAGAATGGCCTGAACCCTGCGCAACTCTCTGACGAAATTCACCGAATAGGCACTCAACGCACGGTTGATTGCCATACTGTTCGCCGCTGCGACACCCGGTTGTCGGCAAGGGGGCCGACGAACGGGGACGGATAACGGAATGCGGGCAGGACGTCCAGGGGGGTACATGTGGCATGTTCAGGAATCCGATACCTATACGTCAGTTACCTCAGATACCGCGCGGAAAACGCTTCGGGCACGGGCAGCGGCCGCCGCGCACGGCGTCAAACCACACTGGTACCTGCCCGTCACTCTGCTTCTCGACATCGTCGGGCCCGGCCTGTCCGTAGCGCTCTTCCTGTGCACTCCGGCTGACCCGTTACGGCCCTGGGCCCTGCCCGCTCTGCTCGCCGCCACCGCATGGCCCGCGGTGCGGTTCTCGCGGTTGCGGTACGCGGGACGGGCCCTCGGCGAGTCCCGCGGCACGCTGCCCGTCCTGCACGACTGGCTGATCCTGCTGGGCGTGCTGGCGGTCGGCCGGGTGGCCGCCGATCTGCGCCAGCCCCCGCTGCTGTGCCTGCTGGCACTCGTGCCACCGCTGCTGGGGACCCTGGTCTGCCACAAGCTGATCTACCGCCATCTGTCGGTGACCCGGCGTGGGGCGCAGGCGGTGACCCGGGTGCTCGTCATCGGTGAACCCACCGCCGCCGACGAGGTGGCCGGGCATTTGGCGAGCCGTACGGACCACCCGTATGTGGTGGTCGGAGTGGTGGTCGTCGGCGGCGGCCCGCTCGGCAGCGGAGTCCCCGTCGCCGCACGCCTGGGCCGCCGCGCCCCCGTGGACCCGGGCGAGGACACGGCCGCCGTACTGGCCGCGGCCTATGGACAGGGCGCCGACGTCGCGATGGTGACCGCGGGCTCCCGGCTCTCCGGCGAGCGGCTGCGGCAGCTGTCCTGGGGGCTGCACGACGCAGGGCTCGAACTGGCCCTGGCGCCGGGGATCGTGGAGGTGTCCGTCAAGCGGCTGGAGACGGGCTCGGCCGGCGGTCTCGCCCTGCTCCGCATCGCGCCGCCACTGCGGCACGGACCGCAGCCCGTCCTCAAGACTGTCATGGACCGGACATTGGCGGCGCTGGGCGTGTTGGTCCTCTCACCGCTGCTGCTGGCGATCGCACTGGCCGTGCGGCTCTCCTCGCGGGGCCCCGTGCTCTACCGCAATCAGCGGATCGGGCAGGGCGAGGTGCCGTTCGTGATGTGGAAGTTCCGCACCATGTACGCCGACGCGGACGCCCGCAAGGCAGAACTCGCCGCTCAGAACGAGCGGGACGGGCCGGTGTTCAAGATGCGCTCCGACCCCCGAGTGACCCGCGTCGGCCGGCTGTTGCGGCGCACCTCGCTCGACGAGCTGCCGCAGCTGGCCAATGTGCTGCGCGGCGAGATGTCACTGGTCGGGCCGCGCCCGCCGCTGGCCGAGGAAGTGGCGCGCTATACGGCGGTGGAGCGCCGCAGGCTGTCCGTGCGCCCCGGGATGACGGGGCTGTGGCAGATCAGCGGTCGGTGCGAGTTGTCCTGGGACGAGGCGCTCCAGCTCGATCTGCAGTACGTGGACAACTGGTCGTTCACCAGCGACATCGACGTCATGGTCCGCACTCTGCGGGCCGTCGTCGACGGACGCGGCGCGTACTGAGGGGCGGCGGAGGCGGCGGTGGCCTTACGGGGCGGGGAGCGTGGTGTGGCGACGGTGGCGGGTGGCAGAGGTGCGGCGGGCTCACGCGTCCATCGTCGCGCGCCAGTGTGCGTAGGTGGCGGCGATGCCGTCGCGCAGGGCGATGGCGGGCTGCCAGCCGAGCGCGGTCAGCCGGGAGACGTCGAGGAGTTTGCGCGGGGTGCCGTCCGGCTTGCTGGTGTCCCAGCGCACCTGTCCGGTGAAGCCGGTCACGTCGGCGACGGTGGCGGCGAGTTCGCGGATCGTCAGGTCGGTGCCGCAGCCCACGTTGACGGGTTCGTCGCCGTCGTAGTCGCACAGCAGCCGTGCGCAGGCCGAGGCCAGATCGTCGACGTGCAGGAACTCGCGGCGGGGTGCGCCGGAGCCCCACAGGACGACCTCGCCGCGGCCCGCGGCGCCCGCCTCGTGGAACTTGCGGATCAGGGCGGGCAGCACATGGGAGGTCTCCAGGTCGAAGTTGTCCCCGGGGCCGTAGAGATTGGTCGGCATGGCGCAGATGTACGACGCGCCGTACTGCTGCCGGTAGGACTGGATCTGCACGATGCCGGCGATCTTGGCGAGGGCGTAGGCGCGGTTGGTGGGCTCCAAGGGACCGTCGAGGAGCGCGTCCTCGCTGATCGGCTGGGGCGCCAGCCTGGGATAGATGCACGAGGAGCCGAGGAAGAGCAGCCGCGGCACGCCGGCCGCGTGCGCCCCGGCCACGACGCTCAGCTGGATCTGCAGGTTCTCCTCGATGAACTGCACCGGGTAGGTGCTGTTCGCCAGGATGCCGCCGACCTTGGCCGCGGCCAGCACCACGGCGTCGGGACGCAGATCGCGCAGGACGGCGGCGGTGCGCGGCGCGTCCCGCAGATCGAGTTCGGCACGGGTGCGGGTGAGGACCCGGTACCCGTCCGCGGTCAGCCGCCTGGCCACCGCGGAGCCCACGAGACCTCGGTGTCCGGCGACGAATATGCGCGCCCCATCGGGCAGCAGCGATGCGGTCATGCCCCGGATGATGCCAGGTCACCGCGGCACGAGAGGGAACCGACCATGATTTCCGGCCGTACATCACGACATGGCGGTGTACGCGCCGGAAGGCGCCGGACACCACCGCGACCATCGGCCCGGCACCGCACCGTACCGTCCCGGGCGGACGGCCCGCCGCCGTGGCGCGGTGCGGCCGGGAGCGGCCCAGCACGGGCAGACACCACACCGGACCGCGGCCGCCCGTCCGGGCGCGCCGGGCACGGAAACCGGACATCCGGAAATGAGGAACACACCGCATGACCAAATCCGCGCTGATCACCGGGGTCACCGGGCAGGACGGTTCCTACCTGGCGGAGCTGCTGCTCGCCAAGGGGTACACGGTGCACGGCCTGCTGCGGCGTTCGTCCAGCTTCAACACCGAACGCATCAACCACATCTACCAGGGGCCGCAGGAGGCGAACCGCTCCCTGGTGCTGCACCACGCCGATCTCACCGACGGAGTGGCGCTGGTGAACCTGCTGCGCGACATACGCCCGGACGAGGTGTACAACCTGGGCGCCCAGTCCCATGTCCGGGTCTCCTTCGACGCCCCGCTGTACACCGGTGACGTCACGGGGCTCGGCGCGCTGCGGTTACTGGAGTCGATCCGGGCGAGCGGTGTGCAGACCCGGATCTACCAGGCCTCGTCCTCCGAGATGTTCGGTGCCACTCCCCCGCCACAGAACGAGATCACCCCCTTCCACCCGCGCAGCCCGTACGGCGCGGCGAAGGTGTACGCGTACTGGGCGACGGTCAACTACCGCGAGGCGTACGGCATGTTCGCGGTGAACGGCATCCTGTTCAACCACGAGTCGCCGCGCCGCGGGGAGACCTTCGTGACCCGCAAGGTGACGCGTGCGGTGGCCAGGATCAAGGCGGGCCTCCAGGACCGGCTGTACCTGGGCAACCTGGACGCGGTACGGGACTGGGGCTACGCGCCCGAGTACGTCGAGGCGATGTGGCGGATGCTCCAGCACGACGAGCCGTCCGACTATGTGGTGGCGACCGGGGTGCCGGCCACCGTACGGCGGTTCGTGGACACGGCCTTCGCACACGCCGGGCTCGACGCGGGCGACCACGTCCGCTACGACCCCAAGTACGAGCGTCCCAGCGAGGTCGACGCCCTCATCGGCGACGCGAGCAAGGCCCGCGACGTGCTCGGCTGGAAGCCGGCCGTGCTGGTCGACGAGCTGGCCCGGATCATGGTCGACGCCGATATGCGTCAGGTGACGGACGCGCTCGCCGGGGCCGCGGTCCGCATAGACCACTGAGGCACCGCCCGGCCGGCCACGACCACGGCACACACCAGCACCAGCACCAGCACGCGAAAAACGGCCCACTGACACGGCGTCATCCACTACCGGTGGTGCTTCTTATGGGATTCGGTCAAGTGGGGCGCGCCGCACGTTGCGGACCCGTATGGTTCGCCAGCAGTTCTGCTTTTAAGGCACTTCCATCCGCATTTCCATCACATCATCAGCCCTTTCAGGCTGGGGGGTATATGTACCGATCCAGGGCACTGTTAGCCGCCCTCACCCTCACCTTCGCCGCTTCCGGTCTGGCGGCGGCGAATGCACCCAAAGCCGCGGCGCTCACCCCGCCGGTGGCGTTCACGGCCGACGACCTGCCCACCTGGCAGACGAACGGGATCGCCTGGGCACTCGCGCAAACCGGCGACACGGTCTTCGTCGGAGGGACGTTCTCGCAGGTGCGGCCGCCGCAAGGGGAGGACGGCGAGCCGCAGGACGCAGTCAACTTCGTGGCCATGAACGCCGCCACGGGTAAACCCACCTCGTGCAGCCTGTCCTTCACGGTCGGCAGCGGCACCGCGACCGTCCGGGCCCTCGCGGTCTCGCCGGACCAGAAGACGCTGTACGCGGGCGGATACTTCGGCGCGGTGAACGACACCCCGGTCAGCTCGCTCGCCGCGATCGACATCGCCACCTGCACCCCGAAGTCCGCCTTCCACGCGGCCTTCCCCGCCACCGTGAGGGCGCTCGCGGTCACCGACGACACGGTCTACGCGGGTGGCGACTTCACCACGGTCGACGGCCAGTCACGCCAGCGGTTCGCCGCGGTGAACGCCACCTCCGGGGCGGTACTGCCCTTCCGGGCGGACGCCGACGAGCCGGGTCGGGCCGTGGCGGTCTCCGCGGACGGCAAGGACGTGGCGCTCGGCGGCGACTTCTTCGACATGAACGGCCACGACTCGCACGCCCTCGCCGTCGTCGACGCCACCACCGGCGACAACGTGAAGACGTATCCGCTCGGCTTCATCTCGTCCACCTCGGTCGTCAAGTCCATCAACGCCGACGCCGACGGTTTCTACACCGGCAACGAGGGCACCGGCGGCGGTGTCTTCGACGGCCGTATCGCGCTGAACGCGGGCACCTTCGACCAGCGCTGGCGCGACACCTGCCTCGGCGCCACCCAGTCGGTCCTGCCGTACGACAGCGTGCTCTACAGCGCGTCGCACGCACACGACTGTTCCACCATGGGTGAGTTCCCCGACGGACGACGCCACCATCTGATGGCCGAGCCGACCAGCAAGCCGAGCCTGCTGGGATGGTTCCCCGACACCAACGACGGCCTCGGTGAGGGCATCGGACCACGCGCGCTGACCATCTCCGGCTCGGGGTCGACGAAGTACCTGTGGGTGGGCGGCGAATTCACCACGGTCAACGGGGCCGCGGCGCAGGGCCTGACCCGGTTCGCCTCGGGCCCGGACACCGGCGCGCCCGGCACCCCGCAGGCGAGCGTGTCCAGCATCGGTCCCGGCAAGGTGCAGGTGCGCTGGCGCTCCAGCATCGACACGGACGACAGCAAGCTGACGTACAAGGTCTACCGCAACGGCGCCACAACACCCGTGTACACGGTCGCCGGGGACTCCGCTGAGTGGTCGCGCCCGCAACTGTCCTTCACCGACACCGATGTGACGGCGGGCCAGACCTACAGCTACCGGGTGAGCGCCACCGACGGCGCGGGCAACGCGAGCGCCCTGTCGGCGACGGTCACGGTCACGGTGCCCGATGCGGCGCAGGCCTATCCGACGACGGTGCTGAACGACGGTGCCACGCTCTACTGGCGCTACGACGAGTCCACCACACCGTTCGCGGCGGACTCGTCCGCAGGGGACAACGGCGGTGTGTACGCCGACGGCCCCACGCTGCAGCAGACCCCGGCCGCGGTGAACGGTCCCAGCACCGCGCTGGGGCTCGACGGCTCGACGCAGCAGGTCTACAGCGACCATCCCACCACCGTCGACGGCGCGTTCTCCATCGAGACCTGGTTCAAGACCACCACTCGCAGCGGCGGCAAGCTCATCGGCTTCGGCAACTACACCACCGCCAAGAGCAACCAGTACGACAAGCAGTTGTACATGACGAACAGCGGCTCGGTGATCTTCGGCGTCTACTCCGGCTCCAACCGGACTCTAAGCACGTCAAGCGGCTACAACAACGGCCGCTGGCACCACGTGGTCGGCGTCCAGGGCCCGTCCGGCATGGTGCTGTACATGGACGGAAAGGCGGTGGCCCACAACTCCGTCACCACCAGCGAGAAGTACTCCGGCTACTGGCACGTCGGCGGGGACAACCTCGACAGCTGGCCCAGCCGGCCGTCGAGCAACTTCTTCAACGGCCAGGTCGACGAGAGCGCCGTCTATCCGTCGGCCCTCGGTGCCGACCAGGTCAAGCAGCACTACTGGCTGGCGTCGGCCCCGGCGGACACGGTCCGCGCGGTGGCGGCGACCGAGGACACGTACGTCAACGCGGGGGCGCCGGGCACGAACTACGGCGCGTCCAGCTCGCTGGCGGTGCGCGGCAGCGCGGCTTCTTCGCCGTATCTCTCGTATCTGCGGTTCGACCTGCCGTCCGCACCGTCCGGCACGGTACTCAAGAGTGCCCGGCTCATGGTGAAGACGACTACCGACTCCGGCGCCGGGTCCGCGGATGACGCCTCCGTGGTGCCGGTCACCGGTGCGTGGACCGAGTCCGGGGCGACGTACACCGCCCGTCCCGCGCTCGGCGCCACACCGGTCGGCACCCTCAGCGGCGCCGCCCAGGGTTCCACGCTGTACTCGGCGGCGCTGGACACCGCCGCGCTCACCGCAGCCCTCGGTCACTCCTACAGTGTGGCGCTGACCAGCGACGGAACGGATGTGCTCTGGCTCTGGTCGCATGAGGCCCAGGCCGCCGAGGGCACGCCGCAGCTGACGCTGACCTTCGGCGCGCCGTGAGCGTTCCAGAAGCCGCGGTGGGGGCGGACGGCGGATCGCCGGCCCGCCCCGCCGTGGCACACGGTCAGGACCACGGGCGGCCCCGGCGTCCCGAAGGCGACTTCCGCGTTCCCCATCCGCACGGCAACAGGAGTTCCGTCATGCGTCCACGTCAGCGTCGCGCGGTGGCGACAGGTGTGCTGCTGACCGCCGCTCTCGTCGCGCTCTGCGCCTGCGGCACGGACGCCGACGGACGTCAGGCAACGCGCGGTGCGGTGCCGTCGGCCACGAGTGCCGGGCCTGACGACGGGGCGGGACAGCACGGGCAGCACAGTCCCGCAGGCTCGGCGTCCGCGGTTCCCAAGCTGCCCGACGCCCGTCTCACCCCGGCCACCGGCTCGTTCACGAAGAAGGAGAAGAAATACCTGAGCGGGCGGGTGCCCGCGGGCACGGATCCGTCGGCGGTGCTCCAGCTCGGCCAGGAGGCGTGCCAGCGGGTGGCGCGCACCGCACGGCACGACCGCAACGCCGCGGTGGCTGCGGTGATCGCGGGCGACATTCCCGGCGCACAGGACGCCATCACACAACTCTGTCCTGACCAGCGACCCGTCCTGCGGGCGGCCGAGGCCGGGTT
Organism: uncultured Actinomycetota bacterium; assembly: GCA_963761765.1. Lineage (GTDB taxonomy): Bacteria > Actinomycetota > Actinomycetes > Streptomycetales > Streptomycetaceae > Streptomyces. Next base: position 66,429 of record CAVXIJ010000013.1, read on the forward strand.
CCCGGACGGCACGAAGGACAAGCCCGCCGCCGGGACCTACCGCACGCTGACCGCCACGTCGTCCTGCGCATGGCGCGCGGTCGGCGCGGCGGGCAAGGTCCTGGCGTCAGGATCCGCCGCAGGCCCGGGCGGCTCCGGTTCCGGCAAGGAGATCACGGCGAAGATTCCGGCCGGCACCCGGCAGTTCGTGTCCAGCGACTGCTATGCGTGGGTGCCTGACTAGAAGACTGATGAAGATCTTGGTGTGGTCTCGGCTTGGTTAGGTGGTGGCTGGGATGTGCCAGGTGGTGCCGTTGTGGTCGAGGCCGAGGTTGATGAGGGTTCGTAGGTTGAGGGCGGCGGCGCGGGTGTGGAGCCAGGCATTGTTTTTGATGGTGCCGCGGTAGCGGAGTCTGCGGTTGCTGTGGGCGACGAGCCAGGCGACGGCGCGTTCGACGGGTGGTCTCCATCGTCGGTAGGCGGCCTGCCAGTCGGGGTCGGTTCTGGCCTGGCGGCGGGCGGTGGTGAGCAGGTCATGGTGCGGTCGGATGGTGATGATCCGGCCGGTCTTGGCGGTGGTGCACTGCTCGCGTTGGGGGCAGCCGGTGCACTGGCCGGTGAAGACCGCTTTGCGTTGCCTGTGCCGCCCGGACGGCTGGGAGAGCGGGACGGTGTGGCCGGCGGGGCAGGTCACCGTGCTGCCCGCGGTGTCGATGGCGAAGTCGTCGAGGCTGAACCCGCCGCGGACCGCGGTCTTGAGCGGGGCGGGTTTGAGGAAGAGCCGGTGTCCTGCCTGCTGCAGACTCTGGCAGGTGTCGCCGGTGGAGTAGGCGGTGTCGCCGAAGGCGTCCACCGGGGTGGTCTCGTCGGCGAGCAGGCCGACGCCGACGGTGGCCTCGTGATGTTCGCCTCCGGTGCCGGGCCGCAGGGCGACGGCGGTGTATAACCCGGTCTCGGGCTCGATGGCCAGGTGGGCCTTGAAGCCGTCCTGGCGGTGTGTGCGGGTCTTGTGGACATGACGGGCTTCGGGATCGACGGTGGAGATCATCCGGTCGTAAGCGGTGCCCCGGGTGATGCGCCAGCGACCGTCACGGCCGTCGGAGTCCCCGGCGGGTTCGACGTCCTGTCCCGCGACCAGGGCCAGCAGGCCGACGGCGTTCGCGGCTTTCTCCCCGAGCTGCTGCTCGGGCAGGTGTCCCAGCAGCCGCACCGCGTCGGTGACCAGCGCGTCGATGAGGTGGGCCCGGGCCTGCTCGTCGTTCCAGGCGATACGGGGTTTGCCCGCATCGGCGTAGTCGTGGGCGGTGCACTCCACTGCTGCCACCCCAGCCGCTTGAGGGACCTCGCGGATGACTGCCCGTATGGCGGCGATGATCTGGGTGACGGTGTCCTGGGTGGCGACCGCGTCGTCCAGCACGGTGGAGTCCAACGCCCGACGGTGCCTGCCCCTGAGCACACCACTGGCCCTGACGACTTCGCGCACGGTCTCGAAGATCCGGTTCGGGCGGACGGAGCGGGCCAGGCGTCGGCGGAAGTAGGCCAGCAGCGACGGATCGAACGCCATGTCGTGCAGACCCAGCCCGCACGCGGCCTTCCACCGCAGGTCACAGCGTAGTTCCTGGACTGTCTCGAAATCGGACAGCCCGTGCAGGGCCTGCAGCGTGACCGCAGCGGCCAGGATCTGCGGCGGCATACTGGGCCGCCCGTTCGCCGACGGATACATGTCCGCGAACATCTCAGCCGGAAACAGCCGCCCCCGATGCTCAGCCAGGAACGCGAACACACTCCCAGCCGGGACCAAATCCCGACACGTCTCCCACACGTCCGGCCCGACACTCTCCCCGACCCACTCACCCATCACCACAAGACAAGTCTGACCCTGCCACCCACACCGGCAGGGCCAGAACCCAAGATCTTCATCAGTCTTCTAGGAGCTGTTTGAGGTTCGGATCTATGTGCGGCCCGGTGGCGGGCCGGCTGTGGCTGGCAGAACTCGGACGTGGCACGTTTTGACGTGACGGATGCCGAGTGGGCCCTGATCGAGCCGCAGCCACCGCGGCAACCACCGGGCCGTTGCCGCGGTGGCTGCGGGACCAGTTCAGCGGATCGATCATGTGGCTGAAACTCCTCACCTCAACCACATGATTCAGACCCTCGAACAGTCCTAGAGGCCCTGTCGCTCGGGAACGCTCCACGCTTCTCCGGCGTCTCACCTGATGTCGGCTCACGTGGGCTGGCGGAGCCTGGGAGCATGCACATATGCGGAATCGGATCAGCCGGCGGCGTACTCGTCACAGCGTCCTCGCGGTGGCGTCGGCCCTGGTCACGCTGGCCGGTGTGGCAGGCTGCGGCGGCGGCAGCAAGACGCCGCACAAGGGCCAGGCGGCGGAGCTGTTCAGGTGGGACGTGGACGACACCGCGGCGATGCGCAAGCTGCCCTCCGACGCCGTCAGCGCCCTTTACGCCCTCAACACGGACGCCACCGGCATCGCCTACGGCCCCGACGGGCGGCTGCACGTCATGGCCAACTACCTGATGCGGTTCGACGCCGACCATACGATGCACATCACCGACACCACCGGAGGCAAGTCGGTGGACTGGCAGAACTACGGCTTGGTCGCCGAGCCCGGTGGGTCCTTCCTCACCATCCGCGGCGCCGACGTCCTGCGGTGGCGGCCCGACGGCACGTCCCACGTGGTGGCCGCCTTCGCTGCGGCGGACCGCAAGACGGGCGATGCCGTTCCGGCCTCCGCGCCGGTCGGTACCGTCCGCGCAAGCTACACCCCGCGGCTCGCGGGCGTCCGTCCCGACGGCTCCCTCGTGCTCGTCGACACCAATGTCGTGTGGTCCCTCAAGGACGGCAGGCTGACCCGCCTCCTGCGACTGCGCGACTCGGGCGACTCGGAGACCCCCAACACGCTGGTGGGGAGCGGTGCCGTGAACCGGTCGGGCACCGTATGGGCGATCTCCGGCCCCTTTCGCGTCCAGACACTCGCCGGCCTGCGCACCATCGCCCCCGACGGCACCGTCAGCCGCCCGGCACTGCCCGCGAGAGTCAAGGGCGTGTCCGAGAAGCTGGCCTCACTGCAGGTGGGATGGCTCACCGATGACGGCGCCGACGGTGTCTACGCCCACGTCTACAGCCTCAGCAACGATTACGTCCTCCATGTGCGCCCCGGCAGCGCACGAGCCGTCGCCAAGGACACCCACTACTCGTCCATGGACCACTGCACGATGCCCCACCACCCCGTGGACGCCATGTCGATACCGTGCACGATCCCGGAGGAGCTCACCTACCACGCAGGCCACTTGGTGGCGGCGGGCGGTGCGGACTACATACTGACTCTGCCGCTCGCCTAAGGGCTGTCCAGGTGGGCCGGGCGCCGCGGGCCGCCGGAGCGGCCGGTCGTCACGCGGACGGTGCCGCCTGCCCGTCGGCGTCCCGCGCCGCCGGTCGTCCCGGCCTGGCACTGGCGCGCTCGTACACCTCCAGCAGGGTGTCGAGCACGGCATCCATGGAGAACGCCTCGGCGGTGAGGGTGCGTGCCGCCTGCGAGGCGGCGCGGCGGGCGGCCGGCTCCAGCAGGTCGAGCACGGCCGCGGCGATCCCGTCCGCGCCCGCTACGACACGGCCCGCGGCGGCCCGCTCGACATCGCCTGCAAGACCGTTGGAGCGGGTGACGACGACCGGAGTGCCGACCGCCATCGCCTCAAGGACGGACATCGGGAAGGGTTCGTCGACGGACGGCAGGACGTAGACGTGGGCGCGGCGCAGCTCGGTGCGCATCCGCTCGGTGGTCAGCGCGCCCGGGAAGATCACCTTGTGGACCAGGCCGAGTTCGGCGACCAGGGCCCGTACGGAAGCCAGTTCGCCTTCGTCCGGGCCCGCCACCACGAACTCAGCGTCGGGCTTCACGCGCAGGATCTCCGGGATGGCGGCCACGAAGTCCCGGGGCCGCTTGCGCTCCTGGAGCCGGGCCGCGTACAGGATGCGGGGCCCTCCCGCGGGTGCGGTGGCCGCCTCCTGTGCGGGTACGCCGTTGACGAGCCGTACCACTGTGGATGTACTGCAGAGCGCGGGCGGCCCCGCCACCTCGTCAAGGGCGGCGCGCTCGTGGTCGGTCAGGTACAGCACCGCACCGGCCCTGCGCAGCACCCTGCGCACGGCGAGCACGTCCAGGGCCCTGGCCAGCGGGCGCGTGCTGGCGTCGACCATGCCGTGGGTCTGCAGGACGAGGGGCTTGCGGGCGCGCAGCGCGGCGAGGGCGAGCGGCAGGGTCACCAGGTCGCGGGCGAGATGGACGTGGACGAGGTCCGCGCCGTGCACCAGGCGGCCCGCGCCCGCCAGCAGCGCGGGTGAGGTGATGCCGCTGAAGCCGAGCGGCAGGATGCGGCGGGCCTGGTAGAGGCGGGCGGGCACACCTTCTACCTCGGTGGGCAGTGGCCCGGGGAAGCCGTCGCCGAGGGCGACGAGGCGTGGCTTGTGGCCGCGCGCCGCCAGACCCCGGGCGAGGTTCAGCGCGACCCGCACCGGGCCGCCGAAGGTGTGCGTGGGGCTGTGCAGGGTGACCGCGTGCAGAACTCTCATGACGGCTCCTGGACGGTACGGCGCCCGGTGGCGGTGTGCAGGGTCAGCTCGGGCAGGTCGTGGTCGACTACGGTGCCCGCGCCGACCACCGCGTGCCGGCCGATGCTGACGCCGGCGAGGACGGTGGCACGGGCCGCTATCCAGGCGCCGTCGGCGACGGTGACGGGGGCGTTGCGGTAGCGGAAGTCGGCGGTGCGGTAGTCATGGCTGCCGGTGCACAGCAGCGCCTCCTGCGAGACGCAGACGTGCGAGCCGATGCGTCACCGGCTCCAGGTTGAGGATCCAGGCGCCCTCACCGATCCAGGTGTGGTCACCCACGGTCAGCTTCCACGGCCACAGCACCCGCACCCGGTGCCGGATGAGCACACCGGTGCCGATCCGCGCGCCGAAGGCCCGCAGCAGCGCCACCCGGAGCCGGGCCGGGCAGAACCACGCCATGAAGACGGTGCTCATGACGGCGAACCACAGGGCCTGGACGAGTCTGCCGCGCCCCTTGTCGTAACCGGCCAGGGTGAAGGCCGGGAGATTGCGCACCGCTACACCCCCCAACAGCGCCTGTTCAGGCGCCCTTTGCAGCAGCCTAACGGTTACCGGGAGGTGACACGGCGGCGTCGGTAGACTGCGCGCGGGGAGGCCCCCGGCGGGGCGGATTGGGGGGCTTATGCCGCAGGACACGAGCGGGACGGCGTCGGCCGGCGACGGGCGCACACGCGGGCGGCCGGGCTCCGGCGTGCGGTCCGCGTCCGACGCGCACCCCGGCTTACCATCCCCCGGCACCCGCTCCGGCTCACCCGCTCCCGACGCGCCCTCCGGCACTCCGGCGCCCGACCCGTCCTCCTCTGCCGTATCGCCGCGCGCCCTGTTGTCCCGGGCGGTGGCGGTGCCGCTGGTGCTGGCGTTGACGGTGTTCCTGCCGCTGCTGGTCGTGGTGCAACCGGGTGCGGGTGCGCGGGACGCGGCGTTCTGGCTGCAGCTGACGCTGACCATGTACGCGGGCGCCCGGCTCTCCGCCATGATCCTCACCAGCCGCCGCAAGCTGCTGCAAGGGTCGTTCTGGCTCTTCGTCTATGTGGCGATGGGCGTGGCGCCGCTGGCGCAGGACGTGCTCGGCCAGGTGCCGACGCCGGTCGTCGGGCCACGCTCCGATCTCACCGCGGCGATCGCGCTGGTCCTGATCGGCTGTACCGCCTTCGATGTGGGGGCGCTGCTGGCCAGGCACCGGCCTGGCGGCAGTCGTGCCGACGAGGCCGGGGCCCTGTTGGTGCACCGCAGGCGGCTCGCCCTGCTGGTGCTGCTCGCCTTCGTGGGCAGTGCGGCGCTGGTGGTGAAGCTGGGCGGGCCCGCGGTGTTCTTCAGCAGCCGTCAGGAGATCACCGCGGACATCCAGGACGCCGGTCTCGCCCAGGCCGGCTCGCAGGCGGGCCAGGCACTGTGGCGGGGCCTGGGCACGGTGCCCGCGCTGATCGCGCTGCTGGTGTACACGCGCCGCCTGGTCACTTCCCGGCGGGCCCGCAGATCGCCCGCCTGGATCGCGGTGTGGGCGCTGCTCGTCGCTGCCAACGTCGTCGTCAACAACCCCATCTCCAATCCGCGGTACTGGTTTCTGACGGTGCTCTTCTCGCTGCTGTTCACCGTGTTCCCGGTGAGTGCGGCGATGTACCGCTCGGCGCTGAGCTTGGGCGTGGTGGTGGCGCTGGTGGTCTTCCCGTTCGCCGACCGGTTCCGCTACGACGACCGCAACTACCACCCGCTGCAGACCACGTCGGCCCTTGAACCCCTGACGGTCAAGGACTACGACCAGATAGGGATGTTCGCCAACACCATCAGTTACGCCGAGTCGGGTGAGGGGCACACCTACGGGCGGCAGTTGGCGGGGGCGGTCCTGTTCGCGGTGCCGAGGTCGGTGTGGCCGAGCAAACCGCTCGACACCGGGGTGCTGGTGGGTCAGTGGATGGGCACGGTGAACACCAATCTGTCCTCGCCCGTCTGGGCCGAGCTGTGGATCGACGCGGGTCCTGTCGGGATGACGGCGGGGCTGCTCGGTATGGGGTACGCGGCGGCGCGGGTGGACCGGCGCCATGCCCGCAGGGCCACCCGGCGTGCCCCGCCCGGGAGTCTGATCGCGCTGGTGGTGCCGCTGGTGGCGGGCTACTCGTTCATTCTGCTGCGCGGTCCGCTGCTGCAGGCCTCGGGGCGGGTGGCGATCGCGCTCTGCTGTGTCCTGCTGGTCATGACACGCCGTCAGGACCGGGCCGCGGCGCTGCGCTGACAGCGGGCACCGCGGCGGGCGCCGCCGCGGGCCGCAGCACCCGCAGCCAGGCCGCCACCGCCTTCAGCGCGGAGCCCGCGGCGAGCCCCCAGGCCGCGCCCAGCACACCGTCGAGCTGGTAGCCGCCGAGCATCAGCACCACGGCGAGCAGCGAGAAGACGACCTGTACCGAGAGCGTGGCGCGCGGGCTGAACACACGCAGGGTGACCAGGGCGCAGGTGCCCAGGCCCATCACCGCGTACTGGCTGCCGGTGGCGGGCAGCAGCGCCACCGCCGGCGGCCAGGTCGCGCCGAGCAGGTGCTGTCCGACCGGGCCCGGCAGCGCGTACAGGGCCGCCGCCCAGCCGAGCCCCACCACACCGAGCACTGCGCCGAGCCCGCCGGCCGCCCGGATGGTCGCCCGTCGCCCGCCGAGCCGACCGAGGACCGGCGGCCCGAAGGCGTTCACCGAGTTGAAGAGCACGTTCAGGGGACCGAAGAGTGTGGTGGCGCCGCGCAGCGCGCCCACCGCCAGCGGGTCGGCGAACAGGCCGAGGCCCAGCACGGCCAGCTGGCTCGATGCGTTGCCCACCGCGAACTCGACGACGAATCGCATCCCGAGGTGCCCGCGGCGCAGATAGCGGCGCAACTGTCCCCAGGTGAGCACCGTGCCCGCGACGAGGGGCCGCAGCAGGGCCAGGCCGAGCAGCAGCGCGGGCAGCGCGGAAAGGCCCCAGACCGCGACGAGCCGCGCAGGCGAGGCATGCCGCGGCTGGAGGAGCAGCGCCGGAACCACGCACAGCAGGCGCACGACATCGGCGGCAAGCGCGCGCTGCGGCGTGCGCAGCGCGGAGAACGCGTACCGCAGCCCGTCTTGGACCAGCACGAACGGCAGGACGAGACCGAGCGCCGCGCAGGCACCGCCGAGGCGGCCTCCGACGAGCAGCCCGCCCACGGCGAGCGGCACCGCCACCGTGCCCGCGGCGCAGGCGGTGAAGGTGACCGCGGAGCGGCAGGAAGTGGCGAGGGTGGCCGCGTCACCGCGCTCCAGGACCACCACCTGGCCCACATAGGACATGTTGAGGCCGAGCAGCACCGTGAAGGTGAGGTACACCATCGAGAACGCGGCGAAGCCCGCGGCGGTGGAGACCCGGGCGGCGATCACCAGGACGAGGATGTTGGTCAGGCTGGACGCGGCCTGGTCGAGGATGGAGGCGGCGGCCGTGGCCGTGTGCCCCGCCGTCCGCCCGGCTGCTTGCCGCCGGCCGGGCTCTGCCGCCCGCCCGCTGCGGCTCACCGGTCGGCCGCGCGCATGCCGCGTGGCGCCAGGGTGTCACCGCCGTCGGCGGTGTCGGCGGCCGAGGTGGCACCGGCGGGGGCGGTTGTGCCGGTGGCGCTTCGGCCGCCCTTGCCGGCCTTCGCCGCTCTCCCTCGCTTGCCCGCTCTGCCGGGGCTTGCCGTGCGTGCGGCGCCGCGGTGTCCGGTGTGTAGGACGGCGCCCAGGACGGTGCCGCCCGCGCCGCTGATGAGTTCGCGGATCCGGACCAGGTCCTTGCGGTGCACGGCGCGCGGGTCGCAGACGACGAGCACGCCGTCCACCCGGTCGACGAGGGCGAGCGCGTCGGCGTAGGCGAGCACCGGCGGGGCGAGCACCACGACGGTCGAGCCGGGATCGTCGGCCTCGGCGATCAGCCGTGTCATCCGGGACGAGGTGAGGGCGCGCGGCACATTGCGCACTCGTTCGCCGGGCACCAGGGCGAAAATGCCGGACTCGCCCGCGTCGACGGCGAGATGGCTGCCGCCCGGCCAGTCGGCCTCGCTCTGGCCCGTGGTCCGCGGGGCGGTGGCGGGGTGGGCGCCCGGCTCGGGCAGGGTCCACTGTGGGCGCGGGTGGGTGGTGGCGCGCAACAGCCCGACCAGGGACGGGGTGCGCAGATCGGCCTCGACGAGCAGGACGTCCTTGCCGGTCTCGGCGAACGAGGCGGCCAGGTTGGAGGCGACCGCAACGGTGTCGTCGATAGGGCCGCGAGGTGCCACGACGAGCAGCCTGCGGCGGTCGGCGAACCGCTCGTCGTAGGCCAGCCGGAAGGCGATCGAGCGGTACTCCTCCGCGATGCGGGCCTCCGGTTGGCCGCCCAGCAGCAGGGCGCCCGTGCCGCCGCGCGGCAAGGTGCCGAGGACGGGCGCCCGCACCGCGCGGGCCACCTCGCCCGCCGAGCGCGGCGCCGGATCGAAGACCAGGCGCACCCAGGCGCCGAGCAGCCCGAGCGCGATGCCGACGGCGCCGCCGAGCCCCAGCGACATGGGCAGCCCGGGCCCTTCTGGTGCGGTGGGCGGCACGGCACGGCGGATCACGGTGCCGGGGGTCATATCGAGCGCGTTGAGGTTGCTGATCCTGGTGTTCAGGTCGGTGATGCGGTTTTCCAGGTTGGCCTGCACGGCGTACGCGGAGTCGGCGGCCGAGCCGCCTTGCGGGAGCTGGGCGATCTGCTGGGTGACGTCGTCGTGCTGCTGGGTGAGCGGCTTCAGCTGGTCGCGGTACTTCTTGACCATGCTGTCGCGGACGTCCTCCCACTGCCGGGTGCGCAGGTCGAGGTAGGCGGCGGTGAGGGCGTTGGCGCGGCGGGCGGCTTCGCCGGGGGACCCCGCGGTGTAGGCGAGGTGCAGGACGAGGGTCTGCGGTGGGTTGGTGACCTGTAACCCGCGCTGCAGTGCCGTGGCACCGACGCCGAGCTTGCGGGCGGCGACGCCTGCCACGCTGCTGCTGAGCGCGGTCTGCCGTTCGGAGCCCATGTTGATGGTCTTGTCCGCGGACAGCGCGGGGTCGAACGGGTCGTTGGTGGGGGCGCGCAGCACGATGTCGCTGGTCGCGGTGTAGGAGTCGGCGCTCTGGACGCCGAGCCAGGCGCCGCCGAGTAGGCCGACGCCGATGCCTCCGGCGATCAGCCAGCGGTAGCGCAGCAGGTGCCGGAACTGGTCGCGCAACTGGTCCGGCTCGTCGTCGCCCCTGTCCGGAGCGTGTGTGTCGGTCACGTGCCTGGACCCCCCAAGGCCTCGTCGATGAGTGCGTCGATCCGTGCGAGTCCGGCTTCCCGGGAGAGATGGGCGGCCACATGGCGCGGCCCGGCGGCGCCCAGCGCGTCGGCCAGGTCCGGCTCTGCGGCGAGTCTACGCACCGCGGCGACCAGCGCTCCGGGGTCCTCGGGGGCCACCAGTACCCCGGTACCTGAGCGCAGCACTTCTCCCGCGGTGCCGCCGCCGTCCGCCACGGCGGCGACCACCGGCCGGGCGGCGGCGAAGTACGAGGTGAGTTTGGACGGCACGCTCATGTCGAGCACGGAGGCGCGCTGGGTGACGGCGAGCGCATCGGCGGCAGCCAGCACCTCGGGGAAGTCGTCCTCCGCGGCGGGCGGCAGGAACTGCGCGTTGGCCACGCCCGCGGCGAGCCGGGCCAGGGCCGCGCGCTGGCTGCCGTCGCCCATCAGTACGAAGCGGATCTCCGGCGCCTGCCGGGCTGCTTCGATCAGGACATCGAGGCCCTGTTTGAGGCCCATGTTCCCGGAGTGCAGCACCACGGTCTGTCCCGGCGGCCAGCCGAGCCGGGCCCTGGTCGTCTCGCGCGGCAGCGCAGGACCCCGTACATGCGACCAGTTGGGCACCAGGCGGATACGGCCCGGGTCGACCCCCATGGCCCTGACCCGGTCGACGAAGGTCTCGTGGATGACGCCGACGAGTGCGGCGCGCCGCAGTGCGTGGGCCTCGGCCCGCTCGGCGAGCCCCGCCGCGCGGGACCCGCCCCGTATGCCGCTCTGGGTGGCCGCGGCGCCCATCAGATCCTGGACGACGGGTATGTACGGCACTTGGTGGCGGGCGGCGATCCGGGCGCCGAGCAGTCCGCCGGCCAGGCTGGGCAGTTGGGCGAGCACCGCGTCGGGGCGGCCGGTGCGCGGCGGCGCGGCCAGGCCGTGGGCCAGCACCGATGCCTCGAACAGGGCGCGGCGTACGGCGGTCTGACGGGGCGGCACCGTGTGGCGTCTGCGGTGCACCAGGACGCCGGCGCGTATTTCGGTACGCCGCCATACGCCCGCGTACGCCGGGTCGGTGCGCCAGGCCGGATAGTGCGGCATGCCGGCCAGGACGTGTGTCTCGTGGCCGCGAGCTGCCCAGTGTTCCGCGATCTGGGTGGCGTACGGGCCGATGCCGGTGTGTTCCGGCGCGTAGTTGGTGGACACCAATAACAGCCTGCGGCGGGGTGCCGAGTTCCCGTCCGGCCCCGTCCCGCGTCCTTCATGACTCACGCAGTGGTCCCTCCCGGATCCGCGCGCCCCATACGGCCGGAAGCGGTCCCGGCGGGGTATCGCCTCTCATCGTTCACCATACGCGCACGGAATGTGCACGCTATCGTCGAAGACCGCACGGACCGACGGGGCGGGGGCGCACGGCCGGTACCGACGAATCCCTGGGGGGAAGGCTTGGCAGGTTTAGCAACGGGCAAGACCGGTGGACCGTATCGGGTGGGCTATGCACCGGGAGCATACGATCTCTTTCATATCGGACATCTGAACATTCTTCGGCACGCCCGCGCGCAGTGCGACTATCTCGTCGCGGGGGTCGTCTCGGACGAGATGGCGGAACAGGCCAAGGGACGGCGGCCGATGATCCCGCTGGTGGAGCGTCTGGAGATCGTACGCAGTGTGCGGTATGTGGACGCGGCGTTCGTGGAAACCGTCCCTGACAAGCTGGATACCTGGCAGCAGGTCCGTTTCGATGTGCTCTTCAAGGGCGACGACTGGCGCGGCACGCCCAAGGGCGAAAGGCTGGAACGCGATTTCGCGACCGTCGGGGTGCGCGTCGTCTACTTCCCGTACACCGTGCACACATCGAGCACGCAGTTGCGCCGGGCGCTCGACGCGCTGAGCGGCCCGGGCCCAGGCCCAGGCCAGACGTCATTCAGCGGGGAGTTGCACTCAGTTCCCGGAACCACTTCGTGAGGAACGCCAGCAGGAAGAGCGCCGCTGCCGCGCCCAGCGCGGTATAAGCCCAGCGGAACCACGAGCCGCCGCCCAGCAGCAGGAAGACCAGGCAGAACACGCCATGGTCGACGGGCAGCAGCGCCACGGCCCGCAGGGCGGACGGTGGTGCGGGCGGTGTGCCCGGGGCCTTGCGGAGGCTCAGTTTCTCGGTGAGCAGCCCGCCGAAGAAGGTGACGACGGCGGCGAACTGGAAGCCGAGCGGTACCAGCAGCCAGGCGTCGCCGCCGAGTCCGAAACGGGCCGGGTGGCGGTAGAAGGTGATCAGGACGGCGGCGTGCAGGGCAGTGATCTTCGCGCAGTCCACCACGTGGTCGAGCCACTCTCCTGCCGCGCTGCCGCCGCCGCGTAACCGTGCCAACTGCCCGTCGGCGGAGTCGAAGGCGAATCCGACGGCGAGGCCGAGCCACACCGCGAGGCCGAGGCTCCAGGACGGCGCGCCGATGGCCAGCAAGGCGACGGCGGCGAAGCTGAACGCGGCGCTGACCAGGGTGACCTGATTCGGCGACATCTTGAGTCCGTACGCTCCGGCAGCCAGCAGGCGCCCGGCCGGCCGGTTCGCATAACGCGAGTACAGCGACACCCCCTTGGCCGCCTTCTGCGCCGTCTTGAGCTGCCCGAAGGCGTCCCCCACCGTGCCCATGCCCCCACCTCTCCCGTTGGTTCAGGTCACATCACCACAGGGTCGTGCGCGCATCAAGAACGCCCACTTCAGCCAGGATGGCCGACTGCCCGGTGTGGGTATGTGTCCGTGAATCTTCGGTACTGCCGTGGATGCGTGTGACGGTTTTCCGGTTTCTGCCACACACCCGGGGCGTCCCGGGTGGCAAGACGGCCACGGCCCCCGCTGACATCAGCGAGGGCCGGCTGCTCCGGGTCTACTTGCGGGTTTCAGGCAGGGAGCTCCCCGCCCTTGACGGCGCCGACGAACGACGACCACGCGGCCGTCTCGAAGCCGAGTGCCGGACCACTCGGGTTCTTGGAATCGCGGACGGGGACTATGCCGCGGGAGGCGGCGAGGTTGGCGGCGACCTCGATGCAGGCGCCGCCGTTGCCGCTGTACGAGGACGTGAACCAACGGGGGGATTCGGTCGTCACTGGATGCCCTTTCGAAGCTGTTGGATCATGGTCACAGAGGCCGCCTGTGACAGCGCCTCGGCCTGTAGTTGATGGTAGGCCGTCAGCAGGGGCAGTACGAAGGCGCTTTCTCGTTCCAGATGCCCCCGATGGGCCGACTCGGCGTACGACATGAGCGAGCGCTCCGGCGTCGTCAGGATGTAGAGCGGCAGGTTGAACGGTCGCCGCACTCCCATGGAGAACGGTGCCACCTGGAGCACAGTGTTCGGTCGCTCGGCGAACTCCACCAGGCGGTCGAGCTGGGCGTTCATGATTGCGGGCTCACCGATCGGCCGGCGAATGCAACCCTCGTCGAGCACCGCGAGGATCAGCGGTGCCGGGGTGCGGTCAAGGGCGGCCTGCCGCCGCGCCACCATCTCCACCCGTTCTTCGGCCTGTTCCGGGGTGATGGCCTCGCGCCGCACTACGTCGGCTTCCATCGTGGCCGCGTACTCGGGCGTCTGGAGCAGTCCGGGGATCGCTCCCACTTCGTACAACCGGATCTCTGCCGCGCGTGCCTCATGCGTGACGTACTCCGGGAAACTTTCGATGAGCGCTGTCTGCCGCACTGCCAGACTCTGGCGTTCGAGCCGGTCCCCGGTGCCGAATGCACGGTCAGCACTGATCGCGAAGCGACGGGTTGGAAATCGGCGCCCCACTTCCACCGCCGAAATATGGGTGCCGGAGCACCCCATGCGCTCCCCCAGCTCGTCCTGGGTCCAGCCGCGTTCGTCCCGCAGCATGCGGATACGGTGCCCAAATGCCGCATTTGGCGACATTTCAGGGTCTAACTCTTTCCGATTCAACGGCCACCGCCTGACTCTCTGTACAAATGGTGCAAGTTGAAGACGGCCCCACTGTAGGCCACGCTGAACGCCCTTGGTAGTGGAATCACTACAGAGAGGAGCGGTCATGCCCGGCACGAACTTCCCGGTCGAGCGGCAGGACCCCCTACACATCCCGGCCCACGTCGACCACGGGGAGCACACCACGCGCCCGTCACCGGTTCGAGCCGGGCACATGGCGACCAGCGACACACACACCGTTCTCAACGGCGCCGAGCCGGTTGCGGACACGGCCAGCGGCCACGGCGTCGTTGAAGCCGCGCACGGGGCACAGGACCGTCGAACCCACCATGCCCGCCCGCCCCTGACACGGCGCCTCCTGAACGCCATGACGGACTACCCGGAGTGGGTCTGGATCAAATGGACGGCCGCCGCGGTCCGGTGCGCCTGGGCCCAGGTCCTGCCCATCGCCGGACCGATTTTCCTCGCTTCGGTATCCGCCGCACTCGGATTCTTCGTCGGCGTGCTCTTCACCCTGGGCGGAGGCTGACAGCACCCGGCAATACCCGGCAGCATTCCGCCACCTCCACAAAGAACAGATTTCACAGGGATGAGCCATGCCAGAAAAGAAGTGCGAACACGACGTACCCCACGGATCAAAGCACTGCAAGAAATGCAAGCAACAGATCTACCTCTGAAGCGCAGGAAGGCGAACGCACGGAATGACAGGAACAAATATGAACACGAAATCCAAGCAGCCGATGAAGGCCCAGAAGCTCAGGAAAGCCGAGGATACCCGCGATGACCTGAGCGCGGTGCTGCGCACGCTCGGAATCGTTCTCCCCTCCCTGAGCGTGGAGCCCATGGCCTACGGCGACGAGAACCCGGACCCCTTGATCGACATGGGAAGGTGCAACCTCCGCACGGCCCGCAAGCTCCTTGCCGTACTCCGGAGTCAGGCTGGCGTCAGCGCGGTACATCCGGCCCCGGTAAATCCAGCCTCGGTGAATCCGGCCCACGGCGCAGAAACGGAAGCGACATGACGGCGGGCACCGGAAAGAAACCACACGCACAGGGTCCCGGTGGGCTGATGTTCTTCGGCAGTACGGAACAGATCCGTATCGGTGCGGTTGTCGTCGACCGCTACAGCGAACTGCCCTGCACGGTGCAGAGCATCGACGGCGGCTTCATCAACGTGCAACGCCCTGCCGGGCGCGCATGGCGCCTCCACTACCAAAGGGTGCGCCCGGCAACGGACCACGAGAAGAGGCAGCTCGTCGCGCTCATCAAACTACGTCGACAGCAGCGACCGGAAGCGTCATAACAGGGGACGGACCAAACACGAGGACGCAGGCAGCAGGCAGCAGGCGCAAGGAAGGCGGACGACCCCCGGGTTTCGATAAAGAGCCGTACAAGAAGCGCAACACTGAGCGTTATTCGTAAGGTTCAGCACGTGAACATGAGGAACCTTACGAATCACGCTCACTGTCGAGCGGGAGCAACAGACGCTATCTGATCAGGTACGTCGACTGACTGGGCCGCCATGCAACCTCTCCGCGCCCCGGCCGGGCAGCGCGAGTTCGCTGCGCCTGCCTGGGTGCGCGATCGTCGTCATCGGTTTGCGGATCGTGCTCAGACCAAGGTGGAGATGCAGAACGGGTGGCCTGCGGGGTCCAGCAGGACCCGCCACCGGTCGGGGTCCGGCTGGAATTCGGGCTTGACGGCCCCCAGGGCGAGCAGCCGGGCTTGGGCGGCATCCAAGTCATCGACGCCCAGTTCGATGTGGGCCTGCTTTTCCTGGGACGGGTCCGGCCAGGTGGGACGGCGGTAGTCGGCCAACCGGTTGAATCCCAGTCCGGCCGCGCCCTCCTGGGCGAGCAGGACAAAGTGGTCAGTGGAGAAGACGGTGGGCAGGCCGAGGACCTCGCCGTAGAAGCGGGCCAGTTCGGCAGGGTCCGCGCAATCGAAGGTGACGGCCGCGTAGCGGAACGTGGGTGCGGAGGGTGCGGAGGTGTTTCCCGTGTTCATGGAGAAGACGCTACGGCGGGACCAGGACAGTTTCGGTCCTGGTCATGTGGAACACTTCCACATGTGCTCAGCGCATCCGCCCGCCTGCTGCGATTGCTCTCCTTGCTGGTCGCCCGGCCGTTGTGGACGTGCGGTGAGCTGGCCGACCGAATGGCGGTCACCGAGCGCACGGTGCGGCGGGACATCGCCAAGCTCCGGGACCTCGGCTACGCCGTCGAGTCCGAGCCTGGGCCATGGGGCGGTTATCGCCTCCGTGCCGGAGCCCGGGTGCCGCCACTGATCCTCGATGACGAAGAAGCGCTCGCCGTGGCTGTCGGGCTGCGCGAGGCAGCGCTGAGCGGCGCTCTCGGCGGCGACCAGGCCGCACTGTCGGCACTGCTGAAACTGCGGCAGGTTCTGCCGCAGCGGATCGCGGACCGGCTGGGCGAGATGGACGCCGCCTTCGTGCACACCCCCAGACCCGACGAGCCGCAGATCACGCCCGGCGTGCTGCTGGAACTGGCCGCCGCATGCCGCCAGGGTGAGCGCGCCCGCCTGTCGTACCGCGACTGGGAAGGAAGGGCCACGGTCCGAGACGTTGACCCGTACCGCCTCGTCCACACCGAACGCCGGTGGTACTTCGTCGCTCGGGACGTGGCGCAGGGTCAATGGCGGACCTTTCGGGCCGACAGGGTCGACCGACTACAGCCAACCGGGCACCCGGTGGAACTCATCGACCCGCCTGATCCGGCACTGCTCGTCTCCCGCTCCGTCGCGACCGGCCCCTACCCGCTCTCCGCGACCATCCGCCTCCCGGTGTCCATGAACCAAGCACTGCGGCTGATCCCGTCGACAGTCGGTACCCACCGCCCCGAAGGCCCTGACGCCACGATCGTCGACATCGGCGGTCCCGACGCGGACGGGCTCGCCAGGTACCTCCTCAGCCTGGCCACACCCCTGCAAGTCCTGTCACCGGACGCTGTACGGCAAGCCCTGCTGCGCCGTACCCAGGAACTCTTCGAGGACAACGCGGATGGTCAGCCGCGGTAGCGACGTTGCATGAGAACGAGCGCCGAGGCCACATGACGCGAGCAACGAGCTACTGATCGAAGAGACGCTGCCTAAAAACTGTCACACTGAGAGATGACGCAGACAGGCGTGATGGGGGTGTACCCCAAAAACAAGGCAGGCAGAGGTCTTGGTGATCATGGAGTCGCGACGCGACCAGCCGCACGACACACCGCCCCCGTCGTACGGACGCGACATGCCGGCCTCCGCGGCACGGGCCTCCCGTGACCGCGATCCCGGAGGCCGCGCCAGGAACGCCCGCCCCCGGGACGGCCTGGGCCGCCCCCTGCCCTACGGCTCCCCGGACACCCCCCGTCAGCCGGAAGGCCTCGTCCGCTCCCCCGCCGACACGCTCACCGAGGCCCAGCACCTCCTGGACGAGGGCAAGCCCTTCCACGCCCACGAGGTCTTCGAGGACGCCTGGAAGTCGGGTCCCGAGAGCGAGCGCCCGCTCTGGCGCGGTCTGGCCCAACTGGCGGTCGGCCTCACGCATGCCGCGCGCGGCAACACGAAGGGCGGCGCCCGGCTGCTGCGCCGTGGTGCTGGCGCGGTGGCGGACTGGGCCGCGGCCACGGCACAGCCCAGGCCTTACTGTCTCGATGTGCCGGGTCTGACCGGGTGGGCCGGGCAGCTCGCGGACACCGTCGACGACGGCACCGTTGTGGACGATGTGGCGGACTGGGCGCCGCGGCTGCGCGGGCCCGACGAAGCCTGAGGCACAACGGCGGCACCGCTGGGTGATCCTTGCAGACGAGAGGCCCTAGCGCAGCAGCAGTTCGAGACCGCCCAGCACCGTCGCCCCGATCACCAGGTACTCGAAGACCCGCTGGTTGATACGGGCCACGCAGGCCTTCCCGATGAGCGCGCCCGGCACGACGAACAGCGCGAGTTCCAGGTCCAGCAGGAGCGAGTGCCCGTCGATAAGGCCGAGGCCCGCGCTGAACGGCACCTTGCTGACGTTGACGATCAGGAAGAACCAGGCGGATGTGCCGAGGAAGCTCAGCTTGCGGAAGCCGGCGGACAGCAGGTACAGCGACATGACCGGACCGCCCGCGTTGGCGACCATGGTGGTGAACCCGCCGAGCACCCCGTACGAGCCCGCCTTGACCCGGCCGCCGCGGGTCACGGCGGCGGACGGTTCGGCGCCCTGGGCGGTGCGTCTGCGCCACACCGTGACCGCCGCCATCAGCAGCAGGATGGCCCCGATCGACGTCCGCACCATCGCGTCGTCGGCCCAGACCAAAAACACGGTGCCGATGACCACACCGGCGGCGACCGCGGGGAACAGCCGCCACAGGGTGGGCCAGTGGGCGTGCCGCCGGTAGGTGAGCACGGCGAGCACGTCGCCGGTGATCAGGATGGGCAGCAGCACGCCGGTCGACTCCCGGGCCGGCAGTACGGCGGCGAACACCGCGAGGCTGACGGTGTTGGCGCCACTGATGGCCGTCTTCGAGAACCCGACGAGCGTGGCAGCAGCAGCGAGCGCGACAAAATCCCACAAGGTGATATCCATACCGGAGACAGATGCTATGCCCATGCACCCATCACCCGCGGAGCCCCTCCCGCGCCCGCCGCCCAGACCGCACCGACCGCCCGAAGATCCGACCGGTTCGCGTGATCGCAACTACGCGCGCGAGACAAGCACCGCGCTGCCCTGTCCGACGCCCACGCACATCGTGGCCAGCCCGCGTCCGGCCCCCGTGCGCCGCATCCGGTGCAGCAGTGTGGTCAGGATGCGAGCGCCCGAGCAGCCGAGCGGATGTCCGAGTGCGATGGCACCGCCGTCCGGGTTGACGAGGTCGAGGTCGAAACCGAGTTCGTCGACGCAGGCCAGTGCCTGCGCCGCGAACGCCTCGTTGAGCTCCGCCGTCTCGATGTCGCCGACGGTCCAGCCGGCCCGGGCGAGCGCCTTGCGGGTGGCGGGCACGGGGCCGATGCCCATGACGTCCGGGTGCACTCCCGCGGAGGTGCCGCAGACATACCGGCCGAGCGATTCGAGACCGAACTCCTGGAGCGCCTCCTCGCTCACCAGCAGCAGCCCGGCGGCGCCGTCGTTCATCGGTGACGAGTTGCCCGCGGTGACCGTGCCACCGGCGCGGAACACCGGCTTCAGCGAGGCCAGTTTCTCGTACGAGGTGTCGACGCGGATGCCCTCGTCGGTGTCGACGACCACGCCGTCCTGGCGGCTGACGGGCAGCAGCTCGGCGTCGAAGTGACCGTCCTTGCGTGCCTCGGCGGCCCGCCGGTGGCTGCGCAGTGCGAAGTCGTCCTGGCGCTCCCGGGTGATCGCGTATCGCTCGGCGACCTCCTCCGCGGTCTCCCCCATCGCCAGCAGGCCGTGCAGCTCCTGCATGCGGGGGTTGACCAGGCGCCAGCCGAGCCGGGTGTCGACGGTCTCCATGCGCTGCGGGAACGCCGTGTCGGGCCGGGGCAGCACGAACGGGGCGCGGCTCATGGACTCGGAGCCGCCCGCGAGCACCACATCCGCCTCGCCTGCGGCGATCGCACGGGCGGCCGAGGTGACCGCTTCGAGGCCCGACGCGCAGAGCCGGTTCACGGTGGCGCCGGGCACGGAGTCGGGGAGTCCGGCGAGCAGCGCCGCCATCCGGGCGACATTGCGGTTGTCCTCGCCCGACTGGTTCGCGGCGCCCCAGTACACGTCGTCGATGCGGGCCGGGTCGAGTCCGGGCGCCTCGGCGAGCAGGCCCCGGATCACCGTGGCGGCGAGATCGTCGGGACGCACCGAGGACAGGGCACCGCGCAGCCTGCCGACGGGCGTGCGGCGGGCGACGGCGAAGTGGACTGGACGCACGATGCGCCTCCTGAAAGAAGTACGAGAACGCGAGTGAGGCGCCGCCGTGCGACGGGCACCTGACGCCTGAGCTCATTAATTAGCACTGCTAGTTTCGGACTATAGTCCGCGCCCAGGCTCCTGTGAAGCGGAGCAGAGGCAGGTGGCGCGCCTGGCGGACACTCCGCCCAGCGGCTTGCGGTGCGGGTGGCCTTGGCCCCGGTTCGCGTCCGGGCGTCGCCCTACGCCCCGCTCGCCCCAGGTGGCCTCCGACGGGATGAACGGGTGACCGGCGGGCGCCCGTCGCCGTGACAGAAGGCGGCACACCCACGGCACACCCACAGCGCACGCAACGCCCGTCCGGACGGCGCGATCAGACCGGACGGTCACCGGAAGCGCATCGATACCGCCTTTGATTCCGTACGTTATACCGAACGTACACACACAGTGAGAGGGAGGAATCCGCCATGCCCTCGCATCGCGGTCCTTCCCGCATAAAAGCAGGACAGACGCTTGGAGAAGTCCAGGTGGCTGGAGCGTTGACATCGGTGAACCGCAGCTCATAGCCTTTTCATGTTCGTTCTATAGAACGAAGGCCCGCTACTGTGCGTGCTGTCATGTACGACAGGGGCCACTCCAATCCATCACCCGGCGCCCATGGTGGTCGCCACCCGCCCTCAGACATCCGGCTTCCCGAACTTCCATGCCGAGGGACTCATGCGTCCACGCTCACTGACAGCCGGGGCTCTCGCGCTCGCGGTCCTGCCGCTCGCCGGGTGCTCCACCCCGGGCTCCGGCACTGCTTCCAGCGCCTCGGAGAACACCCTCGTGGTGTCCACTCCCACCGAACCCGACACCCTGGATCCGACCCTGGCCAACACCTTCGCCGCCAGGATGGTGTTCACCAGCTTCTGCGAGAAGCTCTACGACGTCGACAGCAAACTGCACATCGTCCCGCAGCTAGCGGCGACGCTCCCCAAGGTGGCGCCCGACGGCAAGTCGCTGGACATCCCCTTGCGCAAGGGGATCCGCTTCAACGACGGAACACCGTTCGACGCCGCCGCGGTCAAGACGACACTGGACCGCGACCTGACCATGAAGGGGTCCGGACGGGTCAACGAGCTCTCCGCCATCGCGCGCGTCGAGGTCAAGAACCCGACCACCGTGCACCTGGTGCTCAAGCACCCCTCGGCCCCGCTGGCGGCCCAGCTCGCCGACCGCGCCGGGCTGATCATGTCGCCTGCCGCACTGCACAAGCTGGGTGCCGATTTCGGCACCGCACCGGTGTGCGTCGGGCCCTTCCGGTTCAAGGACCGCGTCTCCGGCAACGAGATCTCCTTCACGAAGTCGCCGTACTACTACGCGGCGGACAAGGTGAAGCTCGACGGCATCGTCTACCGGTTCATCAACAACTCCAGCGTCGCCACGGCGAACCTGGAGTCCGGGGACGTCGACGCGGCCGAGCACCTCGACGCCAGCGACGCGATCAAGATCCAGGACGAGTCCGGATTCCGCGTCCTGCGCTCCGACACGATCGCCTACCAGTCCGTCCAGTTCAACACCCGCCGCACCGCGGGCACCGCGCTGAGCACCTCTCCGGCCCTGCGCAAGGCGTTCGAGATGAGCATCGACCGCAAGGTCCTCAACAAGGCCGTCTGGAACGACCAGATGGTGCCGGACTGCCAGCCGCTGCCCGTGCAGAGCCCCCTGCACAGCAACATCCCGTGCACCTCCTACGACCCGGACGCCGCACGCAAGCTCATCAAGCAGTCCGGAGTGCACACGCCCGTGCCCGTCGAACTGTTGGTGGCCACCGGGAGCGCGAGTCAGCGTGAGGGCCAGGTGATCCAATCGATGGCGAACGACGTCGGCTTCAAGGTGTCCGTCAAGACCCTCGACCTCGTCTCGGCCCTGGACCTGGCACGGAACGGAAAGTTCGACGCCTTCTTGGTGGGCTGGTCGGGACGGGTCGACCCGGACGGTGACACGAACGACCTCGTCACCACCGGCGGGTCCAACAACTACGCGGCCTACAGCGACCACACCGTCGACGCCCTCATCCAGGAGGCCTCCAGCAGCGACGACCCGGACACCAGGCGCGATCTGTACGCCCAGGCGGTCCGGCGCATCGCCGCCGCGCGCCCGCTGATCTACCTCTACCACAGCCGGTGGTTCACCGGCACGGCCAAGAACGTGCACGGCGTGCGGTACTACCCCGACGGCATCCCGCGGTTCACCACGGCCTACCTGTCCCACTGACCCGAGCAGGACCTCACTCAGGAAGACCAGCATGTCCCATGATTGAGTTCATACTCCGCCGCACGGGCACCGCCGTGGTCACGCTCCTTCTCTCCAGCGTCGTGGTGTTCCTCGGTGTCCGGGCGCTGCCCGGCGACCCCGCGACCGTACTGGCCGGAGAGAGCCCCACCCCGCAGGCCGTCGCGGCGATCCGGCAGCAGTTCGGCCTCGACAAGCCCCTGCCCATGCAGTACCTCTCCTACGTCAGCCAGGCGCTGCACGGCAACCTGGGCACCTCCACCCAGGACAAGACGGAGGTCACCCGGATCCTGGCGGAACGGCTTCCGGTGACCGCCGAGCTGACCCTGCTGTCGATCCTGGTCGGCGTCCTGGTCGGCGTCCTCGCCGGAGTCGTCTCCGCGGTGCGCCGCGGCTCCCTGTTCGACTACGTGGCCAACGCCTTCGGTCTCTTCGGCCTGTCCGTGCCGCACTTCTGGCTCGGCATGCTGGGCATCGTCGCCTTCTCCGCCCACTGGCACGTGCTGCCTGCCTCGGGCTTCGTCGGCCTCAGCGACGACTTCGCGGGCAACCTGGAACGCATGCTGATGCCCGTCCTCGTATTGGGCACTGGACTGGCCGCGGTGATCATGCGGCAGACCCGCTCGGCCCTGCTCGGCCAGCTCTCCGCCGACTACGTGCGCACCGCCCGCGCCAAGGGGCTCGCCCCATGGCGGCAGATCATGCACGCCCTGCGCAACAGCCTGACCACCGTCACCACCGTGGTGGGCCTGCAGCTCGCGGGCCTGATCAGCGGGGCGGTCATCGTCGAGCAGATCTTCGTCATCCCCGGTTTCGGCAAGCTCATCGTCGACGGGGTGTCGTCCCGCAACTACCCCGTCATCCAGGGGGCGGTGCTGGTCACCGTCACCGGCTACGTGGTGGTGAACCTGCTGGTGGACATCGCCTACGCCTATCTCGAACCCCGCCTGCGGCTGACTGGAGGATCCGCATGAGCCCCGCCCCCGCCCCGGCCGCTCTGCCCGCCCCGGCCGGTGCCGCCGAACCGGCGCCCGCCCCCCTCGCGCTTGCGGCTGACCGTGCGACGGTTCCTGGCCCGGCGGATGGCGGTGGCCGGCGCCGTGCTGGTGCTGCTGTTCCTGCTGGTCGCCACGGTGGGCCCGCTGCTGGCGCAGGATCCCGCGATCCTCGGTCTGACCCACGTGCTGGCCCCGCCCTCCGGGGCCCACCCGCTCGGCACCGACGACCTCGGCCGTGATGTGCTGGCCCGGATCTGCAACGGTGCCCGCGTCTCGCTGCTGGCCGGTGTGCTCTCCACTGCGCTGGCGATGGCGGTGGGCATCCCGGTGGGGCTCGCGGCCGGCTTCTACCGCGGCTGGACCGACGCGGTCCTGATGCGTGTCAACGACACGGTGCTGTCGTTCCCGTTCCTCATCTTCGCGGTCGGGATGGCGGCCATCCTCGGCCCCTCACTGCGCAATGTGATCATCGCGCTGGCCGTGGCGGAGTTCCCGTCGGTGGTCCGCGTGGTGCGCGGCGAGACGATGGTGCTGCGGGAGCAGGACTTCGTGGCGGCGGCCGTCGCGGACGGGGCAGGTGACATCTCGCTGATGGGCGGATCGATCCTGCCGAACATGACCAACACCCTGATCGTCAAGGCCACCGTCGCGATCCCCGCGGGCATCATCGGCGAGGCAGCGCTGAGCTTCCTCGGACTCGGTGTCCAGCCGCCGACGGCGTCCTGGGGCGTGATGCTCACCAGCGCCCAGCAGTTCCTCAGCCAGGACCCGCTGCTCGCGCTCTTCCCCGGGCTCGCCATCGCGCTGACGACCCTGGGCTTCAACCTGCTCGGCGATGGCCTGCGCGACGTGCTCGACCCGAAGGGGCAGCGATGAGTCTGCTGGAAGTATCCGATCTGCGGGTGGAGTTCCGCACCGAACGTGGCCGGGTCATGGCCGCCAAGGGCGTGTCGTTCACCCTGGAACGCGGCGAGATCCTCGCCCTCGTCGGCGAATCGGGCTGCGGGAAGTCCGTCACCGCCATGGCCATCCCCAGACTGCTCGACGGCGGGCCCGGCGGCAGGTCCGTCAGCGTCAGCGGCTCCGTACTGCTCGACGGCGTGGAGCTCACGACGCTCCCCGACAAGCGAATGCGCGACATCAGGGGCAAGGACGTCTCCGTGGTCTTCCAGGAGCCGATGACCTCCCTCAATCCCGCCTACCCCATCGGCCGTCAGGTCGGCGAGGTGATCCGGCGCCACCAGTCACACCTGACACGTCGCCAGGTACGTGCGCGGGTCGTCGAACTGCTGGAACTCGTCGGTCTGCCGGACGCCGAGCGGCAGCTGCGGGCGTATCCGCACGAGCTGTCCGGCGGCATGCGGCAGCGCGTGATGATCGCCATCGCGGTGGCCTGCGACCCCAAGGTGCTCATCGCCGACGAGCCGACCACCGCGCTGGACGTCACCATCCAGGCTGCCGTCCTCGATGTGATCCGCCGACTGCGCGACACCCTGTCCACCGCCGTCGTACTGATCACCCACGACCTGGGCGTGGTGGCGGGCATCGCCGACCGGGTCGTGGTGATGTATGCGGGGCGCCCGGTGGAGCAGGCCGACACCGAGGCACTCTTCGACACCCCGCAGCACCCGTACACCGTCGGCCTGCTGGGCGCCCTGCCCGGCCGGGCGTCGCTGCACGGCGGGCGGCGTCGCCTCACCGAGATTCCCGGCCTGGTGCCGTCGCCGGTGTCCGACCCCGACACGTGCCAGTTCGCACCGCGGTGTGCGCGGGCGAGTGCCGCGTGCACGGCGTCCCGGCCGGCGCTGCAGAGCGCCGCGGACGGCCACGCGGTCGCCTGTTACCACCCCGGACCGGGAGAACAACGATGAACACGCCAGCCAAGAGCACGACAGAGCAGGCGGAGCAGCCGGTCCTGGAGGTCGAGGGCCTGGTCAAGCACTACCGGGCCCGCACCAGGGCCGACCGCAGAAACGGTCCGGTGCGCGCCGTCGACGGAGTCGACCTGCGCATCGGCCCGGGTGAGGTGCTGGGCCTGGTCGGCGAGTCGGGCAGCGGCAAGTCGACGGTGGGCAAGTGCATCACCCGGCTGGCCGCTCCCACGTCCGGCACGATCCGCCTGCTCGGCCAGGACATCTCGGGGATCGGCCGGCGCGGCATGCGGCCGCTGCGCCGCGATGTGCACATGGTGTTCCAGGACGCGTACTCCTCACTCGACCCGAGGCGACCGATCGGTGACATCGTGGCCGGGCCGCTGCGCCGGCACGACGAGGGCACTCCACGCGAACGCCGCAACCGAGCGGCCGAGATGCTGGAGCGGGTGGGGCTGCGCGCCGATCTCGCCGCCCGCTACCCGCACGAGCTCTCCGGCGGCCAGCGCCAGCGGGTCGCGCTGGCCCGGGCCCTGGTCATGGGCCCGCGCCTGGTGGTCGCGGACGAGCCGGTGTCGGCCCTGGACGTCTCCGTGCAGGCGGCCATCTTGAACCTGCTCCTCGACCTCCAGGCCGACCTGGGCTTCTCCTGCCTGTTCATCACGCACGACCTGTCGGTGGTGGAGTTCATCAGCGACCGGATCGCCGTGATGTATCTGGGCCGGATCGTCGAGACGGCGTCCCGCGAGGAGTTGTTCGCCCACCCCCAGCACCCCTACACCCAGGCTCTGCTGTCCGCCGCGCCGGTGCCGGAGCCGCGCCTTGCGCGCAGTGCCCAGCGCGTGGTGCTCAGCGGGGAGCTGCCCAGCCAGTCCCTCCGGCTGCCGGGCTGCGCCTTCCACCCCCGCTGCCCGGTGGCGGTGGACCGCTGCCGCAGCGAGGTGCCCGCGCTGACCGGCGTCACCTCCGCCGCGCATCCCGTCGCCTGCCACCTGGTCACACCCGAGGGCGGACCGTCCCTCACGCCCCAGGCATCCACCGCCCAAAACGCCCAGCAGTCCGGCCCTCATGGAAGGAGCGGGAGTGTCCACGACACGCCCTGAACTCGTCGGCGACACCGGAATGGTCGCCAGCACCCACTGGCTGGCGTCGGCCACCGGTATGAGCGTGCTGGAGCGCGGCGGCAACGCGGCGGACGCCGCCGTCGCGGCCGGCTTCGTCCTCCAGGTCGTCGAACCGCACCTCAACGGACCCGGCGGCGAGGTCCCGATCCTGCTCTGGGCCCCGGGCGAGGAGAAGGTGTCGACCATCTGCGGACAGGGCGTCTCGCCCGCCGCGGCCACCGGCTCGGCCCTGGCGGACCTCGGTCTCGACCTGGTACCCGGAACCGGCCTGCTGCCTGCGGTGGTGCCCGGCGCCTTCGGGGCATGGCTGCTGCTGCTGGAGCGGTGGGGCACCTGGTCGGTGCGGGACGTCCTGGAGCCGGCGATCCGTTACGCGAGCCAGGGCCACCCCCTGCTGCCTCGCGTCAGCGACGCCGTGGCAGCCGTCGCGGACATGTTCCGTACACACTGGCCGACCTCTGCCGCGACCTGGCTGCCCGGCGGCTCGGTGCCCGCACCCGGCAGCCGCTTCACCAACCCCGTGCTCGCCGGTACCTACACCCGCCTTGTCGAAGAGGCGGAGGCGGTGGGCGGCGGGTCGCGGGAGAAGCAGATCCAGGCGGCGCGCGACGCGTGGTACCGCGGCTTCGTCGCGGAGGCCATCGGCGCCTACTGCGCCGACGCACAGGTGCGGGACACCTCCGGACGGTCGCACGCAGGGCTGCTGACCGCGGACGACCTCGCCGGGTGGGAGGCGACGGTGGAGGAGCCGGTCTCGTTCGACTACCACGGCATCACCGTCTGCAAGACGGGCCCCTGGGGACAGGGACCGGTCTTCCTCCAGCAACTCGCGCTGCTGGAGGGGTTCGACCTCGCGGCGATGGGCCCCGGGTCCGCGGACTGGGTGCACACGGTCATCGAGGCGGGCAAGCTGGCCTTCGCCGACCGTGAGGCGTGGTACGGCGACCCGCGCTTCACCGATGTGCCCGTCGACGCTTTGCTGGAGTCCGGCTACACCGCCGAACGGCGCCGTCTGATCACCTCCGACGCGTCGCTGGAGCTGCGGCCCGGCGCGCCCGGCGGCCGGCAGCCGCGGCTGCCGCACTACCCCGGCGGGCCGGACAGCGCGCCGCACGGCTCCGACTCCGCGGCGGCGGGCGCGGGCGAGCCCACCGTCGAGGCGTCCGGCGAGCTGCGCGGCGACACCTGCCACCTGGACGTCGTCGACCGGCACGGCATGATGATCTCGGCCACCCCCAGCGGCGGCTGGTTCCAGTCCTCGCCGACCGTGCCGGACCTCGGCTTCTGCCTGAGCACCCGCGGCCAGATGTTCTGGGTCGAGGAGGGCCTGCCGAACTCGCTGCGTCCCGGCGCCCGGCCCCGTACCACCCTGACGCCGTCCCTGGCGCTGCGCGACGGCAAGCCGTGGCTGGCCTTCGGCACCCCGGGCGGCGACTTCCAGGACCAGTGGTCGCTGCACTTCTTCCTGAACGTGGTGCACGGCGGGATGAACCTCCAGGAGGCCATCGACGCACCCGAGTTCCAGTCGGTGCACGCGCCCAACTCGTTCTATCCGCGCGACAGCCACCCCGGGCACATGCTGGTGGAGGACCGCTTCGACCCCGGCGTGGTGGCGGAGCTGCGCCGCCGCGGGCACCTGGTGAAGGCGGTGGACGGCTGGTCGCTCGGCCGGGTCAGCGCGGTCGCGCGCGACGACGGCTGGCTCAAGGCAGCGGCCAACTCCCGCGGCGCGCAGGGTTACGCGGTGGGCCGGTGAGGCAGGTGGGTCCGGTGCAGAGGGCGGCGCGGCCCCGAGGACAAGCGGTACGGCCGGGACAAGCGGCGCGGCCAGGACAGTCGGTTCGGCCGGGACGGCCGGGACAACCGGGAAAGTGGGGACACGCGTGATCGTCGCTCAGTACACGATGCCCGGGGTGCACGTCCGCGATCACGAGGTGGACGTGCCGCTCGACTGGTTCGGCGACCCCGACGGGGCGACGATCCGGATCTTCGCCCGGGAGCTGGTCGACCCCGTGCGCCGCGCCGAGGACCTGCCGTGCCTGCTCTATCTCCAGGGCGGTCCCGGCGGGAAGGCGCCCCGGCCCGTCAAGCGCGGCGGCTGGCTGGCCAAGGCGCTTGAGCGGTGGCGGGTGATCCTGCTGGACCAGCGCGGCACCGGCCGCAGCAGCCCGGTGGACGGCGAGCGGATCGCCGCGTTCGGTACGGCGCAGGAGGCGGCCGACTACCTCGGCTGCTTCCGCGCCGACTCCATCGTCGCGGACGCCGAACATCTGCGCACCACCGTCTTCGGCGGTGCGCGGTGGACCACTTTGGGCCAGAGCTACGGTGGATTCCTCACCCTGACCTATCTCTCCCGCGCCCCGCAGGGGCTCAGCGCATGCTGCGTGACCGGCGGCCTCGCCTCTCTGGCGCCGGATGCCTCCGAGGTGTATCGCCGCACGTATCCGAGGGTGGCGGCGAAGAACGCGGCCTTCCAGCAGCGCTACCCGCACGACATCGAGCGGGTGGCGCGCGTCGCGGACCTCCTCGCCGACGGCGGCGTCCACCTGCCCGACGGCGATGTGCTCACCGTCCGCCGCCTGCAGACCCTCGGTCTCGATTTCGGGATGGAGCCCGGGTACGAGCGAGTGCACTGGCTCTTCGACGAGGCGTTCACCGACGGCTCGGAGCAGCGGCTCAGGTCAGCTTTCCTCAGTCGGGTGGGCGCTCAGACCGGGTTCACGGACGATCCGCTGTTCGCGGTGCTGCAGGAGAGCATCTACGGCAGCGGCGTGTGCGGTGGGACGGCGTGGGCGGCGCAGCAGGAACGGGCCGCCCATCCCGCCTTCCGCGAGGACGCCCGGCCGTTGCTGTTCACCGGTGAGATGATCTATCCCTGGATGTTCGAGGAGATCCGCGCGCTGCGCCCGTTCGCGCCCGCCGTGGAACTGATGGCGCAGCGCCCGGAGTGGCCCGCGCTGTACGACACCCAGCGCCTTGAGGCCAATGAGGTGCCGGTGGTGGCGGCGGTGTACTTCGACGACATGTACGTCGACAGCGGCCTCCAGTTGGCGACCGCCGCGGCGGTGGGCCATGCGCGCACTTGGGTGACCAATGAGTACGAGCATGACGGCCTGGCGCAGGACGAGCGCGTCTTCACCCGTCTTGTGCAGATGCTGGACGAAGCGGGCGGCGGCGTCGGCGCCTGGCCCCACTGACCGCACCGCGCTCTCATCGGTTCCGCACGGCTCCATCGTGTTCGTTTTATCGAACGAACGTCCCTCGGGCCAGTAAGCTGAAGCGAACGACCGTGAGGTGAAGGAGAGCCGTGAAACCCTCCAGCAGCTCGATCCGGGACATGCTGGCCGCCAACCTCAGGCGAGCCAGGACCCGCAGGGAGCTGTCGATCTCCGAGCTCTCCCGCATCTCCAAGATCGGCAAAGCTACGCTGTCTCAGCTGGAGGCAGGCACCGGCAATCCCACCATCGAGACGGTGTTCAGCCTCTCGCGCGCCCTGGGGCTGCCCATCTCCGACCTCCTGGACAGTCGCAGCGCGGGCGACGTCACCGTGGTGCGCGCCGCCGAGGTCGAGGTGCTCAGCGGCCAGGGCGTCGATCTGCGCCAGCTCCAGCGCATCGAGACGGGCGGCGTCATCGTCGAGGTCTACGACCAGCGGGTGCGCGCCACCTCACGGCAGGAGTCGCTGGGGCACGCGGGCACCGAGCACACCATCGTGCAGACCGGCCGGCTCCAAGTGGAGATCGACGGCCGCCGCGTCGAGCTGGACGAGGGCGACTACGTGTCGTTCAACGCCGCCCTACCGCACAGTTACACAGCACCCGAGGGCGAGGTGCGCTCGGTGCTGCTGCTGCAGTACCAGGCCGGACAGCCCGGCCGGAGCGCCCCATGGCCCGGCTGCGCCGCACCGTCACCCTGAGCCACCGCACACCGCCCGTCCAAGACGCCCCCAAGCCCACCCCGCGGCCTGCCGCTTGAGTGCCTTCCGGGTCGCCGACGCGCCCCGTCGCGAGGGGGCGTTGACACCCCCTGTCCGTCGTCATAGCCTCAATCCGTTCGATTTATAGAACGATGGAACGGAGGCGGGTGGGTGGACCGAACACGGGTAGTGGTGCTGGGCGCCGGGATCGTCGGCGCCGCCTGCGCCCGTGAACTGGCCCTGGCCGGCTGCGAGGTACTGGTCGTGGACCGCGCCGGCCCCGCGTCGGCCACCACCTCGCACGGCGAGGGCAACATCCTCCTGTCCGACAAGGGGCCAGGACCCGAGCTGGAGCTGGCCCAGCTGTCACGGCGGCTGTGGCCCACGATCCTGCACGGCACTGCGGACGCCGCATACGCGGAGTGGGAACCCAAGGGCGGCATCGTCGTCGCGACCACCGACAAGGGCGCCGGGGCACTGCTGCGCTTCGCCGCCGCCCAGCGCGAAGCGGGAGTGTCGGCCGAGCTCATGGACGCCGCCGAGCTGGCCGCGGCCGAACCCTTCGTCACCGACCGGCACACGGCGGCCATGTACTACCCCGAGGACGCCCAGGTGCAGCCGGCCGGCGCCGCGGCCGTCCTGCTCGGTGCGGCCCTCGCGGCCGGCGCGGTGCTGCGCACCGGCCGCGAGGTGGTGGACGGTGTCGTCACCGGAGGACGGCTGCGCGCGGTGCGCTGCCGGGACGGGGAGTCCATCGGCGCTGATGTGTTCGTCAACTGCGCGGGACCGTGGGCGGGACAGCTCGCCGCGCGCCTCGGTGCACCGGTGGCGGTGGGGCCCCGCCGCGGCGAGGTGCTGGTGACCGCTCCGCTGCCGCCGACCGTCTTCCACAAGGTCTACGGCGCCGACTACGTGGATGCGGTGGGCAGCGGCGAGCAGGAGCTGCTGACGTCCGCCGTGGTCGAGTCCACCCGGGCGGGCACGGTATTGATCGGCTCCTCGCGCCGCCGGGTCGGCTTCGACGACCGGCTCCGCCCCGAGGTACTTTCGGCCATGGCGGACAAGGCGCTGCGCCTGTTCCCGGCGCTGGCCACCGTGCCGGTGATGCGTGCCTACGGCGGTTTCCGCCCCTACGTACCCGACCATCTGCCGATCATCGGACCCGATCCTCGGCTGCCGGGTCTCTGGCACGCCACGGGCCACGAGGGCGCCGGCATCGGTCTTTCGGTGGGCACCGCACGGCTGGTGCACGATCTGCTGCTGGACCGGCGCCCGCCCATCGACCCCACCGCGTTCCGGGTGGACCGGCCCGCCGTCCTCGGCGGCGATACGGACGAAAGCGACGAACGAGAGCGGCAGGAGCAGGCGGATGAGCGGGAACGGGAGGGCGGTGCAGGAGTGAGCGGCCCGGCCGACTCCGGGCCTTGGGCGCAGCAGGACCACCCCGCCGCCCCCGGCGCGTCCGAGGCCCCTGAGTCCCCTCAAGCCCCCGAGAAAAGGGAGCGGTCATGACCCCGAGACTCATCCCCGCGGATTCCGATGCCGCCGGGCGGCGGGAGATCCCGTTGACGGTCACCGTCGACGGCGAGCCCGTCACCGGTGTCACCGGCCAGACCCTGGCGGGTGTGCTGCTGGCCACCGGCCGCCTGGCCTGGCGTCGGGGCCCGTCCGGTGCCCCGCGCGGTGTGTTCTGCGGCATCGGTGTCTGCTTCGACTGCCTGGTGAGCGTCAACGGCGAGCGGGACGTGCGCGCCTGCCGCCGCCGCGCCCGTGACGGCGACACGGTGACCACCCAGTCCCGGGCCCCACACGGCCACCCGTCCGTGGCGGCGTCATGACGCCCCGTCAGGTGATCGTGGTCGGTGCCGGGCCCGGCGGGCTCGCCGCGGCCGAAGCGGCGCTCGCCGCGGGGGCGCAGGTCACGCTGCTCGACGCGGCGGACGAGCCCGGCGGCCAGTACCACCGCACGGTGCCCGACGCCTACGCGGCCCAGCACCCCGAGCGCCTCCAGCACGGCTGGCACTCCTTCGTCCGACTCCGTGAGCGGGTGTTGGGCCATCCGCGCTGCGCCTGGTGGCCCAACACGTCCGTTTGGGCGCTTGAGCAGCCCGATCCCGAGCGGCCTGGGCCGCCGCGGGTGCATGTGCTGCACGGCCCGGCGGACGGTGCGGGGCGCCGCCGCCATGTGCTGGACGCGGATGCGCTGGTGCTCGCCACCGGGGCCCATGACCGGGTGCTGCCCTTCCCCGGCTGGGAGCTACCCGGCGTCTTCACCGGCGGCGCGGCCCAGGCCCTGGCCAAGGGAGAACGCGTGGTAGTGGGCGACCGTGTGGTGGTCGCCGGGACCGGTCCTTTCCTGCTGCCCGTGGCGGCGTCCCTGCTGGAGGCGGGCTCCCAGGTGCGCGCCGTACTGGAGGCGGGCCGGCCGGGCGCGGTGGCCCGGGGCTGGCTGAGCCGCCCGTGGGAGCTGTCGTCGCAGGCCGGCAAGGCGGGTGAGCTGGCCGAGTACGCCCTCGCACTGGCCCGCCACCGGGTGCCGTTCCGGCCGGGCTGGGGCGTTGTCGAAGCGCGCGGCGAAGACCGGGTCGAGGAGGTCGTCACGGCGCGGTTGCGCGCCGACTGGTCGGTGGTGCCGGGCAGCGAGCGGGTGCTGGCGGTGGACGCGGTGTGCGTCACCCACGGTTTCGCACCGCAGTTGGAGCTGCCCGTCGCGGCGGGCTGCGCCCTGCGCCGCCCGCCCGGCGGCTCGCCCGCCGAGGTGTTCGTGGCGGTCGACGACGACCAGTGCACGACGTGCCCGGGCGTGTACGCGGCCGGGGAGATCACCGGAGTGGCGGGCGCGAGCGCGGCAAGCGCGGAGGGCGCCGTGGCCGGGTGGTTCGCCGGCGGCGGCGCTGGTGACGCCTCGTCCGTGCGCCGCCTGCGCCGCCGGCGTGACCAGGGCCGGGCCTTCGCCGCACGGCTGGCGCGGGCCCACCCGGTGGGCCCCGCCTGGCCGGGCTGGCTGCGCCCCGAGACGGTGGTGTGCCGGTGCGAGGAGACCGACTACGCCTCGGTGTGCCGGGCCATGGCCGATACGGCGGGCGCCGACGCCCGCGTGGCGAAACTGACAACGCGGGCCGGGCTCGGGCCGTGCCAGGCCCGGGTCTGCGGCCCGATCCTCGCCGAACTCGCCGGGCGCCCTGGCGCCGGGCCCGGGCCACGCTCCGCGGATCTGACCGCGGGATTGCCGCCGCCCACCTCGCACCACCGGCCCCTCGCCCAGCCCATCCGTCTTGGCGATCTCGCCCGCCGCCCCGAGCCGCCCACGCCGCCGAAGCCGTTGGGCAGGGGAAGTGCCTTCGTGAAGGAGAGCAGTTCATGAGCAGTACGCAGCAGACCGGGAGTCTCGGCGGGGTCATCGTGGCCACCGCGCTGCCCTACCAGGATGACCCGTCGGCGCCCGCGGGCCTCGCGGTGGACTACGACCGCTATGCCGAGCACTGCCGCTGGCTGGTGGACAACGGCTGCGCCGGGGTCGGGCCCAACGGGTCGCTCGGCGAGTACTCGTCGCTGACCGACGAGGAGCGGCGCCGGGTCGCACGGACCGCGATCGAGACGGTCGGCGGCGACGCCACGGTGGTCGTCGGAGTGCACGGCCCCGGCTCGCACCTGGCGGTGCGCTGGGCCGAGGCCGCGGCGGAGGACGGCGCCGACGGCGTGCTGTGCCTGCCGCCGACGATGTACCGGGCCAATCGCGGCGAGGTGCTGGCGCACTTCGAGGCGGTGGCCGCGGTCGGCCTGCCGGTGATGGTCTACAACAACCCCGTCGACACCAAGGTGGACCTGACTCCGGACCTGCTCGCGGAGATCGCCGCGATCGACAACGTGGTGGCGGTCAAGGAGTTCTCCGGTGACGTGCGCCGGGTGCTGGAGATCAAGGAGTGCGCCCCGGACCTGCGGATCGTCGCGGGCGCCGACGATGTGGTGCTGGAGAGCCTGCTGATGGGGGCGACCGGCTGGTTCGCTGGGTTCCCCAATGTCTTTCCCGCCGAGTCGGTGCGGCTGTACGAGCTGGCGCTCGCCGGGCGGCTCGCCGAGGCGCGGGCGCTGTACGACCCGCTGGTGGCGGCGTTCCGCTGGGACTCGCGCACCGAGTTCGTGCAGGCCATCAAGCTCGGTATGGAGAAGGTCGGCCGGTTCGGCGGCCCGTGCCGCCCGCCGCGCGGCCCGCTGGTCCCCGAGCACCGCGCCCAGGTGGAGGCATCCATGGACCAAGCCGTCCGAGCCATCCATGCTGGCACCGCGCTGACCGGACAGGGCGCCTAATGCGTTCGGTACGCGCGCTGAGCGCCGTCGACTCGCACACCGAGGGCATGCCCACGCGTGTGGTGACCGGCGGGGTGGCGCCGATTCCCGGAGCCACCATGGCCGAGCGCCGCCAGTACGCCATCGAGCACCTGGACGAGTTGCGCCGCTTCCTGGTGGACGAGCCGCGCGGGCACGCGGCGATGAGCGGTGCGATCCTCCAGCCGCCGACCCGTCCCGACGCCGACTTCGGAGTGCTGTACATCGAGGTCAGCGGCTTTTTGCCGATGTGCGGGCACGGCACCATCGGGGTGGCGACGGTACTGGTCGAGACCGGCATGGTCGAGGTCACCGAGCCCGAGACGATCGTCCGCCTGGACACTCCGGCCGGGCCTGGTCGAGGCACGGGTGGCGGTGCGCGACGGGCGTGGCCGAACGGGTCACGCTGCGCAACGTGCGACGCCTTCGCGCCTGGAACTGGGCGCGAAGGTGGCGGTGCCGGCGCTGGGCGAGGTCCATTACGACATGGCGTACGGCGGCAACTTCTACGCCATGGTCGATCTCGACGTCGTCGGGCTGCCGTTCGACCGGGCGCGCAAGGACGAGATCCTGCGCCGCGGGCCTGGCCATCATGCGGGCGATCAACGAGCACGATGCGCCGCGTGCATCCCGTGAGACCGCCGGCATCCGCGGCTGCAAGCACGTGCAGTTCCTCGCCCCGGACTCCGACGCGCGGCACTCCCGCAACGCGATGGCGATCCACCCGGGCTGGTTCGACCGCTCGCCGTGCGGCACCGGGACCTCGCGCACGGATGGCGCAGCTGCACGCTCGTGGCGAGCTGCCGCTGCACCAGGATTTCGTCAACGAGTCGTTCATCGGCACCCGCTTCACCGGGCGGCTGGTCGCCGACCGCCGACGTCGGCGGCCTTGCGGCAGTGGTGCCGGAGTTCTCAGGTCGGGCCTGGCTCACTGGCACCGCCACCTATCTGCTGGACCCCGCCGACCCGTTCCCGCACGGCTTCGTGCTGTGACACCGACGGCGCCCCGCCGCACTCGCGGAGGGGCGCCTTTGGTCTTCGGTGATCGTCCGTTCCCGTGGTGGAAGGTGACCGCCGCAGCCGCAGCGCCCCGCCCACCGGGCCCGTTTCAGTGGAAGTCGGCCTGCGCGGGACTGTCGTCGAGGAAGCCGCCCGACTGGTGCTGCCACAGCTTCGCGTACGCGCCGTCCGCGGCGAGCAGCTCCTGGTGCGTGCCCTGCTCGACGATCCGTCCGCGGTCGAGGACGACGAGCCGGTCCATGGTCGGCGACCGTGCTCAGCCGGTGCGCCACCACGAGCGCCGTCCGCCCCGTCCATGAGCCGCCACAGCGCCTCCTGGACGAGGATCTCGCTCTCGGAGTCCAGGGCGCTGGTCGCCTCGTCGAGCAGCAGGATCGGCGCGTCGCGCAGGATCGCCCGGGCGAGGGCGACCCGCTGGCGCTGCCCGCCGGACAGCTTGACACCGCGCTCGCCCACCATGGTGTCGAAGCCGTCCGGCAGCGCGTCGGCGAACTCCGTGACGTGCGCCGCCTCGGCCGCGCGGCGGATCTCGGCGTCGGTGGCGTCCGGCCGGGCGAACGCGATGTTCTCCCGCAGCGTGCGGTGGAACATCGCCGGGTCCTGCGGCACGTAGGCGATCAGGCTGCGCAGGTCGGCCTGGCGCAGCCTGCTGATGTCCTGCCCTCCGATCAGGATCCGGCCGGCGTCGATGTCCGTCATCCGCAGCAGCAGCCGGGTGAGCGTGGTCTTGCCGCCGCCGGACCGGCCGACGAGACCGATCTTCGCCCCGCTGGGCACGGCCAGGTCGAGGCCCTCGAAGAGCGGCTCCGCGCCCGCGTGGGCGAAGGTCACCTGCTCGAAGCGGACGTCGGCGGCCCGGGCCAGCAGCGGCTCCGGCGCCACCGGGTCGAGCACCGTCGGCGGCGTCAGCAGCAGTTCGGTGAACTGCGCGGCCTCCGTCATCGAGCTCTCCAGGCGGCGGTAGATCTGGTTGAACTCGAACATGATCCGCGTCGCGTTGGTGTAGTACGTGAAGGCGACCACGACCGCCTCGACACCGTGCCCGCCCCCGCCGAGCGTGACCGCGAGCAGCAGGCCCAGCGCGTTGGTCAGCACGGACAGCGGTGCGACCAGCGTGTCGATGCGCAGGTTGCCGTAGTCCCACGAGCGCAGCGTGAGCCGCCGCGACGTCGCGACACGGGACCGGTGCTCGGCGGCCTCGCGTGCCTCGGCGGCGAACGCCCGGACCGTGTCCATGTTCATCAGGCTGTCGGCGACATGGCCCGACACCCGGGCGATCGCCTCCTCGCGCTGGTCGACGAGCGCCTGGCGGCGACGGATGAGGGGCGTCACGCACAGCGCCGTCAGCGCGATCATCGCCAGCAGCCCGACCACGAGCAGCGGTTCGTAGCGCCACAGCACCACCGACCCGAACAGCCAGCGGCACGAAGCTGCCCACGATCGAGAAGGTCAGCGTGTCGACGAACTCCTCGAAGCGGGAGGCGAAGCTCAGGACCCGCTTGGTCAGCGACCCGGCGAAGTTGTCGTGGAAGAACGCGGCGTCCTTGGCGAACAGCTCGTCCATGCCGATCACGTACAGGTGCTCGATGCCGAGGGCGTCAACGCGGTTCAGGCAGTGCAGGCCGATGCGCCACAGTGTCTCCGCGAGCAGCAGGACGCCGGCGAAGCCAAGGACGTAGGGCAGCGTCGAGCCGATGCCGATACCGGCATCGTCGGCGATTCGGCCGACGAGCTTCGCGACGATCAGCGGCGCGATGTAGTTGATGCCGATATTGCCCAGCGCCGGCAGCAGCATCGCGGGTACCGTCAGCCACCGCAGCCGGGCCAGCTCCCGTCCGTAGTAGCGAAGTGCGAGGAGCACCGAGCCCCGGTCCGCAGGCCTTCGCGCGATTCAGGCGATCTCATCCCCACCCCGTGTTGTCGTGCGGCAGCCCGCCATGTGCTTCCTTGGCGGAGCTGCCGTTGCCTTCCTGGCCGTGCGGAGTTTCACGTCCGTGCTCTCGCTCAGGTCGTCCTCCGGCAAGCAGGGCACAGCGGCAGAGCCCGCGCGCCGCAAGGCGACGCCGACGTGCGAGAACTGTGCAGGATGGGGCCGGCAGGTGACGTCCGTCCGTCACGGAGCGGCGTCCGGTGCGTGCTCTCGGCGTGCCGGCCGGGAGTCCTCGTACGGGGATGTACGCGGCCCTCCGTCCGGTGCAGCGAAAGTGCCTGCCGAACGTCGCGACGAGGCGAACGTCGCCAGTCGCGGTACCAGGAGTCGCAGTGTCCCGCGACCGCATCCGCCAAGTCCAAGCGTTTTCCCGGCGGGCGGGTCGCCGTACACCGGCAGCCCGCCAAGTTGGACGCCAACGGACACAGCGCGGTCCAGGTGCAGGCAGTCGCATGGACCATCAAGACCGCTGACGACAGAGCGAGGCCGGGCAGCTCACACGGACAAAGGCAGGGAATTTCCTTATCTCGGCGCTGAATTCCGCATTCTCCCGTATCGCCGCCCTTGCCCGATGCCTGCCGGCCCGCGCTCCGTGGCGCGCGACGATGCACACATGGCGCGCACATGGCGCGCGGCAGATCGCGCGCGACCCAGTTCCCTTGCGCCGACTCCCTTGACAGCGGCCCTTCGCGCCACGAACCTCACGGCATCCCGTCTGTGGATCAGTGGTCCGCCTGCCCAGCAGAGGAGCCGTCATGACCACGCACGTCCCCACCCCTGTCCCGGCCGCGACGCTACGCGGCCGGCGCTCTCGCGCGGTGATCGCCAGCACGGTGGGCACCGCCATCGAGTGGTACGACTTCTTCCTCTACGGCACGGCCGCCGCCCTCGTCTTCCCGCACCTCTTCTTCCCCGGCCAGTCCCCGTACGTCGGCGCCCTGGCCTCGTTCGGCACCCAGGCCGTCGGTTTCGCGGCCCGCCCGGTGGGCGCGGCGATCTTCGGCCATTTCGGTGACCGCGTCGGCCGCAAGTCGACACTGATCGTCACCCTGCTGCTGATGGGCATCGGCACCTTCCTCATCGGGCTGCTGCCCGGCTACTCCGCGATCGGCTTGCCGCTCCGCTGCTGCTCGTGCTGCTGCGCATCGTCCAGGGGATCGGCGTCGGCGGCGAATGGGGCGGCTCGGTGCTGCTGTCCATGGAGTGGGGCTCGCACGCGCCGCCGCGGGTTCATGGCGCCAGCTGGCCGCAACTGGGTGTGCCACTCGGCCTGCTCGCCTCGACGGGCATGGTCAAGCTCATGGACTCACGGCCGGGGACGACTTCGACAGCTGGGGCTGGCGGGTGCCGTTCCTGGCCAGCATCGTGCTCGTGGCAATCGGCCTGTATGTGCGGTTGCGGGTGCTGGAGAGCCCGGTCTTCGACGAGGTCAAGCGCGACCGTGCGGTGGTGCGCCACCCCGTCCTGGCGGGTAATCCGCGAACAGCCCGCGAGATCCTGACCTCCGCCTTCGTCCGCCTGTCCGAACAGGCGCCGTTCTACCTCTTCATCACGTTCGTCCTCACCTACGGCACGGAACAGGTCGGACTGTCCTCAGGACCTGCTCAACGACACCATGGTGGCCGCGGCGATCGGACTGGTCAGCGTCCCGCTGTTCGGCTACCTCTCCGACCTCGTCGGCCGCCGGCTGCATGTACGGCATCGGCATCGTCTGCGTCGGCGCGTTCGCCTTCCCCTACTTCGCACTGCTCGACACCGCCGAATCCGGGCCGGTCCTCCTGGCCATCGTGCTCTCGCTCTTCTTCCACGACATGCAGTACGGGCCGCAGGCGGCACTGATCGCCGAGGGCTTCGCGGCGAACCTCCGCTACAGCGGCGCCGGCCTCGGCTACCAACTCGCCTCCGTCATCGCAGGCGGCCCCGCGCCACTCATCGCCGCCGCGATCCTCAAGGACACCCACTCCAGCACCGGGATCAGCTGGTACATCATCGGCTGCTGCGCCGCCGCCCTGATCGCTCTCCTGCTCATGCCACGCGCCCACACGCGGCACACGGCCGCCGCCAGCGGCGTCGACGGTACGAACGAGGTCTCGTAGCGCTCCGTCAGCTCCGCTGGTCTTGTCTGCCAGGGTCGCAAGGAGCGCCCTGGTGCGCTGTCAGCGGAAGTCGCGCGCCTTCAGCTTGGCCATCCGACCGTCCTCGTGATGCCAGACCAGGCCCTCGTACGAACGCTCAAGCAGCCACGCGCGCAGTCCCTCGAAGTCGCGGGGCGCGGCTGCACAGTCCTGCTGGACAGCGAGCGCAGCCCAGCCGTGCGGTATGAGGACACGGGAGTCGAAACCGTCGGGATTCCGGTTGATCCTGGGTCCGAGCAGTTCATAGGTGCCGGCCGTGGCGATGTCGCCGCCTGCGACGGCCTCGGCGTGCAGCTTCGCGAATCCGGACTGGTCGACGGGCTCCCAGCCGACCATCTTGCCCGTCACCTCGTCCGTCGAGACCGGCACATATCCGGGCGGGGCCGTCTTGCCCGACTTCACCTCTCGGCGCGCCCACCACTCACCAGCGGCGTCGAGCATGACGCAGGTGCCGTCCCACTTCCGCGTCGGTATCCCCTCGCCGGCGAGGACCCACTCACAGCCCGGGTTGACCGTCGGCAGGACGTGGGCTCGATCCTGGGGATCGCGGGCGAACACGGTGGGGATCTTGCGCACGTTCAGTTCTCCTTGTTCTGCTGGACGGCGGCGAGGCGCTGAACGCATTCTGCTCCCTGCCACACGCCTGCCGTCAGCCACCGCCCGCAGGTCGTGCCACCGTCGGCCGTCACGCGGGCAGGTCGATTCCGCGGCAGCGGAGGGAGCCAGCCGCAGGCAACACCTCTTTGATAATCGGCCACATGGACCACGAGATCACCTCATTTTGTGGGCCGCCGGTGAGCCGCCCGCACCAGTCGAGATCATTTACGGGGACAGCCCTTACCGCGTGCTGAAAGTCGCCGATAAGGTTCCCGAGGCGCGGCAGGTTCCGGCAGTGCACACGTTGCGCGTGATCGCCGCGGGTGGAAAAGGAGACAGCTCGCGTGCAGATCGAGAAGGCGACACCGGCGGACCTGGCCACGGTCTCCGCCCTCCTCGGCGAGATCGAGGCGTACTACGGCGGCAAGGACACGCCGGGTGACCCCGAGCAGATCCGTGCGGCCCTGTTCGGCGAGCACCCCGTTGCCAGTGTCCTCCTCGCCCGCGCAGGCACTGACGTACTGGGCCTGGCTTCCTACACCTACCTCTGGCCCGCAGTCGGCGCCTCCACGAGCCTGTACCTCAAGGAGTTGTACGTACTGCAGACGGCCCGCCGCCGAGGTGTGGCGCTGGCACTGATGAACGCGCTCAAGACCATCGCCACCGAGGCAGGCTGCTCACGCATCGAGTGGACGGCCGACACCGACAACCCGTCGGCACTCGCCTTCTACGAGGCCCTGGACGCCAAACCCCAGACCGGGAAGATCTTCTACCGATCGCCGCTCTGACCGCGACGGAGCCCTTCCGGCTCCCCCGCAGCTCACGCTGGTGCCCCTGCCTGCCGTGCGCCTTCCTGTCCCGGCTGCGCCGTACGGAGCGGCACTTCAGGCCACGGACCATCCGCCTCCCCGCCGCCCGTACCCGTGCGCTGCGCAGACCTTGACGTTGCACACCGCGTCCATCAGCACTTTTCTTCCTACCGTCGAGGCCGAACTCGCCGCGACGGAACGGGGATTATCAGCCAGAACTCTTGACATCACCCGGCAGGTCCATAGCGTGGAGCCGCACAGGATTTCGCACAACGTCCGATATATCGAACCTCTTGGAGGGATATTGCCAGCCATCTCTCCGTCAGGCGGGAGATTTTGTGATGGACATTCCTCTCGATAGACGGCACTTCCTCGCCTCCGTCGGCGCGGTGACCGCGATGACGACCATGGCGACGGTCGGCACAGGAGCTGTGGCGCATGCCGGCCCCGGAGCCGCCGCACCGGCCGACGCGACAGGCGTCCGCCCCTTCCCTCTGAACGCGGTCACCCTCCTGGACAGCCCGTTCCGCGACAACCAACGCCGCAACTCGGCCTATCTGCGCTTCGTCGACATCGATCGACTACTCCACACCTTCCGTCTGAACGTCGGTCTGTCCAGCTCCGCCGAGCCGTGCGGCGGCTGGGAGGGACCGGATGTGGAACTGCGCGGCCACTCCACCGGCCATCTGCTCTCCGGCCTCGCCCTCGCCGCCGCGAACACCAACGAGGCGGCGCTGCTCGACAAGGGCCGCCGGCTCGTCTCCGCGCTCGCCGAGCTGCCAGGCCGCCTCGCCCGCCGCGGGCTTCAACGCCGGGCTATCTCTCCGCGTTCCCGGAGAGCTTCTTCGACCGGCTGGAGGCCGGAAGCGGCGTCTGGGCGCCGTACTACACCATTCACAAGATCATGGCCGGTCTTGTCGCCCAGTATCAGCTCGCCGGCAACGACCAGGCCCTGGAGGTCGTGCTCCGCCAGGCGGCCTGGGTCGACGCGCGTACCGCCGAACTGCCGTACGAGCAGATGCAGCGCGTGCTGGAGACGGAGTTCGGCGGCATGAACGACGTGTTCGCCGAATCTGCACGTGCTCACCCACGACGCCCGATGGCTTCTGGCGGCCGAACGCTTCACGCACGCCCGTGTCTTCGACCCACTGGCCAAGAACGACGACCAGCTCGCCGGACTGCACGCCAACACGCAGATCCCGAAGATCGTCGGCGCCGTACGGCTGTGGGAGGAAGGTCTCGACGACCGCTACCGCACCATCGGCGAGAACTTCTGGCAGATCGTCACCGACCACCACACCTACGTCATCGGCGGCAACAGCAACGGAGAGGCCTTCCACGAGCCGGACGTCATCGCCGGCCAGCTCTCCAACGGCACGTGCGAGAACTGCAACAGCTACAACATGCTCAAGCTGACCCGGCTGCTGCACTGCCACGAGCCGGACCGCACCGACCTGCTCGACTACTACGAGCGCACGCTGTTCAACCAGATGCTCGGCGAGCAGGACCCGGACTCCGCGCACGGCTTCAACATCTACTACACCGGTCTTGTCGCCGGCGCGTTCAAGCAGCAGCCGTCCTTCATGGGCACAGACCCGAACGCCTACTCGACGGACTACGACAACTTCTCCTGCGACCACGGCACGGGCATGGAGACGCACGCCAAGTTCGCCGACACCATCTACTCGTGCGGCACCGCAAACTGCTGGTCAACCTCTTCATCCCGTCCCAGGTCGTGTGGCGGGACAAGGGCATCACCTGGCGGCAGACCACGCGCTTGCCCGACCAGTCCTCGACGACGTTGACGGTCACCGCAGGAGCAGCCGCGCACACGCTCCGGATTCGAATCCCCTCCTGGGCCTCGGATGCCAGAGCGACTCTCAACGGCAAGGCCCTGC
Organism: uncultured Actinomycetota bacterium; assembly: GCA_963761765.1. Lineage (GTDB taxonomy): Bacteria > Actinomycetota > Actinomycetes > Streptomycetales > Streptomycetaceae > Streptomyces. The sequence goes on from CAVXIJ010000013.1 coordinate 108,942, forward strand.
ACGACCGCCCGAAGCCCGGCAGCTGGCTGACGCTGGACCGCCACTGGCGCACCGGCGACGTGGTCGAGGTGTCGCTGCCCATGCGCACGGTCATCGAAGCAACCCCCGACGACCCCGACGTACAGGCGGTGCTGCACGGCCCGGTCGTCCTGGCAGGTACCTTCGACGACCAGGCGAGCGCGGCGCTGGCCCGCCTGGACACCACCTCCGTACGGCAGGAGTCACAGGACCCGCTGCGCTTCACCGCCCGCGCCGACGGCACGGACGTGACGCTCCTGCCGATCGCCCGCGTGCATCACCAGCACTACACGGTGTACTGGATGACCGGCGAACCGCCGCCGCCTCCACCGGAGTTCGCCGCCTGGCATCCGTTCGACGAGACATCGGGAAGCACGGCGGCCGACGCCACGGGCAACGGCAAGACGGCCCAGCTGGCCGGTGGCGCCGCATGGCTGGCATCCGGCCGCACCGACGGAGCGGTGGCACTGGACGGCGCCGACGGCCACGTCGCTCTGGCAGCGGACCTGCTCGCCGGTGCCGCCGTCTACTCCATCGCCACCTGGGTCAGACTCGACGGGCAGCCGGACGCCTGGACCCGGATCTTCGACATCGGCACCGGCACCAGCGCCAACATGTTCCTGACCACCCGCAGCGACACCGGGTCCCTGCGTTACGCCATCACCGTCGGCGGCGGAGGAGAGGAGCAGCGCATCGACGCCGATCCGCTGCCCACGGACCGCTGGGTGCACGTCGCGGTGACCTACGGCGACGGCAGTGCCGTCCTCTACGTCGACGGCGCCGAGGCAGGCCGCAACGACGAGGTCACCGCGGAGCCGGCGCACTTCGGCAACCACATCCGATCCGCGTACATCGGCAGGTCGCAATACGCCGACCCCTACCTGAAGGCAGCGGTCGACGACTTCCGCGTGTACGGCAGGACGCTCACCGCCACCGAGGTCGCGGCGCTGGCCGCACCGCCGGCTGCCTAGTCCCCCCAACAGGCGGCGTCTGTCGCCGCGCTGGCAGGAGGGCGGCTGGGTGCGGATCTTCTGAGGGTGCTGTCGATCAGGTGGTGAGTACGGCCTGATCGACAGCAGCGCGTCTGGCGGTTGCGGATGAACTCCTGCTGCTGGTGCCAGGCCCATTAGGTGTCGAAGTCGCCGTTGGCGGGCACAACCAGCCACATCCCGAACCTCTGCGAATCACGCCGACGAGGCACCCTCAGAAGATCTGCACCCAGGCCAGATCGGCCACCGCACGGTCATAGCGGTCCAGGTCCTTGCGGGCATAGGCGGGCCGGGAAACCTCCAGCACACGGCCGGGCGCGTTGCTCACGGTGTACTACGTGATAGAGCGTCGTCAACGACGGCAGGACGGCCAACCCGCTGACACAACCCCACCCATGCACAGCCGGAGCCGTTGATCGTGATGACGTCGCAGTGGTGAGGGGGCCGGACCAGCACCGGCTCAGTTGCGGCCGATCTCCTGCAAGGGCAGTCCGCCGCCCCCCAGCACTACCTTGTTGAAACCACTCGCCAGTTGAGTGAGGCGTTCGGTGCCTGCCACTCCCAGGTGGCGGTACGGGGCCGTGTCCAGGCGGTCCGTGTCCGCTTCGATAGCACGGCGCAGCTCGACGCCCTGTGTGGTCAGGGCGCCGTCGACGGCGAGCAATCCTCGCTCGCGCAGTCGCAGTTGAGTGTCGGACCACTCCCGTGCGGACCAGCCCCGGGTGCGTTGGAGGAAGGCGGGGCGCCAGTTCGTTCCAGTGGCGGTGTGTGTGACGAGCGCTTCCAGGCCGTTGAGCTCCGCCGACACCAGCGTGCTCACGTGTCCGTCTCCCCGGTGTTCACGCAGCAGCGTCGTCGCGTACCAGAACGCCAGATGGGGAGCCGACGGAACGGGGAGGTCGGCGTTGGCGGCGTACAGCGGGCGGCCAGGCCGGGAGCAGGCCTCGGCGGCCTGCAGCGCAAGTTCCGCCGCCTGGGCCATCTCCTTGGAGGCGATGGCGTCCGCCCCCAGCAGGCGGGTCAGACAGGCGTCGACGATCCGCAGCCGTGTCCGCAGCACACTGTCCGGCGCGGTCGCCTGCCAGGCGCGCGGCAGAAGTCGCGCGACCAGAGCAGGGTGGAAGTTGTAAAACGCCGCGGTCACCACTCCCGCCGCACACGGTCCCAGGGGCGCGGCCCGCCCGGCCAGGTAGGCCATCGGGCCGCGCTCAATGCCGAGTCCGGCGTACAGCTCGTCGTGTTCGGGCGCGAAGTAGTAGGCGGCGTGGACCGGGTGATGTGCGTTGTAGCAGCGCCGGGCCTCGCGCGAGGTGATGGTCATCATGTCCTGTGCGCTGGATGGAGGGTGGGGGTGGGGAGGGTTGCGCCGTCGGGACGCAGGTACGGGACGGTCCCGTTCTTGCGGACCTCGGGCAGGCGGTGCGCGAGATGGATCGGAAGCGGCATGAGTTCGGAGGTCTCGTCGCACGCGTAGTCGAACATCAGACCCTGATCGCCCACGCCCTGCTTGTCCAGCTCGTCGTCGCCCTCGACGCGCTTCTCGTACGTCGTGTCGACGCCCCGCGCGATGTCCGGGGACTGCGAGCCGATGGAGACCGAGACACCACACGAAGCGCCGTCGAAGCCCTTCTTCGACGAGTCGTAGCCGATCTTGAGGATCTTCTCGCGCACCGGCTGCGCGATCGGCGCGTACGCCTTGGTCGTGACCTCGCCGGCCGCATGCACCAGGCCAGTGGTGATCAGCGTCTCGACGGCGACGCGGGATGCGGGGTCCTCGCGCAGAAGCGCGTCGAGAATAGTGTCGCTGATCTGGTCAGCGATCTCATCGGGGTGGTGCCCCTCGGTCACGGACTCCGAGGTGAACAGACGACGGGACACGGCTCTCCAGGGTGAGGACCGGGCAGGGCGGGCAGTGAGGTCGGACGGGGCGCGGTGATCAGGCTTCCCGCTGCTCCTTCACCGCGCGAGCCATCGCCTCGACGACTTCCCTGAGGTCCATGAGCGTCGACTCGTCCGTGACCCAGCCGTCGGAGATCTTAGCGCTGGCGCACGGGATGGGGAGTGACTCCGGCAGGATCCGCGCGCCCATGACCTCCAGCGTCTCCTTGACCCAGGCCTGGGCCCGGTCGCCGCCCGTCATGGAGGGGGAGGCTGTGACCACGGCGACCGGTTTGTCGACGAGTTCGCCTCCGCCGACCACCCACTCCAGTGCGTTCTTCAGGACGCCGGAGGTGCCGTGCGCGTACTCCGGGCTGGAGATGAGGACGGCGTCAGCGGCCGCAAGCCGGGCGCGAAATTCGAGGACCTCGGCGGGCGGCTGCGTGCTTTCCACGTCCTGGTTGAAGAAAGGGAGAGTCCGGATGCCTTCGTAGACCTCCATTGTCACGTCGGCCGGGCACAGCCGCGTCGCGGTGCGCACCACCGCCGTGTTGAGGGAGGCGTTGCGCAGGCTGCCGGAGAACGCAAGGAAGTTCATGAAGGTGTTTCCTGCCTTTCGGTTCGTTCGGTTCGTTCGGTTCGTTCGGTTCGGGTACCGGCAGTGACGGCCCGTCAGGCCTGGCCGGCGTCGGCGGGTCGGCCAGGCAGTGCCGGCGCCGCGACCGTCCCGGGTCCCACGTCGACATCGGTGACCGTCCACGTGCCGGGCCCCTCCCCCACTCTGTACCTGGCTGAAGGCCAGGTGGGTGTCGGGGTGGGTGATGCGCCCAGGCTGCGTGCGCAACCGCCCCGCGAGGATGCGGCGCAGTGCGGCACAGCCCGCGACGAACGCTGTGCGATCGGCCGCCGGCCGGTACCGGCCGGCGCGGTCGTGCTCGGCGGGGCCGAGCAGCGAGGGATCGTCGTGCGTGACCGTGTCCGGCAGGGTGAGCGGCCACAGCGCGGCCCGGGGCGCGGTCATGTGTTCCATCCCGAGGCCGGGCGGAGCGCCAGCGGGGTGGACCGGGCCGCGGACACCGCCTCGATGACTCGCCTGGCAATGGAACGGTGGTGGTCGCGCAGGTAGAAGTGGCCGCCGCTGTACATGTGCGGGCCGTGGAACCGCCGGGTGTGTCCGGCCCAGGCGGCGAGCCGCTCCCGCCCCACCACCGCGTCCTCGGTGCCGCCGAAGGCGGAGACCGGGACCGGCAGGCGCGCGGCCGGGGCGGGGCACCAGGTGTCGACCAGCGCGAAGTCGTTGCGGAAGACCGGCCCGAAGACCCGCCACAGGCCCGGGTCGTCGAGGACCCCGTCCGGCGTGCCCCCCACCGACCGCAACCAGTCGCGCAGTTCGGCGTCGGTCAACTGGTGGCGGCCCCGCGTCCGTCCGGTCCACGCGCTGGGGGCGCCGCAGGAGGACAGGCCGATCCACACTGGTGCCCGGCGCCCCTGCTCCGCCAGGCGCCGCGTCAGCTCGTAGGCGATCAGCGCTCCCATACTGTGCCCGAAGAAGGCGAACGGCCGGTCCGTCCACCGCTCCAGCTCGCCCAGGAAGAAGTTCACCAGCCTGGCGCTGGTGCCGATCAGTGGCTCACCGGGAAGGCGGCCGCGCCCCGGGGCATCCAGGAGGCACAGCTCCCAGTCGGCAGGGTACTGCGACTCCCAGTCGCGGTAGAGGAGATGGGATCCTCCGGCGTGGTGGAACAGGAACAGGCGCACGGCCGCGCCCGGCACCGGACGCGGGATCGTGACCGCTCCGTACGCGAGCGGACGCCGGGACGCCGGGCCGGGAGCGGTCGTCTGAGCGGTCGTCCACTCGTACACCGCAGTCACCGGCCGCTCCCCGACCCGGCGGCCGCGAGCGCGCGCATCATGGCGAACTCGACCACTTGCGACCCCATCGCCTCCAGTTGCCCCTGGACATGGGGGTCCTGGCACCGGCCCGCTGGGGAGAATCCCGCCACCGACGTGTTCACCGCGACGCCCAGCGGAGTGGGCCAGCCGCGCAGCGCATGGGTCACGTCGCGCAGCGCGGCCAGCGTGGAGACGGCACCCTGCCAGCCCTTGGCCACCGAGACACAGCCGACGGCCCGCCCGCTGAAGTACGGGCGGGCGTCCCCACGCAACTCCTCGACGTGGTCCAGGGCGTTCTTCACCAGGCCCGAGACAGTGCCGTGGTACGCCGGGCTGGCAAGCACGAGCCCGTCGGCGCCGGCAATGGCGGACAGCAGCCGCCGGGCCTGCGGTGTGGCAGCGCCCTCCCGGGGATCGTAGAGCGGCATCGCCAGTTCGGGACCGCCGATGAGCGTAACCGTCGCACCGCGCCGCTCCGCCTCGTCCAGTACCACGCGCAGAGCCTGTTCGGCCGTCGATCCGGGCCGGCTGGAGCCGCCGATACCGACCACGTTCACGGTCTGCTGCACAGGGCTGCGCCCCCTCACTTCATTCAGATGCTTGGGTATATCGCTGTACCGGTGCCGGTGTAGGGGTGGAAATATGCGCGAGACGTACGAGACCGCCCTGCTCGGGATCAGCTCGCGGCGGTCGCGTCCTGGGCGCTCTCGTGCAGGTCGCGGCGGCGGATCCACACGAAGGCGATGACCGCCCCCACCGCGGCGGCCGCAGCGCACACCACCATCACGTCGGACAGGGAACCGACGAAGGCGGAGCGTGCCGCCTCGGTCACCTCCCGCAGCCGCCCCGCGGCGACCGTGTCGGCGAGCGCGGACGTCCCGCCGGTGGCCACCGCCTGGCCTACGGCGTGCGCCCGATCGCCCAGCGCGGCACCGGCGTCGGACGTGGCGAAGGCGTCGACGACCTTGTGGTGGAAGAGCGCGCCGAAGGCCGCCACGCCGACGGCGACGCCGACCTGCTGAAACGTCTCCCCCATGCCCGAGGCCATGCCGGCCTTCTCCGGGCGGACGACGCCGATGGTGACCGCGGCGCGCGGCGGGTTGAAGAGACCCATGCCGATACCGGTGACGATCATGCTGGGCAGCATCGCCGTCCAGGAACTGTCCGGCTTGACCAGGACCATCAGCCCCATGCCGAGGGCGATGAAGCCGATGGACAGGCCGATCAGGATGCCGGGCGCCACCTTGGCCAGCAGGCCGCCGGTGATCGCGGAGACGACGAACAGCGTGATCATCATCGGCATGAACCGAAGGCCGGTGTTCCACGGGGAGTAGCCGAGGACGTTCTGGACGTAGGAAATCTGCAGGAACACGGCGGCGAGGCTGGTCGCGTTGGACAGCAGCGTGGCCAGGCAGACGCCGGTGAACGTGCCGATGCGCAGCAGCGACAGGTCGAACATGGCGCGCTCGCCCAGGTGCTTCTCGACGAGGACGAATACGACCAGCAGAACGGCTGCGGCGGCGAAGGAGCCGAGGATCAAGGCGCTGGTCCAGCCGGCCGACTCGCCGCGCAGGAAGCCGAGGACGAGCAGGGCAAGGCCGAGGCCGAAGGCCACCATGCCTAGCCAGTCGATGCGGTGTGCGGCCGGCTCGCGCGACTCGCGCAGTCGCAGCACGCCCGCTACCAGAGCGAGCGCACCGATCGGCACATTCACCAGGAAGATCCAACGCCAGCTGAGGGCGTCGGTCAGCAGGCCGCCGATGAGCGGGCCGAAGGCGAGGGCGAGTCCGGCGACCGCGCCGAACAGGCCGAACGCCTTGCCGCGGTCGGCACCCCGGAACTCGTGGCCGATCAGTGCCGGGCCGACGGAGAACAGCAGGGCGGCGCCGGCGCCCTGGGCGCCTCGGGCGAGGTTGAGCATGAGCACGTCCTGGGCGAGGCCCGCGGCGAGGGAGGACAGCGTGAACAGGGTCAGGCCCGCGAGGAAAACCCGCTTGCGGCCCAGGCGGTCGGCGAGCGAGCCACCGGTGAGCAGGAACGCGGCGAGCGTCAGGGTATAGGAGTCGATCACCCACTGCAGGTCTGCGAAGCTCGCGCCGAGCGAGGTTCGCAGGTGCTGCAGGGCGACATTGACCACGGTGACGTCCAGCATCAGCATGAACATCGCCACGCAGGCCAAGGCCAGCGTCCATGGACGGGCACGGCCTGCCGCCTCGCTTCGGGCTAGATCCGCCGATGGTCCTTCGACGGTCGTTTCGGCCGACATCTTGCTCTCCTTGGGGGTGGGCGGCTGTGGGAAGCCACTCTCGGTTTCTTGCGGGGTGGTTCGCGGACTCATGACGTCGGTCGCCAGGTCCGGGTATGCGGGTCGAAGCGGCCCCGTACGGCGCCGGAGAGGCCCGTGACCCGCAACAGGGCGCGGCCGTCCGGGCCGACGAGGGCGCACACCTCGTCTTTTGTGCCGGGCTCGAACCAGTGGCGCAGCGTCAGGCCGTCCGGCAGGCGCCGGGTCAGATCGAGATCGTTGGCGTGCGTGTAGAGGTCGACGGAGGCGAGCGCGACCGGGACGATCACCGGCACGTCGTCGCCGGGCCGCCGGCCGTCGAGCACACAGGTACGCAGCAGGCAGTCCAGGGCGACGCTCGGCAGGACAAATCCCGGGAAGGGGCCGCCATCCTGGGGAAGCGTCAACTTCAGCCGGGCCGATCCGCCGTCCGCTTCGAGCCGGGGATCGCACAGCGAGGCGAACACTCCGCTCAACTTTACCGGAGTGCCGGGCAGTTCGTAGGTGTTGGGTGCCTCGCTGCCGCCGGTGGCGGCGGCGGGCGGGCACCACGGTCCTTCCGGCAGGGCGGGGGCCAGGTGCACGACCATCCGGGTGTGCTCGCGCTCGGGGACCGGACCGGCCGCCGGAGTGGTGACGCGCACCCGCACCTCGTCCTCCTCCCGGGTGGCCGTCACGCTCAGGGTGCGCGGCCAGCGGTGCGGGGCGGCCCGGATGAACTGCGACAGCACCACGTCGGTGATGCGCACCGGGACCAGGCCGGGGGCGAGTTCGACCGCCGCCTCGGCAGCCATTTCCAGGATGAAGGTGCCGGGGACGGTCGGGCGGCCGTCGACGAGATGGTCCAGGAGGTAGGGGTGGTCCTCCAAGGACACGTCGAACGTCCAGACCGCCGTCGCGCCGTCCCGAAACGGCGGGCCGCTCAGGAAGGCACGCCTGCGGGCGGCTGCCGCAGTGCTCTGCGGCTCGGGCGTGTGCGCGGCGACCGCGTGACAGGCGTCGCGGAAGCCGGGCGCGCCGCGCTGCAGCGTCCTCCAGTCGGCGTCGCCGATCCAGGTTGTGGCCAGGCCGTGGCTGCCACGGCCGCGCAGTTCGGTACGGAAGAACTCCCGGCCCTGCACGTCGGTCATCTGGCCGATCTCGCCCTGCCGCGCCAGGAAGGCACCGGCGGGGGTGTCGGCCGCGGCCATGCCGGACTCCACCCACAGGCCGGAGACGAGAGCGACCTCGTCGCGGCCCTCGGTGACGCGGGCATGGGCGGCGGCCAGCAGCAGGAACTCGTTGGCGGCGCCGTAGTCCGGCTCGCCCCGCAGCCCGGTGAAGGCGGAGACGGAGCTGACGCTGCACCACAGCGCGGGGCATCGCTCGCCGAGGGCGGAGCGCAGATGCGCGTAGCCGCGGACCTTCACGTCGCGCACGGCGCGGAAGTCGGCGAGCTTCTTACGGGCGAGGCTCGCGGAACGGCCCAGTCCGGCGCCGTGCACGACGACGTCCACGCGGCCTTCCACGGCGATGATCTCGTCCATGACTTTGCGTACGGCGCCCTCGTCGAGGACGTCGCACTGCCGGTAGTGGACCCGGCCCGGGCCGCAGACACGCTCCAGCTCGGCGAGCGTACGGGCGCGTTGGTGCCGCTGGACGAGCCGGTCGTAGCGTCTGCTCAACTGGGCCGGAGTCTCGCCCGGGAAGCGCGCCATGAGGTCACGCAGGGCCTGCTGGCGGGATGCGGGCTCGGTCGCGGCGTCCTGCGGGTCGGGACCCGGCCCGGTGCCCAGCAGCCACACGCCGCGCGGTGCCCGGTCGGCCACGAGTTCATGGACGAGGTGAGCGGTCAGGCCGCGGGCGCCGCCGGTCGCCACGATCACCGGGTCGTCCAGCAGGGCGATGCCGTCCTCGGCCGACGGCTCCTCGACGGGCAGCAGCAGATACTCCAGGCGTACGCCTGCGGCGCGGTGGGCGACCGGGACGTAGCGCCGCGCCGCCGACTCGTCGGCCAACTCGGCGAGTCCGGTCACTGCGTCCCTGGCGTCGGTGACCAGGGCGTAGGTGAGACACCCCGGAAGTTCCTGGGACAGGCTGCGCACCAGACCGCCGAAGAGGCCCGCGTACGGCACGGGGGTCAGCTCGTGTATGCCGCCGAGAACGAGGACCGCGTAGCTGCCGCCCGCGTCGAGCCGCTCGGCCCGGGCCTGAGCCGCGATGAAGGCGAGATCGTGCAGGTCGAGAACGCGTCGCGGCACGTCATGGCGCGCGGCCGGCGACTTGGCGACGACGACACGGATGTCACCGCCGACGTCCCGCCCACTCCCGGCGAGTAGCTCCACCAGCGCCTGTGGCTCGGCGACACGGACGACGGCGAACGGCAGGGCGGTGTCGTACGCCGTCTTTGCCGGTGACGTGTGCGGTGCGACGACCAGACAGCCGGCCGGCACATCGACGCCGGCCAGCACCCGCGGATCGTCCGTGAGCAGCAGTGTGCCCGGGGGCAGCGCGGCGCGACGGGGACGTACCTCCTGGGCCGGTATGGGGCGCAGGGTGAGGGCGTGCCGGGCGAGGTGCCCACGCAGCACGCTGGGCGCACTCACCCCGTCAGCCTCGACACCGGCGTGGGTCTGGGTCTGGCCCCGCGCAGGGCGGGACGACGGGTCCCCCGGAGTCACCAGCAGTGCGGGGGTGTGCTCGTCCTCCGTCGGGTGGATCAGGGTCGGTGTGCCCGCCGCGCGCAGGGCGTGCAGGAGGGAGACCGCGCCCTCGGCTCCACGGTGGTCGCGGTCCGGGGCAGGGCTGTTCCCGGACGTGGCGGTGGTCGTCTCGCCCAGGGCGAGAGCGAGTTCGCCCAGGATCTTCATACCGCGCTCGCGCGCGATGCTCAGCCGGGTCAGGACGAATCCGACAGCCGCTTCGGCGGCCGGCGCGCCGCGGTGACCGCAGACCTGCTCCGTCGTGGCGTTGACGCCCATCACCACGGCCAGGTCCAGCTCACCATCGCGCAGATAGCGGACGGCGGTGGCCAGCGCGGAGGTGGCCGAGTCGCGGCCCGCGTCCAGCGTCATGTTCGGCCCGTGCAGGTCGAGGCGCTGGACAACACGCGCGGCAATGATGTTGGGCATCAGGCCGGGGTACACGTCCTCGTTGATGGGACGGGTCGTGGCGCGTACCGTGTCAGCGAGCACCTCTGCGGGAATCCCGGCAGGCCCGGTGACCTTTTCGGTCAGCTCGCCGAGGCTGTAGCGCAGCGCGTGGGCGCGTGCTGACCGGGTCGGCCCGGTGTGCCCGACGAGCACACCGGTACGGGCACCCAGGTCCGCGTCCCGCGCCCAATCCCCGGCGAGCAGGTCGGCGCAGCGCAGCGCCATCAGCTGGCTGCGGTCCATCGCCGCGATCGCCGAGGGCGCCAGGCGCGCCTCGACCGGCGACGGCAGCGGGTAGTTGTCGCCGAAGGACACCGGCCAGTCCGGGGCCGCGCCCTCTAGCCACCGCTTCAGGCGTGCGTCGTCGGGGTCGCCGGGCAGGTGCGCGCCGCACGCCACGACGACGATCGGATCGACGGGATCGCCGACGCTGTCCCCGGCGGCGGGAGCGGAGGACGGCTGGTCGCTGAGCAGGAGGTGGCCGTTCGTCCCGCCGAAGCCCATCGCGGAGACGCCGACCGTGCGGCGTAGCCCCGGGGCACCGGGCCAGGGCAGGTCGCTCGTCGGCACGCGCACGGATTCCGCCGCGTCCTTTGGCAGCTCGGTGAACTGCCGCTGTGCGGGGATGACTTCATGACGCAGGGCGAGCAGAGCGTGGATCGCGGAGACCGCCCCGGCCGCCCAACCGCAGTGCCCCACCAGCGACTTGTTGGATGTCATGGTCCAGATCTTGTCTGTCTCGTCTGTCTTGTCCGCCCCGGCGCCCCGGACGAGCGCACTCACCTCCGTACGGTCCCCTGCCGGAGTCCCGGTGGAGTGCGCGACGACCCAGTCCACGTCTCGCGGCGAGACGTCGGCGGCGGACCAGGCCCGCTCCAGGGCGAGTACCTGCCCCGCGGCGTTGGGAGCGTAGATCGCCTTGCCCCGGCCGTCGGAGGAGCCGCCGAACCCGACGACGTAGCCGTGGATGGTGTCCTGGTCGGCGACCGCCCGCGCGTACGTTTTCAGGGCCACAACGGCGGCGCTGTCGCTGAACAGCACGCCGTCCGCGTCGCGGTCCAGGGAGCGCACCCGCCCCGACCGGGACAGGCCGCGCAGCTTGGAGAAGAGCACCAGGTTCTGCGCGCTGAGCGCGAACGCCCCACCGCACAGGGCCACATCGGTCTCCCCGGCGCGCAGCGCGCGCACACCCAGGTCGATCGTGTAGAGCGAGGACGAGCATGCGGTGTCGACGACGACGATCTCCGCGGCCCCGGGCAGGTCGTGAGCGGCGGCACGCGCGATGCGGTACGGCAGGACGTCGTCGACCGGCTGACTCCCCAGCGGGTAGTGCGCGTCGAGCGCGGCGGGGACCTCGTGACCGGCCTCGGACAGGATCGTACGGGCAGAGGAGGTGATCAGGCTCTGTTCGAGGTGCTGGCTGCCGTCGGGAGTGAGCCCGACCGCGAACAGCTGCCGGTCGCCGGGGCGGACGGTGACGTTCTCGGTGGCTGCGAGCAGCGAGTGGCGCAGCCACAGCGCCGTGTACTCCTCGCTGTCGAAGGCACCGGAGGCAATCTCCTCCTGCAGCTTCGGGTGCGGCGTGAAGCCGGTCATGAAGCCGGAGACCCGGGAGTACGTCTTGTCCTGCGCGGCCGGGTCGGACGACCAGATGGCATCCACGTCGAGCCGGTCGCCCGGCTCGACGAACACCGGCTCGCCCTCGGTGAGCAGCTTCCAGAACTCCTCAGGCGTACTCGCCCCGGGCACGGCGAGCCCCATGCCGACGACGACGATGGCGTCATCGGCGGAGCAGGCGGCGGGCGCCGGTGCCGGCTGCGGCGCACGGCTCAGGCCGATCACCCGGCCGTCGATCGCCGAGGCCGCGTCGCAGATCAAAAAGCCGGTGAGCTGGCCGAGGGCGTCGAGTCCGCCCTCTATTTCGTCCTCCCGTACGACGACGGCGTTGACGCGGACATCGGCGGCCGCGGCGTCGGCGGCGATGCGGCTCAGCTCGGCTGCGGCCGTCGCCTTCGCCGTGGGCGGGCACAGGACGACGAGCGCGGCGCGGCGCGGCGGTGCCGACGCCGCGAGGAAGAGGTCGTGCGCCGCGCGGACCCCCGGCAGATCGGCGTCGTCCGCGAGCACGGTCACGAGGGCGTCCGGGCGCGCACCGGCCCGTTCGAGGGCCTGCCGCACGGCGGCCGGATCCTGCTCGTCGCAGGTCATGAGGTGCGCGCCCGTCGTGGCGAGCCGCCGGGCCACACCGCGGCCCGGCCACCGGGCGGCGCCGGTGACCAGTGCCGTACAGCCGGAAAGGTCGAGAAGGGACATGCTGACTGGCTCCTGTGGTGGTGGATCAGCGCGCGGAGGTCTGGACGGCGGCGACGAGTGCGGCGAGGTCCGCGAGCGTGGACTGGGCGACGAACCGGCCGTCCTGCGCCGACTGGCCCAACCCGAAGTGCGCCGCCACCTTCCCCAGCATCTCCGCCCGCTTCAGCGAATCGATCCCCAGATCCGCCTCAAGATCCGCATCCCCAGTGATCATCTCCACGGGATAACCCAACGCCACCGCATACAGCCCCCGCAGCTCCTCCAGCACGGACGCCCGAGCGGGCGCGGTGGTGGGCTCCATCCGGGGCGCAGGCTGAGGCTCGGGCGCGGGCACCGCGGTATTCCGGCGCATCGTGCTTGCCACCGTGACCTCGGGCACGCTGCGTCGCACGAGTCCCGAAAGGCCCGCCTTCCCGCACTCCACGAACCGCTCCGCCCCCTCCGCGTGCAGCTCGCGTACCGCGGCCAGGAACTCCACCGGAGCCGTCAGCTGCCGGGCGAGCAGCGCCTTGAGGTCGGTGTCGTCGTGCACGTAGCCGCCCACCACCGGCGAGTACACCCGCAGCCGCAGCGGGTGCTGCCGTATCCCGGTGACGGCGGAGGCGAAGTGCTGCGCCGCCACGGCGAGCATCGGGCTGTGGAAGGGGTACGGGGCGTTGAGTCGGATGGCCCGGACGTCCAGGGCCTCGGCCACCCGCCGCACCGCGTCCATCGCCCCGACCGGGCCCGAGACCACCGTCTGGCGGGGGGCATTGGAGACCGCCACGGCCACCGAGTGCTCGGCGAGCACACCGACGAGGTGGGCAGTGCGGGCCGCCGTGAGTTCCAGGGCCACCATGCCGCCCTCGGCCGGGCAGTGGGCGGCCAGGGCCTCGGCGCGGTGACCCACCAGACGCGCCCCGTCGGCCAGGTCGAAGGCACCGGCCACGGTCAGCGCGGCGATCTCGCCCAGGCTGTGTCCGATCACCACGTCCGGCGCGCCCTGCCGCTCGGCGAGGTGGAAACCGCCGACTCCCGCCGCGAACACGGCGAGTTGGAGCGCGAAGGGATCCTGGCGCACCAGGTCCGCCGCGCTGGGCGCGTCGGTGTGCGTCAGCAGCGCGGTCACCCCCGGGTGGGAGAACTCGGCGGCGACCCGGTCGACCGTGTCCAGGACCTCCCTGACCCGGGGCGTGCGCGGGTACTCGTCGGCGAACAAGCCCGGGTGTATCCCCCCTGTCCGGGCAGGAGGAAGACGGTGTTGACCGGCATGGTGTCTCCTTCGTGAGAGTACGGGTCGGGGCTGGGAGGGCGGAAGGTCACCAGGTGACGGGAAGCGCGCGCACTCCGTAGAGCACCATGTCGTGGCGGAACGGCAGGTCTTCGAGCGGGCGGTCCAGACGGAGGGTGGGCAGCTTCTCGAAGAGCCCGGCGAAGACGGTGCTCAGTTCGACCCGGGCCAGCGTCAGGCCGATGCACTTGTGGAAACCGTGGCCGAAGGCGACGTGCGCCTGCGGGTCCTTGCGGCGGATGTCGAAGGTGTCCGGTTCCTCGAAGACTCTCGCGTCGCGGTTGGCGGCGTTGATCATCACGAGGACGCCGTCGCCCGCGTGGATCGGCTGCCCGGCGAGGGTGAGATCCTCGGTCGCGGCGCGCGGCAGTCCGGCGTGATTGATGGAGAGGTAGCGCAGCAGCTCCTCGATGGCCTGCGGGTACAGCGAGGGGTCCGCCTTGAGGTATGCCAACTGCTCGGGGTGTTCGAGGAGGGTGGCCGTACCCAGGCCGATCATCTGGGCCATGGTGTCGTAGCCGGAGAGCAGCAACAGGGCGGCCAGGCCGACGAATTCGTCGTGGCTGAGCCTGCCCGCCTCCTCCTGGGCAACGAGCCGGCCGAGCATGTCGCCGGTGGGCTGCTGCTCCCGCGCGGTGACCACCTTCTCGAAGTACGCCATGAGGTCGCGGGCGGCGCCCCCGGCCTGCTCGGGGCTGCTGCTGCTGCGGTCGAGGATGATGTCGGTGAGGGTCACGAAGATGTGGTGGTCCTCGTACGGCACGTCCAGCAGCTCGCACATGACGGTGGCGGCCATCGGGAACGCGAGGTCTTGCACCAGGTCCGCGGAGTTGCCGCGCTCGGCCATGGCGTCGAGCAGGTCGTCGAGGATGGCCTTCATCCGGGGCCGCTTGGCCTCCATCTGGGTGATCAGGAACTCGCGGGTGACCAAGCGGCGCAGCCGGGTGTGGTCGGGGGCGTCCTGGTTGAGGAAGAAGCCCGGCGGGATCGGGGTGTCGCCCGATATGTAGGACGGGTAGCCGGGGGTCTTCGGGTCGGAGCTGAAGCGCAGGTCTGTCAGGACGGCCCGCGCGTCCTCATGCCGGGTCACCACCCACACGAGCTCGCCACGCGGGGTGCGCACCTGGAACACCGGCTGTTGCGCGGCGAGTTCGCGGAAATGGGGCGGCGGGTCGAGCGGGTGCTTGCGCGGCAGCGGGAAGGCGGGGACTGCGGTGGTCATGGCAGTGGTCTCCACTGATTCGTCTACGGGTTCTGGAGGCGGGCGGCGGCGGGCGAGGGCAGGAAGCCGGTGGCGGCGAAGTGGTCGAGGTAGAGGTCGAACAGCTCGCGATCGACCGGCTTGCAGCCGATGCCGGAGCCATCCAGCGCGGAGCGCAGGTGGTCGGTGGCGAACACCGGCCTGCTTCCCTCGTAGCCGACCTCCTCGGCGGGCTGGTCCTTGCCAAATAGCGGGAGATAGACGGCGAGTTCGTTCTCCTCGCCGCGCTCCACCGCGGCGGCCAGTTCCTGGTACCAGTCGCGGTAGTCGAGGCGGCGCAGCGGATAGCCGTACGCCACGATCAGCTCGAAGATCGTGTTCATGGCGGTGGAGCGGGCGCTGGGCACGTTGAAGACCGCGTGCGGGCTGCCGCCGCTGAGCGCGATGTGGGCAATGGCGGCGGCGCAGTAGTCGACCGGGACGAGGTCGATCAGCAGGTCCAGGTCGAGGTAGGCACCCAGTTGGATGCAGCCCTTGATCAGGTGGTTGATGAAGGTGTCGGGCGAGCAGGCTCCGGTGGTCTGCGAGCCGGTGACGGCGCCGAGCCGGTACACGTGCGTGGGCACGCCGCGCTCGCGAGCCTGGAGCATCAGTGTGTCGGCGACCCACTTGGACTGCCGGTAGCCGCCGACGACGTGTTCCGTCTCGGTCAGCCGTTCCTCGCCCCAGGTCCGCTCCCCCGAGTGGCCGGGGTAGACGCCGATGGTGGAGACGAAGTGCACGGCCTTGATCCGGGTGCGGCAGGCCAGCCGCAGCACCTCCATGGCACCGAACACGTTGGTCGGCTTGATCTTCAGGTACGGCACGATCCAGCTGGAGACGGCCGCGTTGTGGATGATCAGCTCCACGTCGGCGGCGAGCCGGAAGTAGCTGCCCTTGGACAGGCCCAGATAGGGGCGGCCGGTGTCGCCGGGCACGCCCGCGACGCGGTCTATGTCCCCCTCGCGCAGCAGCCCGTACTCGGCGAGGTTCGTCTTCACCCGCTCGGTGGCCTGCTCCGGGCCGCCGGCCCGGACCACGACGTGCACGGTGGCCGTGGAGCGGTCCAGGAGTTCGCGCAGCAGGAACGCGCCGGTGTAGCCGGTGCCACCGGTCAACAGGACGTGACGGTACGGGCCTTGGGTGGCGGGTAGTGCGCTGTCCTCGGGCGTGATGTCCGCCGGGAGCACGGCGTCGGTGAGCATCGCATCGGACCCGATGCCGCGCGGGTTGCCGGCGCCGGTGACCGCGGGGTCAGCCTGCGAGCTGATCATCCGGGCCAACTGGGCCACGGTGGGGTTCTCGAACATGCGCCGCAGGTCGAAGCGTACGTCGTAGACCTCACGTACCTGCGCGGCCATCTGCAGCACCGTCAGGGAGTCGCCGCCCAGGTCGAAGAAGCTGGTCTCGACACCGACCTTCGGCAGTCCGAGCAGGTCCTGCCAGATCCGGGCCAGCTGGGTCTCCACCGGGGTGCGCGGTGCGACGTAGACGGCCTCAGGGCTCTCGTCGGCGGTCAGCGGCGGCAGGCTCGCGCGGTCCACCTTGCCGTTGGACAGCTTGGGCAGGTCGGGCAGCACCACGAAGTGGGCCGGGATCATCGCGTCTGGCAGGTGGGCGCGGGCGTAGGCGCGCAGCGAGGAGCGCAGACCCGCCGCCCAGGCGGAGGTGAGCGGGTCGTTGGCCAGTTGCCGGTTCGTGCTCATGCCATGTCCTCGTGGTTCTCGTCGTCGGTGGCTTCGGCGGGCTTCGTGAACACGGCGTCGAACGTGTCGAGCCGCCCGCCCCGCGGCACCAGCGTCCGCACGTCCAGGCCTGCCGCGGCCGCGAGAACGTGCAGCTCCTCCGGATGGACGCCCTCGTCCTCATCCCGCTCCCACAGCCGCCGGTCCAGATCCCAGGCCGTGGCCGTGGCGTCAAGCGCCTCCAGGGCGCGCACGGCCGAAGTGACCCGTGTGAGGCGCCGGTTGGGGATGCTGGTGACACGCAGGCCGTCGCGGGACGAGGCCAGCTGCGCCCGCAGCGCGTCCAGGCCGCCGTCGGATCCGTCCCAGACCAGCTGCCGCGCGGGCTGCGGCTGTGCCGGGCCTTCGCCGACCAGCAGCGTCACGTCGTAGCGGAACAGGGACAGCTCGTTGTCGTACCTGCCTCGCTTGAGCTCGACGCGGACCTCGGCGATCTCGTCGAGTTCGTCGGCGAGGTGGTGGAAGAACGCCGGGGACAGACACAGTTCCCGCTCCTCCTGGAGCTGCCGGCCTATCGCGGCCCGCAGTTCCTCGGCCGTCTGCAAGGGCGAGGCCCGGTGCAGCTGCGTCGCGGTGTGGAACTCCGGGAGCATCTCGACGGAGCGCACGTCGCCGACGAACACAGCGCCGCCGGAGCGCACCGCGCGCACCGCGTCCGTGAGCACGGTCCGCAGGTAGTCGGTCCCAGGGAAGTACTGCGCCACCGAGTTGATGACGACCGTGTCGAGGCTGCCGGGCTCCAGCGCGGCCAGATACTCGGGCCCCGACTGACGCAGCCGCACATGGCCGGGCAGCGGGCCGCCGAGACTGGCGGCGGCGGCCGTGAGCGCGGCAGGCGACAGGTCGACGCCGTGGTACACGTCGACCTCGGGCGCCAGCGAACGCAGGACGAGACCGACGCCCACGCCGATGTCGGCGACGGCACCGGGCCGCAGCGCGCGGATCCGGTCGACGGTGTGAGCGAGCCACTCACGCATCTCGGGCAAGGGAATCGGTTCGCCGGTGTAGCTGGAGAGCCAGCCCGCGAACTCGGAGCCGTCGCCCTCGTCGGACGGCGCGGTGTAGGCGCTCTCCCAGACCTCGCCCCAGCGCCGTACGTGGGCGTCCTGGACAGAGGCGTCGGAGAGGGAGTCGGCGGGCGAGACGTAGGCGACCAGCTCGGTGCCGTGTGCACCCTCGACGGCGGTCACGGCGACCGCGTCGAGCCGGGCGTGCCGCGACAGCACGCTCTCCACCTCGTCGGGCTCCACCCGGTGGCCGAGGATCTTGACCTGGCGGTCCACCCGGCCGAGGAACTCCAGGCTGCCGTCAGCGCGCCACCGGACGCGGTCACCGGTGCGGTAGAACCGGCCGTCGCCGCCGGCATCCGGCACGAACCGTTCGGCGGTCAGATCGGGGCGGCCGATGTAGCCGGCGGCGACGCCGTCGCCGCCGATCCACAGTTCCCCGGAGACACCGGCCGGCAGCGGGCAGCCGCGGCCGTCGACCACACGGACCTCGGTGTTGGCGATCGGGCGGCCGATGGAGATGGTGTCGGCATGCGCGTCACGGGCGGCGTCCAGGGCGTGCGCGGTGGACCAGATGGTCGTCTCGGTGGGCCCGTACATGTTGAAGATCCGCACGGCGGGCAGGGCCTCAAGCAGGCGCTGGGCGAGCCCCGACGGGAAGGCCTCACCACCGACGAGGAGCGCGCGCAGCGAGCGCAGCGCGCCGAGCGCGTCGGGTTCCGCGGCGACGGCCGTGAACAGGGACGGGGTGCCCTGGACCAGGGTGACGCCATGGCGGGCGCACAGGTCGGCGAAGGAGTGGGCGCTCTCGGCGACCTCCACCGCGTGCGCGTCACGCAGCCCGTCGACCCAGGTCAGGCTCTCCATGACGGCGTCCGGCTCAAGGCCGAAGTCGACGAGGCAGGCCACCTCGTTCACACCGGCTGCGGACAGCTTGCGGACCAGCTCGGCGCAGGTGTCCGGCGAGCCGAACAGGCCGGACGTCTCGAAGTAGCGGTCGATCGCCATGTCGATGACGGCGTCGATCTGCTCCTCGGCGCCCATCTCGGGCAGGTCCTGCCCGGTGGAGGCGAAGAGGGTGCGCCACAGTTCGGTGGAGCTGCGCAGGTAGGCGCGGAACGGCTCGCGGGCCCGCTGCAGGGCGTCCTCGGTGTCGTCCGACATGAACGTGTGGACCATGACCGTGACCTGGCCGGGACCGTCGTGTCCGGCCTCCTGCCGGGCCGTCCGGTACGCGCTGATCTTCTCGGCGAGTTCGTCGGTGCTCTGCCCGAACAGGTGGGTGAGCAGGTTGGCGCCCGAGACGCCGGCCTTCTGGAACGTGGCGATGGTACCGACCGAGGTGAGCCAGATCGGCGGCTCGTCCTGCACGGGCGCGGGGAAGATCTTCACGTCGACGCTCTGGCCGCTGCCGCCGGTGCGCCGCACCGGCTCGCCGCGCCACAGCTTGCGGAACTCCTCCAGCTGCGCGGCCATGACCTCCTTGCGATGCGGGAAGTTCTCCGGGCGCAGCACGAAGTCGTTGGAGTTCCAGCCCGCCGCGAAGGCCAGGCCGGTGCGCCCGCCCGAAAGGTTGTCGACCAGCGACCACTCCTCGGCGATGCGCACGGTGTCGTGCAGCGGGGCGACGACGCTGCCGCAGCGCAGCGCGATGCGTTCGGTGACGGTGGCCAGGGCGGCCGACATCACCGACGGGTTGGGGTAGAGGCCGCCGAAGGCGTGGAAGTGCCGCTCGGGTGTCCACACCGCCTCGAAGCCGTGGCGGTCGGCGAACCGTGCCGCGTCCAGGACGAGTCGGTAGCCGTCGCGGTTGGAGGTGCCCGCGGAGGCGGCGAAGAAGAACAGGCTGAAGCCGACGGGACGCTGGGGCGCCTCGGTCTGGCGCACCAGGTTGCCGATGACGCGCTCGCCCGCCACGACCACCTTGGCGCCGTGGGTCAGCGGCCACAGCAGTTCCAGTACGGAGATGTCGAAGGACACACTGGTCACCGCGAGCACGACATCGGTCGGGCCCGCAGCCGATCCGCTGGTCCATGCCGGCGAAGAAGTTGACGGCGTTGCGGTGGCGCAACGCGGTGCCCTTGGGCTTGCCGGTGGAGCCGGAGGTGTAGATGACGTACGCGGCGTCGTCCGCGGTGACCGGTGTGCCCGGCGAGGTGGCGGGCCTGGTGGCGATCTCCTCGGCGTCCCGCTCCACGTCGACCACGCGCAGCGCGGTGATCGAGTCGGGGGCGCCGGGGCCCTTGACGAGGCAGCCGATGTCCGCATCGGTGGCGATGTTCTCCAGCCGTCCCTTGGGGAACGACGGGTCCATCGGCACGTACGCGGCGCCCGCCTTCATGATGGCGAGCAGGGCGATCACCAGGCCGGTGCCGCGGCGCAGGCTGACGCCGACCAGGTCGCCGCGGCCGATGCCCTGCGCGCGCAGGTGGTGCGCGAGCCGGTTGGCGCGGGCATCCAGTTCGCCGTACGTGAGCTGCTCGAAGCGGTGGGCGACGGCGATCGCGTCCGGGCGGGAGGCGGCCTGGAGCTCGAACTGGCCGTGCATAGTGGCCAGTTGGTCGTAGGCGACGGTGGTGTCGTTCCACTGGGCCAGCTGGGCATGCTCGTCGGGGCTCATCAGGTCCACCGCGACGACCTGCTGGTCGGGCCGCTCGGCGACGGCGGTCAGGGCCCGCCGGTAGTATCCGGTGAGGCGCTCGCACAGCTCCTCGGGCAGTGTGGCCACGTCGCAGTCGAGCCACAGTCGCAGGTCGCCCTGCTCGGGGTCGATCAGGAAGTTGACCGCGAGCGGGTAGTTGGTCTCCGCGATACCCACCGTGACCGTCATCAGCGCGTCACCGCCGCGGTGGTGCTGGGCGTGGAAGTCCATAAAGTTGACGTAAACGTCGAGTTGGAGCCCCTCTCCGACGTCCTGCTGCATCTGCGCGAAGGGGTAGCGGCGGTGCGGCGCCGAGGCACGCTCGTGGTCGAAGACCAGGTGCGCGGTCTCGGCGAGCGTGGCCCTGGACAGGTCCAGGCGCAGCGGCAGCGTGTTGAGGAAGACGCCGATGGTCTCGTCGCCGCCGGCTTCTTCGAGGCGGGCGTTGGCGACGACGCCGGTGAGCACCTCGTCGTCGCCGCTGACCAGGCGCAGCACGGCCAGGTGGGCGGTGGCGAGCAGCGACTTGAGGGGCAGGCCCTCACCGCGGGCGAGGGCGCGCAGGGCGCCGGCGGTCTCGTCGCTCACCGGCACGTCGTAGCGGCGGTGGGCGGCCGGCGCGGCGCCGGAGCGCTCGGCGGCCACGGCGCTACGGACGTGCAGGCGGGTGGGCTCGACGCCGCGCAGCAGCTCGCTCCAGTACGTACGGGAGACCTCGTCGGTGAGGGAGGCGCGCTCGGCGGCCACGAAGTCCCGGTAGAGGCAGGGGACTTCTGGCAGGTCGAGGGTGGTGCCCGCGAGCCGTGCCGCGTAGTGGCCGACGGCCTCCTCCAGCATCCGCATGTCGCTCCAGCCGTCGAGGACGACGTGGTGCTCGATCACGGACAGCTCGAAGGAGTCGTCGCCGCACGGATGGGCCACGAACTTCAGCAGTGGCGCCGCCTCGGTGTCGAAGCGGGTGAACTTGGCCTGTTCGACCCATTCCTTCAGGGCGTGCAGCCGTGCCGCGTCGTCGAGCGGGCCGAGGTCCTCGCCCCGCTCCACGGGAACGGAGACCTCGTGGTGGACGAGCTGGAGCGGCTCGGAGTAGTGGGCAAGATCGAAAGAGCAGCGCAGCGAGGGGTGACGGCGGGCGGTGTCGTCGACGGCGGCGCGCAGGGCGTCCAGGTCGAGGGGGCGCGCCACGCGGACGCTGGTGACCACGCGGTACACCGAGGAGTCCTCGGCGTAGGCGGCGTGGTACAGCATGCCGGCCTGCATGGCGCTGAGCGGGTACGCGTCGTCGAGCCCGTCCGGCAGCAGCGCCCGGTCCGCGTCGCTCAGCAGCCCGAACGGTGCACCCCGCACCGTTGTCGCCCCCAACGGGCGTATGTACTGGGCCAGTTCACGGATCGATGGCCCCTGGAACAGGTCGGAGACGGTGAAGGTGCGGCCGTGCCGCTCGATCTCGGCGCGCACCCGGATGGCGTGCATGGAGTCGCCGCCGAGCGCGAAGAAGGACGCGTCGACACTGACCTGGTCCACGCCGAGGACGGAGCACCAGACCTGGTGCAGCAGCCGCTCCTCGTCGGTGGCGGGCGCCACGACCGCACGCTCGGCCCGGGCCTGCGGCAGCGGCAGCGCCTTGCGGTCCAGCTTGCCGTTGGACAGCAGCGGCAGCGCGTCGAGGGTGACGAAGTGGGCGGGGGCCATGTAGGCGGGCAGCTTCTCGCGCAGCAGGGCGAGGAGTTCGGCGCTGTCCGGGGCCTGCCCCGAGGACACCAGGTGAGCCACCAACTGGCGGTCTCCGCCGGTGCCCTGGGGCGCGGTGACCACGACCTGCTCGACGTCCGGGTGCCCGAGCAGCACGGACTCGATCTCGCCGGGCTCGATGCGGAAACCGTGCACCTTGACCTGGTGGTCGAGACGGCCGCGGTACAGGACGACGCCGCCCTCGCACCGCACGGCCAGGTCACCGGTCTTGTAGAGGGTGCCGGGCCCGAAGGGGTTGGGGACGAAGCTCGCCGCGGTCAGCTCCGGGCGGTTGAGGTAGCCCGAGGCGACCTGGACGCCCCCGATGTGCAGCTCACCGGCCACGCCGTACGGCAGCGGCTGCCCGTCGCGGTCCAGGACGTACAGGCTGGTGTTGGCGACGGCTCGGCCGATCGGCACGGGGCGCGTGGCGTCCTCGGGCGTGCACCGCCAGTGGGTGACGTCGATGGAGGCCTCGGTCGGCCCGTAGAGGTTGTACAGCTCGGGCCCGTCGCCCTCCTGCCCGTGGTACCGCTCGAAGAACCGTCCGACGGTCCCGGAGTGCAGCGCCTCGCCACTGCACACCACGCGGCGCAGCGTGGGGAGCCGCCCGGCCGCGGGCTCGGCCAGGAAGAGGTCGAGCATGGACGGCACGAAGTGCACGGTGGTGACGCGGTGCCGGCCGATCGCCTGGGCGAGGGCGCGCGGGTCGCGGTGCGCGCCGGGCGCGGCCACGTGCAGCACGGCACCGGTGAGCAGCGGCCAGAAGAACTCCCACACCGACACGTCGAAGGTGAAGGGCGTCTTCTGCAGGACGCGGTCCTCGGCGGTGAGGTGGTACTCGTCCTGCATCCACAGCAGCCGGTTGACAACGCCGCGGTGCGGGACGGCGACGCCCTTGGGGCGGCATGTGGACCCGGAGGTGTAGATGACGTACGCGGTGTCGTCGGGCCCCGCCGCTTCCGGCAGCGGGCCGGCCGCGGCGAGCGTGGGCAGCACGGTGTCCACGACGACGGTCTCCGCGCCGGACGAGGCGAGCCGGTCCACGAACGCGGAACGGGTCAGAACGTGCCGGGCCCCGGAGTCCTGGATCTGGAACTCCAGCCGGGAGACGGGCAGTTCGGGATCCAGCGGCAGATACGCGGCACCGGCCGTCAACACGGCCAGCAGACCGACCACCAGCTCCGGGGAGCGCTCGTCGTGAACACCGACGACGTCCCCGGCAACCACTCCCCGCGCCCGCAGATGCGCGGCGAGGGCACGGGCGCGGTCGATCAGTTCGCGGTAGGTCAGCGAGACGTCCCCGAACTCGACAGCGACGGCGTCGGGGGTGCGCTCGGCCTGGGCCTCGATGAGGCGGTGCAGCGGCTGGCCGAGGTCGTAGTCCCGTGCGTGGGCCCGGTCCTCGGCGGCGATCGCCTTGCGCTCCTGCTCTGCGAGCACGTCGAGCCGGCCGACCGGGACGTGCGGATCCACGTCGGCGATGCTGCCGAGGAAGGCCGTGAACCGCTCGCGGTGACCGGCGAGCACTCCGGCGTCGTGCAGTGCCGGATACGGATCGAGGGACACCCGCACGTCCGACCCGTCGGTGCCTCCGAAGAACTCGAAGGCCAGGTCGCGCACGGGCCCGGAGGACAGCTGGTGCACGGCGCCGACCATGCCGTCGAACTCGATGGCCCCGTCGAACGGAACGACGTTGATGACGACGCCGGGTGTGCTCTGTACGCCCTGGGCACGGCGCAGTTCTCGGTGCAGTTCCTCACCCCGGAACCGCTGGTGGCGCAGGAGGTCACCGACCCGTTCAGACACCTGCCGTACGAGGTCGCGGAAGGTCAGCTCGGCAGTCACGGTCAGCCGCAGCGGCAGGATGTTGGCCAGCATGCCGGGCGTGGTGAGGGCGGTCCGGGTGGTGCGTGCACGCACCGGCATTCCAATGACGAGGTCGTCCTGCTGCGTGACGCGGCGCAGATAGGCGGCGGTGGCGGCGAGGACCACGACGGACCAGTGCGTCCCGTACGCGGCCGCCGTCGCGCCGACCCGTCCCACGGAAGCCAGCGGCTGGAAGCGGACGGCGGGGCCCGCGTCCCCGGCGTGGATGTCACTCAGGCTGACGCGGTCAGGACAGTTCGCCGTGTGCTCCAGCCAGTACGCACGGTCGCTCTCATATGCAGGCGACACCTGGTACTCGCGCTCCTCACCGAGCAGCTCGGCCAGGGTAGCGGCGGTCTTCGGCTTGGCCTCGATGCCCTGGCACAGCGCCGTGTAGAGATGGGCGAGCCGGCGCCAGTACAGCACCTGGCCGTAGCCGTCGAGCACGATGTGGTGGTAGCGCAGGTGGAACAGGAAGTGGTCCGGAGCGAGCCGCAGCAGCGTGTGTGTGAACAGCGGCCCGGTCAGCAGGTCGACCGGCGTGAGGAGATCCGCCCGCGCCCAGGCGTCGGCGGCCCGACGTGGATCGTCCTCGCCGCTGAAGTCCCGCGTGTCCAGGGGTGCCTGTACGTCGGCGATCTCCTGCCAGGGCCAGCCGTTCGCGTCGGAGACGAAACGCACCCGCAGCGCGTCGGTTTCCTCGACGGCCCGCCGGATGGCTTCGGCGAGGTTCTTCTCGTCGACCTCACCACGGAGCTCGACATAGCCGCTGCAGTTATCCCCGGCTCTTCAGCGGAATTGGTCGATCTGACGCCCTGACAGCAGAAAGGTGCCGCCGACCTGCAAGGATGCGAGTGTCTAGATCGAATCCGGCACAGGAGTCAGGGCACCTTTCTGGTGAGTGAGCGTACAGGGTGGGACCGCGGTCTGTCTGTGACGGCTGACGGGAAAGGGCTGGTCGGGCATGCCGGGGCGGTGCTGTTGCGCAGGCTCGCCGACCGCGTCGGCCTGACCGACGCACTGGCGGGAGTGCTTCCATCGGGCACGACCTCGTCGTGGCGGGACCGGGCCACCGCGCTCGTCGGCCTCGTCGTCGCGATCGCGCTCGGCGCCACGAATCTGCTGGAGGCCGAGCAACTCCAGCTCCACCACGGCCTCCTGTTCGGACCGGCAGTGTCGGACTCCACGTTGCACCGGCTGCTGTCCACGACGGACGAGACGAGGCGCGCACAGATCGCGAAGGTACGACAGCGGGTGCGTCGCCACGTCTGGACGCTGCTGCACCTGCGGCCCGGCGGCTTCCCGTATCTGACCGTCGCGGGGCGGCATCTGAAGGGCTGGATCGTGCTCGACATGGACGCCACGGTCATCACCGCGGCCTCCAGGAAACAGGGCGCCGCCGGCACGTTCAAGGGCACCTTCGGCTTCCACCCATTGGCCGCATGGCTGGCCAACACCGACGAGTGCCTGGCGATGGAACTGAGGGAAGGCAACGCCGGCGCGAACACCGTCGCCGATCACCTGCGGGTGCTGGATGCCGCACTCGCGCAGATACCCTGCTCCTCCCAGGCCAAGATCCTGGTGCGGGTCGACGGCGCCGGTGCCACACACGGCCTGCTCAAACGCCTTCAGGCGCTGAACACCACGCGGCGCACGGTCCGCTACACCGTCGGCTGGACGATCACGCCCGAGGACGAACGCGCCATCGCCCGCCTCCCCGAAGCCGCCTGGGAAACCTCCCTGCGACAGGACGGCGAGGTCCAAGAGGGCTACTTCGTCGCCGAGTTGACCGGACTGAGCACTCGTGAGGGCTGGCCCAAGGGCATGCGGCTGATCGTCCGCCGCGTCAAGCCCTCCCGCCGCCACCTGGGGAAGCTGACCGCGTTCGAGCAGAAGACCGGCTGGCGCTACTCGATCACCGCAACAAACATCCGGCACATGAGCCACATCGCCGGCACCCACCAGGTGCAGTTCCTCGACGTCCTTCACCGCGATCACGCCGAGGTCGAAGACCGCGTGCGCACCAACAAGGCGATGGGGCTGGCGAACCTGCCGTCCAAGTCCTGGCAAACGAACGCGAGCTGGATGCTCACCGCGAACCTCGCCGCCGATCTCGACGCCTGGCTGCGGCTGCTGACCCTCCACGACCAAGCGGACCTCGCCGACGCCGAGCCGGACACGATGCGCTTCCGCCTCTACCACCTGCCCGCCCGCCTCGCCCACCACGCACGCCGCCACCACCTGCGCATCGAACGGACCTGGCCCTGGGCCCAGACATTCACGACCAGCTGGAAGCGGATCAACAACCTGACGGCCGCCACCTGACGACCAGCCTCTGCCCCAACACACACCGAGAGGAGGAAGGCCAGCAGCCTCCGGGCCCGTGGAACCCGGCGCACCCCGCAGCGACACGCGACGGCCCGCCCTCACACGGCGAGGGACATTACGGGCGAACCACCAGACCACTCAACGACCAAACCCCACCGAAGAATCGAGGTTATGCAGGCTGCCTTCGGCATCAAGCTGATGCGCGATCCACACGTCATTCTGCGCCGCCGACAGAGGCAGACGTCCGACAGGGCTATTCACGAGAATGGTTTCTCCGTCTCACGTATTCCAGGAAGCGCGCGCACCGAATTACACAGCGGAATAGCGAAATGAGTGATGCGCTTGGGCGCGCTAGAGCCACGGACCGGGCCACGCGAATTGAGCAGAATCGAACCGACGGTCACGATCTGCGCGTTCCCTGCCGATGAAAACCCCTACCCCACCCCCTTACATACCGAAAGGTAATACCCACAACCAAAGACACGACAAGCGAGGGAATTGTGCAACGAGATCCCCTCCGCTGCCCCTCCATCCCAACAACCAGATTCGAACAAGTCAAGCATTCTTTTAATTGGCCACTCTGTACCGCGGTGTATATTTTTTACTATACCTATTGATCCACTTGAAGCATCCTTTACTTGCATCTTGGCGAGAAATCACGCAGAGTGGCGGAATTCCATGCTCCGCGCGCAGATCTCGACATAGAGTGATAGGCGAATTTCAGCCTTACATCGTCTCAAAATGACAGATTCCATCCCTGCGCCGTCTCAGGACTCTCTCTGTCAGCCTTGAGCGAGACGCCCTGCTCTGCAGGGTTGGCCGGAGCGGGCACGACAGGAGGACCGCCCCGTAGGCCAAGCACTGAGCCCGTCAGGTCCCACCCGGCACCGACGCCGAAGCACCGTACCTTCACCTCGGCGTGCACCATGCGGATCGTCGCCGCGCACCACACCGTGCCCAGCAACGGAAGGGGTGCAGCCCTGCGCCACGAACGGCTCTACCGCGCTCTTGGAAATGATCTCCGAGAGCGCGGAGCTGCCGCCCGACACCGATCTGGGCCCGTGAGCCGGACGTGAGCCAGAAATGAGCCAGACGTGAGCGAGAAGTGAGCCGGACGTGAGCCGTTATCACTGCCCGGTCTGTACATGGCCGACTTTCCCGAGCGATTCGACTCCCTCGCGCACTCCCGCGAAAGGTTCGACGCCTTCACCTGGTATTAGGATCACGAACACCGGCACTCGGGCATCGGCTGCACACACCCGCCAGCATCCACTTCGGCACCGCCGACGAAGTCCGCAGCCAAAGGGCCGTCACGCTCGCCACGGCATAGCCCGCCATCCCGAAACGATTCAGCCGCCGCCCCACACCACCCGAGATACCTCAGAAGGCATGGGTCAACGAGTGCGCCAAGCGCAGGGAATCCACACCACAGATCTCATAGCATCACAAGCGTTTCACTGGACTTGAAATCTTCCGGCTTCAAGATCACCCCATGGCTCTTTCTGGGATCGCCTCGGCGATACACACCCCTGCTCCGCCGCAAGTTCGCGATTTCCGAAGGTTCTTCGCAGCGAACTTGCGTGTGGGCATGCCGAATATCCGAGGGTAAGAGGTGGTACCACCTATGAGTCCTGAAGATCTGCACCCAAGCCGGCTCGCCCCGGACGGACATCCGTCCGGGGCGAGCCGAGGTCCGCGGTGTGCGCTGCCGCGGTGAGGTGGATCAGACAGGACGGATCAGGTCGTGGTGCAGACGGTTCCGTTGAGCCTGAACACCGTCGGCGGAGGGTTGGCCCCGTTGTTGGCGCCGGTGAAGCCGAAGGAGACCGAGTTTCCGCCGTTGGCGGCCAGTTCGCCGTTCCAGTCCACGGGCGTGGCCACCACATCCTCGTCCTGCTCACGGATGTTGGCGTTCCAGTAACCGCTGATCGACTCACTGGTGCTCGGGAAGGAGAAGGAGAGCGACCATCCGGTGATCGGACTGGGGCCGGTGTTGGTGACGCTCACGTCGGCATTGAAGCCGTTGCCCCATCCGGCGGTGACCCGGTACGACACCTGGCAGGTGGAGTCGGTGGGCGTGCCGGTGCGTACGGTGACCGGTACGGAAGGACGTGAGAGTCGTCCGTCGGAGTCGCGGGCCAGTACGTTCCAGGTAAAGGTGCTCCCGGGGGTCAGATTGGGCACGGTCAGCGAGGTGCCGGTGGAGCTGGCGAGCAGTTCGCTGGTGGTGCCCGTCTGCTGGTAGACCTCGTAGCGGGTGGGCGTGCCGCCGGTGGAGGGGGACCACGACACGGTGGCCGTGGTGTCGTCGGCCACGGTGACCTTGGGCGCGCCGGGTGCGCTCAGTGCGGAGGCGGTGTTGGCCCGCGGGTGCAGGGTGACGGTGGTGATGGAGTACGGCGGCAGGACCTGTGTGGTGGCGTCGCCCGTGCTGGTCTCGATCGAGGTGGCCTTGTCGTGGAAGGCGGCCACCGTCGCCGGCGACCCGTCCGGAATGAACCCGTTGTAGTGCAGGGCAACGGTCTGCTCCGCCGACGGACTCTTGTTGATCAGCATGACGCTCAGGTCGCCGTTGGCCCGGTGCACGGCGTGCGCGGACACCTGGTTGCTGCTTGTGCCGGCGCCGACGAGTTGGTCACCGGGGCGGCCGAGCTGGCTGAGCATCTTGATCGCGTAATAGGGCGGGAACGGTGTGTTCAGCGTGGGCTCGCACACCGAGGCGACGCAACCGCCGCTGGAGAGCAGACCCATGTCGCCGTAGTCGGTGGCACCGTCGGGAGCGGTGCTGATGGCGCTGGCACCGTTGTGGGTGTTCCACCAGTCGACGGTGAACACCCCGTTGCTCAGTGCGGTGGCGTAGGCGTCCGCGGCGTAGAGCGCGTTGGCCTGGGTGTCCATCGTACAGGGGCCCGTTGGTCTCGGTGAGCGCGACCGGCATGTCACCCGCACCGGCCGCGTTCAGCTGGTCGTGCAGCTGCTGGAGTTCACCGCTGAGTTGGGAGGCAGGTGCGTCGAGCATCTGGTCCGCGGTGGAGCCGCCGGGGTACCAGTGCACGATCACGAAGTCGGCCTTGTCGGCGATGATCGGAATCACCGTGTGGTTCCAGTCCGCGCTGTCCGAGCCGCCGAGCACACCGTCGGGGTAGTTGCCGGGCAGTGGTCAGGACCGCACCGATCTTGATCGGTGGGGTCCACGGCCTTCATCGCCGTGACGTAGTCGACCATGTTGTGCGCGTACGCGGCCGGGGACTTGTCGTCGTGCTGGTCGGTTTCCCAGCCGTCGCCGTAGTGGCCATTGCCGTACAGCTCGTTGCCGATCTCCCAGTACTTGGCGTCGTAGCCCTTGGTGACGTTGGCGTACCTGACCCAGTCGGCGGCTTCCTCCGGGGTGGCGGAGCCGTAGTCGGCGATGAGGATGGGCTGGGCGCCGATCTTCTGGACCGTGCCCATGAACGAGTCGAAGTCCGTGCCGGGCGCGACATAGCCGCCGGGTGCGGTGTTGGTCTGCCAGTGGTAGATGTCGCCGTAGGAGCCGCCCGGGTAACGCAGCATCCCGATGTCGGCGTCCTTGAGCAGGTCCTGCGTCTGCGAGCTGTTCATCTCCGCGTCCCACACCGCGCTGTTGAGGCCGTACGCGGTGTCGGGAATGGTGCCTTGGCCCTCGTTGGCGTTGACGGTGACGTCGACGGTCGTCGGGTCGGCCGCCTGAGCCGGAGCGGCTCCGCCCGTGGTCAGCAGCGCGGCGCCGAGTGCGGCGGCCGAGAATGCGGCGACCAGGCCTTGGCGCCAGGGTCTCTTTCTTCCGGGCAACAGAAGACGCATGAAGTTCACCTTCCTGAAGTGGATAAAATCGCGAGAATTCTGGGAGCGCTCCCACAGATTCGGGCGGGAGCGTGACCTTGTCAACATGTCCTACTCATCACTTTGCCGAGCCCAGGCAAGGCGCGGGGACTTCCTCGACCTGACGCGCGAACTGCGGTGCAGGACAAGGTGGTTGACTGTTTGCGGCCGAACGGAGCGGGTGCGAGCGGATCGGGTCGCACGGTGTGGGCCGGGAAGCCTTCGGACCGTTCGGACGCGGGCTTCGCGCACCCTACCCAGGGTGGCTGACTCGTTGTTAAGTTGGTGACGGCTTCATCTGCGGGCCGCAACCGGTACAGCCCTTAGGTCCGCGATGCCGGACGTACACGCATGACGGACCGGTCGCGCGAAGGCGTCCGCGCCCTAGTGCCGTGGCAGGCAACGTTTGCCCGTTAGGAGCGGCGTTCGGTGCGTGCTCTGGGGGTACCCCCTGCTCGAAGAGCTTGGGGGAGTGCCGGCCGGAAGTCCTCGTACGCATGGGGGCACCTCCCAGGCCCCTGGGGCCTGGGGGAGTACGTGGGCTTTCGGCCGGTGCGGCGAATGGGGGTGCCCCCTGTTCATGGGGGTCCCCCCGCTCGAACGAAGCTGAGAGTGGGGGAGGAGTCGAGAACTTGGGGGAGCGTGCCGGGCGTCACGACGGGGCGAACGTAGCCTGTCACGGCACTAGCCGCACTGCCGGTCACCACCGCGGGAAGTCGTCCAGGGTGCGGTGACCCGCCCACTGCGCAAGCTGCCGGCCGTTCTTACGTGCCGTCGGCTTCAACAGGCCACGGACACGGTCCCGTATCGCCACCGCAGATCCGCACCCTCGAACCTGCTCGCCATCCGCGCGAATGCCGAATCCAACTCCGCGGCCCAGGTCGCGTCCATCAGCCACCGCCCGCACAGCAGGACGAAGACAGACACCGGACAAGGGCACGAACCGCTGCCGGCGTGCTCACTCGATGCGGCATTCCGACGTTTCCTCGACAGCTGACGACTGACGATGCTCCACAACAGCAAAAGGAGGTGGGCGCAATGGCCGGCACGGACGCGAAGTCCGCGACGGCCGATCCCGGCTTCGTACGCCGGATCGGCCAGTTCCAGGCGAGTGCAATCAATATGAGCCAGATGGTGGGCATCGGGCCGTTCATCACCATCCCTGCCATGGTGCTGGCCTTCGGCGGCCCGCAGGCGATCATCGGCTGGGCCGCGGGCGCTATCCTCGCGCTGGCCGACGGGCTGATCTGGGCCGAGCTGGGCGCCGCGATGCCGGGGGCCGGCGGTTCCTACACCTATCTGCGCGAGGCGTTCCAGTACCGTACCGGGCGGCTGGTGCCGTTCCTGTTCACCTGGACCGCCATGCTGTTCATACCGTTGATCATGTCCACGGGCGTGGCCGGATTTGTGCAATATCTTACGTATCTATGGCCGTCCATGAGCAGTGGTCAGGGCGATCTGGTCGGTCTAGCGATGTGTGTACTGGTCGTGGCACTGCTGTGGCGGCGGATCGAGTCGATCGGTAAGTTCACCTCGCTTCTGTGGCTGATCATGATCGTCAGTGTGACGGCCGTCATTTTCGCGTCCTTCACCCACTTCCACGCGCACGACGCCTTCACCTACCCCGCGCACGCCTTCGCGCTGGGCTCCTCCACGTTCTGGCTGGGCTTTGCCGGCGGCCTGACCATCGGCATCTACGACTATCTGGGCTACAACACCGCCGCGTACCTGGGCGCCGAGGTCAAGGACCCCGGACGGGTGCTGCCGCGGGCCATCGTCTACGCGATCGCCGGCGTGATGGTCATCTACGTGCTGATGCAGATCGGCACGCTCGGAGTGGTCGACTGGCGGGACATGATCGATCCGGCCAACCCCGCCTCGCGGTCCGTCGCGGCCGTCGTGCTGGAGAAGGCGTGGGGCAAGACCACGGCGGACGTCATCACCGTCCTGATCCTCATCACCGCCTTCACATCGGTCTTCACCGGGCTGCTCGGCGGCTCCCGGGTGCCGTACGACGCGGCCCGCGACCACGTCTTCTTCCGGCAGTTCGGACGCCTGCACCCCAAGCACCGCTTCCCCGCGCTCAGCCTGACCACCATGGGTGTGATCACAGCGCTGGCCTTCCTGCTCAGCCGCCATGTGGCCACCTCCGTCAGCACACCGCCACTGACCGTGCTGATCACCCTGCTGACCACGGTCATGGTCATCGTGCAGGCCTTCGCCCAGATCGCCGCGGTGACGGTGCTGCGCAGCAGGCAGCCCGCGCTGCGCCGCCCGTACCGTATGTGGCTCTACCCGCTGCCGAGCGTCGTGGCACTGGCCGGCTGGCTGACCATCTACGTCTTCGCCGACCGCAACAACCCCGGGCTGCATCCCATCGAGTGGTCGCTGGCGTGGGTGGCCCTGGGCGCCGTCGCCTTTGTGGTGTGGGCCCGCGTCGAGCACACATGGCCCTTCGGTCCCAAGGAGATCCACGAGCGCTACCTGACCACTCCCGCCGCTCCTGCCGCCACGTCCGAGGAGTCGCCCGACGCCTCACCTGGATCCGCGTGACGGGTGTCCCGGCGCCGCGCGAAACGCGCGCGGCGGCAGACGGGCCACGCCGGCTCAGGTGGGACGGCCTCAGTGCGGTGGGCGGCCGGGCAGTCGGGTCAGCAGTGCGACAGCGAAGAGCACGGGGATCAGCGCGGACAGCGTCCAGGTCAGGCCGAAGAGCTGGGCGGCCCAGCCGATCGCGGCGGGACCGAGCAGGATCCCCGCGTAGGTGAAGGTGGTGAACCGGGAGATCAAGGTCGCGGCGCCGGGACTGGTCGGGTTCACCTGTCCGGCTGCGCTGAAGGCCAGCGGGATCAGGACCGACGCGCCCAGGCCCGCGACGGCGAAGCCGGCGATGGCCGCGGCCGGGTGCGCAGCGAGCAGGGCCGTGGTGAGGCCGAGGGCCGCGATGAGGCCGCCGGTGCGGAAGAGGACGGGAGCGCCGTAGCGCAGGGTCAGGCGGTCGCCGATCACTCGGCCGGCGGTCTGGGCGGCTGTGTACGCGGTCACCGCCGTGGCCGCGAGACCGAGCGACGCGCCCCGGGAATCGTGCAGGAAGATCGTGCTCCAGCCGAGTGCGGCGCCCTCGCAGACCATCAGGGCCATGCCGGTCAGGCCGAGTGCCACGACCGGACGGGTCCAGCCGCCGCGCCAGCCGGAGCGACGCGGTGCGGAGGCAAAAGGACGAGCGCGGTCCGGTGTGTCGGGCTCCAGCAGGGGCCCGAGCAGGAGGCCTCCGACCAGGAGCACGGCGGCGGCTGCGACGAGGTGCGCGCGGGACGTGACACCCGTATGCGCCAGGACGGCCGTGGTGAACGAGGCCACGACCGCGCTGACACTCCAGGCGGCGTGGCAGCCGTTGAGGATGGGGCGCGCGAGGCGTCGTTCGATGGTGACGGCGTGCGCGTTCATGGCGGCGTCGGTGGTGCCGTGCACGGCACCAAGCACCGTGATGACCAGGGCGAACACCGCAGGCTGGTGGACCAGCCCGACGAGGGCCAGTAGCACCGGCATGACGACGAGCGAGGTGCGCAGCACGGGCCGGGTCCCGACCCGCGCGGTCAGCGGTCCTACGCCCTGCATACACGCGAGGGCCGCCACGGCGAAGAGCATTCCGATGAGCCCGAGTTGGCCGTCGCTCAGGTGGTGCTCGCTCTTCAGTGAGGCAAGCCGGACGATGTACGTCGACAGGGTGAGCCCGTTGAGGAAGAAGACGGCGGTGGCCGGCCAGCGTCCGGTGCCGGCGGTCCGCCCGGTACGGATCTGCGCCGACGCGGTCCGGCTCCGGGCCGACCCGACCGCCGCGTTCGTGGTGTTCGCCGTGGTCTGGTCCTCGGCAGTCATCGTGCGTGCTCCCGTGCGGATCCATCCGTGATGCGAGTCTGCCCGGACGACGAATGAAACCGAAGTTACTTTAACAGGGGAGTATTTGTTTCCGTCGGCTCCGCCGATCCAGCATCACCCTGACGTTCGAAGCCCGGAGTGCAGACGTTCGTCTGCGTAGCATGTGTGGGATGAGGACTTGGCGTGCGGCCGTGACGGAGAGATACCTGGCGGTCGAACGCGTGGCGGGAGCCGGGCTGCCACGGACCCGCTTCCAGAAGTGGGCTTCGCGGCATCCGGTACGCCTTGGTGTCTACATCGCTGTTCCCGTGACCGTTGGAGGCCTGTTGGTAGCCGAGAAACCCGGATCAGTGGTGGTTGTGCTCATCGCCGGGCCGGTGTTGGGGGCCTTTTACTCCCTGATGGTCATCATGGACCGGGTCCTTCGAAGCCGCATCAGGCAGCGTATGGGACTCGATAGCGAGGACTGATTCAGACGTGATCAGGGTCAGTAGGACCAGCGCATAAGTTCACCCTGACGAGCCGAAGTCAGTAAGCGGCGATGGCGCCCGGTCGCGGAAGGCGGGCGGGCCTGGAGCAGGCCCGCCGCCTCAGAGCACCTGCCGCTGCCGGCCCAGCCATGTCTGGGCGATGACGACCACCACCAGGAACGCGCCGCTGACCACCTGCTGGTAGGCGGAGTCCAGGGTGCCGATCTGGTTGATGACGTTCTGGATGACCTTCAGCAGCAGTACACCGACCAGGGACCCGCTTACGTAGCCGAGGCCGCCGGTGAGCAGGGTGCCGCCGATCACGACGGCGGCGATGGCGTCGAGCTCCATGCCGTAGCCGAGGATCGTCACGCCGGAGGCGAGCTAGGCCGCGTTGAGCGCGCCGGCGAGGCCCGACAGCAGTCCGGAGAGCGTGTAGACGAGCGATCTTGGTACGGGCCACCGGGAGCGCCCATCAGCGCGGCCGCGTCCTCGTTGCCGCCGACGGCGTACACATGCTGGCCGAAGCGGCTGCGGCGCAGCACGCACGGCGCCCGCCACGAACAGCGCCAGCGGCTGATCCACACCGGGGTCCCCGATCCCGAGCGATCCTGCCCTGGCCGAGCCGGGCGAAGAAGGCGTGCTCTTGGCGACGAGGTAGGTGGTGGCGCCCTCGTGCGGTGAGGGCCAGCATGCAGCCCGCGGGCGCCGAGCATGCGCGGCCAGCGTGACGATGAACGGCGCGAGCCGCGGCCCGGGCGATCAGCAGGCCGTTGACCAGGCCGATCAGCCCGCAGACCGCCAGCGGCAGCAGCAGCGCCACCAGCGTGCCGTACTGCGAACCCCAGGCGGCCAGCACGCCGCCGAGCGCGAAGACGCGAACCGACGGACAGGTCGATGCCGCCGGTGATGATGACGAAGGTCATGCCGAGCGCGACGACCGCGAGGAAGGACGCCGAGGTCATGGCGATGTTGCGCCAGGTTGTCCCCGGTGGCGAACGGGCCGAAGCGAGGACGAGGCGACCGCCGAGCGACCACGAGCACGGCCAGCGCGCCGTGCTGCTGGACCAGCGCGCTCAGCCGCTCGCGTGCGGTGCCGCCGACGGCCTCGGTCGCCGTCGCCGGGCCCGGCGGCCGGCGGGCCGGTCCTTGCCGGCGTCCGTCCGGTGACCGTCATCGCTTGCCCCGCTCCCGCGCGGCGTACACCGCGAGCACGATGACCACGGCCTGGGCGATCTGCGTCCAGGAGGCGCGCAGATCGTGCTTGATGAGGGTGGCCGTGAGCAGCTGGATCAGCAGCGCGCCGGCCACCGTGCCGCAGCGACCCGTGACCCGGCCGCCGGTCAGCGGGGTGCCGCCGACCACCACCGCGGTGATCGCGGACAGCTCCATCAGGTTGCCCAGCGAGCGTCGGGTCGCTGGCCTGCAGCCGGGCGGTGGCGAGCACGCCGGCGACCGCGGCGAGCAGCGCCGGAGCCACGTAGACGACGATCAGCACCCGGCGCACCGGCAGCCCGGCGAGCTGCGCGGCCGGCGCGGTTGTCGCCGATGGCGAGCAGCTGCCGCCCGAAGGTGGTGCGCCGCACGACGAAGGCCACCAGCACGCGCGCAGCGCGGCGGCGATGACGACCAGGTACGGGATGCCGAGCGACGCTCGCCGGAGCCGAGCGAGCCAGCAGTCCGGGTGTCTCGGACGTCCTTGAGCTGCCGGCAGCATCACCAGGGCGAGCCCGCGGCCGCCGACCATCAGGGCGAGCGTGGCGACGATCGGCTGCACGCCGACGACAGGCGACCAGCGCGCCGTTGACCAGGCCCACGACGGCGCCGCCGACCAGCGCGGCGAGCAGCGCCGGCCACGAGCCCGTAGCCGAGGTAGAGCGGGATGCAGCGAGGCGGCCAGCGCCATCACCGAGCCGACCGACAGGTCGATGCCCTCGGTGCCGATGACCAGCGCCATGCCGAGCGCGACGATGAGCGACCGGGGCGACCTGGACGGCCTGGGTGCGGAGGTTCTCGGCGGACAGGAAGTGCGGCGGTGAACGACGACGTTGAACGACGCAGCAGCACGGCGACGCCCGCGTAGACGCCGTACGTCCTGGAGCCAGGCGTGCAGCGACGCGCGGTCCGCGGTCGCGGGCGAGGACGGCCGTCTCATGGCGGCTCAGCGCGGCCGGTCGAGCGTCAGCCGTGCGGCCGCCATGGCCGTCGCTCGCGGCGCGTGCGCCGCGCGATGGTCTCCATCAGCTCGTCCTCGGTGACGTCGTCGCCGGCCAGTTCGCCGACGACCGCGCCGTCCTTGCAGCACGACCGACCCGGTCCGACCCTTCGATCAGCTCCTCCAGGTCGGAGGAGATCAGCAGCACGCCGAGGCCGTCCTCGGCCAGTTCGTCGATCGAGCTTCTGCACCTCGGCCTTGGCGCCGACGTCGATGCCGCGGGTGGGCTCGTCCAGCAGCAGCACCTTCGGGTTCAGGCGAGCCAGCGGGCCAGCAGCACCTTCTGCTGGTTGCCGCCGGACAGCTCGCCGACCTTCTGGTCCGGGCTCGGACGCCTTGATGCGCAGCCGCTTCATGAAGGTCTCGACGATCCGTGTCGACCTGCGGCCTCGCGAGACCAGGCCGAAGCGGGACAGCCGGGGCAGCGCGGCCAGCACGATGTTCTCGCGGACCGACAGGCCGGGCACGATGCCCTCGGCCTTGCGGTCCTCGGGCAGCAGGCTGATCCCGGCGCGGATCGCGGCGGCGCGGTCGAGCCGGCGCGCAGCGGGCACGCCGGCCACCGTGACGCTGCCCGCCGTCCAGCGGCAGCGCGCCGGCGATCGCCTTGGCGGTCTCGGTGCGCCCCGAGCCGAGCAGCCCGCCGAGGCCGACGACCTCGCCGGGGCGGATGTCGAGCGAGATGTCGTGCAGCAGGTGCCGGCGCGTCAGGCCGTCGGCGCTGCAGCACCGGCTCGGCGTCGGCGGCGTCGTGCGTCGCCGGCGAACTTGGTCAGGCCCTCGCCGCGGACCTCGGCCATGTCGCGGCCGAGCATCAGGGAGACCAGCCGGAGCCGGTCGAGCTCGGCGAGCGGCCCGGTGTGCACCAGGCGGCCGTCGCGCAGCACGGTGACCGTGTCGCAGATCCGCGTACAGCTCGTCCAGCCGGTGGCTGACGTAGACGACGGCGATGCCCTCGCTCGCGCAGCCGCCGGATGACCCCGAAGAGGGTCTCCACCTCGCGCGGCTCGAGCGAGGAGGTCGGCTCGTCCATGATGACGACGCGGGCGTCGACGCCGGACCGCGCGGGCCAGCGCGACCATCTGCTGGGCGCCGACGCCGAGCGTGCGCAGCGGCCGCCGGACGTCGACGTCGACCCCGTACGCGAGCAGCGTCTGGCCGGCCTCGCGGTGCATGCGGCCGAAGTCGATGCAGGCCGAACCGGTTGCGCGGCTCGCGGCCGAGGAAGAGGTTGCGGGCCACGCTCATCAGCGGGACGAGGTTGACCTCCTGGTAGATGGTGGAGATGCCGGCGTGCTGGGCCTCGAGCGGCGTGGCGAAGGCGACCGGTTCGCCCCGGCAGACGCACGTCTCCCGCGTCGGGCCGGTACACACCGGTGAGCACCTTGATCAGCGTGGACTTGCCGGCGCCGT
The DNA here is from genome assembly GCA_963761765.1 of uncultured Actinomycetota bacterium. Classification (GTDB taxonomy): domain Bacteria; phylum Actinomycetota; class Actinomycetes; order Streptomycetales; family Streptomycetaceae; genus Streptomyces. The sequence goes on from CAVXIJ010000013.1 coordinate 147,096, forward strand.
TCTCGCCGACCAGCGCGTGCACCTCGCCGGCGCGCAGCGCGAAGTCGACACCGTCAGAGCGCGAGCACGCCGGGGAAGCGCTTGCTGAGGCCGCGCACGGCGAGGACTTCAGCGGAGCGGAGCCACGTCTGATGCGGCCGGGTGGCACGGATGCGGTGCCGCGGCTTTCGCTGGGCATCGCGCTGGATCAGGAGGCGGGGTGCGCCGGGCGGAGCGCTACCCACCCGCGGCCGGCTGAAGCGGCGTCAGAACGCCTTGCCGATGTCGGCCTTGGCGTTGGTCGCGTCGTAGTCCCCGTCCTTGATGATGACGTCCTCGGGGACGGCCTTGCCCTGCGTGAACGTGTCGAGGGTCTGCGAAGGCCAGCGGGCCGAAGCGCGGGTTGGACTCGATGACGCCGTTGATCCAGCCGTCGACGATGGCCTGCACGCGCGTTGCGGGTGCCGTCGACCGACACGATCTTGACGTCGCCGGGCTTCTTGCCGGCGCCCTTGAGCGCGGTGACCGCGCCGAGGCCCATCTCGTCGTTCTCGGCGTAGACGCCGTTGATGCCGGGCTTGGACTGGATGAGCTGCTCGGTGACCTGCTGGCCCTTCTCGCGGGCGAAGTCGCCGGTCTGCTGGAAGACGACCTTCAGATCCGGGGCCTTGGCCTTGATGCGGTCCTCGAAGCCCTTGGTGCGGTCGGTGGTGACGTTGTTGCCCGCGGCGCCGAGCAGGATCGCGACCTCGCCCTTGCCGCCGGTCGCCTTGATCATCTGGTCGGCGGCGCGCTTGCCCTGCTCGACGAAGTCCGAGCCGATGAAGGTCACGTAGTCCTTGCAGGCGCGTGGCGTTGATCTTGCGGTCGATGGTGATGATCGGGACCTTCTTGGCCGCGGCCGGCCTTCAGCACCGGCTCCCAGCCGTCCGAGTTCAGCGGGGCGATGATCAGCAGGTCGGCGCCCTTGGCGAGGAGGTCCTGCACATCGCTGATCTGCTTGGAGAACTGCGACTGGGCGTTGGCGGTGAGCAGCTTCACACCGCGCTTGCTCGCCTCGGCCTTGATCGAGGCGGTCTCGGCGATGCGGAAGGGGTTGGCCTCCTTCTCGGACTGGGAGAAGCCGACCGTGGCGTTCTTCAGGTCGATCTTCTTCGCGCCGTAGTCGTCGATCGTGCAGGTCTTGCCGCCGCTGCCCTGCGCGACCTCCTGGCCGCCGCCGGACGCGGCCTTGCTGCCGGCGTCGTCACTCCCCGACTCGGACTTGGTGCAACCGGCGGTCAGCGTCAGGCTCGCGGCGAGGCCGAGAGCGAGAGCGGCGGTCGTGACGGTGCTGCGAGCGTGCGGCTTCATAAACGGACACCCCTGTTTCCGGACAGCGTGAGCACTCCGGACAGCGGGAGCCGGGTGCCGGTGGGTCACATCCGGAAGGTTTTTGCATCGTTGGAAGGCGACGTGTAAATACCCTCTGCAACAGCTGGTACGGTCCAACTCACCATCGTTATGCTGAACGTGATGTCACGTCAGCTAGGCCTGCGGCCCAGCGTGCTCTCCCGTTCGACCAGCCTGAATCCTGGCTGGAGCTCACGCGAAGGGCGCGGCGTCTCGGCGTTCTGCGCGCTCTTCAGCCGCCCCACGACCGACTCGACGGCCAGCCGCGCGATGGCCTGTTTGTCCGGAGCGACGGTGGTGAGCGTGACGGCGCCGTAGCGGGACTCGGTGATGTCGTCGAAGCCGACCACCGCGATGTCCTCGGGCACCCGCAGGCCGCGCTCGAACAGGACCCGCATCGCACCGATGGCGATCAGGTCGTTGTACGCGAACACCGCGTCCGGCATCCGTCCGGAGTCCAGCAGCCGCGCCATACCGGTGGAACCGTCCTGGTGGTCCCATCCGTCGGTGTTGGCCACCAGTGACTCATCGGCCGGCACACCCCAGGCGGCAAGCTCCGCCTGCCAGCCGAGCAACCGCAGGTGAGCGGGCTGGTGGGTGCGGTTCTGGCGGGCGCCGAGGAAGGCGATACGGCGGCGGCCCAGACCGAGGAGATGACGCATCGCGGCGCGGGCCGCCCCGATGTTGTCGATGGCGATGTGATCGTAGGGCAGGTCGTAGCGGCGCTCGCCGAGCAGCACCAGCGGGGCGTCGTCGCTGCGCGCCGCGAGGTCCTCGGGTTCGAGTTCGAGCGGGCTGAGGATCAGCCCGTCCATGACCTGCGCGGTGAAGCCCCGGCAGACCTGGATCTCCTGCTCACGCCTGCCCTGGGTGTGGTCGAGCAGGACGGTGAACTCGTGCTGCGCCGCGGCGTCGATCACCGCCGCGGCCAGCTCGGCGAAGTACGGGTTGCCCAGCTCCGGGATGGCCAGCGCGATGAGTCCGGTGCGGCCCTTGCGTAGATGACGCGCCGTCAGGTTGGGTCGATAGCCGAGCTCGTCGATGGCGAGTTGCACCCGGGCTCGGGTGGCCGGGGTGACGTGCGGAAAGTCGTTGACCACGTTCGAGACGGTCTTGACGGAGACGCCCGCGCGCTGCGCGACGTCCCTGAGACTCACCCGCATGTGTTGGCCTCCCGTGCCGGCGTGCCGCGTCGCGCATCTGGACAGAGCACAGGAGGCGTGCTGTCATGCCAACGGCCCTTCTTTACAACGTTATACAAGATGGTGTCACGAACGGCAGCGTCCGCACCCGCTTCTGTTTCCGGAGGTACCGTGCACCCACCCTCCCCGTTTCTCCTCCGCCGCCTGCGTTCCCTCGCGATGGTTGTCGTCGCGGCCCTGGCGCTGTCCGCCACGGCCTTGTGCGGTCCCACGAGCGGCGCGGCGGCGGCCGACGACCCCGTCGAACCGTCCACGGCCTGAAGGGCGAGTACTACACCCAGTCCGCCCCCGGAGCCTTCGACTTCCACGAGCTCAAGGCCACCGGCTTCGACCCGAAACTCGACTTCGACACCTCGAGCCGCGGCTGCGGCCGGCCACCGGCCAGGCCGACGACGCCAGCGTCCGCTGGACGGGCAAGGTCGCCCCGGAGAAGACCGGCGCGACAACGTTCTCCATCACCGGCGACAACGGCTTCCGGCTGTGGGTCGACGGCAAGCTGGCCATCGACCACTGGGTCGACGACTGGGACAAGGAACAGACGTCCCAGCCCGTCGAGTTGACGGCCGGCAAGGCGTACGACATCAAGGTCGAGTACTTCGAGCACTTCGGCGGCTCGAACCTCCATCTGCGCTGGACCGAGCCGGGCGAGACCAAGGAAGCGATCCCGTCCTCCGCCTTCCGCCTGCCCGACGGCTTGGACTACGACGGCGCGATCTCCACGGCCGTCAGCTCAAGGACGGCCGTACCCTCAAGCTCGACTTCGCGCAGCCCCTCGCCGCCCCGCCGGCCGGCCTCGACGGACCACCTCCAGGCCGTCGATCGGCGGCGTCGAGTGGCCGCTCGGCGCCACGATCAAGGCCGACCCGGCCGACCCCAGCGCCCTGATCGTCGGGCTCAAGGAGCCGGTCGTCGGCAAGAAGGGCGGCGGCGCGGCCGGCCAGGCGGACGTCACGCTACGACGGCAAGGGCGGGCTGACCGAGCACCGGCGCAAGGCCGTCGGCCAGTTCTGGAGCAGCGGCCCGAACGACTCCGACGTACGAGCTGCGCACCAAGTGGGCCGACGACGTCGGCCCGGACAACGCCCACCCCGAGTACCCCCGCCCGCAGCTCACCCGCGACGCCTGGCAGAACCTCAACGGCGAGTGGCAGTTCGCCGCGGCCAAGGCCGGATCAGCAGCCGCCGGTCGGCAGGCAGCTCGGCGAGAAGATCCTCGTGCCCTACCCGGTCGAGTCGCAGCTCTCCGGCATCAGCGGCACGAGGACCGCATGTGGTACCGCCGCACCTTCACCGTCCCCAGCGGCTGGCAGGTCGGCAGCGGCAAGCGGCTCCAGCTGAACTTCGGCGCCGTCGACTGGCAGTCCGAGGTGTACGTCAACGGCCACAAGGTCGGCCGAGCACAAGGGCGGCTACGACAGGTTCAGCGCCGACGTCACCGACGCGCTGAAGCCGGCGGCGGCACCCAGGAGCTGGTCGTCGGCGTCTACGACCCGACCGACGCCGCAGGGCGGCGAGAACCCGCCCATCGGCAAGCAGCGCCTGGATCCGAGCGGCATCTGGTACACCCCGACCTCCGGCATCTGGCAGACGGTGTGGATGGAGCCGGTCGCAGCCGACCACGCCGAGGACCTCAAGACCACGCCCGGACGTCTGGCGAGACGGCACCGTCGAGTGCTAACCGTGCGCGGCGTGCGGGACGGCGTGCCGGTCACCGCCGACGCGTACGACGGCAAGCGCAGGTGGCGCCACGGCGAGCGGCACCACCGGCGGCACCGCTGCCGTGAAGGTCCCCAAGCCGCATCTGTGGTCGCCCGACGACCCGCTCCTGTACCACCTCAAGGTGACCATCGGCCGCGGCGACACCACCGACAGCGTCGGCAGCTACTTCGGGATGCGCTCCATCGGCGTCGAGAAGGTCGAACGGCACGCCGCGCACCCTGCTCAACGGCAAGCCGGTCTTCATGATGGCCACCCTCGACCAGGGCTTCTGGCCGGACGGCCTGTACACGGCGCCGACCGACGAGGCGCTCGCCTACGACCTGAAGATGCACAAGCAGATCGGCTTCAACTCAGTCCGCAAGCACATCAAGGTGGAGCCCGACCGCTGGTACTACTGGGCGGACAAGCTCGGCCTGATGGTGTGGCAGGACATGCCGGCCATGAGCACCGTCGAACCCGTCGGCCGGTGCCCGCGCCGAGTACGAGCATGAACTGGCGGAGATCATCGACCAGCACGACAGCCACCCCTCGGTGGTCATGTGGGTCACCTTCAACGAGGGCTGGGGCCAGTACGACCAGGCCCGCATCGCCTCCTTGGCGAAGGCAGCTGGGACCCGACCCGGCTCGTCGACAACATGAGCGGGCCTCAACTGCTGCGGCGCCGTCGACGGCGGCAACGGCGACATCGCCGACGCCCACGGCTACCCGAGCCCGGCGCTACCCGCACCCGGACGGCAAGCGGGCCCTGGTCAGCGGCGAGTACGGCGGCCTCGGGCTGGCCGAGCCCGGCCACGCTGCCGGTGCAGCAGACGTACGTATCCGTGGACCCCAGCGCGTACACCGACGAGTACCTGGCCCGGCTCGAAGGAGGTCGAACAAGCTGGCCGCCTGCGAGGGCAGCAACGGCGCCGTCTACACGCAGATCTCCGACGTCGAGGGCGAGCTGAACGGCCTGATGACGTACGACCGCAAGATCGTCAAACCCGATCCGAAGCGCCTGAACGCCGCCCACGGAGCCCTGATCAAGGGCGCCGAGGCGGGCACGCTCACCTGCGACACCGCCTGATCCGCCGCCCGGTCGCCGCCCGCCCCGGAGCGATCCGTCCCGGGCGGGCGGCGACCGGCGCGGACCTCGTTCCTCCCACGCCTCCCCACACTCCGGTCGAAAGGCAGCCCCCCATGTCCTTCACCAGACGTCGCTTTCTCGCCGCCGGCGCCTTCACGGCGGGTGCTGCCGCCCTGGCCGGCGGTACGGGCCGCGCGATCGCGGCGCCCCTGCGTGCCGGCCGGCACCCGTACCCGCCGCGTTCCCCGGCTGCCGTCCGGCAGCATCACGCCCGTGGCTGGCTCGCCGGTCAGCTGCGCCGCCAGCTCGACGGCCTGTGCGGCCGGTACGAGACAGCTCTCCCACTTCCTCGACTTCGACGGCACCGGCTGGGTGCACCCGGACAGCACGGGCTGGGAGGAGGTGCCGTACTGGCTGCGCGGCTACGTCCCGCTGGCGATCGCCACCGGGGACGACCACGGCCCTGGCCAGTGCCGCGCAGGTGGATCGACGCGATCCTCGCCACCCAGGAGTCCGACGGCTTCTTCGGCCCGCGCGCGCTGCGCACCTCGCTGAACGGCGGCCCGGACTTCTGGCCGTTCCTGCCGCTGCTGATGGCACTGCGCACCTACGCAGGAGTACACCGCGGCGACCGGCCGACGATCGCATCCCGGTTCTTGACCCGGTTCCTGCAGCTTCATGAACGCCCAGGGGCCCGGTGCCTTCAACACGAGCTGGGTCTCGTACCGCTGGGGCGACGGCCTCGACATCGTGCGTGTGGCTGTACAACCGCACCGGCGACGCCTTCCTGCTCGACCTGGCGGGCAAGATGCACACCGGCGGCGTCGACTGGACGGCCGACACCCTCCCGACCCCGCACAACGTCAACATCGCCCAGGGCTTCCGCGAGCCCGCCCAGTACGCGCAGCTCTCCGGCTCCGCCGCGCTGACCCAGGCCACGTACCGTACGTACGACGCGGTGATGCACGACGTACGGGCAGTTCCCCGGCGGCGGCATCGCGGGCGACGAGAACTACCGGCCCGGCTTCGGCGATCCCCGGCAGGGCTTCGAGACCTGCGGCATCGTCGAGTTCATGGCCAGCCATGAGACTGCTGACGCGGATCACCGGCGACCCGGTGTGGGCGGACCGCTGCGAGGAACTCGCGTTCAACATGCTGCCCGCCGCGCTCGACCCGCGAAGGCAAGGCACTGCACTACATCACCAGCGCCAACAGCGTCGATCTGGACGACGCCGCGAAGACGCAAGGGCAGTTCCAGAACGGCTTCGCCATGCAGTCCTACCAGGCCGGCGTCGACCAGTACCGCTGCTGCCCGCACAACTACGGCATGGGCTGGCCCTACTTCACCGAGGAGCTGTGGCTGGCCACGCGCGGACGGCGGCCTCGTCGCCGCGTTGTACGCGCCGAGCACGGTCACCGCGACGGTCGCCGGCGGCACGAAGGTGACCGTCGACCGAGGACACCGACTACCCCTTCGACGAGACCGTCACGCTCACCGTCGTCCACCCGGCAGTCCGTCGCCTTCCCGCTCCACCTGCGTGTTCCCGGCTGGTGCCACGGCCCCGAGATCACGGTGAACGGCCAGTCGGTGGCGGCCTCGGACGGTCCGGCGTTCGCCGAGGTCAGCCGCACCTGGGACGAACGGCGACGTGGTGCGGCTGCGCCTGCCGCAGCGCACGACCATGCGGACCTGGACCGGCAACCACGACGCGGTCAGCGTCGACCACGGTCCGCTCACCTACTCGCTGCTCATCGGCGAGCAGTACGTGCAAGTACGCGGGCGACGACACCTTCCCCGCGTACGAGGTGCACGCCACCACTGCCTGGAACTACGGCCTGGCTCTCGGCGTCGGGCCTCACGTTCAGCCGAGCCGGCGGCTCGCTCGCGGACAATCCCTTCACCCACGACGGCACACCGGTGCACATCACCGCCGCGGGCCCGGCGGCATCGGCCGAGTGGGTCGCCGACGACGAGCAGGTCGTCGCGCCGCTCCAGCCGAGCCCCGCGCGCAGCACCGCAGCCGTCGAGACACGTCACGCTGATCCCGATGGGCGCCGCCCGGCTGCGCATCACGTCGTTTCCCGACCGTGGCGCCGGACGGCACCGCCTGGACGCCGGAGCCCGCCGTTCCGGCGGATCGTCAACAAGAACAGCGGCAAGGTACTGGCCGTCGACGGCATGTCGACCGCGAACAGCGCCCGCGTCGTGCAGTTCGACAACACGCGGCACCGGCGACCACGCCTGGCAGCTCATCGACAAGGGCGACGGGCTGGTACCTGATCCGCAACGGCCAGAGCGGCAAGGTGCTGGGCGTGGACGGCATGTCCACCGCGAACAGCGCGATCGTCGTGCAGTACGAGGACAACGGCACCGACGACCACATGTGGCAGCTCGTCGACAACGGGGACGGCTGGTACCGCATCCGCAACAAGAACAGCGGCAAGGTCCTCGGGGTCGACCAGATGTCCACGGCGAACAGCGCCCAGGTCGTGCAGTTCGACGACAGCGGAACCGCCGACCACCTCTGGAAGCAGATCTGAGCGGCACCGCACTGCCCGCCCCGCTCAACGCTCCCGCTCCCCGCTCTCGCTCTCGCTCTCGCTCTCGACCTGAGTCACCAGGAAGGTTCGCCCGATGTCTCGCCAGGAGTCAGATTCCGCTGTGCCCGCTCCCCCCACCTTCGTCTCCCGCCGGACCCTGCTGCGCTGGACGTCAGGCGTCGCCGCGTCCGCGGTCGCCACCGGGTGGCTGCCGTCGGTGGCGTACGCGGCACCCGCACGCGCCGCGGCCGGTACCTTCAGCCCACTGCGCCCGCCGGCGACCCCTTTGATCGTCCGTTCGCCGTACCTGACGACCTGGCAGGCCGCCGACAGCCTGGCGGGCACCTGGTCGAGCTTCTGGAACGGGCACACCACGGCCCTGTGCGGAATCGTGCGGGTGGACGGCGCCCCGTACGTGTTCGCCGGGGCGCCCAGGCTGCCCGACGGGCCGGCGCTGGGCACCATGACGCAGACCTCACTGGAGGTGACGGCGACCCGCACGCTCTACACGCTGACCGGCGGCGGCATCACGCTGACCGTGACCTTCCTCTCGCCCGTCGACCCGGGCAACCTGCGACGGCAGTGCGTGCCGTTCGGGTACCTGACCATCGAGGCGGCAGCCGACGACAACGCCTCGCACACCGTCGACCTGCACATCGACGTCTCGGGCGAATGGGTGCACGGCGATGTGACGACGCCGGTCACCTGGGCACAGCAGCAGACGGCCGTCACGACCGCACTCACCTGCACTCCCGCGAACCCGAGTGCTCTCGCGGAGAGCGGTGACCAGGCCTCCTGGGGCAGCCTGGTGCTCGCCGCGCCCACCGGCAGCGGTCTGACCTGGCAGATCGGCGAGGACACTGCGGTGCGGGCGGCGTCCGCTTCCGGCGGTGTGCTCGCCGGCACGTCCGACAGTGGACAACCACGGGCGATCAACGACCGCTGGCCGGTGCTGGCCTTCAGCAAGAACCTGGGCACCATCGGACCCGGCGCCTCCTCGGCTCCCTTCACCGTCTCCATCGGCCATGTGCGCACTCCCGCCGTCAGCTATCTTCAGACCGCTCTCGCCCCGTGGTGGACGCACTACTGGAGCTCGTGGACGGACATGGTGGACTGGTTCGCCGGCGACCACGGCGACGCGCTGGCCGCGGCCACCGCGCTGGACCAGAAGGTCCACGACGACGCGGTGCGGGCCGCGGGAGGCGGGACGACCGGTGAGCACTACGCCGCCGTCTGCGCCCTGGCGGTACGCCAGGCACTGGCCGGTACTGAGCTGGTGGACCGCGGCGGCTCGCCGTGGGCGTTCCTGAAGGAGATCTCCTCCAACGGCAACATGTCCACGGTCGACGTGATCTATCCGGCGTCGCCGGCGTACCTCTATCTGAGTCCGGAGTATCTGCGGCTGGTGCTGGAACCCGTCCTGGACTACGCCGAGCACGGCGGCTGGCCCAAGGAGTTCGCCGAGCACGACCTCGGCACCCACTACCCGAACGCCAGCGGCCACAACGACGGCAACGAAGAGGACATGGAGGTCGAGGAGTCGGCCAACATGCTCATCATGGCCGCCGCCGTGGTGCAGCGGCTGCCGGCCGCAGATGCCGCCGCGTACGCGTCCGCCCACTACACGATCTTTGGGCAGTGGGCCGAATACCTGGTCGGCTATGCTCTCGACCCCGGCTACCAAAACCAGACGGACGACTTCACCGGCTTCATCGCGCACAGCGCCAACCTCGCGCTCAAGGGCATCATCGGCATCGGTGCGATGGGCGTGCTCGCCCAGGCCGCCCAGAACGCCCCGGACGCCGCCCGCTATATGTCCGTGTCGCGTTCCTGCGCCAGCCAGTGGGTCTCCCTGGCCGCGGACTCCTCCGGTGCGCACCTCAAGCTCGCCTACGACCAGGACGGCACCTGGAGCCTGAAGTACAACGGGTACGCCGACCGGCTGCTCGGCCTGGATCTCGTGCCGACGGGCGTGGCCGCCATGGAGGGCGCCTGGTACGCGGCGCACGCCGGCAACCACGGCGTGATCCTGGATCCCCGCAACTCCTACACCAAGGGTGACTGGGAGCTGTGGACGGCGGCCTGGCTCGCCGACCAGCCGTCCGTCCGCGACACCCTCGTCGAGGGTGTCTACAGCTTCGCCGACACGACACCGCAACGGGTGCCCTTCAGCGACTGGTACTTCGTCGACGACGCGGCCGTGAGCGGCTTCGCCGCCCGACCGGTGATCGGCGGCATGCTCGCCCTCGCCCTGCAGCCCGCCGCCTCCACCACTGCCTGGAAACGCATCCAGAACAAGAACTCCGGCAAGCTGCTCGCGGTGTCCGGCATGTCCCTCGCGGACACCGCGGAGGTCACCCAGTACGAGGACAACGGCAGCGCCGACCACTTGTGGACGCTGGTCGACAACGGCGACGGCTCCGTACGCATCGTCAACCGCAACAGCGGCAAGGTGCTCGCCGTCCACGACCAGAGCGCGGACGACGGCGCACATGCACAGCAGTTCCAGGACAACGGCACGCCGGACCACCTGTGGCGACTGGTGGCGGATGCCGAGGCGGGCGACGGCTGGTCGAAGATCGTCAACGTGCACAGCGGAAAGGTGCTGGCCGTCGACGGCCAGTCGCAGGCCGACGGCGCCCAGGTGACCCAGTGGACGGACAACGGCAGCCCCGACCACCTCTGGCGACTGCTCTGACCCAGCCCATAAACCGGGTCGCCGGGGTTCGCTCGACCGCTTGACCGGTTGAACACTGTGGTCAGTGGCCGCCGGTGGGACGGTCGCAGCTGGCGTGGTCGGGGTAGCCGGCGAAGGCGTCCGCCTCTGTGGAGGCGCGGTTCATCGTGCCTTCAACGCACAGCGGGAAGTCCTCGATGAGGAAGCTGACCCCGGTGGGGCCGTTCTGGTACGACTGCACCTTCTCGGCGGAGTAGCCGAGGCCGGTGAGCGCGCTGCGGGTGCTCTCCGGGTCGAAATCGGCGCGCTTCCGCAGCGGTTCGAGCGCGCCCTCGACGCGTCCGACGGCCGCGAGCCCGTCGCAGCGGTGCTGGCCGTGCAGCGGGAGGGGAACCATGAAGCCGTGGTTCTCGGCGTAGTGGTCCGGGGGTTGCACAGTCGGGTTCGGGGTGTCCGAGACGGCCGGTGGCGCCGACGTGGGGCTCTCGCCGGGGCACGGGAAGTCCACCGGCGTGCTCGGCCGCGCCGCCACAGCCTGCGAGGACTCGTCGGCACCGGTGTCGTCTCCTGGCCGGTGCGTCCCGCATCCCGCCACAAGCAGGGCCACGACCGCCATCGGCAGCATCCCGAGCCGGATCCCCGTCGTCCTGATCATCGTCATACCCCGATCCTCCCCCGCATCGCGGCAGGCCTCTTGTGCGATGGCTTCGGGGCACAAGGTCCCACCGGCCTCGGACAGCAACTCGGCCCGGCGCAGTGCGAGGCGCGTGAACGTGGCGGGACCCGGGAGTCGTATCCAGCTCCCGGGCCCCTGGGAATGCCACCCAATTGCGCACGCCGGTGGCGTTTAAGAGGACGGATCAGTTATCACGCCATCGCGTTCTTCCTTTGAACTACCGCACCAGGAAAGAGGTGCAGGCAAGATTCGAACTCGCATTCGACAGCACTCGTCCGGCCTCGGTCGATCCGGCGATCGATGGCGATGCTGAATCTGGAGCGAGAGTCTGAGTTTGATCACGGCTGCCTCTGCCAGTTGGGCTACCCCGGCGTGTGGTGCCGGGGGAAGGACTCGAACCTTCACTGTGACCGCATCGTCAGGCTGAACTTCAGTTTCAGCTTGTGCTCTGCACGCGAACCGGAGTCTCAATCCGGCCCGCGCTTTTGCACACCCCCGCGTTAGCAGACGGGGGCGATTGTGGGGGCTACCCGCGGCCGGCCTCAGCCGAACAGGTAGCCGAACACCGCGTCGCCGACGCGCTGGTCGGTGACGTCGACGCTGTTGGCCTCCTCGCGGGCGTACTTCACTGCCTGCTGGAGCTTCTCGACCCGCTCCAGCAGCTCGTTCACCCGTCGCGCCGGGAGTGCTCCGGAGAACTTGACCGTCGTCCAGTACCCGATGGGCACGTCCTCGTAGTACACCTCGACCTGCGCCGGGTGCTTCTCCGTCGCCTCGGCCTTGACGTGGTTGCGTGGGACCTTCTTCGTACGGATCGTGCGGACCGGATCCGTCCGCCACCAGTCCGTCGACTGGTCGAGGGACCACGACTCGGCGGCGTCGAGCACAGGGAGCTTCTTGACGAAGGTGTGCAGGTCCGTGAGCTGCTTCTCCAGGAACAGCAGATAGCTGACCGGGATGTCCGCGAGGATCGTCCGCCCGTCGACGGTGAGCTCCGCACGGGCGGTGCAGTTGGCCCAGTCCTTGGTGGCGGTCACGTCGAACAAGCCGGGTCAGTGATGCGGACATCTCACGCAGCACGTCCTCGGCCTTGATCTGCACCCGCGTGGACTCGGGCGGCAACTGCTCGCCCTCCTCGTCCTTCGGCTGGTACGTCCGCGAGATCCCGGCCAGCAGTGTGGGCTTCTGCACCCGGTGATGCGCCGCGGTGATGTCTTGGAACGACGTACTCTTGACGCCCTTCTCCACAGCGATGATCTGGTTGAGCTTCGCCACTTGGTCCCCCCTTCGAACACCAGGGAACCTACCTCATGGGCGCCGAACCCTCGCGCGAATTTCGCCGGAGCCGGCGAGCACGACCGGGCATGCGCGCGCGAGAGGTCCTCGACCGGCCCGGGCCTCTCGTCCAAGTGCCTCAACTCCCTTGCAAATGCTGGCTGGTTACCGCTCCTCCTGCCGATACGCCTCATGGTGAGAAGAGTTGACGACAGGTAGGTGACGTCATAACTTCACGCCTTAGAAAAAGACGCACAGGTAGTCCCTCGGCCGTTCCCGCACTCTGGTCGGCCGGGTGTACGTCAGGGCGGGCCGTTCCGCAGAAACGGTCCACCCCGCTCGCGTGGCTCCTCTTGTAACCCGCTGCCCGCCCCACGCACCACGGGCCGCGGCCCCCCACCGCTTCCGAGCAGAAATGAGCCCCCTATGACCTTGGCAGCACGCAGCCGAAGACGCCTCGCTCCGCACGCCGCGCTCGTCTCGGCGGTACTCCTCGCCACCGGACTGTTCAGCACGCTCGGCAGCGGCTCGGCCGCCGCGGCGGCCAGCGATATCTCCAACCAGGGCAACGGCAAGTGCCTGGATGTGACCGACGGCGCCACGGCCGACGGCACGCCCGCCCAGATGTGGTCCTGCAACGACGGCCCCAACCAGAGCTGGACGCTGAACTCCGACGGGAGCCTCACCGCCCTCGGCAAGTGCCTCGACGTCGTGGACGGTGGCACCGCCAACGGCTCCGTGGTGCACCTGTGGACGTGCTACAGCACGGTCGCCAGTCAGAAGTGGCAGTACACCTCGGCACACGACCTGGTGAACACCAACTCCGGCAAGTGCCTGGACATCAAGGACAACAACAACGCCGACGGCGCCCGGCTCCAGCTCTGGGACTGCTCGGGCACCGCCAACCAGAAGTGGGACTTCCCGGGCGCGGGCGACACCACCCCGCCGCCCACCGGTCGACGATCCCGACCTGGGCCCGAACGTCGCGATCTTCGACCCGTCGATGTCGGCCTCGACGATCCAGGCGAAGCTGAACTCGGTCTTCTACCAGCAGGAGACCAACCAGTTCGGCAGTGCGCGCTACGCGCTGCTGTTCAAGCCCGGAACGTACAACGTGGACGCCAACGTCGGCTTCTTCACCCAGGTCGCCGGGCTCGGCCTGAGCCCCGACGACGTGACCATCAACGGCGCCGTGCACGCCGAGGCCGACTGGTTCGACGGCAACGCCACCCAGAACTTCTGGCGCGAGGCCGAGAACCTGTCGGTCACGCCGAGCGGCGGGCACGGACCGCTGGGCGGTCTCCCAGGCGGCCCCGTACCGCCGTATGCACGTCACGCGGCAACCTCGCGCTCGATGACGGCGGCTGGTCGAGCGGCGGCTTCATCGCCGACTCCAAGGTCGACGGGCAGATCCAGTCCGGCAGCCAGCAGCAGTTGCTGACCCGCAACTCGCGAGATGGGCAGCTGGACCGGCTCCAACTGGAACCAGGTCTTCGTCGGCGACCAAGGGCGCACCCGCGCAGAGCTTCCCGAGCCCGACCTACACCACGGTCGGCTCGGCCCCGACGATCGCGCGAGAAGCCGTTCCTGTACGTCGACGGCGCCGGCGACTACCAGGTCTTCGTGCCCGCCCTCCAGTCGAACAGCTTCCGGCACCACCTGGAACGGCAAGACCCCGGCGGGCACCTCGCTGCCGATCGACCAGTTCTACGTCGTCAAGCCCGGCGCCACTGCCGCCGACCATCAACGCGGCCGCTGGCCGCGGGCAAGAACCTGCTGGTCACGCCGGGTGTCTACCACCTCAGCCAGACGCTGAACGTGACCCGGCCGGACACCGTGGTGCTGGGCCTCGGCCTGGCCACGCTGGTGCCGGACGGCGGCGTCGACGGCGATCACGACCGCCGACGTGGACGGCGATCAAGCTGGCCGGGCTGCTGATCGACGCCGGCACCACCAACTCCAGTCATGCTGGTGCAGGATCGGCCCGGCCGGTTCCTCGGCCGACCACGCGGCCGACCCGACGACGCTGAGCGACTTCTTCGTCCGCGTCGGCGGCGCGGGTCGTCGGCAAGGCCACTCAGCTTGAGATAAAACCTGCGGCGGTCAGGGGGCGGGGTGTTCGGTTCGCCGCTCTTCTGTTCGTTGACTGCCTTCGAGCAGGGCGTTGCCTACGTCGTAGACGGGGGTCTTCCGCTTGTTGCGGCGGCCGGGCGGGCGTCCCGGGCCGGGGCGAGAGGGTTTCGTGGGCTTTGTGAGAACAGGCAGTGACCTGCGGACTTGACGAAACCCTCGGCGTACCCGACCAGGAGTCATGCGTTCGACGGGCAGGGGGCGCTCCCATGGACGCTTGAGGTCCTCGGCGAGGGGCCGGGCGAGGCGCAGTTGGGTGTACACGGCCATGACGAGGACGGTCCAGCGGTCGGCGGCGGCCGCCTCGCGCAGGCGGGGCCGAGTCCAGCCGAGGTGTTGTTTCCAGTAGCGGAAGGTGTGTTCAAGATCGAATCTGCGGAGGAAGCACGACCAGATGGTGTCGGCGAGAGTGGCGTCGGTGTCGGTGCGTGACCACCACAGCCACAGGGGTTTCGGGCTGCCGCCGGAGGGCAGACGCTCGACGTCCAGACGGATCACGGTGCCGGGCACGAGGGGCAGCTCCGGCTCGGGGTGATGAGCCCAGACCGTCTGCCGGTTGAGTTTGACGTGCAGACGCTCGAAGCACCGGACCCGCATGTGACCGTACTTGTCGAGATCGTGCTCGGTCTCGTGCAGGGGATCTCCCCAGGTGTCCGGGGCGTGGAACTCGAATCTGCTGCCATGGCGTTGAGGCCGGCCGCCTTTGGGGCCCACACCGCCGTTCGCGGGTGGGTCGCGGTACAGGACGCGGTCGCCACGCATGCGTACGCACACCTCTACCGGCAGGTCGGCGAGCTGGTGGGCGAGGTAGGGGCCGTCGTATCCGCAGTCGGCCACGATCCGGATCGGCCCGTCGCCCTCTCGCCACCGTCCCAGGGCCACGAGCCTGGCGACGACCTCACGCAGCTGTTGGGCGGTGCACTGCTGAACCTGATCGCCGGGGCGCAAGCGGCGTGCGTCGAGTGGAGCGGTCCAGGAGGTGGGTCCGCTGGACAGGGCGGCGATGATCGAGTACGCCCAGCCGGGGATCATCTCGTGAGTGCCCTCGGCGCGTCCGTAGGTGTGGCAGAAGGTGCGCTGATTGCTGGTGTTCGCGTCGGGGCGTGGCCAGGGAGTCACGTCGACGGCGAGCACGATGCCGCCGCCGGGACCGCGCGGGAGGTCACGCAGCGCGAAGGACCAGTGCAGACGGTCGAAGTCGATCCGTCCGTCGTTCATGGCACGCTGCACGGAGCCGTGGGAGCGGGCGTGCTCGGGCACGAGGGTCAGCTCGGCGAGATTGCGCACAGGGCCCTCACTGCACAGCACGGCGTCGGTGATCTCGAAGAGCGCATCACCCCAGCGAGTGAGACAGGCACGCAAGTCGACACGGAACTCCTTGAGTTCACGCAGGGCCGCGTGGCGGCCGTCACCATCGGGCACACTGTGGGCGACGGCTGCGTCGCTCTTCGTTGGTGTCACAACCCGAGGATTACGACGTAGCCGTCGCCTTGTCTGGCATTTGCCCATGTGGGGGACTCGAACGCCTTCTTGGGAGAGCCCAGAGGTTTTATCTCAAGCTCAGAGCGTCGTCATCAACAGTGACGACGTGCTGGCCGATCACCTGTGGCTGTGGCGGGCCGACCACGGCAGCGGCGTCGGCTGGACCAGCAACACAGCCGACAACGGGCTGATCGTCAACGGCGACGACGTCACCGCGTACGGTCTTTTCGTCGAGCATTACCAAAAAACCCAGGTCACCTGGAACGGCAACGGCGGGCGCACGTACTTCTTCCAGAACGAGCTGCCCTATGACCCGCCGAACCAGTCGGCCTGGATGAACGGGAGCACCCAGGGCTATCCCGCCTATAAGGTAGGGGCCAACGTCACCAGCCACGAGGCATGGGGGCTCGGCAGTTACGCCTACTTCAGCACCAACCCCAGTGTCGTCGAGGCGCACTCCTTCGAGGTGCCCGTCACCTCGGGCGTGCGCTTCCATGACCTGGTGACGGTGTCACTGGGTGGCACGGGCACGATCAGCCACGTCATCAACGACACCGGCGAGGCGGCCAACTCCTCGCACCAGGTGACGTACGCGGTCTCCGGGCCATCGTCGCCACCCGCACGCATTGCCGCGCTGCCGCCCGCACCTTCCATGCGGGCGGCAGCGCCCTGCGGCAGTCCGCGCGTGACCATCGCGCCACGTCGTGGCCGACAGCGCAGGCGCCGCGCTCCTGGTACCCGTTCCGCCACCCGCGCAGCCCGGCGATACCGTCCCGGACGGTGCCTCGCAGGTCATCAGGCTCCCGGAGTACGAGCCGTGGTGCGGGTGAACATGACATGGCACGGTGGCCACGTCGACAGGTGCTTGAACGGGTCGAGAGCGGCGAACACCCGTCAGAGGCGCTGCTTCGTCGGTCTTCATGGTTGGTCGGCGGTTTGCCGTTGGTAGTGGCAGGCCCGGGCCTGGTGGCAGCGTCGCCAGTCGGACCAACGGAGTCGGTGTGCGGCTGCGGACCGCTCCCGACCAGCAAGATTGCGATCTAACGGCCAGTGATCGGAGGCTCATCGATGGATGAGTTGAAGTTCGAGCAGGACCTGGTGCGGGCACTGCTGCGGGATCAGCATCCGGATCTGGCGGACTTCGAGCTGCGTGACGTCAGCGGAGGCTGGGACAACCAGCAGTGGCGCCTCGGGGAGGAGCTGGCCGTGCGCTTGCCGCGCACCGAGCGAGCGCCGGCTCTGCTGCTCACGGAGCAGACGTGGTTGCCGGTGCTGGCCGAGGGCCTGCCGCTGCCAACGCCCGTGCCGGTGCGCATCGGCAAGCCGTCGAGCCTGTTCGAGCACACCTGGACGATCGCGCGCTGGGTCGAGGGTGAGCCGGCCGATCACGCGCCGGTCACACGCGTCGAAGCGGCTGAAGTTCTCGCAGGGTTCCTGAGGGCGCTGCATCACCAGGCGCCGGCCGAGGCCCCGGCCAACTCTTCGCGCGGCCTCCCTCTGGCAGAATTGCAGGAGGGTGTCGACGGCTGGTTCGAGGTCATTGCCGACTACACGGACGCTGAGGCTGCGCGGGAAGTCTGGGAGAGGGCCGTCGCGGCGCCTGCCTGGCAGGGCGTGCCGCGGTGGCTGCATGGTGACTTGCATCCGGCAAACGTGGTCGTCCGGGAGGGGATGCTCGCCGGGGTGATCGACTTCGGCGAGATGTGCGCAGGCGATCCCGCGACCGACCTTTCAGCCGCCTGGATCCTGTTGCCTGCCGGCGCGGCAAGTCGGTTCTTTCACGCCTATGAGCGAGCCGACGAAGCCACCATCACCCGGGCCCGCGGCTGGGCTGTCCTGCGCGCCCTGGGCCTGATCGGAATCGGACGGGCGGGTAGGCTCGGTCTGCCCGGGGGCAAGCCGACCTGGGAACCGGCAGGCTACGCCACGCTCGAACGGGTCCTGGCGGCGAGCTGAACGCACTGCGCCGAGGACGGTGCGGGGTCCGGCTGACGGCCCGGCGCCCTCTGTGGTCGGCGATCAGGAGCACCCGCGAGCCCTACATCGGGCCGCTACGAGCGCAGGGCGTGTTGCCCGCGTTCAGCAGTCAAGCGCGCTCGCACTTCGGGGCCGTCCTTCCGTTGGCTCTGACCAGCCGTCGACGCCCAAGACGGAAACGCGCCGACCACGCGCGTGCACCGGGCGAAGCCGGACGACTCGGTCTGCTGCCCCGCCAAGGAACCGTCATCCACCACTGCGTCCGGCGCGACCATCAGCCGCAGCGGAAGCTGTTGCGCCCGGGGCGAGGCTCAGGGCCGCCTTGGCCTGTCGGGTCCGTTCGTCGCCGAGGACTTCCGTCTCTCCCCTCTCCACGGCGTCGAAAACCTGCGAGGCGATCGATTCCGGGGTGTTCTTGGGAGCGGTGACATGGCTGGCCATGTCCGTGTCGATGTAGCCGCTGTGCACGCCGACCACGAGGATGCCGCTGCCGTCCAGTTCGCCGCGGATCCCGTTGGTCATGGCCCAGGCGGCGGCCTTGGAGGCGCTGTACGAGCCCATCGCCGGGTTGGTGAACCAGCTGGCGATGGACAGCACGTTGACGAGGGCGCCGGGTCCGTTGCCGATGAGCAGCGGTGCGAAGGCGCGGCACATGGCGAGCGTGCCGAAGTAGTTGACCTCCATCTCCGTTCTGGCGGCAGCCAGGCCGGGTGCGGCCAGCAGGGGGCTGTCGGTCAGCACTCCGGCGTTGTTGACCAGCAAGGTCACATCGGCGCACGTTTCGGTCGCGGCAGCCACCTGGGCGGGATCCGTGACGTCGAGGCGGACCGGAATGACGCCGGGTTCCGCGACTGCCCGCGGATCGCGCGCCCCGGCGTACACCCGCTGCGCACCGCGTTGCAGGAGCATCCGGGCCATCACCTGTCCCAGCCCGCGGTTGGCACCGGTCACCAGCGCCGTCGCCCCCTGGATCCGCATGCTCCCTCTCCCTGCCTCGCCCGGCCGCGGTCCGGCCGTGTTTTCCCCGATCATGTCGCGGGTCGCTGGAGAGAGGCGACGGTTTCGTGGATTCCCAGGCCGCGGGAGAACCGGACCGCGCTGCCGGCCGGCACGGTCACCTCTAGGCCCGCAGTACCGCGCCAAGCCGGCCGGGTCCGGTTCCTGCGGGTTCGGACACGGTGTCGCCGGGAACACCATCTTCCTGCTCGCGGTCGGCCGTGACCTGGACCGGCCCGACCTGATCGAGATCGCGATCGGCGACGGGCACACGCTCTGCGCCGTCGCCAAGGTGCGGGCAGGTGTGCAGTGGGCCGCTGTACTGCCCGAGGACGCCAGAGCGGCAGCACTGCGTGCCGCGGCCATCCTCGCCGGACGCCCGCACACCGTTCCCCGCGGTCCGGCCGGATCTGGCCGCCGGCGGCGCGGGCCTCGCCCTGGCTTACCACCCACTGGATCGCTGCCTACCGGGGCAGGGCTGGGGCGCGAATGGCCGACGGATATCTCGTTGCCGCTCTCACTGCCCTATCTGTATCCGCACGGCGTTCTCAACTGCGGTCTCGCGCATGGCATTCCCGGTCCACTGGCACTGCTAGCGCTGACACTGAACACCGGCTCTGCGTCCCAGGACGGCGGGAGGCCGTCCAACAGGCGGCGAACTGGCTGCTCGCCCACCGTACCGACGACGCCCTCGGCCCCACTGGCCGCATCTGGTCGCGCTACCCGACCGGTCCGCTCCGTCAGCGCCCGTCGGCCCCGCCGCTGACAGCTCGTGGTGCTACGGCAACCCCGGCACCGCACGGTCACTGTGGCTGGCCGGCGTCGCGCTCGACGACCGATCACTGTGCGCACTCGCGGTGGAGAGTATGACGGCCGTCCTGCGTCGACCGAACGCCCGGCACCGGAGCCGTAGCCGGCGTCCAGGTGCACGGTGACGTTCTCGGGCAGCGGCCCCAGGTCCTCCAGACGGTCCGAGGTCGGGTAGTCGTCATGCCTGTACGCATCGCTTGAACGGTCCGCGTTGCTGGCAGCGACAGCGTCGTCGCGCCGCTCCGGCGAGCGGACTTGTCAGTGGTGCTCCATACACTCGCGGCCATGGATGACCAGAGCATGAGCAGCGATGACTTCGAAGACCCTGATGAGTGGGGCGACGACTCAGATGAGGAACCCGAGGGTCTGAACGCCGTGTTCATGCTGGCGCCGCTGATTCCCGCAAAGCTGCTGCTGGCGGTAGTGGAGAGGCTGGGGCTGTCGGTGGTGGACGCGCTGCACCAGCCTTGGCTGGAAGTGCGGTCCGATAGGTACGCGTACGACGCTTTCGCAGACGCCGTGCAGTGCGACACCCTCGTCGACGCCGTCGTGGAGGGGCGTGACCCGGACCTGATACGGGAGGTCCTGGAAGCGAAACCACTTGCTGGCGAATGGACGCTGCGGCGGGTGGCCGCTGGGTTGAACGACATCGGTGACCCGCAACTGGCCGCGATCGCCGCCGAGGTGTACGCGCACTCTGACGCCACCTCCGCCATCAGGCACACTCTCGCGCGCGGCCCGCTTGGCCCTGCGATGGCCGAATGCCTCCTCGCGGACAACCCTCCTTCGCCCCCGCACCTGCGCCCGCTGCTCGCCACGGGCGACCCGGAGGTGGCGCGGCAATTGCTGCGGCTACCAGCCGCCTCAGTGACCAGAGGGGAGCAGGCCCAGGCCGCGATGTCGCTGCTGGCGCGAGGGCTCGGAAGCGATCTGGAGGAGTTGCTGCGCCCTGTTTTGGGGCACGGCAAGCCCGGAGTGCACATCGCGACAGAACTCGAGGAAGCCTTCGCTGAGGGGGTCCCGTCAGATGCCGAGGCCCCCCAGGTAGCCGCGCTGCGCCGCGTCGCAGAGGAGGCGCAGACTCCTCGCCAACTCCGGCTTCTCGCCGAACAGCTCAACTCGCAGAGGCAGAGCCATGAATTTGTACTGCACAGCCCGCATCTACACGACCTGAACACATTGGTCGGCGTCGCGTTGCCCCGCAAGACACGGCGAATCTTGGTCGACGAGCTCCAGCAGAAGTGCCCACCTGAAATCGGACGGTCACTGCTGGACCACCGGGACGCGGCTGGCGAGCCTGACAGCGCGCTGGTGACGCCACGGCAGGCCCTCGGGGCCGCGTCCGCGAAGGACGTCGTGCGGTATACGGCACCGGTAGGCCACCTGGCCGAACTAATGGATCCCAGCTGCGACCAGGGCTTGGGCTGGCCCATAGACCTCATGTATCGCGCTCAACTGAACGTCGACCTCAGCGAACTACTCAAGGACGTCTCCCCGGAAGCATTGCTCAGCGCTGCCGGCGGCGGTCCAGACTTCGACGGCACGCTGCCGGAGTTGCTGGCTTCCGGTACGGCGCACCCGGACATCGTAGATCTCACTCCAGAAGGCGTCGAATTTCTGCACCTACTGCTGCACTTCGCCCCAGCCGAAACCGTGCGCGAGGTGCTGTCCCGGGTCTCCGCCCAGGACGCACTTGGACTGGCTCGGCACGCCGCCGTGTGGCTCACCCACGTACCGGTTGACGACAAAGACGAGAAAGCGGACCTCAGGCCGTACCATTCGGTGCTCTGCGCAACTGCCAAGACCCGCACGGACTCAGCCGTCCGCGACATGCTGGCCGACACGGCCATGCAGGCGGCAGGCGACACCGGGATGAGAGATGCAGCCGAATACCTGCTGATCGCGCTGGACGCGGGTGACGTGCCCGGTGTGCGGGAGTTGGCCGAACAGCACCTCCCGGATGCAAAAGCATGGCTGGCGGAGGCAGAGAGGCGCCGGAGGATCGCACGCGAGGAATGGGAGTCGCCCGAGGTCGGCCTGGCCGAACTACTCGCCACGAAGCCACACGTGCGCCGGATCCGACGTCCACAAAATCCGGTCGCCTGGGAAGAGGTCATCAGCTTCTACGACAGCGGCGACAAGCTCACCGACGGGGCCATCGCACCGTTGCTCCGTCGTCCAGACCTCCCAGATCAGCTGCAGCCACTCCTCCTCCAGGCCCACCCGGAGCTGCGCACCCTGCCTCTCTCGGTCAACCACCCCTATGCGGTGAGTCCCCCGCGTTGGCTGCTGCGGGAGGTGCTGCCCCACTGGGATCAGGTCACGCCGGTGTTCCGGTCTCCCAGCCTGATCAACGCCGTCCAGAGGCGACAGGTGGGCGCCGAAGAACTGCTCGGTCAACTAGCACCCGCTCAGTACGCGGCGGACGCGCTGGAAACGGTGCAGAACATCGTCACCGAGCTGGCACCTCGTTGCCAAGAGCTGATCGCCGCCCGCATTCCCCATGCAGGCGTGGAGACCTGGGCGATCGCCGTCCAGATGCTGACAGCGGGATACTCCGGCACTCTCATGGACCTGATCACCGCAGCTGCCGCGACCGGAACGCCGGTCGACGGTGAAGGAGAACAAGCCATATAGCAGAGGTCCGCGTCATCAGAAGGTCGCGCAGGTAGACGCAACGGTGACACCGTTGGCAGCGCGCACGCGCAGGTCATGACGATCATGGAATTGTGAATTCCGTGATTACCGGGGAGGGGACTTGTGCCTGCACCGTCATCGCGGCTGACAGAACCGCTCTGGGCCCTGTTCGCGGCGACGCCGCCTGAGCGGCCGGCATACCACCTGAACCAGCTCCTGCGCTGCCACCGTCCACGCATCGACGACCGGATCGTGTTCGACAAGCTCCTGCAGCTGCGTTCCGACTGCTCCTACCAAGCGATTGCCGATATATCGCGCCCGGTCACCACGGTCCGCAGTCGCCGCGACGAGTGGATGGACAACACAGGGCTGGGACAACCGCCCAAACCGCCGCCCGTGAGCACCCACCTATCCGCGCGAACTCATAGGGCCCCTCGTTTGGATCAGGCTGGTCTCGTGGGCCCGCGCGCGCACTCCCCCACTGCCTTCAGGGCGTGGGTGGGGGGACCTCCCACGCCCTTGAGGCAGTGGGGGACCCTGATCCTGGGCCTGTCCGGCGCGCCACTCGTCTCCCGGTGGCACGGCCCGCTGGTGCCTTATGTTGGTTTCACGGGACTTTTATTATTGTATGCGGCTTTTTGAATGTGCGAGGCGTGTCGAGGAGGGCGCTGCGATGTACAGCAGTCGGGCAGCGCGTTCTCAGGCCCTGGGTGACCTGGTCGGGGCGTGCCATGCGATGACTCTGGAGCAGGTGCCGGGTGCGGTGGCGTCGTATGCGGCCCGTGCCGGGTGGTCTCCCGTGCTGATCTACGTGGTGGACCTCCAGCAGAACTTTCTCCGCCTGCTGCCCGCCGACGACGACCGGAGCGGCGGGCGCCGGCCGCTGGAGCTGTCGGTTGAGGACACGGACGCAGGCCGGGCTTTCCAGACCGGGGCCGTCCTCGGCACCGCGTCGCCCCGCGCCGAGTGGTGGGTGCCTCTGATCAACGGCGCAGAACGCATCGGAGTGGCGCTGATCGGCGCGACGGGCGCGGAGCCTGACGATGCGGCCCCCACCGCGGATCTCGACGCCCTCGCAGGGCTCATCGCCCTGCTGGTGGCCAGCAAGCGCGACATGAGCGATTCCTACGCCCGGCTGGTCCGCCGCCAGGACATGAAGGTCGCCTCCGAAATGGAGTGGCATCTGATGCCACCGCGGACCTTCGCCACCGACCGGGCTTTCATCAGCGCGGTGCTGGAACCGGCCTACGAGGTGAGCGGTGACGCGTTCGACTACGCCGTCACGGACGACGTCGTGCACGTGGCCGTCTTCGACGCCATGGGACACGACACCGCGGCAGGGCTCACCGCGAACCTCGCAGTCGCCGCCGGACGCAAGTACCGCCGGCAGGGCGCAGAACTCGCACAGGTCGCCGACGGTATCGAGAAGGCCCTTGTCGAACAGTTCGGCGGCACCCGCTACGCGACCGGCATCCTGGCCAGCCTGCACCTGGCCACCGGCCGGCTCGACTGGGCCAGCCTGGGACACTTTCCGCCCGTCGTGCTGCGTCCAGATGATCCCGCCGAACAGCTCGCCTGCGCACCCGCTCCACCGATGGGCACCGACCTGGGGCTGCCCGTCACCGTCTGCAACCGACAGCTACGCCCAGGCGACCGTCTGGTGCTCTACACGGACGGCATCACCGAGGCACGCAACCGCGCAGGGGAGGAATTCGGCCTCGCCCGCCTGACCGGATTCCTCCAGCAGCACTGCCACGACGAACTGCCCGTTCCGGAACTGCTGCGCAGGCTCATCCGCCACCACCACGCGTACCACGAGGGAAAACTCGACGACGACGCCACGGTGGTGCTCATGGAGTGGCACGGACCCGCTCCCTATCAGCCCGCCCGGCTCAGCCGCCTCATCGGCGTCCGGCCCCCTGTCCCGCCTTCGACAGACCGGTGAGCAATACACGTACACCTGGAGTTATCGGCTCAGGGCCACCAGGCACCGGCCTAGGCGCCGGCCTGGCATCCGGTCCCGCGCGGATCCGTGGCAACTACACGAGGATAGACAGACAGGCCACACGGCGCTGCAGAGCGTCGCGCACGATCCGGACGTAGGGACCTGCGTGGACTTCCAGCCATTAGGTCATCAGGCCCACAGACCGGACATCAAACCGGACACTTAACAGGACATTCACCGAGTCTTGACAGGGTCGTGTCATCGGAGAACACTCCAGAAATATGCGGAGAGCGCTCTCCCAAGAAGGTCTCACTGAAGGAGCGCATCCCGCGAGCGGCCCCAGGGGCAGGTCATGCCCTCCGGGACCGCCACCCCCCAACACACGATCGAGCCTGGTAGGAGTTCTCCATGGCACGACGAGCGAAGGCCGCCTCAGCGGCCCTGATAGTGGGTGCGGTCTTATTGACCTCACTCGGCGTGGGCGGGATCGCCATGAGCGCCAGTGCGGCACCGGACTCGCACGGTGCGAGCACACCGGCTGCGATGTCGCACATGGGTCATGCGATGGCGGCCTCGACGGAGGCGTCCGCCGAGGACCCGGACGGCGACGGCTACATTCCCGCGGTTCCGCCGGTCACCGGCGTCGAACCCTCCACGAACGAGCCGCCGCACGCGCTACTTCCACGAGTTCCAGGCGAACTGCTCGGTGACCCACACCAGGCCGGACGACCCCATCGTCTACCCCGGTCAGCCCGGCAAGTCCCACGACCACACCTTCATGGGCAACACGACGACCGACGCCAACAGCACCACCGCCTCACTGGACGCGGGCACCACCTCGTGCATGGCGCCCGGCGACAAGTCCGGCGTACTGGATGCCGACGATGTACAACGGAACCAGTCAGGTGCTCCCCGTCGGCCCGCAGGCCATCTACTACAAGGCCGGCGTCACGGACTACACCAGCGTGCGTCCGTTCCCCAAGGGTCTTCGGTTCGTCGTCGGCAGCCCGATGCAGAGCGCGGACGAGTTCCGTAACCATCCCGGTTTCGTGGAGGGCTGGGAGTGCGGCGACAGCTACTTCAACGTCGACTTCCCCGCGGACTGCCCCGAACGGGCCGACGTCCAGCTCAACATCCGCTTCCAGGCGCCCAGTTGCTGGGACGGCAGGTACCTGGACACGCCCGACCACAAGAGCCACATGGCGTACCCGCGTGGTCAACCCGGGCACGAACAACAACATCTGCCCTGCGGACCACCCGGTCGCTCTGCCGATGATCGAGTTCAAGATGGCCTTCCCGGTCAACGGCGACATGTCGCAGGTCGAGCTGGCGAGCGGCCCCGGCTACTCGCTTCCACTACGACTTCTTCAACGCCTGGGACGCACCGACGCTCAAGGCCCTGGTGGACCACTGCGTCGTCGGTGGCCTCCAGTGCGACGCCCGCGGCTACGACCAGACCCACCCCGAGGCGGGCGCGGCGCTCGACGCGAACTACCGACTTCCCTGAGCGGCACTGGAGCAGCGGTTCCCGCGTGCCTTCCCACGCACCTGCCGCACGCAGCTTCCCGCTGCGGCTCCGCCCGGGACGGTCCGGCCTGTCACGCCGCCCGTCCCGGGGTCACTCGCCCGTTCGCCGATGACGGGTCCGCCGTGCGCAGCGCCCCGGGCCGTCGCAGGGTCCCGAGCGTCCGGGCAGGTGGCCCCATCGGGCGTTGTTTCCCCCCACCGACACTCCATGGAGATGTGAC
Organism: uncultured Actinomycetota bacterium; assembly: GCA_963761765.1. Taxonomy (GTDB): domain Bacteria; phylum Actinomycetota; class Actinomycetes; order Streptomycetales; family Streptomycetaceae; genus Streptomyces. The sequence goes on from CAVXIJ010000013.1 coordinate 173,347, forward strand.
ATGCCCAGACCGCACGTATGTCGACGCCGCCTGGCGGCGCCCCTCATCACAGGCCTGCTGGCGGCGGGTGCTCTGGCGCTGCCCTGCCAGCCGGCCCGTGCTGCGGGCAGCGTGGTCAAGGTCACCGGCACACAGGGCAACTGGCAGCTGACCGTCGACGGAGCCCCGTACCAGATCAAGGGCCTCACCTGGGGACCGGCCGTCGCCGACGCCGACAAGCTACATGCCCGACCTGCAGTCGATGGGCGTCAACACCATCCGCACCTGGGGCACCGACGCCACCAGCAAGCCGCTCTTCGACTCCGCGGCCGCCCACGGGCATCAAGGTGATCGCCGGGCTTCTGGCTGCAACCCGGCGGCGGCCCCGGCAGCGGCGGCTGCGTCAACTACGTGACCGACACCACGTACAAGAACCAGATGCTCGACGAGTTCCCGAAGTGGGTCGCAAACGTACAAGGACAACCCGGGCGTCCTGATGTGGGACGTCGGCAACGAGTCCGTGCTCGGCCTGCAGAACTGCTACAGCGGCGACGAGCTGGAGCAGCAGCGCAACGCCTACACCACCTTCGTCAACGACATCACCAAGAAGATCCACGCCGGTCGACCCCAACCACCCGGTCACCTCCACCGACGCCTGGGTCGGCGCCTGGCCCTACTACAAGCAGAACGCCCCTGACCTCGACCTGTACGCGGTCAACTCCTACAACGCGGTCTGCGACGTCAAGTCCGCCTGGGAGCAGGGCGGCTACACCAAGCCGTACATCGTCACCGAGACCGGGCCCGCCGGGTGAGTGGGAGGTCCCCGACGACGCCAACGGCGTGCCCGCCGAGCCCGCCGACCGGGCCAAGGCCGACGGCTACACACGGGCCTGGGGCTGCATCACCGGCCACCAGGGTGTCGCGCTCGGCGCCACGATGTTCCACTACGGCACCGAGTACGACTTCGGCGGCATCTGGTTCAACCTGCTGCCCGCGGGCCAGAAGCGGCTGTCGTACTACGCCGTGAAGAAGGCCTACGGCGGCGACACCTCGCACGACAACACCCCGCCCGTCATCTCCGGTCTGACAGCGTCGAGGGCGACGCGGCCCAGCGGTGCCGGCCGGCGGCGACCTCACCCTCGACAGTCCAGGCCACCGACCCCGACGGCGACCGGATCGCCTACAGGTGCTGGCCAACAGCAACTACATCGACAAGAGCAAGGACCTGACACGCTGCCCAACACGACCGACGGCGGCCGGCACGCCTCAAGGTGACCGCACCGGACAGGCCCGGCGTGTGGAAGGTCTACGTCAAGGCCAACGACGGCAAGGGCAACGTCGGCATCGAGAGCCGCTCCGTGCAAGGTGGTCCCGCCCGTCCCGGTGAACGGCACCGACATCGCGCAGGGCAAGACGGCCACCGCCTCGTCGTTCCAGCCGGGCAGCGGGGACTGTCCCTGCACCGCGGCCAACGCCGTGGACGGCAGACACGCCACCCGCTGGGCCAGCGACTGGAGCGACCCGCAGTGGCTCCAGGTCGACCTCGGCAGCCGCACCGCGTTCAGGCACATCCAGCTGGTACTGGGAGACCTCCTACGCGAAGGCCTACACCATCCAGACCTCCGACGACGGGCAGAACTGGCAGACCGTGCACAGCGTGACCGACGGCAACGGCGGCATCGACGACTTCGACGTCACCGCAAGCGGACGCTACGTGCGGATCAACGCCACCGTGCGCGGCACGGCTACGGCTACTCCCTCTACGAGTTCGGCATCTACAACTGACCTGGTGAAGCGCCCCAGCGGCGTTCGCCTCCGCCGCCGTCGTCAGCACGGCGGGTGCCAGTCCGCGGTGGTCCCAGTCGGTACGTCCGGTCGCAGGCCGTACGTACCGACTTCCGGACCACCGCGGTCGCTGCGGAGAGCGCTCTCCACCTGGAAGGAGCGACCAAGAGAGTGGCCATGAGTGAGGAAGAACTCGTCCGGCTCGTTGACAAGCTGAGCGTGGTGCAGAAGGTGCGGCTGCTGACCGGCGCGAGAACCTGGCACACCCATGCGGAGCCGGCGGTCGGCCTGCGCGCGATGGTCACGTCGGACGGTCCCGCGGGAGTCCGGGGACCGGCATGGGACGAGCGGGAGACCTCGGCGCTGCTTCCGTCGGCTTCCGCGCTGGGTGCGATGTGGGACGAGGGCCTCGTCGAGCGGCTCGGCGGGCTTTTGGCGCGGGAGGCCAGGCGCAAGGACGTCCATGTGGTGCTCGCTCCGACGTTGAACCTGCATCGCTCTCCGCTCGGGGGCCGGCACTTCGAGTGCTTCGCGGAGGACCCGGAGCTCACCGGCCGCACGGGAGCCGCGCTCATCCGAGGTGTGCAGGCGGAAGGCGTGGCCGCGACAGCCAAGCACTACGTGGCCAATGACTCCGAGACGGACCGTCTGACCATCGATGTCCGGGTGAGCGAGCGCGTCCTGCGCGAGGTGTACCTGGCGCCCTTCGAAGCCGCGGTGCGGGCGGGAGTGTGGGCGGTGATGTCCGGATACAACAGCGTCAACGGCACCACTATGACCGCGCACGACCTGCTCACCGCACCGCTGAAGAAGGAGTGGGGGTTCGACGGAGTGGTGGTGTCGGACTGGGGTGCCGTCCGCACGACCGTGGAGACGGCCCTCGCCGCCCAGGATCTCGTCATGCCGGGGCCATCGGGAGTGTGGGGCGCGGCCCTGGTCAAAGCGGTGGAATCCGGTGCGGTGCCGCAGGACGCGATCGACGACAAGGTCCGCCGACTGCTGCGCCTCGCGGACCGGGTCGGCGCGCTGGGCGACAGCGGCACCGTGAACCGTCCTGCGCCATCTCCGGCGGCCTCGCGCACACTCCTGCGGGAAGCCGTGGCGGCGGGCGCCGTCCTGCTGGCCAACCGCGGTGTACTGCCACTGGAGGCCGCCGGACTGAAGAACGTCGCGGTGATCGGCGCGCACGCCGCGTACCCCCGCCTACAGGGCGGCGGCAGCGCAGAAGTGTTCCCACAGCGGGCACTCACACCGATCGAGGGCATCCGGGCGCGGCTGCGCAGGCATGCCCGCGTCGCCTACGTCCAGGGCCCCGAGCCCGGTGACCGGCCATGGCCGCTGGACACCGACCGGTGCGCCAACCCGCGCACCGGTGACCCAGGCGTACTCCTGCGCATGCTGGACCCCGACGACAACGAGCTGTACGGCGAACATCGCTGGTCAGGACGGTTGCTGGAACCCACGCTGGTACCGGGCGCGCACACCGTGGAGATCAGCGCGGTGCTGCGGCCCGCCGTCAGCGGCATGTGGACCTTCGGAATCGGCGGCTTCGGGCCCATGGAACTCACCGTCGACGGGCGGACGCTGGTGGCCGGAGACTTCCTCAAGCGCACCGACGACCCGGCGGTCGTCCACGTCCATCCGCCCTGCCAGTACGGACGAATGCGGCTGGCATCCGGCCGTCCGGTCCACGTGGTGGCGCGGCGCGCCCTGGCACCGGACACCGGCCGCGCGACCGTCGTCACCGCCGCACCGCCGCCTGCGGACCCTGCGGCTGCGCTGTCCGAGGCCGTCGAGGCCGCCGCACACGCGGACGCGGCCATCGTGGTCGTCGGCACCACCGAGGGCGACGAGTCGGAGGGCCATGACCGTAGCTCGCTTGCCCTGCCCGGGCATCAGGACGAACTGGTCGCGGCCGTGGCGGCGGCCAACCCACGCACCGTGGTCGTCGTCAACACCGGAGGGCCGGTGGAACTGCCCTGGCGGAACGAGGCGGGCGCGGTGCTCCTGACCTGGTTCCCGGGCCAGGAAGCCGGCGTGGGCCTGGCCGATGTGCTGTTCGGGCGGACGGAACCAGGCGGGCGGCTGCCGACGACCTGGGGCGCGGTCCTCGATGACGCACCGGTGCGCCGCACTCGCCCGCGGGATGGGATCCTCCCGTACGACGAGGGGCTGCACATCGGCTACCGGGCCTGGCTGCGCTCGGGCCGGCAGCCGGCGTACTGGTTCGGCCACGGCCTCGGCTACACCACCTGGGAGTACGAAGAGATCGACACGCCCGAACGTGTCGATCCGCAGGCCGGGTTCACGGTGCATGTCACGGTGCGCAACACCGGCCGCAGAAGCGGACGCGAGGTAGTCCAGGTCTATCTGGCCCGGCCCAAATCAGCGGTGCGGCGCCCGGTGCACTGGCTGGCCGGCTACGCGGCGGTACGGGCGGATGCGGGCCGGCAGGTCACCGCAGCGGTCGCGATTCCCGGCCGGGCGCTGCGGCACTGGTCGGCGCGGGACGGCCGCTGGCGCACGGAGCCGGGCGTGTACCAGGTACTCGCGGGAAGATCAGCGGCGGATCTGCCTCTTGCTGCCGAGGTCGACACCACCGCGGCGCCATGACATCCGCGACGGTCCTGACTGGCTGAGCGCCCATACGCGTCGACACGCATCGGTGACGGCGGCGGGAGCGTGCATGACCAGACAGGTGCCGCCTCTGGAAGACGTGACGCGGGAATCGGGAATCGGGAGTCTCCCGCGCCACGGTGTCCAGGCTGGCGTCCAGGGTCATCAACGGCATACGCAACGTGGCCCCGGACATCCAGAAGATGGTCCGCCAGGCGATCAAGCGCACGGACTATGCCCCTCAACCGGGCCGCCAGGTCCCTGGTGACCCGGTGAACGGTGACCGTAGCCCTGGTGGTGTCCCGTGCCGGTGCCGGTGCTGGTGACGACCGCGACCGCGAGCATCCCCGCGGACTCCACCTTCAAGCAGGCCGCCGAGCACGCCGACCACCGCCTCAACACGCGGGCGTGACGGAGGACACCTTCGCGGTCCACGCGGCACTGGACGGTCGCGAGAGCTAACCCCGCGGACGCGGGCGGCCGATGCCCCGCCGGCCCCGCCGGCAAGACAGGCGCCCGTGCGGTGAGCGGCATCTTCGGCCCAGCGGCTCTCGCTCTCCTACACCTGCCTAAGGGCTGTCCCGCCGCGATCGCGGCTGGCGGCCCGGCGAGAACACCGACGGCGATAGAGCGGCCATCCTGCTCCGGCGCGGCCCCGCCGGTCACCGCGGCCCCGCCGGTCACCGCGGCGCCGTCCGAACCGGCGTTCAGGACTCCAGCACCGGACGACAGCGGGCACGCGCGTGACGGACGCCGCCGAATGCCCACCCGGGGCGCGACCGATGCCGCCCCAGGTGAGACGGCTTGCACCGAGGGTGATGTCCCGTGTCTTCGCGCGGCTACCGCCGGTCCGACGGGCGAAGCCGCAGTGCCAATGAAGGCGCTCGCGCGGTTCCGCATGCCGCATTCCGGTCCCATCCGGGCGCTCTGGAGCGGCTGCGAAACAGACCATCAACTGGTCACCCAGCGTGAGAAAAGGGCCGCGAAGACCCCCAGATCCGGCGCTTGCACGTGAGCCGACCCATAGGGCCCGCGTCACATCGGAAGCGCGGTAGTAGACCGCAGGCAGCGCTCACCCCGTCGTGGCGGCCTCGACATTTCAATGTCCGATTTAGTACGACTAGTGGTCGTAGATCACGTATTTGGTCATCCGGGGGGTCCTTCTGCAAGGTGGTGGACATACCGGGAGCCACACACCGGAAGGGAAAGCGAAGACGCCAACCGACCCCGGACCGGCCCCACGATGCGCGAGCCACTGAGCCCGTGCCGCCGACACCCCAGTCGGCCTCCCCACGATGTCCCCCATGGAGAGGTGCACACCTATGACCGCCATCACCCGAATTCTCACCACCCGCAAGTCCACCGTCGCCGCCATCGCCACGGCCGGCGCCGCTGCCTGCGCCCTCTCGCTGGTCCCGCACACCGCTCACGCCGCCGAAGCGACCCACGCGCCCGCTAAGGCCACCGCTCACACCGCCGCGGCCAAGGCGTCGAACGACAAGGCCTCGGGCGACAGTAAGAGCACGACGGGCAAGACCAGCAAGACCGGCAAGGCCAGCAAGACCACGCCGGCCGCGAAGATAGCGAACATCGCCAAGGACCCCGGCAACCACTACCCCAACACCCTGGACGGCTGGATCCACCAGTCCCTGGACATCATGAAGATCAAGCACATCCCCGGCTCGTACGAAGGCCTGCACCGCAACATCATCCGTGAGTCCTCCGGCAACCCCAACGCCGTTAACAACTGGGACATCAACGCCCAGAACGGCATCCCTTCCAAGGGACTCCTCCAGGTGATCCAGCCCACCTTCGACACGTACCACGTCAAGGGCACCAAGAACGTGCTCACCGACCCGGTCGCCAACATCGTCGCCGCGGCCAACTACGCGGCCGACCGCTACGGGTCCATGGACAACGTGAACTCCGCGTACTGATCCTCCTCCCACACACCACCTGAGCCCCGGGGACAACCGGTCCCCAACTCAAAGGCCCGGTGGGACTCAGGAACGAACGAGGCCGGCCGCACCCACGAGGTGCGACCGGCCTCAACGTGTTCTGCGCACAGAGCGGACCTCGCCCTTGCCGATGACCCGCACGCGGTCGCTGCGGCGGATGCAGTTGCCGGTAGCGAACTCACGGTTCCCGGTGTCAACGTGGCCGCGTGTGCCGTCTGGGAATCCGGCACGAAGCCGGAGGCTCGCCGGCACCCGAACGCACCTGAACCGACCTCTCCGCACACCCCGACCGGTCACCGATCCGGACCGAGTAACTTCCCGGCCGCCACAGCATCAGGCGCACCGAAAACCCGGTCTGGCGTGGGCGGGTCGGGCCGCCGCCGGGTCGGGTGCCGCGCGACGGTGTCAGCTGCCGAGGTTGCGGCAGGAGCCGTATCTGCTGGTGGGCGCCGGCTCGGGCGGCCTCGTGCAGCGCGGGCAGGAATCGGTTCGGTTTGACGAGCGCCATCTTCCAGAGATCGGCGATGAGTGTGCCCAGCATGTCCGGGGCCAGGACGTCACGTGCCGCCCAGATGAGAAGGGCGTCGACGGCGGCGGTGCGGCTCTCGGCCGGTGTGACGCTGAAGCCAGGACAGCAGTGCGCTGTGGCGCGGGACCGGGTCACGCAGGCCTTGGGCTGCGAACCACGCGGGGCTCTGTTCGGCTCCATAACGGATGTAGCTGCCCAGGCTCACCCAGCTGGCGATGAAGCCGTCGGTGGCGGGCACTTCGGTGTCCGGCCACAGGGCCAGACCGTCGGTGATCAGCCATCGCGCCCTGTCGCCGTGGGCCGGAAGCCAGTTGGCGAGGCGTGATGAGGTCGGTGACGACGCGACGGACCTGGTCGGCGGTGACCTCGGCGACGTCGTCCTCGGGACCGAGACGGACGGCGTCCAGCAACTGACACCACTACGTTCGCCCCCTCTCCAGGGCGGCGACGAACGAGTAGGGCCAGTCGGGGATCATCAGATGCTGGTCCCGGCCACGGCCGTAGGTGTGGCAGAACAACCTCTCCGCGCTGCACTCGGCATCGGGCCGCTGCCAGTTGCTCACGTCGACGGCCAGGACCAGCCGGTTGTCGGCGGCCTTGGGCTGCGCGAACGCGGCCAGCACCCTGCGCAGGCGGCCGGTGTCGATGCGGCCGTGGTTCAGTGCGTCGCAAAAACGCGCCGTGACCGCGACGGTGTTCAGCCAGCAATGTCAGGTCGACCGGCGAGGTCACCGACCCGTTCTCGCAGAGCATCGCGTCAGTGAGCTCGAACAGCGTGTCACCTCGCCCGGTCAGACACGCGTAGAAGTCCTCTCGGAAGTGTGACGCTTCCGCGAACGCTTTCTGGTGGACATCGTGATGCAGCAGACTCATTCCCCACGGTCTTCGTGCAGGTTGGGTGCGTCCTTGGTCGGAGCACATGATCAGACGAAGGCCGTGCTGACGTCCGACGGATACCTATCCGGATGATCAAGTTCGGGGCGCCGTTCGAGGACGAGATCCCAGAAGAAGCTCAACGGGCTCCGGCCGGGTTGGCGTCCTCGCCGAGGTAAGCGCCGTATCCCTCAGCGACCAGCGGGCCATCGAAGATCAGCACCTCGTTGACGAGGCCGCCCTTCTGATTGCGGTAGTTGATGACCAGGCAGTTCAAACCTACGTAGCTGCCAACCACCTCGAACCGCAGGTCGGGGATGCGCCGCAGCCCCTCCGCCCAGTAGGCGCGCAGCGCGTCCTTGCCTCGGATGACTCCATCACCGCCGAGCAGCTGCGCGGCCACCGGCGACCGGAACGTCACGTCGTCGGTGAAGTGCGTCAGCAGAGCGTCCAAGTCGTGCGCGTTCCACGCCGCCACCCAGGAATCGACGAACGTCCGCGCGGTCACATGATCCATAGGCACATTATGCCGTTCGGCCCCAGGGCTGACAGAGAGGGGCCGGTGGCGCGGGCGGCTGCGGGTCGGGCAACTTGAGCAGTGTCCTGCGGGTGATTCGGACCTCTTCGGCGGTCCGCCCGAGCTCGTCAGCCGTACGGTCAGCTGTGCGATCCGCTCGCTTGTCGCGTCGGCCTGTGCGGCGATCTCCCGTTTCCGCTCCTCCAGCCCCGCCGACACCGCCCCGAGGGTCAGCTCCCCGCTGCTCATGCGCTACGCCAGGCTGGAGCGGTGGCCCCGGTCGGTCGACGCAATATCACCGCGGCCAAAGCGGCGTCGTCATGCACGGACGCGGCGAGCACCACCACTGCGATCACCAGACCCAACACATCAACGGCTGGGCCGTGCTTGCGGCCCCGGTAACTTGTTGCGGCATTACACCCTGTCGACCCCGCAGGCACCTCGGCCGCCGCGTTCACGCTCTGGGTGTCGACCACCACCAGGCTCGGGTCCGCCTTCCGCCGCGCCTGCTGCCGCACCTACCAACGCAGCAGGTCGTGGATTGTCTGGTCGGTGCCGTCATGTCGTCACTCGGTGAAGTAGTAGATCACCGCGCCACGCGGTGGCAGGTGGTGCGGAAGCAGGTCCCACTGGCAGCCGGTGCGGCCCTGGCAAAGGAACGCATTGACGATCTCCCGCATCCCGTATCGGCCCTGATGACCGCTGCCGAGGGCTTGCGCTCGCTCACCGGTGTTCAGCGCAGCACATCCGAGCCCTCCGACCAGCCGGGATACCAAAACCCCACGACGTTCAGGTGACGGCATATCACTCATCAACTCACAACCGCCCACTGATAACTTCCCTGACACACTTTCGAACAATTTTGAATCGCCGAGCCATCGGGAGACGGGACAGGATGTTGGCAGCGGAAATAGCGACTCTCGCAGGCTGCAGCAGGCACTGCGGTTGCGCAGGCGGCGGGCACCAGCGCTTGGGACGGCCTTAAACACGCGGTAGCCCGGTGGCTAGGACGCGGAGACGAGGAACGCGAGCAAGCTGAACTTGAGTATCTCGCGGAAAGTGAAAGGGCGCTCACCACTGCGTCCAGCGACGATCTCCCACAGGTCAGGATCTTGCAGCAGGCTGCCTGGCAGGAACGGTTCGCATCCGCCTTCGAGAACATCTCCCACGGCGAGCGCGAAGCGGCAGCCGGCGCCCTGCGGACGCTCGTCAAGGCTCTCAACACAGGTAGCACATCGGCTGGCGACAAGGGATTCGCCATCAGTGGCAATGTCGACGTCCGTGCCGACCACGGTTCTGCGGCCGCGCTGCGCATCGAAAGTGTCACGCTGAACAACCACCCTCCGTTGCCGGGCGCGCACCAGGTCTGACCGCGTCCGGCGGCATTGCGCACCAGGCCCAAGAGCCCGTCCAGGACGACCTACAGGTACAGGGGCCGTCACAGGTGCAAGAAAGTCCCTCTGCCTCCATCAGCTCCTGTGACGGCGCCGTTGCCGTGGGCCACGCCGATCACATCAACGTCGACCGTCTCGCCGTCCATGGCAGCGTGCATGTCCACGAGCCGCATGACGGATACCGGGCCGGCGACGATCCGGTCATCGCCACTGTCGACCGCCAGATCTATAAGAAACCGGCCCTCGGTGAACTCGTGGTCGATGCCGACCCGCCCCGGCCCATGTGGCGAAGCGGCACCATGCTTGTCATCATATTGGAAGCAAGGCCGACGCGGGCAGTGGTCCTTCATGGAATGCGAACAGTCGTAGTCTCCCGACGGCATCCCAGACGGGCTTGTTTCGGGCTGACCACTAGTGTCCTGCGCCAGTAGTTGATCGTTACTGAGGTTGAACTCGTGATGTCGCTGGGTTGCTCAGGTGGGTCTGATGGTCAGGCCGGTCTCGGCGAGGCAGCCGTCCATGAGGTCGCTGTGGTACTGGATGTGTCGTAAGCCGTGTCGGATGGTCTGGTCGAGGTGTTCGGGGGTGCTGAAGGCGACGTTGGAGAGCCAGCCGCGCCGCAGGAGTGACCAGATGCCTTCGACGGGGTTGAGGTCGGGTGCGTAGGGCGGCAGGTAGTAGATGGTCAGCCAGTTCCGGGCTTCGGCGAACTTTCGCAGGTCGGCGGCCTTGTGGACGGTGAAGTCGATCCGGGGCGCGGTTCCGGTCTTGTCGACCGGCCCGTTTCCCCAGACCGCTTCCCGCACCCGGCGTGCCCGTTTCCGAGCACCGGGCGCTCCACAAGTCCGTTTCAGAACACGTGTGTTGTCCTCATTCCAGACCGGGCCATGGAGTCGGAATGACTGTTCCCCGGTAGCGGTAACGCGTGGTGGTCACCTTCGCCGGGTTGAACAGTGGCCTTTCCTCCGAGGCCGGCCACCATCCGACGTCGCAGTAGCGGCGGCGGAGGTCCTTCCAAGTGGACCGGCGGTGCTTTCGACGCAGCCAGCTCCCGACCTGGCGCCACGTGTAGTAGCTCAGGTAGGCGAAGGTGCGGCTGGACACACCGGGCCGGAAGTAGACGCACCAGCCCTTGAGCGCCGGGTTGAGCTGACGCAGCAGGGCATCGAGCGGCTGGCTCGTGTCCGTTGTCCGGCACATCGTCCTGACCTTGCCGGTCATGGCCTTGACAGCCTTGCCGGACGGATAGGTGTAGATGTAGTGCCGGGTGCTGCCTCGTTTTCGGTGGCGCTGGATGCGCCAGCCGAGAAAGTCGAGGCCCTTGTCGATGTGGGTGATCAGAGTCTTCTCCGGTGACAGGCGCAGACCCATCCCGGACAGGACTTCTGCGATCTCTTCCCGGAGAGCTTCGGCATCGTCGTTCGTGCCCGACACCATCAAGCACCAGTCGTCCGCTTATGCCGTGTGCCGGGTTATGCCGACTGCGGCGGCGACAGCATGATGATTCCTGTGCCTGCCTCGGAGCTGTCGGCATAACCCGTGGCCTCCGGCTCAAAGCGTCCGGAGGAATGCCAGCAGGTTGTCCGGAGCGGTGAATCGTCCGGGGGTGCTGCCGGCGGGAGCCGTGCGCGCGAGTGCTCGTTCTTTGATGCTCATGTCGGCGTGCAGATAAATTTGTGTGGTTTCGGTTGATTCGTGGCCGAGCCAGAGAGCGATCACGGTGATGTCGACTCCGGCGTGGAGGAGTGCCATTGCTGTGCTGTGTCGCAGGGTGTGCGGGGTGACGTGCTTGCTGGCCAGGGACGGGCAGGTGGCTGCGGCGGTCCGGGTGTGCTTAGCGACGAGGGCTTCGACGGCGTCCCGGCTGAGCGGGGTTCCGCGGCGGGTCGGGAACAGCGGATCGCCTCGCTCGCCGCCTCGTTCCTTCAGCCAGGTCTTGAGGACTTTGACGGTGTCGCTGGTCAGCGGGGTGCACCGGTCCTTGCGCCCCTTGCCGTGGCAGCGCAGGTGAGGGCCGGAGCCCAGGTGGATGTCCTGGAGTGTGAGGCGGGTCAGCTCGCTCACGCGCAGTCCGGTGTGGACGTCGGTCAGGAGCAGGGCGTGGTCACGCCGTCCGGTCCAGGTGGTGCGGTCCGGTGCTGCAACAAGGGCGTCGGTCTCGGTGGTGGTGAGGTAGTTGACGATGGCCCGGTCGAAGCGTTTGGGCGGGATCGCCAGCACTCGCTGGATCACAGCGGCGTGCTCGGGCGCCCGCAAGGCCGCGTAGCGGAAGAACGAACGGATCGCGGCGAGCCGAACGTTGCGGGTTGCCGCGCTGTTGCCGCGGACGGTTTCGAGGTGCTGAAGGAACGCGCCGATCGTCGGTGCGTCCAGATCGGCGATGCTCAGGCGGGTCGGCCGTCGGCCTGTGCGCTGCTCGGCGAAGCCGAGCAGGAGCGTGAAGGTGTCCCGGTAGGCCGCGATGGTGTGCTGGCTGGCCTGGAGCTGGAGCATCAGCTTGTCGGTGAAGAAGCCCTGGAGCAGGGGTGCGAGGTTGCTCACGGCTGGCCCCCGAAGCTGTGCTCCAGACGGGCCGCGGCCAGGGACAGCAGTTCCGGTGAGCCGGAGAGATACCAGTAGGTGGACTTCGGGTCGGCATGGCCAAGGTAGGTGGTCAGCAGCGGGAGCTTCGCCTGAACATCGGCGCCGTCGCGGTACCACCCCAGCAAGGTGGTGGTCGCGAACGTGTGCCTCAGATCGTGCAGGCGTGGCCGGCGATGGCCCTCGCCTGCGGTGATGTCTGCGGCGGACAGCAGTTGGACGAAGGTGTGCGGGAGGTTGTGGGAGTCCAGCCGGGTGCCGCGGGTGGAGACCAGGAAGGCCGCCGTGCTGGGGGCGGGCCGCTGGAGATCGCGCTCGCGGGCATACCTGCGCAGTGCGGTGACGGTGCTGGCATGCACCGGGACCTGCCTCGACTTGCCGAACTTCGTCTGGCTGACGGTGAGAAGACCACCGGCGAGATCGACGTCGGTGCGGTCCAGGCCGCAGGCCTCGGACGTGCGCAGGCCGCTCACGGTCAGCAGGCCGATGAGAGTGTGCCAGGTGCGAGCCCTGAATGCCGGGCTCAGAGCACGAGTCGCCGCGAGCAGACGGTCCAGCTCGGCGGGGGTGAACAGGTGCGGGGTGATGCGCCGGTAGTGGTGTGGCAGGGCATCATCGGGCGGGATCTCGGTCGCCGGTTCCAGAGTTTTCAGGTGCCGGGCGAAGATCCTCACGACCATCAGCCGTCGGCTCCAGTGCACTTCATCGGTGCTGCGAGGCGTATCGGTCGCCCAGTCGAGTGCGGCCCGTGTGGTCAGGACGGGTTCGCCCCTGTGCTCCAGGTAGCTGATGAAACTCATCAGCTTCTCGCCGAAGGTGGTCAGTTTGAATCCCAGCCGTCGGCGCATGGCCAGGTATTCCTGCGCGTGCTGGCGGAGTGTGGTCATCGTGCACCGCCTTCTGGCCAGGGCTGGGCCAGGGTCCGCAGGGCTTCGTGGTCGACTTTCGCGTAGATGGTGGTGCTCAGCTGGCTGCGGTGGCGCAGTACCTGGCCCACTTCGGGCAGCGGGGCCCCGGCCCGAAGGATGGTGGTGGCCAGCGTGTGGCGGAGCCGGTGGGCTCCCAGCTGTGGCAGTCCGGCCCTCGCGCAGGCCCGCCCCATGATCGCCCGGATGCAGGTTCCGGTCAGCGCCTGGTAGGGAGCCCGGGCGGTGAGGAACACGGCTGTGGCCGAACACCGTGGCCGGTCCTTCATCAGGTAGTTGGAGAGCGCCTTTCCGACCTCGGACGGCAGCGGCAGTCGCTCGACGCGCGAGCCCTTGCCCCGCACCGCGATCTCGCCCGCGTGCCAGTCGATGTCGCCCAGCTGAAGGGCAGCAACCTCCGCGCCACGCAGCCCGAGACGGGCGAGCACCGTCAGCACGGCCCTGTCCCTCCGTCCTGCCGGGGACTTCGGGTCCGGTGCCAACAGCAGCGCGGACACCTGCTGTGCTTCCAGGCCGCGGGGCAACGAGGCGAGCCGCCAGCCCGCCACTGCGGGAACCGACCCGGTCAGCGGTGCCGGGATCCGGCCGTCCACGTGCAGGTAGCACAGCAGCGAGCGGACCGCGGTCACCAGGGCTTTCGCCGACCACACGCTCCCGGCGTCCGTGGTGTGCCGCACCATGAACGCGGTCACCTGCGCGGCATCCAGACGGGCCAGCGAGTCGTCCAGCGGAGCCGGCAGCGCGGCAAGGAACTTCCGGGCCTGGACGCAATAGCAGCGGACCGATTCCGACGCCAAGCCCCGCTCTCCACGCAGGTAGGCGCCGTAGTCCGCCAGCACCTCCTGGACCGCGTCGCCGCCGGTCCCGGCCGGAACCGGAACCGTGCCGGCGTGCCGCAGCACCTTGATCACTGCCCCCACCGACCGCCGGGCCACCGGCTCGGAGGAGCACACCGCCCGCCGGAAGGCCAGGAAGTCTTCCACCCTGGTCGGCGTCAGCTCGCCCGCGACGAGTTCACGCCGGTCCATCCACAGGCTCAGACGCCGCATCATGAGCACGGCGTCCCTCACCGAAGACACTGCGTACCCGCGGGACGTCAGCTCCGTGCGCACCAGCGACTCATACGTGGCCAACGGCCCTGTCACCACCAGCGGCACCTGCCCACGGCGCCGCCCTTCGACCACATCCATGATCGTCTCCTGTCTGCAGACAACTCGCCTACGCAGACAGGGATACGAGCCACCCAGGGCGGAGACCGCCGGTTATGCTGAATTTTTCGAAACCAGACCCCAGGTCCGTCATGCTGTCGCCGCCGCAGTCGGCATAACCCGGCACACGGCATAAGCAGATCTATGCCGAACTCGGCATAGGTCCGCGTAGCGGACGAGCCGGTAGTTGGGCAAGCGGTGACGACGGCGCTTGGCTCTCTCCGTCTGGCTTGAGGCGGGTCCGCCGCGGCCTTGGGCGATGTGCTCGTCCAGGACCGTCAGGGCCACGTTACTCAGCAGCGGTGAAAGGATCGAACCCTGCGGGGTTCCGGCGCGGTTCTCTCGCAGCATGCGGTCCTCACCGAGGATGCCTGCTTTGAGGAACGCCTTCACCAGTGCCAGGACGCGCTTGTCTCCGATTCGTTCCCGTACCCGGTCTATCAGGGCCGGATGAGAGATTTCGTCGAAGCACGCCGTGATGTCTCCCTCGACGACCCACTCGTAGGAGCGGGACGCGAAGTAGCGCACCTCAGCCACGGCGTCGTGAGCACGACGATTCGGGCGGAACCCGTAGGAACACGGGTAGAAATCCGCTTCGAAGATCGGCTCCAGCACCAGCTTCAAGGAAGCCTGCACCACTCGGTCGGCAATGGTGGCGATCCCCAAGCGGCGTAATTTGCCGCCCGCCTTCGGGATCATCCGTTCCCGCACCGGCAACGGGCAGAAACTGCGGTCCTTGACCTGCGACCGCAGCCCGTCGAGGAAGTCCACGACGCCCTGCCCGGCCTCGATGGAACGGGCCGTGCGCCCGTCCACTCCGGCCGTGCGCGCTCCCTTGTTGCCCCGCACCCGATCCCACGCGACCAGAAGGAACGCGGTATCGGCAACGAGGTTGAACAGATCATCGAACCTGCGATGAGGGTCATCACGGGCCCAACAGTGCAGCTTGGTCTGGATCTTCAGTACCCTGCGCTCCGCTCCGAACAGAACGGAGTCAAGTTCGTCGGTATTCACCGGCGACAGCCTCCTGACCTTCCAGTACGTCCACTGCTGACTTGCTGGTCTCCTTCGCCATGTACGCGCCTCTCGCGCGCTCGGACTACTACGAGACCTCCGCCCCGCCCAACGGCCATCAGTTGGCAACGGACCTGCCCGCCTCCGAACTGGCTGTCCGGCGGGAAGGGCGACCGCAGGCGGTTCCCACGTTCACTACAGAATCGATCAAGGAGGGAGGTGCCCACCTCTACCCCGACAGCCTCGCCGTGCCTACGCCGCAGGCTTTCGGCATGGCCTCCCCACCGGACCTAAAAACCGGCTTCGGAGTTGAACTCGATTCTTCGGTGGGGTTTGGTCGTTGAGTGGCTTGGTGGTTCGCCCGTAATGTCCCTCGCCGTGTGAGGGCGGGCCGTCGCGTGTCGCTGCGGGGTGCGCCGGGTTCCACGGGCCCGGAGGCTGCTGGCCTTCCTCCTCTCGGTGTGTGTTGGGGCAGAGGCTGGTCGTCAGGTGGCGGCCGTCAGGTTGTTGATCCGCTTCCAGCTGGTCGTGAATGTCTGGGCCCAGGGCCAGGTCCGTTCGATGCGCAGGTGGTGGCGGCGTGCGTGGTGGGCGAGGCGGGCGGGCAGGTGGTAGAGGCGGAAGCGCATCGTGTCCGGCTCGGCGTCGGCGAGGTCCGCTTGGTCGTGGAGGGTCAGCAGCCGCAGCCAGGCGTCGAGATCGGCGGCGAGGTTCGCGGTGAGCATCCAGCTCGCGTTCGTTTGCCAGGACTTGGACGGCAGGTTCGCCAGCCCCATCGCCTTGTTGGTGCGCACGCGGTCTTCGACCTCGGCGTGATCGCGGTGAAGGACGTCGAGGAACTGCACCTGGTGGGTGCCGGCGATGTGGCTCATGTGCCGGATGTTTGTTGCGGTGATCGAGTAGCGCCAGCCGGTCTTCTGCTCGAACGCGGTCAGCTTCCCCAGGTGGCGGCGGGAGGGCTTGACGCGGCGGACGATCAGCCGCATGCCCTTGGGCCAGCCCTCACGAGTGCTCAGTCCGGTCAACTCGGCGACGAAGTAGCCCTCTTGGACCTCGCCGTCCTGTCGCAGGGAGGTTTCCCAGGCGGCTTCGGGGAGGCGGGCGATGGCGCGTTCGTCCTCGGGCGTGATCGTCCAGCCGACGGTGTAGCGGACCGTGCGCCGCGTGGTGTTCAGCGCCTGAAGGCGTTTGAGCAGGCCGTGTGTGGCACCGGCGCCGTCGACCCGCACCAGGATCTTGGCCTGGGAGGAGCAGGGTATCTGCGCGAGTGCGGCATCCAGCACCCGCAGGTGATCGGCGACGGTGTTCGCGCCGGCGTTGCCTTCCCTCAGTTCCATCGCCAGGCACTCGTCGGTGTTGGCCAGCCATGCGGCCAATGGGTGGAAGCCGAAGGTGCCCTTGAACGTGCCGGCGGCGCCCTGTTTCCTGGAGGCCGCGGTGATGACTGTGGCGTCCATGTCGAGCACGATCCAGCCCTTCAGATGCCGCCCCGCGACGGTCAGATACGGGAAGCCGCCGGGCCGCAGGTGCAGCAGCGTCCAGACGTGGCGACGCACCCGCTGTCGTACCTTCGCGATCTGTGCGCGCCTCGTCTCGTCCGTCGTGGACAGCAGCCGGTGCAGCGTGGAGTCCGACACTGCCGGTCCGAACAGGAGGCCGTGGTGGAGCTGGAGTTGCTCGGCCTCCAGCAGATTCGTGGCGCCGAGCGCGATCGCGACGACGAGGCCGACGAGCGCGGTGGCCCGGTCCCGCCACGACGAGGTCGTGCCCGATGGAAGCACTCCCGCCAGTGCGTCGGTCAGGCCGACGCGGTCGGCGAGCCTGCGCAACAGCACCGCCCCGGCATGCCCGACCAGCCCTTTCCCGTCAGCCGTCACAGACAGACCGCGGTCCCACCCTGTACGCTCACTCACCAGAAAGGTGCCCTGACTCCTGTGCCGGATTCGATCTAGACACTCGCATCCTTGCAGGTCGGCGGCACCTTTCTGCTGTCAGGGCGTCAGATCGACCAATTCCGCTGAAGAGCCGGGGTTGAACTCCACTCAGACGAGTGACAGTTCACGCGCTGCAACCCGGCCCGTATCCGTCAGGTTTGAGCCGAGCGGGACACTTACGGGGCGTCAGACAGCGGTTCCTCTCGTACACCTTCTCCTCGCTGCTTGCCGGACCCGGGCCGTCTGACAGTGCCGACCCGTCCCGTACGTTGTCGGGGCTGCTTCCCGCCGCCACCTGCGTTCCCCCGTGGCGACTGCCCCCAGCTTCACCGGGCGGCTGCGACCGCCCGGCGGTGGAGTCCTTTCACCTCCACTCGATTCGTAGCGCCTCGTGGCGCACTTCAGGTTGTCCCAGATGAGCACGATCGGGCCGCCGAGCTGCTGGTGGGCGGCGATCAACAGGTCTCGGTAGTCACGCCAGGAGAAGCTCTTGCGTCCGTCACGGCGGCCGTCGTCTCGGCGGGGTCGGTAGATCAGCCTCGACCGGTGGCCGAGCTTGTAGCAGGTCAGGGCTGCGATGGAGATGCGCCTGCGGGAACGGCCGCGGACCCGCACCACCGGGGTCCGGCCGCGCTGGGACCAGGTCTTCGCCTGCGGCGGCGTCATGGAGAAACCGGCTTCGTCCTCGAAGACGAGCCAGGCTCCACGCGCCGCCGCGAGCCTTCCGCGCAGGGCCACACCTCCTTGACCCAACCGGCTACCGCCTCGTCGTCCCGCTCGATCGCCCGCCGAGCCGGGACCTGACAGGACCAGCCATTGCGCACCAGCAACTTGCGAACGCCCTGAACCGTGTAGGTCAGGTGGAAGCGCCGGCCGATCACCGTCTTCACACGGCCTAGGGTCCAGCGTTGGTCCTCCCAGCCGTGTGCGGCCGGCCCCTTGGCCAGCTCCGCCTCAAGCTGGGCGAACTGCTTCCCGCTCAGCCTCGGCAGCGACGCCGGCCCCTGCGACCGAAGAGCCCGCAGACCGCCCTCGTCCCACATCTGCCGCCACCGCTGCACCGACCGGACACTGACCCGCAGGTCCTTGGCGATCACCGAACTCGCCTCACCCAGAGCGAACCTCTCTGCCGCCCTGAGCCGTAACTCCTCGCGGAACTGCTGACGTTCGGCGGTCAGCCCGCCCCCTTGTGGATACCGCATGCCCCGGTAATACCGCACGAACGACAAGCCGTCAGCCCCTACGACTCCACGAGTTCAACCTCAGTAACTCGCAGCCTCCCATCCCACCATTACCAAGGCATGGGTCGACGCCGGCTACAAGACCCAGCCACTGCCGCGGAGGGAGTAGCTGCGCTGGTTATCTGGGCGTTCTCAGCAGGCGCGTTTGTGCGGTTCATGGGTGCGTAGCGGGTCTCAGCATCGGCCGACGTCCCCGGCGGCCCGGTCACCAGCTCCAGCCGAGCGGCTGCGACACTGCCAGGCGAGAGCGCCAGCCGCTGGCGGCGACCACATGCCTCGGGGGCACACATGGGCACATTCAAGCGAGTCAACCTGTTCTACGGCGTCGACCACGAGCAGGTGTACGCCGCGTTGGAGGAATTCTGGCACCAGGAGGAGCACACGCTCAATCTGGAGGACGTCCACGACGTCAACCTCGATTCCTACGCCCTGCACGAGCGGCGCGGCGACTGGACCGTGCTGAAATGGACCATGGGTTGGGAGTGGGTCCTGCGCCGACGCGCCCAGCTTCACGTATCACGCGCCTACGGCTGCCCGGGCCTGCTGGTCTTCATCTACGACGACGACTTCTGGGGCTGCGAGCTGTTCCACCACGGCAGAGCGATCGACCAGTTCCAGCAGGAGACCGGCATCATTGGCTCGTTCTTCGGCGATCTTCCGTGCCAGGGGCGCCCCGACCTCCTGCTGGCCCAGTTCCCGGCTCTGGACCTGAACATCGAGCACGCCCGGGGCTATCTGACCCACTACAGCATCGACGACCCCGGGTACAAGGACATCGACTGGGAGAACGAGCACGACCCTCTCAACAGGCCTGTCCGTCCGAGCGATGGGTACGGCCGCCTTGAAGGAGGCATCTACTGGGACTTCCAGTACTTCCTCGGCGTCGACCACGATGCCCCGGTCTGGCGGAGGTTCACCACCTCGCCCCAGGCACTCAAGAGAACGGACAAATGATCGGTTCCGCCCTAGACCGAAAGTGGCTACGCGCACCCCCTGGCTCGCGCTTGCCGCGGCAACACACCTCAAACGCTGATCATGCTCTGAACCGTGGAAAGTAACGAGTGGCCCCAGGCATCACGGCGGACGGTTATGGTCGTAGCAGGGTGAACAGGCTCGGCTCGGGCACGGTGGAGTAGGCCTGCGTGGACGTGGACACAGGCCAGAAAATACCGGGCAGGTCTGACAATCCGGTCGTCGCACCTCACACGCGCGGTCCACCACGGTCAACGGACTCACCCGGCCCGGCCACCGTCATCGCAGCTGTGCTGCGCGCCGCCCGGACCACTCGTCCAGTGACCTGAAACCACACACTCCGCAGACGAAACGTGCCGGCTCTGTGGATGCCGAGGCGGCACTGTCGATTCCCAGTGCCCTCCGATACCGGTGAACCTCGGACGACCCGGTGCCGGCGAGCCTCAGACCATGGCCTCGTCGATATAGCACCAGCGCCAGTCCTCGCCCGGCTCAAACGAGCGGATGATGGGGTGACCGGTGTCGGCCGCATGGCGCCGGGCGTGGGTGTGCGGCGAGGAGTCGCAGCATCCGACGTGTCCGCAGGTGAGACAGAGCCTGAGGTGCACCCACCCGAAACCCTGAGCCAGGCACTCCTCGCAGCCCTCCGGGGTGCGCGCTGCCACCGGGCGCACGGCGGACAGGTGTGGGTCGGCGTGCATGTTCATCGCTGACTTCTCCCTTCGGGAGTTTCTCTCTTTGATTTCCTTACGCTTGTGCTTCCTTCCGGGCCCTCTTGACTTTCCAGGCTCTCTTGACGGGCTTCAATGGACGCCCTGAATGATCTTCGCCGGGCGCGCCCTGTGAACGTTGCCGACTCCTGCTCCTTCGACCGCCGCACGAGTACCCAGGTCGCCCGCGTTGCTCTCTCCTCGTCCCGGACATGGCGCAGCACGAGCAATTTCCGCAGAGAGTGGCCAACCGGTTACGGCTGGTACAGAAGAATGACGACACTGCCTGGCGGCGCTTCAGTGCAGAGGAGAGCGGGCTCCGACCACTTCCGATGAGAGACATCGGGAGCGACATCCGCAGGTCACCGGCACCGTCAGCGAATTTCGCGCGAGAGTCAGCCGGTCGCGCAAAAACCCGTAAAACGGGTATCGCAGGTTCGAATCCTGTCCGGGAATCGAATCAGCCCCTGAGTCGTAGCACCCACCACGCACCTCGGGGCTGACCACCGACGAGCGAGCGTCCCGCAGCCGGGCGTCATGGCCACTTGGCTGACAACAGCGCATGCGATTGTCTTGTTCGCGCCGCTGGTGTCTTCAGTCTCATGTTTTAAGGTGTGCGTCGGTCATCGCCCCCACGCCCAGGAGTGCCCATGCCGCGCAGCATGCCGTCGTCCGCTCCTCGTGTTCGCTCAAGTATCGTTGCGACCCTCGCCTTGTTGCTCACCGGCTGGATGGTTGCGTTCGGGTCCGCGCCGGCCGGGGCTTGGGGGTATGGCGTCAACTGGGTGCAGAGTGCCGCAGAGAACAGCAACGCTCAGACCGGTATGGGGCCGGGCTGGGTCATGGTCAGCTACAAGGCCAACGGGCCCATGGTCGGGTATCTGTTCGGCGAGGACTTCGCCTTCGCCGACGGCAGCGTCAAGTCGGGCCCGGATCATATGGACATCCGCGACACGGGAGATAGCGCCGCCGGCAACACCGAAGGCATCGACCGCTGGCCCTGGGGTTACGCCGGCGGCAGCTTCGACGGTTGCGGGTATGCGTACGGGACGACCAAGTTCGCTTTCGACCACGACGGCTTCACGTCGACCAGTTGCTCCGGTGGGCCGACGGTGGTCGGCTCCAGCCACGCCGACGGCAGCCCGGACGAGTTGCACTGGTGGCACTCCGAAAGCGTCTTCTGCACGGACAGCGCCACCGACCCACTGTGCAGCCCATGGGGCGTGTGGAGCGAGAACAAAGGCGGTGGACTGAAGGTCACTTCCACCACCGCACCGTGCATCGGATACGGCAACATCGGAGCGAGTGCGGCCTACGGTTCAGGGACCGCCGTCCCCACTCAGGTGCTGGGTACGGTGCCCGCGGGGCAGCAGATCGATGTCCGATACGTGGCCAAGAGCCGCCAGTGGGTGATGGCGAAATGGCATGGCCAGCGTCTCGCCGGCGGCATCGCCTGGGCCTTCTTCCCTCGCGACTGCCTCGCGTGATCAACCCTGCGCGACGTGGCCGGCGTTCGGCGGCGCTGCGCAGGCGTCCGGTGGGGTTCCGCCTCTGGTTGAGGCCGTCGTACATCGCGCCATGCCCACGACGGTGCCCGGGCAGGAGTGTCAGCTCCACCGCCGAAAGATCAAAGCCGCCTCAGTGTCCGGCGAACGCGCAGGTCAGCGACTCAGTTCGAGGCACACTTCGACACCAGATATGCCGACAGTTAAGGATAGGCCAGCCAAAACGAACCCGTCGAAGCCTTATGTGCTCACGGCACCTTGCACGAATTGCCGAACGTGCGCACGCACTGCGTCAGGTTGCTCCAACCAGGGCTCGTGCCCTGCGTCTTCGATCCGGGTCAGCGGAAGAGCGAGTCGGAGCGCGAGTGATCCAAGTGCCGACACAGGACGAGGATCATCGACCCCACCGAGGAGCTCCGCCCGCGCAGGCAGACACGCACGTAGCTCGACAAGGTGCTGATCGAGCGGATCCGCACGTCGTTCCTTGCCGAGCTCGCCGTTCATGGACCAGTTGACCGGGCGACGGCGCCGGGCACTCTGGGCTGCCCAGTGCCACCCGCGTTCGGGATCGGCGTGGTCGGTGAACCAGGCCAGCGTGAGCAGCTCGACCTCCTGCTCCTCCGTGCGGTGCGGCAATTCCTCCAGTTCGCGGAGCCGCTCCTGCTGTGCTGCGGACATGCGGCGCTGGCGCTCCGCTCGATCCCCGGTACGCCAGTCACCGACGAACGGCCCGCACATCAGCAGCATTGCGGCAACCCGGTCAACGTGCCGCAGGCAGAACCGGCACGCCAGATCAGTGCCGTAGGAGTGCCCGATCAGTACGGCCTTGGGCACGTTCCATGCGTCGAGCAGTTCGGCGAGATCGTCAACATGTCGAGCGAAGGAATGGGCGCCCTGCCACGGAGATCGGCCCGTGCCACGCTGGTCGTACCGGTACACAGGCGCGAGGTCCGCGACCATGAGGGCGATATCGGCCAGGTAGTCCGGCAGGCCCGGACCGCCATGGAGCAGGACCACGGCCGTCCGCCGAGACGTGTCCCCGAGTGCCGTCCAGCGCAACTGCGCCTCGTCGGTCATCGACACGAGGCCCTGCGTCTCCATCAGAGTCATCGCGAAGAACTTACCGGTGAACTGAGACCTCACTGAAGGTTAAAGAACAAGATCGCGCGTTGAGGACCGCATGGAGGTCCGAGGACCGCGCTGAGATCGCGCAGGCAAGCCCTAGGCGGGGAATCGGCCGCAGAGCCAGTTGCCCGGCTCCACCGGGTCGTCGCTGATCCAGAACTGGCGCCACAGCAGCGCGAACTCCGCACGGCTGAGGTGACCGTCGCCGTTCAGGTCGAGCAGCTCGAATATTCCGGTCGTATCCACGGACTGACCGTTCCAGGTCTCGACGAGCCTGCGGTGTTCTTCCCGGGAGATGCGACCGTCGCCGTCGGCGTCCACTGCATCGAAGACGGCATCGGCGGTCGCGGTGACGTCCGCGATCATGAGAGGCAACTTGTCGACGAGCGAGAGCAGTTCGCCCATGTCGACCGCGCCGTCCCCGTTGGCGTCCCCAGCTTCCAGCAGCGCCGCCCACCAGCCCATCAGCAGCGCCTCCATCCGTGCGCGCAGCTCCGTTCCAGGACCCACTCCCGGCAGTCGGCTCCAACGCGCGACGAGTGCCCTGAAATCCTCCTGCCGCAGATAGCCGTCGCCGTCCGCGTCGAACGCGGCGAACATCCCTCTGAGCTTGCGTCCCTGAAACGCGCTGGCCATGAGCGGCCTCCCCCTCGACGCCGAACCCAACCATGAACCGCTGCAACCGCTGCAACCGCTGCAACCGCCCTACGAGGCGGCGGACAGCTTGTCACTATAATCCGGGGCACACCCCCGCCCTACGGGAACATGTGCACGAACGACCATGTGTCGGCCCCAGCTCCTGCGGCAGTGTCTCGCCAAGGGCGACGACCTGTGCCGGTTCGGCCCACTTGCGGATCTTTCGGTATCTGATCGCCCTCACGCGCAAAGTCGCCCTCAGGTGCAGAGAGCGGCGTCGAGATCGCGAACGAACTCTCCTACGCGCCCGCCTTCGAGGTGCGGCTGACCGAGGGCCACCCTCGTTGAGGCTGCCGCCGAATCCGGAGGGAACTCGTTCGTCTCGGGCGGCCGTCGGGCTCCGTGGCGACCATGTGCACCAGCACCCGGCTGGCCATCGCCCCGCCGCAGCGCCGCCCGCTCCCCCGGATGCTCAGGTCGGGGCTCCGGCATACAGCCGCCACATGCCCTTCGCCGGGTGCTTCGCCTGAAGGGATTTCAGCGGAACGTTGACCTCAAGGTTACTTGAGGTTCTACGGTCTGCTTCATGAACATGGAGACCACGGCCTGGACACAGCTGCACAGCGTGATGACCGCCCAGCGGGAGCGCCGCCCCTTCAACCGCGCCACATTGCGCCGCATCGGCGCCTTCGCCCGTCCGCACCGCCGCCGTATCGCACTCTTCGCCGCGCTCGGAGTGGTGACCGCGCTGCTCGCCGTCGCGACACCCGTACTGTCCGGACACGTCGTCAACACGATCGTGTCGGACGGCGACGAGGACACGGTCGTACGCCTGGCCCTGCTCATCGCACTCATCGCGGTGCTAGAAGCGGCGCTGGGCATTGTCAGCAGACGGCTGTCGGCGACGCTCGGCGAAGGACTGATCCTCGATCTGCGCACGACCGTGTTCGATCATGTGCAGCGGATGCCGGTCGCGTTCTTCACCCGCACCCGTACGGGAGCGCTCGTCTCCCGTCTCAACAACGACGTCATCGGCGCCCAGCGCGCCTTCAGCAACACCCTGTCCGGACTGGTGAGCAACCTGGTCACACTGTTGCTGACCCTCGCTGTGATGCTCACCCTGTCCTGGCAGATCACCTTGCTCGCGCTGGCGCTGCTGCCGGTGTTCGTGGTGCCGGCCCGGCGCATGGGAAGCCGTATGGCCCGTATGCAGCGGGAGGCGGCCGAGCTCAACGCAGCGATGGGCACCCGCATGACCGAGCGGTTCTCCGCGCCCGGTGCCACCCTGGTCAAGCTCTTCGGACGCCCGCAGGAGGAGTCGGCGGAGTTCGCGGTCCGCGCCGGTCAGGTGCGGGACATCGGCGTGCGCACGGCGACCGCCCAGTCGGCGTTCATCACCTCCCTGACCCTCGTCTCCGCGCTGGCCCTCGCGCTCGTCTACGGCCTCGGCGGCTGGTTCGCCCTGCGCGACACCCTGGAGCCCGGCTCCGTCGTGTCGCTGGCCCTGCTCCTGACCCGCCTCTACGCCCCGCTCACCGCGCTCGCCGGGGCGCGCGTGGAGGTGATGAGCGCGCTCGTCAGCTTCGAGCGGGTCTTCGAAGTGCTCGACCTCAAGCCCCTCATCGAGCAGAAACCGAACGCGCGCTCTGTTCCCGAAGGACCGGTCTCCGTCGAATTCGACGACGTCCGCTTCGGCTACCCGTCCGCCGACAAGGTCTCCCTCGCCTCTTTGGAGGAGGTGGCGTCCCTGGACACTCGGGACGGCGCCACAGTGCTGCACGGCATCTCCTTTCGCGCCGAACCCGGGCAGACGATCGCCCTCGTCGGCTCCTCCGGCGCCGGCAAGTCGACGATCGCGCAACTGCTGCCACGGCTGTACGACGTCGACGAGGGCGCCGTACGCATCGGTGGCATCGACGTCCGCGACCTCAGCACCGACAGCATGCGCGCCACCCTCGGCATGGTCACCCAGGACGGCCACCTCTTCCATGACACCGTCCGCGCCAACCTGCTCCTCGCCCGCCCCGAAGCGACCGAGGACGAACTGTGGGACGCGTTGCGCCGCGCCCGCCTGGACCACCTCGTACGCTCCCTGCCCGACAGCCTCGACACCATGGTCGGCGAACGCGGCTACCGCCTCTCCGGCGGCGAACGCCAGCGCTTGACCATCGCCCGGCTGCTGCTGGCCCGCCAGCGCGTCGTGATCCTCGACGAGGCCACCGCACACCTCGACAACGCCTCCGAGGCGGCCGTCCAGGAAGCACTCGCAGAGGCGTTGAAGGAGCGCACCGCGGTCGTCATCGCCCACCGGTTGTCCACCGTGCGGGCGGCGGACCTGATCCTGGTGGTCGAGGCCGGACTGATCGTGGAACGCGGCACGCACGAGGAGCTGCTGGCGGCAGGAGGCCGGTACGCCGAGCTGTACCGGACGCAGTTCGAGCAGCGCGACGGGGCAGCCGTGGAACTGGTCGACGAGATCGCCGGGACGGTCTAGGACGGTCGCCAAACTCCCGTCGTCCGCCCGGAAGGCGGGCCTCGCGACGTCAGGTGCACGCTCTCGCCGTGCCGGACGTAAGCCGTCGCACCGGATGGACTCAAGCCGTCATTCTGGCTGCGCACGGGATTACGCCCGGTGCGGCGAGAGCGTGTGCGGGGCGCCGCGAGGCAGCCGGGAGTTTGCCGGCAGACCCTGGTTCGCCGGGGCCAGGACTCGGTTCTGGTCCGCCTGGCGGTCCGACTGGTCCAAGGGCTTCGGCCGGAGCGGCGCGAACGACCGCCGGAGGCCGAGCCGACGCACCCGGTTGCACGCCGGGAATGATGTCGCGGGCACTCACCCGGCCGCCCAGCCCAGTCCGCGCTGGATGCCCGGTTGCGACCCTGGCGGGTATGGCTGGCAGGGGCAACGACTCCGGTATCCGGCCCGGTCGACGGTGGTCGGCCGGCGGCGACGAAGCCGGCAGAACGGTCTTGTCGTCGCTGACCACCGAGACGTCCTGCGTGATCCAGCCTGAATCAGCCTGAACTAGATGAAAGACCCCTGTCCGCTTTCAGGTGCCGCTGATGTCGAGCCTGCCGATCTTGTTCGGCGTCAGCAGGCCGAACCAGATGGCGCCGGGCTCGTGCGGGTTGATGTCGCATGGATACGAGGCCGGGGAAGGGATGGGCCACATCGCGACGTCGCCGGTGTCCGGGTCGAAACGGGCGATCTGGTAGCCGAGTCCGATCGCGGCGGGGAAGCTCACGGCAACGTAGATGTTGCCATCACTTCCTTGCGCAACGGGTCCGGGCGAAGGCAGCGGGTTGCCGACACTGCCGTGGCCGAGCCCGTTGAGGATGCTGGTCAAGATGCCTGCGGGTCCCGCCAGGGGGTATTCGGTGATGGTGCCCGTGACCGGATCGATCCGGGCGATCTTCATCCCCAGGGACTCGCCGACCCAGACGGAGCCGTCCGAGGCGGTACGGATGCCGACCGGGAAGGACGCGGGCGTGGGCATGGTGTAGCGGGTGAACTTCTTGTTGTCGACGTTGATCGTGGTGATCTCGTTCATCTGAGGCAGGCCGAACACCACGGTCCTGCCGGGCCCCGGCTTGACGATGCCGAAGAGCGCGCGTACCTGTCCCAGAATCTCGCCGGGCACCTTGTACTTGGTGAACTCGCCGGTGTGCGGGTCGTACCGTCCCAGGGAGTCCAGACCGCCGAGAGTGAACCACAAGGCGTTGTCCGGTCCCCAGGCGATGTCGTTGGCGAGGCCGAGTCCGGCGTGGAGGGGAATGCCGAGCGGTGCGGTGGCGAACGCCTTGGCCCATGGCAGCGGCACCTCGGTCATGCTGCCGTCGCGGGTGTCGACACGCAGCAGGCTGTTGCCGGTCACCTGCGGCATCCAGAGATTGCCGGCCCCGTCCAGATCCAT
The DNA here is from genome assembly GCA_963761765.1 of uncultured Actinomycetota bacterium. Taxonomy (GTDB): domain Bacteria; phylum Actinomycetota; class Actinomycetes; order Streptomycetales; family Streptomycetaceae; genus Streptomyces. The sequence goes on from CAVXIJ010000013.1 coordinate 200,760, forward strand.
GCCGCCGGGCACGGACAGCGGCATCGGCGTATCGAAGTTCGTGAACTTGCCGGTCGTGCGGTCGAAGCGGGCGACTTGGCTACTCAGGTACTGCTCCACCCACAGGTTGTTGTCGTGGTCGAACTCCACCTCGCAGACACCGCCGACCGGAAGCGACGAGGGAACCGGTCCGTACTCGGTGATGGGCGACTGCGCCGCCGCCCCCGGAGCCGTCAGCAGCGCGCTCACCACAGCCGCCACCGCGGCGAGTGCACCGAGCATGGTGCGCCTGCCGCTGCGAGGCAGATGTCCGACCTTCGCCACAGCAACCGGTGTCGACTTCACTCCATCCCCCTTCATCCGGCCCCGTTACTGACTACCCGTCAGCCAGACCTGGTGGAGCGCGTAGGCACACCAGTGTGGTGACTCTCGGCTCCGGTGGACAAGGGAGTGAGGCAGGCGCATGGGCGCCAAGGGCAGCCGTCGCCTGCTCCCCCCGCACTGGAATGACGGCCCCGGCAGCTGGTCTCGCGCTGCCGCGCCTCTCCCGTTGCGCACCTTGCTGTCCCTCGCTGTCCCTCCGGCCGGCCGACCGGCGCAACGGGGATCGCGAGGCCAGGCAGGGCCGACCGGGACTCTCGATACGTGAACTGCTCAGATTCCCAGCGTGGCTCCGCCGTCGACCAGCACCGTGCTGCCGGTGATGAAACCGGCGCGGTCGCTGGCCAGGAACGCGGCGCTGGCGGCGAAGTCGGCCGGCGAACCCAGCCGTCTGACCGGCAGGGTCTCGGCAATCTCGGCCAGGCCGGCGTCCGGATCGGCGAACTGCGCCTCCAGCGTCGCCGTCCGGTGGTAGCCCGGTGCCAGGACATTGACGGTGACGCCGTCCGGGCCGACCTCGGGAACGAGCGACTTGGCGAAGCCGACCAGGCCGGGCCGGATCGTGTTGGACAGCCCGTACTGCGGTCTCGGCTGGCGGACCGTCTCGGAGGCCACGATCAGGATGCGGCCCCACTTCGCTGCGCGCATGTGCGGCAGCGCGGCCTGGACGATCCCGATGTGGGAGAGCAGGCACAGTTCGACGGCCGCACGGTACGCCGCCGGGTCGAACGCGGTGACCGGACCGGCCGGCGGCCCGCCGGAGTTGGTCACCACGATGTGCGGCCCGCCGAGGTCCGCTGCGACCGCGTCGACCCAGTGCCGGACCGCGTCGTGGTCGCGGACGTCGACCCGGTCGGCGCGCACCCGTCCGTCTCCCGCGGCGGACACCTCGTCCGCGGCGTCCGCCAGCCGGTCGGCGTCGCGACCGCAGATCGCTACATGGGCGCCTTCGGCGGCCAGCGTGGTGGCGATCGCACGCCCCAGTCCGCTGCTCGCGCCGGACACCAGGGCCACTCGGCCGGCGATCCCCAGATCCATGGTCAACCTCTCTTTCCGGTGGTGAGCCGGTAGCCGTACCGGTCCAGCCACGGCGCGGCGATGAGCCCGGAGACGAGCCGGGTCGCTCGCGGTGCCTGCGAACGCCATCGATCATCGGGACGGATGGTCACCGTACCGTGGCGAAAACGGTCGGGATTGCCGGTGACGGTGTGGTTGACCGACAGCGTCGCGGTGCCGTCCGGCGCCACGGGCACATCGCCGGCCAGGCCCCAGTCCGCCAGCAGGGCGCCGAGGGTCTGCCGGGGCGCCGCCGCGAAGTCCTCGTACCGAATGCGCCGGTAACGGTCCGGGCAGGCCCGGCCGATCAGGCTCGACGCCTGGTTGAACGCGACCCAGTACGCGGTGCTGCGCCACGCCGGCATCGCCGGAATGTAGTCCTTCGGGCGCCGCCACGACTCCGCGATCGCGCGAGGATCGCGCACCACGTGCAGGACGTACGCGTTCAGTGCGGTGCTGCTGCACAAGGTCGCGGCCTCGGCCGGGTACTTGCCGCTGTCCACGACGATCCTCGCACCGGACACGTCCGCGATCGCCGTGTAAAGGCGTTCCAGGTCGGCCAGAGCGACCTCGGTGGCCTTGAGTGGGCCGGCGGCCCGGGACAGCCGGGCCGCGGTGTGCCGGGTGCGCAGCAGTTGGTGCTGGTGCCGGGACAGCTCCGGCACGGATTCCGGCGCGCCCATCCGGGCCAGGACCCGCGACCACAGCCGGCACTCGGCGATCCGGGCACCGCAGCCGCAGCTGTCGTTGGTCCCGTCGGTCAGGACGCCGTGGCGGTACAGGTAGCGCACCTCGCCGATGTGGACCGCGCCCGGCAGCTCGCCGATCAGGTTTCCGATCAGGGTCGTTCCGCTCCGGCACCAGCCGGTCAGGTAGACGACGACGGGCCGTTCGCTCACCGGAACCGACCCGGCAGGGCGTCGGCGACCTTGCCGACCGCCGTCACGAGCTGGTCGCAGTCCTGGTCGGTCAGGTTCGCCGACAGGGGGATGTCGACGGTCGAGTCGACGGTCGCGGTAGTCGTCGGGTACTCGGCGCGGGCCGCCGCCCGGTCCGGGAAGAGGAAGCGCCAGTTCCAAAAGGCGCGGATGTTGACGTCGTCCGGGTCGCCCAGGGCGCGTGCGCAGATCCCTTCGGCGCGCAGCGCCCGCGCGAACCAGGCGACCGCGGACACCGGTGCGCCCGGCAGCCGCAGCAGCAGCGCCTCGCCGAGATAGGCCCCAGGCGCCACGGGCTGACGTACCAGGATGTCGCCGCGGCCCTGCAGTGCGCCGGCGACCCGCTCGTAATTGTGCTGGTGGGCCGTGAGCCGACCAGGCAGCCTGACGAGTTGGGCGCGTGCCAGGGCCGCGCGTATCTCGTCCATGCGCCAGCTGTACAGCGGCAGCGCCAGATCGTCGAAGCTCGGCGGATTCGCGAAGTGCCGTGCCATCCGCGACTCGTAGGCGCCGCAGTACACCAGCGTGCGGGCGAAGGCCTCGGTGTCGTCGGTCACCAGGAACCCGCCCTCGCCGGTGTTGAGGGCCTTGTCCGACTGCGTGGAGAAGGCTCCGAACCTGCCCCAGGTACCGAGCGGGCGGCCGTGCAGCCGGACGCCGAGCGCGGGCACCGCGTCCTCGACGACCGGGACGCCGAACTCCTCGGCGACGGCGCAGATCGCCGGCATGTCGCTGGCGAAGCCCCGCATGTGCACCACCACGATGGCGCGGACTCCGGACGCCATCCGGCGGCGCAGGTCGGCGACGTCCAGGTGGAGGTCGTCGTCGCACTCGACCAGCACGGGGCGGTGGCCGGCGAGCATGATCGCGCTGGGTGTGGCGGCGAAGGTGAAGGCCGGACATGCCACGGCTGATCCCGGGGGCAGGTCGAGGGCCATTAAGCCCAGGGCCAGCGCCGTCGTCCCGCTGGCGCAGGCCAGGGCGTGCCCGGACCCGAAGTACGTACACAGGTCCGCCTCGAACGCGCCGGTCTCCGTCTCCTCGTGACATCGCGAGTCGTAGCGGAAGTATCTGCGGCTTTGCAGGACTCGGACGACGGCTGCGATGTCCTCGTCCGAGACGTACGCGTCGCCGTTGTCGTAGGTCGGCCAGACGGCCCGTCGGACCGGTGGCCCGCCGTCGATCGCCAATGGTGCGGTCGGCGTCTGCATGGTCATCGGGGCTTCCTCCACAACCGGTCCGAACGTTCGGTCTGTCATTCCGGCCACATGCCGGTGACGGGTCATCCGACAGCAGCAGACGCCACTTGGCAAGAGATACCTCACGCGAAGTTCCCGCGGGCCTTGGCGTCCATGACCCCGCAGACAGCCTGGAAAGCCTGCCTGACCAGTGCCGACGGCGCCTCGTCGGGCCTTCGGAGATGACGGTGCGGCGGCGCCCTCCGGAATGACGGTGGTGGCGCGCGGGGCGACACGAGCCGAGCATGTGTGCGACGCGTGATGGCGCGTCACTTCACAACACCCCGCAGGTGGTTTACTGTTCGGCTGCCGAGTGGCGCGATTGCTCCCTTACCGCGGTGCTGCGGCGTGGCACACCTCCACGACACGGCCCTTGGGTCCCAGTTGGGTCCGTACCCGGACCTCTGGCGGTCCTGGCGGAGAAGAGGTTTGGTGCACTACCTCATCGACGATCCTGCACTGGCGAGACGCACACCCGGCGAGGAACTCGCCATCGCCGCCGGCCGCTCCGGCACCGGTACCGCGACCGCCTTCGTGCGCGAGCCCCTGGCCCGGCACTTCCCGCTCGCGGCGACGCGACCCCGGCCGCCGGTCCGCGACCTGCTGAAGTCGGCCACGGTCACCGACGAGTCCGTGAACTTCGTCCAGGAGCGGCAGGCCCCCGCGCATGCCACCACCCTGGACACGGCGTACGCCGACACTCCCGAGGCCCATCAGCAGCCCCGCGCCGTCAAGGCGGCGCTCACGAGCATCACCGTGCGCGTGCCGCTGCCGGATGAGATATGCCACGACCCCGCCCTGTTGGCGCGGTTCGTCGACTACCGGGTCATCGTGCGGCTGTGCACCGTGGAGAACGACGTGCTGCTGCACGGCAGCGCCGACGGTGCCATCACCGGCCTGCTGCGACTGCCCGGCCTGCGCCGGTTGCGGGGCACGCCCGACCTGCTCGACAGCGTCATGGCGGCGGCCGCCGACGTGGAGGACCAGGGCGGCTCCTGCGACGCGCTGGTGCTGCATCCCCGTATCTACTGGCGGCTGGTCGCACAAGGCGCCCTGCCCACGCTGGACGCGGCCGGGTTGCGCATCACCCGGACCCGCATGATCGCACCGGAGCAGATCCTGCTCGGCGACTTCCGCGCCGGCGTCACGCTCCTGGACGGCACGAGCAGCACGCTGACGCTGCGCCGCGGCGACGGGCTGGCCGAGATCGAGGCCGGCGGCCGGATCGGCCTCGCCGTCCACCTGCCGCAGCACTTCTCCCTGCTCACGCTGGCACCCGAAAGCGTCCCGGCGCCCATCGAGACCCTGACCTCCGCCGACGCCGAGAACGAGGTGCAGGCGGCGGCTCTCGGGACCGCGTCATGAAGGTCGGCATACTGCTCTGGGACGAATCCGGCATCGACACCGACGGAAGCGACCTACTGGAGTTCGGCCGTGCGCACGGGCACGAGATGTCGACGTTCCTGCTGGAGGATGTCACCATGCGCCGCTCCGACGGCGCGGCGAAGGTGCTGCTCGGCGGGGTGAACGCGGAAGAATACGACGCGGTGATCTCCCGGGCGAACCTGTTCGGCGAGCACTGGCACGACGCGCTGCACGACTCAAGTGCGTGGCGGGACCGCGTCGAACGGCTCAGCATCGTCAGCCGTGCCCTAGGACCGCGGCTGTTCGATCCGGTCGAGTCGTGGCTGAACGCGTGGAGCAAGTTTCTGATGCTGGACCGGCTCGCCGAGGGCGGCTTCCCGGTGCCGCCGTTCCGCTCGGTGACGACGATGGCGGACGTCGCCGACGCGCTGGCCGACTGGGGCGACGTCATCATCAAGCCGTCGTACGGGTTGCGCGGCATCAACGTCGAGCGGGTGACCGACCTGGACACCGATCGGGCCATGGTCGACGGCCTGCTGACGGCGCACGGGACGATGATGTGCCAGCCGTTCTATCCCACGCAGTACGGCGAGTACCGGATCCACGTGGCCGGCGAGACGACGCCGATCAACATGCTGAAGCTCCCGCCGGCCCACACCTGGCGGTGCAAGACGTACGAGGGCGCGAGCTGGGAGCGCATCGACGCACCCGACGAGCTCATCGACCTGTCGATCCGCGCCACCCGGCACATGGGACTGACCTACGCCGCCCTCGACATCCTGCCGCACCCGGCCGGCGGGTACGTGATCCTCGAAGTCAACGCGGTGCCGGGGTTCCTGGACATGTTCGGCGAGCCCGGCCGCACCGAGGGGCTCGCGGGCATCTTCGACTGGGTGGATAAACAGCTCGGCTCACTGTCCGACGAACGGAACGACGTGGAGACGGTCGATGGTTGATATCGGGTCACTGCACCTCCCGAGCGCCGAGACCGCGGCCGAGTACCGCGCGGCCGGCTGGTGGCGGGACCGGACGCTCCTCGATGATCTCGCCGATACGGCCCGCACCCGGCCGGAGCATCCCGCGCTGATCGCATACCTCGACGACTCGGTGCACACGATCACCTACGGTGAGCTTCCCGAACTCGTCGAGCGGTTCGCCGCCGGCCTGTTGGCGCTCGGAGTCCGCCCCGGCGACGTCGTCGTCAGCTACCTGCCGAATCTGTGGCAGCTGCCGGTGCTGGTACTGGCGTGTGCCCGGGTCGGCGCGGTCAGTGGAGTGCTGAATCCATTCTTCGCTCAGCGGGAACTCGCCTTCAATCTGGAGATGAGCAAGGCCACCGTCTGCATCACCGTCGACCAGTTCAACTCCGCCGACTTCGGCCAGCGGCTTGAGCTGGCGGCGCCCGCGACACTGCGGCACCGGGTGGTGATCGGCGACGCGGCGGCGACCGGCGCCGTGGACTTCACCGAGTTCTTCCTCAACACCACGCACCCGGCGCCCGACCCCGCGCTCACCCTCGGCCCGGACGACCCGGCCGTCATGGTGTGCACCTCGGGGACGTCCGGCCGGATGAAGGGCGCCGTCCACAGCCACAACACGCTCTACGCAGCCCTGCGCAGCGCGTCCGAGCCGTACGGTCTCGGCCCCGACGACGTGATCGCCGTGCCGCACCCGCACGCCTTCATGGCCGGCCTGACCTACGGCGTGCTCATGCCGCTGCAGCTGGGTGCCACCTGCCTGGCCGACAACCAGCACACCGACATGGACCGGCTGCTCGACATGATCGAGCGGGACGGTGTCACCTGGACGTACATGTCGCCGAAATACCTGGTGGACCTGCTCGCCGCGGAACAGGCGAAGCCGCGCGAAACCGGGTCGCTGGCGCGCATCGTCTCCGGCTCGGCACCGATCCAGCCGGAGCTCGTCACCGCGGTGCGCGATGTCCTGGGAGTGCCGTTGCACGCCCTGTGGGGCATGACCGAGAACGGTGCGGTGACCATGACCCGCCCGGACGACCCGGACGACTGGGCGATCCACAGTGACGGGCGCGGCGAGCCGTGGATGGAGGTGCGCGTCGAGCTCGACGACGATCCGAGCGGCGGCCGGCTGCTGGTCCGCGGCGCCTCTCAGTGCCTCGGCTACCTCGGCCAGTACGACACGTACGCGGCGAGCGTCGACGAGGACGGCTGGTTCGACACCGGGGACATGGCCCGTTCGGACGGGCGTGGCGGTATCCGGATCGTCGGCCGGCGGGACGACATGATCATCCGATCCACCGGCTTCAAGGTGCCGGTACTGGAGGTGGAGGGCATGTTGCGGGGCCACCCGGGTGTCACCGATGTCGCCCTGGTGGGCTTTCCCGATCCCGCGGTGCCGGGCGTCGAGTTGTGCTGCGCCGTCGTCGTGCCCACCAACCAGCCGCCGACCCTCAAGGACCTCCACGAGTTCCTGGCCGCGACCGGCATCACACGGCTGAGCTGCCCTGACCGGGTGCAGTACGTGCGGGAGCTGCCGAGGAACTCGGTGGGCAAGGTGCTGCGCTCCCCGTTGCGCAAGCGCCTGGAGCTGGCTGCGGCGCCACGATGAGCGAGATACCGGCGCCGACCGCGCGCACCTCCTCCGATCAGCCCTCGGGACCGGAAGGACGGCGCGCGGCCGGCACCATCACGCTGGCGGTGATCTGCGGCGCGCAGATGATGTTCCTGCTGGACACGTTGATCGTGACGATCGCGCTGCCGCGTATCCAGACCGCTCTGCACTTCTCCGGGCCGCAGCTGGAATGGGTACAGAACGCCTACACGCTGGTGTTCGGCGGGCTGCTGTTGCTGGGCGGCCGGGCGGGTGACGTGTTCGGGCGGCGGCGGGTCTTCGTCACCGGTCTTGTGGTGTTCACCGCTGCGTCGTTGACCGCTGGGCTCGCCCAGGCGCCCTGGCAGCTGATCGTCTCGCGGGGAGCGCAGGCCGTCGGTGCCGCGGCGGCGAGCCCCGCGACGTTGTCGCTGCTCGCCACCGCGTTCCGGGAAGGGCCGCGGCGTGATCGCGCGGTCAGCATCTATGCCGCGCTGGGCACCGCGGCCGGCGGCATCGGACTGCTGGCCGGCGGCCTGATCACCAGCTTCCTGTCCTGGCGGTGGATCATGCTGGTGAACGTGCCCGTCGGCGCCGTCATCATCGCCGTGGCACCGCGTGTCCTGCGCGACACCGACCACCGGCCGGGCCGCTTCGACGTCTGGGGAGCGCTGACCAGCACGCTCGGCATGATGATGCTCGTCCTCGCGCTCACCAGGGCGGCGGCCGACTCCGAGGGCACGGCGCACTGGGCCGATCCGACCGTGCTCGGCGCCTTCGCCTGCGCCGTGGTGCTGTTGGCCGCCTTCCTCGCCGTGGAGCACCGCAGCGCGCAGCCCCTGGTGCCGCTGGAGTTATTCGCCGACCGCGCCCGGCTGGGCACCTACGTCACCACCGCGCTGTACAGCATGGCGATGGTGGGTATCTCGTTCTTCCTCACCTTGTTCGTGCAGCGCGTCTGGGAGTACAGCCCGCTGCACACGGCCCTGGTGTACATGCCGATGATCGGGCTCCTGGTCACCGGTGCGCGCGCCGGCGGGCCACTGCTGCGCCTGGTCGGCGCCCGTACGGTGCTGTCCTGCGCCTTGGCCATGGCCGTGGGCGGGATGGTGTGGCTCTCCAGGCTCGATGCCTCCGGCGGCTACCTCAGCGACCTGCTGTGGCCCAGTTCGCTGATGTACGCCGGTCTTGGCCTGGTGGGCACCCCGCTGATGGTGGGTGGCCTGGCGGGCGTGGCCGAGCATGCCACCGGGATCGCGTCCGGGGTGTACACCTGCGCGCGGCAGATCGGTGGCGCCATCGGGCTCGCTCTGCTCGGTACAGTCATCTGGACCACCGTCGCCGCCCACCGGAAGCTGTCCGGCGACCAGGCGCTGGCCGACGGTGTGGATCGCGGTTTCCTCGTCGCGGCCGTCCTCACCGCGCTGGCGCTCGTCGTCGCGCTCACCACCGCGGGCGGCCGGCGCGAGCGCACGTAGGCCGACACGGCGCTGCATCGGCAGGAGCGCGCATCTCGCATGTGGCTCGTGCTGGTGGGCGACATAGTGTGCGCGCGACTCGTTTCGCGGAGTGCAAAACAGGAGCACCGCGGACGAGACGGCATCCGATCCCCGTAGATCAGATTGATTTGATATTCCGCAAATCACCGGACGAGTAGACCGGATGGGCCGAGGCATTTCACGTACCGATGTCACGAGCGTCCGACGGATTTCGGGAATGTAGCGTCGGTCAGAGTGCGCCGCCGCGGCGAGCGATCCGTTCCTTGTCGGCTTCCGAGCCGTAACGCCGGTCGAGTACGCGGACCGCGCGGGCCCAGTCAGTCAGGGTTTTGATCGATTGGGTCTGTTCCTGCACGAACGGTTGCTGCCGCCAGGCGAGTGCGCGCTGCCAGAGGACGTCGATCGGCTCGTCCAGGATGTTTCCGACCTTGGCCTCGTAGATCGCGAAGGCCCGCAGCGCCCCATCCGGTTCGATTTGCGCAACGCCGGCTGATTCTCCGCTCAGCGGTGAGGTCGGCAGGAAGCCGCGGATGTCGGTGACTTCTATCTCGACACCGTTTCTGGCGCGCGCCATGATGGTTGGCTCGGATTCCATGAGCCGGTCCAGTTCCCGGTCACTGAGCAGCTGTTCATCGACGAACGTTGTCTCCTGCGCAAGGCCGACCGGTATGGCCGCACCGATACGGACATAGTCGAGCGCGCGGAAACGGGATGTCACGCCTTCGACGAAGGTGTCGAGATCATTCTTTCCGGTGCGCGTCATGGTGTAGTCGATACCCAACTCGTAGCATTCGCCGCCGTCGCGCAGACGTGCCTGCTTGATCCGGTCCAGTGTCTCGATCGCGGCCATGGCACGCGCGAAGGAGCCGGAACGTCCACGCACGGCGTCGTGCCGCGGAGCATCGGCGCCGTCCACGCTCACGGTCACCGCATGCACCGCGTCAGCCATTTTCGCCGCCACGCGCTCGTCCATCAGCCACCCGCTGATGAACACGGTGACCGCGATTCCGCTCGCTTTCAGCAGGCGGGCTGCCTCGTCCCACCACGGTGCCAGCAGCGGTTCTCCGCCGGCGAAGGAGATCCGCTGCGGCCGGGGCCGGTAATCGGTGATGGTTCGCACGACTCGTAGCATGTCCGAGCGGCTGAGCGTCCTGGCCGGCCGCCGACCCGATTCGGAATAGCAATGTATGCAGCGCAGAGGACACGCGTACGTTAAGTCCCAGATGAATTTCCGGATCGGAATAACGAGTTCCGCTGTGGACGAAGCTGACTGCATGACTCTTCCTTACGCCCGGTACAGCTGACGAACACCGGTCGAGTACAGGGCTGAGAACGAGCGAGTGAATCGACACAGAGAGCTGGATACCCGCCGGACCGCGAGACGAAGGTTTTTGGCGAAATTCGATGAATGGGACATTTGCAATGTAGCGCATCGACCAACCGCCTTCAAGGGACCGTAGCCGTCACTGTTCTCTGCGTTCTCAGCGAGCAGTTGAAGGCCCGTGGCCACCGTAAAACAACATCACGTGTCGACAGAAACGACCAGGAGACCAAGGAGCCATGCCATCGTCGCGCCTGCCGAAAACCCCATCCGTCCTGGCGGGAGAGCGGTTGCAGGATGTGCGGGAACTTGAGCACCAGCGCTCACATGGATGTTCTCGCAAGGCTTGAGGATTGCCCCGGCATGCTGGTCGGCCGCACTCCTGCGATGGTGCGCACCTAAGGGCTGTCCCGTAATCCGCAGTGGATCAGCGAGCGGCGTCAGATGCGGTCAATCGCAAGGCGGAGGGTCGTCCTCATACTGGGTGTACGTGGACGATTCCGACAACGCGGCGAGTGGCCGTAGCTGGCGTCGGGAGCCCGCTGGGGATTACGGGACAGCCCTTAAACCTGGCCGTGCCGAACATTTTCGCGCTGCCGCAACTGCCGCCGATGAACGACCGGAGCAAGGCCGCGGAGATCCTTGCTCTGCGCCGTTACTGAGGTTGAACTCGTGGTGTCGTGCCGTTGCTCAGGTGGGTCTGATGGTCAGGCCGGTCTCGGCGAGGCAGCCGTCCATGAGGTGACTGCGGTATTGGATGTGCCGCAGGCCGCGTCGGATGGTCTGGTCGAGGTGTTCGGGGGTGCTGAAGGCGACGTTGGAGAGCCAGCCGCGCCGCAGGAGGGACCAGATGCCTTCGACGGGGTTGAGGTCGGGCGCGTAGGGCGGCAGGTAGTAGATGGTCAGCCAGTTGCGGGAGTCGGCGAACTTTCGCAGGTCGGCGGCCTTGTGGACGTTGAAATTGTCCCAGATGAGCACGATGGGGCCGCCGAGCTGCTGGTGGGCGGCGATGAGCAGGTCCCGGTATTCGCGCCAGGAGAAGCTCTTGCGCCCGTCGCGTCGGCCGTCGTCACGGCGTGGCCGATAGATCAGCCGGGACCGGTGGCCGGGTTTGTAGCAGGTCAGCGCGGCGATGGATATCCGTCGGCGGGAACGGCCGCGGACCCGCACCACCGGGGTGCGGCCGCGCCTGGACCAGGTCTTCGCCTGCGGCGGCGTCATGGAGAAACCGGCTTGGGTGCAGATCTTCTGAGGGCGCCTCGTTGGGGTGATTCGCAGAGGTTCGGGATGTAGCTGGTCGTGCTGGCTTCTACCGTCGCCGGGGTCGAGCCTGCCGTGAAGCGTGCGGGTGCTGAGCGAGGGTGGGTGTGGTGTGCCGTCGTTGATGGAGGCGTTGGAGGCCAGGCGGGCTGAGGTGCTGGGCCAGGCCGAGCGGTTGCGTGAGCAGATCGCTGGTCTGTCCGAGGAGTTGTCGCGGGCTGAGGAGCGGCTGTCGCGGTTGCAGATCGCGCGGGAGACGGTGGAGGAGGTGCTGGCCGCGCCGTCTTCGCCGGTGTCGGACACGGACGCCGCGGGTGGGGGTGACGGCGGGGTCGCTGTGGCGCTGGTGAAGGCCGAGGCAGAGCTGGATGTGACGGTGATGTCGCCGGAGTACCGGGAGATCATCGCTTTGTTCGCGACCTCGGGGGCGTCGATGCGCTGCAAAGAGGTCTGCCAGCACCTGGGTCTGGGGACCGAGCCGCGGCATGTCGAGGGGATGCGTTCGAAGCTGAAGCGGCTGGTGGAGCGCGGGATCCTGGCCGAGCCTTCGTCCGGGCTGTTCAAGGTGGACGGCAGGAAGCAGGGGTGGTGAGCGTGGTCGGGCCGGCCCAGGGTGTGCTCGCGGAGTGTGAGGAGGCCTTCGCCGCCTCGGCGGGTCTGTTCGCGGCGGCGTGTGCGGAGCTGGCGGTCCCTCAGGCGGCGGTGATGACGCATGCGCAGCTGGAGGAGCTGCTGGGGACGCGGATGCGCGAGGTCACCCGGCAGTTGTTCCAGGATCACCTGACGCTGCGGGCCAGCAACGAGGCGCGTCGTGAAGAGGTCGTGGACGCCGCCGGTGTCGGGCGCTCCCGGATCGAGCGGGGCCGGCGCCGGATGCTGGCCACGGTGTTCGGCAAGGTCACCGTGGTCCGGATTGCCTACCGCGGCACCGGCGTGGCGGACCTGCACCCGGCCGACGCGGTGCTGAACCTTCCGGACGGGATGCACTCGCACGGGCTGGCCAGACTCGCCGCGATCGAGTCCGCCCGCGGCAGCTTCGCCGACGCCTGCGAGCGGATCAACGCCCACACCGGCTCCGGCATCGGGCACCGGCAGGTCCAGGAACTCGCCGTCGGCGCCGCGGTGGACATCGACGCTTTCTACGACGCCCTCGTGCCGGCTCCCTGCACCGACACCACGCCGCTGATCTTGTCGGTGGACGGCAAGGGTGTGGTGATAAGGCCCGAAGCGCTGCGTGAGGACACTGCGAAAGCGGCAGCGGCCAAGGGCGGCAACGCGATGAAGACCCGGCTGGCGTCCGGGGAGAAGCACGGCAGGAAACGGATGGCCACCCTGGGAGCCGTCTACGACGCCGAACCCGCGCCGCGCGCGGTCGACGACATCATCGCCGACCCCGACCGGCAGGACGCCGGCCACGGCGTGGCGCCCGAGCGCCGCCAGGGGCCGAAGGCCCGGTCGAAGTGGTTGTGCGGCTCGGTGACCGACACCGCCGCACAGGTGGTGTCCGCCGTGTTCGACCAGGCAGAGCACCGCGACCCCGGACACCGCCGTTGCTGGGTCGTCCTGGTCGACGGTGCCCGCCATCAGATCGACCTCATCAAGGCCGAGGCACTACAGCGCGGCGTGGACGTCCACATCATCGTCGACCTCATCCATGTGCTCGAATATCTGTGGCGAGCGGCCTGGTGCCTGCACGACAGCGGCGATGCCTCCGCCGAGAGTTGGGTCGCCCGTCACGCCCGCGCCCTGCTGGGCGGCGGCGTGCAGCAGACCGCCGCCGCACTCGAGGAAGCCGCCCGCGCCGCCGGACTGCGTGGTGCCCAGCGCAAGGGCATCGACGAGGCCGTGAACTACCTGTCCGGCAAGGCCGAGCATCTGCGCTACGACACCGCCCTTGAACGCGGCTGGCCCATCGCCACCGGCATCATCGAGGGAGCATGCCGGCACCTGGTCAAAGACCGCCTGGACATCACCGGCGCCCGCTGGGGCCTGTCCGGAGCTGAAGCCGTGCTCAAGCTGCGTGCTGTCCGCGCCAACGGCGACTTCGACGCCTACTGGGCCTGGCATCAGCAGCAGGAGTTCGTCCGCAACCACCAGACGCGCTACCGCGACCAGCTCATACCCACCGCCTGATCGACAGCACCCTCATTGGATCTGCACCCAACCGGCTTCGTCCTCGAAGACGAGCCAGGCTCCACGGGCCGCCGCGAGCCTTCCGCGCGGGGCCAGGTCTCCTTCACCCAGCCGGCCACGGCCTCGTCGTTGCGTTCCACGGCCCGGCGGGCAGGGACCTGGCAGGACCAGCCATTACGCACCAGCAGCTTGCGCACGCCCTGGATCGTGTAGGTCAGGTGGAAACGTCGGCCGATCATCGTTTTCACACGGCTCAGGGTCCAGCGCTGGTCCTCCCAGCCGTGTGCGGCCGGCCCCTTGGCCAGTTCTGCCTCCAGTTGCGCGAACTGTTTCTCGCTCAACCTCGGCAGCGATGCCGGCCCCTGCGACCGCAGTGCCCGCGGACCGCCCTCGTCCCACGCCTGCCGCCACCGCTGCACCGACCGGACGCTGACCCGCAGGTCCTTGGCGATCACCGAACTCGCTTCACCCTCGGCGAACCTCTCGGCCGCCCTGAACCGTAACTCCGCACGGAACTGCTGGCGTTCGACGGTCAGCCCGCCCCCTTGTGAATACCGCATACCCCGGTGATACCGCACAGGCCACGAGCCGTCAGCCCCTACGACTCCACGAGTTCAATCTCAGTAGATCACCGCGCCGGACCGCCACCTCGTGCCCGGCCCAAAGTCGGCGGAAGTCGGACACCGGCGACCCGCGTCGCATGGCCGGACCGCGGCATGTTCGCACCTTCCGCTCTCCGCCAAGCGCGGCGCGCAGACGCTCCTGCAGAGGTGGGAACGAGCCACCGGGGCGCGGCGGAGAGCGGCGAAGGCCGAGTCGGCACTTCCGCCTGTTGATTGAAGGAGCAAGTATTTGTGTTGCCGTACCGGCTGAACGACGCCACCGCGCACCGGTGCCGGCAGCCCGACGGTTCTGGCTGCCGGTCCCGTCCAGAGCCTCGGCGGCGGCTGTGTCAGCCCTCGATCCAGCCGTGTCGCTTCGCGGACTGGGCGAGGCTCGCACGCACACCCAGGATCTCCTCGCCGGTGAGCGAGGGCACGGCCTGCAGCAGTACCTCAGTCACTTCTCTGAGGTACTCGCCGGTACTGAGCACATCACACATCGCCTCGTTGTCGGCCGACGACCTGGGCGACACGGACGGCGCCGGCGCCATCAGCCCCTTCCCGCCGGCCTCAGTGGCCAACTGGACGGACGACGCCTTGGGACCGCGGTCGCCCTCCTCGATCTCGAACTCCACAGTCAGACCCTGGCGCACCTGCTCCTCGGGGAACAGCATGT
Source organism: uncultured Actinomycetota bacterium (assembly GCA_963761765.1). Lineage (GTDB taxonomy): Bacteria > Actinomycetota > Actinomycetes > Streptomycetales > Streptomycetaceae > Streptomyces. The sequence continues at coordinate 215,776 of CAVXIJ010000013.1, forward strand.
CGTTCACGTGCAGAAACACGTCGTCGCCACCGGTCTCGGGAGCGATGAACCCATAACCCCGTGCACTGTCGAAGCGCACCACCCGACCGAGAACCATCACAACAAACCCCTAACCAAGAGCGGGCCCCTTGCCCGAAAACCTCGGAAGATCCTAGCTCCCAGTCCCGCGTGCGCAGCAGCAGATCAGCCTGAGTCCTCACCTCAGTCCCAGTCTCGACACATTGCCCGTGCTGAGGATGGGGCCCAGCGCCCTGCTGTTCGGCACGGCCCCGTCCCGAAGCCGGCGGCCCTGAACGGGGCCTGGTGACAGGGGTCGTCACGCCCGGTCGACCGCCGGTCGAAGAGTGGGCGATGACCGGGACGGGCCTTTACCGCACGGGAAACCTGCTGCTTCGCTGGCCGTACGGCGACGGTCACGGGCCACGTGGGGGACGGGTGAGCGACCATGAGAGCGCGAGTGTTCAGGGGCTTCAGCTGTGGGTCAGGGACGCGACGGAGCGGGCGGCGCGGTTGCTGCCGTTCGCGGGAGGTCCCGTGGTGTCCGCGGAGGCGTACCACGATTCGGTGAACGAACTCAGTGCGTTGTCCGGGCTGCTGGACCATGACCCGGCGCTGCAGAGCGCGGTGACGGTGCGGCTCGGGTTCGTGCGCGCCATGCGGTACTGCTACGGCGCCGGGACCGCGGAAGACCAGGAGCGGGCGCGCGAGCTGCTGCGGGAGGCGCGGGATCCGGGAACGCAGATCGGAGCGGCCACGACACCGGGCGACAAACGGTGGGCAGCGTGGTTCCCGCTTGCGCTGGCGTTGCCGATTCACGAGATCGGGAACGCGGGCGGACAGGCTCCTGATTTCTCCGTCATGCTCGACTGGGCCACACGTATGGGGTACAGATCGAAGAGCGCCAGGGACGAGCTCCGGGCCCTCGCGGACGAGGCGGCAAAGCTGCCGCTGCCACCGGACGTCCTCGCGGAGGTCCGGCAGATCAGCAGGATGCTCTCTGTGCCGCTCACCGGGATGCACTTTCCGCAGGACACGGAGAAGTTCATCGCCATGATGCCCCCGGGATTTCCCTACGCGGACCAGATGCGGTGGGCCGCCGCGGCCATGTCCACGGAGTCTTCCGGGGCCGGCAGCACCACACCGGAAGCGGCGTCCTCCCCGGTGCGGCACGACGCCACGGCGATTCCGCACACACCGCCGGATCCCGCGAACACGCCGGGCTCGGATGCTGCTCCGTCGCCCGCTGCCGATCCTGCCCCGGACGCGACCTTCACTGCCGGCCATGCCGACATCGACACCGATTCCCTTGCCCTGCACACCGTGCTTCCCACGGTATTCGGCCACTTCGAAGGCCTCGAAAGCGGCAACCCGGAGACCGTCAACCGATCCCTGGAGCGGCTGCGTACCGCACGCGATCAACTGCCCGCCGATCACAAGGCGGCTGGCGTGCTGGAGATGCTGATCGACCTCACCGTGTACATGAGCCCGATCGTCGGCGGCAATCTCCACGACGAGTCGCTCGCCCGCGCGCACATGAGGACGATGGCCGAGCAGTCCGCTGACCTCACACACTCCGACGCCGCCGGCCTCCTCTCCATCACGGTCCGCGTGTTCAACGGGTTCATCCAGTTGCGCGAGGCCGAAAAAGCGCAGGACACCGACGCGTTCCGCAGCCTCGTGGAGCAGCTGACCGCTCTGGAGACGGCCGTCCCACCGGGCCACCTGTGCCGCTTCATGGTCCTGTTGCTGCTGGGCCTGGCCCGCATGGAGCTCGGCACCTTGACCGGTGACCAGGACCTGCGCCTACAGGGCCTGGCACTCGCGGAGGAAGCCGCGACCGTCGAAGGGCGGCGCAACCCACTGCCCGACGCGTCGCTGGGGCTCGGTCCGCTCACCATCGCGCTCGACACCATCCGGGCCGCACTCGCCGAGGATCCGGCTCCGATCCGTGACCACACCCCCCCGCCCCCGGACGTCCCGTCGTCCGACCACATGACCTCCGCCCTGTCGCTGATCACACGCTACGGCCTGACCCGTGACCCGGCCGATCTCGACAGCGCCATCACCGAGCTGGAGCGGGTCCATGACGGCATACAGCAGGGGCAGTTGCCGCACTACGCCGCCACCGCCCTGTGGGAGCTGGCAGAGGCCTATCAGGAGCGTCTGCACCGCACCATGGACGTCGAGGACCTGGACGCCTGTCTGGACACCGCGATGGAGGCTCTGCACACCATGGCGGCCGACGTCACACTCCAACTCGGTGCCGAGCACGGCCTCCTGATCGCCCGTTCCGGTTCCACCCGCGCCGCGCAGGTCGCCCTGTGGGCCCAAAGACACAGTCGGATCGACAGCGCGGTGGCCGCTTTGGAGTTTGGCCGGGCCCTGGTACTGCGGGCGGCCTCCGCCTCGCGTGCCGTACCCGAGCTCCTCGAAGCACACGGACACCATGACCTCGCCGCGCAGTGGCGGGCAGCCGGCGCGCCCGGCGGCATCGGCGCCACGGCGACCGGTGACCTTCCCAGGGAATGGCCCAGCCGCTTGCGCCGCCAGGCCCTGGAAGCGCTCGGCTACCGGCAGCGGGGCGGACTGCTCGGGGCGCCGACGCTGAGCGAACTCGCTGAAGGCGTCGCCGCGAGCGGGGCGGACGCGCTGGTGTACCTGGTCCCCGGCAGCCGTGTGATCCCGGGCATGGCCTTCGTCGTGGGCCCCGGCACCGGCACCGAGGAGATCTTGCTACCGTTCTTGTCCGGAGCCGAAAGCGGCCCCCTGGAGCGCTACCTCGACGCAAGCGCCGTACGGTCCGCCGCGGTGGGCGACCCAGCCGCCGAACGCGCCTGGGAGGAGGCACTGGCCACGCTGTGCGAGTGGGCCTATCGCGTGCTCTCTCCCGTGCTCACCGACGTCGAGAGGCGGGTCGCAGCCACCGGCGAGCGCGGGGCCGCACCGCCCAGGATCGTGCTGGTGCCCTGCGGCCGGCTCGGCATCGTCCCCTGGCACGCCGCGCGCCTGCCGGCACAGGCACCCCACGACTACCTCTGCCAGACCACGGTCATCAGCTACGCGGCATCCGGCAGCCAGTTCCTGCGCACGGTGGAACGCGCACCGCGCGACCCGGCCACCGCCCCCGTCCTGGTGGCCGATCCGCGCATGGACCTCACCCACGCCGAACGTGAGATCACGGCGCTGCGGCAGGCCTGCTACCCGCAGGCGCGGATGTGCGGAGAGTACTTCGAGCCGTCCGTGGCGCCGGAGGCCGCGGGCACGCCCGACGAACTCCTCGCCCTCCTCGCCGAGCGGCCCTCGCTGCTCCACGTGGCCTCACACGGATCAGCGGGGATCAGCCCCACCACGTCCGCCCTGCATCTCGCCTTCCGGGCCGCACCGGCGACCTGCCCGCCGCTCAGGGCGGGCCGGGGGCGGAGCCTGACCTGGGCATGCTGACCGTGACCCGGCTGCTCGACCGGCCCCCGGACGAACAAGCCCGAACGGACGGCCCGCTCATCGTCCTGAGCGCCTGCCAGACCGACTTCAGCACCCGCGACCACGACGAGGCGCTGACCCTCACCACGGCGTTCGTCTCGGGCGGTGCCCGGGACGTCGTCGGATCACGGTGGACGACCCAGGACGGCGCTTCGGCGCTGCTGATGGTGGTGTTCCACCACTACCTGGCCGTCGAGAAGTACAGTCCCGTCGACGCGCTCAGGGCGGCGCAGCTGTGGATGCTCGACCCGCACCGCGAGAATCCGGGCTCGCTCAGCGGCGAGCTGCTGCGTGAGATCGAGCGGCCGGGACTGGATCGCCTGCCGGTCTGGGCCGCGTTCATCCACCAGGGGCATCCGGGAGCAGGAGCGGGATACGCCCGCACGGGGACCGCGTGACTCTCCGGTGACGGCTGCTCGACGAGGTCGGGCCGGCGGCAGCGGCCTTCCTCAGCGCTGGTGCTGTTCGCAGGCCGCCGCGGGCCCGAGCCGGTGCGGTTGCCGGCCGGCCGTCCCGCCCGCGCCGTCAGCCACGTCCGCCGCCTCCGTGGCATCCGGCCCGTACAGCCGTACGTGAAAGCTGACGATCTGCCGGCCGAGCCGCAGTTCGTCGCCGTCGCGCAAGAGGGTGGGTGCGCCTGGTGTGAGGCAGGCACCGGCCACATAGGTGTGGTTCATGGTGCCCTCGGCAGGTTCCTCCGCCCAGCCCGTGCCGTCCGGATCGATACGGACCGTCACATGGCGGCGCGAGATCCTGGGCAGGGTGCGCAGGGGCTCGGCGGTCAGTGGCGCCCGATTCGAGGTCGCGGCCGATGTGCAGCAAGCCCCTCGCACCCATGCGCAGCACCAGGTGCAAGACGGTGCAGGTGAGCACCACATGGGTACGCGTCTGGTCGCAGGACGGGCAGCGCAGCAGGTTTGCGGGCAGTGCAGCACGGCAGTTCCAGCAGGGTGCCGTGGCCGGTTCGGGCTGCGCCAGGGCGGCGGGTTCCTCCGCCGGCGGGCCGGCGGTGGGCCGAGCCGTCCCGCTCGCCGTCCGCCGCTGGGCGCTCGCCCCCTCGTCGCCGTCCCGGTCGGCCACTCCGGCTGCCGTCGCATGGTCCTCGGCATCGTCGACGTCATCGCGGTCGTCGTCGACCGGCCCCGTCCAGTAGTCTCCCGCGGTCACCTGCCGGCTCCGTTCTCGCTGGGCCCGCTGAGCGCGCTCCCCGGTGTGACACGCAGGTCGAGATCGACCACACCGGCCTCGTCCGCCCGTGCTCCGGTCACCGTTACCGTCGTGCCCGCCAGCGTGTTCAGATCGAAGAGCCTGCGCGCGAGCGCGTTGATCACATGCGTCTCCAGGGACATGCCGATGCCCCTGCCGCCCTGGTACGGATCGCGTGTGCACTGCTCGCGCAGTGCCGCGCGGGCCGCGTCGGTCATGTGCAGATGGACACCGTGCCCTTGGGCGAGGGTGCGTTTGATGTTGTCCACCTGGGAGTCGAAGATGCGGGCTGCCACATCGGGGCCGATGTAGTCGAAGACGACGATGTTCCCGCCGAGCCGGTTCAGCAGCTCGGGGCGTTCGATGTCCGAGAGGAAGAACTCCCTGATGTTGTCCAGGATGAGCTTCTCCACCTGGTGGTAGGGCATACCGGGAGTGGCCACCGGCACCGTGGTCCCGGTGCCGTCACCGGCGTTCTGGAGCACTCCCTTGTTCGATGTGAAGATCAGTACGCATTCGCTGAAGTAGGTGGTGACGCCCTGCCCGTCGGTGAGCCGGCCGTCTTCCAGTACCTGGAGGAACTTGTCGAGCACTCCTTTGTGCGCCTTGTCGATCTCGTCGAAGAGCACCACACGGAACGGATCGCCGCGCACCGCCTTGGTCAGCTCGCCGCCCGCCTCGTAGCCCACATAGCCGGGCGGCGCGCCGACGAGACGGTCGACCGCGTGCGGCGCGGAGAACTCGCTCATGTCGAAGCGCAACAGCGCGTCCTCGCTACCGAACAGCACTTTGGCCACGGACTTGGCCAGCTCGGTCTTTCCTGTCCCGGTCGGGCCCGCGAAGAACAGCACACCGCGCGGCCTGTTGCCCGAATGGGCCGCCTGGGCTCCGGACAGGCCGAGGGCGGCCCGTTTGAGGATGTCGAGGGTCTTACTGACCGCTTTCTCCTGACCGAGCACCCGGTGGCGGATGTACTCCTCGCCCTCCTTGATCTGGGCGCGCACGAAATCGCGGTGCCAGGGGTTGTTCTCCACGCCCAGCTGGTACACACGGACCGCGTCCTGCATCGCGGAGAACGCCCAGCCGCGGTCCAGTGCCAGACGGGCGCTCTCTCGCATGGCGCGCAGGGTCAGGCCCGCGGTGGCCTTGGCGAAGGCCTCGATGTCCGCCCCGCTGGAGGAGGCCTCCTTGCGAAGCGCCGGTGGGCCGTCCGCGCCCGCTGTCTTGTGCTGGTGCTCCTCGGCGAGCAGGGTCGCAAGTCGGCGACGTTCGCCGAGGTCCGGCAGGGGCAGGCCGATGGTCCGTATCCGCTCGCTGCCCGTGACCAGCCAGGCGGGCAGGTCGCGTTCGCCATCGGCCAGCCAGATCACCGGGTTGAACAGGCGGCGGCCGGTTCTGCGGTCCACCCGCAGCGGCCTGGCCTCCTCTGCGAGCTTCAGACAGCGCAGGAAGAAGTCCCGTTCCGTGTCGCTCAGATGGGCGATGTCGGTGACGAGACGGGAGGCGTAGTCGATCAGCAGAACCACACGTAGCGGTTCCTGCCGGTACGGAATCCGGTCGTGGCCGCGCACGGCACCGTCGGATGCCGGCTTCGGCTGCCGCCAGCCGGAGGTGATCAATCGCAGGGTGCGCTCCACTCGGGCCAGTGGTGACTGCTGGTCACCGCGGGGCACGGCGACGGGGCGGCTGGTGCCGAGCAGTTCGCGGACCTCGTCGGCGGACCTGCCGTCCAGGACGGTGAAGCCGTCGGCGATGTCGTAGCGGAGGAGCGCGTCGTAGCCCTCGTCACGCAGCGCGTTCCAGAGCACCACGAGCAGGCTGTGGTACGCGTCGCGCCCCGGCTGGGCGGCGTCCTCGTCGGGCGCCGGCGGGTGGGTGACGAGGTACAGGTCGCGGATGTTGCCGTGCAGCAGATACTGCGCATGCACGCTGAGGGAGCCGGTGACCTCGTCGACGAAGGCCGGCACCCTGCGCTCGCCGACGGGTGGTGGTGCGGCGGAGGGCGGCTCGGTCATGAGCTGGGCTCCTGGTGGTGGCGGACCTTAGGGTGCTCCTTGACGTGCCAGGGGACCGCCGGCGGGGCAGGGGGCAGAGCGGGCGGTTCCTCGAACACGAAGGGCAGGTCGAGACCGGTCAGACCGGCGACGCGGCGGATGTCCCGCAGGTACTCCACCGCCTCGGTACAGCGCTGCCAGTCCAGATGGAGCGCTTCTCGGGTGTCCTCGCCCGGTGTGCGCGGACGGTGCTGGGTGGAGACGCGTACGGTGCCGGCGGGATCAAGGCTGATCCGCAGCCAGTGGCCGGCGTCCCAGCCGGGTGGCCGCCAGTCGGTGATCCGGGTTCCGTCGCCGGCCGTGTACTGTGCGACGCCCGCCGCCTCGGCGGCCCACAGCGCGGCACCCACCGTCTGCGCGGTGTACACGCGCTGAAGGGCGTCAGTGCGCTCCCTGACCCGGGCTTCGACGGCGCGCCGGTTCTCTTCGGTGAGCGGTTGGTTCTCGTGAAGGAAGGCCTCCAGGGCGGCGATCTCCGCTGCCGCGTCGGGCAGCGGGGCACCTTCCGGGTCCGCTCTGAGGAAGGCGAGTTGGCGAGCGCTGTCCTCCTGCTGCGCGGCCTTGGCCCATAGCTGCCGGGCGGCCTCCTGGGCTTCCTTGAGTGTGCTGCGCGCCGCAGCGGGTCGGGTGGCCACCACGTCAGCCGCCGCGGCGATCTTCTCCTCAATCGTCCGGTAATCCTCGGCGGACAGCTGAAGCGGCAAGGCGGCGAGCAGGTCAGCGCCTTGGCGCAGGACCTCGTCGGCGGTGCGCGCACGGGGAGCGGCAACCGGCTGCGTGCGGTGGGCTGTGGCCGCCGCCTCGGTGGGCGCCTGTCCGTAGGCCATGAGTTCATGGCTGCGACGGGCGCGCAGTTGTGCATGCCAGGCCGCGTTCGGTGTGCTGCCCGTGACCCAGGGACGGCACACCGCGGCGAGCACCGAGCGGGCGTACTGCTCCTCGGCGCGGCGCAGCAGGCCGTCGGTCTCGACGAGCCGGCGACCGACCTCCTCCAGGGTCATGCCCACCGGGTCGATGACGGGCGGTATGCCGGGCCCAGGCGGGGCATCGGGGTCCTCGGCGGCGGCGCGCCGGACGTGGACGGCCAGGGTTTCGATCCTGGCGTTGAGTCGCGCGGCGGCATAGGCGGCGTCGCGCCAGCATCCGGCGGCCTGACGAGCGGCCAGCTGCTGGGTACGCAGCTCATCCTGCGCCTGCCCCGCACGGATCGCCGCCTCCGCCAGGAGTTGCGCACCGGCCATGACGGCGCGGCCGGCCAGCAGTGCGCCGCTCAGCGGCCCCAGGGCCGCCACCAGCGGGTCGACCAGCTGGTGGGCTCCGTGCAGCGCGCCGTGCAGGACGTGCCCACCCAACTGGTCGGCGGCGTGCATCGGATGCGGTACGCCCTGTGACACATCGCCTGGCGAGGGGAACGCCACATCGGGCATCACATCGGTGACGGTGGGAACAGCGAGTCCTGAGCTCACCGGTTGTCTCCTGCCTGGGAAGGGTGTGTCCGGTGGTGTCCCGCCATGCCGCGGGCGCGCAGGTGTGCGGTCCTGCGCCGCCACTGTCGCAGCCGGTGCCAGGTCCACCAGGCGAGCACCGCGACGGTGCCAGCCGGCCAGACCCAGGCCGCGTAGACCACGGTGAGCCACAGCAGACCGAGCGGTACGAGAAGCAGCAGGCCGCGCACCGGGAAGCGGGCGCCCCGCACCCGCAGGAACCGGGCCGGGCGCTGTGAGAAGTCGATGACCCGCCCGGCCAGCGACAGATCCGGGTGGTAGCCGGGACTGCCGATGCGGTAGGCGGTCAGCAGCTCCAGAGCCAGCACCGCTGCGCCGCCGGGTACCGCCAGCATCCAGGCCACCAGCACGGACTGCTGTCCCGGGCGGCCGATCAGATCGCTCAAACCGATGACGAAGATCCACGGCAGCACGAGGGCAAGCGCCCCGCCGACCGCCCAGCCGAGCATCGGCAGCATCTCCTGACGGCGTAGCCACAGCTCGGCACCGTCCCGGGCGAGTGCGCTCCGCACCAGCCGCCGGTGCGCGGCGATCTGGCGCAGCTGTGCGTCCGCGTCCAGCCGGGCGAACCCGGCAAGCCGCTGCGCCAACTGCAAGCGCAGCACATCATCCCGGTCGGCAACCAGACGGCGGTACCAGTCGACGGAGACAGTGTCCGCCGTGAGCTCCGCCAGCAGACCGTCGGCGAGCGAGCCTAGGTGGCGGCGGGCCGCGGACGGCATCGCGGCCAGTGCCAGCAGGTCGACGAGGAGCTGCTGCTCGGGGCCGATGGCCTCCGTCACCTCACGGCGGGCGTCCCGCAGCACCGCGGACTGTCCGCACACCTCGTCGAGCAGGAGGGGCCATCGGGCCCGAGCGGTGAGCCACCGCTGCTGCACCCTGTCGAGATCCTCGCCACCCGGCCGGTGTGCCAGCAGCGGCAGGATGGTGTGCCGCCGCAGATCGGCCAGAACGGACAGGGCGAACTCATCGTCGTTCCCCGCCGCGTGGATCAGCTCCCGCAGCCCGGCCGGGTCGAGTGGTACGCCGCGGTAGGAGGCGTCGAGGGTCGGGCCGAGGCAGGAGATCAACCGCACCAAGGTGGCCGGACCCGGCTTGTCCTGCAACAGGCGGCATATCGCCGCCAGTTCGGCCCGGTCGAGTAGGCCGGTGTTCTCGAACTGCCGCAGCCAGCCGGTGAACTGCTCCCGAGTGCTCCGCCCGGCGAGCAGCCTCGCGGCCGACCGCCAGTTGTCGCTGAACGCCCGTGCCAGCAGTGCGGGCCGGGTGTAGTGCCCGCCGAGGAAGGCGAACGGCTCGATGTCCGTGTCGGCGGACTGCTCTGGCCAGCCGGGGGCGCTGCCCTCGTGTGCCCGGGCAACCGGCGGCGCTCCTCCGGCCAGCCACTGCGCCACCTCGTCGGAGCCCCACCGGTGGTCGTAGTCGAGTGTGAGCAGCCCCATGCAGAGCCGGAGCAGCCGGGGCTCGGTGACGCGGGAGAGGTCGGGCCCGCGCGAGACGATCTCGTCGCGCAGGTAGTCAGGGTCGGTGAGCGGATACATCGGATGCCGTCCGCCGGCCATCTCGGCGGCGACCATGCCGAGCGACCACCAGTCGCCCGGCGGATGGATCCGCTGATTGCGCAGCACCGCCTGCGGAGACATGTACGCCGTGGTGCCCACCCATCGGTCGTCGCGGGTGCTGTAGCGCTCTTCGGGGGCGTACGCCGAGACGCCGAAGTCGACCAGGACGACATGCGGGTCCGCCGGGTCGAGCGTGCTGAGCATGATGTTGGCCGGAGAAACGTCCCGGTGCACCACGCCCAGTTCGTGCAAGGTCGTCAGCGCCTCGTGCAGTTGCCGTACGACGCTGTGGATGAAGGCCGGATCGAGGCGACCCGGGTTGTTCCTCAGGTAGGCAGCCAGGTCCGTCTCGCCGTAGGAGGGGGCCAGATCGTACGGATGGCCGTCCGCTCCGTGGGCTTCGGTCTCGATGAGTTGCAGCAGGTGCGGCCTGGCGCGTTCGCCCAGCAACTGCCACACCTTCGTCTCCGGGGCGTGGGCGCGGTCGTACCACTTGAGGATGCGCAGGTGCCGACCGTCCTCGACGCGGTACACGGCCGCCCGGTGCGGCTCGTCGGGGCTGCTCAGCACGGCCCGCAGGGTGAACCTGGCCCGCAGGCTGCGCGGCAGTTGGCGGGTGTCCCCGCGCGGGCGCGGTGCCGAACCGCCCGCGGGCGGCTCGTGTTCGGTGGCGGGCGGGATGTTGTGCCCGTCCGCGGCGGACGGCACGGTCGGCTGCGGGTGGCGGGCGGCGGGCTCGTACTCGGTCGGCAGAGCCGCAGCCGGTTCGTACTCCGTGGCCGGGGCCGCACCGTCCTCGGCGGCCTCTGGAACGCCTTCCGGCGGCTGGGTCACGGTGCCACCACCCCGCGGGGCGGCGCACTGCACGGAGCTGTCACACGGTGGCGCCCGGCACCTTCGACCGCATTCATGGCGATTGCTTTCGTCCGGGCCGAGCGGGCACTTCCGGCAGCCCCCGGCGGCTATCTTGGTGAGCATGGTTCAAGAGCCGTCGCCTGGAGGGCATCCCACGTTTGATCAACTCTTTGAAGAACTCAAAGACCTGCGCAAAAGAGGCCTTGCCGATCTCCGCAATAGGCAACGCCCCGCGCTGAGCGCCGCGGCCCAGGCGGCCGGTTTCTGCGACAAACCCGATGCGATACCGGCCGGCATCGAGGCGCTGCTGACCGCCGCAGTGCGCTATCTCGGCGAGAACGACCCTCTTGGCAAGGCGGCAGCCCAGACGTTCGGTCTTGTCCCGGGCCTCAGGGGCACCCCGGCCGTGGAGCGCCGCAAGGCAGCCGCGGACGTGTACGGCCTCAGTACCGAACGCTTCAGGCGGGAGCCGGAGGCGCAGGTCATCGCGCAGCTGGCGGAGGCGGTGCTGGTGATCGCGCAGCCCGCTTTTCCCGGTTCGAGTACCCGGCGCGGCCCGGTGCACCCGGAACCGCCGTTGCAGACGTCCACCGGGCTGGCGAGCGAGCGGGGCACCATCACCCTGCATGTGTCGCCCATAGAGCTGCTGCGCGACATCGACATCCTGGTGTCGCCGGAGAACATCTATCTGGAGCCGTCCAAGACGTTCCAGCCGACGGTTTCCGGGGCGCTGCGGCTTGCCGCGACCGAGCGGGACATCACCACCGGACAGATCCACGACGACGTTCTGGCCAGGGAATTGGCCGACTGGCTGCGCGAGCACGGCAGGCCGGGTCAGCCGGTGCGGCCTGGCACGGTGGCGCCCACCTCCGCCGGGCGGCTCGCCGACCGCGGAGTGCGGCGCATCTACCACGCCGCGGTGGCCTCTCCGCAGGGCTGGAACTACCAGGTGCAGCCAGAAACCGTGGCCCGCGCGGTGGCGGAGTGTTTCGCGCTGGCCCGCGCGGAGCGCCCGCGCCACCAGCCCGCCCTGACGTCCCTCTGCTTTCCGCTGCTCGGCGCGGGCCGTGGCGGGCTGCCTCACAAAACCAGCGCGAGCTGGCTGACCAGCGCGATACGCGACGAACTCGCCGCCGACGACAGCTGGCAGGTGCACGTGGTGGTCATCAACCGCCGGGTCGCCGACGACATCACAGGCCTGTGACCAGACATCGCCAGGCACATCCTCCCAGCGGTCACCGGCGCCAACTGACGCCGTCGAGCCTGATACCCCGGTGCCGAAGCCCGCGTTCCCAGGCCGCGAGCTCGCCGCGGAGCGGCACCCCGTAGATCCGTACATCGCCCCGTTCCCCCTGAACCATCTCCAGACGAGGACCGGCCTCATGCCGGTCCAGATGTGCCGCATACCGCGACCGGCCGAGCCGGGTGCGCGGCACCAGACGCTGACCGGCCGAGCCCCGCCAGACAAGAGTGGTCGGCTCAGCGGCCCGGTAACGGCCGGTGATGAGCGCGTCCGCGTGCTGAACCGCTGTGGCCCTGTCGTGATCCGCCGCCACTTCCCGCTCCTCGTATCCCGTGTAGAGCAGCAGGTCAGGCTCCCGTTCGGGGGCGGCCTGCCGCGCCCGTGCCGCCGCCCCCGCCAGCAGCGCCGCGAGCGCGGCCGGCTGGTCCAGGGGCTCCCCACCGCTGACGGTCAGTCCGTCGGCGCCGGCTGCCAGAGCGGTGTCCCACAGGCCGAGGAGGGAGGCCACCGGGTGCACGGTGCCGCCCTGGGGGTCCCAGGTATGCCGGGACATACAGCCGGAGCAGGCCAGCGGGCAGCCCTGCACCCAGATGGCGAGGCGCCGGCCAGGGCCGAGGGTGTGCACGGGGAAGTGCGTCTGGCTGATCCGCAGGACGGGGCCGGCTTCCTTCTCGGCGGTGGGCCGCGCAGGTGCGTTTCCCGCGGTCGTGTCCCGCGCGGTGGTGTCCACGCGTGGCCCTCCTGTCTTTCGGCTGCGGCCGTGCCCCCTAAATAACGGCGCCTCCCCCGGCGTCCTCGTATCTCCCGAACCCGCCTCGCGCTTGTCCCGCATGCGCCTCGTCCTTCTCACGGTTTATCTGCTCGCCGCGCACTTTCGCACAGTGCGCCGTACATTCGCGTCCGGAACTCTCATATGCGGTCGCGCACACAAAGCGTGCAGGAAAATATGCGTCCCGCAGTGGTACCAGTATGTCGGCGGCCGTGCAGACAAACGGGTCGACAGCCGGTTGAAAACCGGTTGTTCTTCGGTGCAGGGCCGGAATTCGGCATTCGGGCGCTGCTTCCCTAGACGTACTCCCGTACTGTTTCCGAAACAGCCGTGGACAACACATAGCGGCAATGCAGGAAGCCCTGCTGACGTTCACACAGGGAGCACGGGCAGAAATAACGGGGAGCTCATTCATGATTGCAACAGAGAAAGTCAGCGGTGTGGTGCGCCGCGGGACGCTCGGACCGCTGGCGCGCCGCAGAGCGCAGTGGCGTGGCCGGGCCGACGCGGCCGAGGGCATACCGCGCACCCCGCTCACCGTCCGGGTCGGCGGCGAGCCCGTACCCGACCTGGTGCTCACCCCCTATGTCAGGGAGGTCTGGGACAAGGCCAGGCTGAGTACACGGCAGCTGCGGTCCGCGCTGATCCGCGACCGGCGCGAACCGCTGGCCAAGCTGCGCGCCGAGTCCGTACGGGTCGTCACGCAGTACGACATCCGCCGGGCTCCGGCACCCGCGGCGCTGGCCAGGTTCGGGCACTGGGTGGCCGAGTGGCATCACGATGTCGACCTGTGCCGCTGCCGCGCCGAGGCCGTCGTCGACTACTGCAACCAGCAACTCGCCTGCTACTGGGACGCCCTGCGTACCGCGGAACCGGTGCCCCCCGTCGCCGTTTTGCATCCGGTGGCGTTTCCGCTGCCCGACCGGGTGGAGCTCGACACCACCTGGTACGAACCCGCGCTCTGGCTCCTGGACGACGGCCAGGACCACGGCACAGCCACCTCCCGGGCGTTGCAGATCCTCCAACAGCGCGCCGACGTCACGCACGGCACCACGAGTGGAGGGCCGGGCCGATGACCTCGCCGCACACCGCACCGTCGACCCGTCAAAGCCGCACGCTCCTGCACCGCCGCAAGGGCGGGCGGATCACCTCAGGACCGTACCGCCTGGTGCCCGCGGCCTTGGTGCTCGCGCTGGCCGCGGCCGGCACCGGCTGCTCGCAGTTCTCCAACGAACCCCACCGCTACACCCAGGCCTGCGGAGTGGTCCTGGACGGCTCGGGGTCGGCGGCTGCGGACCCGAAGGGCTTCGATGCGCAGGCGAAGACCGAGGCGACCCTGACCACGTTCCTGAGCGACCGCAAGTGCCGCACGGTTTCCTTCGCACCCATCACCAAGGTGTCTCAGAGCTCGCCCTGCCGGGCCAGTCGGATCGACCTCGACCCCGACCTGTCCGATGAGACCTACCGTGACAGCACACGCGTGACCCTGCGGAGCGCCGCACTGTCCAGCGCGGGGAAACTGCTGCGCTGCGCCCAGCAGCATGACCCGGGTTCCGATGTGCTCGGCGGCTTGTCCAGAATCGCGCTGGCCAAACCGTCCGGGGGCAAGAGCTTCGATGTGCTCGTCGTGAGCGACTTCGATCAGCGCGACACCGACTTCCGGCTCGGCAGCCAGGACCTGAGCACCGCCGCGCAACGCAAGAAGGTCATCGACGCCTTCCTGTCCAGCCACAGCACACCGCGCCTGTCGGGCACCGACCTCTACCCGGTGGGCTACGGCATGGCGTACGAGAAGGCGTCCCGTTTCCCGCAGTTCGACGCCTTCTGGAAGGAGTTGCTGCAAGGGAGGGTCAAGGCACATGTCCATACCGACTACCGGTAGTGACGGCGAGTCCGACGGGCCGTTCGGACTGAGGCGGCGCCGGCAGGACGGCGACCGGCGCACCGAGCGGCGCCGGCAGCGTGGCAGGACACCGTCCGCGTACGGCGGCCTGCCTCGGCCCGAGCCCATCGAGCCGGAGGCGATCAGGGCGAGTGAGCGGTCCTTACTGCTCACCGGAGCCAGGCGCCGCGGCGCCGAGGCAGCCGAGCGGGGCGTCTTCGACCCTTGGGTGCTCGGTGGCAGCGATCCGGTGCACTACTTCGCCGAGTTGGCCAGCCTGCGTGACCGGGTGCGGGAGCAGCTGATCGAGGAGGACGCCCGGGCCGAGGAGGACGCCCGGCTGACCGCGGCCCGGGTCAGGGCGGACTCGGCGACCGCGGACTGGCGTATCCAGCTCACCGCCGAGCAGCGCGGTGAGCTCCAGGAACGGCTCCGCAGGACCGCCGCAGAGCTGGACCGGCTCGCCCAGCGCGCCGACCGCTGGCAGAGCTTCCGGGACAGCGTACGAGAGGGGTTCGAACGCCAGTGGCTGCGCAGACGGCTGACCGGTCTGGGCGACGACGCGGCCCGGCAGGCGGTGGACAGCCTCTCGGACCAGGATCTCGCCGCTGAGCAGACGGCACAGGCCGGCACCGGCGCACGGACCTCGGCGGCCTGGGAGGGCGAACTGCCGCGCTCCGCCATGAGCCGGTGGGGCAGAGTGATCCTGCTGGCGCTGCTGGCGGTCGTGGAACTGCCGGTCTACTACGTGGTCTTCGATAGCCTGCACGGCATCGGGTCGCTCGCCCGGCTGCTCTCCGTCAGTCTCACCTGTGCGACCTCCGTGGTGATGATCGTTGCACCGCATATCGCCGGCCGGGTGCTGCGGCGGCGCTCTGCCACCGGCTCCCTGCGGCTCACGGCCATCCCGGCCCTGGCCCTGACGGCGGCCTGGGGATACGGCGCCTGGGCGCTGGGCGAGCTGCGCGCCAAGGTGGTGTTCAAGACGCCGCCCGCGGTGCAGGTGCCGCAGGATGTCGCCGACACCGTGCCCTACAGCCAGCGGCACCCACAGAGCATCCTTGCGTCCCTGCATCTGAACCAGCACAGCGTGACCCTCATGTTCGTGGCGCTGCTGCTGCTCTCCGGTGGGATCGCCTTCCTGCTGGGGCTGGCCGAGGAGCACCCGTACCTGGTCGCATACCGGCACACCCGCGAACGTCTTGCCCGGCTGAGCCGCACGGAGGAGTCCGACGTCGACCGCGCCGTGCACGCGAGGGAGGTCGTCGACGAGTTGCAGGCCCGCCTCGCGGACCGCAGGGCGGCCCACGACGCCCGGCTGCGCGCGGTCGACGATCTCTACGAGGCAGCGGCCCGCGCCTATCTGGACGGTGTGGCCGGCGCGGCCAAGGACCCGGCGATGACCGAAGCGGTCATGCGGCTCGGCCGGCAGTGGCCGCTGCTGCCGGAGCAGGGCGCCTACCCGGCACGGTCCGCGTTCGCACAAGAGCGCTGAGGATGCCCGGGCAGTACTCGCGGACGTGCGGAGCGGGCCGGATCCAGGAAGGGAAGTGAGCCGCATGCAGGCAGGGAGCGAAGGGAGAAGCCCGTGCACGAGACCTCCGGGGAGCACAGCGAGGACGCACCGGTGGACAGCCGGTCCGCACAGCTCGATGAGGCCGCCGAGGGCACGGTCGTACCGCGGTACATCCTGATCACCCAATGCCTCCAGAACGACTTCTTCCTGAACCTGAACTGCCCGCTTTCCTTGCCCGACGCCGCCGTGGCGAAGCTTCTGGCGGACCCGGACGGTTCGGAAGGCTTCGGCACCGACGGACACCGCAGGACACTGTCCGGCACGGAACTCGCCCGCTCCTCGCTGGCCCGTTTCCTCAACGCCACCGTCGGCTCCCGGCTGCGCGGGCACGGCGACGGCGTGCTGCATCTGATCAACATCCGTGACTGGCATGTACCGGGTGATTCCTACGAGGCGGAGCGCAGGGAGTACGGGGCGCACTGCGAGGCGGGGTCGTGGGGCGCGTCCTTCATCGAGGGGTTCGAGGGGCTGTTGGCGCCCGAGGCGCGCGGAAATGGCGCCGAGGGCGCGGGCCGCGCCGGACGTGCCGGCCCCGAAGTGGACACCGCGGACGTGGCGGACACCGTAGCCCTTGGTGATGGGCGGCTACAGGTGCATCAGATCCGCTCCGACACGCTCTTCGACTTCCAGGGCGACATCGGCGACAGGAAAGGCAAACGGCGATAACGGCGATAACCGCGACAATGTGGCACAGTCCCGCCCACGCCAGCCCCTCGCCCTGTCGGCGCTGCTCGACGACCTCCTCGGCGATGGCCACCACGAGACCTCGCATGTCGCGGTGATCGGCGTTCTCACCGATATCAAGGTGCAGCTTCTGCTGACCACGCTCCGCTCGCGCTACCAGGTCCGCAGGCTCGTCGTCTCCGAAGCGCTGACCGCCAGCCGTACGCTGGAAGGACACCTCAGCGCACTCGACTTCAGCGCGCGGGTGCTGCGGGCCGAGGTGATGACAGGCCTGGAGGAACTGGTCCGCTTCCTGGGCTGTCGGCCCGAGGACGAGAACGACCGGACTCTTGCCCGGGCCGGCGGCCCGGAGTTCACCGCGCACGCTTCGTACTTCCAGGACCGGCAGGGCATCCTGTCCTACGAGGACGCCCGGCTGCGGGACTACCGCCTCCAGACCGCGCAGCGCCTGCGGCAGACCCGGCACTCCGTCGGTTTCGCCAGCACGTTCCTGCTGGGCATCGGTGCCACGATGATGGTGGTGTCGCTGGTCCTCTCCCTGTTGGGTGTCATCCTGCCCGGCCGGATGGCATGGCAGGTGCCCGCCGTGTTCGGCACCCTCGGGACCGGACAGATCGTCACCGTCTTCTTCAGCCGTCCGGTCCGCTCGCTCCGGGACGCTCTGGCCGAGGAGACGATCTACCGCATGATCCTGGAGAGCCGCAGCCTCAAACTGGCGCTCGCCCGCTTCCACGTCACCACGGCGAGCTCCCTGCACCGGCACGATGACGCCGCGGACCAGCTCACCACTCTGGAACGTCAACTCGCCCTGCTGGAAAGCATCGACAGCGCGGACTTCGACCGTCTGAAGGCTCTGAGTGCGCCGCCGCCCGGTCCGACCGCGTCCCGGCTTCGCGGTCCGGCTGACGCCGCGGCGGTGACCCGTCAGGCTGAGGACACCGGGCCCTCGGCTGCGGCTGCGGCACCATGAGCTGGCCGTCGTCTGCCCGGGTGGGCAATAAGGGTAGGGGGCATATGTGGACGATGGAGAGATGAAGGAGAGCGCGGGCTTCCTGAGCCTGCGCGTCTGGGCACGGGCCGCGGCGGAGCGGGCTCAGCGGCTCTTCTTCCAGACGGGCGCCGTACCGGATATCCGGGAGGCGTGCGACAGCTCGATCGCCGAACTCAGCGAACTGGTGCGGCTGCTGGACCATGACGAGGCACTGCGAGCAACGACGACCGTGTGGCTCGGCAACGCACTCGCCACGCGCTGCTGCTCGGGGAACGGTACGCAGGAGGACCGGGAGCGAGCGAAGCGTCTGCTGCGTGCAGCCCGTGATCCGAGCACGCCGACCGGGGCGGCGACGCGCGTGGAGGACAAACGGTGGGCGGCGCTGGCCCTGGCCGGTCTGCTGACCCCCTGGCCGCCGATGGGAGCCAGCCCCGACCAGGCCAGCTTCTCCGCGGTGCTCGACCAAGGGGCCATGAGTCCCGAAGAGGCACTGGCGACCGCCGCTGAGATCCAGGCACTCCTGGTCGACATCCGGGAGTTGCCGCTGCCTGCGCAACTCCACAGCCGGCTCCAGCAGATGGGCGCCATGCTCGCCGCGGTCTCCGAAGGACCGGGAGGCGTCGGCGCTATGCGCGAGTACGCCGAATCGTTCCCCGAGGGCACGCCGTACCGGGACGAGATGCGGCTGATGACGGACCTGCTGGTGACGGCCGCCGGGTCCGCCGCACCCTCGGAATCCACCGCACCTGCGGAATCCACCGCACGCCCGGAGCCCACCGCGGACACAACGGCCGCCACAGGCCCGCAGCCCACCCCCCGTCCCGAGCCCACCGTGCCGCACCAGGGCCAGGCCCACGCCTCGTTCCAGGCCACCGACGAGGACCTCATCGCCGTGGACGCCCTGGTTGCCTCCATCCTCGACGCGCTCAAAGCCCTTCGCAGCGCCGATCCGGAGGTCCTCAGCCAAATACTCGGACGGTTGCGCGCCGCGCACGAGAGACTACCGCCCGGCCACGAGGCGGTCACCATGGTCGAGCACACCATCAGCATGGTGCTGCAGGCGGCTGCGAGCATCGGTGGCAATCGCCAGGACACCTCGCGCGGCCGGACGTACGCGAAGGCACTGATCAGTCAACTGGAGTCGCTGGCAGCACAGTCCACCACTGCGGTCACCGCCGAATTCACGCTGTCGGTCCGTCTCTACCCTCTGATGAGTCAGGTTGCGGAGGCCTACGATGCGCAGGACGTGACGGCGCTGAGAGCCCTCCTCGCCGAGCTTGAGGCGCTTGAGGCGGACACCCCGCAGGACAACTGGTTCCGCTTCCAGATCCTGCTGACCCTCGCCCAGGTCTGTGTGTCGCTCGGCCGTCTCAGCCACGAAAGCGACATGCTGTTGCGCGGTGCCACCTACCTCGAACGAGGCCTGGTCGACGCGGAGCGCGCCCCCGCCGCCTTCCGGGAGACACATCCCTCGATCGCCACCGGCGCCGACGCCTTGCGGGCCCATGTCACCGGCAACCCGGAATTCCTCAAGGATCTCGCTCCCGCGCCGCCCGACGCGCCGTCAGGTCAGCGCTGGGACGCCGTGTTGGCCCTGCAGGTCCGCTACCGGCTCACCCGCGACCCGGCAGATCTCGACACGATCATCGTCGAGCTGCGGCGGATCAGCCACGGCATACGGCAGGGCGAGCGGCCCGCGTTCGCTGCGAAGGCCCTGTGGCAACTGGCGGAGGCCTACTGGGTCCGCTGGCTCGACATGCGGGACCCGGCCGACCAGGCAGCCGCCACCGTCACCGCCACGGAGGCCCTGCACCAGCTCGCCGCCGACGTGGTCCTCCAGCTCGGATCCGAGGACGGCCTGTCAGCGGCACGCTCCGGTGCCCAGCGTGGTGTCACCGCCGCCTTCTGGGCCGCCTCGCACAACAAGGCCGAGGAGGCCGTGGCAGCCCTTGAGCTGGGCCGCGCCCTGGTCCTCAAGGCGGCGTCCACGTCGCGCACCGTGCCGGAGCTGCTGGAAGCGCGCGGGCACCAGGAGCTCGCGGCAGCCTGGCGGTCGGCCCAGACTCCGCAGGAGCTGACGTCCGACGGTCCACCCGGCGAGCTGCTCAGCAGCCTGCGCCGACGCGCCCTGGAAGCCCTCGGCTACCGGCAGCGGGGCCTGTTCACCACGCCCACGCTGCACGAGCTGGCGGACGGTGTCCTGGAGAGCGGCGCGGACGCGCTGGTGTACCTGATCCCCGGCGAGGGCGAGGCGCCGGGAGTGGGGATCATCGTGACGCCGGACGTCGGCGTTGGCGTCGGTGGCCTGCCGCTCCTGTCCGGCACCGGGAGCGGCCCTTTGGACCACTATCTCGACGCAGCCGCCCACCGGTCCGGGCACCTCGGCGAACCGGCCGCAGAACAGGCCTGGGAGGAGGCCCTGTCGGCGCTGTGCGACTGGGCTTACCACGCCGTGTTCGACGATGTGCTCCGCGCCGTGGCCAAACAGGTCGACGCCCGCGGCAAGCGCCGTGCCGGTCATGCGGGCCCGCCCAGGATCGTCCTCGTCGCCTGTGGCCGCCTGGGCGTCGTCCCCTGGCACGCCGCGCGCCTGCCAGCAAAGGCGCCCCACGAGTACGTCTGCCAGACCGCGGTGATCAGTTACGCGGCGTCCGGCAGCCAGTTCCTGCGTACGGTGCGGCGCGCTCGGCGCGATCCGGCTGCCGCGGCCGTCCTGGTCGCCGACCCCCGCCAGGAGCTGACCCGCGCCGAGCAGGAGGCCACGGCACTGTACGAGGCCTGCTACCCGCGGGCCCGGCTGTGGGGCGAGTTCTACGAGGCACCCGCGGATCCGGAGGCGACCGGCACGCCCGCCGAACTCCTCGCGCTCCTGGACGAGTCGCCTTCCCTGGTCCACGTGGCGTCACACGGCTCCGCCGGGGTCCGCCCGACAGTGTCGGCCCTGCACCTCGCCTTCCCCGACGGCACCGACGCGCTGCCCACCGAGCAGGGCGGCCCCGGGGCCCAGCCGGACCTGGGAATGCTGACCGTGACCCGGCTCCTGGACCATCCGGAGAACCAACATGACGCTGCCGACGGTCCGCTGATCGTCCTCAGTGCCTGCGAGACCGACCTGAGCACCCGCGACCACGACGAGGCGCTGACGCTGACGACGGCCTTTGCCGCGAGCGGGGCGCGTGACGTGGTGGGGTCACGGTGGACGACGCAGGACGGCGCGTCGGCCCTGATGATGGCCGTGTTCCACCACTATCTGGCGATCGCGGGGAACAGTCCTGCGGATGCGCTCCGGGCCGCGCAGCTGTGGATGCTCGACCCGCGCCGCGAGAATCCGGGATCGCTCAGCGGCGAGCTGCTGCGCGAGATGGCGCGCCCGGACCTCGATCGCTTGCCGGTCTGGGCCGCCTTCATCCATCAGGGACATCCCGGCCCGGAAGACCAACAAGATCTCGGCATGGGAAGGAGGACCTCGTGAAACCGGAGATCAACCTGCTCGACTTGGTGACCGAGCACTGGGACAGCATCCGCGAGAACCTCGAAGACGAGCAGTACGAGCTGCTGCTCACCCGGCTGCGGGAGCTCGCCGACACGCCGCAGGACGACAGCAAGGCCGTAAAAAAAACGCGTCAGGGCGTGCGGCTCGCCTTGCTTCGGCTGCCGCTCAGCCACCCGGTGCGGCTGGCCGTGGACTCATTACGGCTGGTCGCAACGCCGGTCAGACCGCCGACCGTGGCGGGGGCGCGGGAGCTGCTGGCGTGGCTGGCGAGTGCCCCGCCCGTCCCGGACACCGCCGCGATCATCGCCACGGCACAGCGCAGGCTGCTCCAGGCCCCCTCGCTCTCGTCGGACGAGGTACGCGCCCGGTTCGGCCAGGGCACGCCGCCGCCCGAGCTGATCCGACTCGCGGACCCGCACCGCGGTGAGCGCTACCCGGAGTTCCAGTTCACGGCCCGCGAGGGCACACCGTTCGAGGTCGTCCTGGAGGTCAACCGCCTCCTCCTCGCCGATATCGATCCCTGGGGCGCCGCAGAGTGGTGGCTCAGCGCGAACACCTGGCTGGGCGGTGCGCCCGCCTCGTTCCTCGGTCGACTGCCCGACCGTCAGTTGGTCGGCGTGGCCGCTTCGCTCGTGGAGGGGGACCGATGAGCAGTGCCTTTCCCCCGTCCCGGTACGAGCTGCGCCCGCACCGCCATGTGCTCCCGGCCGGCACGGAGCTGTGGCGCGTGCACGCGTCCACGCTGCCTCCGGAGCAGTTCAACCCGAACCCCGCCGATCCTCACTTCGGCGGCAGCCGCTTCGACAGCACGCCGCTGGATCCGTACCCGTATCTGTACGTGGCGGACGGTCCGACCACAGCGCTCGCCGAAACACTGCTGCGCGCACGGCCCTTCGACCCGGAAACCGGTATGCGGCTGGTCCCCTACGCCGCGCTCCGCGGCAGGTCGCTCAGCGTGCTGCGGACCCGGTGTGAACTGAACCTGGTCTCCCTGATCGAGGAGAAGGACCTCGCCGCCGTCTGCCAGAACTCCACTCTGCTTGAGGACGAGCGGGACTATCCGCGGACGCGGCGCTGGGCCGGCGAGATCCGGGCCCAGACGCCCGGCGCGATGGGACTGGTCTGGCAGTCCCGGCGCAATCGGCCCCGTCACACCGTGGTGCTCTTCGGTGATCGTTTCGACGGCTGCGACGGCAAACCACTGGAGGTACTGCCGACCCGCGGCATCCCGGACCTCGGCTCCCCCGCCGGCGTGGACGAGGCCAACCGGCTGCTTGCACCGCTGCGGTCGGCGATCGCGTACACATCGCAAGGACAGGACGCCCACAGTGGACGATGAGCTCCGCGTCAAACCGCGCCCGCAGTTCGCACACCATCGGCGAATGCTGAATCCCGGCAGGATTGCTGGCACTCCGGCCAGCCGATAACACACACAACACGGCACCAGACCACACAGCACCTGTATCCCGCTCCGCTCTCGCCACTGTCGTCGTCAATCGTTTCCACCGGCCCTTTCGCGCCCCGTCAGCCCGGTATTTGTAAGGCCCCAGCTCGCAAACACCGGATAGCGCGTGCCGCTTGGATGCCTGGTGAACGCCGGATGGCGCTGTGCCGCACGGGCTGACAGAACACGACCTGGCACCGACCGCAAATCGACCGCGAATCGACCGGCTTCTCACCGCCTGATCGATTGCTTCTGCCCGATGCCTGGGACACAGTGTTCTTTCACATCAAGAATTCACCCAGGAACGGGGAGTTGGACTGCAATGGCGCAATATCGGGCGCACTGCGGTGAATGCGGTTACACGTCGAGCTGGCTGGCGGAATCGCATGCGCAAGATGTCGTGGTGTCGCACTACCAGGCGAAACACCCTGGGATCGAACCCGGCGGGGCAGTTCAAATCAAGAAAGGAAATCCGGAAGGTATTGGATGGGGAGGCGGGTGTCTGATCATCGTGGTACTTCTCATACTGCTGTCGCAGTGCAAAGGCGGCTGAGCCCGCCCTTGCCGAATACGACGGTGGCGCGGCGTTCGTAGCAGTGCTGTCCGACCAGCTCCGGCACGCCGGGCACGTCGCCCGCGTCCAGCGCGGCATCCCGCCGAACACCGGCTCCTGCCCATGGCGGGGGCGATGCTGGCTGCACCGGCCCCCAGCCCCGGTCCACCTACGCGTCGGAGCGGCCCAAGGCGGCCTTGAGTGCTGTGTCGAGTGCCTGATCCGCCGGGACGGGTATGTCCGGGGTCACTCCGACGCCTTCCCAGTTGGTGCCGGTAACGCTGTTGATGGTGCGAGCGGCCGGTACGGTCACAACGATGTGTTCCGTGACCGGGTGGCGGTCCGTCGGATGCGCGCCGCCTCGTGTCGTCTCACCGACGAGGACGGCCCGGCCGTGTGCCTGAAGGGTGTACGCCACGTCCTCACCCCCGGAGAACGTGATCGAGCTGGTGAGCGCATAGACCGGGCGGTCCGTGTAGCGCGGCGCAGGAAGGTGCGCGCTCGTCCAGAACTGGCGTGTGGCGCCGGTGGCCCGCTCGTAGATGTCGTTGAGGTGCACCTGGTCATCGTGGAAGAAGTAGCTGCACCACATCGCGGCTCCCTCAGGTGCCCCGCCGCGGCACTCGCGCAGGTCCAAAATGAGCGCAGAGCTGAGGGCGACGAGTTGCATGGCCGCGCCGATCGCGTCGCCGCCCTCGTCGGCGTACGAGATGCGCCGGACGTCGATGTACCCGACGTTCCCGTCCAACTGCTCGACCCGGCGAATCCCTTGATTCTCCGCCCTGAGCAACGCGACGAACGCGGCCCGTCCCTCGTCCTCGTCCGCCGGGTCCAGCGACTGCGCCGTATCCACCCAGAGCAACCGCAGATGCTTGTCCGGGCACACCTCCTGAAGGTGCGCGGTCACCGTCTCGCAGAGCGACGGCCCGTCCAGGTCGTCGTAGTCGCCTTCCGCGAGCCGACGTCTGATCGCGGCGTCGATGTCCACGACCTTCTCGGGAAAGACGTACCCGGCCTCGATTCGCCCCAGGGCTCGTTCGACTATCTGTTCGTTCGTTGGCATGGCGGGTCATGCTAGAACCCAGGCAGCCTCATGACCAGTGATTTTCTCAGCGCCTCCCGCGCGTCGTTGCAGTGGTCACAGGGTCGCGGGAGCGGCGCAGCCGTGCGATTTCGCGGAGCGCTCGGCGAACGCCTTGAGCGTGGCGCGTTCGTAGGCGAGGTTGGCGTGTTTCCTTGTGCTCTCGTGCTCCTCGTCTCTGTCCTGGGCGGGACGCAGGGTGAACAGCGCGAGGCCTTCCGGGCACTTGGCGGTCGTCCAGCTCATCTCGTCAGCATGGTCACGGAGGTGTGCGGGAATATCGGCTGACGGCGGCTCACCGTAGATCCCCAACTTTTCCTCGTAGTCGAGGAACTGCCCTTGTGCGTAAGGGCCGAAGTCGGCATCCAGTACGTAACCTCCCTGTCGGTCGGCACCGGAGAGCCGGCAGGTCTCATGCGGGGCGCCTGCGCGAGCGGTCTCGGTGGCGATCGTCACGTCGCGTGCCGCGGAGATGCCGGAGCAGGTCCCGTCTGCCTCGCCGAGTGGACGGTACTCGTCCTGGCGCACCGGGAGTCCAAGGCTGTGAACAGGCTTGCCGAGCTTGGCTGCGCAATCCCAGGCCTTCGAGACCTCCGCCGCGGTGGAGGTGGCGATCCGGGTGAACTGCGGCCGGTTCCCGGGGTCGTCGAGCGTGCTGTCGAGCGTGGTCACGACAGAGACATAGACGCTGGTGATCTTGCTGGTCCCGGCGCACCGCAGGACCAGACTCGCGGTCATGTCCTCATCCTCGCCAGGAAAGAGTGGGTCGCTGTCAGATCCGAAGGTGTCTGGCTGGGCCCCGAAGAGCCCCGCCCATCCGTAGCCGAGCGGCACGGCGAGCGTATCTTCTCCCCGCGAGCCGTAGAGCCAGTCCAAGGGCTCTTGCAGGTGAGTGGTGTCGACGATGGTGATCTTGGAGCTCTTGTCATCGGAGACATGCACAGTACAACCCACCATGCCCGGGTCGCGCTGTTCATCGTCAATGTCCACGGACCCGTCCCCGAGGACGGCGCGCACCGCGTTCCCGTCGAGCAGTCCATCGCAGGCGTCATCGAGCTTCGCGTTGCCGTACCACCGCTGGAAGTCCCCGTGCACCAGGAGGAATCCGGCGATGACGACAGCGACGGCAGCCAGGGCCGCGACCCCCCGCAGCGCGATGCGCTTCACTGCCATCCCTCCACCTCGCCGAGGATCTTCGTCTGACGGCACTGGTTCTGCCGCGGCCAACCGTCGGGGTCGGCGAGATAGCTGTTCATCAGCTTGCGGGCGTCCTTCGAGAACGTGTTCCGCTGCGCCTCGCTCATCTCGCCGCTGTCGTCAGCGTCGGCGTCCTCGATGTGCACGGTGACCCGGTGGTACGTGTGGCCCGCAGCGCACTGCGACTCCGCCCACAGAGCGAGCTCCGTCGGCTCACCGTCGCGAATGACCCTCGTCCGTTCTCCTTTGCGAAACGCGACGCTGTCACCGGTGTAGTCGTATGAGTCATTGGCCGCCTCGGCAAGCGGTCCGGCCCAACTGGCCCCCGTGACATCAAGGACCGCGCCATCGGGCGGATACGGGTCGGTCTCCGAGGGATCCTCACGGTCCAGGATGGTGGCGGTGCACACGCTCAGCAGCCGCGAGTCCATCAGATCGCCGCTGGCGGTCCACTTGCCGGGAAAACCCGCCCGCTTGCCGAGGCCACGGCACTTCTGCACGCCCAGGCCCGGCTCGTCGACCCCGATGACTTTGATGTTGCTCCCGTCCGCGTCCTCATGGGTGTGCACCTTGTAGGTGTCGACGACCCGTGTAGGCATCTTCAGCGGGACGCCACCACACTTCTGCGCCGCGGTGATCCCGTTGGCGACCTGGACGGCCGTACGGAAGTCCGCGAGATACTCGGCTCGTTTTCCCTTTCCCAGACCGGGAAGATCGATATCGGCGGCGACGAACATGCCGGGCACTTTCCGGACCCGGCCCTCAAGACCGCCGGGGCAATCGGCGGCAACCCACGGGTACCCGTCCTCACCGACCCTTCCGGTGACCCCGGGAGCCTCGTACCCTTCCTCGTCCTCGCCGGCCTTGATGTCGTCGACCTTCACCGTCATCGGCACGTCGGACGTGATCGCGGCGGCCCTGACCTGTAACGATCCTTGTCCCGGCCAGGTGAGGGAACAGTTGACCAGAGAGCGGCTGTCCGCGCCGGGCTCGATCATGGTGCCGTACTGATGCACTTCGCCCGCGACGCTGTCGGGCACGAGGCCCCGCAGCTCCTCGTACGGCAGCAGCCCCGCACAGGCACGTTTCAACTGTGCGCGGTTCGCCGCCGCATGACCGCTGCCTCCGGAAGCGTCGTCGCAGGCGACATACACGATTCCGGTGACGAGCAGAACGAGCGGCAGACCTATCAACAGCGGCTTGCGCACCCGCGCTGGAATCCGGCCCACGGAATCCCCTCCCCCATGTACAACCGGCGCATTCGCGTCAACACCGGAGAGCCAAAGCCCCGAACCCGTCGATGAAGCCGGATAATCGGGGCCCGCCGCATGGTATCGAGCACCAGGTACCAACTGGGCTGCGGGTCGAGTTTCCCAGAACACCCGACCGCCCAAAGCGAAGAATTACTCGCAGGATGCCTTTCTATTCGATAGCGCGCTCGGCGCGAGTCCTGCACTGCCGGCCACGGCTCATAGAAGTCGAACGCATGGCGGCCGGCCGCCATGCGAAGACAGCCCCGTTGACGCCCTCCTGACCCGGCGCTACCGTGTGAGAGCGCTCTCACCCCCATTCTCCCCAGCACCTTGGGTCTCATCGTCCTACCGGATACCGAACCCTCCCAGCGGGGTGCACGGCCGTGCGGTTGTGACGACAGGGTCCGAGGCCGTGGTCCAGGCAGGGAGGGCCTCATGGCTCCCGTACGGAGACGTCGTGCCATCCGACGGCTGGTCGCAGCACTCACTTTCGCGCTGTGCGCTTCCGTCTCGCACACTGTGTCGGCCGCCG
Organism: uncultured Actinomycetota bacterium; assembly: GCA_963761765.1. GTDB lineage: Bacteria > Actinomycetota > Actinomycetes > Streptomycetales > Streptomycetaceae > Streptomyces. The sequence continues at coordinate 243,136 of CAVXIJ010000013.1, forward strand.
CAACGCCCTTGGCGGCGACCATCTGCAACACCTACTGCGACGCCCACGATCCCGCCGTCGCCCAGGGCGACCGCACGCCGGTCACGACGACCATCTACGGGCGGTCGATCGTGCTGCACTTCGACGACACCGACGCGATGGGCTGGGCCTCGATCGACACCGGCAGCGCCGGTGACGAGGTCTGGCTCGACCGGTCCTTCGACGGTGGCCGCAGCTGGAGTTCGGGCAGCAAACTCGGCGACACCACGGTGCCCTCGGGGCAATCGGGCTGGCGCACGCTCATGTACAACGTGGACGACTGGAACAACCAGGGCGTCGGCGCGCTGCGTGCCTGCGGCAAGGCCGGTGACCGCGCCGAGATCGCCTGCACCCCGTGGGCCCGCACCACCTGGAACGCGGGCAACCGCCGCACCGCCGCGGCCACCGGTCTGATGACGCTCTACAACAACGGAACGGGCCTGTTCGACACGACCGGCTGGTGGAACTCGGCCAACGCGCTGACCGCGGTCATCGACAACATCCGCGTCACCGGCATGCCCAGTTACACCTACGCGATCGCCCGCACCTACGACAAAAACCTGAGCGCACAGGGCGGCCAGTTCCGCAACGACTACATCGACGACACCGGCTGGTGGGGCCTGGCCTGGATCGACGCGTACGACGTGACCGGTGACAGCCGCTACCTGACCACGGCCCGCGCGGACGCCGACTACATGGCCTCGTACTGGGACAGCACATGCGGCGGCGGCGTGTGGTGGAGCACGGCGAAGACATACAAGAACGCCATCGCCAACTCCCTCTACCTCCAGCTCAACGCCGCTCTGCACAACCGCATCCCGGGCGATGCGACCTACCTGGACCGGGCGCGCGCGGACTGGTCCTGGTTCCAGGGCACCGGCATGATCAACTCCTCGCACCTGGTCAACGACGGCATCGACCTGACCAGTTGCCGCAACAACAACGGCACGGTCTGGACGTACAACCAGGGTGTCCTGCTCGGTGGCCTGGCCGAGCTGTACAAGGCCACGGGTGATAGCGGGGTGCTCACCACGGCGCGGCAGATCGGCGACGCGGCGACCACCTCCTCGACGCTCAACACCTCCGACGGCATCCTGCGCGACCCCTGCGAGGACGGCGACTGCGGTGGCGACGGCCCGTCCTTCAAAGGTGCGCACGTCCGCGGCCTCGGCAAACTCGACGCGGTGCTCTCCGACCACCCCTACACCGCCTATCTGAAACGCCAGGCGGACCGCGCCTTCAGCAGCGACCGCAACCCGCTCGACCAGTACGGACTGCGCTGGTACGGACCGCTCGACCAGGTGGACGCAGCGCGCCAGCAGAGCGCCGTCGACCTGCTCAACGCGGCTCCCTGACCGGCACATCAGTACTGGTGGTCCTGGTCTGCGAGGCGCTCACCTACGTGCCCGGTCATGAAGCTTGACGGGGCACGTAGGTGATGTCGTCGACCTGCTGTCAGCCGTGCCTGAGCGGCTCCTGTTTCAGCAGGTCGACGAGCCTGTCGCGGACGCCGTCGTGGTTCTGCTCGGGGTGCGCCACCAGGCTGTCCTCGTGATTCGGGTCCCGAGAGAAGACGTGCACTCGTCCGTCGTGCCGGGCGAGGACCAGGTCGGTGCTGGCGCCTGCGGTCTCAGCCGACCCTTGCGCGGTGTAGTGGGTGACGGTGACCAGCGCGGACCGCTGGGACGCGGCGAGCACGGCCTCGGCGTCCACCGCCTGATCGGAGTCCGCCGACGGCCCACGGGGCAGCCAGTCAGTGAGCATACGGAGCGCTTCGTCGAGCTTGTACAGGCCGATCTGGTGGATGCCGAGCGCGTCGATGCGGACCATCAGGCAGATCTGCTCAGGCTGCGGGAGCAGCAGGATCCGCCACGGTTCCCCGGAGTCGGTTCCGGTCGTGCGCGCGTCGAGCACCTTCCGGGCCCGCTGCTGGAACGCGACGGCGATGCCCAGGTCTCCCCGTACCTGGACCTGTTCGCTCGTGGCGCCCGCCAGGAGCAGCTGGCGGGCCGCCAGCGAGCGGACGGCCTCGGCGAGCACGTCGTCCGACGGCCGGGCCTCAAGGAAGTCCACGATCGCGTCCACGGCGGTGAGCTCGGCGATGGTGTACGCGCCGAGCAGCACCGGTCCGGTGTTCACCAGTTCCACCACGGCCGAGACCAGACCCTCGGGGACGGACGCCTCGCCCGAGCCCGGCGGCGTCGGCGAAGGCGCATCGTGCTGATCGTCTGCTCATGACGGTCCCCCTGGCGGCCATATGCGGGCCGCGGGCGGCTGGCGGCTCGCACGGAGAACCGCGGCAGCGCTGCGTGACGGTGTCTGGGTGACCCACACGTCGGAGTTGCCGAACAGCCCGCGGCCGGCCCTGCCGGACAGCGCCTGGCCCAGCTCGCCGGCCAGGTCCGCCCGGTCGGGGGGCGGGAACCGGGCGGCCAGGTCCTGGGACACGGCAGTGACGTCGTCATCCGCCTCGATCCGGCGCAGCGCCCGGGTCAGCGACCGGGCGACCGGAGGCGTCAGGGACGTGGGCACGGCCAGGATCGGCGACAGGTACATCGGGCGACGTTCGGTCATCCGTGACAGGCCCCAGGGGCCGACGTTGCTGCGGGTGAACGGTACGATGAAGAAGTCCACGAGGTGCCGCAGATCGGTCAGGCTGGGCAGCTTGCGCGCGCCGAAGGCAGCCGGGGTCTTCTCCAGCTGCACCCAGGTGCCCTGAGCGGTGCGCCCGTGCAGCTTCTCCCGCACCACCTGTCCGCGCATCCCGATGTCGGGATAGCGTGTCTTGTCGATGTCGCGGTGGTGGCTGGACAGACGTGGCTGGCTGCCTTTGCCGAACTGCCAGTCCTCGTACAGCTGCGGGTCGTCCACCAGCACATGGCCGCCGCACAGTACGTCGTGCAACTGCGGCACCTGCAGCCCGTGCCGCTCCAGGTCGGCAAGGATCGCCGCTTCCTGCGGGCTGAGCCGTCTGGCTGCCGCCACCAGGCCCTTCCGGTATGCCCCGGCCCGAGCGGTGATCTCGATCATGAGCCGGACCCGGTCGCGCACCTCTTCGAGCGTGCCGGGCGCGCGCGGCATCGGAATCCGCCGCGCCGGGCCGCCCGGCGTGCGTGACGCCTGCCGGTGTGTGCTGGTGCTTCACGTTGCCACGACAACACGGAAGAAACCTGCGCGCACGGGTTCCGCGCCCATTCGAGGGAGCCTGCCCGCGCCACGGCTTCGGTGCCGCAGGCTAGGAGCAGGCTGCTGTCCGGTGCGATGCGCCATGTCGGTGACGCAGAGTGACGTCGATGCGGACGATTGCGCCGGACTGCAGCAGCTTCTGCTGGATCACCGGGTCGCGGCCCGAGGATGTCACGACGACGCTGACATAGCCCTCGGGCAGCCCGGCTACGGCGTACTCTCCCTGCGCGTTTGTTGTCGTGGACACCAGACGCCGACCGCTCGTGTTCATGACGGTCACGGCGGCATGGCGGATGGGCCGCTGGTCGTCGTCACGGACGGTGCCGGCCAGATCGGGCACTGGTTCACCGAAGTGGTGCCGGTGGATGGGGAGCGCGAGGGGCGTCGGAGTCTCCAGGGACGGGTCATCCACCGGCGGCTCCTCGATGACCTCCTCCTCGGCCTGTGCAGTCCATCGAACCGCTCTGCGGTGCTGCGACCACGCGTCCAGAGCAACGAGGGCGAGGCCTGCCGCGATCCACGCGCACAGTACGAGAACCGGCTTCAGCACTCCGGCACCGTCGAAGTACAGCACTCCCCGCAGGGCATCCACCGCGTTGGCGAGGGGCATGACGGCGTGCACGTCCTGGAAGAACGTCGGCAGCAGCGGAGCGGGTGCCACGCCGCCGCTGGTGGGGATGCTCAGCACGATGAACAGACCCATCCCCACGGCGGGGAAGAACTGCTTGGTGAACGGGGCCAGGCCGAAGGCAAAGGTGGCTACGGCTGTGGTGAGGAGGAAGGCTATGACCATGGCGGAGGGGGCGTCGGGGAAGTAGCCCAGGCCCACGCCGACGAGGAAGCCGACGAGGCTGAAGAGGGCGGCGACGATCACCACCGAGAGCAGTTTCCTGCGGCGATCGAAGGCCACCGCGCGCAGCAGGGTCGTAGCGAGGATGTAGCCGGGCACGCTCCAGGCGATCCCGAAGTAGACCAAGGTCGTGCCCATCAGGTCCTTGCTCCGGGTGGGCGCCACATCGTGGACCGTGAGGACGTGACCGCGTTCCTCGGCGACCTCGGTGAAGGTGTTCGTCAGTGCCGTTGCCAAAGACATGCCGTTGGCCTTGGCGACGTACAGCTCGGGACGGCTGCCATCCACGAAACCCGCCACCGCGGTGCGGTTCAGCACGGCCTGGCGGGTCTCGGCGCCGTTGGCCGCGGCAGTGACGTCGAAGCCGCCCGGGTGCAATCGGCGCAGAGTGGCATCGATCCGCTGTGCCGTGGCCGGGTCGGCGATGACCACCTTGGCGTGGCGTGGCTGGGGTGCGTGCAGCGCCGGGGCGAAACAGAAGAGGAAGCCGAGGAAGAGGGCCGCGGGGAACCAGAGTGCCTCGGCCAGAGTCCTGGCGGCCGAGCTCCGGCGAGGCTGCTCAGGCAGGTCGGTGCTGGTTGGTCCGGAGTCCGCCACAGCCTTGTGCCTGGCCCTTCTGTCCGTGCGCCGGCGACTTCCGCCGATCGTGCGTAATTATGCATGCAGAATACATGCATATAACGATGCATTCGCGGCGAGACAGGCGGCCCGCCGGGTCCTGCCGGTGGTAGATGGTGGCTAATGATGGCCGAGTAACCGAAAGAGGCGACCCGCGATCCCGCCCGGGCGACCACGACAGGTGACCGACTCCACACCCACCGCCTCCGGCGCCATCCCGGCGGTCTGGGCACTGAAAAAAATTTCACGCCAGTGAAACTTCTTGCCGACGGGAGCCATCGTCGCAGCCACACGGCATCTTACTGGTCTAGACCACTGAGATTTACCACAACCCCTTTACGTCGAGGGTCGGTCCGTGCGTCACTTATGGCGCGTCCACGACAAGACCTTCGCATCATCGCGACGCGCACCACCGCCCAGCACGCCCATGCACTCACACCCGCTGACGTGTCGAGGAGGAAGCGTTGCGCTCTCAAGGGCTCACACGCCAGCGGTCGATACGGGCAGGCTGCGGACGCGCGTCGACAGCACCCCCTGATCTCATGTAAGGCATGCGGGAGCGCTCCCGTACCTGTGAGTAGCTGCCGCCCCGGAATGGCGGTGGGGACCATCGACCGTTCGGGCTACGCGAGTAGAACCGTCGGCTGCCGAGTACCCCGCCCCGTCCCGCCCACCACCCAACACGCCAGGAGGAATGCCTTGTTCTCCCGAATCAATGCTAAGGCCGCCAAGCGAACCCTGTTGACGGCCGGCGACTCTCGTCGCGAGCTTCGCACTGAGCGCGGGCATGACGGCGGGCGCGGCCTCCGCCAAGGCCAGACCCGCCTGGCAGCACCATCCCGCTCGGCTCCGGGTACATGGGCGTCGGGTATGTCCAGGACAGCAAGAACTTCAAGGCGGACCCGAGACACCTCGACCTGAGCGCCGCCGGCGTGGTGAACCCGAACTTCGCCTCGAACCCCCCGCCCGGTATCGACGTCTCGCACTACCAGGGGACCATCAACTGGTCGTCGGTAAAGTCGGCGGGTATCCAGTTCGCCTACATCAAGGCCACCGAGGGCACCACGTACAAGGACCCCACCTTCAACGCCAACTACCTGAACGCCTACAACGCCAAGGTGATCCGGGGCGCTTACCACTTCGCGCAGCCGGGCTCCTCCAGCGGTGCGTCGCAGGCGACCTACTTCGCCAGCAACGGCGGCGCCTGGTCGGCGGACAACCTGACGCTGCCCGGGATGCTGGACCTTGAGGGCGGCTGCTACGGCCTGTCGACCGCGTCGATGCAGTCGTGGATCCTCGACTTCTACAACACGTACAAGGCGAAGACCGGACGCGACGTCACCATCTACACCAGCGCCAGCTGGTGGAACTCCTGCACCGGCGGCTGGAGCGGCATGTCCGCGAAGAGCCCGCTCGTCGCGGCGAGCTGGACCTCGGCGGCCGATCCCACCATCCCGACCGGCTTCCCGTACGCGACGATCTGGCAGTACACCGACTCCGGATCGGTGAGCGGCGTCTCGGGCGCCGTGGACCGCGACAAGTTCAACGGCACGAGTGCCCGTCTGCTGGCCCTCGCCAACAACACCGCGTGACCTTCGCCTGACCACCTCGGCCACCGCGGGTGACCGCGGTGGCACGGGTCAAGCCCCGGGCGGCGAGATGTTCGCCGCCGCCCGGGGCGTTTTGCCGTGCTGAACCGCATGAAGAACGACCACGCCTCGTGCCTGCCCGGCCGCGACCGTCCGGGCCGCCTCGACGGAGGCTTTCGTCCTCCTCGATGGCACGCTGCTGCGCTGCCGTTCGAACGGATCGGCGCCGACCGTCCGTTACTACTTCTGCGGACACTTGAAGTACGGCATGAACGTGCAGGTCATCGCCGTTCCGTGAGATCGACTGAACGCCTCGCAGTACGCCGAGACGACGGCCTCTGCGGCATCCTTCACACCTACTGCCACGGGCGACTCCTTCCCCTCCGGGCAGGAACCGTCGGACCAGAGCGGGTCAGGCAGCCGGACCAGGCGCCAGCAGGTCGGCAGGGATGCCGGCCTTCTCCGGGGCGTAGTAATTCTTGATCTCGGCCTCCCAGATATCCACTCTGATCCGGTCGGCGTCGTCGGGCTCGAAGGCGTCGAAGAGAGCGTGGATGTTGGGCAGGTCGAAGCCCACGCCCGTCATCATGCCGACGAACACCGGTCGGGTGACGGTCGCGCTGCCGTCCAGGTCGCCGAGGCGGGCGAAGGCAGCCGCGAACTCGTCGATCGCCTCGTCGAATCGTTCCGGGGACAGGACACACGCCTGGTACTCGGCATAGCTGATACGGCGGTCGTGATCGGCGTCCAGTTCGCGGAGCAGTGTGGTCCAGTAACGCGTGAACCCGTCTCGCATCGCCTGTTTCCGTCCCTCTTCCGCGTCGGGTACGGCTGCGGCGACCCTGCTGCTCATCAGGTCGAAGTCGCCGGATTCCAGGAATCCGTTGCCGTCGGCATCAAACAGTGTGAACACGAGCTTGACTCGGTTGACCGCTTCGGTCCGCATGGACTCTCACCTTTCGTCAGGTCAAGGTGCGTCAGGGTGCGTGGGCAGCCGTCTGTGGAGATCGCGCCGGCGCGCTTTCCGACGGCCCGGTAGTGCGCCGCTGGGCCGCTGGGGTCCTGTCCTGTCGGTCTTCTGCATCAGGCCGGGGCCGGCTCCGGATCGGCGAAGATCGGCAGAACTGAGCCCGGGCGACCAAAGGAACGGCGAACATTCGCGCGGGCATGGGGCTGTGTCTCGGTTGCCGCTTGGCCTCGGGGTCTCGCGCTATCACTTTGTGGGTGTACGTGATCCGGCAGCGTGGATATATCAGAGTGTCATCAGAAAGGATGAATGAGTGGCATTCCGGCGTCAACCGCCACCTTGCTTCCTTTTCCGCCAGCTTGACTCTGCCGAAGATCTCGGAATTTCCCTGGTCCGGTTCAAGAACGCCAGGCTGGTGCGCGAGCGCACCAGCCAGCCGCACCGATCCCATCCGCTTGGGCGCCGTGCGCGGCGACCTGACCCGGCTGGAACTGGTCACCGAGCCCGTGCGCGACCACTTCCCGGTACGGGACCGGGTCCTGATGGCACGCGTTGCGCAGATCAGATGAACCTGCCCACGTCAGAATCGGCGTCATCAGTGCCGGAATCAGCATCATCGGTGCCGGACCCGGCGGACCGATCTGCGCCCGAGTCCTCCAGCAGCGCGCGGCATCGCAGTCGCCGTCTACGGCCGCGATCCGGGCCCCGACGCACGCAACCAGGGCGGCACTCTCGACCTGTACGCCAACAACGGCCAGATCGCTCTGCGCACCCCGACATTGCCGAGCTGGTCGGCCTGGACCGCCGCCCGCTGGCCGGCGGTCCAGGCCGCGCTGGCACAAACCACCAGGCGGACACCTGCACACCCGAGGGGCCGTTCGAGATGGCGAACATCGCACCCTGTGTACTCACCCTCCGCGCCGGTGAGACCTCAAAGCGCAGCGAACGCACGACCCTCGATAGCGAAACTCCCAGGTCATCTGCCCATACAGAGACTTCAAGCTGTAAACACAGAGATGTTTATAAAGCCTTCTTGCATCAGAGTACTTGACGCGCCTTCACCCTCGTAGGAAATTGGCTGCTGCGGTCGAGCTGCACGGAAAGCGTTCTGAGGTCGCCAGCATGCCACCCCCCACTGCCGGAACAGACCCACAGACGTTCATGTCTTCACGTCTCACACAAGGGAACTTGTCATGTATAGATCAAGCCAGCAAAGCTGGTACCGTCGCCGCCTAAGCGCACCGGTGATCGCGATAGGGGCGGCATTGGCTTTTTTTTCGGCCACTCTGGGAGCGCTCTCAAACGCTCATGCAAGCGTACCCACTCCCCCGTCCGGATGGACAACCGTCTGGTCGGACGACTTCAACGGAGGCTCGGGCGCACTGCCCTCGTCCAGCGACTGGATCACCGACACCGGCCATGCATACCCGGGCGGAGCCGACAACTGGGGCACCGGTGAGATCCAGAACTACACCAACAGCGCGTCCAACCTGAGCCAGGACGGCAGCGGGAATCTGCGCATCACGCCGATCAAGGACGGCTCGGGCAACTGGACCTCCGGGCGCATCGAGTCCCGCAACACCTTCCAGCCTGCCGCCGGCGGCAAGATGCGCATCGAGGGCCGCATCCAGATGCCCGATGTCACCGGAAACCCGGCCCTCGGCTACTGGTCCGCGTTCTGGACCCTCGGAGAGAACTACCGGGGCAATTACCAGAACTGGCCCGGTGTCGGCGAGTTCGACATCATGGAGAACGTCAACGGCGCCAACACGGTGTGGGGCACCCTGCACTGCGGCACCAACCCGGGCGGCTACTGCAACGAGACCAACGGCATCGGCGCCAGCCGCTCCTGCCCGAACTCCGCCTGCCCGGGCGCGTTCCACACCTACACCTTCGAGTGGGACCGCAGCGTCTCCCCCGAGACCCTGCGCTGGTACGTCGACGGTGTCCAGTACCACTCCGTCAACTCTTCTCAGATGGACGCCGCCACCTGGGCCAACGCCACCCACCACGCCCACTTCATCCTGCTGAACGTCGCCATGGGCGGTGGCTTCCCGAACGGGGTCTCCGGCACCAGCACCCCCACCTCGGCCACCGCATCCGGCCACCCCATGCTGGTCGACTACGTGACCGTGCAGTCCAGCGGCGGCTCCTCCGGCGACACCGGCGGGACCGGCGGCGGCACCGGAGGCAGCGGCGCCTACTCCACCATCCAGGCCGAGAGCTACTCCGCACAGTCCGGCGTCGCCACCGAGAGCACCACCGACACCGACGGCGGCCAGGACCTCGGCAACCTCGCAAACGGCGACTGGGTGCGCTACAACGGTGTCGACTTCGGCAGCACCGCCGCCACCCAGTTCAAGGCCAGAGTCGCCTCCGGCGCCGCGAGCGGCGTCAGCGGCCTGATTGAAGTACGCCTGGACAGCCCTAGCGCCACCCCGATCGGCAGTCTGTCGGTCGGTAACACCGGCGGCTGGCAGAGCTGGAAGACGACCCCCGCCAACATCAGCTCCGTCACCGGCACCCACGACGTCTATCTGACCTTCACCAGCGGTCAGCCGGCCGACTTCGTCAACCTCAACTGGTTCACGTTCGCCACCTCCTGACCCGCCTGCGCCAGCTGCCAAGCCCGCCACCCGCGCATCCTCTCCGTGTGCCGGATCCGCCCGGCGGGAAGCCCTCATCGCGGGCAGCGTCGCACTGTCCTCGCACCGTGATGCGTCCGCACCTGGCGACGGCGACCAGCGGCAGCCGGAGGCCTACTGCCCAACCGGATCTGTCCAGCCTTCGTGGCCGTCGCCCCGGCCACGAAGGTCCACAACTCCCAGCAAGGAACAGGCCCGCGTTGCTGTGTGCCACCAACGTGACGGGGCTGCCGGCCGGGACCTGCCGGAGGTCCGCGCGGACGGCACTGACGATACGGGGCCAAAAGGGCGGGGCATCGGCGCCTACGTTCGGCAGGGACGGCACCCGTACCCGGTACCTCGCCGCCATCTCCGTTGACCGGGCCGTGTGGCTGGTCTCACCGGGCCGGTTCAGCAGCGTGGAAGAAGAGTGTCCGAGATCGGAGTTCTCAGACCGGCAGTGGCCCGGGCGCAGGTGCGACCTCTGGATGGCATGCGTCCACCGACCTGGGGTCGGCCATGGCGACCAGCACCCGGCGATCGCCGCGGTAGGGCTCCCTGCCGTGGCAGGAGAGCATGTTGTCGACCAGTAGGAGATCACCCGCGCGGTACGTCTCGCGGCGCAGCACGCCGTCGTACACCTCGTTGAGGTGCGCGGCTTCCTCCCCGGTCAGTGGAGTGCCGTCGCCGAGCACCGTGTCGTACGGGAGCCCCTGCTCGCCGTACTCCGCGAGCAGGACCTGGCGCATCGCCGCCGGCATGGTGTAGCGGTTCCAGAAGGCAAGGTGATTGAACCAACTCTGCTCACCGCTGACAGGGTGACGCAACACTGCGGCGCGGCGCTGGCTGGTCAGCAACCCGCCGTCAGGCAGCCATCGCCAGGCGATCCGCGCATCCTCGAAGTACTCCTCCAGTCGGCCTCGGTCATCGGTGCCGAACGACTGCTGCCATGACAGGCTCATCCGGTCGTGGTAGTTGCGCAGCAGTGCCCATCCGAGCCGGCGGATCCGGGTGGCGAGAGCCGGATCAAGGCGGGCCAGGACCTCCCGGCTGTCCCCAACCGTAGTGGCGCCGCCCTCGGACGGTGCGGTGAGGCAGCCGAAGAGGAGAATGCCGGGAAACCGCAGGACGTAACTGCTCTCGTTGTGCAGCCTGATCGGATGAGGCGGAGGGGTGTCGGTGGAGGTGTACACACCAGCCGCGACCTGGCTGCGTGGGGTCGATTGCTCACGGTAGGGCAGCCCGTCCCCGAGCAGCGCGTCACGTGCCGAGGAGAACGCGTCGGCACTGTCGATGCGCAGGCCCCGGATGAGCAGGCTGCCGAACTGACGCAGCGCCACATGCAGTACCGGTTTCCACTCGACGAGCCAGCCGTGCGCAGCGTGGCCGCCGATCCGCGGCGTGGCCACGATGGCAGGCCGCCCCTCAGCTGTGTCCAGGTCCAGCCCGTCGGTTCCCGTGCCGGGTCCGCTCATCCCGTCGCCTCCTGATCGCCAGTCGTCTGCGGCCCGTTCCCTGGGGCTGACCGCGCTCCGGCTCCCTCACGGTAGGGATCACGGTCGTGGCGCACCGGCCCCGAAAAACCGGGACGTGGCCATTGCACGCTCTTCGACGCCGGTCGCACCTGGCTGGAGCGCCTCTGCGGATGGTGCTGCCGTCTCCGCAAGGGCTTTTGCAGCGGAAACGACGAGCCGTCAGAGATTGCCGCGGGCCGCCTGGTCCTGCTCCAGCGCTTCATAAAGGGCACGGATGTTCCCCTCGCCCAGCCCCATCGCGCCATGCCGCTCGATGAGTTCCAGGAACAGCGTGGGGCGGTCGTTGAGCGATCGGGCGAAGATCTGCAGCAGGTGCCCCTCGTCGTCCTTGTCGGCGAGGATGCCGTTGCGACGCAGCCGCTCGACCCGGTCCGAGACCTCCGGAACGTGGTCGGCCAACCGGTCGTAGTAGGTGTCCGGAGTACCGAGGAATTCCAGGCCCCGTCCTCGCAGCTCCTCGACACTGGCAACGATGTCCCGGGTCTCCAGGGCTATGTGCTGCACCCCGGGGCCCCGGTGGTAGTCGAGGAACTCCTGGACCTGGCCACGGCGGGTGGACCTACCCGGTTCGACGATGGGGATTTTGATGCGGCCCGAGCCGTCCGCCATCACCTTGTTCATCAGCGCTGTGTACTCGGTCGCGATGCTGGTGTCGTCGAAGTAATGCATCTGCCGGAATCCGAGGACCCGCCGATAGAAGTCGACCAGGGCCTCGCTCTCACCGACGGGGACCGCGGCCACTACATGGTCGACCCGAACGATGCGGGCCGGCGCGGGCAGCCGATCCAAGATGTCGTCCTCCCTGACGGCGAAGCCGGGCAGGAACGCTCCCCGGAACTCATGCCGCTGGACAAACGTGTGCGCGACCGGCCCGAATGCTCGCACGGTCGCTGCCAGGACTGTTCCGTCGTGATCCTCCATAGGTGCCGGCTCGGCCACCTCTGCGGCGCCGGCCGACAGCGCGCGCTCGAACGCCGCGGCTGCGTCGGGCACCGTGAAGGAAACGGCGGCGACCCCGTCGCCATGCTCATGGACGTGGGCCGCGACCGGCGAGTCCGCGTCCAGGGCGCCGGTGATCACCAAACGGACCTCCCCCTGGCGGAGCACCCACGAGGTCCGGTCCTTCAGGCCCGTCTCCAGCCCGGCGTACGCCGCGAGCGTGAACCCGAGGCGGCGCAGCGCGGCTGCGGTCTGCCGGGCGTTGCCGACAAACAACTCAATACTGTCGATCCCGAGGACGGGAGCGCCAACCACCTGCGCATCAGGCTGTACAGGTTTCTGATGCTGCCGGTCGAGATCCTGTCTGGTCGTCATCGAATCCACCCGTCTTGTCACTGGCACTGACCTGTTCGCCCACCTTCGCGGACGCCACAGGGACGGGCACGTCCCAGATTGACGCGACGTGGTCTGCTGTCCCCCGTTCGCGGGGCCTGTCAACGGATACGGCCTCTCCCTACCGTTACGGGCATGGCGAAGCGTGATATCGAGCAGATCTGCTGCCTTACACCGCTTCAGCAGGGGACGCTCTTTGAAGCGCTCAGGACTCGCGGCACGGGCAGGACGACCAACCAAGCGTGCATCGAGCTGCGGGGCACGATTCGCCCGGCCCTTCTGAAGGCGGCATGGGACGCGGTGACGGACCGGCACCCCGCTCTCCGCACCTCGTTCCACTACGAACGACTGGATACACCGCGCCAAATGACGCTGCGCCGTCTCAAGGTGGCTTGGCGTGAGATGGACTGGCGCGGCAAGGCCGACGAGGAGCACCGGAGCCTGCTCGACGCCCTGCTGGCGGAGGACCGTCTCACGTTCTTCGACCCACGACGCACCCCGCTGATGCGTCTGGCCCTGATCCGCACCGCCGAGGACCAGGCCTGGCTGGTATGGACCTATCATCAACTCCTCGTCGATGGCTGGTCATTTCACCTCGTCCTTGACGACGTGCTCACCTGGTACCGCGATACGGCTGCGGGCCGGTCCCCGGACCGCCCGGCCCCGCCACCGTTCTGGGGCTACGTGGCATGGCTCGAACGTGCAGAGGCACGGACTTGGGCCGAGGCCGAGCGCTACCTGCGTGACCGGCTCGCCGGGCTCGGCGTCCCGGCCCGGCTCAGTGACGGCGGCGACTCCGATCTGTCCGAGAATCGGGTTCGCAGCGAGGCGACGGAGACCTCGCGAAGATCCCGGCCGTCGACAAGGATCCGGCCGGACACCGGGTCGGCGAAGCGGAAGAGCAGGCGCGCGAGCGTGCTCTTCCCTGAGCCGGTCCGCCCGACGACCGCCAGGCGGGACCCTGGTTCCAGGGCCAGGGAGACGCCTCGCAGCACCGGCTCACCGTCCCGGTACGAGAAGGAGACGTTGTCGAGTTCGAGGGCGGCTCCCCGACCGGGGGCTCGGCCGGGCAAGTGCTCGGCGCCGTCGCTGATCGCACTCTGCTCCTGGAAGAGTTCGTCGATGCGCTGCGCCGCGGCGATGGTCTCCTCCAGGTCGTTCACCTGGGTGACGATGGCTATCAGCGGGCCGATCAGCATGCCGGAATACGCGACGAACACATAGGCGCCGCCGAGCGTGACCTGGTCCGAGAGATAGAGCGTGGTGCCCGCAATCACGGCGAGGACCATGCCGAGCGAGGCGAGGCTGTGGGCTGCGGCGGGCCAGCGCACACCTAGCCTGGCGGCGGTGCGGAGCGTGGCCAGCACCTTGGACGCCGCCGCCCAGAACTCTCTGCGGACGCGTCCTCGCGCGCCGTTGGCCCTGACGTCCTCAAGGCCGCCGAAATACTCCTCGACCCGCCCCAGCAAGTCCGCGGTGGCGGCTCGATAGGCCGCCGCAGCCGGGATGGCGACGCCCATCAGCCTGCGGATCAGGGCCACGGATCCGACCGCCAGCGGCACGTAGCACAGCCCGACGCGCCAGTCCTCAAAGAACAGGACGACACCGATCCCGAGCAACAGCAGCACATTCGAGACAACCAGAGGGAGCATTTTGGAGAAGAAGTTGGCCAGCTTGCTGACATCGCTGTCGATACGGGCGACGAGTTCGCCGGATGAGTGCCGTTCGTAGAACTCCATGTCGAGGCCGAGGCAGTGTCGCGCCAGGTCCACTCGGAGGTCGTTGGTCGCCCGCCAGGCCAGCCTGGCTCCTGTGTAGTCGGCCGCCACGACCAGCAGTTCCCCGAGCAGCGAGACGGCGAGGAACGCCGCCGCGACCTTCATCAGCAACTCGACCGGAGCGGCCGTGCGAGCCTGGTCGATGAACCGGCTCAGAAACTGGGGCCCTAGTGTCTCGTGATCCTGGTCGTGGAACCTGGGGCGCCTGTGATCGTTGATCCTGGTATGGATCTCTCTTCTGAACAGATGGCTGAGTTGCGGGAGTTGGCGGGTTCGCGTGATGTTCCGGCTGATGTGGCGTTGCGTGCACGGATCGTGTTGTGGTCCGGCGAGGGGCGGCGGCGCAAGGACATCGCGGAGCTTGCCGGTGTGGCGCCTTTGACGGTGGACCGTTGCAAGGCCCGTTATGCCGAACAGGGCCTGGCCGGGCTGGAAGAGAAACGCCGTGGTGGCGGGCGTGTTCAGGTGCCCCCGCAGACACGCGGGCGAGTGATTGCGCTGACGAGGATGTCTCCGCCGGTCGATTCCGGCCTGTCGCATTGGTCGACGCGGACGCTGGCCGACCACTTGAAGCGGCACGAGGGCATCTCGGTGTCCTGGCATTACATCGCCCGGGTCTGGCGGGAGGAGAATCTGAAGCCGCACCGCTCGGGCACCTTCAAGATTTCGAAGGACCCGGCGTTCGCGGAGAAGGTTGCCGATGTGGTCGGCCTGTACCTGGCCCCGCCCGGTGGCGCGGTGGTGCTATCGGTCGATGAAAAGACGCAGGTGCAGGCGCTGGACCGGACCCAGCCGATGCTGCCGGTGGCCTTTGCAGCAAGCGAGAAGCGCACCCACGACTATGTGCGGCACGGCACCACGAACCTGTTCGCCGCGCTGAACGTCACGACCGGTGAAGTGCTGGGCGAGTGCAGGCCGAACCGGAACGGCGCGACCTTCCTGGCGTTCCTGAAGAAGGCCGTCAAGCCGCATGCAGGGAAAGAGATTCATGTCGTCCTGGACAACCTGTCCACGCACACCACCCCGGAGGTGAAGGCATGGCTGGCGAAAAACCCGCATATCCACTTCCATTTCACACCTGTCGGGTCCTCGTGGTTGAACCAGATCGAGATCTGGTTCGGAATCATCACCAGGCAGTCCATCCGCCGCGGCACGTTCGCAAGCGTCAACGTCCTGGTCAAACAGATCCGCGACTACATCAACTCCTGGAACGAGAAAGCGAAACCCTTCACCTGGACTGCCACCGCCGACGAGATCCTCGCCAAGGTCCGACTCGTCCAGACCAGCATGAAGAAACTCGTCAATAACAACTCGAAGTGACGCAATCAGGATCACGAGACACTAGGGCCTGTGTGGAGTTGTGATCTCGTGGGGCTTCCGGCCTGGATGGGTCGGGGCTTGGGGTAGAACGGTGGGGTGTCTCGACCTCAACTTTCGGATGCCGAGTGGGAGTTCATCTCCCCGTTTGTGCCGGTCGGCGAGTACGGGCCGTACCCGGAGAACCTGCGGGGGCACTTTGAGGGTGTCGTGTGGCGGTTCAGGAACGGGGCGAAATGGCGGGAGTTACCCGAGCGATTCGGGCACTGGTCCACCGTTTACGGCCGGTTTCGGCAGTGGCGGGATGCTGGGGTGTTCACCGCGGTGTTCCAGGGTGCGATCGCCGAGGCGGCGAAGCGGGGCCTGGTGGACTTGTCGCTGGTCAGCGTGGATTCGACCACAGTCCGGGCGCATCATGATGCTGCCGGAATGATCGTGGAGCCCGAGATCCTGGAGGCGTTGGAGAAGGCCGCCGCGGAAAAAGGGGCGCCGGCCAGGAACAAGACGGGCAACCGGACCCGGAGCGGGAAGAACGGCGACGCGTGAGGCGTCGCCGCAAGGCCCGGCTCGCCGCGGCTGACCTGGGACGTTCCCGCGGCGGACTGACCACGAAGACGCACCTGTCCTGTGTGCCGCAATGCCTGCCCCTCTCGCTGAAGATCACTGCGGGGCAGGCCGGGGACAGTCCGCAGTTCATCCCTGTCCTGAACAAGATCCGCGTCCCCGGCCCGGTGGGCCGGCCCCGCACCCGGCCCGACGCAGTGGCGGGCGACAAGGCGTACTCGTCTCGCCAGAACCGTTCCCACCTGCGCAAACGTGGGATCAAGGCGGTCATCCCAGAGAAGAAGGATCAGTCCGCTCACCGCAAGAACCGCGGCTCACGCGGCGGACGGCCCGTCACCTGGGACAAGCAGCTGTACAAACTCCGTAACAGCGTCGAACGCACCATCAACAAGATCAAGGACTGGCGCGGCCTCGCTGTCCGCTACGACAAAAAGCCTGAAAGCTACCAGGCCGGACTCGAATTATGCGCCGGCCTCCTCTGGATCCGACACCTCGGATCACAGCCTTGATCACAACTCAATACGCGCCCTAGCACTGCCAGTCCCGTGGACAGCACCAAGAGCGTACCGAGCAGCACCAACCCGCTGGATTTCGAGCGGAAGTACCTGCCCAGGAGCCCGCGTCCGGACAATCGCTTCGCGGTGTCAGTTCCCACCATGCGCGTTCCCTCCGTTGGTCGGCCTGGATCAGCTTCGGTCGTCGGTCGTGCGCACCGCCCGTCCCGCAAAACTGGGACCGGATCCGGTGGGACCTCTTCCGTCCCAGGTCAGGACCGGTCTTCCGGATGTCCCGGTGCACATCGCAGCAGTTGGCCGCGGCTGTCCGTAGTTTCGGTGACATGAGGCGACGGCGACATCGTTCCAGCCTGTAGGGGACCGCGAGTCCGTCCCGCGGGATCGCATCCCGCCGCTGTGCCGCTGGGCACGGGCGGTGGACGGGAGAGGACCGATTGTGACCCACACAGAATCGCCGGAGGCCGCCGGACCCACGTCGGCTCGACTCGTCGAAACGTACGGCCCCGCCGGACCCTGCGATGTCGAGGACCAATATCCGCTGACGCCGCTTCAGCAGGGACTCTTCTACCACCTGCTGCGCAACCCCGGCGGCGACGAGTACACCGCACAGCTCGGGCTGCGCTTCCACGACACCGACCTTGATCGTCTGCGTGCGGACTGGGAAACGCTGTTCCGCCGGCACCCCGTGCTGCGTACCTCGTTCGGCTGGGACGGATCCGGGGAACCGGTGCAGACGGTCCGCCGTGACACCACTCCCCCGATAGCCGATGTGGACCTCCGCTGTCTGCCCCCGGCCGAGCGGGAGGAACAGGTCGCGGACTTCCTGACCCAGGACCGGGCTCGCGGTTTCGAGCCCGGCGACGCACCGCCCGCGCGGCTCGCCCTGATCCGTCTGGAAGACGATGTGGTGCACTGCGTGTGGACCCACCACGGGCTGCTCCTCGACGGCTGGAGTACCGGTCTGCTGCTGGGCGAGCTGGACGGGCTCGCCGCCGGCGCCGCCCCGCCCTCCGCCGCCTCGTTCCGGGACTTCGTCGCACTGACACGCCGGTCCGACCGGACCCGGGCGGCCGAACACTGGTCGCGCGTGCTGGACGGATTCACCACGGCCGTCCCGGTGCCGTTCGCCGAACCTCGGGAGGGCACCGGTGGAGGTGTGGCCGAAGTCGAACTCACCGCCGCCGAATCGGCCCGGCTCCGCGCTGCGAGCCGCGAACTGCGAGTGCCTTTCGCGGTGCTGGCACAGGGTGCCTGGGCGTTGGCGCTGAGCCGACTCAGCGGTCTCGACGACGTCGTGTTCGGCATGGTCGTCTCCGGGCGGAGCGCGGACCTGCCCGGCATCGAGGGGACGATCGGCCTCCTCACCAACACCGTCCCGGTCCGGGCGGGTCTGCCTGGCCGCCGTACCGCCGGCGGCTGGCTGCGTGCACTGGCCGCGCGGCACGCGGACACCTTGGAGGCCGAGCACAGTCCGCTGGCCGAGGTCCGCCGGCACGCCGGCGTGCCCGGGGGCCAACCGCTCTTCGAAACTGTCCTGGTGGTGCAGAACTTCCCGTCGACCGGGGGTGGTTCGCGCCGGGTGGATTGCGTCACCGCGAACGAGACTGTGCACTATCCGCTGGTGTTGTTCGTCGTCCCTGGTGACCGGTTGCTGATCCGGGTGGCCTATCGGGCCGACCGGATCGGCCCGGAACAAGCCAGCCTCGTCGCCCGCGCCGTGCGGGCGGCCTTCGTCGGGCTCATGGACCTCACCCGAGTGCTGGAGAACATTCCGGTCCTGGGCTCGCTGCACGAATCCAGAGCCGCCCGTGCCCTCGGCCCGGCCCGGCCCGTTCGGGCGGAAACGGTGGGGGAAGCCTTTGCCGCGGTGGTGCGCTCCGTCCCCGACGCCCCCGCCGTGATCGCCGCCGACCGCACGGTCAGCTACCGGGAACTGGACCGGGCGACAGAGGCCGTCGCATTGCGGCTGGCCCGCCTGGGCGCCGGGCCCGAGCGGCGGATCGGGGTGCTGCTGGAACGGTCCGTCGAGTCGGTGACCGCCACGGTCGCCGTGCTCAGGACCGGGGCCGCATTCGTCCCCCTGGACCCGTCGCACCCACCGGCACGGATTGCCCGCCTCCTCGTCGACGGCGGCTGCACGGCAGTGGTCACCCGTTGTGGGCTGCCCGAGGCGGTGGTGGCCGTGATCCCCTCCGGCCTGCCGGTGGTGAGGGTGGATGAAGCGGATCACCCCATGCCGGACTCCGGTGTGCGGCTGCCCTCGGCCACTCCTGGCAACCTCGCCTACGTGGTCCACACCTCCGGTTCCACCGGTCAACCCAAGGGCGTGATGGTCGACCACCGGGCGGTGCTGAACACGCTGTGGAGGCTGACTGAGGAGTTCGGCCTGGATGTCGGCGACGTGGTTGCGCACAAGGTTCCAGTGGCCTTTACCGACGCGGTCTTCGAAGTCCTGTGGCCACTGGTCTCGGGGGCGGCTGTCACGGTATTGACCGACGAAGAGGTCCGCGACCCGATGGTCCTGTGCAGGGTGCTGAACGAACGGGGCGCCACCTATACGCTCCTGGTGCCGCGGCAGATCCAGGCCATCGCCGAGGAGGCGAGGCGGTCCGGCGGAGCCGATCCGCTACCGCGCCTCGCCTGGGCCATCAACTCGGCCGAAGCGCTGCCGGCGGGTTTCGTCGAAGAGTGGGACGCCGTGTGCCGCAATGCACGGATTGCCAACATCTACGGCATGACGGAGTCCGCCATTTTCGCGACGGAGCACCGTTGGGAAGGAGGGGAATCAGCCCCCACCGGCCGCTCCCTGATCGGCCGCCCGCTCGGCAATGTCGTCACCCACGTCGCCAACCCGGTACTGGAGTCGTGTCCTCCTGCTGTGCCCGGCGAACTCTATATCGGCGGCCCCGGCATCGCCCGCGGCTACCTCGGAGCACCTGGTCTCACCGCAGAGCGGTTCATCCCCGATCCGGCGGGCCCACCGGGATCCCGCCTCTACCGCACCGGCGACCGGGTCTGCACCCTGCATGACGGAGCGCTTGACTACCTCGGCCGCATCGACGATCAGATGAAGGTCCGTGGAGTGCGGTTGGAACCGGGCGAGGTGGAGACATGCCTGCGCACACATCCTGCTGTCCGGGACGCCGCGGTCGCACTGCACCGAGGACGGCTCGCCGCGCATCTGGCCCCGATCGGCCCTGACCGCCCGTCCCCTGCCGAGCTGCGCGCATGGGCCGCGGACCGGCTGCCCGGGCAACTGGTGCCCACCGCCTGGTCCTGGCAGGACCGTCTGCCCCTTACCCCGCACGGCAAGCTGGACCGGCGTGCGTTGCCCGCGCCGGCTCCTCCCGAGCCTGTGTCGGCCGCGGTCGCCCCCTGTGGCCCGATCGAGGAGGAGATTGCTGCGACCTGGCAGGCTGTGCTGGGCAGCGGCCCTGTCGGCACCCGCGAGGACTTCTTCGAACTCGGCGGCGACTCACTGCTGGCCATCTCCGTCGTCGGGCGGATTCGAACTGCCTTCCCGGTGGAGTACACGGTCGGCGACCTGTTCGCAGGGCCGACGGTCGCACAGGCTGCCGAGGTTGTCGCGGACCAGCTGGAGCGCATTGCCGACCAGCTGGTTCCACTCCTCGACGCTCCCATCGCGGACCAGGGGCGGTGACGTAGGTGGACACAGCACCTCGGCGAACCGCCGACCAGATCGCTGCTCGGCTGGCCGCCCTCGACCCGGGGCGACGTATGGACATCACTCGCCGGTTGCGCGCATCAGCCGGCCTGGCCTCCGCCGGCCCCATGCCCGTGCCCCGCGACAAAGGACCGCTGCCCGCGTCTGCCTTCCAGGAACAGATGTGGCTGGTCGACCGGATGCTGCCCGGATCCACCGCCTACGTGGTGCGCTTCGCGCTGCTCATCCGCGGCCGGGTACGCGAGGATCTGATGGCCGCCGCGCTGGAGCAAGTGATCCGCCGCCATGAGGCGCTGCGCACCGCGATCGTCCGTCCGAACAGGCCGACGGACACCGCCCTACCGCTGGTGCAGGACATCCGCCCCTTTGTGTCTCTGCCTTTGGAGACCAGGGACCTGCGCGGTGCCGGCGATCCGCGGGCCGCTGCGCACGGCCTGCTCGCGGAGGCCGCTGCCGGAATTCGCCTCGACCGTCCACCGCTGCTGCAGGTCCGGCTGCTGCGCACCGCTGACCGGGAGTACGTGCTCGGATTCGCCGTGCATCATGCCGTCACCGATGCCGCGTCCAACAAACTGATCCTCCGAGATCTGGCAGCCGCCTACCGGAATCTCATGGCCGGTGACGAGGCCGCCCTGCCGGTGCCGGTCTTGCAGTACGGGGACGTTGCCGCATGGGAGCGGGAGCGGCTGACCGCCGATCGTCTGAAGGTCCTCCACCAGTACTGGACAGAGCGGTTAAACGGAATCCCTGACCCGCTGCCGCTGCCCACCGACCGGCCCCGAGACGACGCCCGGCCGGCCATCGGCGACCGGCAGCCGTTCACACTGCCCGCACAGCTCGGCGTCCAGATCCAGCGTCTCGCCAAAGCCGAGCGGGGGACTCCGTTCTCCGTGGTGTTGGCGGCGTTCGCGGCGGTTCTCGCCCGCCGCAGCGGCTGTCCCGACACTGTCGTCGGCAGTGCCTTCGGCGGTCGCGGCGCTCCTGGCTTGGCCGAGGTCGTCGGGCCATTGATCAACAGCGTCCCGCTACGGATCGGGGCCCCCGCCGGAACTTCCGGCCGAGACCTCGTACGCCGGGCCGTCTCCGCGGTGGTCGGCGCGCAGGATCATGCGGACCTGTCATTCGACCGTCTAGTGAACCTTGTGCAGCCTCGGCGCAGCACCTCCCGCCATCCGATCTTCCAGGTCAACCTGGGGGTGCGGGAGAGCAGCGGGGTACCGCTGCGGCTCCCGGACGCCGAAGTGGAGCCGTTGCCGTCCCCGGACAGCACGGACGCCAAGTTCGACCTGTCGGTGTATCTGTCGGCCGGAGTGGGCGAGTGGACCGGAGCAGTCGAGTACGACACCCGTCTGTTCGATCGTTCCACCGTGGCAGGTTTCGTCGGTGAGCTGCGCGCCGTCCTGGAGGCGATGGCGGACGACCCCGCTGCACCCGTCGCGGGCCTGCCCCCGGCCGGGTCGGATGCCGCGACCACGCTGCTCGGAGCGGTGCGTGCCCGCTCAGCGTCCGATCGAGGGCACCGCACTCCGCCGAGGGACCGCTGGGAACGCCGGATTGCCATGGTCTGGGAGCAGACGCTGGCCATCGAGGGCGTCTACGCCCAGGATGACTTCTTCAGTCTGGGCGGGCATTCGATGGCGGGGATGCTCGCGGCGGACCGGCTTCGAGTGCTGACCGGACGCAGCATCACGCTCGCCGACCTGATCCGCAATCCGACAGTCGCCGCGCTGGCCTCCCACCTGCGGACCGCCCCGTCTTCAGACGGCACTCGGCTTGCCAGCCTCCTCAGAGCAGGGGGAGAGTCGGCGCCGCTCTTCTTCGCCCCACCCCCGACCGGCGAGCCCGCGATGTATGCGCGTCTGCTCGGCCAACTGGCCCCGGGGCGCCCCGTGCTCGCGCTCCAACCGGATGGATTCTTCGACCATGGCGATCCGGGTGACCTGGACCTGGCCGTCCAGGCGGACGTATACGCCCAGGAGATCCTCCGTACCGCACACCACCGCCCTGCCCACTTGTGCGGATTCTCCGCGGCCGGGCGTTTTGCCGTCGCCATCGCCGACGCACTCGCACAGCGGAACGGCACCGTAGGGGCCGTCGTGCTGCTTGACGCGGCGCCTTTCGGCGACGTCGCGCCGAATCCCGATCTGGTCACCGTGCTCGCCCGCTGGCTCGATTTCGCTCCTCCCGCGGAGGGTGCTCAGGGCCTCGACCGGGACGCTGTGATCGCGCGGGTCCTGCACGCCGGGCAGAGCGCCGGGCGGCTGCCGGCGGACACCGGGGCCGAGGAGTTCACACGGTGGTGTCGGCAGCTGGAGTTCGGGGCCCGCGCACTGGCCGGCCACGGCCCACTGGCGTACCGCGGCACCGTGACTCTGCTGCATCGGGCCGATCGGACCACTCGGGACTTCGCCCAAGAGTGGCGGGACATGCCGGTGGGCCGGATCGACGCCGTTCCGGTGCGAGTCGACCGGCACGAGGACTTCGTGGACGGGCCCCAAGTGCGCGAGGTGGCCCGCCTGATCGACGGCTGCCTCGCGGCGGCGGACTCGGCCGCACCCCAAGGTGCACCCCTGTATGCGAAGAGCGAGGAATAGATGACGGAACGACAGCGGACGGACCGGCTCGCCGTAGTGGGCGCGGGCGTCATGGGTGTGGGAATCGCGGCACTCGCGCTCGGCCACGGAGTTCCCGTGATCCTGGTCGACGTGGATGGCGGCGCGCTGGAACAGGCCACCGCGGCGGTCTCCCAGCACATCCGCCAAGGGCGGCTGCTGGGCAGACTGCCACGCGGCACAACGGTTCCGCACCTGGTGACCGCCACGTCGCTGAGGGAGGCGGCACGGGCCACCGTGGTGGTGGAGTCAGTTGTGGAACTGCCATCGGTGAAGGCCGAAGTACTCCGCGAGGTGTCCGGACTGGTGGCCCCTGGTACACCGCTGGTCACCAACACCTCCGGCATCCCGGTCGACGAACTCGCCGAGCACACCGTCCGCCCGGCCGAGCTCCTAGGGGCGCACTTCATGAACCCTCCGTACCTGATCCGCACGGTGGAAGTGGTCAAGGGGCCGAGGACCTCCGAGGCCGCGCTGGACCGCATCCTGGCACTGCTCACAAGCCTGGACCGGGAGTCCATCGTGGTGGGCGACGGGCCAGGGTTCGTTCTCAACCGCGTCCTGCAGCGGGTTATCAACGAGGCCGCCCGGATCGTGCAGGAGGGCATCGCCACGCGTGATCAGGTGGACTCTCTCTTCCGAGGCTGCCTCGGCCACAGCACCGGTCCGCTGGCCACGGCCGACCTCATCGGCCTGGACAACGTGGTCGACAGCCTCCGGGTACTCCTCGACCGCACCGGCGACGCCGGCTACGAACCGTGCGACCTGCTGCTCACCAAGGTCGCCGCGGGCGACTTCGGACGCAAGACGGGCCGTGGCTTCCACACCTATCCATCCTGACTCGACACCGTCGATTGGTCCCCTTCATGATTGAGCGACCCGTCACCATGCCCACCACCCCTGCCTCCGCCGAGCCGACGGCCATCGCCGAGATCGAGTCCGAGCTGCTGGCATTTCTCCAGCGCCACATCAGGTTGCCCATGGCACCCGACACCGAGTTGTTCACCTCAGGCGCGGTGACTTCGCTGTTCGCCCTGAAGCTGGTCATCCATGTGGAGACGACCTACGGCGTGGCCGTTGCGGGCGACGACCTGTCGCTGGAGAACTTCCGGACGGCGCGGGCCATGGCGCAGCTCGTCGATCGGCTGCGGACGCAGGCCACCGACGGCTGAGGCCATACGCCAGGCGACCACCCTGATCGCGCAGCTAGTGGAGGGCCGGGCCGGGGCCTGGGACCGCGAGGGCCGGCTGCCGTGCGAGGTGATTGCCGAACTCGGCCGCAAGGGAGTGCTCTGTGCCGATGTACCAGAGCACTTCGGAGGCCTCGGACTGGGCAGCCTCGACAACGGCAAGCTCATAGCCGCCACCGGCGCGCAGTGCAGTTCGCTGCGCAGCGTGATGACTTCGCAGGGGATCGCCGCCTGGACCGTGTCCCGCCTCGGCTCGGCGGAACAGCAGACAACCATCCTGTCGCGACTCACCTCGGGTGAGACCGCCGCAGTGGGGTTCAGTGAACCCGGAGCCGGGAGTGATCTGGCGGCGATGACTACCAGAATTACTCGGGACGGCAACTCGATCGTCGTCGACGGCGAGAAAGCCTGGGTTACCGGGGCGTGCTACGCGTCACTGATCGTGGTCTTCGGCCGGTACGGCAACGGCGCCGCCGCAGCCATAGTGCCAACCGATGCCCCCGGGGTGGCTGTCGTGCGCGTTCCTGACCCGCTCGGTTGCCGCGCGGCCGGGCATGCCACGGTACGGCTGGACCAGGTTCGGCTGCCCGCGACACATCTGCTACGAGGGGGCGCCGGCATGCCGGTCACGATGCTGGTGGCGTCGCCGCTCAGCCACGGCCGGATCTCCGTGGCCTGGGGCTGTGTAGGCATGCTCCGGGCCTGCCTGCGCGAGGTCGTGCGACACAGTTCACGCCGGCAGGCCTTCGGCACCCGGATTGCGGAGCACCAGTTGATCCGGCGCCATATCGCGGAGTTGTACGCGGCCGAGCGCACGTCGACCGCAGTCTGCGAACAGGCCAGCAAGGACTGGGATGCACGGCGGCCACAGCACGTCGCAGCTGCCGTTCTCGCCAAACACGTGGCCTCCGGACATGCCGCACGTGGTGCGGCGAGCGCCGTGCAGGTGCTGGCCTCGGCAGGGGTCCACGACTCGCATGTGGTGGCCCGCGCGTACCGGGACGCCAAGCTGATGGAACTCATCGAGGGAAGCACCGAGATCAACCAACTGCTGCTGTCCGACGAGGCATTGACGACATGGGCATAGCAGTACGCAGGCATGGCACGCCCGACCTGGAGTGGTTGTTCGATAAAGACGGGCCGTGGCGTAGTGATCACATGACTGCCCTGTCCGACAACCCGGCCGCCGCCTGGCCCGTCACCACCTGGGAGATCTGACCGTGCCGCACACCTCAGCCGGACCGACACCGACTGCCGCCGACCAGTTACTGGTCAAGTGCCTGGTGTGGGACCTGGACAACACACTCTGGCGCGGCACGCTACTGGAGGACGCGCAGATTGAACTGCCCGACGGGATCCGCCGCACCGTGCTGGAGTTGGACGCCCGGGGCATCCTGCAGTCCGTCGCCAGCCGCAACGACCCTGACCACGCATGGAAGCGCCTGCAAGAGCTGGGAATCGCCGAGTATTTCATCCTTCCTCAGATCGGCTGGGGTCGTAAATCGGACTCCGTGCGCGCGGTCGCCAGACACCTGCAGTTTGCGGAATCGGCCATCGCCTTCATCGACGACCAGCCCGCCGAGCGCGCCGAGGTCGCCTACGAGCTGCCCGCGGTACGGGTCTACGAGGCGGAGCGGGCTACCGAGCTGACCGGCCTGCCGGAATTCAGTCCGCCCCAGGTCTCCGCAGACGCGGCGAACCGGCGGGCGATGTATCAGGCCGGGTTCCTGCGTGAAGAGGCCGAGGGGAATCACACCGGCTCCAGCGAGGAGTTCCTGAAGTCCCTGGACCTGCGCCTGACCATCGAGCAGGCCGGCAGCGAGCAGCTTGCACGGGTCGAAGAGCTGACCCTGCGGACCAGCCAGATGAACGCGACCGGTATCCACTATGCGGACGCCGACCTGCACGCCCTGCTCGCCACCCCGGACCACGATATTCTCGTCATGACGTTGACGGATCGTTTCGGCAGCCATGGCGCCGTCGGCGTACTACTGCTCCAGCACCTCGCGAGCCGATGGCACCTCAAGCTCCTGGCGACGTCCTGCCGCGTGGTGTCCTTCGGGACCGGCGCCACCATCCTGAGGTGGCTGATCACTCAAGCCCACGCGGCGGGAGTGCACCTTACAGCCGACTTCCGCGCCACGGACCGCAACCGAATCATGGAAGTGGCCTACAGGTTCGCCGGATTCAGCTCGCAGCCGTGCACGGAATGCGGACACGCCGACGACGTCGACTCCACCGTCCAACAGCTTCATCTCATCCCCACGGCACAGGACCACTCCACCGTCATGCGAATCACCGCGCCGCCGATCTGACGGCGGTCACGAAGTTCACCAAGACGCCTTCGACGCGGTGTTCGCCTCCATCGGAGTAGAAGGCAGCGAAGATCGCACTGTAGACACCGCAGACACCGCAGACGAACGCTTTCGCTGCGCGCTGGGTGACAACGGTGCGGGCCGAATGCACCGATCGGATGACGCTCATCACCGGCCAACGACACCTGTGACGCGTCCTGACCGAATACGTCGACTGACGGACGACCGGATCAAGCACACCCTCTGGTGTCCTGCGGGAGGAGCACTGACGCAGGTCATCGAATACGAAGATTTTGCGATTTTCACAAGAACGTTCGCACCACCTCTCACCTGCGAAGCATCCATCTTGTCCGCGTGCGCTGCTAGCCGGTCACGCCACGTTCACTGCACTGCCCTTCCTTGGCGTTCTACGCGCATGGTGCCATGCACATGCTCACTCAGCCCGGGCATCAACTTCACAAGGAGTCACGCATGTCATGGAAGGCCCTCGCCCGCGCCGGTGCCGTTCTCGCGGCCGGCGCCGTCGTACTCGCCACCACCGTCCCCGCGAACGCCGCCAGCTACTCCGCGTTCACCTTCTCGCAGAGCGGCACCAGCCAGCCGGCCATCTATGACTTCATCAACTCGGCCACCACTTCGCTTGACATGACCATGTACGAACTGGAAGACACTGCGGCGGTCAACGACCTCATAGCCCTGAAGAACAAGGGCGTCACCGTGCGAGTGGTCCTGGACCGCCAGCACCAGAGCGCCAACAGTTCGGCGTACAACGCACTGACGAGCGCGGGCGTGGGAGTGGTGTGGTCGCCGTCCGCCTTCGTCTACACGCACCAGAAGACCATCACGGTGGACGCCGCCAAGTCGCTGATCCTCACCGGCAACCTCACCTCCCAGTACTACACGACCAGCCGCGACTACGGCGTGTTCGACGACGACAGCCGCGACGTGGCCTCGATCGAGAAGGTCTTCAACGCCGATTACGCCGGCACCTCGATCACCCCGACCGACGGCGACCACCTGCTGTGGTCCCCCACCGACTCCCGCAGCCACCTGCTGTCCGTGATCAACGCGGCCACCTCGAAGCTCGACGTCGAGGAGCTGGAATTCAGCGACAGCGCGGTGGTCAACGCCATCGTGGCGCGGGCTCAGGCGGGTGTTGCCGTGCGGGTGGTCCTGGAGACCCCGTCCGACTACGCCAGCGAGGTGTCCGCGATCAAGGCGGCCGGCGGCACCGTCGTCGGATACTCCGACCCCAACGGCTTCTACATCCACGCCAAGGCGATCGTCGCCGACTACGGTCTGTCCAGCCAGCAGGTGGAGGCAGGTTCCATGAACCTCAGCAGCAACTCGCTGGACAACAACCGGGAGCTGGGGATCGTCCTCACCGGCACCGGGGTGGCCCAGTCCGTGGCCGCCACCATCGAGTCTGCCTTCAGCAGCGACTACGCGGGCGGCACACGCGCCTGACCTCTCAAGTGCCGACCTGCCCCGATGATGCCGTGCGCCTCGGCGGCCGCAACATCGGGGCAGACCCGGCCATGTCGTGGGCTGCCCCGGTCTCCAGGAAGGCGCCGCCCAAGCGCTGGCCGACGATCCGCGCGCCTGGAACACGGAACTGCAGACCGGCTGACAGCTCGCGCCCCAGCCATGGGTGAGTCAGCTTGCGGTGGGCGGCCGTGCGGTGCTGCGACGGTCGGGGCTGAGGAGGTAGGCGAGGGCCATGTCGCTGAGCTGGTCGGCGTACAGGTTCCAGCCTGCTTCGTCCGCGGGACGGTCGGGGCGCACGGCGGTGTGGACGCAGGCGCCGATGATGGTGCGTTCCACCGCCTCCAGCGCCACCTGAGGGTCAAAGCGGCGGATCTGGTCGGTGTACGGCGCCACCGCTTCGAACAAGATTCGGTGGAGTTCGGCGCGCGTGCGCACGCCACGGTCCACCATTTGAGCGTTGCGGCTAGGAGGCAGGCTGACGGCGAATCGGCTCCCGGCGGCGAAGGACATGATCAGAGCATGGACGTAGGCGTCCATGACGCCGGAAAGTGACGACTCGGCCGCGCGCAGGTTCTCGGCCAGACTCGCCTTCAACTGCTCCAGCATGCGATCAGCCAGAGCGTTGACCAGTTGATCCTTGCCCTCGAAACGGCGGTAGATCGAGCCGACCGAGACGCCAGCGCGCTCGGCGACACCGGTCATCGTCAGTTCATCCCAACCGACCGACGCGATAACGTCCTCGGCCGCCTCAAGCAGGCGCATCAGAGTCGCACGGCTGCGGGCCTGCTGAGGCTCCCGGTACTGCGCTTCGCGGCTCGGCTCGTCGATCACGCTCCGCATCGTACCGACCCCTTCCCACAAGCACTTTTGACAAGGTAATCACCTTCCGTAAAACGCGAATGAAAATCACCGTTCACATTCTATTTGAGGCGGGGATACGCCCATGCCGAGGCATCTGCATGACACCGAGGAAGCCCGCACCCTGATCGCCGCGGTCCGCGAACAACGGCAGACGCTGGCCGAAGGAGGGCTGGCCAGCGACCGTGACAACGACGATCCCTCGTCCAACATGGCGCTCCTCGCCAAGATCGGCCTGGCACGGCTGGCCGTCCCCGCCGAGTACGGAGGGCTGTGGGACGGCACGGTGTGCGGCGGCTGGGGCGCGGTCATCCGGGCGGGGCGGGAGATCAGCGCGGGCGACGGCCACCGGCCAGAACTGGATCACCACCGTCCTGGTCGTCCGCATACTGCTCCACCCGGACAGCAGCCTGCCCGAGCCAACCCGGGCCGAACTCGCGCACCGCGTCCTCGAAGACGGACTGCGTCTCGTCTCCTCTGCCGCCGAGACCGGGGTGGCGGGCAAGGCGACGGCCCGGCCGACCGAGGGCGGCGTGGTGCTCAGCGGCACGAAGGCCTTCAACAGCAACAGCGGCGGTCTGGGCATGGCCCTGGTCATGTGCCTGCTGGCAGGCGAACAGCCCGCGCGCCACCACGTCCTGGTGGACCTGCAACACCCCCAGGTCGAACTGCACGACGACTGGGACAACATGGGCCAGCGCGGCACCCGCAGCCAGACCATCACCTACCACGACGTCTTCGTGCCCGACGGCTGGCACCAACCAGCCCCCGCAGAGTTCTCCCCGGCCTTTCTCGGCTTCGGGATGCTGATGCACGCCGCGCTGATGCAGGGCATCGGCGAAGGCGCTCTCGACGCTCTCGTTCAGCACACCCGCACCATGAAGCGCGGCTCCCTGCCTCAGTTCACCACCCCGGCCGAGGACCCGCTGATCCTGCGTCGGATCGGCGCGCTCTCCAGCCGCCTGGCCGCCTCCCGCGCGCTGCTGCACTCCGCCGTCGACCAGCTGGAAGCCTCCCACGACGGCGACGACCTGGACGCCCTCGCCATCGACTGCTTCCGGTCCAAGGTCGCCTCCGTCGAGGCATCCCTGGCAGCCGCTGCCGAAATCCACGAGGTCACCGGTGCGCGCAGCACCTCGAACGTCTACCGGCTCGACCGCTACTGGCGTAATGCCCGCACCTTCGCCTCCCACGACCCCATCGACGCCAAGAGCGTCTACGTCGGCGGCTACGAGCTCGGTGGTCAGCTCCCGCCGCTGTCGACGATCTTCCGTTTCTGAACGCCGGTCGGGCCCGGCTTCCGCGCCGGGCCCGACCGCAAACGCCGGATACACCCACGCTCGACTCTGCACCTGACGACCGGGCGAACGATGACGTTGGCATCGTTAACACCTGACGTCCCACTTCCGGCGGCCTCCGCATCACCTCCTCTTCGTCCTCGGCAATGCCCGCACGAAGGCCAGCACGAGCAACGACGACCTGATCGTCACCGCCCACCCGGACAACAACCCCTGGGAGAGGTCGATCGTCGGATCAGTGACCTCTGGCGACGTGCCGCGACCACCGGAGGGCCATCCCGCCCGAGGACCCGCTGTTCCTGTTCTGTCCCTGCCCCTGACGGAAACCCTGAGAGCAGATGACCCATGCACCACGACACAGCAGCGCCCAGCCTCATATCCGACGACCTTTCCGGCACGCCATGGCCTCGGTGGTCACCCCGGTGTCCGTCGTCACCACTCTCGAACGGGGCAGCCTGGTGAAGCGACCCGTCAGGTCCTCGTCCTACGGGCGATGCGGTACAGCACGTTCGCACGCAGTGGCCCTTCGGACGCGGTGGGGTCGTCGAAGTCGTCGGCCGGGTCACGGGTCATACCGATCCGGCGCATCACCGCCTGTGAACGAGGGTTGGTGGCCGTCGTCACAGCGACGATCTCGGATAGCTGCCGAGTGTCAAAACCGAAGGCCAGGACCGTCCGCGCCGCCTCGGTGGCGTAGCCCTGACCCCAGGCCGGGCGGGCGAGCCGCCAGCCGATCTCCACTCCTTCGAACGGCATGTCGTCCTCCACCTGGTCCAAGCCCGCGAAGCCGATAAACGCGCCCGTGGCCCGCACCTCAACCGCCCACCATCCGTAGCCTCGCTGGTCGAACTCGGCCTGGAACTGTGCCACGGAGGCATCACTTTGTTCGCGGGTGAGCAGGCCGCCCAAGTGCTCCCGAACCTCCGGATCGGCATTCATCGCCGCCCATGGTGCAAGGTCGGAGTCACGCCAGCGACGAAGGACGAGGCGATCGGTACGCAGTTCAGCCATGCCGCCAGCCAACGTGAGCCACGTGCTCAAGGCAATCCCTTTTCCGACCAACCGGTGTTCGAAGGTCTCAGCCCGAGCAGCAGCCACGACGGCCCCGCCCGCTGCGGGCGCGGGGGAGCGCGGATGGAGCCGCGGCGAAACCTGGCCAGCCGGCCTGCCCCTGGTCCATGCTGGCCCCTGCCCGCCCCGCCCCTTCCGCAGGAGTCACCCATGCCCAAGCCCCGCTTCGCAGTCCTGGGCGCCGGTAGTATCGGCTGTCACCTTGGCGGCCACCTCACCGCCGCCGGGCATGACGTGGCGTTCATCGGCCGGTCCGCGGCCATGGCTGTGCTGCGCGAGCGGGGACTCACCCTCAGCATCTCCGGCCTCTCGCCCGTCCACCTCACGCCTGACCGGTTGACGCTGGCCACCGGCCCTGAAGCCGCAGCCGGCGCCGACTATGTGCTAGTCACCGTGAAGACCGCCGGCACCGGGGCCGCCGCGAAGGACCTCGCCGCCCATCTCGCCCCCGGCGCCGTCGTGGTCAGCTTCCAGAACGGGCTGCACAACCCCGCCACCCTGCGCGCCGCGCTCCCCGGCCACACCGTGCTGGCCGGGATGGTGCCCTACAACGTGGTGCAGTCCGATCCTGGCACCGTGCACCAGGGCATGCCGGGCAAACTGATGACCGAGCCCGACGACACCCTCTTCACCGCCCTGCACGAGGCGGGCCTGGCCATCGAGGCACGCACCGACATGTCCGAGGTGCAGCACGCCAAGCTGCTGCTGAACCTCAACAACGCGATCAACGCCCTCTCCGGACTGCCCCTGCGCGACCAGCTCGGCCAGCGGGCATTCCGCCGCTGCCTTGCCCTGTGCCAGCGCGAGGCCCTCGCCGCCTACCGCACCGCCAAAGTCGCGCCCGCCCGCGTCGGCCCCACCGCGCCCGGCGTCACCCCGTATGTGCTGGCGCTGCCCGACGCCCTCTTCCGCCGGGTGGCGGCAGCGTCCCTGCGGATAGACGCCCACGCGCGCTCCTCGATGTGGGAGGACCTGCAGCGCGGCCGGCCCACGGAGATCGATTCACTGCAGGGCGAGATCGTCGCCCTCGCCGCCGCCCACGGACACAGCGCCCCCGCGAACGCACGTCTTACCGCCCTGGTGCACGAGGCGGAGTCCACGCCGCGCACATGGACGGGACCGGAGCTGTACGCGGAGCTGTGCGCGGCGCGCTGAAACGTGGCGGGACGGATGGCGTGGGCGGGCCTGCGCAGCGGCGAACGGCGGCGGGAAAGTCAGCAGTTCGCGTATGCGGGCATTGCCTTCACTGTCCGAAGTACAGAGCCCGGTGCCGCGGGTTGGCGGAGCAGACGTAGATCCCGGCGTCCGCGACGTCGTCCACGACGAAACCGGTTGCCTCCCGGGTGAGCGTGAACTCCTCGGTCCCCCACACCAGATGCTTTCCTGTCACGGTGCACAGGTACGTATGCGGGTTCTCCGACAGGAGCGGCAGGCCCTCGTAGGAGTCCACCTGGAGCAGAAGGACGAGGGGCGCGCTGCACTCGGGGCAGTCCAGGCTTTCTGGCATGTCGCTGGAGGCCCAGGACTTGCTGCCGCCGATCTTCCAGCCGGCCGTGAGGCTCTCCTGCCAGTAGAGGTCGTGAAGCTCCTTCGAGTCCTCCAGCTGCTTTTGGAGCTCGGCAGGCAGTTCCTGCCACCAGGGGTACTCGACGACCAACTCGGGATGCACGGTGCACGGCTGGGGGACCTCGTCCCATTCCGCGTCCCAGTGCTCCCAGGCGTCGGGTTGCACCTGCGGCCCGTGCACGACCTCTGCGGAACGCCGCCAGTAGATCCGGCAGTCCTTGCCCAGGAACGACGGTTTTGGCAGGTCATGCGGCTCGGGGCACCACACGATCTGCACCAGGTCGGTGCCCTCGGGGAAGGCGATCTCGCAGACGTCGGCGGCGTACAACTGGGCCACGGTCACCATCGGCACCGGTTCGTCCGCGCTCCCGTGGTCCGCGTCGGCGCAGTACGGCCAGGGCTCGTCCACCGGCCAGAGCATCGGCCCGCCGACATGGCTGTCCCGGACGCCGGGCGCACCGCGGCGCGGGCGGAGCCCGACGACCGTGCGGGCGAGTGCGGCCAGCCCGGGCATGGCGGCGAGAAGACGGTCCAGGTCGTCCTCGCCCGCTTCGTGGATCTGCCTCGCCCGCTTCGTGGATCTGCGCGGTGTCGCTCACGCGTGCATTCTTGCAGGCAGCCACAGACGACCAGTTGGGAGAGTTCGCGGGCTCCGAGGCGATCACACAGAACGAGAGAGTTGTTCGCGCACCCATTCAGGATCGGGGTTGACGTGCGGCTGGTTCGCCACGACGACCGTCGGCACGGTCTCATTGCCCTCGTTGGCCGCCCTCACCACTGCCGCTCCAGCCGGGTCACGCCAAATATCGACCCAATGCAACTGGCGACCGCTACGGCCCAACCGGAAACGCAACCGGAGGCAGTACTTGCAGCCCGACCGCCAGAAGACGATCGGCCGGCCGTCGACCGCGCTGCGGCGCTGCGCCTCCAGCGCACCGATCGACCTCGGGAAGACAAGAGGCGAGTGCACGCCTGCGAGCAGCACAAACATCAACAGGACTGCCGCGGCTGCGCCCGAGGCCCCGCTACTAGTCAGCCCAGTCGCGACGACCGAGCCGCAGAGCACAAACAGTATCGGCAAGATCCAAGTGCGCGTCATGAAGAGGAAGGCTATCGATAAGTCGAAATACTCCTCGAACAGACTGCCTCCGTGCAGCTTCCGGATGCCCAGCGGGCTACGTCCGGGTGGGCGAGGAACTCACGCAGTGCGTCATGCATGCATGCCCGCCTCGCCGTGCTGCTGCAGCCACGCGTACTCGGCGGCTGATCGGTTCGTCGCGGGACACGAATCGCAGGTCCCGCATTACGCCGATCGGCCAAATCTCGCCGGTTAAGGTGTCCCTACGAACTGGGCATAACATCCCTGGTGAACGGAGCGGACATGGTGCCCCGGCGGGTCTTGGTCATTGGTGCCGGCATGGTCGGGCTGTCATGCGCCTGGTCGCTGCAGAACCACGGCGTAGAGGTGGAGGTCCTGGACAAGGCGCGTGCGGGCAGCGGCGCGTCCTGGGGAAACGCGGGCTATCTCGCGCCGGCGTTCACCGTGCCGCTGCCGGAACCGTCTGTGCTGCGCGACGGCGCCCGCGCCATGGTCGACCGGAACTCCCCGGTGCGGCTGCCGCTGCGCCCCGACGTCCAGCTCGCCCGCTTCCTGTTCCGCTTCGTACGCCACTGCACCGGCACGCAGTGGAGCCAGGCGATGGAGGGCTACCGCCGGGTGAACGCGCAGATCTTCGACGCCTTCGACGCGCAACGCGCCGCCGGCGTGCAGGCCCCCACTCACGACGGATCGGTGCTGGCCGCGTTCGCGAACGAGAGCGATTCCGCCCACCTGCTGCACGGCCTGGAGGCCGTGGCGGCGGCCGGCCAGCCGGTCGATTTTGAGACGCTCACCGGTGACCAGGCCCGCGCGGCCGAGCCCAACCTCTCCGAACGCATCGCGCTGGCCGTATCTGTCCTTGGGCAGCGCTACCTCGATCCGGCCCGCTACGTCACCGCGCTCGCCGAGCACGTGCGCGCCCGCGGTGCGAAGATCACCGAGCATACGACCGCGACGGCAGTGGAGCGGCACGCCGGGCGCACCGTCGTCCGCTGTGCCGACGGTACCCGGCGCGACGCCGATGCGGTGATCATCGCCAACGGCGCCTGGATGTCGGAGCTCGCCCGCCCGCACGGCGTGCGGATGCCGCAGTACGCGGGCCGCGGCTACAGCTTCTCCGTGCCTTTGAAGCAGCCGCTGCGCGGGCCGCTGTACTTCGCCGCCGCCCGGGCCGCGGTGGCCCCGCGCGGCGACCGCGCGCACATCACCTGTGTGATGGAGCTGCGCCACCCGGAGCATCCGCTGGACCCGTCTCGTATCGCCAGCACCGTCCGCGCGGTCCGGCCGCTGCTCGACGGAGCCCGCTGGGAGGACACGGCCGACCACTGGGTCGGCGCCCGGCCGCTCACCGCCGACGGGATACCGCTGGCCGGCCCCACCCGCACCGAAGGCGTGTACGTCGCGGGTGGCCACGGCATGTGGGGTGTGACCCTCGGGCCGCTGACCGGCCGCCTTCTGGCCGACCACCTCATCACCGGCGCCACTTCGCCCGAGCTCGCCTGGATGAACCCCGTCCGCTGAGCCCGGCAGCCAGACCCCGGCCGCGGAACCCACCCGTACAGCACCCGCACCCGAGGCCTGCGTGCTCCCCCTGCCCGCGAAGGAATCACCGATGACCACCGCTCACCCACGGGAACACCGCAGTGCCCCGGTCCCTGCCATGCAGAGCAGAGCCATCAGGTGACCGCCTCCGCAGGGCAGAGACCTCCCGCAGCCACCGGTACCGACGCATCCACCGCCGACGGAGAGCTCAAACGCTCCCTCACCCACCGCCAGACCACCATGATCGGCCTCGGCTCGGCGCTGGGTACCGGCCTCTTCCTCGGCTCGGCCACCGCCATCAACATCGCCGGCCCGGCTGTCATCATTTCCTATCTCCTCGGCGCCGCCCTCATGGGCGTCATCGCCATCGCACTCGGCGAGATGACCATCGCCCACCCCGAACGCGGCTCCTTCGGGGCCATCGCGCACCGCTACCTCGGCCCCTGGGCCGGCTTCCTCGCCCGCTGGCTGTACTGGATGGGCGTCGTCGTCGTGATCGGCAGCGAGGTCGTCGCCGCCGCGATCTACGTCCAGTGGTGGTGGCCGGACGTCCCGCAGCTCGCCGCCATCCTGGTGATCGCCGCCATCGTGGTCGGCGTCAACCTTTACAGCGTCAAGTCGTTCGGCGTCATGGAGTTCTGGCTTTCGTCGCTGAAGGTCACCGCCATCTGCGTCTTCCTGCTCTGCGGCGCGCTGCTGGTCTTCTTCGGCCTGCCCGGCGCCGATGCCACCGGCGCGCACAACCTGACCGACGGTAGTTTCTTTGCGCACGGCGCGAAATCCGTGTGGAGAGCGATGTCGGTGGTGATGTTCACCTTCGCCGGCTTCGAGACCGTGGCCATCACCGCGGCCGAGACCACCGATCCGGCCCGCTCCATGCGTACCTCCATGCGGCAGCTGACCTGGCGGCTGAGCCTGTTCTACGTCGGCTCCATTTCCCTGGTGATCGCTCTGGCGCCGTGGAAGCAGTCCGCCGCGGGCGACGGCAGTGTCAGCTCCAGCCCGTTCGTACGGCTCTTCGCCGATGTCGACGTCCCGGCGGCGGCGTCGCTGACCAATGCGATCGTGCTGATCGCCGCGATCTCCTCCGCCAACGCGGGCCTGTACGCCACCAGCCGGCTGCTGCACTCCCTCGGCCACGACCGCCTCGCACCCGCGCCGGTCGCCAAGGTCAACCGCCGTGGCGTCCCGCTCACCGCCATGCTGGCGTCGGCCGCCGGGATCGGTGCCGCGGCGCTACTGGCCGCCTACGGCGTCGGCGACATCTTTACCACCCTCCTGTCTATCGCCATCTTCGCCATCCTGCTGACCTGGCTGCTGATCCTGGCCTCGTACGTCTCCTTCAAGAAGCGGCACATCCCTCAGGAGGGCACGCCGGAGCCCGGCTTCCATCTGCGCGGCGGCACGAAGACGGCGATCGTGGGCATCGGCGGTGTCCTGGCCGTCCTGGCGACCGCCCTGGAGGTGCCTGACATGCGCAAGGCTGCCACTGTCGGCGGCATCTTCACTCTCGCCCTGTGCATCGCCTACGCCTTGGTCCTGGCGCGGCACTCCGGCCGGACCGCGCCCGTCGAGGAGCCCGCGGGACCCTGACGCGGCGCGGTTTCGACGATCGCCACCACCGAGTTGCTCAGCCTGTGGGGCTCCGGTGTGACCGCGCGGTGCACACCCCGTCAGGGTCTCGATGTCCTACGGGGTGGTCGCGTGCCGGGCTCAGACCCAGCCGGCGGCACCTCGCAGCAGGTGGTGGTCAGACATGCTCGTGTTGCAGCCCGCCGCGTCACCGCGGACGGTCCCGAAGTCCCGGGCACTGACGAATATGTAGTCGATCTTCTCCGTCTTGCCGCCGTCGTCGGGCGAGCAGGCGGGGTCCTCGGTGGCCTCGCCGCTGCGGCAGCGGTCGCCCGACTGAGGACAGTCGGTTCCGGTGAAGTGGGACTTGTCGTTCTCGTCGACTTCCTGGAACAGGCCGGTGCCGCCGCCGTGGTCGTACAGGTTGTCCAGCGGCGCGTCCTTGGGGAACATGTTGAAGTCGCCTGCCAGGATGACCGGGAATCCCGCATCGACGAAGGCGTTCGCGTGCTGCGCGACCGCCCCGACCTGGCCGGCTTGATTTTCATGGTTGAAGTCGATGTGGGTGTCGCAGGCCCACACCGTGCGGGAGCGGACCGCCGCCTGAGCGCAGAGTTGGATGCGGTTCTCGGTATCAGGCAGCTGCCTCGGCAACTGGAGCAATGCTCAGGACTTGTGGATCAGTCCCGGGAGGGCATGCGGAGGGCGTACCTTCCCGATTGATCCGTAAGGTCACCGAGTAGGCCCGCGTTCGCAGCGCGGGTCGGGAAGGCACGCCCGTGCTCAGCGTAGTGAATGCCGAGGGTTCCACCGAGTCCGGCTCCCTGATCGATGAGATCGTCCGCGAGGGCGCCCGCCGTATGCTGGCCGCCGCACTGGAAGCCGAAGTCAACCAGTACATAGTCGAGTTGGCCGCCGAGCGGGACGGACACGGGCACCGCCTGGTGGTCCGCAACGGCCACCACCGGCCCCGCACCGTGGTCACGGCCGCCGGCCCGGTCGAGGTGAGAGCGCCCCGGGTGAACGACCGCCGCACCGACGAGGCCACCGGCGAGCGCAAACGATTCTCCTCGAAGATCCTGGCCCCGTGGTGCCGCAAGTCCCCGAAGATCTCCGAGGTCCTGCCGCTGCTCTACCTGCACGGACTGTCCTCCGGGGACTT
This sequence comes from uncultured Actinomycetota bacterium, assembly GCA_963761765.1. Lineage (GTDB taxonomy): Bacteria > Actinomycetota > Actinomycetes > Streptomycetales > Streptomycetaceae > Streptomyces. Next base: position 281,487 of record CAVXIJ010000013.1, read on the forward strand.
CGTCCCGGCGCAGGAGCAGTTCCTCGGCTCGACGGCCGGGCTGTCGCCGGCCACCGTGACCCGGCTGACCCGGCAGTGGCAGGACGACCACGCCGCCTTCCAGGAGCGCGATCTGTCGGACCGCGATTTCGTCTACGTGTGGGCCGACGGGGTGCACCCCAAGGTGCGGCTCGGGCAGGCGCACTCCTGCGTGCTGGTCCTCCTCGGGGTCCGGCTGGACGGCACGAAGGAGCTGATCGCCCTCGCGGAGGGGTTGCGGGAGTCGACCGAGTCGTGGGCCGACCTGCTGCGGGACTGTCGCCGACGCGGCATGCGCGACCCCGAACTGGTCGTCGGCGACGGCGCGATGGGGCTCTGGAAGGCCCTGGCTGAGGTGTTCCCCGCCGCCCGCCACCAGCGGTGCTGGGTCCACAAGGCCAGAAATATCACGAACGCCCTGCCGAAGTCCGCACAGCCCGGCGCGACGAAGGCGATGCAGGAGATCTACAACGCCGAGGACCGCGCCCATGCCGAGAAGGCGATCGAGGCGTTCGCGAAGACCTACGGGGCGAAGTGGCCCAAGGCCGTCGCGAAGATCACCGACGACGCCGAGGAACTGCTGGCGTTCTACGACTTCCCGGCCGAGCACTGGATCCACCTGCGGACCACGAACCCCATCGAGTCTACGTTCTCCACCGTCAAGCTGCGGACCAAGGTCACCCGCGGCGCCGGCAGCCCGGCCGCCGCCCTGGCGATGGTGTTCAAGCTCGTCGAGTCCGCCCAGGAACGCTGGCGCGCGATCACCGGCGCCTCCCTCGTCGCCCTGGTCCGCTCCGGCGCGAAGTTCGAGAACGGCGAACGGCGTCCTCGTCGAGCGCGCCGAGCAGGCTGCTGCCTGATGGCAGGTCAACTGACCTACTGCTCTTGACGGTTACCCCAACTCGGCGGACTGGTGTCAGTCCGGAGGAAGGAATGGGCCTGATGAACCAACTGCATGCCTACATCGACGCCTGGCGACGCCACGATGTGGCCGGAGCGCTGGCCACGTTGACCAACGACTGCATGATCATCGAGTGCTACGGGCCGGTCTACCGCGGACAGCAACGGGTCGCACAGTGGATGCATGCCTGGCTCGGTGCCGGCGGCTCGGTCGACGGCTGGAAGATCACCTCGGAAGCGACAGCGGGGGTCACCCTGATCGCAGAATGGATCTTCTCCTGCACATGGCAGGGCAAGGCCGCCACGTTCGAAGGCGCGACGATCGCCAGGCTCGACGGGGAGAAGATCGCCTACCTTCGGGAGTACGCGACTTCGGCGCCGCTCTACGACTGGACGGGCACCTGGCGCGATTGACATCCACAAGTTTTGACAATTGCTCCGGCAACTGGTAGACGGTGCGCGTGTCCAGGTCGATACTGCTGGCACCCTTGGCGAAGATCGCCAGTCCGAAACTGAGGTTGGACGACCCCCACTGCGAACAACTCGGCGTGGAAGTCGAACCCTTGGCCGCAGCCCATACGGAGTCGTACGGAGTCGTCGCGCGATCTGCGAGCGAGTCGCGCAGTCGCGTCCACTGTCCGTAGCACATCTCCTGGAACATGATCAGGTCGGTGTCCCAGTAGTCCATCGCTTGCGTGATGGTGTCGGTCCACGCGGCCGGCGTGATCTTGAGTGGGTGTCCCCCGGCTGCGTTGTAACTGATGATCCTCGGAGCCGGCCAGCCCGCCGGGTCGACGGTGTCCGCGTGCGCGGGCGACCCCCCGGTCCCCAGCGCCAGGACCGCCGTCGCGACCGCCCCCGCCATCGCGCGCCACATAGCCGACCACAAACGATTCGTGCGCACGAATTCCCCCCCTCGCATCCACGGCGTCATCTTCCAACTCCGCCGCGAACTCTGGTTGTTCGCTCACCCTAGGGTCGTCCTGAGTGCTGATCAACGGTTCCCGAGGCCTGCGGGCTTCGGAGGAATTCCCGGTGCCGTCGGCGCGTCCGCTCCAGAAGTGCGGTTGCCAGGGCGCTCGTCGGTGTCGTGGCCAGGACCGCCCCCGACTGGCCTGGGCCGCAGCAGCCTCAGCAGTTGCATCTGGATATTCGCGTGGACGACGTTGATGCCGCGGAGCGCGAGGTGCTGGCTCTCGGAGCCCGACGGTTGCCGGGAGAGCTCGAAGGCCGCTACCGGGTCTTCGCGGATCCGGTCGGCCACCCGTTCTGCCTGGTGTTCGGACGGCACAGCACGAACAAGTGAGGTCCTGACAGAACGCCAGGATCTCGGCGCTGTCCGCGGCACACGAACAGCCCGGCAAAAGGCGACAACAGCAGCCGGGAGAAAGATCAGATACAGCAGTCGCAGACCCGCGGCCAGTGCACACACCCTACCCCGGCCACCACAAAGCCCCAGGCCAGCCATGGTACGACACTGAAGACACCCGCCACCCGTAGGGTCGCCTGGCACAAGCGAGGCCACCGTGATGGAGCGTGGCGAACCTTCGATGGCCATGGATGGATTGACGGAACGGTGCCCGCAGAGCAAAGATCAAAGACACGAGATTGACAACGTTGTCGCAGGAAAGGATCGCGATGAGAGCGTTGAGAAGCGTGTTCGCCGCCTTGTTGCTCGCCACGACCGTGGTGACGACCTCCGCCACCTCCGGCGTCGCAAGTGCCGAGGCGCGCGGGCCGAAGTTCGTCGACGACCCCACCACGCTGGTGGACACGTCCATCGGCAACAACGGCGATGGGACCACCTTCCCGGGCGCCGCCGTTCCGTTCGGCATGGTGCAGCTGAGCCCTGACACGCAGCTGAACCAGTACGCCTCCTACGACTACAAACAGGACACCATCCTCGGCTTCAGCCATACACACCTGTCGGGCGTCGGCTGCCAGACGATGGGCAACTTCCGGTTCATGCCGACCACCGGTGCGGTCACCTCGTCCGACCCGGCGCAGTACGGTGCGAAGTTCAGCCACGACAACGAGACGCGCGCGCCGGGCTACTACGGCGTGAAGTTCGACAACGGCATCCAGGCCGAGCTCTCCGCGACACAGCGGACCGGCCAGCACCGCTACACGTACCCCGCCGGCTCGGGCCCCGAGAACGTGCTCATCGAGGCCGGCCAGAGCAACGGCAGCACCTACGCCGGCGATGTCAGCGTGGTCGGCGACGACACCGTGGAAGGCTGGCTCCAGGGAGGCAACTTCTGCGGCGAGACCGGCAAGGAGCGCTACCGGATCTTCTTCAGCGCCAAGTTCGACCGGACGTTCTCCAGCTTCGGCACCTGGACCGACGACACCCTCACCCCGAACCAGCGGGACGCGACGCGCGGCACCAAGCGCGCCGGCGCCTGGCTGACGTTCGATTCGGCCAAGGGCAACCAGGTCGGTGCTTCGGTGGGACTGTCCTACACCTCGGTCGACGGTGCGCGCCTCAACCGCACGGCCGAGCAGCCGAAGTCGTTCGAGGCGGCCCGCACCGCCGCGCACGACACCTGGCAGGACGAGCTGAACCGCATGCGTGTGGCCGGCGGCAGCACCGCCGACCAGCGAACGTACTACAGCGCGCTCTACCACTCGCTGCTGCACCCGTCGATCGGGTCCGATGTGGACAACCGCTACCGCGGCTTCGACGACCAGGTGCACCGCGCGGATTCCACGTACTACCAGATGTTCTCGCTCTGGGATACCTACCGCTCGCAGAACCAGTTGGTGGACCTGCTGAACCCGGACGAGGCCTCCGACATGGCCAAGTCCGTGCTGCACATCTACCAGGACAGTGGCTGGCTGCCGCGCTGGGCGCTCGGCAACAGCGAGACCAACGTGATGAGCGGCGACCCCATCACCCCGTGGATCGTCGACATCTACAACCGCGGCCTGCTCGACAACCACACCGCGCACCAGCTCTTCGACGCGCTCTGGAAGAACGTCAACGAGGTCCCCACGGACCAGTCGATCTTCCGCGGCCGTGACGGCAACCCGACGTACGTCAAGAACGGCTGGGTCGGCTACCAGAACCTGCCCGGTTACACGTACGGCGACAGCCGCCAGGCGGGCTCGGCCACCCTTGAGTACGCGCTCGCGGACTGCGCGCTGTCCACGATGGCCGGCGGCCTCGGCTACCAGGACAAGGCCGCGACGCTTGCCTCGCGCTGCGACAACTTCACCACGCTCTGGGATCCCACCGTCACGTCGCAGGGCTTCTCCGGCTTCCCGGTCACGAGGAACGCCGACGGCACCGTCGCCGGTGACCCCGACCCCACCCAGGCCGGCGCGTTCCACGAGGGCACCGCGTGGCAGTACGAATGGCTCGCCCAGCAGGACCCGCAGACCCTCTTCGGGCTCATGGGCGGACCGGCGACGGCCGAGCAGCGGCTCGACAAGTTCTTCGACATGCCGACCGTGCTCACCGACCCGGCGAAGGCCGCCACGGACTCATGGGTGACCGGCGCGTACGACTACCACAACAACTTCGCCTTCAACCCGAACAACGAGCCCGACTTCCACGCGCCGTGGATGTACACGTGGACGGGCGCTCCGTGGAAGACCTCGGCCGTGCTGCGCGCGATGCGGACGCTCTTCACCGACAACGTGTACGGCATGCCCGGCAATGACGACCTCGGCGCCACTTCGTCGCTGCTCGTCTTCGCCATGGCCGGCATCTTCGAGGCCCAGCCCGGCTCCGCCACCTATGTGATCTCTGCGCCCATGTTCGAGAAGGTCGAGATCCGGCCGGAACACGGACACACGATCAGCATCGAGGCCCCGGGTGCTGACGCGTCGAAGCTCCAGTACGTGTCCTCCGTGGACACCAACAAGGGCAAGCTGCGCCAGAGCTGGCTCTCCCAGCAGGACCTGCTCCGCTCCGGCACGATCAAGATGAAGCTCTCCGGCACACCGACGAGCTGGGGCGTCAACGCCGCCCCGCCCGCCATGGCCCGGGGCTGAAGTTTCGCGGTGGGGTCCCTTCCGCGGTCGGCGAGCAGTGCGTCCGACTCGCGGCGGGGACCTCCGCCCCGGCCAGGACCGGCCAGATCGCGTCGAGCAGGTGCCGGACGGTCCGGCGACCTTGCCCGCGATGCAAGGTCAACGCCCGTTACACACTGGGCACGAAACACTCACGGTGTCGGAACAATTCGTGCGGCGACGCCCTCGTTCGGCCGTTGGTCATGATGCTGACACGCAGCGGCAACGGCATTGTCAGCCGCGGCAACGATCTCGTGGTCATGCTCGGCACCACACAGCCCGACCGCCTCCCATGTACCTGGCCGGCGGTGGCGTGCTCGTGCTGGCCGACCCCGTACGGAGGAGCTTCATGCAAAACCACACCGGCACCCCTCTCGCCGGCACCGTCCGCAGTCGTCGCGCCCGGCTCGCGCTGCGCATCGCCACGACGTTCGCAGTGGCGGCACCGCTCGGCCTCGCCGTCCCGGCCGCGACGGCCTCGCCGGCTCCGGGCGCCGGACCGATGGCCGCCCAGACACACTGGACGACCCAGACCCTGGCCCCGGGCCTGCAGATACGCACCGGAACACTCACGAACTCCGCAACTGGCGCGCCTAGTTGGACCGTGACCGTGCAGGCACCCGTCACGGCCGCCTACACCGGCGCCCCGGCCTGGGCCGAGGTCGGTAGCACGTCATGGGCGTCGCAGACCGTCGCCCAGCTGCGCACCGCGGGCTTCGCGGCCGAGCAGACCCGCATTGCGTGGCCGCGGTACACCGACACCCCGCACGGCCTGATGGGCGTCCGGGTACGTGTCGGCGCCTACCCGACCCAGCAGGCGGCGCAGGACGCGGCGACGCAGATCACCGCGGCCGGTTTCCACACCGCCGCGGAATGGACCGGATACGACGCCGACCAGCCCGCCGACGTGGAGAACATCCACGTCGCCGTCATCGACCCGGACACCTTCACGGGCACGGTCGTGGGCACCCACGACGGGAACGTCGCCCAACGCGAGACGACATCGTCGGTCGCCGCGAAGATGGGCTCTCTGATCGGCGTGAACGGCGGCTTCTTCATCACCGCGGACGTCGACGGTGTGCAGGGCCTCCAGTCGAGCCTGGCTGCCTACGACGGACAGCTGGAGTCCCTGGCCGTGGGCTCCCGCGCCGCCCTCGTGCTGCGGGCGGACGGCCGGCACGACCGCATCGCCAACCTCACCACCACGGCCACCGCCCACATCGGCGACGCCCACTACGCCGTGCACGGCGTCAACCGCACCCCGGGCCTGGTGCGCGACTGCGGCCAGCCCGACGCCGTACCCACCACCCGGCCCCGGCAGGACATCACCTGCGCCGAGCAGGACGACCTGGTCGGCTTCACCGCCGCCTACGGCCACGACCTTCCGGAGGGCCCGGGCACCCAGGTGGACCTGGACGCGCAGGGCCGCGTGGTCTCCGTCGGCGGTCGCGGTGGCCGAGTCGCCGCCGGGCACACCGTGCTCCAGGGCATCGGTACGGCAGCCGCCTGGCTCGGCGACCACGCCGCGCCGGGCGTGCGGGCGAGCGTGCGGACCGTCATCAGCGATGATCACGGCACGCCCCTGAACCTCGGCCCGCACGACAGCATCGTCAGCGCCGCCCCTACCCTGCTGGCCGGCGGTAGTACGCACATCGACGCCGCCGCCGAAGGCGTCATCGACCCCGCCGACCTGTCGTTCAACTACGCCTGGGCCAACACTCGCCAGCCCCGCACTATGGCCGGCATCGACCGTGCCGGAAACCTGCTGCTGGTCACCGTCGACGGACGGCAGAAGGGCGGCAGCGAGGGCTTCACGCTCGCCGAAGGCGCCACGTTCATGAAGTCCCTCGGCGCCGTCGACGCCCTGAACCTGGACGGCGGCGGCTCCACGACCATGACCGTCAACGGCACCCTCGTCAACTATCCGTCCGACGCGACGGGCGAACGCCCGGTCGGCGACACCGTGCAGGTACTGCCGTAGGTCTGAACGCGACGGCCGGAAACCGGCATTCCGACGGTTCCCGGCCTAGGGCCTATATGGAGTCGTGATCTGGGCTCGCGGGGCGTGGCACGCACTCCCCCACTGCCCTGAACGGGCGTGGGAGGTGCCCCCAGCGGCGTTGCCGAAACGCCCGCATAGCTCCGCTATGAGGGCGCTCCGGCGCCTTGCGATCGCACGCACCACGCCCCGCTCCCTGATCCAGATCACAACCCCACACAGGCCCTAGCAGAGGTCTGCTTCGGTCCACACTTCGACGCCGATGCCGTACTTCCTCGTCTCCTTACCGGCTGATCCGACGTGGAACCGCCACCGCGACGAGCTTGTCCGGGTTGCGGACGGCGTAGATGCCGGTGACCCTGCCCTCCATGATCTCGACCAGGAAGACGCCTTCCAGGTGGTTGCCGCTGTAGACCACCATCGCAGGCGTGTTGTTGTAGTTGACCACCTCGATCCGCAGGCCCAGCCGGCCTTTGCGGAAGATGCTCATAAGGATCGCGGCCACCTTCTGGGCGCCCACCACCGGCCGGCGTGCCGCAGTGGTCTTGCCGCCGCTGTCGGCGGTCCAGATGGCGTCCGGAGCGAGCAGCGAGAGCAGCCCCTCCAGGTCACCGGTGGCCGCCGCGGTCATGAACTGCTCGGCGATCCGCGTGGTCTTCGTCGCGTCGACGGGTTCGAAGCGCCTACGCCGCACCCGTACGTGCTCGCGGGCGCGGTGCGCTACCTGACGCGCCGTCACCACGGACTTGCCCACCGCCATGGCGATGTCGTCGTAGTCGAAGCCGAACACCTCGCGCAGCACGAACACCGCACGTTCGTCGGGGGTGAGTGTTTCGAGCAGCACGAGCATCGCCATCGACACCGACTCGGCGAGCACCACATCGGCCGACGGGTCGTGCTCGTCGAGCAGCAGCGGTTCGGGCAGCCACGGGCCGATGTAGTCCTCGCGACGGCGGACGCTCGCCCGCAGCGCGTTGAGTGCCTGACGGGTCACCAGCTGTGCCAGGTACGACTTGGTGTCCCGCACCGTCGCGAGGTCGACGTCGGCCCACCGCAGGTAGCTGTCCTGCAGCACGTCATCGGATTCGGTCGCCGAGCCGAGCATCTCGTAGACGATCGTGAACAGTAGCGGCCGCAGCAAGGTGAATCGCTCGGCGTGCTCGTCGGTGGTCACAGGGACGTGACCGCCTGCGCGGCGGAGGCCGGCTGCTCGGAGCGAGGACTGCCCTTGGGCCAGATCGTGGAACCCGGCTTGCGGGCCTCGCGACGGATCTTCCACACCGCGAACTTGCAGGTCAACTCCTTGATCCTGGCGCCCATCCGGCCGCTGACGTAGACGTTCACCGCGGTGTCGTCCTTGCGGGCGAGCTGTCGGACGCCGGCGCGCCGGCCGAGGCTGACACACGAGCCCGAGAAGGCCAGGTTGATCACCGCAGGTTCGGTCCCCGCGAGGTGGCTCAGCACGGTGTCGGCGGCCTGTGCCCCGAGCGGCCCCGCGGCATAGCTGCTCATCCGCAGCGGCCGACCCGACGGTGCGGCGGCGTCGCCCGCCGCGATGACGCGGTCGTCGTCGACGCTGGTCAGCGTCTCGTCGGTGAGCAGCCGGCCGAGCGCGTCGGTGCGCAGCCCGCTCTCGGCCGCCAGCTTCGGCACGCCGAAACCGGCCGTCCAGATGGTCAGTGCGCTCGGACGCACCGCACCGTCAGCGATACCGTCGGCAAGGACGACCGCGTCCGGACGGACCTCGGTCACCGTGTCGGCCTCGTGCACGGCGACACCGTGCCGCGACAGCCACTTGGCGATGGACCGACGACCTGGCTCACTCAGTGACGGCACCAGGGTTCCGCCACACACCAGCCTGACCGTGCGTCCTTGCGCCGCCAGTTCGGCGGCCGTCTCGACGCCGGTCAACCCGCCGCCCACCACGGTGACCGGGGCATCAAGAGGCAACTCGTCCAGCTTGGCGCGCAGCCGTTGCGCGCATTCGAATTCAGCGATGGGGAAGGCGTACTCGGCCGCGCCAGGCACCGATGACGGCGTTGGTCCGGTGCTGCCGACCGCGTAGATGACGTAGTCGTAGTCCAACACGCGGCCCGACGCCAGCCGCACCGTGCCGGCGACGGTGTCGATGCGCGTGGCGCTGTCGACGACCAACTGGACGCCCGCACCGAGCAGCGTGCCGTAGTCCGCCGCGGCGTCGCCGGTGCCGGCCACGAACTGGTGCAACCGGATGCGATCGACGAACATCGGACGGGGATTGACCAGCGTGATGTCGACATCGGCACGCATGCGCAGACGGTTGGCCGCGAGTGTCCCGGCGTAGCCCCCGCCGATAACCACGATCTTGCTGGGTGTGCTGTGTTCAGTCATGCCCTCAAGACACCGCGGACCGCACAGACGTGACACGATGCAACGTGACGCACGTCACTCCACTGGAAAACACGGAAGGACGCCGACCGTGGCGGGCGGCGCCGTTCTCGGCACCAGTCGGGTGTCGACGGCCGCACCCTGTATCCATGATCAATAGATCCTGTGCCTGTGCTGCTCCAGGGGCGCTCGCCGCGCCACTCCGCTTGATCGTCCTCAAACCGCGCCCAGGGCGGCCTACTTCTCATAGTTGTCTGCCAGGAAGTCGGTGATCCGGCGGTTCGTCTGCGCGGGCACGGCGGTGGGCATAGAGAAGTGGGTGAGTTCGGTGAGGATCTCGATCCGGGCGTCCGGTACGGCCTTGCGGGCGCGGACTGCGACTTTCGCGGCGTCGTGGGCGCCGCTGCGGCCGGCGAGAAGGACCAGGAGCGGGACACTGAGCGCCGCGGGGTCAGGGCGGCGGCCGACGACCAGTTTCCGGTTCGTGAAGCCCGAGACCGCCAAGGCGTAGAGCCGCTTCCAGTCCGGGTCGGTGTCCGTGCCCGCCGTCTCACGGTCCAGATACGCGCTTGCGCGGGCTTGCGTCGGGCGGAGCAGTACCGGCAGAGAGCGCAGCAGGAAACCCGGGCGGTAGTTGGCGAAGCACTGGGTCGGGTCGAGCAGTACCAGCCGATCGACCCGCTGTGCGGCGTGCAGGGCGTATGTCAGGGCCATCCAGGCGCCGTAGGAATGACCCAGCAGGTGCGCGCGGGACACGGTGAGGCCGTCGAGTATCGCGTCCAACCAGGCCATCAGGTCGGTGGTCGTGCGCAACGGGCGCTCGCTGCGGATGCTGCATCCGGCGTCGCCGAGGATGTCGACGGCCAGCACCCGGTGGTGCGTGCCGAGTGCTGGGGCATTGGCGAACCAGACCGCGCCGGTGGAACCGCCGCCGTGCAGAAGGAGGACGGGGGTGGCTCCGGCCGGGCCGTAGGCATGGACACGGGTGGTGCCGTATGGGGTGGGAACGTCGATCTCGGTGGTACCAGTGGGCCAACGGGCGAGCATCGCGTTGTAGGCCGCGAAGAACTCTTGGGATGAGGACATGACGAAACCCTCCGGAGAATCATCTCGTTGACCAAGTATCTCGCTCGGCGAGATACTTGCCCGGTGAGTGATGACAACAACCCCGCGATGCGGCTGGTCCATCTACTGCGCGCAGTGACCGTGGAATTCGATCTGCGCGGCGCGGAATTCGCCGCGCGAAACGGCCTGCACCCCACCGATCTGCGGGCCCTCATCCACCTGCTTGACGCCGACCGGGCGGGCACCGACGTCACCGCGGGATGGCTCGGTGCGGCGCTGCGGCTCAACTCGGCGGGCACTACCGCCCTACTCGACCGGCTGGAACGCCTGGGGCTCGTCTGTCGCAAGCGCGATGAAAACGACCGGCGACGCGTCATGCTGACAGTCGAGCGGAAGGCCGTGGAGCTGGGCTGGTCCTTCTTCGGCTCGCTCATCGCCAACCTCGTCGATGCGGCCAAGGACTTCACCCCGGGTGAACTGGACATCGTTCACCGTTACCTGACCGCTGCCCTTCGCGCAGCCGCTCCCGCCGGCGACGCGTCGACGACCGCAGCCACCGCCAGCAATCCGAGTCCGCCTGCCGCCTCTCGGCGTGACCTCTAAGCGATCGGCTCCGGAAGTCCTTCGAGGGCTGATTCCGGAGCCGATGCCATGGGTGGCGTCTACTCAGCTGAGCTCAGGGCCGCTGACGGAACGGAGCGAGCGTGGCGCGCACGTGATCGGCGGCGCCCCAGTCGGGGTCGAACTGGGCGATCACGGCCAGGTGCTGGCGTAGCTGGAGGATCGGCATGCGTTCGCGCCAGTTGCGGTCGAGCCCGGTCAGCTCGGCATACAACTCAAAGAACACGTTCGCCTCGGGCGGCGGGGCCGTCGTCCACAGGTGGGCCAGGTCGACCTCGGCCCACGTGTACGACACGGCCGGGTCGATCAGCGCGGGCCGCCCGTCAGAGGTGGCCATGACGTTCAGCGCCCACAGGTCGCCGTGCGTCAGGCACGCAGGCCTGACCGGCAGCAGCTCGGGCAGCCGGTCGCACAGCCTCTCCAGCGCCGCCCGGTCCGCGGCGTCGAGCGCCTCCCGGACGCGATGCTCGCCGAGCCAGCGCAGCAGACGGTGCTGGGCGAAGAACTCGAACCCGTCGTCATCCCAGGTGTTGACCTGCCGACGACGGCCCAGCCAGTTGTCCCGATGCCACCCGAACCGGGAGTACCGCGTGGTGGTGTGCAGGTAGGCGAGCGCATGCGCGAGCTGCTCCCAGAAGGCCTCGGTGCTCGGCCGGGGCTGCAGCACGGACAGCACGAGCAGTTCGCTGTCCGCGAGGATGATCTCGGGCGTGGCGACGCCGCCCGCCTCGCGCAGCACGGTGAGCCCTTCGGCCTCCGCGGCGAAGGCGTCGTCCGACGGCGACTCGCCGAACGCCTTGACGAACAGCGACGTGCCGTCACCGCGGCGCGCGAGCCCCGCGATCGCGGCAAGGCCTCCAGTGGCTGGCTCGACCGCCACGATGTCGGTCAGGCCGGCCGCGTGCAGGCGTTCGAGTAGGAAGCTCGTCGCGTCTGTCACAGGTACGCTCCTCTCTGCTCGTCACGCATCATGATCGGCCTGCCTGCCTTGCCCGTTGCTGCTGCCTGAAGAAGATGGCCTTCGGCCACAAGACTCCCCACCAGAGTAGGAGCTGTTGCGAGCGGGACGCCCGGGGGTGCGGTGCTCACGTGCCGAACACCGCACCGGGCCCGACCGGGCGCCGTCGCGTCCTTTTCTCCTGACTGGCCCCGGCCGAACCGGGTTAGCCCGCCAGCTGGGCGCCGAAGTACGGTGTGCCGGCCGACGACACCTGGGCGGCGGTCAGTCCGATTCCGTGGGCTGCCGTGTCGAGTTGCGTCCCGTCCGAGGTAAAGGCCACGACGTATCCGTTGCCGCCGTTCTCCCAGGGCACACCGACGGTCAGGTCGGCCTTGCCGTCGCCGGTGGTGTCGCTGAGGAACACCTCGCCGCCGAAGCCGTCGCCCTTCTCGTTGTCCCCGGGGACGCCGGGCGTGTCCTGGGCCAGGGCCTGGGCACGGGGCTCCTGAAAGCCTGTCGACGAGCCGTGCAGGACGGTGACCATACCGGCGTCGACGACACCGTTCAGGTCCTCGCCCGGTGAGCCGATGGCGAGGTCGTCGTAGCCGTCGCCGTCGACGTCGCCCATCGACACCTCGTAGCCGAAGCTGTCGCCGCTCTCCGAGGTGCCGGGGACACCGGTGGAGTCCTGGGTGACGGTGTCCTCGCCGCCGGGCCCTGACGAGGTGCCGTACACGACCTCCACGGCCCCGCCCTTGGAGATGCCGGCGCTGTCCGTGCCGGCGTCCCAGTCATTGCCGATGACGACGTCGCCGTAGTCGTCACCGTTGACGTCGCCGATGTCCGAGATGACGCCGGCCGGCAGTCGCACGGCGCCGGCGGCCGTGAGGCCGCTGGTGGCACCGGGCACGTAGTAGTTCTGGTTGTACGAGGTGGTGTTGACCGCGTCGCCGTCGAAGCCGTCGACGAGCAGGTCGGTGCGGCCGTCCGCGTTCACGTCGCCCGGTGTCAGGTTGAACATGTCCAGCCCCTTCACGGGCAGGACCGGCGTCGTCACGGTGTAGTGGCCGCCGGCGGCGCCGTCCGGGGTGAAGCCGCCACGGTAGACGTCGAGCTTGTTGTTGTCCGAAGCGACGGCGAGGTCGGTGCGGCCGTCGCCGTCGTAGTCGCCGGCGGCCAACAGGCTGCCGAAGTAGTCGTGGCTGCTGCGCGCCGGGTCGGGGACGGTGGTGCCGCCGGTCAGGCCGCTCTGGCTGCCCCACAGGATGACTGCGGTGCCGCCGTCGATGTCCGAGCCGGCGTCCTCGCCCATCGCGGACACGGCCAGGTCCGCGTAGCCGTCGCCGTTGAAGTCCCCGGTCGCACTGAACCCGCCGAAGTCGTCGTCCGTCTCCGCCGCACCCGGAACGCCCGGGGAGTCCTGGGAGACCGTCTGGATCTGTCCCGCACCCGCACCGTCCGGTGAGCCGTACAGCACGGAGACGGAACCGGCCCCCGTGTGTCCGTTCACCGCGGCGTACGGGGCGGAGACGGCGACGTCCCGGTATCCGTCGCCGTTGAAGTCGCCCTGAAGACCGGTGACGGCGGATGCGCTGCCCGCCCCAGCGATGAATAAGCCGCCGGTGAGAGCACTCGCGCACGCGGTCGCCAGAGCGACGCGGAGTCTCTTGCTCATCTGTCTGTCTCCTACCCTGTACGGGATGCCCCGGCCGTGCGGGCACCCGTGACTGCTGGTTGGATGGCCGTCCGGGCCGGCCGGGGACCGTTCCGAAGGCCACATTTAGGTTCGGCGATCGGGAGACCTCCGAGAGCCCATGAGGGCCGTAGGTGATTTTCACACAACTTCACATAATTTCATGGGCTCCACACATTTTTGCGTGGCCAGCCGAGCCGGCGGCCGACTCACGACCACGTGACGGTGTGTGAGTACGCATGAGGCGGTACGGAGGGTGCGGCACCTGACCTCCCGTCCCCGCTCGTTCACAGTCGTTCCGGACGACCGTCCACTCCCTTCCTGCGCTCCCCCGCACAAAGGTCCGACGTTCCGCGTCACCGACGAATCAGGTCGCCAACGCAGCACCACCGACGCCACCAGGCTGAGCACGGTGACCGACGAGCCCCAGCCCACTCCGAGGCTCTGGCCAGCGCGAAGACCAACAGGAGGACACCACCGGTCGTCAGCGCCGAGGCCCCGACACCCCGGCGGACACCGGCCATGCGCCCGACATCAGCCTGCCTGCTTGAACCCCCAGGCGGTGAAGACCGCGAGAGAGAGGTCATGGAAGCCGGGGTCGGCCAGTTCCTGGTAGGCGGCCTCGAAATCCTCGTCCTGCGCCAAGCCCTCGGCGACGACGGCCGCCCGGCACTGCTCCAGCGTCAGCCGCCACCACTCGGCCTCATCGTCGCCGCCGACGATCTTCTGCAAGCGGGCGTCATACCCGATGCGTTCGAGCTCCTTGCCCTCCAGTGGCACCGGGAGGTTGCGTGCCCACTCCGTGTCCGTCCCCACGGCCTGTTCCAGGTGTGTGCGAAAGGCCCGCATGACCTTCCGGTACGCCGGGTGCGGAGAGTCCTTGACGGGAAAGAAGGAGGACTCTTCGAGCAGGAGAACGCCACCCGGCTTGAGCCACTTGGCGAGCCGGGCCACGGTCCGCTCCGGGTCCGGCAGATGAATGATGACGTAGCGAGTGTGAATGAAGTCGAAGGTCTTCTGCGGGAAGTCCTCCGTGTAGACATCGTGACGCAGCACCTGGACGCCTGCCTCGGAGAGTTCGTCGAGGTAGGTGGTGTCGAGGTCGGTGACGGTGACATCAGCGCCCTGCCCGGCCAGCCACCGGGCGACCGATCCGGCGCCACCACCCACTTCCAGGACGCGCTGTCCGGGCGTCAGGCCCAGGCGCCGGAAGTGTCCGCGTGTATGCTCGTCCAGCACGGATTCCAGCAACCGCAGCCGTTCCCGCTCGGTGGCCACTGCATGACTGAAAACCCCGTCCCTATAACGCTCCTCGGTCCATTCCCAGCGTTCCTTCGACCCACCTGTGGGAGCGGTCGTACCGGACCATGCGGTCATCTGCGTTCTCCTGGTCGATTTCGCACTCAGAGCCACACGGAAACGCTCGGACGAGGACGAGCACGCGCGCGGGAGGCAGGACACGGTGGGTGAACGGGTCGGCGAGGCGGGTGCCCGGCTCCAGGCTGGGCGTACCGATGCCGACACCGACCATCGAGCCGCTCCTCCACCAGGAAGTGCGCGGCTTCCATGGAGATACGTGGACAGCCGTAATGGCCGGCCTTCTCATCGAAGTTGAGGAAGGCACCCTTCGAGGTGTCGATGCGGGCGGACCAACCGTTGTCGAAGGCGAGCACAGTCCTCGCTCAGGTCATGCGTGAGATCACGCACGGCGCCGCGAGGGATGTACGGCGCGCGAGCGCCGGCCCGGCAGCTGGCCGTCGTCACGTACGAGGCCAGATAGCGGTCGATCCTCCGTAATCGGTCGACATCCGGCCCGACCTCCGCCGACTGGGCCTCGATCTTGGACTCGGGCACCTTCCCTCCTCGTGATCCACGACGTCCTGGTTCGCAAGTTCGTAACTACTAGAACTATAGAAAGGAATCGACCGCGACAACAAGGGCTCACTAAAGCCGAGTTACCACGGTCGGCAGCGCGACAGCACCCGGAGTAGTCGTCCTGACGACGAGCGACGCTCGCCGATCATTACCGGATAGGACGGATACACCCACGTCAGCCCGTGGTCGCGAACGTCGGCGCCACCGGCCGCGAAGACGCCGGAGGCTGGAAGGAAATCGCGGAGAGTACACATTCCGCCCCCGCAGCTACATGGCGGCCGAGGCGATATCACGAACCCCGCGGACCACCTTGTGCGGTGACACTCTGCCTTACGCGTCAATATTTCGATAATATGCAAAACGGCGAAGCCGACGGGAAGCGATGTCGCTCCGCTCCCGCCTAGAGGAGTACTCCGACGTGCGCACACTCAAGCACCCCACACGGGACGAGATCCAACTGACGGATGTCCTGCATGCGTTGAGCGACCCAACCCGTCTGGCCATCGTCCGCAGCCTGGACGGCGCAGTAGAGCAACCCTGCAACGGCCTGAACATCCCGGTGGCCAAGTCGACGCTTTCGCACCACTTCAAAGTGCTGCGGGATGCCGGCGTGACCCTCACCCGCGTCGAGGGCACGCATCGCCTGATCTCCCTGCGCCGCGATGATCTCCAGGCCTGCTTTCCCGGGCTCCTGGCGGTCGTCCTTCGATGTGAGCCCGCTACCCCGCGCTGATCGGGTGCCGGCGCTCCGCACGACGTGACAGCGGCCGGCGCGCTTCAGCGTCCCGGGTCGGTCGTGGGCCATCGGCATACGTTCAGAAGGCCGCCACCGCAACGGTGCCCACCGCCACCGCGTTGCCCTCCCTGACGTACCCGTGCAGAGAACGCAGGGGGTTGGCCGCGCTGTCAAGGTCGAGACTGCGGACACCAGGCGGAATCCGATCTGCGACTGGGACGGACTACGACGGCCCGACGGCGCTGGAGCGCCTGCGCGCATTCGACGCCCGACAGCTAACTGAGCAGGGATCTCCGGCAGGTGCCACCCGTCCTGGCCAGCAGAAACAAGGTCACCATCGCCACCTCCCATCTACAGCTTGAGGAGCTCAACCACACCCTCTCCCACCGCGACCCGAACCTCCTGCTCGGCGTCGGCCGCTCGGCCGGCGAGGCGGAACTGACCGCCGCCCGGGATCGTCGTGAGGCCGAGGAGCAGGCGCACACGGAGTGGGTCCCCGACGCGAGGCCTTCGGCAAGCGGGGCCATTGTCATACCCCCGGTGTAGCGTCCGGGCCGCAGTCAGTTCCATGATCTGCGGTTGACGGAGGCGCGTGAATGACGAGTACAGCAGGCGAGCCCGTGGTGATGGTGTCCCGGCGCATCGGGGCCCCGGCGCGCGACATCTTCCGGATCCTGGCCGATCCTGGACGGCATGTGGACCTCGACGGCTCGGGGATGCTGCGCGGTGGCGTCTTTGACGCCGTGGTCTCGGGCGTCGGAGACGTGTTCGTGATGCGGATGCACTACGAGCGCTACGGCGACTACGAGATGAACAACCACATCGTCGAGTACGAACCGGACCGCCGCATCGGCTGGGAGCCGAGGCCCGGTCGCGGGCATCCGGACGCCACCACGCCTGGGGCCTCATGGGGCCACCGGTGGATCTTCGACCTACTCCCGGACGGGGCCGAGGCGACGGTCGTGACCGAGACTTTCGACGGTTCGCGCATCCCGGAGGTCGAGCGCGCGGAAGTGGACAGCGGGCGCGCCTGGTGGCAGACGCAAATGACGAGCACCCTGGAACGCCTCGCCGAACTGTGCACCGCCCGGTGAACACGGAACTCGACGCCCTCAAGTCCGCCCTGGACCGCCAGCGTGACCACGTCGTCGGGATCCTCGAAGGACTTTCGGAGGAGGATCTGCGGCGGCCGGTACTGCCTAGCGGCTGGAGCTGCCTGGCATTGCTGCGCCACCTCACCCTGGATGTCGAACGCTTCTGGTTCTCCGGAGTGATCGCGGGCGAGCCGGATGTGGCCGGACAGCTCACGGCGGGCGCGGAGGCACACTGGTACGTACCCGAGAGCATGAGCTCCGAGGAGGTCTTCGCCGACTACCGGGCGGCCATCGCGCGTGCGGACGCCGTACTCGCCGCCGCCGCACCCGAACAGGAGCCCGCCGCCTGGCCTGTGGAGATCTGGCCGACCTGGCGGCTGCCTGACGTGCGGCACATCCTGATCCACATACTCACCGAAGCCGCCTGCCACAGCGGCCACCTGGACGCGATACGCGAACTGATCGACGGCACCACCTGGCGCGGCGGCAACCCGTACGCCGGCTAGTAGGACTCCGTTAGGTTGCGCTGGCTCTTGGGTTTGGGCTGGTGGCGGATGTTCTTGGCAGGGGACGGTGGCAGGTGGTGCAGGTGCCGGTCCAGCAGTTCAGCAGGTCCTGGAGGGCGTCGAGGGTCTGGTAGAGGGTGAGTCCGCTGTATCGGCTTTTGGGGCCAGGCGCTGTTCGGTCAGGAACGCGTGGGCGGCGGTGACCAGGGTGACGTGATGATGCCACCCCGCCCAGGAACGTCCTTCGAAGTGGTCCAGACCGAGGCCGTGCTTGAGCTCGCGGTAGTCGTGCTCGATGCGCCAGCGGATCTTCGCGAGGCGGACCAGTTCGGCGATCGGGGTGTCGGCGGGCAGGTTGGACAGCCAGTAGTCGGTGGGTGCCTCGGCGCCGGCGGGCCATTCGACCAGCAGCGTGACCTCGGGCAGGACACCGTCCCAGCAGCCGTCCCGCGCGGTGGCGGCGGCCTGGGCGAGGCGTCGGGATTTGATCCCGGCCAGCCGCACCCGCAGTGCCAACAAGTGTGAGCGCATCCGTCCGCGGGAGCCTTCCCTCCAGGTCACCTCGGTGAAGGCCCGCCGGCCGTGGCCGGCCGCGAGCGCGGCCACCGGGGCCGGCTTGTCGCGGTAGCGGGGCTGGGGCTTGCGGCCGTTGCCAGACCAGGCGGGGGCCGTGGGCACCGCATCATGCGGGTGGACGCTCACATCCGAGCGGATCGCCACCACGTAGCCGATGCCCCGGCTTTCCAGTCCGTCGCGGAAGTCGGCGTTCTGCCCGTAGCCGGCGTCGGCCACCAGCACCGGCGGCACCAGATCCCACCCGGCCAGCTCATCAATGGTGTCCAGGGCCAGGCGCCACTTCTCCCGGTGCCCGGCCTCGTCCGGGATCCCAGTCTTGCGTCGGCGGACCGGGTCCTGCGCCCACTCCTGGGGCACGAACAGGCGCCACTGCAGCGGACAGGACGCGGTGTCGGAGACCGCGTGAACGCTCACCGCGACCTGGCAGTTGGCCTGCTTGCCCAAAGCGCCGCAGTACTGGTGGGCGACCGCCACCGACATCTTCCCGTCCTTGGGGAAGGACACGTCGTCGACCGCCCAGGCATCCGGGCGGACCTGGGGCACCATCCGCTGGGCGATCCGCCGTCTCACCGGCACCGGATCCCACGTCGACTGGTTCACGAACTGCTGCAGATTCTGCTCGTTGCCGTCCGGCAGCCGCTCCGCCATCGGCTGGATCGACTTGCGCCGCCCGTCCAGCATCAGCCCCCGCAGATAGCAGTCGCCCTTGACCCGCTGATCCTTGCGCGGCACCGAGGCGAACACATCGGCCACGAACAGCGCTAACTTCGCCCGAGCACGGTTCACTTCATGTGCGTCCACACCCTCAACATTCCCCCAAACAGGACCGAGACGCAGACGTAACGGAGTCCTACTAGGGCCTGTATGGAGTCGTGATCTGGACTCGCGGGGATTCTGCAGGCCTGCGATGACGAGAGGGCGTCCGACTTGGCGGATGACCTTCTCGCCGCGGACGTTCGAGGCGCCTCCAAGGCATATAGCAATGCCGCACTGCCGTATATCACCGCAGTCAAATTACCTTACGGTAATTTAATTCACCAACACCAAAAGCCGCTATCAACGGGAAGTCACATTTGAGGTCGCAGGCTTTGACATTGCCGAAATGCTCAAACCAAGCGACGCCACGCAGATAGCCGACACCGAAGCCGAAAGCATAGTGGAGATCGCCGCCGAGGCCTTGGATGCCGCCATATTTGCTGTCGTAGAGCGACAGCATGTCGTAATCTTGGAAGGCAAGGCCGGAGCAGGATGCCCAATTGTGGTGATCGGGGCGCTTCGAGCCGAACTGTAAGTGTTGTCGTCGTCCTCGGTATCCAGGGGAGCTGGTGGAACCTCCACGCATGGCACCATACGTCCTGACCAGCTCGGATGACACTGCGTCACCCACAGCCGGTGCTGTGAACGCGGCCGCCGCCGGTCCGCGGGCTCTACCGTCCGGCTGTTCCGGTATCTCACCGATCACATGTCATTACGCGGTCTCGCCGGGCGACTACGACGTGACCGTCTCCATCGGTAGTGCCATTTCCGCTGGTCAGACCGAGATATGGGTCGAGGCCAGGCGTCTGATGCTTCCGGTGACGAAGACAGCGGCCGGTAGCGTCGCCGAGTATTCGTTCACGATCAATGTGCGGCAGCCGGAAGGACAGTCGACCGGTGAGGGCGGCACCGGCAATCCTGGCCTGGGCATTCGCTTCGCGGGACCCGACCCACAGGTATCGGCCGTATCGGTGACACCGGCGACCTGCCCGCTCGTCGCCTATCTGGCCGGTGACTCAACCACGTGCGACCAACCGACCGCTCCGTACGCCGGGTGGGGGCAGATGATCACGGCTTCGGTGGGTGCCGGCGCGGTCATCGCCAACTATGCAAATTCAGGCGAGAGTTCGGTCAGCTCCCTGAGCAACTCGGCGCTCTTCCCGGCGCTGCTGGCGAAGATCAAGGCCCATGATCTGGTCTTCATCCAGTTCGGCCACAACGACAAGCAGACCAACGCCCGCGACTATCGGAACAACCTCACCGCCATGGTCACACAGGCCCGCGCGAAGGGCGGCATTCCGGTCCTGGTGACACCTCCGGTGCGTCGACTGTTCGACGGCGACCGACTCACGCCCACGGCGCTGCACGTCAACGGTGTCGGAGTGGACCTGCCTGTCGAGATGCGCTCGGTCGCCACAGCGCAGAAGGCGCCGTTGATCGATCTGACCGCCAAGAGCAAGGAACTGGTCGAGTCCCTGGGCCCGTCCGCCGCCGCGGAGCTCTACCTGCGCTCCTCGGTCGACGGCGTCACCGACAACACCCACTTCTCGCAGTACGGCGCGACCCAGTTCTCCGGATTGGTACTCCAGGGCATCCGAGAGCAAAACCTGTCGCTGGTCGCCTACCTTCGCTGACCGCAGCACGACAGCCTCCGCCGGAGAAAATCAGCGCAGAACCCTCGATATCCATCACGATGCACTGGTCACGGTCTGATCGGTCGTCGGCGTCGGCGCGCACCGGCAGCCGACCGCGGTGCGGCAGAACCAGGCCCGGCCGTACATCTGCCGTTTTGAGCATCTCGATCCCGTTCACCCGCCTCCTCCGCCGCTCCGAACCGAACGGCAAACTCAGCCATGCCACCCCATGGATGTGGTTTTCGGCACCCCGCGGCGATGGCACACATAAACTCCAGCGTTAACCGCCAGGTAATCGAATGACTTCGCAGGCCGTTACAGTGGACACCGCTTGTATTCGACCGCGCCGGAGCAGCCCGTGGTGAGCCCGATCCATCTAGAGGAGATGTTCCCAGGCGACGGCGGAGGATCGGGGCGGTTGCCACGCCGACAGACCGGCAACTCACCGCAGGGCCTGGCGGTTACTTTGATCGCCGACTACACCATGGGCACGCGGGCCTGGTTGCCGTCGGCGGCGATTGTGGCGTTGCTGGGCGAGTTCGAGGTGGCAGTCGGTGCCGCTCGTACGACGATCAGCAGACTGGCTCGGCGGGGTGTGCTGGAGGGCAGCAAACGGGGGCGGTACAGCTCGTATCGGCTGACGAAGGGCGCCGCTACCGCGCTGTGGAACCGCGCCGGCTCGATCGCCGCTTTCACCGCACACCCTGACTCCTGGGACGGATCGTGGACACTGATCGCCTTCTCCGTTCCGGAACAGGAGAGCACGCAACGACGAGCACTGCGCACCGAGCTGCGGTGGCGCGGATACGCACCCCTTTACGACGCGGTGTGGGTGTCACCGCATCCTCTGACGTCGAAGGCGCGAGGCGAGCTGGCCGCACTGGCGCTGGGCGCGACGAGCGTGTTCCGCGTGCAGCATGTGGAGCTGGAGACGGAGGCCGACCGTAATCCGGTGAAGGCGTGGGATCTTGCGGGCATCGCCGGTCAGTACGAGGCGTTCGTGCACCGATGGAGCAAGCTGGTGCCGTGCATCGCGGCTGGTGGTGTCACGGGTGGCGCGGCGGTGCGTGCCCGCACCGAGGTGATGGACACCTACCGCCGCTTCCCGGTACTGGACCCACTGCTCCCCATCGACCTACTACCGCCCGACTGGCCACGCACACACGCACAGAAAGTGTGTGCCACCGTCTACGACGGCCTGGCCGAACCGGCACAGGAACACATCCGCACCGTAGTAGCCCGCTTCACCGACAAACCCCAGCCCGACATCAAAGCCCACACCATCGCCGAGATGGCAGGCAGAATCAGCCGCACGCAAAGCTGAGCGCAGCCTCCGAGACACCGCCACGATCTCGGCCTGTTGCCGAGATCGGGATGCCACGCGACCAAGGCGTGCGGCTGCGGAAAACCGGGCCATCACGCGGTGCACGCCCCTGGTGTCACACCGGCCTTGCGCGCTCTCAATCTATTGATTGACAGTTGGGGGTCCGGCCAGGAGACTACGTGATCACTATGACATCGACTCACTGGACCACACGTGTGAGCGACGCAGCCTCCGTGGTGGCCTGGTGTTGCGCGCTGAACGTTATGTGGCTCGCCTTCACTCTGTTGGGCGCCGGGGTACTGGGCATTGGCCCAGCCACCGTGGCGGCCTGCGTCGCGGCCCGTCGCCACGGTCTTGGTGAAACGATTCACATCCGGGACTTCGCACGGACCTGGCGGCAGGAATTCGTGCGCGGCACCGTGGTGGTGCTTCCTGCACTGGTGATCGCCGGGATTCTCTGGTCGAACTACGCCTTCTTCTCCGCGCTGGCGCCCGGCGCCAGTCCGGCGCGGTTGGTCACGTTAGCGGCTTTCGTCTTCGCGCTCGCCGCACTGAGCTACGTCGGTCCCATGTACGCGCACTATGACATGCCGCTGTGGCGGTACCTGCCGACGGCGCTGCGCTTCGCACTGCGGCGCCCGCACGCGACGGTGTTGCTGCTGCTCGTCTTCGCCGCGCTCGCGTTCACGAGCATGGCGGAGCCGATCCTTCTGATCGCGGTGAGCGTCGGCGCTTGGTTGCACACCAGCACGTGGTTGTGTGTGCGCTTCTTCCAGGAGAACGAGCGTCGGCGGCAGGACGACGCAACGCCGGAACGTACCGACGTGGTACGTCCGCTACCCACCGAACCCCTACGTATCCAGTAACCGAAGGACAGATAGCTGTGAGACGCACCGTCTTCCGCCCGGCAGCCATGGGCACGATCGCCGCAATCACCACACTGGCGTTGGCCGCCTGCTCATCCTCGTCGGACGGCGGCAAGGCCGACTCGGCCGATCTCGCCACCATCGACGTGATGGCTCCGGTGATCCAGGGCCAGGCGCCTTCTTCGAGTGGCGAGATGCAGAAGGCCGTAGAGCATCTCACCGGCAAGAAGCTCAACATCACGTGGGCGCCCAACTCCAGTTACAACGACAAGACCAACGTCGTCCTGGCTTCCGGCAAGGTGCCCGAGGTGATGGTGGTCGAGGGCAAGACGCCGGCCTTCATCCAGAACGCGCAGGCGGGGGCCTTCTGGGACCTGACCGATAAAATCGACAAGTACCCTAACTTGGCCAAGGTCAGCAAGCAGAGCCGGCAGTACGCCTCCGTCAACGGCCACTTGTACGGTATCCCCCGGGAACGGCAGCCGATGCGGGTCTCGATATCGATCCGCAAGGACTGGTTGGCCAAGCTCGGCCTCCAGGAACCCAAGACGGTCGAGGATCTGTACGCCCTCGCCAAGGCGTTCACCAACGACGACCCGGACGGCGACGGCAAGAAGGACACCTACGGCCTCATCTTCCCCAAGTGGCCCGGCGGATACGGCTCAAGCAGTCCTTATGACGTCATGGAGACCTGGTTCGGGGCACCGAACCACTGGGCCCTGCGCGACGGGAAGCTGGTGCCCGGCTTCGACACGCCGGAGTTCTTCGACGGCACCCGGTACATCCGGAAGATGTTCGACGAGAAGCTGGTCAACCCCGACTTCGCCACACTGGACTCGGCCACGCCGTGGGAGAACGCCTTCACCAACGGCAAGGGCGGCATCCTGATCGACACCAGCTCCCGCACGCTGAACATGGTGAAGACCCTCAAGCAGAAGTACCCCAAGAACTACGGCGACTACCTGACCGCGGTCGGCAACATGATCGGCCCGGACGGCAAGCAGTACTCGCTGCCGACCGACGGCTACTCCGGCTTCCTGGCCATCTCCAAGCAGAGTGTGCCGACCGAGGCGGAGCTGGACAACGTCCTCAAGACCCTGGACAAGCTGAACTCCGCACCGGGCCAGACCCTGCTCGGCAACGGCATCAAGGGCCGCAACTACACCGTCGTCGACGGCCGCGCACAGCCCACCGCCGACACCTCCAAGGCCACCGTGACGTTGCAGAACGACGTCGGTGTCTTCGGGCAGCTCGGCATGCTTAACGACGATATCTATCTGCCGCTGCCTGCGGGCAAGCCGGAGAAGACCATCGACGACAAGCGCAACGCCTTCCATGCCGAGGACTTGAAGTCCGCGGTGTACAACCCGGGGGCTGCCTTTGTCTCACCGACCTATGTGAGCCAGGGTGCGCAACTGGATCTGATCGTCGGCGATGCCGAGGTCAAGTACTTCGCGGGCCAGATCGACGAGAACGGTCTGAAGAAGGAGATTGCGCGCTGGCATTCCCAAGGCGGCGACAAGATCACCACCGAGATGAATGACCTGTACGCGAAAGCCAACAAGAAGTAAGCCTCCAGGGGCCACTCACCCCGCACCATCGAAGGAGTCGTGATGGCCCTGAACACCCCGCAGCCGCCGGGGACGGCAGCCCCGAAGACGGTCGGCGAACCGCTGACCGTCTCGAAGGGCCGGCCCCGGCGGGGTGGACACAAGACCGGGCTGCGGGTGCTGCTCGTCCGGTATCGCTGGCTGTATGTGATGCTCCTACCGGGGATCGCCTACTTCGCCGTCTTCAAATACGGCCCGATGTACGGGGTCAGTATCGCGTTCAAGGACTACGTGCCTTTCCTGGGCATCAACGGAAGTTCCTGGGTGGGGCTGAAATACTTCCAGCAGCTCTTCGACGGCCCGGATTTCCTTCGGATCCTGACCAACACGCTGATACTGGCAGCCCTGAAGATATTCTTCGGCTTCCCGGCACCCATCGTCGTGGCCCTGCTGCTGAACGAGGTCCGCATCGGGATCGTCAAGCGGTCGATCCAGACCGCGATCTACATCCCGCACTTCCTGTCCTGGACGATCGTGGCGTCGCTCACCTATCTGCTGTTCGCGGTGGACACCGGTGCGATCACACATCTGGCGAACGCGGTGTTCCACACCAAGTTCGACTTCCTCGCCGACCCGCACTGGTTCCGGCCGGTGATCGTGCTCCAGTCGCTGTGGAAGGACACCGGCTGGGCCTCCATCATCTACCTGGCCGCGCTGGCCGGCGTGGATCCCAGCCTGTACGAGGCGGCGCGGATGGACGGTGCGAACCGCTGGCAGCAGACGCGGCACGTGACCTTGCCCGGCATCCGCTCCACGGTGATCATCATGATGATCCTGACCATGGGGCACGTGCTGGACACCGGTTTCGACCAGATCTACCTGATGACCAACTCGCTCAACCGCTCGGTGGCCGATGTGTTCGACACCTTCGTGTACTACATCGGTATCACCCAGGGAGCATTCAGCTACTCCACCGCGATCGGACTGTTCAAGGGTGTTGTCGGCGTCATCCTGGTGCTCGGCGCCAACTGGCTGGCCAAGCGCAAGACCGACACCCGGCTGTTCTGAGGAGGCCCTCACCATGGCTGTAAGCAAAGTCACCCCGGCCGGCCGGATCTTCGACGCGATCAACATGCTCGTCCTCACCGGCGTCGCCGCGACGATGGTGCTGCCGTTCGTCTACGTCTTCGCCGGATCACTGGCCGGCGAGGCGGAGATCAGCTCCCGGGCGTTCTTCCTGTGGCCGCAGCATGTCGTCACGAGCACCTACCGGTACATGTTCGAGTCCAACGACGCCTTCGTGCGCAGCCTGTTCGTGACGATCGGCGTGACCGCGGTCGGCACACTCGTGCAGCTGGCGCTGACCTTCACGATGGCGTATCCGCTGTCCAAGCGTTTCCTGCCGGGCCGCAGTCTGATCCTCGGCCTGGTCGTTTTCACCATGATCTTCACCGGCGGACTGGTCCCGCTGTACCTGACCGTGCGCAACCTGGGTCTGCTGGACACCTACTGGGCCCTGATCCTTCCGGCCGCCATCAGCCCGTTCTACCTCATCATCGTGAAGAACTTCATCGAGGAATTGCCGGTGGAGCTCCAGGAAGCCGCGATGATCGACGGATGCACGGAATTCAGTGTGTTCTGGCGGATCATCCTGCCGCTGTCCAAACCCATCATGGCCGCCATGGCGCTGTTCTTCGCCGTCGGCATCTGGAACGACTTCATGTCGCCACTGCTGTACCTCTCCAAGCCGAGCATGTGGACGTTGCAGATGTTCGTCCGGCAGGTGACCGTCTCTCCGGACATCAACACCACGCTCGGCATCGATGACCCCAACAACGTGCCACCGGAGCAAGGCCTGAAGTTCGCGGTCGTCGTCGTGGCCACACTGCCCATCCTGTTGATGTACCCGTTCCTGCAGAAACACTTTGCCAAGGGCATGCTGATCGGATCGGTGAAGGCATGACGAATCTGCACTGGCTCACTGTTCCCCGTAACGCCGGGGTGACCTGGGGAATGCCGTGGCCGCGCGGCACCGCCTGGGCCGACACCCCGCTCGCGGTCCTGACCGGCGACGCGACGGGCACACCGGTGCCCGTCCAGAGCTGGGTGAGCGCCACATGGCCGGACGGTTCGGTGAAGTGGTCGGCCCACGCGCTGGCTCCGCAGTCCGAGCCGGCGGCGGGCTACCGCATGGTCACCGGTGCCACGCCCGCCACCGCGCCGGAGACCGTGCAGGTCACGGAGAGCGGCGAGGGCGTCGTCGTGTCCACAGGAGTGGCGACATGGCTGCTGCCGCGGCGCGGCCCGGTCCTCGTGCAGGCCATCCGTTGTGACGGCCGGGACGTCGCGCGGGACGTCCGCCTGGTGAGCCTGTGGCAGGGAGCGCCTGATCCGGACACCGCGGGCAGCGTGGCCCGTGAACAACTGCACGGAGAGATCGAATCCCTGACGGTCGAGCAGGCCGGACCGATCCGGGCCGTGCTGCGCCTGACCGGCCGCCACGTGCCCGACGGCGATGGCGCGGCTCCGACATGGCTGCCGTTCACCGTCCGGCTGTACTTCTACGCCGGTGCCGCCGAGGCCCGCCTGATGCACACGTTCGTGTGGGACGGCGACACCAACAAGGACTTCCTCGCCGGTCTCGGACTACAGGCCGACGTGCCCATGCCGGACGCACCGCACGACCGGCACGTCCGGCTGGCCGGCCCAGCGAACTCGGACGGGCGGCCCGGCTTCCTCACCGAGGCGGTTCGCGGAATCACCGGCCTGCGCCGCGATCCGGGCGCGGTGCACCGGGCGGCCCAGGTCGCCGGCCGCCCGTGCGGCCCCGTCGAGGCATGGCCGGATACGGTGTCCCGGCGGCTGCATCTCATCCCCGCGTTCAGTGACTGGACCCTCGATCAGTCCAGTGCGGACGGTTTCACCCTCGCCAAGCGCACCGGACCCGGCCATTCCTGGGTCACCATTCCCGCCGCGACACGGTCGGCCGGGTACGGATACGTGGGCGGGGTCAGCGGTGGGCTCGGGTTCGGGCTGCGCGACTTCTGGCGGCTGCACCCGACCCGACTGGACATCCGGGCAGCCGCCACCGATACCGCCACCGCCACCGTCTGGCTCTGGTCACCGTCCGCGCCGGCGATGGACACGCGCTTCTACCACGACGGTCTCGGCCAGGACAGCTACGCCGAGCAGCTTGAGGGCCTGGAGATCACGTACGAGGACTACGAGCCGGGATTCGGCGATCCGCACGGCGTCGCCCGCACCCACGAGCTGGTACTGCGCCCGTACCAGGCCACACCCGGCGGCGACGAGCTGGCCGAGCACGCCGCGACCCTGAACGACCCGCCCCTGCTGGTCGCCTCCCCGCAGCATCTGCACGCCGCGGGCATTTTCGGCGACTGGTCGCCGGTGGACCGGTCGACGCCGCAGCGCGCCGCTATCGAGGACCGGCTGGACTTCCTGTTCGACTTCTACGCGGGGCAGCGCGAGCAACGCCGCTGGTACGGCTTCTGGGACTACGGCGACGTGATGCACGCGTACGACCCGGACCGGCATCAGTGGCGGTACGACATCGGCGGCTACGCCTGGGACAACTCGGAACTCTCACCGGACCTGTGGCTGTGGTACCAGTTTCTGCGCACCGGTCGGGCAGACGTGTTCCGCTTCGCCGAAGCGATGACCCGCCACACCGGCGAGGTCGACGTGTATCACCTCGGGCCGTGGCAAGGTCTTGGCAGCCGCCACAACGTCCAGCACTGGGGATGCAGCTGTAAGCAGCTGCGCATCTCCAGCGCGGTCTACCGGCGCTTCTACTACTACCTCACCGCCGACGAGCGCACCGGAGACCTGCTGCGCGAGGTCGCCAGCGCCGAGCAGGCGCTGCCGGCGGTCGACCCGACCCGCAAGATAAGCGAAAAGGCCCCGGACCCGCGCGGGGTCCAGGTCGGTCTGGGCACCGACTGGGGCGCGCTCGCGGCGGCGTGGCTGACCGAGTGGGAACGCACCGGCGACGAGGGCGCCCAGGTGGCGGCACGGGACAAGTTGCTGACCGCCATCACGGACATCGGAGCGATGCGACACGGATTCTTCACGGCGGGAACCCTGCTGGATCTCGACACCGGACACCTGGTGCCCGTCGGCGACCGGGTCGGTGTGTCCCACCTCTCTGCGGTCTTCGGGCTGGCCGAGATCTGCTCGGAACTCATCACACTCACCGCCGGCACCGAGGCCGGGGCGGCGTTCGAGGCGGCGTGGGTGCGGTACTGCCAGCTGTACCTCGCCACACCGCAGGTTCAAGAGGCCGAACTCGGCCAGGCCCTGACCGGCATCTCACTCGTCCAGGCACACAGTCGCCTCGCCGCCTACGCCGCCGCCCGCACCAACGACCCTGACCTCGCCGAACGCGCCTGGCGAGCGTTCCAACACGACGTGGGAGACCAGCTCAACACCAACCCCATGCAACGCCAGCCGGTCTGGCGGACGGCTTCGGTGACCTCACCGCAGGTCCTCTCATCGGTCGACGAGGTTGCCTACATCTCCACCAACGACACCGCGCAGTATGCCCTCGCGGCGATCCAGAACATGGCCCTACTCAAAGAGCGGACCGGCGACGCCTGACCTGCGAACCGCGGTGCACGGGGCAGGCAGCCAGCCGGCTGGGTGCGGCGGACGCGGGTCTCGACGCATCCATTGCGGCAACCCGTGGGTCAGGCCCGTCATGGCCGCCCTCAGCTGTGTCTACGGCTGAGGGCGGCACTCATGGTTCCACAGCTCGGTAGCGGCGCCCTTCGTCAACCGATACGAGCCGTAACGTCCCCGTCTACTGACCTCCAGCACACCCCGCCGCGCCAGCTCGCTGCGCGAGCCCATAGATCGTTCGAAATCACGAACATCCTTCGAGATACTGGGCATCGGAGGTGCAACTTAAAGGGAGTATCGACCACCGTCAACCCTTTGCGTAGAGGTTCCGTACCTATACCGATCGGGGATACCGTCGATCGGTACGCCGTACCGCACCTTCGGCGAAGAGGTCGGCGGGCCCCTACCTGTTTCCCTCTCGGCATCGGTAGCCGCCGCCCCGCGCGTACCGCACGGCGACGGTAGCGCGGGCTGCGGTTACGCCGGTTGCGGTTCCGGTTGCTGCGTTGGTGCGGCCTTCGGATCCCAGAGCCTGGTGGTCCGCACATAGCCGTGCACCACTGAGATCATCGCCAGCACAAGAAGTGGTCCGAACACCCACGGATGTCCAGCCATCTTCATCGGCAGATAGCGATACGACACCAAGAGCACAGCGAAAACCGTCGCACCGTAGCTGACCAACCGAATTCCTGACCGGTCCCAGCCACGGGCGAGCGAGCGCATCGCCGCCTCGACCGTGACCGCGAACACCACACCGGCGATGACGTCCGCGCCGTAGTGGTAGCCGAATCCCAGCGTCGCGCTGAGCGTGGCAATCAGCCAGAACGTGCCCGCGAACCGCAGAATCCGTGGGCCCTTGCGGGAATGGATGAAGAGCGTGGTGGCCCACGCGGTGTGCAGGCTGGGCATGCAGTTGCGAGGCGTGATCTGGTCGAACGGGATCTGGTGCGGAGCACTGATCGGCGGCGGCGTGGCCGGCCACAGATTGGCAACCGCCCAGTGTCCGCCGTCGACGCCGTAGGCGAAGACCGGTCCGACCACCGGGAAGATCATGTAGATGCCCGGCCCGAGCAGCCCGATGACCAGAAAGGTGCGCACCAGGTGATGACCCGGGAAGCGGCGCTCGACCGCCACGTTACGCAGTTGGTAGAGCGCGACGATGGCCGCCGCCAGCGGGAGCTGGCCATAGACGAAGGAGAGAACATGGGCGCCGATCGGGCCGGTGGCCGTGACGATCCGGCCTACCAGCCACGACGGGTTGCCCAACGCCTGATCGGCGGTTGCCACGTACTGGTCGAGCACCATCGGACGGGTCTTCGACGTGATGAGCAGCCAGGTATCGCCGGTCTTGTGGCCGGCCACCAGCAGCAGGCCCAGCCCGACACCCTTCAGCAACAGGGCACGTTCGTGGCCGGTGCGGCGCGTGACAGCGATCACCGCATAGGCCAAAATCACCCACAACGCGCCATTGCCGAAGTTCATCTCGGCGTCGACCGCCCACCGGACCAGCCAGAAGACGATGTCGATGCCGATCGCGGCACCAGCCGCGATGAACCGTTGCCGCCAGGTGAGCACCACCATCATCAACGCCATGCCGGCGTACAACAGCGGCCCCGAATGTGGGGCGAATATCACCTCGCGCGCCTGGCTGGCGATCGGCCCCGGTAGGCCGTAGCGACGCGCGACGATCTCCAGCGTGGTGAGGAATCCGAGGGTCGCCACACCCGCCGTGGCCCACAGCATCGCCCGTGGTTGACGCCATGCGGCGAACGTGATTCTGCCGTTTATTCGCGAAAACACCCGCGATGCTATCGATATCAATTATTTGGTCGATTTGTTAGATGTTGACTACATGGGCAACCCTTCGCGCCGGATAGCATGATTTTCCGGTGAAGGTCGGGCGATGAGGGCGATCGCCACGAGTTCGAACATGCTACCGGAGCATGGCGGCGGGTTCCGCTGGTCACGAGTGGCCTGAAGGTCGGTCGAAAGGTCGGTCGATCCCGCGCTCGACGGCACAGCGTCCCGGAGATGACCGTGACGCCCTCGACACCCGGCTGGCATCGAGGGCGTCACGGGTTACCCCGTGGCTGTCAAACGTGTGCGCAAGGCTGCGTGGACGTGTCGCCGCTGCCGTACGGAGGCTTCCGGTTCCCTGCACAGACACCGCATCACGCCGCTTACACGACGCCCCGGGACGCCGCATACCGGGCGAACACCTCTGCTCCCACCGGCAGCCACTCGACCCCTAGGGAATAGATGAGTTTATGGCAGTTACGGCTGAAATCCGGTGCGGGAACGGCGCGGAACAAGTCACGCAGGTCCTGCGGACCTCCGGCGCCTGGCTCCGGAAGGATCGCGGCCAGGCGACGCATCTGAGCGGAGTTGCGACCCGCGACACGCGCCCGGAACTCCGCGTAGTCCACCCGGCCGAGATCGAACTCCGTACGGAAACGGTCCACGAGGTCGTCGAGGCACGTCGGCTCGCGCTGCACCACATGGAAGGTCTCGCCCAGACAGCCCTCCCGTACCGCCGCGACGATGAAGCGGCTCACGTTGTCGACCGGCGTGAAGTCGCTCTGCGCGCCGGTGGGGAAGGCGACCCCCAGCTCGACACACGCATCGAGGATGTACTCGGCCAGGGAGCCGCCGTGGCTGAAGACTCCGGTGCGGGTGTGCGGCATCACCTCGCCCATGCGGTACAGGCTCACCGGCACGCCGTGGTCCCAGCGGGCGGCCAGCATCATCGCCTCGGCGACCCACTTGGTCCGGCCGTAGCCACCCGGTGGCACGGCCTCCACCGGCGGGAAGGTGCTCTCGTCCGGCGCACTGCCGTGATGCGGGAGGAAGCCGAGCGTGGACAGGTGGTGCACCGGCCGGGGCTGTCCGGTGCCGCTGCGGGCCAGCCGGATCACCTCGCGGGTACCGAGCACGTTCACCGGACGCAGCCGCCGGTACGGGTAGACGAGGTTCACCTCGGCGCCGGCATGCACGATGGTGTCGATGCTGTCGGCGAGCGCATGGAAGGCCGGCTCCGGCAGTCCGAACCGCTCGGCCGCCAGGTCGCCGCGCACCACCCGGACGCGCTCGTGAGCGCTGCCAGCAGACAGCGCGTAGTGACGGGCGCGGGCGTCAAGACGGGCCCGGGCCGCAGTGTCGTCGGCGGCGTTGACCAGGCAGTGCACGGTGGCGTCCGTCGATCGCAGGAGCTCATCGAGAAGGTGGATGCCGATGAAGCCGGTGCCGCCGGTGAGGAAGACGTGCCGGGGCGGGGCACTGGGTTGCGGCGCGGGTGCCGCCAGCTCCTGGCCGGCCCAGGGCAGCACGGTGTCGGCAAGCATCTCCTGGTGGACGGCCGTGTCGTCCTGCGCCGTCCCGCCCTGGGCGATCAGGCGGGCCTGGTCGCGGATGGTCTGGGCCGTCATCACCTCGTGCACGCTCACCGGCAGCCCGGACATCTCGCGCAGCCGCAACGCCAGGCTCTGGGCGGTGAGGGAGGTACCGCCGACGTCGAGGAAGGTGTCCTCGGGGCGGAGTTCGCCGGTGCCGAGCAGATCGGTCCACAGGGCGCGCACGGCCGCTTCGAGATCCGCACGCTCGCCGGACGCTTCCGGCGCGTCCCCGGCCGGTGCCGTGGGAGTGTCAAGGAGCCGGGCGAGGGCCTGGCGGTCGGCCTTCCCGTTCGGCGACAGGGGCATGCTGGCGACCTGGAGGAACCGGTCGGGCACCTGCTCGGCCGGCAGCAGCTGACGGGCCCGCGCCCGCGCGTCGGACGGGTCGAAACCGTCCTCGGCGACGACCACGGCCACCAGCATCGTCCGGTCGGCCGCGCCCTGCACGACCACCTTGACGTCCTGCACACCGGGCAGTGCCAGCAGCGCCCGCTCGACCTCCGCCGGCTCGATCCGCACCCCGCGCACCTTCACCTGGTCGTCGCGGCGGCCCACGAAGTACAGGCAGCCGTCGGCGCGGTACTGCCCGAGGTCGCCGGTGCGGTAGAGGCGGTCGCCGGGGACGTCGGGGAAGGGGTTGGGTACGAAGGCATCGACGGTGCGCCCCGTGTCGTTCAGGTAGCCCAGGCCCAGGCAGTCGCCGCCGATGAGGACTTCGCCGGTCTCGCCGCTGCCCAGGCGCCCAAGCGCATCGTCCACGACCACCGCGGAGGTGTTGTCGATGGGCCGGCCCAAGGGTAACTCGGCCCCGTCAGCCTCGGCCACGGTGTGGAAGACGCTGCCGATCGACGCCTCCGTGGGCCCGTAGGTGTTGGTGACGGCCACCTCCGGCAGCAGCTCGTGGAACCGACGGACCGCGGCCACGTTGATCGCCTCACCGCCCAGCAGGACATGCCGCAGCGAGCGCACCGCGTCGACCAGCCGCGGTTCGGCGGCGAGCAGGTCGACGAGCACCGTGAAGATCGACGGCACGAAGTCGGTGATCGTCACCCCGTGGCGGCCGATCTGCAGCGCAGTGCTCTCCAGGTCCAGCAGCCCGTCGCGGCGCGGCATGACAACGCTGCCGCCCATGGTCAGCGGCCACAGCAGCTGCCACAGGGAGGAGTCGAAAACCGAGCGGCTGTTCTGTAGCGAGACATGTCCCGGGCCGAATTTCCGCGTCATGAACAGGAACCGGTTCAACAGACCGTGATGCACGTTCAGGGTGCACTTGGGCAGGCCAGTGGTGCCCGAGGTGAAGAAGCCGTATATGAGATCGGAGCGGACGGGACGGTCTGTAGGCGGTGCGGTGTCCTTCGGCAGTGTCCGGTGGTCGACGATCAGAGTGCGGGCGGTGCCGCGGGCCGCCTCAGGGGTGCGAGGCGAGCCGACGGCGAGGTCCGTGCCGAGATCCTTCAGCAGCGCGCCGATCCGCTCAGCGGGCCAGCCGGGGTCGAACGGGATGAAGGGGATGCCCGCTTTCATCGCCGCGACCATGCTCAGCGGCAGCTCCATTCCGTCGTTCACCAGCAGAGGCAACAGGGTCTCCCGACGGGCCCCGTGCTCCACCAGCCGGACAGCCAGTGCGTTGGCCTTGCTGTCCAGCTCCCCATAGGTCAAGGCCGCGTCGTCGTAGACCAGCGCCACGGCGTCCGGGCGGGCGCGGGCCTGCTCCTCGATCAGGTCGAGCGTGGTTGCGGCCTGCGGATACGGTACGCGCGTGCCGTTGACGTCGGGCAGCGACCGGGTTGCGGGCGTGCGAGACGACATGGTGACCCCGTTTCTCGTGCTGCTTGGCGGCTTCCGCGTGGGTAGGGCGGCTTCCTTGCGCGGGCAGAGGACGTGCGCTGTGCGGTGGGTGCGGGGCGAGTGTGGCCCCGAGGCTCAGCCGGCCGTGGGCGCGGTCAGCGCGCTGGCCTGCAACTTCTCGTAGAACGGCAGATGGTGGCGGTAGTAGCCGGCGAGCACCGGGCTGGACTCGACGGTGACTTCGTAGTGCTTCTCGCTCTGCTTGAACCCGGAGCTCTGGGCGACGTCCTGGTGCCAGCGGCTGGTGCGGGCCCACTCGGAGCGTTCACCGGGTGCCCAGGACAGTGCCGCTTCGTCGTAGCCGATGCCGACGGCGTCGCAGTAGGCCCGGACGGTCTCGGCCGGGCGCTCGACGAGGGTGTCGGCATCGATCACCGCCGGGGTGCGGCCGGTGGTCTGCCGCACCCGTTCGAAGATCTGGTACAGGTACTCGTAACCGATCTCCGGAAGCGACACATCGGAATTCATCGCGTAATGCGACTCGATGACGCTCCGTGGCTCACGGATGATGAAGGTGTGGGTCGCCTTCTCGGCGAGCGGCAGCTCGCCGAAGAGGTCCACATGCGGGTATTCGGTGGTGTCCTTGAAGAACACCGGCGTCTGCTCCGAGAGGTCCACAAACGCCGAGAAGACCTGCTCGGCGGTGGTGAGCTGTGTCCCGTCGACCGCGTACGACTGGCCCGCGGCCAGGTCGGAGAACGGCTCGTGGAACATGCGGAAGTCACCGCGCTGCGCCATCATCCGGAAGAAGACGGTGGACCTGGACCGCGGCGCGCTCCACAGGACCAGCAGCCGCGGTGCGCCCGAAGCACTCACTGCGACCACTCGGTCGGCGTGCGGTCCCAGCGGTGCGTGCGCAGCGTGGCCAACAGCTCGGCGGGCAGTTCCGGTGCGTCGCTGGTGGCGATGTTGGCGCGGACGTGCGCCGGGCGGCGCATCCCGGGGATGACGGTGTGCACGTCATCGTTGTGCAGGATGAAGCGCAGGGCGAGCTCGGGCAGCGTCATGCCGTCCGGGACGACCTCCTTGAGGGCGTCCGCGCGCTCCACGCTGGCGTGCAGGTTCTCCGGCACGAAGTACGTGGCCCGCCAGTCGCCCTCGGGCCAGGTGGTGTCCTTCGTCAGCGTCCCCGTCAGCGAACCCTCGTCGAACGGCACACGCGCGATGACCGCGATGTCGAGCTCGCGGCAGAGCGGGAACAGCTCGTCCTCAGGTGCCTGGTCGAAGACGTTGTAGATGACCTGGACGCTGTCGATGAGCCCGGTCTTCAGGGCCGCGATGGCGTTCCACGGCTCCCACCGGTTGATGCTGATGCCGATGCCGCCG
The DNA here is from genome assembly GCA_963761765.1 of uncultured Actinomycetota bacterium. Lineage (GTDB taxonomy): Bacteria > Actinomycetota > Actinomycetes > Streptomycetales > Streptomycetaceae > Streptomyces. The sequence goes on from CAVXIJ010000013.1 coordinate 317,228, forward strand.
ACCAGACCGGACGACTTCAGCTCGGCCATGGTGGACAGCCACTGCTCGTCCTCGGCCCAGGCGTCCTCCCACACATGGAACTGCATGAGGTCGATACGGGGCACATCGAGGTTCTTCAGGCTCTCTTCCGTGTACTCCATGACATGGTCGTGCGGGAAGACATCCGCCAGCTTGGAGGCGCGGGTGGAGGGCCAGTTCCGGTCCTTGGGCGGAATCTTGGTGAACAGCTTCAGGTCGGCGTCCGGATTCTCCTTCAGCAGCTTGCCCAGCAGAACCTCGCTGTGACCCCGGCCGTAGACCCAGGCCGTGTCGAAGACGTTGCAGCCGAGGTCGACGGAGAGCTGCAGGGCTTCGAGACTCGTCTCGTCGTCCGCGCCCTGCCAGCCGCCGGGTCCCGCGCCGACCCCCCACATGCCGTAGCCGATCTCCGAGACGTTCCAGCCGAGACGGCCAAAATTCCGGTAACGCATTCTTCACCCTTCGTGGACGGTGGGAAGAAAAGCACGAAGGCTTTCTTCAGGGTCGGCGCTCTGCGGTGGACGGTGTTACGGAGAAGGGTGCCGAGTCCCAGTTGTGGCCGCCGCCCGTGAACCGCCGTTGGTGGACGACGCCCGCGCTGTCGTCGGCCTTCAGCAACGCCCGGCCGATCACACGGCCCTTGTACAGGTCGAGCCGCACCTCGGTGGTGGCCGATACCAGGATCTCCTCAAGTCCTGCCCTGGCGGCCCGGGCGGTCATCCCGTGCCCGGCGCCCTCGTAGACGCTGACCGCGAGTTGGCGGGAGAGGAACCGGGCGGTGTCCGCGGCTGCCCGGTCGGTGACCGTCTCGTACGCCATGCGCACCGCGTGCGAGAACAACTCCATGCCCGGTGCCTCATACACACCGCGGCACTTGGTGCCGTTCACACGGTGCTCCACCACGTCGGTGAGGCCCAGGCCGTTGCGCCCCGCGACGGTGTTCGCCAACTGCATCAGCTGTTCGGGCGGCAGCCGGTCGCCGTCGAGGGTCACCGGGCGGCCGTGCTCGATGCCGACGGTGACCGACTCGATCCCGTCCGGTGCGTGGTCCGGGGTCAGGCCCATCAGCCACCCGACGCGCAGCGCCGTGCTGCTCAGGTCCTCCAGGTCCGCGTCCTCGTGGGAGGCGCCCGCGAGATTGCTGTCGATGGAGTGCTCCGCGGTGTTACCGGCCATACAGACCAGGCCCGCGGAGGCGACCTGACGCGCCATCGCCTCCCGGTCCACCATGGCGTCGCGGACCTCCTCATCGCGCCACGGAGCGAAGACCGTGAGGTCCGGTGCGTACTGTGCGGAGTAGCGCTCGAAGCGGCGCTGGTCGTTGCCGCCGCCCACACAGCCGTGCGCCAGCACCGTGCAGCCGGCCTCCCGCAGCAGCGGGGTCACGTTTTCCACGATGACCCACCGGGACAGACCGGTGGTGTTCCAGTAGCCGCCGTCGTAGTGCGCCTGGAAGGCGACCACGTCGAGGGCGGCGCGGGCCATCGCGGGCCGGGCGTCCGCGACACGCAGCGGGATGCCCGCGGCGCGTACGGAGGCGGTGAACTCGTCGAAGTCCTTACGGTCGCTCTGACCTATGTCGAGTACGAAGCCTTCGACGTCGTAACCGTGGTCATGCAGCCAGGACGCCACCGCCAGCGAGGAGAGCCCGCCTGACAGGCAGACGCCGATTTTCTGGTGCTTCAGCCCGGCCAACGATAATCCCATGACACTCCCAAGGACGCTGTGAAGTCACCCGCCTGCAAGCCCCTGCGGACCCTCGACCATGCTGACCATGAGGCCGGTGTGGTGGGAGTGAGCTCCGGGATCGTGATGCTGCAATGCGAGAACATGAAGGCATGACGTACAGGAAAATCAAGCTTAAATCGTTGTAATACGACAATATTCTCGCCAGTTCCGTCAAAATGCAGGATTATCTCAGGAATACAAGGTCAGGCATGCCCGGGCTGGGCATGTGCGTCCTGGGAGTGGAGCAGTCCCGACTGGCCGAGCAGATAGCCCAGCTGTGCCCGGCTGCTGCTGTGCAGACGATCGGCGGCCCGTTTGATATGTGCGGCCACGGTGCGGGTGCTCAACCCCAGGCGGCTCGCGATGGCCTTGTCCGTATGCCCCTCCACCATGAGTCGTAGGATCGTCGCCTGTGTCTGGGCGCCGAACAGCGGCGGACGCCACTGGTTCATCTCCGGGGCGATGGGCTCGGCCCGGTCCCAGGCACAGTCGAACACGCGCGCAAGATGCCGGACCAGGTCCGGCTGCCGCACCGACAGCGCCGCCGTCTGCCCGCCGCGCTCGGTGAAGACGAAGGCGACCTTGCCGTCGAAGACGACCAGCCGGTCGAAGACCTCGGCCACCGTGCGTATTTCGGAACCGGCCGCTGAGATCTTGTCGATATAGGCCAGCGTCGGACTGTGCGAGCGCACCGTGTGCTGGTACAGCAGCCGGTTGCGCACGCCGCGGTCGCACAGGTCCAGATGGTGCGGCAACGCCTCGGCGAGCACGTCCTCCGGCTGGCCGGCGCCGGGCTGCGCGGTCGCGACATCGACGCGGCACGACAGCGCCGCCTTGCCGAGCGCGATACTCACCGCGTCCTCACCGACGATGAGGCCGATCGCCCGGTCGTCGCCGATCTGCCGGTACGCCGACTCCGCGCGGGTGAGCGCGGACCGCAGGGAGCGCAGGGCACCCTCCTGGTGCCGGATGGTCTGCTCTATCGGACGGGTGAGCAGGGCCGCCGCAATGTCCGGCGGCACCGGGACCAGCGTCTCCGGGCCGTCCGGCAAAGGACGCAGCAGCCGCAGGGCGAGCAGGCACTCGGGGGCGCCCGCGGCCGGGACGGTGCCACGGGCGAGTGCCTGCCGGTAGACGACGTCGCCGCGGTGGCAGATGTCGGGGTGTGAGGTGGACGCCGATCTGATGCCAGGGGCGGCCGCCTGGTCGGTGCACATAGGTCGCTCCTTCGGGGACCCGCAGAGGCGATCTGGAGGTGGGTGCGCTTCCTGGCCCACGACGCCCGAAATGACGGTGTCGGGTGCTAGGGAGCAGGCAAGCGGCGCGTCACGCCAGGGCGAGCTTCGCCGCGAGTCCGAGGAAGACCACTCCGGCCAGCCGGTTCAGCCAGGACCCGGAACGGGGGCGCTTGCGCAGCCGTTCGCCGATCTGGCCGGACAGCAGGGCGATCAGGGAGTCGATGAGCAGCCCGAGCACGGTGAACGTCAGTCCCAGGATGAGCAGTTGCAGACCGGCGTGGCCGGCCGAGGCCGTGACGAACTGCGGAAGGAAGGCCAGATAGAACAGTACGATCTTGGGATTGAGCAGGTTGGTGATGGTGGCCCTGCGGAAGACGGTGGCCGGCGATACCGTCTCCTGGCCGTCGGTGAGGCGGGTCTCGGAGGTGTCGCGCAGCGCCTGCCAGGCCATGTAGAGCAGGTAGGCGGCGCCCGCGTAGCGCAGCACCTCGAAGGCGAGATGCGAGGAGCCGATGAGCGCGGCCAGACCCAGGGCCACCGCCAGGGTGTGACAGGCCATGCCGGCGGACATGCCGAGCGCGGCCAGCAGACCGGCCCTGGTGCCCTGACTGATGCCATGGGTCAGGATGTAGATCATGTCTGGCCCGGGGGTTATACAGATGACCAGAACCGCCAGGACAAAGACGACGTAGGACGCCGGATCTATACCCATGCCGGTCCGCTTCCCCTCAGTAGCACGAAGTCGTAGCGAAACTAGAGGAGTGCCGTCGCTTTACGCAACCAACGAATGGCGGGCGACAAGCAAAAGATGGCGTCCCGTCAGGTGACGGTCGGCCGGTGAGAGGTGCGGGCCCGACTGGGTCAGAGTGCGCCCCGCGGGGCCCAGGTTGCGTACGAGTGGGTCCGCGACGGCCCGTTGAGCGGCTGTGGTGCCGGCGCCCGACCGCGCCGCAGGTCGCCAGGCCTGACGGCATGCGACCGGGTCACGGCGCCGCGAGGTGATGTGCCCTTCCACCGACGCGGGTTCGATGTCCTGGCCGCCGTGGGAGCGCACCCGCAAGAAGATCGATGCGGTGGCTGCCGCTGGAGTTCATGCGCTCCCGGCCGACCGGTCCGCCGCGGTGCGGTCAAGCTCGTCCGCAGTCACCGTCAGTGAGCGCCGTACGAGCCGCACCGCTCACATTCGATGCCCCGCCGATCGCCCTCACACCTGCCGAGGAGTTTCGGAACTGGATGGAACTGAGCGGGAAATTAAGGAATCACACGAGGCCGTTCACGGGTATTGACAGCTATCCATGACAAGCGCAGACTCCTGCTCAATTAAGGTCTAGGCCGTAATAGTTGATGTGGCAGAAGACTGTGCTCATAACGAGCCGGAAGGCAGCTACCTCAGCAGTCGGGGCGTCTCGGGGCCATAGCACGAGAGGACGAGGGAAGCGCAGATGAGACACAGAAGGGTGATAGCCGCGGCTGCGTTGGTGGCTGCCAGTGCACTGCTGGCCGGCTGCGGGGGCTCAGGCAACGGCCGGTCCACGGTGACCATGTGGACCTATCCGGTGATCGCGGACGAGAAGCAGCACCGCGCGTACTGGGACGAGGCGGTCAAGGAGTTCGAGAAGCAGAACCCCAAGATCGACGTCAAGGTGGAGGTCCTCCCCTGGGCCAATCGCGATGAGGCCCTCACCACCGCACTGGCCGGCGGCAAGGGCCCCGACGTCGCTTACCTGATCCCTGACCAGCTCCCCAAGTACGCGCCCACCATCGAGCCGTACGACGACTACATCGACGCCGCGGCACAGAAGGCCTACCGGCCCTCCGCCCTGCAGGCGGCCACCGTCGACGGCAAGCTCATGGGCGTTCCGCTGCTGATGAGTACCGAGCCGCTGATCTGCAACAAGAAGATCTTCGACGCGGTGGGCCAGAAGACCTACCCCACCAGCTGGAACGACCTGCTCGCCATGGCCCCGAAGTTCAAGGCCAAGGGCTACGACATCACCACGTACAACGGCGACACCACCGCCACCCTGAACGTCACCTACTATCCGCTGCTCTGGGAGGCCGGCGGTGATGTCTTCAGCAAGGACGGCAAGTCCGTCGCCTTCAACAGCCCGGCGGGCGTCAAGGCGCTCAACTTCCTGAAGAAGCTCGTCGACGGCGGCTACATCGAGAGGGCGCCGCTCACCAAGACCAGCCCCAACATCGAGCAGACCCGCATCGCGCAGAACAAGGTGGCCTGCAGCTGGCAGCACCTGCCCACCGATGTGGAGAAGTTCTGGGGCAAGGACAACGTCCAGGTCGTCGGCCAGCTCAAGGACACCAAGCAGGTGGGCTACGGCACCGTCGGCGGGCTGTCGATGTTCAAGAAGGCCGGGAACAAGGACGCGGCGGCGAAGTGGATCAACTTCGTCACGTCGAAGAAGCGGATGGACGCCTACGATCAGAAGTCCGGCTTCTTCTCCCCGCTCACCGGGGACGACCTCTACGCCGGTGACCCGGTGTCCAGCGCGATGGAGAAGACGCTCGACCAGGTCGACGTGGGCCCGCTCTACGAGAAGGCGCGCGACGTGATGGGCGTACTGGCTCCTGAGATCCAGGCCGCGCTCATCGGCAAGAAGTCTGCGAAACAGGCCCTCGGGGACGCGGAGAAGGCCGCCAAGGGGATCACGGGCTGACCCCGGCAGACCCGCCGTTGGCTCGGTCCGCGTCCTGACGGCGCGGGCCGGGCCCGCCGCTTCCCGTGCGACATACCGAGCAAGGAGGAACCGGGTGGCCACCCAACTGACCGTCCGCAAGCGCGGACCCGCCCCGTCCGAGCGCCGCCGCTCGCCGCTGGTCAGGCGTGAGGCGGTGGCGGGCGCGCTGTTCGTGCTGCCGTGCTTCGCGCTCTTCCTGGTCTTCCGCTTCGGCCCCGCGGTGGCGGGCGCCCTGCTCGGCTTCTTCGACTACAGCATCGGCGGTACGGCCCAGTGGAAGGGTCTTGGCAACTTCCAGCGCCTCTTCGATGACCCGGTGTTCTGGTCGGCGCTGAAAGTCACGCTGCTCTACGCCCTGTTCGCGGTGCCGGTCACGGTCGCCACCGCCCTCGGCATGGCACTGCTGACCCGCCGCGCCTTCTTCGGCGTACGGTTCTTCCGCTCGGTGTTCTTCCTGCCGGTGATCACCAGCCTGGTGCTGGCCGGGGCCATCTTCCGCTGGGTGTTCTCCGCCGGCGGCCCGTGGTCCACCATCCTCGGCTGGGTGGGTCTTGGCCACACGCCCTGGTTGGAGGACTCCACGCTGGTCATCCCGGCACTGGCGCTGGTCGGCGTGTGGTCCCGCTTCGGCTACGGCATGCTCATCCTGCTGGCCGCGCTGCAGAACGTACCGCGCGAACTGGAAGAGGCCGCCACCGTCGACGGCGCCGGCGCCTGGCAGCGCTTTCGCCACATCGTCTTCCCGCAGCTGCGGCCCGCGCTGTTCTTCCTGGCCGTCATCGAGACGACCATGTCGTTCCAGGCCTTCGACGCCGTCTATGTCATGACCAGCGGCGGCCCGGCGCATGCCAGCTACACCCTCGTATTCGACCTGTACGAACAGGGCTTCAAGTACTTCGACCTCGGCTACTCCGGTGCCATCGGCCTCGCCCTGTTCGTCATGACCCTCGTCGTGGCGCTCATCCAGCGACTGCTCCTGGGGAGGGAGAAATGACCCTGATCACCGCATCCCGCCCCCGAACAGCCGACCCGGCCGCCCGCGCGCTGGCCGACGCCGGCAGAAGGCGACGGGCCGTACGCGCCCGACGGCTGCGCAAGACCGCTCGCGGCCTGGTGCTCGCCGTCACATCCCTGGTCGCCCTCTTCCCCTTCTACGCGCTGGTCATCCTCTCCCTCAAGCCCGCCGAGGCGATCCGCTTCCCGGAAAGCCTCGCACCCTGGCACCTCGGCGGGGGCGCTTACTCGGAGATCCTCGGCGCGCAGGACGTGCTGCGCTGGACCGCGAACACGGCCATGTACGCGATCGTCTCCGTGGTCATGGTGCTGCTGCTCTCCTCGATGGCCGGCTACGCCTTCGCCAAGAAGCGCTTCCCGGGCAAAGAGCCCATCTTCTGGTCCTTCATCTCGATGGTGATGGTGCCCTACCACGTCACGCTGGTGCCCACCTTCATCCTGATCGCCGAGACCAACGGCGTGGACACGTACTGGGGCCTGATCGTCCCGACGCTCGCCAACGCCCAAGCGGTGTTCCTGATGCGGCAGTTCATCCAGGCGCTGCCGGACGAGCTCTTCGAGGCGGCCCGGCTCGACGGCTGTTCGGAGTGGCGGGTGTACGTCTCCATCGTGCTGCCCCTCACCAAGCCCATCCTCGCCACCCTCGGCGTCTTCGTCTTCCTGTGGCACTGGAACGACTTCCTCTGGCCCCTGGTCATCGGACAGAGCACGCAGATGCGTACCCTGACCACCGGCATCGCCTCGCTGAACCAGCAGAACGTGCCGCTCAACGAGGTCCTCGCCGGTTCCGTCGTCGCGCTCGTGCCGATCTTCCTCGCGTACCTGGTCGGGCAGCGGTATGTACAGGAGGGCGTCGTGATGTCGGGTATCAAGGGGTGAACGTGCTCACAGTCGGCGTGATCGGTCCTGCGGACCTGGTGCAGAAGGTGCTGGCCGCCGAGGGCAGTTCCGGCACCACGAGACTGGTGCCCTGGCCGTACGGGCATGAGGACGATGCCCTGGACGTCGTCCGCAGGGCCCGCTCCGGTACGGATGCCCTGCTGTTCACCGGCGTGGTGCCGCACACCCTCGCCGCGGCGGAGAAGCTGCTGGACCGGCCAGCGATGTACGTGCCCTACAGCGGGGCCACGTTGCTGCGGGCCCTCGTGGAACTGCTGCGGTTGGGGCACGACGTGTCCCGCATCTCGATCGACACGCTGCAACGGACGGAGGTGCTGGAGACGCTGACAGAGGCGAAGCTGCCCACCGAGCACGTGCATGTGCTGCCCTACCGACCCGGTCTGACCGGCCAGGACCTGGTGGACTTCCACCTGGCCGCCCGGGACAAAAAGCACACGCGGGTGGCCATCACCTGCCTGGGCTCGGCCTTCAACGTGCTGGAGACCGAGATGCACGCGGTGCGCCTGGCCCCGTCGCGGCACTCCATCCGGGACACGCTGCGGGCGCTGGTGCTGTCGACGGCGGCCGCGCACAGCGGGGACGCGCAGGTGGCGCTGGGCATCGTGGATCTGCCGGCGGCGGACGACGATCTGGCGGCAGACCTCGCTGTGCTCGGTGGCGCCCTGGCCCATCTCCCCGACGGGCGGCGGCTGGTGGTCACCACTCGGGGAGTACTGGAGACGACCAGCGAGCATTTCACCCGGCTGCCGCTGCTGGACACCCTGGCGGCCCGGCACGCGTTCGCCCATGTCGGCTTCGGGCTCGGGCGTACCGCGGCGGAGGCGGAGTCCTTGGCGCGGCGGGCGGTGAACCGGGCGAGTTCGCTCGGCCCGGTCGCCGGTGTGGTGTCGATGCCGGACGACGTCGACATCGTCATCGACGCGAGCGCGGGCGGCGCCGGCCAGGAGGTCCCGGCGCCTTCCAGCCCGGAGGGCCTTGCGCTGCTGGCCCGGCGGGTGGGGCTGAACGTGCGGACGCTGAGCCGGCTGCGCGAGCTGGTCGACGCCCGTCCCGGTGAGGGGGTGACGGCGCAGGCCGTCGCCGATCACCTGGCCGTGCAGCAGCGCACCGCCCGCCGCATCCTGAAACGCCTCGAACGAGCGGGCCTGGCCGTACCCATAGGCAGTGAGCGGGAGGAGTCCGCCGTCGGGCGCCCGCGCACCGTCTTCCGCGTGCGGCTCTAAGAGCTCCGAACGAAATGGGAGTCCGATCAGCGTGCGGCGTCTGGTGCGTGCGATCGCAAGGCGTCGGAAGGCTCTCGTAGCGGAGCTACGTGGGCCTTTCGATAACGCGGCGAGCGGGCGTGCCAGACGCCGCGCGCCGGGCGCCCACTTTGTTCGGAGCTCTGAGCGCCAGGCCCTACCCCAGCTCGTGCCCCAGCCCCGCCGCCGTCGGCACCTTCACCCATCCCCCGGATGCGGAGGCGAAGGCCGACGGCGCGAGTGGTTCCTCGCGCACCAGCAGCGGGCCGACCAGATCCGCCGCGACCGTCGCATGCGGGAGCGCGGCCGCCAGGTGCACCGCCGCCAGCGTCGCCACGCCCAGTTCGGGCATCGTGCCGATCTTCACCGCCAGGCCCGCTGCCTCGGCGAGGGCAGCGATCTGGCGGGCCCGGTATAGCCCGCCCACCTTGAGGATCTTGATGTTCAGGACGTCCACCGCGCCACGCCGGATGAGCTCCAGCGCGGTGTGCAGGGAGTGCATGCTCTCGTCCGCCATCAGCCGCACGCCGACCTGGCCGCGTAGCGCCGCATGGCCGGCCACGTCCCAGTGCGGCAACGGCTGCTCGATCAGGTCGAGACCCGCGTCGGCCATCGCCCGCAGGGTGCGGGCGGCGCTGGTGCCGTCATAGCCCTCGTTCGCGTCGAGGGACAGCTCCACGTCCGCGGGCAGCGCCTCACGCACGGCGCGGACCAACGCCACGTCCAGGGCCGGGTTCACGCCGCCCTTCACCTTGATATGGGTAAAGCCCCGGCTCGCGTACTCGACGGCCTCCGCCGCCATCTCGTCCAGAGTGCCGAGGCCGACCACCCAGGCGGTCGGCACGCTCTCCCGGATCCGCCCGCCCAGCAGCAGATGCACCGGCCACCCGGCGCTCCGGCCCGCCAGGTCGTGCAACGCCATGTCCAGCGCGGCCTTGGCCAGGTGCTGGCCGCGTATCGCGGTGTCCATCGCCTGATGCGCGCCCGCGAGGTCGCGCGGGTCACGGCCGGTCAGCGCAAGGGCCAGATGCCCGTCGATCGCCGCCTGCAGTCCGGCCATCGTGTCGCCCGTGAACGCGGTCATGGGTGAGGCCTCGCCGTAACCCGTGAGCCCGTCGGCGCACTCCACCTCGACCACGAGGCTGATGAGTTGCGGGCTGGTGCCGCTGCTGATCACGAAGGGACGCAGGTACGGCACGCTGACGACACGCGTACGGATCGAGGCGATTCTCAAGCGCGGCTCCTGACGCTACGGCCGGAAGAGATCCGACCAGGCTGCCTAGTGCCGCGACGGGGCGAATGTTGCTTGCCGCGGCACTATTTACGGTCTAGACCGTAACTGTTCGTGCGCGCGGTGACAAGGATCGCGGAGCGTCATCTCGGCCTGGACGGAGGAGGATTGGCGCGATGCTCCGGCCCGCCTTCTCGACGGGCCGCAGGATGACGTCTTGACGCCTCGCAACGCTGAGACTTAGTTTCCGGTCCAGGCCGTAATCGCATCGCGTCGAGAGGACCAGCCGTCATGCCCGTACGGGACAGGCCCCTTCCCTCTGTACTCGATCCACAAGGCCGGACGATCGGCGCCGAGGAACGCGCGGCGGTGCTGCGGGTGCTCGACTCCGGCGTGCTGTGCAGCACGTTCGGGGGCGAGGGCCGCGCGCTTGAGGACGAGATGGCGCAGCTGTACGGGCGCGGGTCCGCGGTCGCCTGCAGCTCCGGAACAGCCGCACTGCACCTGGCCGTCGCCGCCGCCCGGATCGGGCCGCAAGACGAGGTCGTCACCACGCCCATCTCGGACTTCGGCACGGTCGCACCGGTGTTGGCCCAGGGCGGCCGGGTGGTCTTCGCCGATGTGTGCCCGCAGGACGGCAACCTCGATCCGGACGCCGTCGAGGCAGCCATCACCCCGCGCACTCGCGCCGTGATCGCGGTGCACCTCTTCGGCGGCGCGGCCGACACGACGCCGCTGCGCCGGATCTGCGACGCGCACGGCCTTGTGCTCATCGAGGACTGCGCGCAGGCCTGGCTGGGCGAGGACCCGCAGGGCCGGCTGCTCGGTACGACGGGCGACATCGCGTGCTTCTCCTTGCAGCAGTACAAGCACATCACCGCCGGCGACGGCGGCCTGGCGATCACCGACGACCCCGAACTGGCCCGCCGGATGCGCCTGTTCACCGACAAGGGCTGGGACCGCACCGAGGGCCGCGTCCACCGCGAGCTCGGCCTCAACTACCGGATCACCGAGCTGGCGGCCGCGGTCGCGCGGGCCCAGCTCGGCAAGGTCGCCGAGGTGGTGCGTGTCCGCCGCGAGCGCGCGGAACAGCTGACCGCCGCACTCGCGGACCTGGACGGCGTGGCCGTGCCGCAGCGGCGCGCCGGGCACGCGTGGTGGCTCTTCCCGCTCCTGGTCGACGACAATGACCGCTGGGCGAAGGCGCTCGCGGCCGAGGGGGTACCGGCGATGCCCGGGTATCTGGAGCGGACGCTGTACGCCAATCCGGTCTTCATCGGCTATCCGGCGGGCACCTGCCCCGAGGCGGAGCGCCTTATCGACAGCACGCTGCTGGCCCTCCCCTGGAACGAGGCCTACACACCGGCCGACGTCGACGACATCGCCCGGGCGATCCGTCTGGTGCACGGCGCATGACCGCGTACGAGTGGCTGGAGCCGAGCCCGCGAGAGCGCGTCCGCTGGGACGTCGACGTGCTCTACGGCCCCTGGCCCAGCCACCACGCCGACCTGGACCTGGCGGGCGTACGCGAGCGTCTGCGCCGCTCGCCCGTCGAGCGCGGCCTGGCCCTGAGCACCCGCGGCGCACTCTTCGACGCCGCCACGGGCAACGCCCAGACGCTGAAGGACCTCGCCGACTGCCCCGACCTCCTGCCCGTCGGCACCGTCGACCTGCGCGACGCGCTCGCCGCCGAGCGGCAACTCGACGCACTCACCGCGGCGGGCGTGCGGTTTTTGCGCCTGTTCACCACCGAGCAGGGCGCGGACCCCGCCTTCCCCGGCTACCGCCACATCGTCGAACTCGCCCTCGCCCGCGGCCTGGTGCTGCTGCACGACGGCGACGTGCGCCGCTACGGCCCCGCGCTGGCGGACCGCGGCGCGCGAGTGGTCTTCCTCGACCTGCACGCGTACTTCCTCGCCGACTTCCTGCTGCTCGCCCGCGGCGAACCGGGCTTTTGCGCCACCACCCGGATGCTTTCCGCCCCGGACTCGATCGAGCGGGTGGTCCAGAGCGTGGGCGCGCGGCATCTCGTCTTCGGATCGCGCACGCCGTTCATGGACATCTCGCCGCAGACGCTGCGGCTGCGGTACGCCCGGATCGCCGCTGAGGACCGCGCGGCGATCGCCGGCGGCAACGTCGAGGAGTTGCTGAGCTGATGCCGATCATCGATGTGCACGCGCACTGGGGGCCGTGGCCGTTCCACATGGACGTGGGCCGCGCCGGGCTGAACCTCGAACTGATGGACCGCTACGGCATCGACCTGCAGTTGGTCTCCTCCTCCGAGGCGGTGACGTACGACGCGGTCGGCGGGAACGCGGCGTTGCGCGAGGTGCTGGCGGCCGAGCCCCGGCTGCGCGGCTACGCCGTCGTCAACCCCAACCGCGTCGAGGAGAGCGCCGCCGACCTGCGCCGCTGCCTGGACACCGGCCGTTTCGTAGGGGCGAAGATCCACACGACGTATCCGGGGCGGGCCATCGGCTCCACGCAGATGCGGGAGGCGTTCGCGATGCTGGACGAGGTGGGCGTGCCGCTGCTGCTGCACACCTGGGGCCCCGACGTGGCGTTGCTGCCCGGTCTGCTCGCAGATCTTCCCCGGCTGCGGATGATCGTCGGCCATGCAGGCGGCGACGCGTGGCAGGAGGCGGCGCGGGCGGCGGCCTCCTGCGATCGGCTGTACCTGGAGCACTGCCGTACGGTCGCGGACGCCGGCCGGGTCGCGTACGCCCGAAAGGCGGGAGTGCCGGTGTCGCGGCTGCTGTTCGGCACGGACGCCACGCTGGTGGACCCGTGCGTGTCCCTCGGCGTGGTCCGCGACGCGGGTTTCACGGCCCAGGAGCGGGAACGGGTGCTGTGGCGAAACGCGGCGGAGCTCTTCGGCCTTGAGGTGTGACGGGGGCTCGCGGCCGGCCGCCTCAGCCCTGCTTCTCCAACTCCTCCAGCACGTCGATCACCCGCTGCCGCTCTTCGGCACCGAGGACCGGACCGTACGGGTCGTACGCAGCCTCCGCCGGGATCAGGCCCTCCCACACCGCGGCCCAGAGCATGCGCTGCACATAGCCTTCGATGGGGGCGCGGAACGTGGCCTCGGCGAAGCGGTCCAGGCGGTTCGAAGCCTCTAGGAACGCGGCGGCGTCGTCGTTGTCCCGCTGCGTCCAGGCATCCAGCACGCCCGTCGTCAGCTCCACCTGCGCCGCCGCGATGCCAACCAGCGCCGTGTCCGCACCCCACATCAGCGACGGGCCGAACATCCGGTCCTCGCCCGTCACCAGGAGCCGCCCGCTGGGCTCGGCTGCGCGGATCGCGTCCTGGCAGGCAATGGCCCGGTCCAGGGTGGCGAGCTTGACCCCGAGCGTGCGCGGCAGGGCGAGCAGGTCGCGGATCAGCGCGGGCGGGTACGCGTAACCGCCCGCCTCACCGTGCAGGTAGAAGCCGAGCACCGGCAGGCCGCTCTCCGCTGCGACCCGCTCGTGCAGCCGTACGGCCTGGTCATGGCCGTCCGGGAGGGTGGCAAGGGACGCGAGCGGATAGACCATCACCGCGTCCGCGCCGAGCCCCGCTGCCGTCACCGCCATCCGAACGGTGATCTCGACCGCCTCCGCGGGCGAGCCGGGCCGCTCCGCCCGCGGTACGCCGACGCCGGCGACCACAGGCTTGCCGGTCGCCGCGCGCCAGGCCCGCAGGACCGCTGCCCGGTCGCGCTCGCTCAGGTACAGGCCGCGGCCGGTGTGCGCCCACACCGCCACACCACCGATGGCCTGTTCGGCTATCCAGGCCGCGTAGCCATCCAGGGCGTCGAAGTCGACGGCCCCGTCCGCACGCAGAGGGGTCAGCACCGCGGGCAGCACGGTGCCGCGCAGCCGCCCGATCAAATCCGCCGCCATGCCCGATCCCCTCCACAGACGCTCTTTCCCCAACCGCCCCCTCACGCTAGCCTTTACGGTCCAGACCGTAAAGGGAAGGACGCTCTTCGATGCGACTCGGCCTGTACGTCAACCTCTACGCGGACCAGGCCGACCGGCCGCTGCTCGCGGACGCCGTCGAGCAGGCCCGACTGGCCGAGCAGGCCGGCTTCGACTGGGTCGTGCTCGGCGAGCGCCATCTCCACCGCCCCGGCTACCACGAGGTGCTCACCTCCCTCACCTGGCTGGCCGCCCACACCGACCGTATCGGTCTTGCCACCGCGGGCCTGATCGCCCCGGTCTACCACCCGGCCTGGCTCGCCGAGGCCCTCGCCCACATCGACGTGCTGTCCGGCGGCCGACTCACCGCCGGCTTCGTCCTCGGCTACCGTCCGGAGGAGTTCGCGCTGTACGGCACCGAGGCGCGCGAGCGCGTCGCCAGGTTCACCGAGTGCCTGGAGCTTCTCAAGCGCCTGTGGACCCAGGACGAGGTCACGCACGAGGGCCGTTTCACCTCCCTCGACCAGGCGTTCCTGTCGCCGCGCCCTGTGCAGCGCCCCCGCCCCCGCATCTGGAACGGCGGCCGGGTGCCGTCCGCCCTGGCCCGTACGGCGCGGATGTGCGACGGCTGGACGACGTCCTTCAACGAGCTGGACGCCGAACTGCCGGACAAGATCGCCGAATACCGCGGATACGAGCGCGGCCCGGACACCCTCGGCGCCGAGGTGATCGTGTGCCGGGAGGGCTACTGCGCCCCGACGAGTCAGGCAGCCCGCGCCGCGCTGGAGGAGCCGCTGCGCGGCCTCTACGACGCGTACGGCGACTGGAAGCGCACCTCCGCGGACGCCGCCCGGTACGCCCAGCAATGGGACGACATCGCCGCCCGCAGCGTGATCGGCTCCCCGCAGGAGTGTGCCGAACATCTCGGCACATACGCGGAGATGGGCGCCGACGGCGTCATCCTGCGCATCCAGGCCCCGGGCATGCCGCAGGCGGACGCGCTGCGGGCCATCGAGGCGTTCGGCAAGGACGTACTGCCCCGCCTGACGGCCTGATCTCCGAGCGCGCGACTGCTTGACGCCGGCCGAGGGCATCTCTATGTTCATGGCAATTACGGTCCGGTCCGTAAATCGTGGACGCGAGGAGCGAACCATATGAAGACAGCACTCAGCAGGGGTTTAGCAGTCGGACTGCTCGCACTGGCCTTCGCCGTGACGGGCGCCGCGGGCAACGCCAAGGCCGCTACCACCGTGCCGGTCTCGGCGCCGGGCACGTACTCCAGTGACCCGTCCAGCACACCGTCAGGAGCCAAGACCACCCGCAGCCTGGGCGGGTCGGTCCAGGTGCCGGCCGGGTCCACTCGGTATCTCAGCAGCAAGCTGTACGTCGGCGACGCCGCGCAGGTCACCGAGGTCTCGCACATGATCTACTGCAAGCGGCCCGGCGAGAGTGCCGTCTACGCCCAGCTCGTCAGCGGCCAGAACGCACTCGCGAACACGCCGACCACCATGCTCACCCGCGGCTTCGTCACCGCGCCCGCCGACACGGCGTTGAACTGCTCCGTCTACGCCCAGTTCGTCAACCACGCCGCCGACGCCGCCGGATCGATCACGGTGCTCAACTCGTCCTATCTGCAGGATGTCTACGACGACATCGCCGCGGTGCAGCAGACGTTCAGCACCAGCATGCTGGTCAACACCTCGGTGGACGCCAACCCCGTCTCCTTCACCGCGCCCGCCGGGGCGAGCGCGGTACAGGCCATCGGCGATGTGAGCGTCACCGTCTGCTACGGCAACGACGGAGGGTTGTGCCAGCGCTCCTCGGGCGCGCGGATGGACGGCACCAGCTCGTTCGTCGGCACGCAGCTGGTACTCAACCAGCTCAACACCGACGGCTCGGTCTGCCGCACCACGACGAACGGTGCGCTGAAAGGCCAGACCGTCACCACCACCGTGCACCACTTCCGCATCAACACCTGGCTGACCGACGTCCCCGTCGACACGGCGTGCAGCTCGCGCGACTTCGTCTCGTACACCCGGACGACCGCCAACGCGGACTACAACTCTTTCAAGATCGAAGCCAACAACCAGAGCGTAGGCGCAGTATTCGTTCCGAATTCGGAGGAATCATGAAAGAGCGTTCCCTGTGGAGACGCCTCCTTGTCTCCACGACTGTCGCGATCACCGCACTCGCGGGCGTCATCGCCGACACCGGTACGGCCGGCGCGGCCACCTCGCAGGATTTCGGCCCGACCGTCATCACGGATATCCCCGCGGCACCACCCGTCGGCACTCCGGCGACCCAGATGGTCGTGCCCATGGCGACCATCACGACCCCTGTCACCGCCGGTGATACCGCGTACGTCTACTCGGAGTTACGCGCCTACGACGCCGACCAGGTGAACCTCGTCGACAACGAGGTCCGCTGCTCCGGCGCGGGCGCGTCGAACGTCGTCATGGGTGAGAACGTGCTGCCCTCGACCGGGGACGCGGCCCACCGCGACATCACCGTCGTCACCCGCTTCCTCGTCTCCGCGACCAGCAGCGGCACGTTGAGCTGCACGCTCTACCTGCGCACCGCGTCGACCTCCAGCTTCGTGGCGCAGGAGACCGTGTCGGGGAACCTGCGGTTCGCGTCAACCGCGGTCGGCGAGGACACCAACGCGCTGGCCATGCAGCAGTCCCTGCCCGCGGGCGATCTCGCCGTCACCGGCACCACCACCGCACCGGTCGTCGACCGGACGCTGCCGCCGGGCTACAGCGAGCTCGCGGTCATCGCCGACGTGGAGTACCACCGGTGCGCGGGGACGGACTCGTGCACGAACAACTTCTCGACGGCCTCGTTCGCGCTCACGGCGACCACGTCCGGCGGGGCCTCGTGTGCGAGTGCGCCCGTCGCAAGTACGCAGGAGTCCGTGCCTCGCGGCGTCAACCACGCCGCCATCCCGCTCTACACCATCGTCACGCTGTCCCCGGGCTGCACCCACGTCCACGCCCAGGTGACGACCACTCACGTCGGAGGCGACATCGGTTCGGTCGGCGCCGCGGCGGCCGGCCTCACCGACTCCACCGGGCAGTCCGGGTCCACCCCCAACCACACCTCGGCGATGACGCACCTGTTCGTCGTCCCCAGCTGAGAAATGAGACCCTGTGCGGCAACCGAGAACGATGTTCCTCGCGGTGATCACGGCGCTGGTCGCCCTGCTCACCGCGGGTGGACCGCCCTGCGCCGCGGCGGACACGGCGGCACCCGTCGCCGTGGGGCCGCGGTCGCTGGGGGTGCCGTTGAAGGACACCCTCCTGATCGGCGGCACCGTGGGGACGATGGCCGACGGGCACCGGGTCATCTGGTCGGCGTCCTCCGGGACGCCCGCCTATCTCAACGCCGTCGACCCCACGTCCGGGGAGCCGCTGCTGAGCGTGCCTCTTGAGGGTGCGAGCGGCGCCTACGGCGTGGAGCAGGCGGCGGACGGGACCGTGTACGTGGGCACCTACGGCGATGGCCGGCTGTTTCGTCTTGCGCCCGGCGCGACCACGGCGGAGGACCTCGGGGTCCCGATCGCGGGCGAGACCTACGTGTGGAACATCGTCGTCGCACCGGACGGCACGGTCTACGGCGGCACGTCGCCCGGCGGCAAGGTGTTCGGCTGGAACCCGACGACCCGTGCCTTCCACGACTTCGGCGTCATGGCGGACGGGGAGACGTACGTCAAGAGCATCGCCTTCGCGAACGGCAAGGTCTACGCGGGCGCGTACGCCTCCTGGAAGATCACCGAACTGGATCCGGCCACCGGCGCGAAGCGCCAGCTGCCGGCGCCGCCCGGCATGACAGAACCGAAAGGCAAGGTCGTCAACGACCTGCGCGCCTACGGCCACTTCCTCTACGCACGGGAGGGAACGTTTCCCGGTCCGCTGCGCGTCTACGACCTGACGACCGGGACCTGGACGGACACCATCGACGGCGCGGCCGGCCTCGACATATCCCCGCCCGGTCCGGACGGACGGATCTGGTTCTTCCGGCAGTTCGAGGCAGGATCGGCGGAACTCGTCGGCTACGACCCAAAGACCCGCGCCCAGCAGCGGACGGGGCTCATGTCATACGGCCGCATCGTCAACACCCGCGGCATCGGCTGGGCGCCGGTCGGCGACGCCGACTACCCGGGCGACAGCGTCGTCGGACTCCTCTGGCGGGGCCTGATGTTCCGCTACAACCCGGCGACGGGAAAGTCCGCGACGGTACGGACCAGTATCCCCGGCCAGCCGACGCAGATCCTCGCGCTCGCCTCCGGGCCGAAGGGCACGGTCTACGCGGGCGGGTTCCTCCAAGGCGGACTCGCGACGGTCGCGACCAAGGACGGAACGGCGGACTACCGCCGGTTCAGCCAGATCGAGTCCCTCCTGCCGACCCGGCAGGGCCTCGTCATCGGCGCTTACCCGGACGCCCGCGTCTACCGTTACGACCCCGCACAGCCGTGGTACAGCTCGGAATACTCCGACGAGGCGCCGAGCGGCGCGGAGAACCCGGTGAAGCTCCTCGACCTCCACTCCCACGTGCAGAGCCGACTCCAGGGTCTGACGACGACCGCCGGCAAGATCGTCACCGGTTCGACCCCCTCCGGCGATACCCTCGGCGGCTCCCTGTCCGTACTGGACGCGAAGACGGGCAACGAGGAGAAGGTCATCGATAACTTCGTCACCGACGAAGGCATCACCTCGCTGACCAGCGGTGACGGCATTGTCTACGGCACCACCACCGTCGCCGGCGGCCTGTCCACCACACCGACCACCCAGGACCGGGCCACGGTCTTCGCCTACGACGTCGTACACGGGAAGAAGCTCTGGGAGGTCAACCCCTCGGCCGACGCCAAGACGATCTCCGCGATCACCCGGGACGTGCACGGCCGGCTCTGGACGGTGGTCGACGGCGACGTACTCCAGCTTGATCCACGCACGGGGCGCACGCTGAGCACCCTCGACACCACCGTGGACCACTCCGGGTCGGGTCAGCTCGCTCTGGCCGACGACGGCACCACGCTCTATGCACTCGTCGACGGAGAGCACGTGATCAAGGTGGACACGGACAGCAGGAAATGGCGCCCGCTGCTGGACCAGCCGGCCCTGCGGATGGTCTACAACGCGGGCCAACTCATCTTCGCGAAGGAGGCCGAGCTGATCGCCTGGCAGGTGGCGTAGCGGATATGCCGGTTGTCGGCCCGCCTTTGGCCGAGCCGGACGTCATCGACCCGAGCGACGCCGGGGGCACAGCTTCGGGCCGGCGTACACCTCTTGGGAGGCCTCATGACCACGACCGCATGGGTGGCCGTCGACGGCGGCCAGTCCGGCACCCGCCTCGCGACCTCCGACGGCCGCCGCGGCAGCGGCCCCGGATTCACCCACGGCGGTGACGAGGTGACCACCAACCTCCAGCTCATCGCCCGGGCCGCCGCCGGCGCGGGTCTCACCGGCCCGGTCGGCACCGTATGCCTCGGCCTCACGGGCCTGCCCGACAACCCGGACCAGCGCACGGCCCTGGCCGCCGATGCGGCCGAGTTGCTGCACGCCCGGGAGGTCCGGCTCTGCGTCGACAGTGTCACCGCCCACGCAGGCGCCCTCCCCGCCGGCCACGGCGTCGTCCTCGCCGTCGGCACCGGTGCCGTCGCGCTCGCCGTGGGCGACGGCGTGGCACGCCGGGTCGACGGCCTCGGCTATCTCTTCGGCGACTGCGGAAGCTCCTTCGCCATCGGCCGCGCCGCCATGGCCGCCGTCCTGCGCGCCCGTGACGGCCGCGGCCCCGCGACCAGCCTCACCGGCGCCGACCCCGCCGCCCTCTACGCTTCGCCCACCATCGTGGACGATGTCGCCCGGCTGGCCCCGCAGGTCTTCGCCGCCGCGGCCCAGGGAGACTCGGTCGCCCAGCGGATCGTCGAGGACGCGGCCGCGGCCCTGGCGGAGACGGTCACCGTCGCCGTCAGCGCCTTCCCCGGCACCGCCCCCGTCCCCGTCGCCTGCACGGGCGGCCTCTTCACCGCCGGCGAACAACTCCTGGCCCCCTTGCGAACGCGACTCCCCTCCCGTGCCCGGTTGCAGCCCGCGGCCGGCTCACCGCTCGACGGCGCGATCCGGCTCGCCAGGGCCGAACCAGGTCCGTATGTGCGGCTTCTCTCCTGCTACTGACGGGGCCCGGCTGCTGACGAGGCCTGATGGCCGGCATCGAGTGCCATGCCGGCCAAGCCGCCCCGACCCTCTCCGCCACCGCCGGATCGCTGTCGGCATGACCACAGGAGCCCTCAAGTGACCACTCCACAGCTGCTGGTGGCCGCCGCCACCGCCGACATCACCCCGCCACCCGGCCATCTCCTCGGCGGCTATATCGCCCGCACCGATCCCGCCACAGGGACGGCCGACCCTCTCCAGGCCACGCTCATCTGGCTCTCCGGCCCCACGGACCCGGGCGTGCTGTGGCTGACCCTCGACGCCGTCGCCGTGGACACCGCACTCGCGTCCGGGCTGGCTGCGGCGGTGTCCACGGCCGCGGGCATCTCCGCCGACCGGGTCCTGGTCTGCGCCTCGCACACCCACGCGGCGCCGGTCGGCTGGGTAGGAGAGATCTCGCCCGCGGTGCCGGGCGTCCGCGAACCCGCGCTGGAGTCGGCGCTCGCGTCCACGGTAGCCGCGGCGGCTCGCCGCCTGCGGGACGGCCGGATGGCGGGGCGGTTGTCCTGGACTCAGGTCGACGCCCCGGGGGTCGGCGCCAACCGGCACCATCCGGACGGCCCGCATGACACCAGTTCCGGTGTGCTGGCCGTGCACACGGCCGACGGGCTACTGGCCCTCCTCCTCGACTATGCCAGCCATCCCACGGTCCTCGGCCCCGACAACCTCCGCTACTCCGCGGACTGGCCTGGCGCCACCCGGCGCGCACTGACCGCCGCGCTCGGCCCCGCGGTGGCAGTCGGCTTCCTCCAGGGCGCGGCGGGCGATGTGAGCCCGCGCTTCGTCCGGCGCAGCAGAACCGCGTCCGAACTCGACCGTCTGGGCGGCCTCCTCGCCGACCCGGTGCTACGCGCCCTGCCCAGCGCGGCGCCGCTCACCGCCCACCTCCCCCGGCTCCACCGGAGCACGGCGACGGTGCCCGTGCGCCGGCTGCCGTCCCGCGCCGAATCCGCGCGCACGCTCGCCGCGGCGAGGTCTGCGGTGGCCGCCGTTCCTGACCCACACTCGCCATCCGCGCGCACGGCCCACACCCGCCTGGAGGGCGCGCAAACCGTCGAACGTCTGCGTGCGGCAGCCCTCCCCGCCGAGCTGGCCCTCCCGCTCAGCGTGGTGACCCTGGGCCCGGACCACGCATGGATACACCTCCCCATGGAACTCTTCGCCTCCCTGTGCCTACGCCTGCGGTCGGCGAGCCCCCGGCCGCATACCCGGGTCATCGGCTACACGGACGGCTACTTCGGCTACGTCCCAGACCGAGAGGGCGTGGAGTCGGGCTGCTACGAGGCCCTGACGAGCTACGTGACCACGGAAGGCGCCGAGGCGCTGCTCACCGCCGCCGAGTCGGCCCTACGAGCGGCATCTTGAACGACGCGTAGGCCCATCGGCATCGGCATCGGCATCAGCTCCGGCCGGTGGCCGCTAGGTCCGCGCCGATATCGTCCGGTAGCCGCTGTGTCCGCAGAGGTCTCAGGCTTCGACCGGTCGAAGCCGCGCGGCCCAAGCCCGCTCGGCCTCGGCGTTCGGTGTGTCCGCGCCGGTGGTGTTCATCGACCGGTAGACCGGGATGTGCACTCCTCGCCGGTCGAGCTCGCCGATCGTATGGGCGACCAGTAGCTGGACGATGAGCACGGCGCTCAGCGTCGACGTTCCGCAGGCGTAGCCGCCGGCGGAGAGCGGGACGACGGCGTCACCGGGAGGCGTGAGGGTGTCCACGACGACGTCGGCATGGTCGAAGAGCGTCGTCCCCGTGGCGTCCCGGCTGGGCACCGCCCGGCTGTGGCCGACCGAGCCGATGGCGATCACCGGCACCGTGCGAGAACGCACCAGGCCGGCCATCTCGACGATGGCCGGGTTGACCCCCGAGTTGGACGCGATGACCATGACGTCGCCCGGTCGTACGTCGTGCAGTGCGAGGACCGACTCGGCGACCCCTGACTCGCGTTCGAGCTTCGGGTCGCGGATCGACTCGGGCGGCCGGCCGCCCCACAGGACGAGATCCTTGATGGACAACAGATTCGTGGGGATGAGTCCGCCCGCCCTGGCGACCAGTTCCAGAGCCACGCTGCGGGAGTGACCCGTTCCGTACGCGTGGAGGATGCCGCCGGAGGCCAGGGCCGTCGCGATCAGGGCGCCTGCACTGGCGATGGCGCCGCGTTGCTCCTCGACGACTCGGCCGAGCTGGTTCAGGGCCGTCGCGGCGAAGGTGTCGGCCAGATCGGCGGTCACGGTCGATTCAACCTCGGACGGGAGGCGATCTGCACTCAACACGGCACCTCTCGCAGAGCGAATTACGGCTGGGGCCGTAATTTAGCCAACATTCCGTGCCGGGGAAAGACAAGCGGCCGTCAGAGGTGGAGCCGGTAGGTGACGAGCGGCCGCCCGCTGCCTTCGAGTCCTTGACGCCCGGTCGACTGGGCGGCGCCGGCGCGCTCCAGGCGGTTCAGCACCCGCCGGGCGGTCCGCTGCTGCACGCCCAGCGCGGCGGCGACCGTGCGGGTGGTGACCGTAGTGTCATCCTGCTCGGCGAGCATTTCCTGGAGCCGGATCAAGGTGGCCTTCGACAGGCCGGCGCGCTGGCTGAGTAGCGACAGCGACGGGCGGCGCGATGTCCGCACCGAGGCGCCCGACAGCGTGAGGTCGATCTCGTGCCGCATGGAGACCACGGCCGCGGCCTTGCCGAGACTGCCGGCGCGGCTCAGCGCACGGCGAGCGAGCGCCTCCGCCTCGGCCGCGGTGGCGCCGATCCCGAACCCCACCCGGATCGCGCCGTGGGCCGCCCCGAGCTTCGCGACCAGCGGCAGCTCCGTGAAACCGGAGGTCGCGGCCTCAAGCGGTCCCCGAGTGGTGAAGACGGAGAACAACCCGTCGCGCTGCGCCACCACGGTGCCGCCGAGTCCGCTGGCCTCGCGCCGGAGATCCGCCTCGGCCGCCTCATGGACCTCGCACATTCCAACCGCCACCTGTGCGTCGTCAGACCGCGCCTCACCGAAGGCCACCAGGAGTTGCTGCATGGCGTACCGCACGGAATGGATCGACGGCGCGAGGCGGATCGCCGTCGTCTGCGACTTCAGCACACCGTATGCGGAGCGCAGGCAGGTGATGGCGGCGCCGACACCCTCCGCCGCGCGCTCCTGGTGGAACTCGACGATGTCGGCGGCGGTCAGGCCTCTGCGATAGGGCAGGACGCGTGCGCCGGAGGTGGCGATGCCCGCCTCTTCGAGGGTCTCCTCCACCTGGCCGGCGTCGAGGATGTCGATGCTGAACGAGGAGGGGTCATGGCCGTCGCGGAGCAGCTGGATCAGCGCGTGGAGCAAAGGCGCTCCGGTGTAGTTGACGAAGCTCGCCGGCCGGTCGAGCACATCGGCCGCGGACGCCATCTCGTAGGGCATCACGCCGGTGAACAGCCAGACGTCCACCTCGCCCGGGGCACTCCGGACGACTTCGACGGTCTGCGTCTCCGTGCGATACGGGAGGGCGACGGCCGTGACGCCGGGCATCGTCTCCACGATCCGGCAGGTCGACGTCGTCAGATCGTTCGGCCCGACGACACCCACGGTGACCATGTGAGACCCTCCTCCGCCCCTACTTCCGATACTTCCGATACTTCCGAGGATGACATTGCTGCTGGTCATCCTAACGGCGGCGACCGACCGGGCCGGGTTCCGGCGCAGGCGCGCAGCGCGTGCGGCTCCTTGGCCGTGCGCGGCAGTCGACCCGAGGTCCCGATTGCGGGCGGACCGTAAGCGCGGAATGGAGCGCGCCCCGTGGTTTAGCCCGGCGACGAACGATCACCGCTGTGCCAGCCGCTCGTGACCGTGCCCGCCGACGACGTTGTCCGGGATGTTCACGAGAGCCGCTGGCCCACCACGCGTGATGCCCACCGGAGATCGTTTCCCATCCGCGGGTTGATCGTTTCCTGGGCAGTGAGCGATGCCGGCGCGCTGCTGGTCAGCGGCGCTGGGCGCTACTCAGCCGGTCGACCTGCTTCTTGATGAGGGCGGGCGGGAACTTCGCCTTTTGGCCCACGTTCAGCTCATCGAAGCTCGCCGTAAGCGAACGCCAGCCGCACCAACCGTGGCCGATCGGGCGGGGATCCCATCGAGTGGGGATCGTCCGGCAGTGTGCACAGTAGGTGCAAGGCGGCATGAGTTGGTGTTTGGGGGCATTGGCGATCCTGACTCTGCGCCACCTCTTGCTGCTGGTACGCCCGGACACGCTCCTGGCCGGCACCGAGAGGTGTTCCCACCGCGCCACGCTGCGCCCTGCGCGCCCAAGCGCCGCAGGCGCCCGCCCGCCATCTACTCGATCCGCGCCCTGGTACGGCCAAAGCGCTCGTCGGCCTGGTCGCGAACGATGAGTGCCGCAGATCCTTCAGCGCCTCGATGGCTGGAGGTCCTGACGGCCACGAGAATCCGATTCGGAGACGATCAGTTAGAGGTTGCAACCAGGCCGGTCAACGTTCAGTCAGAGGGTCGATCAAGACCTTGACGTCGCCGCTCACACGCGTAAGCATGATCGCTGCATCAACCATCTTTTCGGCGAGAGCGGGGGCCATGGCCGTAGAGGTTCCGATCAGCACGGCCCAACCGGTGAAATCTGAGGCTGTGCCGTCCTCCGCCGAGTTACTGGGCAACTTAGTCGAGAAATCTCCGAATCCGAGCCCGATAGTCGACGTGGCACGTCGGTTGGCGCGGCATCACGACGCGCAATGGCTCGCCGAAGACCAGGCCAGAGCATTAGCGCACGACGATGGCGGACTTGCCGCGATCAAGCGGCAGATAGACGCCATGAACATGACCCGTAGTGAGTTCATCGACGAGATCGATTCCTGGGTCGCCGATCACGTCTCACAGAATCCGGCGGCGAGCCTGCACACCGAAACCCTGGGATCAGTGATTGACCGCCTCTGTATCGCGGTGGTCCGGGCGAACCGCCTGCGCGAGGTCGCTCATATCCAAAGCCGTGGGGAACTGGCCCGATATCAGCTGGCTGAACTGGCCGCCGCTTACGACTTGCTGATCCGGGAGATCCTGGACGGTTCGCGTCGCGTGCCCAACTGGAAGACGCTGAAGTCCTACGGCGAGACCGGTACCGCGTCATGACGGGAGACGTGGAACCCGTGACAGAGAGCGCTAGTTGAATGCTCTCGGATAGTGTCCGCAACCTCACGATCGCTTTCGGTCTGCGCGCGTTCGCGGCAAACATCGTCGGCGTGTTCTTGCCGCTGCTCATGCTGGAACGCGGAGCAAGTCTCCGTGACATCTGCCAGTTCTACATCGCCTATGCTCTGGTCAAGCTCGCCATCGAATACCCGAGCTTTGTCTCCATCGAACGACGCTCCCTGAGATTCGGAGCCGGTCTTGCGCTTGCCGCCACCGTCGGTTATCTGCTTCTTCTCTACCGGTACGTCGACAGCGGCAGCGTATGGGCGATCGCCCTGGCCCCGGCCGCGCAAGCCGTTATGAACTCCTGTCTGTGGAATACCCAGCACATCTACCTCTCGCGAGCGCTCGGCGGGCAGCGGCTCGCCCGGGACATGGCGCGGGTCAATGTGGTCCTCCGCGTGGCGACGCTGGCGGGGCCACCGGTCGGCGGCGCTGTGGCCGCGCTCATGGGCCAGCACTCGCTTGTCCTGACGGCCGCGGTGCTGAGCTTGGCCGCGATCGTGCCGGTGTGGTCGATCCCCAGTCTGTCCGGTCCTCCCCCGAGCAAGGGAGCGGGCTGGCGACCGGAACTGCTGCGGGATCTGCTGGCGAACCTCTCCTTCAACGCGCACAGCGCATTCGCATACTTCCTGTGGCCGATGTATTTGGCCGTGGTCGTCGGCACATTCGCCGGCATCGGAGTCCTCAGCGCGGTCATCGACATCATCAGTCTGGTACTGATGCTGGCGGCGGGAAAACGCAGCGATCGAGGTGCCACGCATCGGGTCCTGATCGAGGGGACCATCGCCGCGATGGCCGGTTATGTGGCGCGCATCTTCGCGACCACCTCGCTCGGTATCGCTCTGATAGGCGGCGGCGCTAACGCCGCGCTGCTCTATCAACTCGTACCCTGGGAGAGCACCTACTACGACCATGCTCGCAGGCTGGGGTCGCGCTACATCCTCTGGATGGAATTTGCAGGAGATATCGGCTACCTACTGGTGTGGTCCGCACTCTATGCCCTGACGTATGTCACCGCCGCACCGCATGAATTCTTCCTTGGATCTTTCCTGCTGGCGACCGTCTGTTGCGCCGGCTGCCTCTTCATCAACCGCCGCCATGCCTTCGACGACATGTCTCCGCAGGTGGCGGAGAGCTGACCGAAAGGTTTGTTGTGTTCCGTAATGACAATCTCGACAGACTTGCTGACGCCCACAAGTCTATCTCCGATTACTATCGCGGTGTCCGCGAGCTCCTCCAAGTGATAGACACTCGGTTTCGAATGCCCGAGTACGGAGTTGAGCTGGCTCCCGTCGGTGGATCCCAGTTGCATTCGAACGCGAACAGCTACCTGCTGGCCGACGACTCCTCCTATCCGTTCTATCTGTGGCTGCCCAGTTGGTTCGGACGCTTCTACGTGAATTCCGCATCGATTTCGCAGCATACGTCGACGAAGCCACTCGCGACCGATGGGGCAGGTCCGCTTGCTTTCATCTGGCCGTGGCTTGGAATCCACGATGCCTATCTCCCGGATCCCGAAGGGCCCGAGTGTTGGATCGGCGTCACGCTTCCGAAATGCGAAGATCCCGACCAGGACATCGAAACGACCGCCGATGCGATTTTCAAGTACTTCCGGTTGGCACGGACGAAGGAAAACGAGATCGACGGCTGGACCTTCGGCAACCTCCTCGGACCGGGACTCAGCGGCACCTGGTATCTGCGGCGGGTACCTCTGTCCACGCTGACGTCCTACTACGAGATCGAGCGCAACATCGTCCAGCCGGTGGCGGAGAAGTTCGCTGAGTTGCTCGGCGAGGGAAACACGGAGATGCCGCAGTGAGCGACGGTCAGTCGCCGGCCGTGCGTGCTGCTCGGCCGGCCGCCACGCCATCTTTGATGGCAACTGCCACCGATCTGGCCGACGATGCGCTCATCAGCGGCCTTACCCGTGTCGCGGACGGCATCATCGCACCGAATGCCGACCTTGTCGCTCAGAGCGGTGTGCCGCGCTCCCACCTCAACGCCTTGGGTAAGGCGGGCTTTCTGGCTCTCAGCGTCTACGAGCCGCATCGGCCCTTGACCGCGCAAAGGGTTCGCAGAGAGGCGGACGAGATTCTCGCGGCGGCGGACGGCGCGACCTGGTTCGTGGCCTCGCAACACCATGAGCCGGTGTCCATGGTCGCGGCGACCGGTGACCACGCGGTACGTGACCGATGGCTCGACGAGCTCACATCGGGCAGGACGCTGGCGGGCATTGCCATCTCGCACCTTCACCGCGCTGAGCCGACGCTCCACGCCTCCCGCTCCGGCACCGGTTTCACCATATCTGGGCAGGCCGCGTGGCTGACCGGTGCCGCGACCGTCGACGCCGTTCTGGTCGGCGCGGCGACCGAGGATGACGACGTCGTGTTCGCTCTGGTGCCACTGCACGACTTGCTGGCCGGCGGGTCCGTGCGAGCTCATTCCCTGTGGGGTCTGGGCGCTACCAGCACGGTCGGCATCCGCGTCAGAGACCTGGCGGTAGAGCCGGAATCGGTGGTCCGCATCATTCCGCGAGCAGTCTGGAACCAGAACTCCCACGATGACCGGCTGAACACCAGCCCCGCCCTCTTCGGATTTCTCCGTGCCGCGACCCATCATTTGATCGACGGTGGAGGCGAAACGAACGGTGTGAGCGCCGACCTGGGATTCCAGATCGCCGAACAAGGCGCCGCACTTCGCGACCACGCATACCTCCTGGCCGATCAGACAGCTGACGCCGATATCCGCTCGGAACGACTTAGTATCCGCGGCGCAGCACTGGAACTCGCGGCGCGAGCAGCGTTGGCGTGCACGGTGCTTGACGGTGGCCGCGGCTTGGCCACCGGCAGCACCGTCGCCCGTCTGGTGGCTGAGCTCAGTCTGTACGCGATCGAAGACCAGGATCTGACCATCCGGACTGAGATACTGCGCGGCATGCACGGCACTCTCCGAGCTGGAAAGAACGCACTCTCGCTCACCGGCATCGCCCATGAGTGAGCACGGGCCGACGGACGAGAACGTGGACATCGCCGTCGTCGGCGCCGGCGTCGGCGGCTGCTATATGGCATTTCGGCTTATGACGGCCCATCACGGCCACGGTCGGCCGAAAGTGGCGCTGTACGAATGCGACGACCGGGTCGGCGGCAGGCTGTGGTCACCCAGATTGTCGTCGTTGGACGGCGACCGCGCCGATGTGGGTGCGATGAGATTCGACCCGGAGATCCGGCTGATTTCCGATCTCATTGAGCACATGGGCCTGACGGCTGACACCGAGCCATTCTACGACTGGCGTCCGGAAAACCTGATCTATGTCAACGGCACTCGAAAGCGTTTCGGGTCTCAGACGGCGAGTGACCCGCTGACAGCGGCGGCCGAACGCGCCGTTCCGGAGTTCGACCGACTCCGCCGGGCGCATGCCGAAGCCCGGAGCCGGCAGGACTGGGACTCCGTGGCCGTCACCGTCCAGGAATACCGCAGGCGGAGCGCGAGTGCCCAGGTCAAAGGCGCGGCTCTGAGCAGTCTGGATCTTCCCGGGATGCTCCGCCACCTCCTTGGAGACGAGTCGGTCAAGAGCATCGAGGCGGCCAACGGCTACAGCTGTGACCGGTTCGCGGGCAACGCCGCAACCTGGCTGGACAGCCTTTTCTTCACTCCTCATGACGTTGACTTCCGTCGTATCAAAGGCGGATTTCAACGATTGGCGTCGAGACTTCATGTGCGCTACGCGCGGGCCGGTGGTATCACACGACTCGGAACGCGGCTCGTCGGTATCGAGCGCCTGGACCGCGGGCCGGGAGCACCACCATACGAACTCTTCTTTGAGACCTCTGACGGCGAGCCCCGCCGAGTCACGGCGCGCAAGGTCATTCTCACGGTTCCGCAGAGACCTCTACAGTCTCTGATCGCGCATAACCGCCTTCTGCAGGACAGCCGCTTCATCACCGCGGCGAGCGCGGTTCGCGCGGTGCCGGCCGCCAAGCTCATCGTCGTCTATCCCCATGCGTGGTGGCGTGCGCTCGGAATCGATCGCGGACGCAGCACGACCGACCTGCCGCTGCGGCAGAGTTGGTATGTCGGCGACGGAAAACACGATGACAGACCGGCAGCATTGCTCGCGGCTTATCCGAGCGGTGATTCGGTCGGCTACTGGCAGGACCTGGCGGGCGACACGCGGCAAAACCTCGCAGCGATTCCGCAGCCAGCGAGCCCGTCGATGGTCGATGCGGCCCAGAGGCAACTGGCCCGTATGCACGGCCTGCCGCATCTTCCGGACCCTGTCGAGTCACTCTGGCACGACTGGTCGGCAAAGCCCTGGCACGGCGGATGGCATGTGTGGCGCGAGGGATATCACCCCGAAGAGGTCATCCCTTATATCCGGCATCCATTCCCTCAGGAGCAGGTATTCGTCGTGTCCGAATGCTGGTCGCATGACCAAGGATCGGTACAGGGCGCCGTCGCGGTCGCGGAATGTGTCGCCCAGGACCATTTCGGCCTTGACTGGCCTGCTTGGCTGCGGCGAGACGGTACCCGGCTCGGTCCCCGAGCAGCCGCCTTCACGAAAGACCGGGTGAAATGATGGTGCCGGACATCGACAGCGGCCAGGACCCATGGCAGCTGGACGGCCCCGAGACACACCGAGGCGGCCCGATCCTGGCACGCCGCAACCGGGCTCCTGTCGGACGTATGCTCGAATATCGACGCTCCCGCGGCGAAGAGCCGACGACTTCCCAGAGAATCGACCTGGCGTCACAGGGTTGGCGGCTCGACTTGGGCGGCGGCTGGCTCGGGGACATGCTTCTCGGATTGGGCGCGGTGCGCGCTCTGCTCGACGTGGACACCGACCCCGCTCGCGAAGTCCATTACCACGGTCCTCGCCCTGAGCTCATCGAGCGCTGCTCATTGCCCGTCATCGCGACGTTTCGTGAGGGTGTGCACGTCTTCGAACGGCCCGGGCCGAATCCGGTCGAGTTCGCTCCCACGCCGGAAGCCAGCCAGATATGGCTCGACCTTGTCGATGACGATGTCGTCGCGGTGCACTCGGCCCTTCCGATGCGGTACTACCTGGACATGGAGTACCGGCTCGGCCGGCGGCTGCCCTGTGACGCCGATCCGATTCCGCGGTTCCTGGCATCCAGTTCGCATCACGACGGGGACCATGTGGTGCTGATCGTAACGACGAGCATGCCGGAGCGGAAAGACTACGGAATCGCACAATACCTGGCCGTTGCCCGACTTCTGATTGATCACCTTGGTTCGCATACACACTTCACCATGGTTACCGCGCCGAATGCGGCGGTGCCGTCGGACCAGTTCGGTGACCTGCCGATCAAGGTCTTGGCCGGCATCGACGCCGTGGACTGCGTCGACCTGTTCGCCTCCGCACGGCTTGTGATCGGGAACGACACCGGTCTCACCCATCTCGCGGCACTCTCCGCACGCCCGGACGGCGGTGGTCCGGAAGTTATCGGTATCTACGGTCGGCACTCGCACACCAAATGGATTACAGGATCGGCCCGGCACCATGCGGTGACGACATGGTTCTCACGGATGCTCGCGGTCTGCGACCGTGATGCGTACCGTGACGGCTTCGCGGACACGACCTGGGGCGACGCGTCGAGAATTGCCGAACTTTCGCCGACCGTGGTCGCACGGTTCGCCGCGGCAGTCGCAGCGTCGTGACAAGTGAAAAGGCCGCGATGAAAGCGAAACCGCTCGGCGCCGCTGAAATGGACGCCGGTCGAGAGTGCGAAGGACGTCGTGAGCGTCAGCCGTCCCAGGAGGGTGACGCTCACGACTGCCGACAACCGGCCATCGCCGCCGGTCGGAGTGCATGACCCCCACCGGTGGAGTGCCGGGCCGGGCGGTTGAGCCCGGCCCGGGAGCCGCCGTGTCGGATCAGGACACGGCGCAGGTGCTGCCGCTGAGAGTGAAAGCGGTCGGTGCGGAGTTGGTGCCGCCCCTGCTGGCGTTGAAGCCGACAGTGACCGAGCCGTTGGCCGGGATGCTGGTGGTGTAGTCGGCCGGAGTGACGGTCACATCGCCGCCGCTCTGGTGAGGCGTGCCGCCCCACATGTTGCTGACCGTCTGGCCGTTGGCGAACGAGAAGCCCAGGCTCCAGCCGCTGATGGCGCTGCTGCCCGTGTTGCTGATGGTGATCTCGCCCTGGAAGCCTTCCGTCCAGTCGTTCACCACGCGGTAGCCGACGGAGCAGGTCCCGTCGGGCGTGCCGGCTTCGGCGGTGGTGACACTCACGGTGCTGGAGCGGCTCGAACGGTTACCGGCCGCATCACGGGCATAGACGGCGAAGGTGTACGCGGTGTCCGCGCTCAGACCGGTGACGGTCGTCGAGTTGGAGACGGAACTGGCCACCGTGGTCTCCGTGGTGCCGCTGACGCGGACGACGTCATAGCCGGTGACGCGAACGTTGTCAGTGGCGGCGCCCCAGGTGAGAGAGGCCGAGTTAGACGTCACGGAGGAGGCGGACGGCGTGCCGGGGGTGCTGGGTTTCTCCGTGTCGCCGGTACTGCCGCCGCCGAAGATGGTGGCCTCGCGGGCGGTCTGGGCGATGCCGTTGGCGCCGTTGAAGATGCGCTGGCCCCAGGAGGTGAGCTGTTTGGGGTCGAAGTTGAGCACCAGGTCGAGGATCGGATCGCTGTTGCCGCTCCAGGACCACGCGATGTAGCCGAGCCCCAACTGCTGGGCGGTGGACATCATGGTGTCCTCGTCCGGATCGCCGTACTGGTCGGCGGGCCCTCCGAACTCGCCTATGACGATGGGCAGTTTGGCGTTGACGAAGGCGTTGAGGTAGTCGGTGATCTCCTGCGCCGTGTCGAACACGCTGTACATGTGGATGGAGAAGATCAGGTTGCCGGTGGTGTCGGCGTTGTAGACGGTCTGGGCGTTGGCCTTCATGACGCCCTGCCAGTCCTGCCCCCAGTTGGGCGCGTCCACCATGAGCGTGTTCTTGAGGCCGGCGTTGCGCAGCTTCTGGATGGCGGCGATGGTGGGTGCGGTCCAGCCATCGGGGTTGGTGTTGCCCCAGGGCTCATTGGCGATGTTGACGATGACGTAGTCCTCTTGGCCAGCGAGGACGTCCTTCAGTTTGATCCAGTAGTCGGCCGCCTGGTCGAGCGTGCCGGCGGCGGAGTCTTCACCGTAGCCGGTGGCGTCATGCACCTCCAGCACGCAGATCATCCGGTTGGCCTTGCACAGACTGATGACGTTGGTGACGTCCGAGGCGGTGTTCTCCGTCCAGCGGTAGCCGTCGGAGAGGACGACGCGGACGGTGTTGGCGCCATACACCTTGATGTCGGCGAAGGACTGGGTCTGGCCGGTGTACCAGGTGTGGGCGTGGTTGACGCCCCGCATGATGAAGTCGTTGCCGTTGCCTTCGACGAGCCGGCCGTTGCTGATGTGCAGTCCAGTGGCGGAGATGCCGGGCGACTCGGTCTGCGCGGAGGCCGGACCGACGGCGCCGAGACCGAAGAGGCCCACGAGGGCCATCAACCCGGCAAGGAGAGCGGCCACTGACCGCTTGGTTCTCTTTCTTCTCACTGCGACTCCAGGGAGTGGTGGAAAACTGAAGCACCCAAAAAATTTGGGAGCGCTCCCATAAACGCATCATGCCCCTGACACGTCAAGACGTGGACGTTGTTCGGCCTAGGACCTGCGGAAGGAATGGAAGTCCAGCCCTTCATTCAGGCCAAGAGCCTGACGGTAGGTGATGAAGCGGGAGTTGAGCCGCTGGCAGCCGATCCGCAGTCCGCGCTCGGAAGGCCAGGCGGCCGGGTTCCCTTCGCCTCCGAACAGCGGCCAGACCTCGGTGAACCATTCGTCCAGGATGTCCGGAGCCCAGTCCCAGACGGTCAGCACGGTGCGTCGCTTGGGCGGTGAGCCCTTCTTGGCTTTGCCGAACCGGACGCGGCACAGACCGAACTCGCCGCACTCGGTTCCATGCGGGTTGCGGCCGAAGTGTCGCCTTCGGCAGTTCGGCCTGGACGCGGCGAGAGGAGCGGAGGGCGTAGAGGTCGAGGACGCCGGGCGGATCGCTGCTGCCGGACCCGCCGTTCCCAGCCAGGACCGCGTCTACGGGTTTGTATATACGAAATAGGAGATAGTTCTAGACTGGAGGGATGACAACTGATCAGGATGTGCCCAGCGGTGTGGATGTCGCGATGCTCCTGCGGCGGGCGCAGTTGCGCAAGCAGGTGGCCTGCGAAGCCGCGCTCGCCGAGGTGGGGCTGACGTTGCCGCAGTGGGGGATGCTGTACGCCGTCGCGACCGAGCCTGATTCCTCGACCCATGCGCTGGCGGTCTTCATCGGGCAGTCCGATCAGTCCGCGGGTGCGGTGGTCGCCCGCCTGCAGCAGCGGGGGTTGCTCGAACGCAGGCCCGGCGCGGGCAAGGCGATCCTGCACCGGATCACCCCGGAAGGCGACGATCTCGTGCGACGCTGCAACCGTACTGTCGAGGATGTGATGACCCGGCTGCTCGCCGGTCTCACCGATCAGGCCCGTCAGGCCCTGCGGACCTCGCTGGAGTCGGTCGCGCAGGCCGCCCTTCCGGAGTCGTCCAAGTCGACACCGACGATCTCAGCGAACGGTCCGGGATCCGCACCGCCACACGTCCTTGATCGACAGAGCGTCCTCGATCCTGCTGGTGGGATCACCCTGGACCAGCAGCAGATCGGCGCGTGCGCCCGGGGTGATGCGGCCGCGGTCGTGGAGGCCGAACGTTGCGGCGGGCAGGCTGGTGGCACTCCGTAGCGCTTCGGTCGGGGTGAGTCCGGCCCGGACGAGCAGTCGCAGTTCGCCGTGCAGGCTCACCCCGTGGGCCATGCCGGGGGCGTGGAGTGGTATTGGCGTCGGAGCCGGCCAGGATCGGGACGCCGGCGGCGTGCAGGGCCTTCACCGTGGCCAGAGCGGCGGTGAAATCCCCGGTCGGGGAAGGTGTTGAACTCGCGGCTGAGGTTGTCCAGCCAGGGCCGCGGCAGGACTGCGGTGACGCGGTGGTCGCGGGCCAGGCCGGCACCGAGGTGCTGGCCGGTGAGCGAGGCCAGCAGGTTCAGCGTCGGGGTGACGAACACCCCTGCCGCACGGATCGCCTCCAGCAGGTCGGGCGGATACGGGCCGTCGATGAACAGGTGTGCGAACCCGTCGACACCGGCGGCCAGCGCCCGCCGGGTCGTCTCGATGGTCAGGGCGTGGGCGATCACCATGCGGTCGCGCTCGTGCGCGGCGGTCACCGCCGCCTTCACGACGCCGTCTTCGACGACGGGGACGTCCTTGCCGAGCGTCTCGCCGCTTTCGATCATCACCTTGATGTAGTCCGCGCCCTCCGCGATCCGCTCGTCAACGAAGCGGACGGCGTCCTCGGCCCGGGTGACCACCGGCAGCTCCGGGTCGTCGCGGCTGCCGCGCAGCTGGGTCGGGTGCCCGCCGGGTGCCGTCAGGCCCACCGAGGCCGAACGAACATCCGCGATGTCGGTCCGCTCTGCGGCGGCGCGGCGCACCTCGTCCATCAGGCGCGGGAAGGAGAACAGGTCCAGCTCGGTGGTCACTCCGAACCGCAGGGCGTGGCCGAGTGTCTCCACGTCGGAATGGGTGTGCGTGTCGATCAGGCCGGGCAACAGGGTCGCGCCGCTGCCCTCGATCCGCTCGGCCGCCGCAGGCCCGGACCCACCGGGCTCGCCG
The DNA here is from genome assembly GCA_963761765.1 of uncultured Actinomycetota bacterium. Taxonomy (GTDB): domain Bacteria; phylum Actinomycetota; class Actinomycetes; order Streptomycetales; family Streptomycetaceae; genus Streptomyces. Next base: position 352,259 of record CAVXIJ010000013.1, read on the forward strand.
ACCGCGACGATCCGGGGCCCCTCCACTTCCACGGTCCGTACGCCGATCATCTGCTCGCCGTCGAACACCCGAGCACCGTCGATGACATAGCGGGTCACGATCCTCCTATGTACGTGTTGGTATATACTGAAGCATAGACACTGCGGGAAGGGTGTCAAGGCGACGCGACCAGGCTTTGATCCGACCGAAGGAGCGCGCGATGCGGCCCATGTCCGGAACCGACTCCGAGCTGACGAAGGTGCTGACTCTGCTCACCCACGAGCGGCAAGCCCGCGACCGGGGCTGGTGGTCGGTCCTCGCGCGGTGCTACACGCCGGAGGCGACCATCCAGACCAGTTGGTTCGACGGCACCGCGGCGGACTACATCGAGGTGTCCAAGCGGGTGTTCGAGCAGACCCCGTCCAACCACCGCCTCGGATTACCCGTCATCGACATCAACGGCAGCCGCGCGATCGCTGAGATGCCGATGACCATCGAGATGCGCGGCACCTTCCGCGGCGTCGAGACCGACCTCACCGCGCACCTGCGGATGCTGCACCGCGCCGAACAGGAAGGCGACACCTGGCGGCTGGCCGCGACGGTCGCGATCTTCGACCACGACACGATGACCCCGGTCACTCCCGCGGCTACCGTCCCCTTCACCCCCGAAGACCTGCAAGGGCCCCGGCCGTCCTACCGCATGCTGCGCCTGTGGATGACCGAACGCGGCTACACCGTCCCCGCCGATCGCTACGGCATCGACCGGCCCGCCGACCTCACCACCCTCTACAACGACGCCTACACCTGGGCCGGCCTGCCGCAACCGCACTGAACCGCGGCGGTCCAAGCGGCGAAGGCCCGCACGCTCGCCGCCCACCTGCGGGCCGAGATCGAGGGCGCCGCGCAACCGTCGAGAGGCGTGCTCACTCCTCACCCGCGTCGTCCTCGTCCGGCTCGGGCACGTTCGGGTCGCGCAGCGGGCGCAGGGCGCCGGCGGCCGGGGTCGAGGCCGTGAAGCTGCAGCGGCCGAGCGGGTTCGGGATGCGGTGCTTGAGCGGGGAGAGCCGGGCGATGTCCTGTGGACGACGCGGTACATCGACGCCGCCGTCGCCCAGCTCAAAGCCAAGGGCTTCAGCATGTCCGACCAGTGCGTGATCACCTTGTTCAGGTTCACGCGGTTGCGGGGCCAGGTCCTCCACCGCGCCGTACATGCCCGTCTCGACCCCGGGCTGGTGGACCAGCAGCGGACTGGCGGCCGTCAGCTGGGACGGGTCAGGGGCGGCGGTGGCAGGTGCAGGGGCAGGGACGTGATGCCGTAGACGGAACTGAGGTCGGGAAACCAGGTGATGGCGTCCTCATCGGCCACCTCGTAGTCGGGCCGACGGGTGAGGATCTCCTCCATCATCACTATGAACATGGCCTTAACGATTCCGGCGCCGATGCAGTAGTGCGAGCCGCCGCCGAACGCGTGGTGGCGCGCGTCGGGTCGGTCCAGGTCCACCTCGGCGGCGTTCGGGTACACGCTCTCGTCCCGGTTGCCCGCCGCCCACGAAACGAAGACCCTCTCCCCCGCCGCCAGGCGCTGACCGCCGAGCGTGAAGTCCTCGGCGGCCGAACGGCTGGTGCCCTGGACCGGTGATATCCAGCGCAGGTACTCGTCCGCGGCGCGCGGGATCAACCGCGGTTCGTCGATCAGCTGTTGCTTCAGCTCAGGGTGGTGGGACAGGTGCCACAGCGCGGTCGCGGTGAGCGTGGAGGTCGGGTCGATGCCGAGCAGGAGGAAGTACATCATCGAGACGATGTCCTCGTCCGGTACGGGTTCGCCGTCGATCGTGGTGCGCAACAGGTGGGCGATGAGCCCGCCAACCGGCGCGTCCGGGTCGTCCTCCAGCAAATCTCGGACGGCCTCCATCTCCTCGACGATCTCCAGCGCGATCAGCTGGGCGTAGTGGCGGGCGGCCGGCATATCGTGCGGTGCGGAGAGCAGCGCACGGTGCAGGAGCACGTCCACGTCGAACCAGCGGCCGTCCGGCAGGCCGATGTCGCGCATCGTGACGATGGCCGGCACGCGGAGCGTGAACGCCGGGACGATGTCGCAGGTGCCCGAGGCGATCGCCGCGTCGAGGCTTGTCCGTGCCAGGTCGCGCAGTTCCGACTCACGGGCGCGGACCCGGCCGACCGAGTAGAAGGCGGCCAGCACCTTGCGGTACTTCAGCGCCAGTGGCGCGTCGAGCTCCAGCGGTGCCATGCGGCCGGTCTGGCCCAGCGGCGGGATCGTCACGCCTTGGACGGTGCCGTCGGGGAGGGTGCGGCCGGTCACCAGGTGGCGGGAGCGCGCGGCGGCGGCGACCTCTTCGTGGCCGACGGCCACCCAGAAGCCGTCCCAACGCTCGCTCCAGGTCACCGGCCCGGCCGCGCGCAGGCGTTCGTAGGTCGGAAACGGGTCCCGGGCGAGGCTGGGATCGTGGCTGTCGAAGTCCTCCGGGCCGGCCGGCCGAGCTGCGCGTTCAGCGGCGTACGGGCAGCCGGTGGCGGGCGGAGGTGTGCCGTGCTCAGCCAGCCTGTCCATGGTCGTCGTGTCCTTCCCGGTGCGGTGTGTCGTCGAAGAGGCGGTCGGCCTCCTCGTCACTGAGTTCCAATACGGCGCGCACCGCAGCACTGGTGCGGTGCGGTTCTCGCGGGTCGGCGGCGATCCGGGTGGGTTCGGCGATCAGGAGGGCCGGGGCCGGTGCGCTGGTCATCGGGGCGCTACTTCGAGGCGGCGGGTCTCGGCCCGCTGTTCCAGCACGGTGTGCAGCCGGTGCAGGCCGGTCGCGAACGCGTCTTCGGCGCCGCCGAAGCCGAGCCGCACCCGGTCGGGGTGGCCGAATCCGGTGCCGGGCACGAGCAGGACGTCATGGTCGCGGCCGAGTTCCCGGCAGAGGTCCTCGGTGTCGGCGACGCCGTGGAAGGCCGGGAAGGCGGTGACGCCGCCGGCCGGCGCGGTGAGCGATACGAGACCGGTGTTCGACCGCGCCCAGGCGAAAAGCCTCTGCATGTTGCGGTGCGCCTGCGCGCGGCGGATCTCCAGGATCCGGTCGGCGTGCACGATGGCGCGTTCGGCGAGGAACTCGGTCAGCGGGGAGAGGCAGATGGTCATCGCGTCGCGCAACGGCAGGAACCGGGCGAGCAGTTCGGGTGCGGCCAGGCACCAGCCGACGCGGGTGCCGGGCAGGCCGTAGGCCTTGGACATGGTGCCGAGCGACAGAGCGCGCTCGTAGCGCAGGGACGGCTCCGGCAGGGACGGGCCCGCGTGGCTGAGTTCGGTGAAGGCGCCGTCCCAGACGAGGTAGGCACCGCTGTCGGCGACGATGTCGAGGAAGGTGTCGAAGAGCTCCGGTGGCAGTGAGGCACCGGTGGGGTTGTTGGGGAAGTTGACGACGACCATACGAGTGGCGGGTGTGATCTGGGCGCGCAGTGCGTCCAGGTCGGGTGCGAAGCCGTCCTGTGGCCTGAGCCGCCACCTCTTGAGGTGGCAGCCGATGGACTCGGCGATCGACCACAGCGAGTGGTAGCCCGGGTCGACGACGATGACCTCGTCACCGGGTTCCAGCAGCGCGTTCATGGCCAGGAAGATCGCCTCGGTGGAGCCGTGGGTGGCCATCGCACGGGCCGGGTCGCCGTCGGCGAAGCGCTGGGCGAGCGCGCCGCGCAGCGCGGGGCCGCCGTAGGAGGGGCTGTCGTCGAGGACGATGGCGTCCAGGTCGCTCTGGTCGATGTCCAGCAGCGCGCGCAGTTCGGCCAGGGTCCAGCACTGCACTCCGCTGCTGCCGAGGTCGATGGTGGTGTCGAAGTAGAAGTCACGCATCCAGTCTTCGAGCGGCGCCCGGCGCAGCTTCATGTCAGGATCCCGTCTAGGAAGGGCCGCAGCTCGGCCACGAGGTCGGTCAGATGGGGTTCGTGCAGGAGGCCGTGGTGGTCGGCGGGCACCGGCCGGACATCCACCCGGCCCGTGGTCCACCGGCGCCAGCCGCGGTCCGCGTCGTCCGCGCCGGTGGCGGACAGGACGAGGAGCGGGCCATGGTGCGGGCCGTCGGGTCGGTAGCGTTCCAGGGCCGCGCGGTGGGCGCGGTACAGGTCGAGCAGGCGGGCCAGGTGGGTGGGGCCGTCCCCGGCATCCAGCAGTCCGGCGTGCCGGGCGCACTCCAGCAGGTGTGCGTGGCGCTCGTGCGCAGTCATGGCCGCCAGTGCGGCACGGCGGACGCCGAGCCGGGTGCCGGTGGACTGCTCCCAGTCGGAGGCGAAGCCGGCGATCAGCTCCGCCTCCTCCAGCGCGGTTGCGCCCGGTCCGTACCGCCCCGGTGCGGCACTGTCGATCAGGACGACCGGCAGGGTGCGGCGGTCGCGCAGTGCCGCCTGGCGGGCCATCTCGAAGGCGACCACACCGCCGAGTGACCAGCCGCCGAGGACCAGCGGACCGTCGTGACCCGCCTCGGCGATGGCATCGCGATAGTCGGCGGCCATGTCCTCGATCCGTGCGGCGGGCCGCTCGCCTTCGCGCATGCCGCGGGCCACCAGTGCGTGGACGGGCCGGTTCGAGCCGAGTACACCGGCCAGGGAGGCGTAGCACAGGACATGGCCGCCGGCCGGGTGGACGAGGAACAGTGGTGGCTGGTCACCGGTGCCGTTCAACGGGACCAGCAAAGAGGGTTCCGGTGCCGGTGGCCGTTCGTCCAGCCAGCGCGCCAACGCGCGCACCGTCGGCGCGGCGAACACGGTCGCCGTGGGGACGGTGACGTCCCAGGTGCTCTCCATGCGGCTGATCAGCCGCAGCGCGGCGCAGGGTTGTCCGCCGAGGTCGAAGAAGTCGTCGTCGACGCCCGACCGCGGCGACGGGCCCCGAGCACCTCCCAGACCGCGGCCAGCGCCGTCTCGCGTCGCCGTCCGCGGCAGTACCGCGGCGCCGCCGGCCCGGGCCGTCGCCGGCTCCAGCGGGCAGCGCCGCGCGGTCGACCTTGCCGTTGCCGGTCAGCGGCAGCGCGGGCAGCGACGACGTGGAGCTGCGGCACCATGTGGTCCGGCAGGCGCTGCGCGAGGTGGGCGCGCAGCGGCCGGCGAGGTCGAGCGCAGCCGTCGGCGGCGGCCACGACGTAGGCGACGAGGCCGGCGGTCGCCGGCCGGATCGGGCGGGCCAGCACGACCGCCTCGCGCGACCCCCGGATGCGCCGCCCAGCGCCGCCTCGATCTCGCCCAGCTCGATGCGGAAGCCGCGGATCTTCACCTGCTGGTCGACCGCGGCCGAGGTACTCCAGGTCGCCGTCCGGCGCGCGGCGGGCCAGGTCGCCGGAGCGGTACAGCCGCGCGCCCGGGCGGCGCCGAACGGGTCGGGCACGAAGCGCTCCGCGGTCAGCGCCGGGCGGCTGCAGATAGCCGCGGGCCAGGCCCGGCGCCGCCGACGCACAACTCGCCGCGGCACCCCGGCGGCACCGGCTCGCAGCCGCGGTGTCGAGCACGTGGAGCGCGCAGGTCGGGGATCGGCGCGCCGATCGGGCTGCCGGCCGCCGGCCGCAGATCGTCGGCGGTGGAGCGGCCGGTACGGTGACGTGCACGGTCGTCTCCGTGATGCCGTACATGTTGACCAGCGCGGGCGTCGGTCGCCGTGCCGGTCGAACCAGCGGCGCAGGCTCGCCGGCGTCCAGCGCCTCGCCGCCGAAGATGACCGGTGCGCAGAGCGAGTCCGGCCAGCGTCGGCCGGTGGCCATCGACGACGGCGCGCAACTGCCGGAACGCCGAGGGCGTCTGGTTGAGCACCGTGACCCGTTCGGCGACGAGCAGATCGAGGAACGCCTCGCGGCGAGCGGCTGACGCAGTGACGGCACCACCACCAGCCGGCCGCCGTGCGCCAGCGCGCCCCAGAGCTCCCACACCGAGAAGTCGAACGCGGAGGAGTGGAACAGGCGTCCACACGTCGTCGGGGCCGAAGACGAACCGGCGGTCGGCGGCGGTGAGCAGGCGTACGACCTGGCGGTGCGGGACCACCACACCCTTCGGCCGGCCGGTGGAGCCGGAGGTGTAGATGACGTACGCCAGGTGCACGTCGTTCAACGGTGCCGACCGGTCGGCGTTGGTCAGGTCGGCGGTGCTCCGGGCGACGTCGGTGGCGCTGAGGTGGGTGGCCGGGTCGTCGGTCAGCAGCACGGTGTGCAGGTCGTCCAGTAAGAGCCTGGCGGCTATCTCGGAGGTGGTCAGTACAGAGGACGGGCGGGCGTCGGCGAGGATGCGCCGGGCGCGGTCGGTCGGTACGGCCGGGTCGACCGGCAGGTAGGCGGCGCCGGACTTGAGGACGGCGAGCAGCGCGACGATCAGCTCGGCGCAGCGCGGCAGCGCGAGCGCGACCAGCCGCTCCGGTCCGGCTCCTGCCTCGACCAGGCGGCGGGCCAGGCGGTTGGCGCGTTGGTTGAGTTCCGAGTACGACAGCCGTGTCCCGTCGCCCACGACGGCGGTGGCGTCCGGGCAGCGGGCGGCCTGCCGTTCGAAGAGCTCGGTCAGTGTGGTGCCGGCGTCGGCTCGCAGCGTGCCGGTGGCCCGCTGGTCGGCGGATGGTGTGCGGCGGTCGGCTGCCATGGTGCCCGGGTGGGGCGCGACGGGTTCGGCGGCGGTGTCGGCGGGGAGCAGGGCGAGTGAGGCGAGCAGTACGTCCGGTGCCGCGACGGCGTTGCGCAGCAACAGCGGGAGGGTGTCGGCCAAAACGGTCGCGCTCGCGGCGTCGAAGAGGTCCGTGGAGTACTCCAGCACACCGGTGAAGCCGCCGGTGTCCTCCTCCAAGGACAGGGTGAGGTCGAATTGCGCGGTTCCGGTGACCGGTTCGGTGATGCGGGATCGCACGCCGGGCAGATGGAGCGTGTCGGGCTCGGTGTTCTGCGGTACGAACGCGGCCTGGACAAGAGGATGGTGGTCCAGGTCACGGCGCGGGCGGAGCTCTTCCACCAGCCGGTCGAACGGGGCCTCTTGGTGCTTGAGGTCCGCGAGCGTGCTCTCCCGGGTGCGGGCGAGAAGCTGGTGGAAGGTCATCTCGTCGCGTATGTCGCCGCGCAGTACGACGATGTTGGCGAAGTATCCGATGAGCGGTTCCAGTTCCGGTCGGTCGCGGCCGGCCACCGGTGTGCCGACGCAGATGTCCGACTGGCCGGTCCAGCGAGCCAGCAGGAGCTGGTAGGCGGCGAGGAGCAGCATGAACGGTGTGCAGCGCGCGGTGTGTGCGAGCGCGCGCAGCTCGTCGGCGAGCGGTTGCGGGATCGTCACCGGCACCTGGGCGCCGCGGTGGGAGGCGATGGGTGGGCGCGGCCGGTCGGTCGGCAGGTTGAGCAGGGCCGGTGCATCGGCGAGTCGTTCGCGCCAGTAGGTCAGGTGATCCTTGAGCTCCCGGGATTCGAGCCGTCCGCGCTGCCACACCGCGTAGTCCGCGTACTGGATGTCCAGGTCCGGCAGCGGTGAGGCTAGTCCGAGGGTGTGGGCTTGGTAGAGGGTGCCGAGTTCACGGCAGAACACCTCCAGCGACCAGCCGTCGCATATCGCGTGGTGGAAGGTGACGACGAGGGTGTGCTCGGTCGGTCCGGTACGCAGTACCAGTGTGCGCAGCAAGGGGCCGGCCGTGAGGTCGAACGGTCGGCTGACCTCGTCGCTGACGGCCTGCTCGACCTGGTCCGCGCGGATGTCGCGCACCTCGATCCGGACAGGCGCGGGCGGCAGCACGATCTGCAGCAGGCCCTCGGCATCCTCGGCGAAGGTGGTGCGCAGGACCTCGTGCCGGCGAGCGACGGCGGTGAGGCACTGCGCCAGCAGCTCCACGTCCAGCGGACCGGACAGGCCGATGACCAGCGGCACGTACGAGACGGCAGCGCCCGGTGCGAGCCGGTCCATGAACCACAGCCGGGACTGGGCGAAGGAGGCCGGGAAGACGAGGGCCTGCTCCGCCGCGGTCGATGGTGCGGTGACGGCGGGTCCGGCGTCGTCTTGAGAGGCTGACATGGGCCGTCCTACCTTCCGGGTGCGGGTCTGCATGGACGTCACCACTGCGTGCCGATCAGCACGGACGGCGAGCGGCTACGCTCGCACCGATCCTGCCGTCGTCGTCGGACACCTCCTGGCGTTGCTGCGGTAGCGGGTGCGATCAAGGCTGCGGATTGCGGCTGCTCCGGCGCGCGTCATCGCGCGTACTCCCTCGGCTGTTCCGGGCGCGCCGCCCAGGCCTTCGGCCGGCGGGCCGACAGCAGGGCGGGTGCCACGGCAAGCGTCAGGACGGCGGTGGCACCGCCGAGCAGCAGCATCCGGCTCACGGGCAGGACGGACAGCAGTCCGCCGGCCAGCGCGAATCCGACGCTCTGCGCGGACATGAGGGTGCCGAAGGCCTCGGTCATCCGGTTTTCCGGCACAAGGTGGCCGGGCGCCTCGTTCATCACGGTGTTCAGCGGTGCCGTGCACAGGCCGAGCGCCACGAATGCGACGGCGAGGGCCACATAGCCGCCGGCAAGCGCGATGGCCAGACTGCCGGCGATCATCAGCAGGAGCAGGACAACGGCCTGGCGGACGAAGCTCAGCCGGATGCGGTGGGCGTACCAGGCGTAGGCGAAGCCGGCTATGGCACTGGCGGTGCCGAGCGCGCCGGTAAGGATCGCGGCCTGGGTGGTGCCGCCGCCGTCCTGGGCGACCCGGGGCAGTACGCCGACGTCCGCGGTACCGAGCAGCTGGCCGAAGGCCAGCGTGACCAGCGTCCAGAACAGGAAGGGACGGTTGCGCCACAGGCTGCCGGCCGGCGGGCGGCTGGCCCCGGCGGCGACGTGAGCCGCGGAGCCGGACGAGGCAGCGGACGGCGCGGGCTCCTCGGCCGCGGAGGCGGTGACGCTCGGGCCGGTGGCCACACCCGGAGCGGCGACGGAGGCCCGGTAGCGGGGATGCAGCATCGCGGCGCCGATGAGTGTGGCCACACCCATCGCGATCAAGGCGTAGAGAGGGTCGGCGATGGCGGTCAGCGCGACCAGGAACGGCGCGCTGATGACGACCACTTCCACGGCGATGGAGTCCAGGGACAGCGCGGGGCCGATCAGATGCGGCGGGACCGTCTTGTTGAGCAGGGTCCGGGTGGCTCCGCCGACACCGGAGGTGATGACCGTGCCGATGAGCACGCAGGCGAAAAGGACCCAGTCCGGCGCGTCCTGGAGGAAGGCGACGGGCAGCAGCAGCCGGGCGACGGCGCCGAGCACCAGGACGCGCGGGGTCCACTTCTCCATGCCGAGCCGGTCCAGCAACCGACCGCAGACCGGCCCCGCGAGCACTCCGGGCAGCAGCGCGGAGCCGACGAGGAGGCCACCGAGCCCTGGGCTGCCGCGATACTCCATGCTCACCAGCACGAACGCCATCGGGGCCATGATGGGCGGCAGCCTCAGCATCGTGGTGGCCAGCGCCCAGCACCAGTACGGTGCGCTGCGGGCGAGTTCCAGCACGGGCCTGACCGGCTTGGCCGGCTCCGTCATGGCGCCTCCGTCACGGTCAGGAGCGGCTGGGAGTGCCGGGCCGAGGCTGCGGGTGCGGTGGTCCGGGCGCCTGCCGGCTCGGGCTGGTGGCTGAGGGCGCGGGCACGCAGGGCTGCTGCGACGGCGCTGCCGGGCGCCACGCGGTGACCGAAGTCGGCCAGGCCGAGTTCCAGCGCCGACAGCGCGGTCAGCACGTCGAACTCATCGACGTATCCGCAGTGCCCGATGCGCAGCACGCGTCCGGCGAGCGGGCCCTGTGCTCCGGTGAGCTGGATGCCGTAGCGGTCCAGGAGGTGGTCGACGAGCGCGCCGCCGTCCACACCGTCCGGCAGCCGGGCGGCGGTCACCGTGGCGTGCCGGTCCTCGTCCGGAGAGAACAGGTCGAGTCCGAGCCCGCTCACACCGGCGCGGGCCAGCCGTCCGAGCTGGATATGGCGGGCGAACACCTCCTCCATGCCCTCCTCGTGCATCAGGCGCAGTGCGACGTCGAGCTGGTTGATGAGGCTGACGGCCGGTGTCCACGGTGTACGCGGAATGTCGGCGCGCATAGCTTCCTGCGCCTCGTCCCAGTCGAAGTAGTAGCGCGGCAGCCGGGCCGTCTCGTGCAGGTGCCAGGCGCGCGGGCCGATGCTGGTGAAGGCGAGTCCCGGCGGCGTCATGAGCGCCTTCTGGCAACCGCCCACCACCACGTCGATGCCCCAGTCGTCGGTGCGCAGTTCGCAGGCACCGACGCCGGATGCGGAGTCGACCACGGTCACCAGCGGGGCGGCAGCGGCACCGAAGCCGCGTATGTCGTTGACGACGCCGGTGGAAGTCTCGCAGTGCACCGCGATCGCGGCCACCAGGCCCGGAATGCGCGCGGCTTCGGCTATCCGCTCCAGGTCGAGCGGCTGGCCCCAGTCGTGCCGCACCTCTGTCACGTCGAGCCCGAACCGCTGGGCCATGTCCGCCCAGCGGGCGCCGAAGGCGCCGTTGACCACGACCAGGACGCGATCGCCCGGCGAGAAGAGGTTCTGCATCACTCCTTCGAACGCGCCCGTCATGCTGGAGGCGGACAGCAGGACATCGTTGCGGGTGAACAGGGCCCGCCGGAGGCCGTCCACGACCCGGGTGAACACCTGGGCGTAGGCGGCGGTGCGCTCGTCCTCGACGGGGAGCACGGCCGCGGCGGTGACCTCCGGTGGTGTCGGTGTCGGCCCCGGGACCATCAGCCGGTATTTCCTCATGGCTCGTCAGCTCGCAATCGATGTCGAAGGCTGGTGCGTAGGGCTGGCTGTCCCGGCCGCGGCCGAGCCGCCGTTCGGACGCGGAGGCGGGGTCAGTAGATAACGCGGGCGGCGGCCGAGACGCGCGCGGAACGGGAGGAGCGCAGGTCCCGGGTGACGTTGACGCGGCGGAGCCAGCGGTCCCGGCCGTCGAAACGGGCGGCGTAGGGCTTCCTGCCGTGCACGGACTTGTAGTTGTCGATGAACAGGGCGTCGCCAGGCTGCAGCACGACCGAGGTGAGCTTGTCCTCGATCTCCTTGACGAAGCGGTCGAACGCGGCCATGGCCTGCGGATCGTCGTCCCTGCGTGCCATGAAGTAGGGGTCGAGCCGACCGTACGGTGCCTTCGGATCGCCGAACAGGACGGGAGTCAGCGGCGGATTGCTGTTCACCTCTTCGACCCAGGCGAAGCTGCGCTCCAGCAGCTCCTGCGGCGCATCGCTGTCCCGCCCGCTGCGGTTCTTGGGCAGGTGCGACTCGTCGGGCCGGATCACGTAGCGCGGTTCCATCAGCGTGCGCACCATCTCCGCGTCGAGGTCGAGGGCGTCGAATTCGGCGTAGGTCGTCTCCACGGCGTCGGGGTTGCGCAGGCACAACAGGCCTACGTAGTGGGCGCGGTAGGGATGGAAGGCGTCCTCGGTGTGCCACCAGAGCGGGGCTTCGGTGGAGGAGTTGATCTGCTCCAGTTCATGTCCCTTGATCGGCATCACATCGTGCAGCAGCTGCCCGTCCTGCTGGGTGGCCCAGCCGACCGGGTCGCCGAGCAGCGCGGCGCACAGCAGCAGGAACAGATCCTCACGGGCCGTGCCGTCCTGCCGCGCACCACCCCAGTGCAGCGGAGTGTCACCGATCGCCTCGTCGTCGACCCGGAATCCGGTGAACAGGCAGCCGCCGGCCGGTTCGTGCAACCGGAAGTGGTTGGCCGCCGTCCGGACTGCGCGCGGCATCTCCTGCGCGTAGACCGTGAGGCGGTCCAGGAGCTCGGCGTCGTCCGGGCCGCTGCGGTCACAGAGGATCTCGGCGACGAGCAAGTCTATCCGGCGGCGGTCATCCTCGCTCAGCTCAATGGTGAACATTTCGCTCCTCGGTTCTCGCCCGCCGGCGCGGGCCGATTTCGCCTGCCTCCGCATGTCCCCGCTCTCCTCAACGACCGTATGGACAGGCGCCGTCGTCGGTCAATGAGCTCTTCTCGGCACCGTGTAACCACACCTCGCGCAAGCTTTTCCACGCCCTATGCAAAAGGAGTCAACGGAACGAGGAGAAAGTGCTGCACCGGTCACGGTGTCGACGGTTTCCGGCGGATCGATAGCCTGATCCAAACGAAAGCCCCCACCCGAAACCGCCCGCAGGAAGGAAACCGACGTGCCCGAGAATCAGGAGATTCCGGAATTCCACGTGGTGGTCAACGACGAGGAGCAGTACTCGATCTGGCCCGTCGATCGTGAGCTCCCGGCCGGCTGGCGCTCCGGTGGCGCGTCGGGCAGCCGCGAGGCATGCCTGGAGCACATCGAGCGGGTGTGGACGGACATGCGGCCGCTGAGCGTGCGCCGGCACGCCGAAGCAGCGACCAGCTGACCGGCCGTGAACGGTCGCGTCCGGGTCCGCACGTTCGGCATGCCGGACGGCCACCTGGCCAAGGACGTCGAGGCCGCGTGGCCGGAGGCCGACTTCACCGAAGCACCTGCGCACGCCGGTCCGGGCGATGACCGGGACGGCGGCTACACGGCGGCGCTGGTGTGGGAGTGCGAGTCGGACCGGCTGACCCGCTTCGTCGCCACACAGACCGCCTTGCGCTGGCTGCACACCACGGCGTCCGGCCTGCCGCCCGACGTCCGCACCGCGCTGGCCGCCCGAGGCGATGTCACCGTCACCAATGGCGCCGGCACGCATGGGCGGGCGGTGGCCGAGCACGTGGTGGCGGTGACGCTCGCGCACCTCAAGCGGCTGCCCGACCTGATGGCCGCGCAGCGCACGGCCGACTGGCGACCGCCGGCCGCCGAAGAGCTCAGTGGGCTGCGGGCGGGGGTCGTCGGCCTTGGCGATCTGGGCCGCTGCACGGCACGGCTGCTCGGCGCGTTCGGCACGGAGGTAGTCGGGCTGCGCCGCGGCGCGGCACCGGTGCCGGAGGTGAGCGCGACCTACGGTCCGCGAAGCTGGGAGCAGTTCTATGACGGTCTTGATCTGCTGGTGGTCTGCGCGCCGCTCACCGAGCAGACCAGCGGCATGGTGGGCCGCCGCCAGCTGGCGCTGCTGCGACCGGGCGCCTTGCTGGTCAATGTCGGACGCGGTCCGGTGGTCGACGAAGGTGCTCTGATCGAGGCGCTGCGTGCGGGCCGGTTGGCCGGCGCGGCGCTGGACGTGTTCGCCACCGAACCGCTGCCCGCCTCCTCGCCCCTGTGGTCGACGCCTGGCGTGCTGATCACACCGCACTGCGCCGACGCCACTGCCGGCACCAGCCGGCGCGGCCTGCGGCTCCTGCTCGACAACATTGCCCGCCACCGCTCCGGCAGCGCACTGCGCAACGTCGTCGACGTCGCCCGGGGCTACTGAGGAGTCACCCGTGCCGCCGCCAGGGCGACGGCACACGAAGGGCCGTCGCACGGCGTGCACCGTGCGACGGCCCTTTCGTGCAAGCCTGCCTCACGCCCGCAGCACCGACCAGCCGCTGCGGGCATCCACCTGCCGCTGTCCGTAGCCGTGTTCCAGGCTCACGTCGGCCGGCCGTTGCCGCGGCGAACGGACCAGGATCCGCTTGAGCCAGCGGTCGGTGCCGTCGTAGCGCGGTTGGAAGGCGGTACGGCCATGGACGGCGGCGTCGTTGTCGATGACGACGAGGTCGCCGGGTTCGAACGGGACACCGAAGCTTCCGGTCTCCAGCGCCGGGCCCAGCCGATCGTAGGCGTCCCTGAACTCCTCATCGTCGGCGAGCATATGGGTGTAGGACGGGTCGTAGCGCAGTCCTAGGCTGCCCTGGCGCTCCCAGAGCGTCGCCATGCCGACGGGTTCGCGCAGGGCGGCGTCGTTGTCCTCGTAACTGTCGTCAGGCTGGATCGCCACCTTCGGCTTGAGCAGTTGCTGTATGTCCCGCTCGTCCAGTTCGGCGTCGGCGACGGTCGACAGGCGGCTGCCGACGCCATCAGGATTGCGGACACACGCGAGCAGCAAGAGATCGGCGCGGTCCGAGTGGAACGCGTCCTCCGTGTGCCAGGCCAGCGCGGTGGTGCTGCTGGATCCGACCTGCATCTCCTCATGGCCCGGGCTCGGCACGATGTTGTGCACGATCCGCCCGTCCTGCTGGTCGGTCCAGCCGAAGACCCGCCCGAACTGCGCGGCGACCAGGACCAGGGCGATATCCAGGGCGGCGCACCGCTCAAGATCGGCCTGCCGCCAGTGCAGCGGGGTGGGGCCGGGATCGGTGAAGCCGGCGAACAGGCCACGCACGACGCGGTGGCCGGCGCCGGGCTCCGGCGGCAGGAACGCAGCGGACAACCGCTCGACGAGTGGCTCTGGCAGCCGGGCGGCCGGGTCGGCGAGCACCGAGTCGCCGAGTAGACCGCGGGCGGCGAGCTCCTCGGCCGCCGTCACGAGCGCATGGCGACTTTCGATGTCCACCTCGTGGGATTCCAGCACAGGCATGGGAAGACCTTTCGGACACGCGGGAAGCCGGATACATAGCAGCGACCAAGCCTTTTCGGCACCAAGGCGGATGGTCAAGGTCTTGGCTTGAATTGCGGCATAAATCAGCGCACCATTGAGGAATTCACCGGAATCGCTCAACGAACAATGCAGAAGTCAGTGTCGGGCCGCTGATGTCACGGGCATCCGCACCTTCTATCATAGGCGTCGCCTATACGCGCGCCCGCGAATCCACCGCGCCCGAACGCAACGACGTCCGGGCCGGCACCCTGGCTCGAACGAGGGGCTGGAGAAAATCCTGCTCGGTCAAACTGAAGACCGCTCGCGGTCTCGTCGCGGCGCTGAAGCACAGCGGTCGGCTGATTCGCAACAGCGCGCTGATTAAGTCGGCATCCCTCGGTATCGCGCCGGCGTCGATGTGCGCCGCGAAGAGATACCCGCGCATCCTCGTCACGGATCCCGACGCCCATGGCGCCGGTGTCCGGTCGATGCGGGAGCTGGATGCCGAGACGGTGGTCGTGACCGAACGCGATGCTGACGGCGGTATCCGCCATCCGCAGCAGGCACGTCAACTGTGTGCGGAGCACGAGGTCACAGGGCGCAGAGAACTCCATGATCTTGGAAGTACCTGCCGGTCACGCTGCTCACGCCCACACCACTTCGGCGGATCTCACGCACCAGGCAGTGGACGACCACATCGAGGTCCTGCCCCGCATCGCAGGCCGTCGGACAGCTCTTCTCATTTCATCGTCCACAGACTGACTATCGCGCGGTGGATTCCGGTTCAGCCGTCGCGATCAGAGTACGCGGCGGCACGTCCGGCCATCATGGTCTGCCTCATCTCGACTCTCTCGCCTGTCTCGCCGTTTCGACGACAGTGAATCCAGGAATCTCCGCTTCGGCCGGTCGAGAGTCAAGTCGGTGCAAGTCGCTCAGCGAAATAAGGAATGCCGTGCGTAATGTGTGCAGCGACTCTCCCAGCATGCCGCTGATGACGCTGTGCCCGGCGTTCGCACAGACTCCTCGACACGTCCGGCCATGTGCCTCGGAGAGATTCAGTGAGGCCACGACACGAAACGGTTGGCACCCATGGTCCTCCACAGCGAGACAAAGAACGCGGTGTCCGGCGCTGTCCTATCACGACGGCCGGCCGCTTTCGCGAGCGCGGCGTCCACCGTGCACGGTGTCTTCGAACAACGAGCCCGTGAGTCGCCCGACTCCGCCGCCGTTGCGCTTGACGATGCCTGTCTGACCTATGGCGAGGCCGACCGGCTGGCGAACCGGCTCGCGCACCGGCTGAAGGCGTTAGGCGTCTGCGCCGAGGGACGCGTCGGCGTCCTGATGGAGCCGTCCACGGAACTCATCGTGGTTCTCCTCGGCATCCTCAAGGCAGGCGCCGCCTACGTACCGCTCGACCCCGACTACCCGCCGGACCGTCTCACACATCTGCTGCGGGACTCCGGTACCGGTGTCGTCCTCACGCAGCGCCATCTCGGCCCGCGCCTCGGGTCCGCTGCCGTGTACCAGGTCGACGTCGACAAGCTGGAGCAGGACCTCGCCGGACTGCCGGACGAGCCGCCCGCGGTCGATGTGCCGGCCGACGGCGCCGCCTGCATGATCTACACCTCCGGTTCCACCGGCTCCCCCAAGGGCGTCGTCATCACACACCGCGGGCTGGTGAACCTCGCCACTGCGGCAGCGGAGGAGTTCGGGCTGCGGCGCGGCGACCGCTTCCTGCACCTGGCCTCCATCGGTTTCTCCGCCGCCCTGGAAGAGGTCTTCCCGGCCTTGCTGAGCGGCGCCACAGTGCTGCCGGCCGGCTACCGGCGGG
The DNA here is from genome assembly GCA_963761765.1 of uncultured Actinomycetota bacterium. GTDB lineage: Bacteria > Actinomycetota > Actinomycetes > Streptomycetales > Streptomycetaceae > Streptomyces. The sequence goes on from CAVXIJ010000013.1 coordinate 368,479, forward strand.
CACTGCCCAGCATCCCGCACTTCTTGAACCTGCTGGAGCGCGAGCGCATCAACGGGTTCGAGATCACCACCTCGTACTGGCACCAGCTCGTCGACGCGCTGACCGAGACCGGCGCACGGCTGCCTGACTCCGTACGGTTCGTCGTCATGGGCGGCGACCGCACCCGGCCGGACGCCGTACGGGCCTGGCGCACCACCGGCGTCACACTGATCCACGTCTACGGCCCTACCGAAGCCACCGCCACCGGCAGCTACCACCACGCCGGCAAGGAGGCACCCGACCCGGCCGGACGGCTGCCCATCGGCCGCGCCATCGCGCACACCCGCCTGCACCTGCTCGACGCCGACATGCTTCCCCTCCCGACCGGCAGCACCGGTGAGATCTACATCGGCGGCGCCGCGGTGGCCCGCGGATATCACGGCTCGCCGGCGCAGACGGCCGAGCGCTTCCTGCCCGACCCGTTCACCGGCGACGGCGCACGCCTGTACCGCACCGGTGACCTGGCACGCCAACTGCCGGACGGGCAACTTGAGTTCCTCGGACGTGTGGACAACCAGATCAAGATCCGCGGGTTCCGCGTCGAACTGGGTGAGATCGAAGCCGTCCTGCAACGGCATCCGGTCGTCGGCCAGGCCCTGGTGACCGCGACGGCCGGAACGGACGCGGACAAGCACCTGGTGGCGTATGTGCGTCCGGCCAACGGCACCCGGCCCGACGAGGCGGACCTGCGCGCCCATCTCACGGCGGCCCTGCCCGCCTACATGGTTCCGACCCGCTTCGTCACCCTCGACGCGGTCCCGCTCACCGGCCATGGCAAGGTCGACTACGCCGAGCTGGAGCGACTGGCCGCCGACCAGCCGGCCGGCGGTGCCGCGGTGGCACCCGCCCCGGGCACCGAGAGCGAACTGGGCACTCTCTGGGCCGACGTGCTCAAACGGGACATCGTCGGCGCCACTGACGACTTTCTCGGCCTCGGCGGCAACTCCCTCCAGGCCGCCCGGATCGTCGCCAAGACACGCCGCAGGTTCGGCGTCGACGTGGTCCTCGCCGACCTGCTCGACGCCGGCACCGTGCGGGCACTCGCCGCGAAGATCGACTCGTTGAGCCCGTCGGCCGACGGCCCGTCCGCCACGGCCACCGCCCGCACCGCCGATACCGTCGCAGCCGCCGAAGAGGAGGACCAGCGCCGCTGGAGCGGCAAGCGCCGGAACATCGAGCAGGCGCTCGCCGGGCGCACCGGCCAGACGCGCACGGCACCGGTCGCGATGTCCCAGCAGAACCTGTGGATGCTCAGCCGGGCCACGCCCGACGTCCCGCTATACAACGAATCCTGGCAGTGCCGCCTGACCGGCCCGCTCGATCACACCGCGCTCACGGCGGCCCTCGCCGAACTGGTACGCCGCCATGAGCCCCTGCGCAGCCGCTTCGGCATGCTGGACGGCAAAGCCGTGCAGTTCGTCGACGAACCGGGCGAGGTCCCACTCGTCCACCACGATCTGACTGGCCGGCCCTTCGACGAACGTGAGGAGACGGCGGCAGCGCTCCGTGACGCGATCGTCCGCGTTCCGATCGACCCGGCCCGCGGCCCGGTGTTCACCGTCCACCTCTTCCGCTTGGACGACGCCGAGCACGTGCTGTTGGTCCACGTCCACCACCTGGTGTTCGACGGCATCTCCAAGGAGGTCTTCCTCGACGAACTCGCCACCCTCTACCGGGCCCAGCACACCGACCGACCAGCCGCACTGGACGAACTCACCTATCAGTACGGCGACTTCGCGCTGTGGCAGCGCGGCCACCTGCGCGCCGACCGGCTGGCCGAGCTCCTGGGCTACTGGCGGGACCGGTTGGAGCCGGCACCGCCGCCTCTCGACTGGCCCGCGGACCGGTCGCCGCAGGCCGCCGGGGACCCTCGTGGCGGCAAGATCCTGTTGCCGCTCGAAAGCCGCTTGCGCGAGCGGGTCCACGCCCTTGCCTACGAGGAACGCGTCACGCCCTACATGGTGCTGCTCAGCGCGCTGGTCGTGCAGCTGCATCGGCACACGGGGCAGGACGACCTGTGCGTCGGCACTGCCGCCGCCAACCGGCTGCGGTCCGGTGTCGACCGGCTGATCGGCTGCTTCATCAACTCACTGCCCCTGCGCGTGCAGGTGCGTGGCGGCATGACCCGCCGGGAGCTGCTGCACGAGGTCAGGAGCACCTGCCTCGGTGCCCTCGAACACCAGGCGCTGCCCTTCGACCAGTTGGTCCAGGAACTGCGCCCGCCGCGCTCGCCCGGCGTCAGCCCCTACTTCCAGGTGTGGTTCGCCACCGAGGACGAGACCGTGCTGCCCCGGGAGAGCGCCGGTGTGTCCTTCACGGACTTCCAGGGCATGACCACCGGTCTGTCCAGCGGCATGTCGAAGATGGACCTCAGCTGGATCGTCGTCGACCGCGGTCATGAACTCATGCTCTCCCTGCTCTACCGCAGCAGTCTCTTCGATGAGCCCACCGTCCGTGCTCTCGCGGAGGAGTACCGCACAATCGTGGAGGACATCGTGAACGAACCAGGAGCCGGCGTCACCGCGACCGTGGACACCGTTACGCGCGAGGAGTCTTCGATCGCCGAACGGCTGCTCGCGCTGTGGCGCGACGCGTTCGAACGGCGCGACATCGGTGCCGACGACGACTTCTTCGAGCTCGGCGGCTACTCGATGCTGGCGATACAGCTGGTGGACGGCATCCAGGAGGAGTTCGGCGTGGAGATCTCCTTCATGGAATTCTTTGATGGCGCGACCGTGACCGGCGTCGCCGAGCTGATCGCCGACGCCGCGTCGGCGGCCCCCACCACCGCAGCCGGCGAACGACCGGGACCGGAATCCGGCCCGAGCCTGGACGACGTGCTTTCCGAAGCCTTCACCGACTGACTGCCCGAAGCGGCCCAGACCCGTAGCGCCGCCCTGCCGGGCCCTGTCCCCTCGAAGGAAGCCCAGCCCGTCTGCGCACGGCACTGGGCGCCCAACTTCCGTCCACCTGCCCACCACACAGGGCACCAGAGCCGGCCTTCTTCATCCGGTGGTGCCCTCGTTTCGATGACAGTGACTCGTTCCGATGACAGTGATCCGTGGAAGGACGCAGATGTTCAAGCTGGCTTCCCGGGCGACCGAGGAACCGGTCGCCGCCCCGGACAGCTCACCGCCCGACACCGATCTCGCACCGCCCGAGGCGTCGGTTGCGACCACCGGTCCTGTGGAGGCCGCACTGGCCGCTCATATGACCCTGCTCCATAGGCGCAGCCTGCAGGAACGTGTCACCGTGTACTGCCGGTGGGCCGATGCCGACGAGGACCGCGCCGGTCCGATCGGAGTCTCCTTCGAGGACGGCCCCACCATCGGCCAGGTGATCCAGCAGGTGGCCGCAGAGCTGGCCGCACTGCTACCGGAGGAGGACGCGGGACCACCGTCCGGCGCGCTCGACGGCAGTTTTCAGATCCTGACCGACGGCGCGGCACCCGACGGCACACTGCCGGGACCGGTCGCGACCGTCGTGATGGACGGCACCAGCGAACCAGAGGTGTCCCTCTCCTTGGGCCTCGGCAGCCGGCTCGGTGAACCGGACAGGACCATATGGGAGGCGGCGCTCATCGCCGCGTACCGGGCCATCCCGACTGCTGCGCACACGCCGGTCGCCGAGCTCGCCCTCGGTGCCGCAGAGCAGCGCGCCGAGTGGCTCGATCTGGGCCGCCCAGGTCACCAGGCGCCACCGGCGCGCCGCATCGACCACCTGGTCGCCGCGCAGGCCGCCCGCACGCCCGACGGACTCGCCGTCACCGCGGACGACGAGCGGCTGACATACCGTTCACTCGAAGACGAGGCCACGGCGCTCGCCCGGCGGCTGCGCGACCGTGGCGTCGGCGGCGACAGTGTCGTCGCCGTGCTGATGCCGCGTTCCGTCCGGCTGGTCGTGACGCTGCTGGCCGTTCTCAAGGCCGGCGGTGCCTATCTCGCACTGGACCCGGAGGACCCGGCCGAACGGCATCTGCGCGTGCTGGAAGACGCCGGATGCCGCCTCCTCGTCGTCGACCCGTCCCTCGCCGCCACCGCTCCCACCATCCTGCCCACCCTCGACCCTTGCGCCGTGCAGGAACCCGCGTACGCCGCCCAGGTGCCCGGCCCATCAGACACCGACCCCGACGCCCTCGCCTACATCAGCTACACCTCCGGATCCACCGGCGCGCCGCGTGGCGTCGGCGTGCCGCATCGCGCCGTGTCCCGTCTGGTGGCCGCCCCGGGCTGGATCGACGTATCGGCCGAGGACGTCTTCCTGCACCTGGCACCGGTCGCCTTCGACGCCTCCACCTGGGAGATCTGGACGCCGCTCGTGCACGGCGCGCGCCTGGCGATCGCGCCGGCCGGCGCTGTGGATCTCGATGCGCTGGCCGGCACGCTCAAGGCCGAGGCGGTGACCGTGGCGTGGCTGACGGCCGGGCTCTTCCACCAGATGGTGACCCTGCACCCGGACACCTTCGCCGGCCTGCGGCACGTCGTGGCCGGCGGTGACGTGATCTCGCCCGATCATCTCTCCGACCTGCTGACGAGACATCCGCATCTGCTGTTCAGCAACGGCTACGGCCCCACCGAGAACACCACCTTCACCGCCACCTGGACCACCGCCGAGGCATTCGGCGGCGACACCGTGCCCATCGGCCGTCCCGTCCCCGGCACCCACGCCGCCGTCCTGGACACCCAGCTGCGCGCCGTGCCACCGGGTGTGGCCGGTGAACTGTACGCGGCCGGCGAGGGTCTGGCGCGCGGCTACATAGGCCAGCCCGGCGCCACCGCGGAACGGTTCCTGCCCGACGCCGTCACCGGCGTTCCGGGCGGCCGGATGTACCGCACCGGCGACCTCGCCCGATGGCGTCCCGACGGCACGCTGGAGTTCCTCGGCCGAGCCGACCAGCAGCTGAAGGTGCAAGGCTTCCGCGTCGAACCCGGGTTTATCGAGGCGGAACTGACCCGCCTGGACGGAGTGCGCGATGCCGTGGTCGTCGGCCAGCCCGATGACAACGGTGGCAAACGCCTCCTCGCCTACGTCGTCCTCGACGGTCCGCACTCCGACCTCGACGCCGTCGGAGCGCGGCTGCGTGAACAACTGCGCGCGACGCTGCCGGCCGCAATGGTTCCCTGGGCCGTCCTGGTCCGCTCCGAGCTGCCCTTGAACAAGAACGGCAAGGTGGACCGCCGGGCCCTGCCCGCCGCGTCCCGCGTCCCGCGCAATGTGTGGAACCCGTTCGTCGCACCGCGCACCACGACCGAGCAGCGCCTGGCCGACCTGTGGGGCGACGTGCTCGGCGTCGAGCCCGTGGGTGTCGAGGACGACTTCTTCGACCTCGGCGGCCACTCCCTGCTCGTGGCGGAACTGCTGGGCAGGCTGAAGGTCGTCTTCGATGTGGAAGTACCCGCCCGTGTGCTCTACCTCCAGCCGACCATCGCCGACATAGCCGACCAGATGGGAGACTGAAGATGACCACCGCCCTCGGCGACCGCTCCGTCACTCCGCCTGCCGGCTCCATGTGCCCGGTCGCCCACACCGTTACACCGCCGACCGCTGCCGGCTGCCCGGTCGGTCACGGCAGCGGCCTCGACCTGACCGATCCGTCCCTGCACAGTGACCAGGACGCGCACGCCATCTGGCGCGCGCTGCGGCACCACGACCCGGTGAGCCGTCAGGTGGCGCCCTCCGGTCACCCGTTCTGGTCGGTGACCAAACACGAGGACGCCCAGATCGTGCTGCGCGACCACACCCTGTTCACCTCCGAACGGGGCACCCTGCTGAACATCCTCGGCACTGAAGACCCGGCCGGCGGCAAGCAGATGGCCGTCACCGACCCGCCGCGCCACGCCCGGATGCGCGAGCCCTTGCAACGCGCCCTATCCATGAAGGAGGTCGAGGTCCACCGCGAATCGATCCGCGCGGTCGTGACCCGGCTGTTCGAGCCGATGGCCGATGGTGTCTTCGACTTCGCGGAGGCCATGGCCACCCTGCCGATGGCGGTCACCGGCACCCTGATGGGCCTGCCGACTGCCGACTGGGCACGGCTGACCCTGCTGACCACGGCCGCCATCGCACCGGACGACCCCGAGTTCCAGATTGCCGAGAGCCCGGAAGCCACCCTGCAGATCGCGCACCGCGAACTGTTCGCCTATTTCCAGGACATCGTCCACGAGCGGCAGAAGCACCCCGGTGACGACCTGATCAGCTTCCTGATGTCCATCGACCTGGACGGCCAGGGCGTGTCGCTCGGCGAGATCATGTCCAACTGCTACAGCCTGCTGCTCGGCGCGAACGTCACCACACCGCATGTCGCCAGTGCGGCCATGGCCACTCAGGCCGGCACCGGGGTCTTCGAGGACTGGGCCGCCCATCCCGAACTCGCCGTGCGCGGCACCGAGGAGGCCTTGCGCTGGGCCTCACCCGCCAACCACTTCATGCGTTACGCGGTCCGGGACGTGGAACTGCGCGGTACGCACATCGCGGCCGGGGACGCTGTCGTCGTCTGGCTCGGCTCCGCCAACCGTGACGAGGATGTCTTCACCGACCCGGACACCTTCGATATCCACCGCCGTCCCAACCGGCACCTCGCCTTCGGCGCCGGCCCGCATTTCTGCGTCGGCCACACCGTCGCCAAGGTCTCACTGCGGCTGGTGTTCACCGAAATGCTCAGCCGCTTCGAGGGCTTCGAGGTGGTGGGCCGGCCGCAGCGGTTGCGCTCCAACTTCGTCGCGGGCTACAGCCACCTGCCGGTCACCGCCCGCCGGCGCCGGGAGCCGGGCCCCGTCGGCTACTGACCGGCCACCGCCGCCAACCTCAGAGGAGACCGCCCGATGCCCATACCCGCCCGTCCGCGTCCCAAGTGGTTTCTGCGCGAACCCAGTCCGCGTGCCACGGCCCGTCTCTTCTGCCTCCCGTACTCCGGATGCGGGGCCAGCATGTACCGGCAGTGGCCGGAGTTCCTCAACGACGGCGTTGAGGTCTGCGCGGTGCAGCTGCCGGGCCGCGAGGGCCGGCTGCGCGAAAAGCCGCACGCCACCTACGAGGCGATGGCCGATGAGCTGGCCGAGGTGCTGCTGCCGTATCTGGACCGGCCCTACGCCCTGTTCGGGCACTGCGGCGCGGCGCTCGGCGCCTATGAGACGGCCGTGCGCATCGTCGAGCGCGGTCACCCGGCACCGGCGCGGCTGTTCATCTCCTCGCAGGTCGCGCCGCAGGACGGGCCGTGCGGCCGGTTCCTCAGCATGAACGACGAGGAACTCCTCGACGAACTCGGCCGGCTCACCGTCGAGCTCGGCGGCAAGCCCGTGCGCAGCCTGCTCGAACTGTCCCTCGGCGTGCTGCGCGCCGACATCGAGGCCAACAAGCTCTACCACGTGGCCGAACCGGCGCGGCTGCCGTGCCCGATCACCACCATCGGCTGGCGCCAGGACGTCGAGGTGCCGCACACCACGATGGGCGGCTGGCCGGTCTGCGGCGACACCACCGAGGTGCTCCTGGACGGTCAGCACTACGCGTTCACCAGCGCGCCCGAGCCGCTGCGCCAGGTCCTGGCGGCCGGACTGGCACGGACCGGCGCCGTGCCGGCCGCGTGAGAGGGAAGGTGAAAGAACGGTGAGCACCTTCGCGGGCCGGGTCCGTCCCAGCGCGGCGGACCGCTGGATCAGGCCCGCAGGACCTGTGCCGGCGATCGTCCGGCTGCGGCTGATCTGCTTCCACTACGCCGGCGGCAGTCCCGCCATGTTCCGCACCTGGCCACCGCTGATGCCGCAGGGTGTCAGCGTGGAACCGGTGCTGCTGCCGGGCCGCGACGCCCGGTTCCGAGAGCCGGCGTTCGACCGGATGGAACCGCTCGCTACGGCCGTCGCCGACGCGCTCGGGCCGCGTCTTGACCGCCCGTACGCGCTGTTCGGCTACAGCATGGGGGCCCAGGTCGCATTCCATGTGGCGCACGCGCTGCGGGCGGCAGGCCTGCCGCAGGCCAAGGCGCTGTTCGTCGGCGCAAGCCCGGGGCCGTTCCTGCAGCGTGAGGTGCCGGCATGGGACCAGTCCGATGAGCATCTGGTCGCCTATCTGCACGAGATGGGCGGCACTCCGCAGCATGTGCTGGACGAACCCGAACTGCTGGCCCTGATGCTGCCCACGCTGCGCGCCGATCTCACCACGGTCGCGACCTGCTCGTACACGCCGCGCCCGCCGTTGGGCATGCCGGTACACGCGTTCGCCGGAGCAGACGACGCCTCGGCCTCGCCGGAGCGGATGCGGGCCTGGGAGCGGGAGAGCGAGGGCGCGTTCCGGCTGACGGTTCTGACGGGCGGCCATTTCTTCCTCAACGACCATCTGCCCACCGTGGCCCGTACCGTCCACGAGCGCCTACGGGAGCTCGGGGCGGTGTGAGTGCTGCGGGATCGCCGCAGCTCAGCCAGCGTTGCGAGTCGGGTGCCGCGCCCGGCGCGCTGTCGGCGCGCCCGGCGACGGACCGGCCGGTGCCTTCACAGGCCTCGGGGCGCGTGTGGTCAGCGTGCCGGCAGGTCGGCGTGGCAACCGGCCTGAGCACCGCCCGCGGCCGGCCGCCGGGCCTTCCCGCGGCACGGGTCAGCCGCCGAGCACCGTGCTGACGATGGAGGCCTTGGGGCTGAGCCTGGTGAGGGCCTCGGTCAGGGCCGCACCCGCCGCGCGCAGTTCGTCGTCGGTCATCGGAGCCAGCGCGTCGAGCACGAAGAAGGCGCGGGTGGTGGTGCCGGTCAGCCGAGTCCTGGTGCACTGCCGCCAGTTCCAGCAGCGGCAGGTCACACCGAGGCCGTCCCGCCAGACGACTTCGCCCGGCTCGGGGTGCTCGATGGCGTCCGCGCCTTCCTTGGTGGTCTCGAACGGCTCATCACCCGCCGCGCGCACCAGCCGGGGCAGGCCGCCGTACCGGTCGGCGTCCTCGCCGCCGGCGGGCACCTGGTGGGCGACGGAGACGGCGTTGTACGCGTCCGTCAGCCGGTCCACGCGGGGCAGGCCGTCCGGGACGCGGCGGAGCAGGGCCTCGACGTTGGACCTGGTGCGCTGCGGCTTGGCGCCGAAGGCGCGGAACGCCTCGCGCCAGGGCCGACAGGACGCCCCGGCGCGCCCGGTGCGCGAGGCACCTGCGAACGGCGATGGCCGCCCGTTGAGGACAGCGGTGGACAAAGATTGCACACCCGGTCCCTTCACCGTGCCCGCCAACGGCGCGCGCGGCGAAGGGACGCGTGCCGTCCCGCCGTGCGCCCGGCCCGTCCAACCGCGGTGGACGTCTTCGGCTGCACGGTCGTGGCCTTCGGTCTGCCGGTCCAATCCATCGGTCTCCGCTCCCGTGGCGTTGTGCGGCCACCGGCCCTGTACGCCACCGCTGCTGGCGCCTGCCACCTCGCTGCCGCCCTCTATGCGGGCTCGGCCGGCCGCCGCCGTCGACCGAACCAGCTGCCGACTCTGCAGAATCCATTCCGTCGAACTCTCGACAAATAAAAAGAACAACCTCTATGTTATGTGCCAGCGGCAGACGCATTCCATGTACACCTGGTGCACCTCGTCCTTTCCAGCCCGGAGCCCGCCACAGGGGTGCGTTCATGTACCGCATCGAGCAAACCGACACACCGGCCACCGTGCCGGCCAGCAGCGCTCGACAGCGCACCGTCGGCGAAGACCGGCTCACGGGCCGACGAAGGAGGGGCAGGGCGGGGGCCCGGGGGTCGGCGACACAGGCGGCCGGGATGCCACTGGCCACCGGCACACCGCCCACCATCCCCCATGCCGACGCATCCGCGCTGACTCGTGCGAACGCACCAGCACGATGTGACCGATCCCGCCGAACCGGGAGACCTGAGACCGACATGACGGAGCAGTCACCCACCGTGTCCGTGATCGCCCCCAACCATCCCTACGAGAACACCCTGCGCACCGTCTTGGAGTCCGTCTGCGCGCAGACCCCCACCCCGCTGGAAGTCGTCGTCGCGGGCGACTGCAGCGCCGACCATTGCCGTGCCATCGCCGAAGAATTACCAGGTGGCCTGGTCCGGGCGCGGCGCGAGGGAGGCGGCTGCGCTACCCGCGACCTCGGGGTGGACGCCGGCAGCGGCGAGATCCTGTACTTCGTCGACTCCGACGCCGTGCTCGCACCCGCCGCCATCGCGAACGCCGTCGACCTCATGCTGAGCGATCCTGCCACCGGCTGGGAGCGCGGCTCCCGATGCTGACCGATGTTGAATTCCTGCAATCCGAGAGGGAGGTCGATACAGAGATGGCGAACATACAGGTGGCCGAGGCAGAGCCAGCCTCCAACTTGGTGCGCACCGTGATAATCCATGACGATCCGCTGCAGCGTGCGGGCATTCGCTCGCTCGCTCAGGCTTCATCTTTCATCGACGTCGTGGGGGCCTACGGATCGGTGCACGCCTTCACCGGCGGAGTGCGACGGCCCGACGTACTGCTCGTAGGCGCCAGCCAGTTGCCCGACCGGCCGGAACCCATCGCACCGGCCGCGGGCCGGACCGAGGGCGCGCGGACGCCGGCGGTCGTGGTCGTGATGCGGCCCGATGACACCAGGGCGCTGCGCAGTGCCGTGTTGCAGACCGTCCACGGGTATGTCGATCCGAGCACCGGTGAGCACGACATCGGCGCGGCCGTACTGGCCGCCTCCCGCGACCGGACCTTCCTGTCCTCCTCGATTGCGGAGGTGCTCGTGGGCTTAGCCGCCTCCCGGCTGGCCCGGCAGCGCGTCAGTCCATCGGAGGTACTGGAGGAGCTGACGGTGCGGGAGCGCGAGGTGCTGGTGGCACTGGGTGAGGGCATCACCAACGGGCAGATCGCCCGGCGGTTCTACATCCAGGAGGCCACCGTGCGCAGCCACATCTACCACATCCTGACCAAGCTGGGCCTGGGCACGCGGACCGAGGCCGTGCTGCTCGGTCATGGTCTCGGCCCCGACTGGCGGTGAGCCGGAGCTCCGCCCCGGCCTGCGCGGAGCTCCGGCTCTGCGGGTGCCGATACATCATCCGCCCGCATCACAGCCGTGATCGTCGATCCATGGTGTGACCGCCGACCGTCTTCTTCGTCTTCCGTCTCCGGATCGGACATGCGCCGCGCCGAAGCATGCCCCGCCAGCCGGTGCGAGGCCGAGTGCGAGGCGACGTATGGAGGAATATCGAGGAGTAAGGAGTAAGGAGGTGTGCGTGCGGGGCCGGCCGGGGGGCTTGTCGGCGAAGGCCCGCCGCGGTCCGATCAAGGCGTTGGTCGCCGTCGAGCGTGTCAGTGCTGGACGGGCATGGCTGCAGCCCGGCAAAGATGCTCCCGACCGGGCTGACGCCTCTGCCCGCAGGGGTATCCACCTGCGGTTATCAACGCGTCAGAGTCGCCTGTGACTCACTCCGTGGCGAGCAGCGGCGTGCCGGGGGCAGCGAGGACGACCTCGTAGTTGGTGTCGCCTTTAGACAAGGGGTCACTGAAGTCGAGTGGGCGGCCCTCGAAATCCGTGCACCGACCGCCGCTCTCGTGCAGGAGGCACGCAGCGGCGGCCACGTCCCAGATGCGGCACGCGGAGTGTGTGAACGCGGCATACACACCGCTGGCCACCAGCGCCACGTCGAAGATGCTGTTGCTCGTCCGCACGCCGAGGCACTGCCGCGCGACTTCGGTGAACCGCCGCCCATCCCGGTCAAGACCATCACCCTTGTCGCACCCGAACGCCACCAGGCGGTCGCCGAGGTCGCCGCATGGTGGCGTCACCAGCGGCGCGCCGTTCAACGACGCGCCTTGACCGGCCTCGGCCAGGTAGTACTTGTCGAACGCGGGCAGCGCTATGCCACTCGCCACCACCCTGGTCGAGTCGACCACCGCGATCATGACTCCGTAGAGCGGACTCCCCGCCGCGTAGTTGCTGCTGCCGTCCAGCGGGTCGACCACCCAGACGATGTCCTCGGCTCCGGCCACCGCGCCGGACTCCTCCTCCAGCACACCGTGCCGGGGGAAGGCTGCTCTGATCCGTTCGACCAGCGCGTCACCGATGGCGACATCCGCGTCGGTGACGACCTGGTTGATGTCGTGCGCTTTGACCGACCGGGTGCCTCCGGTCATCTGTCGCGCCATCACACTCGCCGACCGCAGGCACTCATCGATGAACGGCAGGTATGCGCTCACGAGCTCGCTGCCAGGAACTTCGGCACCATCGCGGCCTCGAAGCCGGGCAACGCCGCCACGCAGGCCGCGCGGAGTTCGTCGGTCGGCTCCGGCACGCGGGCGACCACCTCGCCGTCCTCCGACCGCACCTCGGCCACGCCCGCGCCCAGCACGTCGTCGACCAACGCCTGGCACGACCGGAGGTCGATCCACGACGGCCCGACGCGCATCCATTCGGGCCCACGGTCGACCGGACGGATGTCCTGCGGCAGCGGCACGTCCTCTTCGGCGGCGGACACCAGCAGACGTTCCAGGCTCTCCAACAGCATCCGGGCGTCCGACCGGGACACGTAGTGCGTGTCCACGCAGAACGCCAACTCCGCTACGCCTTCAAGCCGGTGAGCGGCCAGGAAGCCGCGCACCCACACGAAACCGGCGTCCTGGATATCGATCTTCGTCGCGTCGACGGGCTTGCCGGGTTCACCGGCCAGGTCGCTGTAGACGAAGTCCCGGCGGAACAGCACACCCTGCCGCGCGGCGACCGCGTCCCGCGTCGCGCGCTGCGCCAAGGAGTCCACGATGCTGTGCTGGTACGCCGTGAGCGAGCGCAGCCACGTCTCGCGCACCAGGGAGTCGAACGTCGGGCCGGCCAGGTCGACCACCACCAGAGCGTCCTGCGAGACGGTGCCGATATGCTCGGCCAGTTCGCGCGACGCGCGGTTGCCGGAGATGGACGTGATGGCGCACCGGTCGAGCCCGACGTACGCCCCGATCACGGCGGCGATCGCGGCGAGCAGCACCGCGGACGCGCTGGCCTTCGTCCGGCGGGTGATCGCGGCGAGAGCGTCGGCCATGGCCGACGACACTATCCACGCGTCACAGAACCGACTGCCCTCGCCGGGCTGCAGCTGTGCGGGCACCGCCAGTGTCTCCTGCGGCGCGGCGGCGTAGGCGGACGCCCAGTGGTCCATGGTCTGTGCGGCACGTCGGTTGCCGGCCTGCTGCCGCGCTGCCAGCTCCAGCGGCTGGAGCGACGTACGCAACACTTCCGCCGGCACGGGCGAGACGAGCAGCGTACGCAGTTGGTCCACCAGGACCGGCAGGCCGAGTCCGTCAACCGCCATGTGGGAGAACGCGCACACGAGCGTCCCAGGTGCACCGGCACTGTCGAGCAGCAGTTCGGCGCGGACGAGGAGTTCACGCTCCACATCGAACGGTTTACTGCACAGTCGTTCGAACGCCGCATCAGTGTCGTCGGACTCGACTAGGCCGACGCGCAGCCGTCCTTCTCCGGCGACCTGCTGCGTCGTCATGTCCGGGTAGGTCGTGCGCAGCGACTCATGCGCCTCCAGCAGCGTGGCCAGCGCCCGCATGACCGCATCCGGCGGCGTGCCGTCGGGCACGGGCAGATCCATCGTCACGAACGGCAGTTCACGGTCCTCGGGGTGGTCGCGCAGTTCCCCGCGCATCTTGCGCTGCCCCCACGCCATCGGCCCGGACCGGTCCTCGCCGGCGCGGAACTCCACCCATGTGGCATCCATGTCAGTCACCAAGCGATCGGAGGTAGGCGGCCAGTAGCGGCCGTTCCGGCGGTAGGACGTCCACGGGCAGGGCGTCCGGTGCGAACCATTCGGCGGTTGAGGCCTCGGAGTGATCCACCGTGATCTCGAAGGCCTTGGGCGCACGGGCGACGAATCCGGCCGTGACGTTGAAGATCTCGTCGCCGTGCGGGTAGCGGTAGTAGTACTCCTTGCCAGAAAACACCCCCAGCAGGGTCAGCTCGTCCAACCGCAGTCCGGTCTCTTCGAGCACCTCGCGGCGGGCGGTCTCCTCGAACGACTCCCCTGGTTCCATCAGGCCGCCCGGCAGACCCCAGTCGTGTGTGTCGGCCCGTTTCAGCAGCAGCACCCGGTCGTCGTCGTCCACCACGATCACCGACGAGCCGGGCAGGATCAGCGGCCGGGTGCCGACAAGTTCCCGCAGTTCCTTGACGTAATCGCTCATGACGCGGTGGCCACCTCGTTCCGGTGCACATGAATCTGTCGGAGAAGTTCGCAGACGCGATCCACTATCTCCGGGTCCATGTGCGAGTACAGCGGCACGGTGAGCATCGAACGCGACAGCCGTTCGGTACCGACGAGCGGAGTCGGTACGGCGAACGAGCGGTAGGCATCCTGGCGGTGCAGCGGCGGGTCGAAGTACGGGCGCGTGGCGACGCCTTCGGCGGCCAACGCCTTCGCCACCGCGTCCCGGGTCAGGCCGAACTCATGGTCGATCCGTACCGCGAAGTCCTTGTACACGCTCGCCGCGCCATCCGGCACCTCTTGGAAACCGATGCCCGGCACGTCCTCCAGGGCCGACAGATACCGCTTCACCAGGTCCCTGCGCCGCTGTGCCCAGTACGGGAACGCCTCCAGCGCCGCGCGGCCGAGTGCCGCCGACAGCTCGGGCAGCCGCCCGTTGAGTCCGACGAACCGGGCGTTGTAGTCGCCGGGGTTGCCGTAGTCGCGGCCGAGGCGAAGGTCGCGCGCCAAGTCTGCGTCATTGGTCGCGATCACTCCGCCCTCGCCCGCCGTCAGCGGCTTGGTGGGGCTGAGGCTGAACACTTCGGCGACGCCCTTGCTGCCGACCATGCTTCCGTCGGGGTAGCGGCTGCCGAACGCGTGGGCCGCGTCGAAGACGACCGGGATGCCCAGGCGTTCCAGGGCTGCCACGTCGCACGGCGCGCCGAACGTATGCGTGGCCAGGATCGCCGCCGCGCCACTTGCCACATCAGCGGCCGAGGCGGGGTCGATGGTGCACGTCAGGGGGTCGCTGTCGGCGAACCGCACGCCCAGGCCGTTCCACAGCGCGGCGTGGCCGCTGGCCATGAACGTGAAGCTCGGGACCACGACGTCACCGGACAGGCCCAGGCACCGCAGCACCAGCATCAGACCGGCAGTGCAACTGCTGACCACCACGACATGCTCGACGCCCAGGAACTCGGCCAGCTCCGCCTCGAACGCCCGCACCTGCTCGGCGTTGGTGATCTGACCGGAGGCGAACATCCCGGCGGCGCGCTCTATCACGTCCTCCTGGGCGGGCAGCGTCGGCCGGACCAGCGGAACCGGCTCCGCGAACTCCGGCGCACCACCCAGGACCGCCAGCTTCTTCCGCATCCGTGCCTCCCGGACTTCAGGCCACGGCCGACGACAAGGCGCCGGCCAGGGTCAGATAGTTGCTGTAGACGGGTTCCTCGAAGTCTCGGTACGCGCCGGCGTACATGGCGTCACGGACCTCCCGGATCGTGTTCACCACCCGGAACCGCGGCCGGAATGCCATGTGCCGGGCGATGGGGTCGAAGTTCACTCGGTAGTTGCGGGGGTCTCGCACATCGACCTCGGTGACGACCGAGGCTCCGGCGACTTCCTCTGTGATCAGGTGCGCCACGGCCCCGATCGTGTAGTTCTCGTTGGTGGAGCCGCAGTTGTAGATGACCGGCACATCCGCCCTCGGCAGGTCAAGGGCACCTAGCATAGCTGACGCAATGTCCCTTATGTGCAGGAATGGCCGCCACTGCAGTCCACCGTGGACGGTCACCTTGCCGTAGGCCACCGCATGGGCGGTCATCACGTTGACAGCGAGGTCGAACCGCATCCGCGGCGACTGGCCGTGCGCCGTGGACAGCCGCAGGATCACGACGTGCGGGCCGTTGTCACGCGGGGACAGCAGGTAGTGCTCGGCGAGCACCTTCGTCCGCGCGTACACCGACTGAGGACTCAGCGGCGACCACACGTTCACATCGTCGCCCTCGGTGATGCCGTACGTGCTGCACGTCGAGGCGAACACGAGCCGCTCGACGCCGTGCCGCCGGCATGCCTCGGCGACCCGGATGGTGCCCAGGTAGTTGGTCTCCCACGCAAGGTCCTCGTCCAACCCGCATGCCGGGTCGCCGACCACCGCCGCGAGGTGCACGACGGCCGTCACACCGTCAAGCACGTATTCCCAGTCGCCCGGCTCACGGATGTCGCCCGCCACGTACCGCACGGTGGGCAGTTCCAGGCGCACCGAGGAGAACGCCCCGTTGTCGAGCACCACGACCTCGCACCCGGTCGCCGCTAGTGCCTCCGTAAGCACCGAGCCGATGTAACCCTGTCCTCCAGTCACCAGCACCCGCATGACACACCCCCGCTCCTGTCTACGTTGTCGCCCCGAAATCCGGTGAACACGCCGCCGCCTGCGCGCCCATGGAATCGGTGACGGTTGGTATGAATGCGCACGCCGCCCGGCACGTCCTGCGCGTGAACCCCGAGGCGGTCGGGGATTTCAGCGACGTCCAGGCGGGGGCGGTAGGCGAGGAACTCGTTAAGCAGCGCGTCGACTCGATCACGGTCGTCATCGGTCCGATTTGTGATCAACAACGGCAACCCCTTCGGCGACTCGGCGGCGCACGGCTCCGGCTGCGGCCCGGGACAGTTCCTCGGGTATCGCACTCCGTACGGTTTCCCTCCGCAATGACTGTAGGAAATAGACCTGAGCACGGTCAATGCACATTTCGATCCTTCCGACCTACCTCATTGTGTTGCGCCCTATCAATGGAACGAGTAGAGCATCGTAAACGGGTCACGGCCGAAGTATTCCGGACGGTCGATACGCAGTGCGCCATCAACTTGAATCAGCGCGCCACTGAAACGTGCCTCATACGCCAGCCACACCAAACTGCCGAGGCAGGGCTAACCCCGGCTCTTCAGCGGAATTGGTCGATCTGACGCCCTGACAGCAGAAAGGTGCCGCCGACCTGCAAGGATGCGAGTGTCTAGATCGAATCCGGCACAGGAGTCAGGGCACCTTTCTGGTGAGTGAGCGTACAGGGTGGGACCGCGGTCTGTCTGTGACGGCTGACGGGAAAGGGCTGGTCGGGCATGCCGGGGCGGTGCTGTTGCGCAGGCTCGCCGACCGCGTCGGCCTGACCGACGCACTGGCGGGAGTGCTTCCATCGGGCACGACCTCGTCGTGGCGGGACCGGGCCACCGCGCTCGTCGGCCTCGTCGTCGCGATCGCGCTCGGCGCCACGAATCTGCTGGAGGCCGAGCAACTCCAGCTCCACCACGGCCTCCTGTTCGGACCGGCAGTGTCGGACTCCACGTTGCACCGGCTGCTGTCCACGACGGACGAGACGAGGCGCGCACAGATCGCGAAGGTACGACAGCGGGTGCGTCGCCACGTCTGGACGCTGCTGCACCTGCGGCCCGGCGGCTTCCCGTATCTGACCGTCGCGGGGCGGCATCTGAAGGGCTGGATCGTGCTCGACATGGACGCCACGGTCATCACCGCGGCCTCCAGGAAACAGGGCGCCGCCGGCACGTTCAAGGGCACCTTCGGCTTCCACCCATTGGCCGCATGGCTGGCCAACACCGACGAGTGCCTGGCGATGGAACTGAGGGAAGGCAACGCCGGCGCGAACACCGTCGCCGATCACCTGCGGGTGCTGGATGCCGCACTCGCGCAGATACCCTGCTCCTCCCAGGCCAAGATCCTGGTGCGGGTCGACGGCGCCGGTGCCACACACGGCCTGCTCAAACGCCTTCAGGCGCTGAACACCACGCGGCGCACGGTCCGCTACACCGTCGGCTGGACGATCACGCCCGAGGACGAACGCGCCATCGCCCGCCTCCCCGAAGCCGCCTGGGAAACCTCCCTGCGACAGGACGGCGAGGTCCAAGAGGGCTACTTCGTCGCCGAGTTGACCGGACTGAGCACTCGTGAGGGCTGGCCCAAGGGCATGCGGCTGATCGTCCGCCGCGTCAAGCCCTCC
This sequence comes from uncultured Actinomycetota bacterium, assembly GCA_963761765.1. GTDB lineage: Bacteria > Actinomycetota > Actinomycetes > Streptomycetales > Streptomycetaceae > Streptomyces. Next base: position 386,435 of record CAVXIJ010000013.1, read on the forward strand.
CGCCGCCACCTGGGGAAGCTGACCGCGTTCGAGCAGAAGACCGGCTGGCGCTACTCGATCACCGCAACAAACATCCGGCACATGAGCCACATCGCCGGCACCCACCAGGTGCAGTTCCTCGACGTCCTTCACCGCGATCACGCCGAGGTCGAAGACCGCGTGCGCACCAACAAGGCGATGGGGCTGGCGAACCTGCCGTCCAAGTCCTGGCAAACGAACGCGAGCTGGATGCTCACCGCGAACCTCGCCGCCGATCTCGACGCCTGGCTGCGGCTGCTGACCCTCCACGACCAAGCGGACCTCGCCGACGCCGAGCCGGACACGATGCGCTTCCGCCTCTACCACCTGCCCGCCCGCCTCGCCCACCACGCACGCCGCCACCACCTGCGCATCGAACGGACCTGGCCCTGGGCCCAGACATTCACGACCAGCTGGAAGCGGATCAACAACCTGACGGCCGCCACCTGACGACCAGCCTCTGCCCCAACACACACCGAGAGGAGGAAGGCCAGCAGCCTCCGGGCCCGTGGAACCCGGCGCACCCCGCAGCGACACGCGACGGCCCGCCCTCACACGGCGAGGGACATTACGGGCGAACCACCAAGCCACTCAACGACCAAACCCCACCGAAGAATCGAGGTTAATAGGCAACGACATGCTGGAACCACAGCCCAACGTGCAGCGCACCGCTCATGCGTGACCAGCGCTCTCGTACGTCTGCCCGTATGGCGACGCATCCTCCGGATACCGAAACCGGGGATGCGCTGAATACTCGCAGATCCATCGCCAATATCTGACCGCCACATCGAGAGGCGGCACCACGACGACCAACGACTTCACCTGCGAATGTAAATTCCTGGAGTGCTGCCGTCATAGCAGTCCTGGTCGGATACAGGATAGCCGGGGTCATAATCGGATTTGTTCTGCACGCCAGCGAGTTGATGCCGGAGCATCACGGCCTCAACATCTTCGCCGTGCTCACCGGGCCATCAGTGCAAGCGATGCAAGCGCAAGTCATCGAATGAGCTGGCAGACAAGCAGAGAGAGCAGACGTATCGTCACGCCCCGCCATGCGGCCTTACAGCGCTGTCGGCATGCTGAGTTCCGGCAGATCCGACCAGCAACTCACGACGCGTGAACGGTTTTCGGCGCCCACAGACTTCGGTGCAGGTGTCGGCCACCATGGACTTGGGGTATCACTAAGCCGAAACCATGCCCAATCACACCCGAGCCACCCCAGGCAAATCCTCCACAGGAGCGAGGCCCGGAGCGAGAGCCGCCGGCCCGGAAGTCCTGGGCGACCTGACGGTGCCGGGATGCTCGCCGGCACCAGGCTGCACCGTCGCCTCATCACCCGCACCCCCTCATCGGAGGTCTCTCAGTGATCCGTACCGACCCGCAGCCCGGTGACATCGGGCTGACCAGCATCACCGGCCCCGTCGGCCTGCTCATCAAGATAGGGCAGTGGCTCAACGGCGACGGGTTCGGCGCGTACCAGCACGCGTTCGTCGTCCTGCCGGAAGGCCGCCTCATCGAGGCCATGCCCGGCGGCGCCGTCATCGCAACGCTGTCGGAATACGACGACCGCGATGTGCTGTACGTCTCGCCGGCCGATCTCACCGACGCTCAGCGCGTGGCGATATGCGACTGCGCCAAGAAGTACCGGGACATCCCGTACTCGTTCCTCGACTACTGCGCCCTCGCCGCGCACCGCTTCCACCTCCCGGTGCCCAGGCTGCGCCGGTACATCGAATCAACCGGTCACATGATCTGCTCACAGATGGTCGACCGCGCGTACCTCGACGCCGGCCTGCACCTGTTCGACGACGGCCGCTGGCCGGGATACGTGACCCCGATGGCCCTCGCCAACGACCTCACTAACCCGGCCCGCTGACCGCACGTCGTCGTTCAGCGCACTGCTTGCACAGCACCGTCACGGCTGCCGCGATCCGACTGCGGCTCCGCTCATGATCCGCAGGCGGGACCCGGTGTCACAGCTGGCCTATAGGCTGCGAGCGATTCTCGACCAGCTGACCGGAAGACACGATGACCCGCTCTCCCAGACCGACGACCGAAGCGATACTCGCCGCGCTTTCGGAACTCGCGCCCTATGCGCGCGACGCCATCGTGCTCCATCCCGAGCGGGCAGAACCGGACTGCCGGAACAGTTCTATCGGCGGACCACTGCTATGGCCGGGTGACGAACCCTGGCCCGAGTGCTCCTTGCCCGACGAGAACTGCCCTGCCGGCGATCCCGCACTGCCTTATCCTGCACCGTCATGAACAGGCCGGAGAGAGCCAGAGAGGTCCACCGCCATGAGCAGCACCGCATCGTCCTTTCCCGAGCAGATCGAGCTCTCGGGTGAGGGTCTCGTCCTCCGCGACTGGACGGCGGCGGACCTGGCCGCGATGCCGGAGCTGTTCGACCACCCCGACATCGCGTACTGGACACCGATCGTCTCGCCCTTCGACGAAGCGGCCGCCCACGCACGGCTGGACCGGGGCCGGCAGCTGCGGGCGGAGGGCACGGCCATCCTGCTCGCCATCACCGTCGACGGCGGCGCACCGCTCGGCGAGGTGATGCTGCGGCGTGCCCCCGAGGGCACAGAGCTCGGCTACGCGATCGGCCCTGCGCACCGCGGCCAGGGGCTGGCGGTGCGAGCGGTGCGGGTGATGGCCGCGTACGCCTTCGAGCAGTTGGGCGCGGGGCAGGTGATCCTGGAGCTGGAGGCGGAAAACACCGCCAGCGTCGCCGTGGCCAGCAACGCGGGCTTCAGTCTGCTCGACGTGCCGTTGATCAGAGGCGAGGAGAAGGGGCGGCCCTACGTCCTGCAGACGTGGGCTCTGAACCGCACCTGACCCTCGCACTCCCCACGAGCACCCGAGGCCACACCGCCCACATACGACCCGGTACAAGGACGACATGCCCCGGACACCGGCGTTCCTGGTGCCTTGCCGAGCTGCTTCACCTGCTGCGGGGCCCGATGCCAGGTGTCGCCCCGCTGGCATTCAACCCGCATACCAACCCCACCGGCCGTTCACGGACCCGTACACATGCGGCAACGGCCGTTGGGGTAGGGCTCGGAGATGACACGGTCGGCCGCTTTCATCTGTGGACGGTAGGCGCAGCGGTCGTTCCGGGCGTGACATCGCCGCCCGCCCGATGCGTCCGTCAGCCCTCGCCAGCCATGCGCGCGGCCGGTCCGGTCGGAGCGCGGCCGTCGACGGCCGCACCCGCGACAGGGAGGACCTCATGCCCCACATCGGCATCATCGGAGCCGGAGTCGCCAGCCTGCACCTCGGCCTGCTGCTGCGTCAAAAAGACGTGCCTGTCACCCTCTACACCGACCGCAGCCCGCGGGACCTCGTGTCAAGCAGACTCCCGGCCACCGTCGCCCACCATGCGCCGACCCTGCGGCGCGAGGAAGACCTCGGCGTGCACTTCTGGCCTGCAGAGGAGTACGGCTACGGCTGCCACCATCACTACGTGGGTGGCGAGCGGCCACTGCGCTTCCGCGGCGACTTCACCCACCCGTCCTCGGTCATCGACCAGCGCCTGTACCTGCCCTCCCTCGCCGAGGCCTTCGAGAACAACGGCGGAGAACTACGCGTGAGCCGCCTCGAAACGAGTGACGTCACCACCGTCGCGGACCGGCACGACCTGCTGGTGGTGGCGGCCGGCCGCTCCGCCTTCGCCTCGCTCTTCCCGCGCCGTGACGCGGAAAGCCCCTTCCGGGCACCTCAGCGAAGGCTCTGCGCCGGCCTCTATCACGGCATCCACTCCGCAGAGCCCAAAGGTGTCACTCTCAGCATCTCGCCCGGCCACGGTGAGCTCATAGAGTTACCGCTCTTCTCCCGCGACGGCCATGTCACCGCCTTGCTCTTCGAGAGCGTTCCCGGCGGTGAACAGGACGTCCTCAGCGACATCTCCTACACCGAGGACCCGGCCCTGTTCATCCGGACCGTGCTGGACACGCTCGCCACCCACCATCCCGATGTCTTCGAGCGGGTCGACCCCGGCCGATTCCAGCTCACCGGCCCCCTGGACCTCCTACAGGGCGGACTTGTGCCCACCGTCCGGGCCGATCACGCCCGCCTGCCGAACGGCCGCCACGCCCTCGCAGTCGGCGACGCCCACACCGTGGTCGACCCGATCGTCGGGCAGGGCGCCAACCTGGCCTCCCATTCCGCGTGGATCACCGGCCAGGAGATCTGTGCGGACCTCGCCATGGACGAGCTCTTCTGCGAACGCGTCGCCCAGCGCCGCGCCGACGTCATCCTCAGCTCCGCACGCTGGAGCAACCTCATGGTCCAGCCGCCCCCCGAGCATCTGCTGCGCCTGCTGGCAGCGATGAGCCAGAACAAGTCAGCCGCCGACGAGTTCACCGACAACTTCGGCTACCCCGACCGCCAATGGCGCATCCTTGCCACCCCCGAGCGGACCCAGGCCTTCCTGGCCCGCCATGACGCGGCTGCCCCACCGCCAGAGCCGGCCGGCCCGCACCATCCGTAGTCCCGGCGCGCCGCACGTCTAGGACTCATCGGGCCAGTGATGGCCTGCGGTGGCTGTCCGGTGGCGGCGAGCCTGCCGTCAGACCCGGCCCTGGGCCCGACGGCGGCGCACGACGATGACCGCGCCCGTACCCACGCCCACCGCGACGACCGCCGCACCCGCGAGTGGCAGGGTCAGGTTGGCGGAGCCGGTGTGGGCCAGGTCGCCGCCGGACGTGGCCGCACCGCTACCGCCGGTCGAGGCCGGACCTGACCCACCGGTCGATCCGGAACCTCCCGTGGCACCGCCCGAGGAGCCGCCGGTGGTGGCACCGCCCGAGGTGCCCGCCGACCCGCCAGAGCCGCCCGTCGATCCGCTTGAGCCGGCGGTGGAACCGCTGCCCGTCACATCCAGTGTGATGTCGGCCTTGTCATTGGCCTTGTCAGGGTCGAACGGTCGTGCCTCGCTGCTCAGCGCCACCGAGCCCGTGGCGCCGGCGACCTTCTTGTCGATCTTCAGCTGGAACGTGTAGGTCTCGCTGTCGCCCTCGTCGATCCACGACTCGCTGGTGCCGCAGGAGTACACGGCGCCTTCGGCATCGCAGTACCCGTGGGGCTTGACGACCGATGTGCCGGCGGGGGGCGTGATCAGCACGTGGACCACCGACTCGTCCTGCTTGCCCAGCACCCAGGCGGGCCCGGCGTTGGTGAACGTCACCTTCAAGGGCACCGTGTCCCCGACGCCGCCCTTCAGCTGGGCTCCGGTCACCGTGAAGTCGGCTGTGTTGACCGTGGTGACCGGCACGTCGACGGCCTCTTCGGTGGCGTCGCCGCCGGTCGACTTCTCGACCAGCCGCACCGCGGGCGCGGTCCCGGGCACCGGCGGCGTGGCCGCGTCGTCCAGCGACGGCTCGTCGCCCCAGACACTCACGCGCAACTCGTCGTTGAGCGCGCGGTCCAGCGCCTTGATCGGCAGCGACTTCTCGGGCGCGTAGCTGGTACCGGGCTCCAGCGCCTGGTCGAACTCACACACCACATTCGACTTGGCCGTCATCTCGTCGTAGGAGTGAACCTGGTGGGCCTCGCAGTTGGACGGAATATCCGTGTAGTCGAGTCCATGGGTGACGGAGTAGAAGAGCCAGACCTTCTGGGCGGCGGCGGTGCCGTTGTTCGTCACCGTGACCGGCGCCTCGACGCTGCCGCCCGGCTGCACGCCGCTGATCGGGGCGATGTTCCCCATGACCAGATGAGGTTCCGCAGTGTCGGCGAAGGCGGCGGGCGCCGCTCCCAGCGCGATCAAAGAGGCAGCGCCCAGGGCGCCGAAGGCGGTACGGGTGGTGCGGCGAGTGCGGGGGGAAGTCGGCATGGAAGAAAACCTCTATGAGACGCCGGGAAAACATACGGAGTCCGCGAGTCGGATTCCGTACAGCAAGACGACTGCCGGTACCGAACGGTTGTATGAGTGGGGCACGTTGTGCGTGTGGGTCCTGTGAGCTCTATGAGCCACATGAGACTTGTGGGATGTACGGGAAGCCGGAAGCGCGCCCAACCAGGTGCCCGCACACGTGCCGCCGAGACCGGCTCGACTCTGTTGACCACACACACGGGCTCGGCACGCCGCTGCTGCCGTTGCCGCCGGGTCATGAAGTGAGAAAAAAACGGCACCTAGTGTCTCGTGATCCTGATTGCGTCACGTCGAGTTGTTATTGACGAGTTTCTTCATGCTGGTCTGGACGAGTCGGACCTTGGCGAGGATCTCGTCGGCGGTGGCAGTCCAGGTGAAGGGTTTCGCGTTCTCGTTCAAGGAGTTGATGTAGTCGCGGATCTGTTTGACCAGGACGTTGACGCTTGCGAACGTGCCGCGGCGGATGGACTGCCTGGTGATGATTCCGAACCAGATTTCGATCTGGTTCAACCACGAGGACCCGACAGGTGTGAAATGGAAGTGGATGTGCGGGTTTTTCGCCAGCCATGCCTTCACCTCCGGGGTGGTGTGCGTGGACAGGTTGTCCAGGACGACATGAATCTCTTTCCCTGCATGCGGCTTGACGGCCTTCTTCAGGAACGCCAGGAAGGTCGCGCCGTTCCGGTTCGGCCTGCACTCGCCCAGCACTTCACCGGTCGTGACGTTCAGCGCGGCGAACAGGTTCGTGGTGCCGTGCCGCACATAGTCGTGGGTGCGCTTCTCGCTTGCTGCAAAGGCCACCGGCAGCATCGGCTGGGTCCGGTCCAGCGCCTGCACCTGCGTCTTTTCATCGACCGATAGCACCACCGCGCCACCGGGCGGGGCCAGGTACAGGCCGACCACATCGGCAACCTTCTCCGCGAACGCCGGGTCCTTCGAAATCTTGAAGGTGCCCGAGCGGTGCGGCTTCAGATTCTCCTCCCGCCAGACCCGGGCGATGTAATGCCAGGACACCGAGATGCCCTCGTGCCGCTTCAAGTGGTCGGCCAGCGTCCGCGTCGACCAATGCGACAGGCCGGAATCGACCGGCGGAGACATCCTCGTCAGCGCAATCACTCGCCCGCGTGTCTGCGGGGGCACCTGAACACGCCCGCCACCACGGCGTTTCTCTTCCAGCCCGGCCAGGCCCTGTTCGGCATAACGGGCCTTGCAACGGTCCACCGTCAAAGGCGCCACACCGGCAAGCTCCGCGATGTCCTTGCGCCGCCACCCCTCGCCGGACCACAACACGATCCGTGCACGCAACGCCACATCAGCCGGAACATCACGCGAACCCGCCAACTCCCGCAACTCAGCCATCTGTTCAGAAGAGAGATCCATACCAGGATCAACGATCACAGGCGCCCCAGGTTCCACGACCAGGATCACGAGACACTAGAGGTTGCTGATATCTCAACTCGAAATTACTGTCATCTCACTTTTCAGTGAAGGAGATGACGTTGGCTCCCCGTCACGATCCCCGACCGGCCGGCTGGCGAGTCGGCGCCGACATCGGTGGCACCTTTACCGACGTCATCGCGCTGGGCCCGGCTGGAGAAGTAGTCCCGATGAAGGTCCCGTCCACCCCGCCCGACTACGGTGCGGGGCGTGGTGGCGGCGACTACCGTCGTGCTGTCCTCGGTCGCGGCACGGCCGGAATCCGTGATCGCGATGCTGCATGGCACGACCGTGGCCACCAACGCGATCCTGGCGATGAACGGCGTCCGCACCGCGGTGGTCACCACCCGCGGTTTCCGTGACGTACTGGAGATCGGGCGCCTGCGGCGACCGGTGCTCTACGACCTGTCATGGTCCAAGCCCGAGCCCCTCGCCCGACGCCGCAACCGTTACGAACTCGACCAGCGGATCACGGCCGACGCACGTCTGACGCCGTCGGCCAGTGCGGACGAGGTTCGCGCTCTGGCCGCACGGCTGCGCGCGGACGAAATCGAGCAGTGGCCGTCTGCCTGATCAACTCCTACGTCCGCCCCGATGAGGAGCGGCGGGTCGCCGAGCTGTTGCGAGCCGAGCTGCCCGGTGTCTACATCACGGCGTGGGTCGACGTCTCTCCGCAGCCGCACGAGTTCGAGCGCACGAGCACCGCGACGGTCAACGCCTATATCGGTCCCGCTGTGCACGGCTACCTCACCGATCTGGCAGGCAGGGTTGCGGGCAGAGCGGGTGAGCGCCCCGCTGCTGGTCATGCAGTCCAGCGGCGGACTGCTCGACGCGGCCTCCGTCGCCAAGCGACCGGTGCAGATCATCGAGTCCGGTCCCGCGGCCGGTGTCACCGCCGTGCAAAAGCTCGCCCGGCTGATCGGCTTGTCCACCGTGGTCGCGTTCGACATGGGCGGGACCACGGCGAAGGCCGCGTTGGTCGAGCACGGCGAACCGTTCGTCTCGGCCGACTACGAGGTCGGCGGCGGCATGAACGGTCGCCCGTGGCATCGGCTCCGGCGCCGGCTATCCGGTGCGGGCGCCGTCGATCGACATCGCCGAGGTCGGCTCCGGAGGTGGCAGCATCATCTCCGTCGACCCGGCGGGCGCGCTGCATGTGGGGCCCACCAGCGCCGGGTCACGCCCTGGCCCTGCCTGCTACGGCCAGGGCGGTGAACTGCCGACCCTGACCGACGCCAACGTGACGCTCGGATATCTCAGCCCGCGCTCCCTCGCCGGTGGCCGCGTGTCGATTCACCCGCATCTGGCCGCGAAGGCGTTGTCGCCGGTCGCCGAGCAGCTCGGCGGCGACGTGCCGGGTGCCGCGCGCGGTGCGTACCAGGTGGCGGTGTCGAACATGACCACCGCGGTCAAGGCAGTGACCAGCGAACGTGGCCGTGATCCGCGCGAGGCCACCATCGTCGCTTTCGGTGGCGCGGGTCCTCTGTACGCCGCCGCGCTCGCCCGCGAGCTGGGCATCTCGACCGTGATCGTGCCCGTGTACCCGGGCCTGTTCAGCAGCCTGGGCCTGCTCGTGGCCGACACCGAACGCCACGAGTTGTCCCCGTACCAGCCCGAGTTCGCCGAGGTGAGCGCGCTCGCCGCGGAGTTCGCTCGGCTCGCCGCCAAGGTGAGCGCGGAGCTGGGCGCGGACGCCGTCGTGGATCGGCTGCTGGACATGCGCTACCACGGCCAGCGATTCGAACTGCGCATCCGGGTGCCCGACGGCGACCTCACCGACGACCTGCTCGCCGAGGTGTCGGGCTCGGTTCCACGCCGAGCACCAGCGCACCTACGGCCGGGCCGGCACGCGACGATCTGGTCGGAACTGGTCAACCTCCGGGTCCGCGGTCGGCTGCCCACTCCGGTGTCCATCGCGGACGTGCTGCGCTCTGCCTGTCGTCGCGGGCAACGAGCCGACCACTCGCGAATGCCGGTTCGCCGAGACCGTGTCCACGCCCGTCGTGGGACGGTCCGAACCTCGGCACCGAACCCGTCGACGGACCGATGATCATCGAGGACATGGACGCCACCACCCTCGTCCCGCCTGGTGCGCAGGTGCATCGCGACCGGTTCAACAACATCGTCATCACCTGGAGTGCCGCATGATCCGCGACGCCGTGACCTTCGAGGTCTTCCGCAATGCCGTGACCGGGATTGCCGACGAGATGGCGATCACGATCCTGCGCACGGCGCACTCGCAGATCGTCGCCTCCAGCATGGACTTCTCCGCCGCCCTGTGCGACGCCCACGGCCGCGTGATCGCCCAGGCCAACACCCTGCCGGTGCACCTGGGGTCCATCCCGGACGCGATGGAGGCGATCCTCGACGAGTTCGGCGACGGATCCGGCCAGGAGACATCTACCTGCTCAACGACCCGTCCCTGGGCGGCATGCACCTGCCGGACATCTTCGCGGTCGCGCCGGTGTTCACCGGAGCAGGTCCTCCTGGGCTTCTCGGTCACGGTCGTCAACCACACCGACGTCGGCGGCTGGGCAGCCGGTTCCATGGCCGTGCAGTCGACCAGCATCTTCGCCGAAGGGGTGCAGATCCCGCCCTCGCGCCTGGTCGAGGCCGGCGTCATGAACGAGACGTTCCTGCAGCTGATCCTGCGCAACGTCCGCGAACCCGGAGCTGCTGCGCGGTGACCTCGAATCCCAGCTGGCGGCCTGCCACACCGGGGCCGAAGGGCTGCGCGCCCTCGCCGCGCGGCACGGCGTCGAAGGATCGCGATCCTCATCGACGAGTTACTCGACTACTCCGAGACCCTGCTGCGGGCCGCGCTGGCCGAAGCGGTCCCGGGCAGCTATGAGTTCACCGACCATATCGACGACGACGGCCTCGGCTCCGGGCCCATCCCGATCCGGTGAAGGTCACCTTGTCCGGATCCGGGATAGAGCTCGACTTCACCGGCTCCGCACCGCAGGTCGACTCCGCGCTCAACGCGACGGCCTCGTTCACCCGCTCCGCCTCCTACGCCGCGCTGCAGGGCGTCCTCGCCGCGGACATCCCGGCCAACAGCGGCTTCTACCGGCCGTTCACCTTCGTCATCCCCGAGGCCTCGATCCTCAACGGCCAGCGGCCTGTCCGCGCGTGGCGCCCGCGGCCTGGTGGGCTTCCGGATCATCGACGCGGTGCTCGGGGCGCTCGCCCCGGTGTTCCCCACCCGCGTGCCCGCCGCCGGTGACGGCGGACCTGACGGGATCGCCATCGGCGTCGTCGGACCGGACGGGGAATCCATGCGTGCTGTGGGACGCCCTGGCCGGAGCGTGGGGTGCCCGTCCCGACCGCGACGGCGTGGACGGGATCAGTTCGCTGGGCGCCAACCTGACCAACACCCCGGTCGAGGAGCTGGAACGCTCCGGCCACCTCCGCATCGACGGTTACGGCTACCTCCCGGACAGCGGTGGAGCGGGCCGCTGGCGCGGTGGCCTGGCGACCTTCCGGGACATGACGATTCTGGCGCCCGAGGCCAGCCGTGCAGATCAGGTCCGACCGAAGGAAGTTCCTGCCCTACGGTCTGGCCGGCGGTGCACAGGGGACGCCCTCGCTCAACGTGCTCGACCCCGGCGGGCACGACGAACGTGTACTGGAGTCCAAACCTCACTTCGTGATGACGGCGGGAGCCCGGCACCGGCATGTGACCGCCGGCGGAGGCGGGCACGGCAGCCCCTTCGAGCGCCCTCCGGGGAGCGTCCTCGAAGACGTCCTCGACGGCAAAGTCACCCGGGAAGGAGCCGAACCGGGACTACGGCGTCGTGATCACGGAAGACGGTGTGACCGATGTGAGTGCGACCGCCGGGTTGCGCAGCCAGTCGGACTGACGTCTTGTTCCGGTTCGGAAAGGCCACCGAATACCACGGAGATTCCATGGAGATTCAATCCCCGCCGACCAATGGGGACTTCCCGATGCATTCGACCGTCCCTACCGCCCAGGACACCGTCACGCCCCGTACTTGGCGCAAGGTTGGCATTCGGATTTTCCCGCTGGTCGGTCTCGCCTACGTCGCGAGCTACGTCGACCGCGCCAACGTCGGCTATATCGCTGCGCCCATGTCACGTGACCTGGACTTGACGAGCGATCAGATCGGCCTTGTCGCAGGTCTGTTCTTCATCGGCTACATCCTCGTAGAGGTGCCGAGCAACATGATATTGACCCGGTTCGGCGCGCGGAAATGGATCGCGCGGATCATGGTCTCGTGGGGACTGGTCACAGCCGCGACCGCGGCCGTCAACTCGGCGGCCACGCTCATCATCGCGCGGCTCCTGCTCGGATTCGCTGAAGCCGGCCTGGCCGCCGGGATCCTGCTCTATTTGACCTTCTGGTTCCCGCGCCGTCAGCGTTCTTGGGCCTTACCGACCTTCTTCATGATGATCCCGGTGTCCTCGATCATCGGTTCGCCGCTGGCCGCCGCGCTGCTCACATGGGGCCGGAGATCGCTCGGTATCGAAGGCTGGCGGGCGCTGTTCCTCGTCGAGGGCACCTTGACGATCGTTATCGGCATCCTGATTTTCTCATTCCTGCCCGACCGCCCACGTGATGCACGCTGGCTCAAGGACGGCGAGAAAGCCGCCATCGAGAACGCTCTCGCCGCCGAGACCACTGAACAACGCGCTCACGGTTCGCTCACCGGGCTGCGCCAGACGCTGAGCAGCGGCCGGGTATAGGCGATGGCCGTGACGTGTTTCGCGATCTCGTTCGGGCTCTATCCGCTGGCGTTCTTCCTGCCCACGATGATCGCGTCCATCACACACAGCATCGGTCGCGCCGGCGATGTCAGCAGCGTGCTGCTGTCCGCGATCCCGTACGCGGTAGCCCTGCTCGCCATGCTCGGCTGGGCTCGATTCGCCGCTCGCCTGACAGCGGTCACGGCCACGGCAGTGCCGATGGCCCTCGGCGCGGTGGGGCTGCTCCTGACCACTTTCACCAGCAGCGGCACCCTGTTCGTCCTTGCGGTGTGCCTGAGTGTCGCCGGAATCCTGACCGCGATGCCGCAGTTCTGGCGGATACCCCTCTCTGACAGTCTCGGCTGAGACACCCGGTTTGCCGGGTTAGTCTGGATGGGCGAGACAGGAGATCCCTTCAGCATGGCCAGCACCATCCCGATACCCGCCGCCGGTGACGATCCGGCGTCGAAGCCGAAGCGGCGGATATTCTCCGCGGAGTACAAGCTGCGGATCGTTGCCGAGTATGACGCCGCGCCGGCCGGGGAGAAGGGCGCGATCCTGCGGCGTGAGCGGCTGTACCACTCGCACATCATCGAGTGGCGCCAGGCCCGGGAGGCCGGCGCGCTAGATGCCCTGACCGACCGGCGGACCTCGGCGGTGCGGCCGAAGAAGGCGGCCGAGCAGGCCGAGCTGGAGCGGCTGCGCAAGAAGGTCGCCCGGCTGGAGAAGGACCTGGCCCGCCGGGACGCGGCTCTGGAAGTCATGGGAAAAGCCAACGCGCTCTTGGAACTGCTCTCCGAGAGCGCGGACTGAAGCACGCCGCCGCGCCGGTGGTCGTTGAAGCTTTCGCGGGCGTGCAGGAGCAGTTGGGGACTACGGCGGCCTGCCGGCTGACCGGGCGCTCGCGCGCCACCCACTACCGCCACCTCAGCCCGAAGCCGAAGCCCCGACAGTGCCCGAGACCCGCGCCCGCCTCGGCCCTCTCCCTGGCCGAGCGGGCCGAAGTCCTGGCGCTGCTGAACCGGCCGGAGTACGCCGACCTGCCGCCCGCGCAGGTCTGGGCACGTGAGCTGGACGCGGGGAACTACTGGTGCTCGCAGCGCACGATGTACCGGATCCTGGCTGCCGCCGGGCAGAACGGCGAACGCCGCCGCCAGGCCGCCCACCCGCCCAGGACGGTCCCCGAACCCGTCGCGACCGGACCCTCGCAGGTCTTCACCTGGGACATCACCCGGCTGCCCGGCCCAGACAAGGGCATCTGGTTCCACGCCTACGTCATCACCGACATCTTCAGCCGCTACATCGTCGGGCACACCGTCGAACGCGCCGAAACAGCTGAACAGGCCGAGGAGTTGATCCGTGAGGCCATCGAGCGCAACGGCATCGTGCCCGAGACGGTGCACGCGGACCGCGGCACCTCGATGACCAGCAAGAAGGTCTCCCAGTTGCTGATCGACCTCGGCATCACCAGGAGTCACTCGCGCCCCAGGGTCAGCAACGACAATCCGTACTCGGAAAGCCAGTTCAGGACCACGAAGTACGCCGCCGACTACCCGGAAAGGTTCGATTCGCTGGCCCATGCCCGGGAGTGGATGGACGCCTTCATCACCTACTACAACCACGACCACAGGCATTCCGGGATCGGTCTGCACACCCCCGCCTCCGTCCACTTCGGCACCGCAGAGGAGGCCCGGGACCAGCGGGCCGTCGCTCTCTCCGAGGCATACGAGCGCCACCCCGAACGCTTCGCCCGACGGCCGAAGCCACCCGTGATACCCGGCCAGGTCTGGATCAACGACCCAGCCAAACGCAGAGAACCCGAACCACAAGGTTCATAGCACCACGAACGTCTCATTTGACTTGACAAGTACCGGTTCCAGCGCCAGCCCCCAGCAAGATCACGACTTTGCCCGCACAGCAGGCAGAGCAGAAGTCGGCTCACAACACCGGCAATTACGTCAGACCACGAACTCGGACTGCCGCGCAAGGCCGTACCTATTACTGAGGTTGAACTCGTGGTGTCGTGCCGTTGCTCAGGTGGGTCTGATGGTCAGGCCGGTCTCGGCGAGGCAGCCGTCCATGAGGTGACTGCGGTATTGGATATGCCGTAGGCCTCGTCGGATGGTCTGGTCGAGGTGTTCGGGGGTGCTGAAGGCGACGTTGGAGAGCCAGCCGCGCCGCAGGAGGGACCAGATGCCTTCGACGGGGTTGAGGTCGGGCGCGTAGGGCGGCAGGTAGTAGATGGTCAGCCAGTCCCGGGCTTCGGCGAACTTTCGCAGGTCGGCGGCCTTGTGGACGTTGAGATTGTCCCAGATGAGCACGATGGGGCCGCCGAGCTGCTGGTGGGCGGCGATGAGCAGGTCCCGGTAGTCGCGCCAGGAGAAGCTCTTGCGCCCGTCGCGTTGGCCGTCGTCACGGCGTGGCCGATAGATCAGCCGGGACCGGTGGCCGGGTTTGTAGCAGGTCAGCGCGGCGATGGATATCCGTCGGCGGGAACGGCCGCGGACCCGCACCACCGGGGTGCGGCCTCGCCTGGACCAGGTCTTCGCCTGCGGCGGCGTCATGGAGAAACCGGCTTCGTCCTCGAAGACGAGCCAGGCTCCACGGGCCGCCGCGAGCCTTCCGCGCGGGGCCAGGTCTCCTTCACCCAGCCGGCCACGGCCTCGTCGTCGCGTTCGACGGCCCGGCGGGCAGGGACCTGGCAGGACCAGCCATTACGCACCAGCAGCTTGCGCACGCCCTGGATCGTGTAGGTCAGGTGGAAGCGTCGGCCGATCACCGTTTTCACACGGCTCAGGGTCCAGCGCTGGTCCTCCCAGCCGTGCGCGGCCGGCCCCTTGGCCAGCTCTGCCTCCAGTTGCGCGAACTGTTTCTCGCTCAGCCTCGGCAGCGACGCCGGCCCCTGCGACCGCAGTGCCCGCGGACCGCCCTCGTCCCACGCCTGCCGCCACCGCTGCACCGACCGGACGCTGACCCGCAGGTCCTTGGCGATCACCGAACTCGCTTCACCCTCGGCGAACCTCTCGGCCGCCCTGAACCGTAACTCCGCACGGAACTGCTGGCGTTCGACGGTCAGCCCGCCTCCTTGTGGATACCGCATACCCCGGTGATACCGCAGAGGCCACGAGCCGTCAGCCCCTACGACTCCACGAGTTCAATCTCAGTAGGCAAAGCCGGTCTCCCGGTCCGCGGCAGCGATCTGGTCATGAAAGCGCTTGTGGACCCAGTGACGCTCGCCAAGGATGCCCACCTGCCCCCATCGGCCGGAGACCGGACCGAGCCGGGTCTGCCGTGGCATCGTGCCCGCGAGACGCCGCGGGCTGGCGCCACCGGACAGCTTGCCGCTGTCCAACACGTAGATAGAGTCCTGGGTGACCGCCACGCAACGGTACTTGTTCACGAACATCGTCAGTCCGGTGAGATAGGTGACGACGAAGTACAAGAAGTTCGGCGCGCTCTGGCAGATGAACACCTGCCGGATCTCGCTGTCAGCGGGCAGAAACGGTGCCGAGCGCCGCACCAGGTCCGGCCGCGGCTCGGCGTCGCGTTGGCCGCTCTCATCAGGTCCGTCGGTCAAGGCGATCCCTTCCCCCTTCTGCGCATCCGTATCCCACGAAAGTTACCGTGTAGCCGCGGCGTGGCCCTTGCGTGTGGGCCGACGCGGTGGTGTCCGCTCACCGCGTGACCACTGCTAGTGTCTCGTGATCCTGATTGCGTCACTTCGAGTTGTTATTGACGAGTTTCTTCACGCTGGTCTGGACGAGTCGGACCTTGGCGAGGATCTCGTCGGCGGTGGCAGTCCAGGTGAAGGGTTTCGCGTTCTCGTTCCAGGAGTTGATGTAGTCGCGGATCTGTTTGACCAGGACGTTGACGCTTGCGAACGTGCCGCGGCGGATGGATTGCCTGGTGATGATTCCGAACCAGATTTCGATCTGGTTCAACCACGAGGACCCGACAGGTGTGAAATGGAAGTGGATGTGCGGGTTTTTCGCCAGCCATGCCTTCACCTCCGGGGTGGTGTGCGTGGACAGGTTGTCCAGGACGACATGAATCTCTTTCCCTGCATGCGGCTTGACGGCCTTCTTCAGGAACGCCAGGAAGGTCGCGCCGTTCCGGTTCGGCCTGCACTCGCCCAGCACTTCACCGGTCGTGACGTTCAGCGCGGCGAACAGGTTCGTGGTGCCGTGCCGCACATAGTCGTGGGTGCGCTTCTCGCTTGCTGCAAAGGCCACCGGCAGCACCGGCTGGGTCCAGTCCAGCGCCTGCACCTACGTCTTTTCATCGACCGATAGCACCACCGCGCCACCGGGCGGGGCCAGGTACAGGCCGACCACATCGGCAACCTTCTCCGCGAACGCCGGGTCCTTCGAAATCTTGAAGGTGCCCGAGCGGTGCGGCTTCAGATTCTCCTCCCGCCAGACCCGGGCGATGTAATGCCAGGACACCGAGATGCCCTCGTGCCGCTTCAAGTGGTCGGCCAGCGTCCGCGTCGACCAATGCGACAGGCCGGAATCGACCGGCGGAGACATCCTCGTCAGCGCAATCACTCGCCCGCGTGTCTGCGGGGGCACCTGAACACGCCCGCCACCACGGCGTTTCTCTTCCAGCCCGGCCAGGCCCTGTTCGGCATAACGGGCCTTGCAACGGTCCACCGTCAAAGGCGCCACACCGGCAAGCTCCGCGATGTCCTTGCGCCGCCACCCCTCGCCGGACCACAACACGATCCGTGCACGCAACGCCACATCAGCCGGAACATCACGCGAACCCGCCAACTCCCGCAACTCAGCCATCTGTTCAGAAGAGAGATCCATACCAGGATCAACGATCACAGGCGCCCCAGGTTCCACGACCAGGATCACGAGACACTAGGCAAGGCTCCATGCTTGAACTGCAACAGAAGTACGCGGCTATGTGGAAAGAGGCCGAGTCGGCTCTGAAAACAGGCGAATACACGCCCGACTCGCCCCCACGACATGGTGAACCCCGATGGGGTCTAAGTCTTGTTGCGCTTGTCGATGGCGATGTGTGCGCAAGGATCGAGGACGATCTTCCGCTGGTAGCCTCGGCACTCGGCGCGCACCATTTTGTCTATTCTCCAGAAAACCTGCATATGACCGTCCGCAGCCTTGAGGGCTATTGATCCGAAACTCAAAGGGTTCTATTCGAGGGTGTAGCGGACGTGTGGGCCGCCGAAGTAGCCGCGGACGATGTGCGGCTGGCGTTGGCGGCGGTGGAAGAACCGGCGGGTCTCGGTGGCGAGTTGGGCCTGATCGCGGGCCCGGCTGTGCATGGGCAGGCTGCGCTTGAGGTCGGCGTTGACCAGTTCGTCGGGGTTGAGCTCGGGCGAGTATGCGGGCAGGAAATGCAGTTCGATCCGGTCGGGGTGGTCGGCGAGCCAGGCGCGGACCTTGCGGGAGCGGTGAGCGGAGTGGCCGTCCACGATGAGGTGCACCTTGCGGGCGAAGTGGCCGATGAGTCGGTCCAGGAAGCGGCACATCACGTCGGCGTCGAAGGTCTCGGTGAAGACCATGAAGTGCATCCGGCCCTTGGTGCTGATCGCGGACATCGCGTTCACCGAGAAGCGGTTGCCCGAGCGGCGCACGATCGGGGTGCACCCTTTGGCGCCCCAGGTGCGGCCGGTGACCTGGTCGGAGCGGATGCCGACCTGGTCGGCGAAGAGGACCTCGCCGCCCTCGGCCTTCGCCTTCGCGTGGATCGCCGGCCACGTCTCCTCATGCCAGACCCCCACAGCCTCGGGATCCTGCTCGACGGCCCGCTTGTCCGGGCGCTGGAACGACAGGCCCCAGCGGCGCAGGTACTTGCCCACGCCCTGCTCGGTCAGCCGCACCCGGTACAGCTTCGCGATCAGGCCCCCCACCCCGGCGCGCGTCCACAGCTGCCCCGCCAGCCCCAGGTCACAGGGCCGGTGATCCAGTACGGCCTGCCGGATCGCTTGCTGCTCGACCGCATCGAGAACTTGATGTTCACCGACCCGACGTCCACGCGGCTGGGCTACGAGCGCTTCACGCCCGCCGGCCAGCCACTTCGCCCACCAGTTGTCCACCGCCTTGAGCGAGACCTGGAACACCGCCGCGACATCCTCGCGAGTTCGGCCCGCCACCAACGCGGCCACCGCCCGCAGCCGAAGGGCCTCCTGCGCCGACGGAGACAACTGCCGAGCATCCCCCACCAGTTCACTCACGCAGGGATCAACGACCCAGAACACCTATCGTTTCGGATCAATATCAGGACGAAATTTCCGAGGAACAAGTCGAGTTCTACGCAGAACAGGCCGCTCGGCCCTCCGGGCATCGCCGGGGATTGAGGTCGTCTGCCGGGGGCTCGGGGGTTCGCGGGGCGGGATCTTCGTGCGTGGCTACCCCAATGATTCGCTGATGCGTGTACAAACCGTGCTGCACGAATGTGCCGAGCGAGTTGGACCCCAGTCGTTCGTCAGCAACAACTACCGAATGATGCGGGACACGGCGCATATCTCGCTGGCGGTCTTTCAGGAGCCCGCGGTGCCGGAACCAAGGCTTGCTCAGGTCATCACGGAACGCATCGACAAGGACTACGGCGCGCTGCGGCCGACATCACTCGCCCTGGTCGGCTACACCATCGCCGACGGGGCGATCACGGTGAACCAGCTCAGAACCGTCCGCGCCACCTGACTCACTCGGGCCCGCGCCGCGCAACTTACGAGCTCGGAGACCGTCTGGGAGTCGTGATCGCGGCGTCGGCCAATGTGTTAACCCCGGCTCTTCAGCGGAATTGGTCGATCTGACGCCCTGACAGCAGAAAGGTGCCGCCGACCTGCAAGGATGCGAGTGTCTAGATCGAATCCGGCACAGGAGTCAGGGCACCTTTCTGGTGAGTGAGCGTACAGGGTGGGACCGCGGTCTGTCTGTGACGGCTGACGGGAAAGGGCTGGTCGGGCATGCCGGGGCGGTGCTGTTGCGCAGGCTCGCCGACCGCGTCGGCCTGACCGACGCACTGGCGGGAGTGCTTCCATCGGGCACGACCTCGTCGTGGCGGGACCGGGCCACCGCGCTCGTCGGCCTCGTCGTCGCGATCGCGCTCGGCGCCACGAATCTGCTGGAGGCCGAGCAACTCCAGCTCCACCACGGCCTCCTGTTCGGACCGGCAGTGTCGGACTCCACGTTGCACCGGCTGCTGTCCACGACGGACGAGACGAGGCGCGCACAGATCGCGAAGGTACGACAGCGGGTGCGTCGCCACGTCTGGACGCTGCTGCACCTGCGGCCCGGCGGCTTCCCGTATCTGACCGTCGCGGGGCGGCATCTGAAGGGCTGGATCGTGCTCGACATGGACGCCACGGTCATCACCGCGGCCTCCAGGAAACAGGGCGCCGCCGGCACGTTCAAGGGCACCTTCGGCTTCCACCCATTGGCCGCATGGCTGGCCAACACCGACGAGTGCCTGGCGATGGAACTGAGGGAAGGCAACGCCGGCGCGAACACCGTCGCCGATCACCTGCGGGTGCTGGATGCCGCACTCGCGCAGATACCCTGCTCCTCCCAGGCCAAGATCCTGGTGCGGGTCGACGGCGCCGGTGCCACACACGGCCTGCTCAAACGCCTTCAGGCGCTGAACACCATGCGGCGCACGGTCCGCTACACCGTCGGCTGGACGATCACGCCCGAGGACGAACGCGCCATCGCCCGCCTCCCCGAAGCCGCCTGGGAAACCTCCCTGCGACAGGACGGCGAGGTCCAAGAGGGCTACTTCGTCGCCGAGTTGACCGGACTGAGCACTCGTGAGGGCTGGCCCAAGGGCATGCGGCTGATCGTCCGCCGCGTCAAGCCCTCCCGCCGCCACCTGGGGAAGCTGACCGCGTTCGAGCAGAAGACCGGCTGGCGCTACTCGATCACCGCAACAAACATCCGGCACATGGGCCACATCGCCGGCACCCACCAGGTGCAGTTCCTCGACGTCCTTCACCGCGATCACGCCGAGGTCGAAGACCGCGTGCGCACCAACAAGGCGATGGGGCTGGCGAACCTGCCGTCCAAGTCCTGGCAAACGAACGCGAGCTGGATGCTCACCGCGAACCTCGCCGCCGATCTCGACGCCTGGCTGCGGCTGCTGACCCTCCACGACCAAGCGGACCTCGCCGACGCCGAGCCGGACACGATGCGCTTCCGCCTCTACCACCTGCCCGCCCGCCTCGCCCACCACGCACGCCGCCACCACCTGCGCATCGAACGGACCTGGCCCTGGGCCCAGACATTCACGACCAGCTGGAAGCGGATCAACAACCTGACGGCCGCCACCTGACGACCAGCCTCTGCCCCAACACACACCGAGAGGAGGAAGGCCAGCAGCCTCCGGGCCCGTGGAACCCGGCGCACCCCGCAGCGACACGCGACGGCCCGCCCTCACACGGCGAGGGACATTACGGGCGAACCACCAGACCACTCAACGACCAAACCCCACCGAAGAATCGAGGTTAAATCTAAAAATCTCGGCGAAAAGACCAGGTCATCGGCATGATTCCACGGGGGACAATGCCGCTTCAAAGGCCGCTACCCAGCAGCCACAACTTGGCCTGTCGTGACCTGAGCAGGGTTAGGGAACAGTGCCGCGAGGTTGTCCCGTACGAATTCCGCGGCCCTCTCGATCGACTCCTCTGCCCCGGCTTGGTTTTCGAAGACGCTGGTGGAGACCATCACGCCATCCCCGGCGTCAACCCAGTAGTAGGCCACGAATCCGGTGACTTGACGGAGGAGAGGAACGAATCCCTCGTTCACTCGGCGCCCCGCCTCGGCAGGATCCGTCACCCCTTCGTACCGCCGAACTACTGCATACATAGTTGATCTCCTCACGAATCCCAAGGCCACCTCGCATAAAATGACATACCACCCACCGCCTATCTATCGCTCGCGGAATGCCCGAAAGACACTCGGATAGGCGCATTAGCCTCGATTATTCAGCGGTCGTGAGTGCGTGACCGGGCTGTCGGTTCGCCCTGTTTGTTCCGCGTGATCGCGGGCGGGGCCTTCGCTTGTCGCTGCGGCTGCGCCGGGGTTCCACGGCACCCGGGGGTCGTGCAGGTCGCTCCCTTCCTTGTCTCGTCGGGCTGTTGGTCTGGTTGTCAGGTGACGGTGGGCAGGGCTGTCAGCCGGTGCCAGCAGGTGGTGAACGCCTTCGCCCAGAGCCAGGTCCGCTCGATGCGCAGGTAGCGGCGGCGGGCGTGGTCGGCGAGGCGGGCGGGCAGGTGGTAGAGGCGCAAGCGCATGGTGTCCGGCTCGGCGTCGGCCAGGTCATCGATGTCGTGCAGGGCCAGCAGCCTTACCCAGGCGTCGAGATCGGCGGCGACGTTCGCGGCGAGTATCCAGCCGCGGTTGACCTCCCACGATTGCGAGGGCAGGTTGCCCAGACCCATCGCCTTGTTGGTGCGGACCCGGTCTTCCACGGACGCATGGGAACGGTGCAGCACGTCCAGGAACTGGGCGTGGCCCGAGCCGGCGACACCCCACATGTGGCGGATGTTGGTCGCGGTGATGCAGTAGCGCCAGCCGGTCTTCTTCTCGAAAGCGGTCAGTTTCTTCAGATGCCGCCGGGTCGGACGCACCCGGCGCACGAGCAGCCGCATGCCCTCCGGCCAGCCCTCACGGGTGTTCACCCCGGTCAGCTCCGCGACGAAGTAGCCCTCCTGGAGACTGCCGTCCTGGCGCACGGAGGTCTCCCAGGCGCTTTCGGGCAGCCTCGCGATGGCCCGCTCGTCGTCATCGGTGATCTTCCAGCCGACCGTGTAGCGGACCGTGCGCCGCGTGGTGTTCAAGGCTTCCAGGTGCTCCAGCAGCCCGTGGGTGGGCGCCGGCCCCGTCCACCCGGACCAGGATTTTCGCTGTTGAGGAGCCGGGGATCTGCGCGAGGGCTTCGGTGAACACGCGGATGTGGTCGGCCACCGTGTTCGCTCCGGAATTCCCCGGCCGCAGGAGCATCGCCAGCGATTCGGTAGTGTTCGCGCACCACGCGGCCAGCGGATGGAACCCGAACGTCTTTTTGAACGTGACCGCAGCCCCGGCCTTCTTCGACGCCGAGGTGATGATGGTGGCGTCGAGGTCGATGACGATCCAGCCGGTCAGCCGCCTGCCCGCCACCGTCAGCCACGGGAAGCCTCCCGGCCGCAGACGCAGCAGACTCCACACATGCCGGCGTACCCTCGCCCGCGCCTTTGCGATCTTCGCCAGGGTGGCCTCGTCGAGCCCGGCCAGCGTCCGGCGAGCGGTGGAGTCCGAGACCGCGAGCCCGAACAACGGCCGGTGATGCAACTGGAGCTGCTCAGCCTCCGAGAAGTTAGCCGCCCCCAGCACGATCGCGATCGCGAGGTGCACCAGTACCCCGGCGCGTTCCCGCCAGCCGGTTGCTGTGCTGGATGGCAGCACCCCGGCCAGCGCACCCGTCAGTCCCGTGCGGTCCGCGCACCGCCGCCGCAGCACCGCCCCAACATGCCCGACCAGCCTCTTCCCGTCAGCCACGACGGACAGCCGACGGTCCCACCCTGTACTCTCGACCACCAGAAAGGTGCCTTGCTCTCTGCAGCGGATACGACCTAGACACTCGCATCCTCGCAGGTCAACGGCACCTTTCTGCTATCGGGGCGTCAGGTCACCCAATTCCGCTGAATACCCAGGGTTAGTGATCCAAATCAGGCGAGCCCGATCGTCCAGTTCGAGCCCGAGGCAGTACGTCCAGTCGAGTCGGCGTCAGACCGCTCCGGCGGCCTGTCGATCGGTGAGGTTCTCCGCGAACTACGGGACCGACTCCCGCACGAGCCTGGCGTCGATCCGGTCACGCACCCACATCTGCGCCACACCCCTGGGATTACTCGCCCGCGCAACCCGGCACATGAGAAACGGAATCCAGGCGATGCGTCGCCCCCCGTCCCCAGTTCGGCGACAACCTGCCGCCCGTACCCTTGCGCGGCGAACTGGCCATTGAGGTAGACCGCAGGGATACCGGACGGCCGGTGACGGTGACGGCGAGGGCCGCATCGTCAACCGGCACCGTGCCGGTCCACTTCGAATCGGTCGAGGACGTGCTGTTCTTCGCCCATGGCGATGTGTTCCGCTTGGTCACGTTAGGTGTCCAGTCCCACTTCTCCGGGTCAACGCCGCAGTCGTCCGTCCCGAGGGACCCCGACCGGACAGCCCCGGCCCCCGTCACATCAAGCAGCGTCGAGCGCTCCGGTGATCTTGCGGGCCATCTCAACCAGGGTGGGGCTGGGCTCGCCCTTGCGGGCGCGAGTGGCTGCTTCGACGGCGACGGTGATAGTGCTGCGGAAGTTGTCGGCCTCTGCCGGAGCCTGCTTCTTGAGCAGGGCCATCGCCGCAGTCAGGGCCGGCAGCACCTGGTCGGCGATTGCGGCTACGGACTTGCCGTTCAGCTTCGCGCCCTTCGACTTCTCGGCGAGCACGTGACCGACCAGGCCGGTAGCGGCGGTCAGGGCGATGCTGCCGTGGGTGGCGGTCTTGTGGGGCGAGCCGGCGGCGTCAGCGGCGGTCAGCAGCGAGACGGTGCCGTACGCGGCGGTCCGCAGGGTGTTCTTGTCCTGGTCGGTCAGGGTGATGGACATGGTGGTGTGCTCCTTTGAATCCGTTTCGATTCCTGATCTTCGCGGTGCCGGTTGCCCAGCCCCGCTTCCGTGAAGCCATCATGACACACATATGGCGCCATGACGAGCCGCCATGGCGCCATATCCGACGCCAGCGGCGCCACTTACTGACTCTGACTCATAAAGCAGCAGGTCAGAAGCTATCCACTGGCTACTGGGCAATGTTCAGGAACCCGCGGTCAGGCATCGGGGCTCTCACCCGGGAACTGGGAGCAAGGGAGGAGCGGGTACGCACCGTGATCTCGACCAGCCGGCCGGCGCCTCGTTGGCGCGCTCCTCATGGGCGCTCTCCTGGGCTCGGCGGCGGAGTTCGCCTACAGCCCGGGTGTCGAGGCTGTAGGCGGTGCGCTCCCGGTCGTTGAGTCAGGTCTCGCCGGTCAGGCGGGGCTGGAGGTCGGTGAGGCCGTCCACACCGCGTTTGCAGTGGTCACCACGGCGCAGGCGTTCCGTCCCAGGAGAAGAACGCGCCGGTCGGCCCGTCGTCCGGCAGGGTCGCCAGCTGTACGGCCCCCTGGGCGGCCTCCGCCGGGTCCCCGCCCTCCGCGGCTGCCCGGGAGTTGAGGGCGGTAGCCCGCAGGCCGGGGGCGAGCGCGTTGACCTTGAAACCCTCCTCGACCAGCGTGTGGGCGTACAGGACGGTGAGGGCGTTGAGGGCGGTCTTCGAGGACCGGTACGCGGCCGCACCGCCGCTGCCGGTGGGGAACTGGGAGTTCGGGCTCGTGCTCCAGGTCAGTGAGCCGGTCCCGCTGGACACATTGACGATCCGAGGGTGCGGGGAGCGGCGCAGGGCGGGCAGGAAGGCGTTGGTGACCGCGACGACCCCGAACACGTTGGTCTCGTAAGTGCGCCGGAAGTCGTCTGTGGCGGATTCGGTCGGCGGTGCGAGCGAGGGCGAGATGCCCGCGTTGTTGACCAGTACGTCCAGGTGGTCCAGTTGTCCTGCGGCTGCGGCGATGCTGTCCGGGTCCGTCACATCGAGGACCAGCAGGCGCGCGGCGCCGCCGATCTCTTCGACGGCCCGCCGTCCGCGTTCGGCGTCGCGGGAACCCACGTACACGCCGAAGCCCTCCGTGGCGAGCAGGCGGGCGATCTGCTTGCCGATTCCTTTGTTGGCACCGGTGACCAGTGCTGTGCGATCGTTCATGGCAGCCACGGTCCCCTGGCGGCGCCCACCCTGCCAGGGACAACCTGTACCAGGCAGCAGGAGGAGAGACATGGCGCGCCAGGAGCTTGCCCGTTTCCTGCGGGAGCGTCGCACGGCCCTGCGTCCGCACGAGCTCGGCCTGCCCACCAGCACCCCGCGCCGCACTTCGGGCCTGCGCCGCGAGGAGGTGGCGGAGCTGGCCCATATGTCTGTCGACTACTACGTGCGGCTTGAGCAGGCCCGCGGTTCTCGTCCCTCGCCTCGCATCCTGGACGCGCTGGCCGGGGTCCTCCGCCTGACGCCGGCCGAACGCAGCCATCTGTTCCGCCTGGCCGGAACGAGCGCACCACCGCCCGCCACCGGCGCCGAACGACGCGTTCGCCCGCACGTGGCCCGGATGCTGCAGCGTCTGCCGGAGACCGGCGCGATCGTCACAGACGCGGCCTACGGCGTCGTCGCCTGGAACCCGCTGGCCCAGGCCCTGCTGGGCGGCGGCCTTGGACAGCAGACGGTGAATCTGGCCCGGCGCCGGTTCCTCGGTGAGGGACGGTGGTACGAGAGCTCCAGCGCCGAGGAGTTCGGGCACATCACGGTGGCACGCCTACGCCGGGCCGCCAACCGCTACCCGCACGACCAGCAGCTCGCCGCTCTGCTGGCCGAACTGCACGCCGGCAGCGCTGAGTTCCGCCAACTCTGGGAGACCCGCCCGGTCCACGCCCCAGGCCACCGCACCAAGACCCTCGACCATCCGACGGTGGGCAGACTCCGGCTGAACTGCGACGTACTCCTCGTCCCCGAGGACGACCAGGAAGTCGTCCTGATCACGGCCGACCCCGGATCTCCCGCGGCCCGAACCCTGCGCATGCTCGCTACGACCAGCGACTGCCGCGAAAGTGGATCGAGGTGACCAGGTCAAGTCCACACGGCCTCTGTGTCCGCTGCCCGAACCACGTGCTCACAGTGGCCGGCCCTCAAGCCCCCGACCACCCAGCCGGGCGGACGTCGAGCGGTGTGGCTGCGTGATCCGGACGACGTATCTCCTGACCGGGATGGATGCAAAGCCATGGGCCGAGCATCTGGAGCTGGGTAGCTTCGCTGTCATGCCTTCGACGCTGCGCACCGAGCGACTGCTTCTGGAACCGTACACACCCGCGGATGAGGAGAGCTTTGTTGCGCTGTTCCAGGACGAGAAGGTGTCGAAATGGATGGGGAGCGGCCCTCCGGACGAAGCCGCGGACCGGGAGTTGTTCGGAAAGATCCTGGCTGATGTGTATGCCCACGATCGGTTCGATATCTGGGCAGTCCGTCTGGGGCACCGTCTTGTGGGGCACGTCGAGCTCCAGCCGGCCGAGGACCACAAGGGCTACGAGATCATCTTCGCGCTTGCCTCGGACGTGTGGAGGTCCGGGCTCGGAACCGAGTTGGTCAACGAGATCGTCCGGTACGGCTTCGACACTCTCGCACTGGCAGAGGTGCACGCGCTGGTGCCCGCAGCGAACAGCGCTGCTCTGGCCTTGCTGCACAAGACCGGCTTTCAGCATGTCCGTGATATCGCTGAGTACGGCAGCTTCACCCGGGTATTGACTCGGCGCCGCTGCTAAGAGCTCCGAAACAGCCGATGACCACGGCAAATCCTCTCCTCTGCCGGAGAGTTTCGCCTGCTCCTACCGGGCCCACAGGCCGCGAACGTGGCCGAGATGACGGATCATGACGACCCGAACGGCGTCCTCGTCGCGGGAAAGCAGCGCGTCCAGGATTTCGAGGTGTTCTTCTGCGGATGCCTCCAGCCTTCCCTGCTCGACGAGAGCGGTGAGTCCATAGAGCCGGGACCGTCTGCGCAGGTCGCTGATGACCTCGACCAGGTGCTCGTTGCCCGCAAGGGAAAGCAGGCCAAGATGGAAACGCAGGTCGGCTTCGACGTAGGCGATGAGGTCGCCCACAGCAGCGGCGGTGACGATCTCCTGCGCGACGGGGCGCAGCGACTCCAGCGCCATGGGGTCCGCGCTCTTGGCGAGACCGGCGGTGGTGGGTATCTCGATCAGTGAGCGGATATGGGTGTACTCGTCGAGTTGCCGGTCGGAGACCGCGGTGACTCGAAAACCCTTGTTGGGCACGGTGTCGACGAGCCCTTCCTTGGTGAGGTCGAGCATCGCCTCACGTACGGGCGTCGCTGAGATGCCGAAGCGGGCGGCAAGGGCCGGGGCTGAGTAGACCTCGCCCGGACGCAGCTCACCGGCGATCAGCGCGGCGCGCAGGGCGTCGACGACACGTTCGCGGTAGCTGCTCCGCGTACCGCCCAGTGCGGGCAGAGCGGGGCCGACAGACTGGGCGCTGGTGCGCCGGGCAGCCATCGGATGTCCTCCTCATGCGATGTCACACACTACGAGTATCTGCGGCACGCTACGAACATCCGCGCGCATGCAGCGTCGTGACCGAACAGTACGGGTACGGGCCCCGGCTCCGGCCGTTGTACAGCGAACCACAGAGTCAGGCGCTCACTCGCGTACGGTCTCCCGTTCCTGGTGGACACGGGTACGTCGAGCGGTACCGGGCCAGCGAACGGCCGCTTCGGCGAATGGTCTTCGTAGTCCGGCGACGTCGGCTACGGCAAAGCCGCACACCCGTCCCTGACACCAGCCCGTATCGGCGCGGGTCATCGGCGGCTTCACGATCCGTGCGTCACCGACGCCGAATCCGGTCACAGCCTCGCGGATCGCGGAGGCCAAAACCTCTTCGATCGGTCGTAAGGCTGCCAACCGCACGGGCAGCGCGCGTACCGGCCTCCCAGTCCGGCGTTCGCGCCCCCTCCCGTGGCGTCGGTGCCCACGTAAATTCCATGAATCATCCATTGCCGTTCGCCCCCTTGAGGTCATACGGTCGGCCCACTACCAGCAGTGCTATTGCACAGTGCAATAGCACATACTACTGGGGATTCGATGACAACAGAGCGGGCCAACGGCAATTCGGGCGACCGAGCAGGAGCCGTGCGAACAGTGTCGGGCGCCGTCGTCCCGTTGACCGCCGTGCGCATTACCGGCGGTCTGCTCCGGCACTGGCAGGACCGGAACCGGCGGTCGACCGTCCCGCACACCATCGGGCAACTGCGCGCCGCCGGCAACGTCGACAACCTGAGCCGTCTGCTCGCCGACGATCCCCCCGCCTACCGCGGGCGCTACCCGTTCCTCGACACCGACCTGTACAAAACGCTCGAAGGTCTGGCATACGAGATCGGCGCGGGCGAAGCGGAGTGCGGCGTACGGGAGTTCTTCGACGAGGTGGTCGGACTCCTTGAGCAGGTGCAGGCCGAGGACGGCTACCTGAACTCGTTCTTCCAGGACCCGGCGGCGTCCAAGAAGCCCTGGGAGGACCTGACCTGGGGACATGAGCTGTACTGCCTCGGCCATCTGATCCAGGCCGCTGTCGCGGCCAACCGGCAGATGGGCGACGGCCGACTCCTCAGAGTGGCCGTGGACTTCGCCGACCTGGTCGTGCGCCGCTTCGGCGAGGGCCGCGACGAAGCCACCTGCGGCCATCCCGAGGTGGAAATGGCCCTGGTCGAGCTGTACCGGGAGACCGGCAACCGCGACTACCTCACCCAGGCACGCCTGTTCGTGGACCGGCGCGGGCACGGTCGCCTCAAGCACAGCGTCTTTCCACCCGAGTACTTCCAGGACCATCTGCCGTTCCGCGAGCTGCCGTCCGTCAACGGGCACGCAGTGCGCATGGCGTACTTGGCCGCCGGAGCGACCGACGTCCATCTGGAGACCAAGGACCCGACCCTGTTCGAGGCGCTCGACCGGCTCTGGAACGACATGGTCGCCACCAAGCTCTACTTCACGGGCGGGTTGGGCAGCCGCCACTCGGACGAGGCCATCGGTGACCGGTACGAGTTGCCGTCCGAGCGCGCGTACAACGAGACATGCGCCGCCGTCGCCACCATGCAGTGGGCCTGGCGGATGTTCGTGGCCACCGGTGGCGCCAAGTACCTCGACGTCTTCGAGCACGTCCTCCTCAACGCCTACGCCGTGGGTCTGTCCGCCGACGGCAAGGCCTTCTTCTACGACAATCCGCTCCAGCGTCGCCCCGACCACGAGCAGCGCAGCGGGGCCGAGACGGGCGGCGATCCGCTGCGCCGGCCGTGGTTCGAGCTGTCCGTGCTGTCCGCCGAACATCGTCCGGTGGATGGCGCAGCTCGGTGACTACGTGGCCGCCGAGCGCGCGGACACCGTGTACCTCGGCCTGTACACCTCGTGCCGGATCGAAACGGGCGCCTGGGCGGCGAGCGTCGAGACGGCCTACCCGTGGGACGGAGACGTGCGTCTCACGGTTGAATGCGCCCCGGACCGCCCGTACGCAGTCAAGCTCCGCATCCCCGGCTGGGCGCGCGATGTCACGCTCGACGGCGAGCCCGTCGCGGCCGACGACGGCTGGCTGACCGTCGAACGTCTCTGGGCCGCGGGCGACACGGTGCGGCTCCACCTGCCAATGCCGGTACGCGGGCACCTGTCGCATCCGCATCTGGACGCGACGCGCGGCGCGGTGGGCGTGGCCCGCGGTCCGCTGGTCTACTGCGTCGAGCAGCAGGACTCCCCGGTTTCGGTGGACGACCTAGGGCGCGTATTGAGTTGTGATCAAGGCTGTGATCCGAGGTGTCGGATCCAGAGGAGGCCGGCGCATAATTCGAGTCCGGCCTGGTAGCTTTCAGGCTTTTTGTCGTAGCGGACAGCGAGGCCGCGCCAGTCCTTGATCTTGTTGATGGTGCGTTCGACGCTGTTACGGAGTTTGTACAGCTGCTTGTCCCAGGTGACGGGCCGTCCGCCGCGTGAGCCGCGGTTCTTGCGGTGAGCGGACTGATCCTTCTTCTCTGGGATGACCGCCTTGATCCCACGTTTGCGCAGGTGGGAACGGTTCTGGCGAGACGAGTACGCCTTGTCGCCCGCCACTGCGTCGGGCCGGGTGCGGGGCCGGCCCACCGGGCCGGGGACGCGGATCTTGTTCAGGACAGGGATGAACTGCGGACTGTCCCCGGCCTGCCCCGCAGTGATCTTCAGCGAGAGGGGCAGGCATTGCGGCACACAGGACAGGTGCGTCTTCGTGGTCAGTCCGCCGCGGGAACGTCCCAGGTCAGCCGCGGCGAGCCGGGCCTTGCGGCGACGCCTCACGCGTCGCCGTTCTTCCCGCTCCGGGTCCGGTTGCCCGTCTTGTTCCTGGCCGGCGCCCCTTTTTCCGCGGCGGCCTTCTCCAACGCCTCCAGGATCTCGGGCTCCACGATCATTCCGGCAGCATCATGATGCGCCCGGACTGTGGTCGAATCCACGCTGACCAGCGACAAGTCCACCAGGCCCCGCTTCGCCGCCTCGGCGATCGCACCCTGGAACACCGCGGTGAACACCCCAGCATCCCGCCACTGCCGAAACCGGCCGTAAACGGTGGACCAGTGCCCGAATCGCTCGGGTAACTCCCGCCATTTCGCCCCGTTCCTGAACCGCCACACGACACCCTCAAAGTGCCCCCGCAGGTTCTCCGGGTACGGCCCGTACTCGCCGACCGGCACAAACGGGGAGATGAACTCCCACTCGGCATCCGAAAGTTGAGGTCGAGACACCCCACCGTTCTACCCCAAGCCCCGACCCATCCAGGCCGGAAGCCCCACGAGATCACAACTCCACACAGGCCCTAGTCCTGTCGGCTGACCGCCTCGCCGCAGCAGACACCTCTTCGTCGGTCGACGGACTGCCCCGTGCTGTTGCCCTGCGGGCCTCGGCGGACGTCATGCCCCCTCGTTCTTCGGAGCTCTACCCGGAACTCACCGTCGCACGGCCGACGGCCGAGGAGACCGTGACGGTCCCCGTGACGCTCGTGCCCTATTTCCTGTGGGGCAACCGCAGCCCAGAGGCCATGCGCGTGTGGGTCAGGACCCAGTAACCGCATCGATGGCGTTCATCGACCAGCATCAACCCAAGGAGCTCCCATGAGGAGACCAACGATTGTCACCGGCGTCGCGTTGCTCTGCTCGCTCACGCTCACGTCCTGCAGCGGCGGTACGGGCAGCTCGTCCTCCGGTGCCGGTGGCGGCACCATCCACGCCCTGGCCACTCCCGACTTCTCCCACCTGGACCCCGGGCTCGGCTGGGACGGCGGCGTCAACAACTTCTACCGGCTCATCTACCGCGGCCTGACCACGGTCGGCGCCGGCCCTGGCGCCAAGGGCACGAAGATCGTCCCGGACCTGGCGACCGACCTCGGCACGCCGTCCGAGGGCGCGAAGACCTGGACGTACCACCTCAAGGACGGCCTGACCTTCCAGGACGGCTCCCCGATCGACAGTGCGGCCGTGAAGTTCGGCGTCGAGCGTGCCTGGGATCCCGAGATGGGCGGCTCACCGTACCCGAAGACGCTGATCGAGGCACCAGCCGACTACAAGGGCCCGTACCAGTCCGGCGACCTCGACTCGATCGCGACGCCCGATGCCAAGACCGTCGTCTTCCATCTCAAGAAGTCCTTCCCCGACTTCCCCAGCGCCCTGACCATGCCCAACTTCGTCCCGTTTCCGAAGGGAACAGGCGCGGCGCACGCGTTCGACACCAAGCCCATAGCCTCCGGCCCCTACAAGGTGGCGAGCTACGTCCACGGCTCATCGCTCAAGCTGGTCCGCAACCCGCAGTGGAAGGCGTCGACCGACAAGGTCCGCACGGCCAAGCCGGACGCCTTCGAGTGGACCTTCGGGCTCGACGGCGCCGACCATCGACGAGCGCATGCTCGCCGGGCAGGGCACGGACGCCGACGCCATCGCCGTCCCCGGCACCATTCGGCCGGCGACGCTGTCACGGATCCAGACACCGCAGTTGAAGGCGCGCACGCTCGTCCGGGTACCAGGGCTGCACCACATACATGGGGATGAACACCACGCGCAAGCAGCTCTCCGACCTGAGGGTGCGCAAGGCCATCGCGTACGGGGTCGACAAGGAACGGTCATCGCCGCACTCGGCGGCGCCGCAGCTCGCCACCAAGGCGACCGCGATCCAGCCGCCGACCATACGTCGGTCGCACCGAGTGACGACCTCTACCCGCACAACGTGGCCAAGGCCAAAGAACTGCTCGCCGAGGCGGGACTGTCGGGCGGGTTCACGCTCACCCTGGACAACCGCCCGGACCCCAAGATGACAGCGGTCGCGGTCGCGATCCAGGAGGCCCTCAAGCCACTGAAGATCAAAGTGAAGATCAACAACATCGACACTTCGACGTTCTACGAGGTCATCGGCACCACGGCCAAGCAGCGCGACCTCGCCCTCACCGGCTGGTGTCCCGACTGGGCGTCCGGCGCGACCTTCCTGCCGCCGCTGTTCGACGGCCGCAGGATCACCCCGACCGCGAACACCAACCTGTCTCAGATCGACAACGCTGCCATCAACAAGCGGATCGACGAGATCGCGGCCATGAAGGACGTGGCCGCCGCCGACAAGGCGTACGGCGCACTGGACCAGCAGATCATGGCCCAGGCCCCGATCGTGCCGCTGGCCTACGAGAAGACCCTCACCGTCACCGGCTCCAACATCGCGGGCGCCTATCTGTCCGACTCGTTCAGCGGCGGCATCGATCTGGTCTCCGTCGGCCTCAAGGACTCGGGGAAGTAGGCGCCTCGTGACGACCGCCTTCGCGCATGACACGCAGCCCGGTCCGCCGGTGGGCACACCTCGTGCTCCCGCCACCGCCGGCCGCCGAATCACGGGCGTGCTGCTGCACGATCGTGGCGCGCTGTTCAGTGCCGGGTTCATCGCGCTGATGGTTTTGATGGCGATCTGCGCACCGCTCATCAGCATGCTCACGGGCCATGGACCGACGGCGTTCGACACGAGGGCCATCGACGTCGACGCGGGCAGCCTGCCGAAGGGGTCGTTCGGCGGGATCAGCTCCGATCACCTGCTCGGGTGTCGAGCCGTTGAACGGCCGCGACCTGCTGACGCGCATCGCCTACGGTGCGCGCGTGTCGTTCCTCATCGCCGCGTCGGCGACCGTGCTCACGACACTGCTCGGTGTCGTGCTCGGCATGGTCGCCGGCTTCTACGGCGGGTGGGTCGACCAGGTCATCTCCCGCGTCATGGACTTCCTGATGGCGTTTCCGGCGCTGATCTTCATGATCGCGCATCCTGTCGTCGCTGCCCGCGGGCAACAGGTCGGTCCTGCTGGTCGGCGTGATCAGCCTGTTCGGCTGGCCGTATACCGCTCGGGTGGTGCGCGGGCAGACGATGACGCTGATGGACGAGTGAATTCGTCGAGTCGGCGCGCGCGTCGGGCGCCCGGAGGCGCCGATGGTGTTCAAGGAGATCCTGCCGAACCTCCGCGGCTCCATCATCGTCATGGCCACCCTCGCCGTGCCCGGATACATCGGCACCGAGGCGGGCCTGTCCTTCCTGGGCGTGGGCGTCGCTCCGCCGACGCCGTCCTGGGGCCAGATGATCGCGAGCGCGGTCAGCTGGTACGCGGTGGACCCTATGTACTTCGCTGATCCCCGGCACCTTCCTGTTCCTGACCGTGCTGTCCTTCACCGTGCTCGGCGACCGGATCCGGGCCGCCCCGACGCGGGAGAGGCCGCCTGATGGCCCGCTACCTCGCTGCGCCGCATCGCCGGCGCTCGGCGATCCTCTTCCTCGTCTGCCTGTTCACCTACCTCATCTTCTTCCGCTGTCGCCGGACCCGGCGCTGAGATCTGCGGCAAGACCTGCACGCCGGAACGGGTCGACCAGATCCGGGCGCAGCCTCGGCTCGACCAGCCGTTCTGGCGCAGTACCTCGGGTACATCCTGGGGGCTCGTCGCGGGCCGCGAGCTACGGCGAGGCGCGCACCTCGTCTCACTGCCCGGCGCCGTGCCTCGGCTACTCGCTTCCAGACCAACCAGTCGGTATGGACATGATCCTGGCCGCTTCCCGGTGACCGCGACCCTCGCGATCGGCGCGGCCGTGCTCTGGCTGCTCGTCGGCGTCAGCGCGGGACTGCTCAGCGCGGTCAAGCAGGGGACCGGCTGGGACAAGGCGCGATGAACCTCGCCCTCGGCGGCGTCAGCATGCCCAACTACTTCCTCGCGCTCGCTCCTGCAGTACGTCCTCGTGGTGCAAACTGCAGATCCTGCCGTTCCCGCAGGCCGTGCCCTTCACCGAGGACCCGGTCTGTGGTTCCAGAACTACCTCATGCCGTGGATCGTGCTCGCCCCGGCGTACGCGTCGCCTGTACGCCCGGCTCGACGCGGGCGAACGTCATCGACACGCTGGCCGAGAACTTCATGCGGACCGCCCGGGCCAAGGGCCTGCCCGCGGTCCTCATCGATGCGCCGGCACGCGCTGCGGCCCGCGCTCACCCCCGATCGTCACGCTCTTCGGTATGGACTTCGCCGGCCTGCTGGGCGGCGCGCTCATCACCGAGACGGTCTTCGGACTCAACGGCGTCGGCAAGATGGCCGCCGACTCGATCGCGAAGAACGACCAGCCGGTGATCATGGCGCGTCACGCTGCTCGCGGCCTTCTTCGTCGTCATGGGCAACGTCGTGGTCGACCTCGTCTACACCGCCCTCGACCCGAGAGTGAGGATACCGCATGAGCGACGTTGCTGGCCGTCTCACGACCTCGCCGTGCACCCTGCTCGAGGCCGACGACGTCACGGTCACCGTCCGACGTCCGTCGAGTGACGTGGTCGGAAGGCTCGTTCACGGTCAGCACGACCAGACCCTCGGCATCGTCGGCGAGTCCGGCTCGGGCAAGTCGATGACCAGCCTGGCCGATCATGGGCCTGCTGCCGCGCGGGGCGGTGCACGAAGGGCAGCGTCCGGCTGACGGCGTCGAGCTGCTCGGCCGTACGACCGCGAGATGCGCCGCGTCCGCGGCGACCGGCGTCCATGGTCTTCCAGGACCCGCTGTCCTCGCTGAACCCGTACTACACCGTCGGCCTGCAGATCGAGGAGACGTACCGGGCGCACCGGGGCGGTTCCCGGAAGGCGGCGCGCAGGGTCGTCCGTCGAGGCGCTGGAACGGGTCGGCATCGCCGAGCCGGGCGCCGGCGCGTGGACCACTACCCTCACCAGTTCTCCGGCGGACAGCGGCAGCGCATCATGATCGCGATGGCGCTGTGTCTGTTCGACCCGCACTGCTCATCGCCGACGAGCCGACCACGGCGCTCGACGTGACCGTCCAGGCGCAGATCCTGCGCCTCCTCGCCGATCTGCAGCGCAAGACCCGCACCGGGATGGTCTTCATCACCCACGACCTCGCCGTGATCAGCTCCATCGCGACGCGGGTGCTCGTGATGCGCGAGGGCGAGCAGGTCGAGACGGCAGCCGCCGAGCAGATCTTCTCCGCGCCCGAGCACGCGTACACCCGCGCGCTGCTCGACAGCATCCCGCGGATCGACCGACGACCGTTCACGGAGCGGGACGCTCCAGCCACGACGAGGTGACCGCGTGAACGAGGCACGTGCTCAGCGCCCGCGACCTGACCAAGGAGTTCACCACCAACGGTGACGGGGCGCTCCGCGCCGCACGAGCCAGTTCACCGCCGTGGACGGCGTCAGGTTCGACGTCGCGCCGGGGCGAGACGCTCGCGCATGGTCGGCGAGTCGGGCAGCGGCAAGTCGACCATGCGCGCGGATGGTCGCGAAGCTGATGGAACCGAGCGCCGGCACCCTGGAGTTCGAAGGCGAGGACATCACCCACGGCGCACGGGCGGGCGACTCGCCCGTACCGCGCCGAAGTGCAGGTCGTCTTCCAGGACCCGTTCTCCTCGCTCAACCCCCGGCACACCGTCGAGCGGATCCTGATGGCACCGCTCGACTACCAGGGCATAGCACCCCGGAGCGGGCCGGCGCGCCCTACGCCCGGGAGCTGCATGGAGCGGGTCGGCCTCGAACCCCGACCACCTCCAGCGCTATCCCGCGCAGTTCTCCGGCGGCCAGGCCCAGCGGATCGGCATCGCCCGGGCGCTCGCCGTCTCCCCGAAACTGGTGATCTGCGACGAGGCGGTCTCCGCGCTCGACGTGTCGGTGCAGGCACAGGTCATCGACCTGCTGCAGCGACCTGCAGCGCGAGAGCGGTCTGAGCTACGTCTTCATCGCCCACGACCTGGCCGTCGTGCGGCACATCGCGCACCGGGTGGCGGTGATGAGCAAAGGGAAGATCGTCGAACAAGGGCCGTGTAGGGAGGTCTTCGACCAGCCACGCGACCCGTACACCCGGGCACTGCTGGCCGCGATCCCCCGCATCAACCCGGAGTGGGACTGCCGCAGGAGGGCCAACGCCACATGACCGGTGCCATCGGCTGCGTCTGCCGGCGTACCGGTTCGCGGGTCGCGGCGCGGAGCACGAGGCATTGCGCCCGCGTCGGCGGCCGTCCCGGCTTGGGCCATAACGGATGCGAGCACGACGAATTCCGCGACGACCGGGCCCTCGCCCGGTTGACCGAGCTGATGCAGAACGCAGGACGCTGGGGACTGGCCGGTCTCCGTGGACGAGGCGCTGTCCGACACAGGCCAGCACCATCGGCGCTACCTGGTGTGCGGCATCGGCCACCACCTGGGCCTTGACGTGCACGACTGCGCACAGGCCGGTGAAGAGGCATACCCAGGGCGCCGCTCTGGCGCCCCGCATGGTGTTCACGGTTGAGCCCGGCCTGTACTTCCATGCACACGACCTGACCGTGCCGCCGGAGCTGCGCGGTATCGGTGTGCGCATCGAGGACGACATTCTGATCACTTCGGAAGGCTCGGAAGTGCTGTCCGATGCGTTGCCGTTGGACGCGGTCGGGCTGGAGAAATGGATGACGGCCAGTCAGACGGCATGAGCGCGCAAACCGCCTGAGGCACACCTCATACCAGCCACTGCCCGTCACGCAGCAAGATCCGCCCAGCCGCCTCTTGACCCCCACTCGGGTAACGTCCCGTGTGCGTTAGACCCAACAGGTCCGGTGCACGCGCAATCCGAACGCACGTTACGGGGATACGAACCGCATGGCTGTCATCAATATATTCGTGCCGCTCCTCATAGCCTTCTTCGTCTGGGCCGGGTACGCGCTGGTGCGCCGGAGCAGGCAGCGACGGGCGGCCTGGGAGAGCGGGGTCACCGCGCAGGCGCGGGTGGTGCGTGTGTGGACCACGACCCGGACGGTCAACAACGTGCCTCAGCGCGTGCAGTGGCACGAGTACGACTACACCACAGGCGACGGTCTCGCCGTGCGCTTCAAGGAGAGCGGTGGTCCGCGCGACCGGGCGGTCGGCGACGAGGTCCTCGTCCACTACGCACCCGAGGAGCCGCAGAACGCCACCGCCTCTGAGCCACAGCCCGGCAAGGACATGGCGGGCACGGTGTTTGGGCTGATCATGCTCGGGGCGTCCGTCGGCGTGCTGCTCTACCTGTGGGCGACCATGCCGGATCTCTGAGCCTCTTTGAGATTCTGGCACAGATCTTGGTGGGCGGTTGCGCAGTGTCACCTCGGCGTTCGATGGGGAGGGGCGGGTTCGCGGGAGATTGCGTACGCCGTGCCGCTGCCGGTCACGAGTGGCGCTTCCACCGCCGGCAGCGGGCACCTCTCCCGTTCAAGGTCACTCGGTGTCTGTCGGGTCGGCTGGGGCAGAGCCGGTGAGGAGGGCCTGGGCAAGGGTGCGGAACGCCGCAACGAGTCGGCTGCGGTCTTCAGCGCGTACGGCCAAGACGACGTGGCCGGGTTCGATATCGCGCAGAGGAATGGTGGTGAGGTAGGGGCGGCTGCGGCCGTCCAGGCCAGGCACGATGGCCACGGCCCGACCGGAGGCGATGACTTCGAGCTTGTCCTCCAGGTCCTCGACGAGCGGGCCGTCGGGGGCGCGGCTGCCGTCGGGGCGCGGGTTGATGCGCCAGAAGGCGTCCCGGGCCGGGTCGCTCGCCCGGATCAGGGGCTCGTCGGCGAAATCGGCGAGCGCGACCGATTCCCTGCCGGCCAGGCGGTGGTCGTGGGAGACCAGCAACACGCGCGGCTCGTCGTAGAGGATGGTCACGTTGAGCTTCGCGGTCTGCAGAGGCAGTCGGGTAACCACGGCGTCCACGCGGTGGTCCAGGAGGGCGGGGCGTACGTCCTGCCAGGACAGGTGTGCGGTGGTCACCTCGGCGTCGGGATGCCGGTGGCGCAGTTCGCGGACTGCGGGGGTGACGATGATGCTCGTGGTGTAGCCGATGGTGATGCGGGTGGGTTCGGCTGCCGCCCGGGTAAGGGCGGCGGCCCGCTCGGCGGTGCGCAGGAGGGTTCTGGCGTGGGGTAGGAGAACCTCGCCCGCTGCGGTGAGGTGGCTGCCGTGGGGGGTGCGGTTCAGCAGGCAGGCTCCCAGCTGCTGTTCGAGGCGGCGGATCTGCCGGCTCAGGGAGGGCTGGGTGAGGTGGAGAGCCTCGGCGGCGCGGGCGAAGGTCCGATACTCGGCCAGGGTGGCGAAATATCGCAGCAGCCGAAGGTCCAGGTCTGTGCGGGGTGTCACGTCAGGCACTCCTGAAGCGTAACTCCATAAATCTGCGCCGTTTCGCCGAACTGGGCGGTGATCTGTGGTTATGCCTGATGCGTATGTCGTCTTACGGCATGGGCCTTGGACGTGGGCCGCAAGAGGTTCCTACCGTGAAGGCACGAGCTCAGGGCTCCGCGAGGTGCCCGGCTCGCCTGCTCGGGCACATCACGCGGCGGTGCTGCGTGCGGGCGCCTGTGCCTGAATCCATCTGTGCCTGAACCCAGTCGTGCAAGCAAGGAGAGACGGCATGTCCGCACCTGCAGCTTTGATCACCGGTGGAACCAGCGGAATCGGCAGGGCGACCGCTGAACTGCTCCTCGAACGGGGGTACCGGGTGATGGTCACCGGGCTGGAGAGCGTTGCCGAAGCGGAGAAGAGCCTTCCGGCGGAGATCGCCGTGGTGCCCGCCGACGCTCGCTGTCTGACTGACATCGACCACGCCATGGATGCGGCCCGGCAACGATTCGGCGCCCTCGACGTCCTCTTCCTCAACGCCGGTATCTCACGGGTCAAGGCGTTGGCGAACACCGAGGAAGCGGACTTCGACGCCTTGTTCGACACCAACGTCAAGGGCAACTTCTTCACGCTGCAAAAGGCCCTGCCCCTGCTCAACGACGGTGCGTCCGTCATCTTCACCATCGGCGCCGGCGCCGGTATCGCAGCCCCCGCCATGGTCGCAGCCAAAGGCTCCCTACTCCCGATGATGCGCAGTGCCGCCCTGGAACTGGCACCACGCCGCATCCGCGTCAACGCCGTCAGCCCCGGCGCGATCGACACCCCGGCCTACAGCCGCAGAGGCATCTCCCGGGAGACTCTGGAGTCCTGGAGCGCGGACATTCCCCTCGGCCGGCTGGGCCTGCCCACCGACATCGCTCAGGCCGTCGCCTTCCTGGCTTCCGACGCCTCCAGCTACATCACCGGAGACAACCTCATCGTCAGCGGCGGCACAGGAATCGGCGCGTAGCCGCACAACCCATGACGACCAGTGAGGTCCGGGCCCAGGGCATCGAAACTGCAGCCCGACAGGCCCGGCACGGCCCGAACGGCGTCCGCCAGCACCTGATCAGCCACTCCCGACTTCCCGGAAGCCCCCGGCCGGGTGCCACGCCACACGACCACCTTGCCGCGCCTGACCGTTGTTGTCCGGCCACGCGCCGGTCGGCTTCCGGTCGACTCTCGGCGTCACGACCTCCACGGTGTACGCAGGTCTGCCGGCTCCTGATGATGAGAGATACGCGGTGTCTCGTACGGAGGCTGCGTCACGACGTGGCGACGGGCCGGATACCGGCCGAGGCACCGGGGAGAGCGGAGGGGCGGATGGGCTCGGGTGGGAACAGCGAAGGAGCGGGGCACGACGGCCGGGAGAAGAGCGACGGCGGACAAGCCGATGACGGTGGTCGCGGACTCCGAGAGCGGGCAGAGCGTGCTGTTGTCGCGGCGGGGCTACTGCTGCCCGCCAAATGGTTCGGAGACTCCGCATCGGAGCCAGGACAGGCACCGGATCCGGCCGCGGAGAAGCGAGCCTTCGACGAACTCGTTGCCGTCGACGCCGAACTGACGACGGTCGTGCCGCCGGACGACCCGCTGCAGACTCTCGTCAGAGCACGGCTCGGTGAGCTGTACGCCATGCGCCATCTGCGCAGGCGTACGGCCGAGGCCGGCGACGGCGACAGCGACAGGGACAGGGACAGAGCTCTTGAGCTGCTGCGCGCGGCGCGCGCCGGTGACCTTCCGGCCGCGGAACGACGCGGTGCCGCAGCATTACTCGCGGCGGCGCTGCTCGGACGGCTCGGTGGCCGTCTCGAACCGCCGCAAGGCCGACTCGCGGAACTGAACGGCGCCGTGGAGATTATGCGCCGCCTCGCCGTCGGCGACGCCCACATGTCGGCCGACCTCGCCGAGACACGTGCACTGATACGTGAAATCTCCGAAGACCTGTCCGACGAGAAAATAGCGGACCTTGAGGCCGGCTTAGCTGGCTTGGACCGGTTGACCGCTGCCGTGCGCACCGGAAACGTGAGTGAACTCCTCGACGCGGCCCGCTCGGTGCCCGGGCAGGACCCCACCGGTCCCACTCAGGGGATCTTCGACCTCCTCAGCGGCATGCGCGACAGAGGCGACATTCCCGAGAGCCTGCCGATGCTGGCCTCCGCCCTCGCCCCAGAGCCGAAAGCGGCGCAGTCCACCGAGGAGCCCCTGCTCCACCCTTTGATCGATGCCGCCTCCGTGATGCACGTCGAGGCGAGCAGCCCCGGCACAGTCCTGCCGGAGGAGCTCGCGGCACTGGTGCGTTTGGTGGACGCGGACGCCGAGTCCGGTAGGTACGAGGGCGGCTGGGGCAAGATGGCGAGTGCCCTGGCCCGCGTGATCTACGGCATGCGGTCCGGTGACGCCGAGGTACTCGGCTCCGTGGCGGCACTGCTGCAGCACACCTTGGCGCAGGACGCCGACGACGGGTCTGCCTGGCTGGCCCGCGTGGCTGTCCCGAATCTATTGCAGGCGGTCCACATGAGCGGTGGGAACCTGGGCGATCGGGAGACGGCCGGTCAGCTGCTCGACCGTCTTCTTACGCCCGGTTCCGGGAGTCTCGACTCACGGCATGCCCACCTGCCCGATGGCCAGGACCTCCTGCTCTACAGCCGCTGGCTCGGTCTGGCCCTGCGGATGGAAAACGCATTCGATGACACTGACACCGAGCGTCTTCGCGAGCTGATCGGTGAGCTGGACGAGCTGCGGGAGACATCCAGTCCGCGCTTGACGGCGTTCTATGGGATCCCACTGTTGCTGTTCATCTCGCATGCGGCCCTGGCCTACCGCGAGGAGGACCGTTCGGCCCTGGCAAAGGCACGGACGTACCTGGAAGAGGCCCTGGCACAGCCCGCACTGCCGTTCTCCGCCCGCACCATGGTCGAGAACGGATGGCTGCTCCTTCTGGCATTGGCCAACGTCCTTCAGACCGATCCGGATCCTGCCGGGCTCATGGAAGTGATCGACAGGGTGCGTGCCGGACTCGGCAGGACGGCCCTTCATCCCGACTACGAGGTGCGCACCCGCCGCGCACTCAGCAGCACGCTGGAGATCCTTTACGAGCAGACCAATGACCCGGCCATGCTGAACGCCGCCATCCAGGACCTGGAACTGGGTCGCGCGGCCTTCAACGACAACATCACGCGGGACGCGATGCAGGGTGTGCTCTGGGACCTGGCCACGATCCGCCGGGCACGTGGTGACCGTGCCAGCGACGACCACGCGGTCGCAGTGGCCGCGGCCCGTGAATCACTCGACCTCCTGGCCGAGGACGTCCTGCTCCAACTCGGCAGCGACCACGGCCTCCAGATTGCACGGCAGGGTACGGCCCGCGGCCTGCTCGCCGCGTCATGGGCCGCGTCGGACGGCGACCTCGACGGGACGGTGGAGCTGTTGGAGACCGGCCGCACCCTCGTACTGCGGGCCGCTGCCGCCTCCTCCGGCGTTGCCGAACAGCTCGAAGCGGCCGGTGAGCACGGTCTCGCCGCACAGTGGCGCTCGGCCCTCGGCCGTCAGAGGGGGACCGGGACGGACCCAGCGGGATTCGGCTTGCCCTTCGGCCCGGAAGCTGGATTCCCGGACCTGTTTCCCGGCGGCTTCACCGTCCCGAGCGCGCTGCGCCGCCGCGCACTGGCGGTCCTGCGCAGAGTCCCGAACGGCGAAACGCAGGCGTCCGCCGAGCGCGCCGACACTGCGGACGGCACTGAGCCGCCGTTGCGCCGGCTTCTCGGACCCTGCGGCGTGGACGACCTGGTGGCGGCCGTCCGGGGCTCCGGCGCCGACGCACTGGTGTACCTGGTGCCGGGCCAGGCATCCGAGGACGGCCTCGTACTGCTGCTGCCGCGCACCGGAATGCCGCGCGCATGGCGGCCCGCCGGGCTCACGAGGGCCGGCCGTGCCCCGTTAGACCGGTATCTGGACGCCGCGGCGGTCCGGTCGGCCGTGGACGGTGCGGCGACCGAGGATGCGGAGGCCGCATGGCAGACGGCGCTCGATGCGCTGTGCGACTGGGCCGGACAGGGCGTCATGGGATCGGTCGTCGCAGCGGCCAGCGAGGCTGCCGCAGATCCCGGCACGGCCACGGGCACCGACATCAGCGAGCCGTCCACGTCCGCCGCAACCGGCACCGCCGACCGTCCCGTGCGCCTCGTCCTCGTGCCGTGCGGCAACCTCGGCGCCGTTCCATGGCACGCAGCCCGGCTGCCGGCCGCCGATACCGACGAAGCACGGGAAGCGGACGGTGACGCACCTGAGCCGGGCGGCACCACTGCACGCCCCTGCACCTACGCCTGCGAACACGCCGTCATCACCTACGCCGCATCCGGAGGCGAGTTCGTGCGGGCCGCGGCCCGCGAGCGCGGGCCGTGCGGTGCGCGGGCGGTGCTGGTGGCCGACCCCATGGAGGACCTGACGTTCGCAGAGGACGAGGTGGACGCCGTACGGCGGTACTACCCCGACGCGCTCGTCTACGGCGGTCTCGACGAACCCGCTCGCACCGCCGGTGCCGGTACACCGGAGGAGATCCTCGCGCATCTGCCCGGCGGTTCCGGTTCGGCGGCGTCGCTGCTGCATCTGGCGGTGCACGGACGCGCGGACCAGTGGGCGGTCTCCTCAGCGGTCGACCTCGCACCATCTCCCGGCGACGCTCCCGAGGGGCCGGGGCGGCTGACGGTTACACGGATTCTGGACGTGCCCGCTCCGGTCGGCCCCGGACCGGGCGCGACCGGTGGGCTCGTGGTGCTGAGCGCCTGCGAGACCGATCTGAGCACGCGCGACCACGACGAAGCGCTGACTCCGGCCACCGCGTTCCTGGCGCGCGGCGCGAGCGATGTCGTCGGTACCCGCTGGCAGGTGGCCGACCTCGGCGCGGCGCCGATGATGGTGGTTTTCCATCACTATGTGGCGGTGGCAGGTCTCGCACCGCCAGACGCGCTGCGAGCCGCCCAGCTGTGGATGCTGGACCCGGAGCGCAGCCCGGTACCGGGCCTGTGCGGCAACCTACTCGCACTCGCCGAGCGCTACCGCGATCTGTTCGGCACGGTGCCCGCCTGGGCCGGCTTCATCCACCAGGGCAACCCGCGCAGCGCCGTACGGAACCCGCACCCCCCGGCCCGAGGGAGCACCTCGTGACCGTCGACGAACTGCTGGCGCTGCTGAGCCGGCACGCCGCGGAGATCCGCGACTCACTCGACGCCGACCGGCTCGCCGAGCTCAACGCCCGACTGCGCGAACTCCACGACGCTGGCATCGACACGACACGGGTGCGCCGGGCCGTGCGCGACATCCGCAAACTCCTGATGCTGGACCTGCCGTCCGGCAGCGCACTGCGCGACCAGCTGAGCAGGGAGCGGCGTGCGACAGCGACCGTGAGTCTGCCGGACACCGACCTGCTGTCCGCGGCCAGAGCCCTCCTGGAGTCCGTGGTCTGGTCCTACCTCTCTGCGGAGAGCGCCGAGCTGGCCCGCGCCGCACGCCGCAGACTGCTCGCTGCGCCCGCCCGCGGCGCGGAGCGCCTCACCGCGAAGACCGCACGCGATCCGGCGCGCGCCGGTCTGATCCGACTCAAAGGCCACGGTGGTACCTCCTGCTTCCCGGACTTCCAGTTCGACCCGGTGACCGGTGAGCCGCGTCCCGTCGTCCAGGAGATCAACCGGATGCTGCAGGCCGAGGAGGATCCGTGGGGTGCCGCCGACTGGTGGCTCGCGGGCAATGTGTGGCTGCACGGGACGCCTGCCGACCTCATCGGTGAGGTGCCGGACAAGGTGCTGCTCGACGCCGCCAGAGCACTCGTCGAGGAGGGCGCGTGGTAGCCCAGCCGCCGCCAGAGGGCGCGCGTATGACACCGCGGCGCATGGTGGTGTCCGCCGGCACCATGCTGTGGCGGTGTCACGAGACCGTATACACGCCGGACGCCTTCAACC
Organism: uncultured Actinomycetota bacterium; assembly: GCA_963761765.1. GTDB lineage: Bacteria > Actinomycetota > Actinomycetes > Streptomycetales > Streptomycetaceae > Streptomyces. Next base: position 430,714 of record CAVXIJ010000013.1, read on the forward strand.
GCCGCTTCGTCCATCCACGCTTCGGCGGCAACCGTTTCGCGGGTACCACGGACGACCCTTATCCATACCTCTACGTGACCCGTGAACCCGCCACCGCGCTGGCCGAGGTGTTCCTGCGGTCCGTCGCCTTCGCCCCGCCGGACGGCGTGCGCATGGTGCCGCTGGCGCAAGCCAGGCGGTACACGCTCAGCCAGGTGCGGACGACGGCCGATCTCACCCTGGTCGGGCTGCTGACCGAGGAGGATCTCGCCGGTGTCTTCCAGACCGGCTGGCTGCTGGAGGCCGAGGCGCCCGAGTACGCACCGGAGAAGCCCGATGTGCCGCCCCACTCCTGTACTCGTTTCTGGGCATCGGAGATCCGGCGCCAGGACGGACGATGTCAGGGCCTGGTGTGGCCCTCGCGCCGGCATCGACCGCGCGAGGCGCTGGTGCTCTTCGGTGATCGGTGCGGTACGGCGCCGGTGGCCGTGTCCGGTGAACGCGTCTTCGACCTGGCGCGGCCGGACGGCCTGGCCGAGGCCAACCGTCTGCTGGCGCCGCTGCGTTCGGTCATCCTGCCGGCAGGCTGGGACCGGTTCTGAGCTGACGGCCGGTCGTGGTGCCGAGTAGTGGCCGCGGGGCATGAGGCGGGTGCGCACGACGCGAAGTCCTCGGTCCGGATGGGCAGCACGGTGTCGAGCGGGTTGCCGCGTCAGCCGGCCGCGATGTGCTCGGCGAGCAGGGCCGGGGTGGGACTGTGGAACAGGTCGCTGATGGTGATGCGGGTGTCCCAGACGGTCCGGATGCAGCTGATGAGGCGGGTGGCGAGCAGGGAGTGTCCGCCGCGGTGGAAGAAGTTGTCGTCGATGGTGGCCGCGGTCAGGCCGAGCACGTCGGCGAACAGGGCGCAAAGGATCTCCTCGGCCGGGTTGCGCGGGGCCCGGCCGCCCTCCGACCGGGCCTTGTCGTCAGGGGCCGGCAGGGCGCGACGATCGAGTTTGCCGTTGACGGTGCGTGGGAGCGCGTCCAGGACGACGAAGGCGGACGGCACCAGGTGTTCGGGCAGCCGGGCGGCGACATGCCGGCGCAGCCCGTCCCGCGGGAGCGCCGCGTCACCTGCCGCGACGGCATAGGCGACCAGGTGCTTGTCACCCAGCCGGTCCTCACGGACAACCACCGCAGCCTGACTCACGCACGGATGAGCGAGGAGCGCGGCCTCGATCTCGCCGGGCTCGATACGAAAACCACGCAGCGTCACCTGCTCGTCCGCACGCCCCAGATACTCCAGCGCACCCTGCTCGTTCCAGCGGGCCAGGTCACCCGTGCGATACATCCGAGAACCCGCCGCGCCATACGGATCGGCGACGAAGCGGTCCGCCGTGAGCACCGGCTGACCGATGTAACCATGCGCGAGCCCAAGACCGGATACATACACCTCCCCCGGCACACCCGGCGGCACCAGCTCCAAGTCCCCGTCGAGCACATAGGCATGCTTGCCCGCGACCGGACCACCCACCGGAATACTCGCCGCCTCCGCCGCAAGGCCCGCTTCGATCACAAACGTGGTCGTGAAACCCATACTCTCCGCCGGACCGTACCCGTTGAGCAGATGCAGTTGCGGATGCTGGGCCAGTGCCCTGGCCGTGTGGGACGGGGAGGCGGCTTCGCCGGCCGTCATCGCTTCCCTGAGGTGGGCGAACGTCTGCGGATGCTCGTCGAGCATGTGGTTGAACAGGCTCGCGGACATCTGGAGCGTGCTCACCCGATGCCGTTCCACCAGCTCCGCGACCAGATGCGGATCCGTGTGCTGCCCCGGCTGAAGCACACACACTCCGCCGTGCAACAACGGCCCGAACACCTCCAACGCAAACGCGTCCCATGACACCGGCGAACACTGCAAAAACGTCTGCTGCGGACCGAACCCCAAATAATCCGGACCCACAAACGTCGCCGCCAACGCCCGATGCGACGCCATCACACCCTTCGGCACACCAGTCGAACCCGACGTGAACATCACACACGCCACCGACTCCGGCAAACCTCCCGTCTCCACACCCGCACCCGACTCCAGACTGATCGCACCCACCTCAGCCGTCAGATCCACCACCGCAGCCGACGTAGCCAACCGCGGCAGATGCGACTGCGTCAGCACCGCCGCCGGCCCCACCTGCCCCAGCATCTCGTTCAACCGCTCCACCGGGAACAACGGATCCAACATCGTGTACGCCGCACCCGCCTTCAACACCGCCAGCAAAGCAGCCACCATCTGCGGCGAACGCTCCACATGCACACCCACCACATCACCCGGCCGCACACCCCGACCCGACAAGTACCGCGCCAACCGATTCGACCAGACGTCCAACTCCTCATACGAGACCACCTGGTCCTCCCACACCAACGCCACCGCCTCCGGCGACCGCGCCGCCTGACCGCAAACAGGCCATCCAGTCCCAGCCGGGGTGCGTCGGTGGCCGGTCCGGACCAGCGTGTCGCTCGCCGGTCCTGCTCATCGGTGCACAGGTCCAGCCGGGAGACCGGGGGGTCCGGGTCGGACACCGCGGCGGTCAGGAGCCGCACGAGGCGCTGGGCGAGGAACCACAGGCGCTGCTGGGCGTATGACAGGGGGATCATTCGGAGGCTCCCATCGGCGCATCGGCCGCAGCTCGGGCCGCACACGCTCGGCGCGGTCGAGCCGCTCGGCCAGGCTGGTTCGGGTACGGGAAGTCCGCACACGACTTCCTCGCGCGGGTTGCGCGGCGGTCGAGCCTGCCGTTGGCGGTCAACGGCAGTGCATCCAGGGCCCACGAACGCGAACGGCACCAAGTGCCGCATACCCACCGACGCATGCGTCACCAACACCGACTCGATCTCACCGAGCTCGATACGAAAACCACGCAACTTCACCTACTGATCCGCACGCCGCCCCTCAGACACCGCCTCACCAAACTGCTTGGGCGACGGACAACTCCCCTGGTAGTCCCGTCATCAGCTTCAGTGACTTGGCGGCCCCAGGTGTGGCCGGCGCCCAGTCGTCCGGTAGGAGCAGGTCCTCCGGGTCCAGGGCGTTCACGTGGTACTTGCCGACGGCGCTGATCAGCATCCGCAGTTCCAGAGCGAGGGCCTCGACGAGCCGGCGCAGGCCTGCCTCGCGGTCCTCGTCGACGGCGATCAGCGCGGCGCGGCCGAGGCCGACGGCGCGGGCGCCGAGCGCGAGGGTCTTGACGGCCCGGGTGCCTTCCCACATGCGGCCGCTGGCGAGCAGGCAGTGCGTCGGTGCGGCCGATCGCGGCGCAGGCACTCGGCCGAGCGGCAGTCCGACGTGGCCGAGGAAGCCGGTGGGGGCCCAGGCGGTGCCGCCCTCCGCGCCGTCGACGGTGACGGCGTCCGCGCCGGCCGCCCAGGCGGTGGCCGCGGCCTGCGCCACGTCCCGGCCGGGGTGGAGCTTCACCCACACCCGGGCGCGGGGGAAGTTGTTGCGCATCAGCCGGATCTGCTGGCGGAGGATCTCCTCGGTGAACGTGCCGGGGCTCGCGATCCGCAGCACCTGGTCGCTCGTCGGCGCCGTACACCTCGTCGAGGGCGTACTGCTCGGCGACCTGCCGCGGCGCCTCCCGGTCGAGGAGGGTGAGGCCGCCGAGGCCGGGCTTGGCGCCCTGGCCGACCTTGAGCTCGAAGGCGAGGCGGCCGGTGGCGAGCAGGGGTTCGGTGACCGGGTCGCTGTAGACGAGGTTCCAGACCTCGGCGTCGGCGTCCTCGGTGGACTGCTGGACGCACGACGCCGCCGCGCTCGTCGTCGGCGGCCTCGGACGTAGGCGGCGATGCGGCCGAGCAGCGGGGAGACGCCGGCTCGTCCGCGCGAGCGGTAGCCGTTGACGGGGACCACGTTCTCGCCGATGACCATGGGGATGCCGAGCCGCTCCGGCCTGCCGGCTCCGGCGGCCTCGCCGAGGTCATGGCTGGCGACCTGGGTGGAGCCGAACGCCGACACGTACAGCGGCAGCGCGGCAGGTGAACCCGCCGATCACGGTGTCGAGTTCGACGTCGCGTGTAGAGGGGTTCGCGGGCCGAGGTCGATGAGCTTCTTCAGCCGCTCGCGGCATGAAGACCGGCGGCACGATCCGCATGCGCGTCCAGCGCGTCGTACGGGTCGTGCGGGACCTCGGCGGCCGACGGTGCGGGCGGCGGCGCCGAGCAGCCTGCGTGCCGTAGCCCGTCTCGGCGGGGAAGACGGCGCCGGCGCCGTGCCGGGCGCGCCGGCGCACCTGCTCCTCGGGGAAGCCGGCCGCGCTCGAGCGCGGCGCTCACGCCGACACCACCCCGGGCAGCTTCGGGTAGGCGCTGGCCTGCCAGGCGGCGCTGCCGTCCGGTGACGTAGCGGGTGAAGCGCTCCAGGCCGATGACCGAAGCCGGAGCTGGCCGGGGATGCCGCGGCGGGCCAGGTCCAGGTACCAGCCGTACTTGGCGGGGTTCTCGCCGGTCTCCCGCATCCGGGTGACGAGGGTGGCGTAGTCGTGCTCGCGCTCGCTGCCGCTGGCCAGCTCGCCGTAGCCCTCGGGGGCGATGAGGTCGAAGTTGCGCAGGACGCCGGGCTGGTCGGCGTTCTCCTTGTCGTAGAAGCCGCGGGAGCCCTTGGGGTAGTCGGTGATGAAGAACGGGCGGTCGGCGCGGCGCGGAGACGATCTCCTCGGCCTCCCAGTCGATCTCGGCGCCGGGGTCCTGCGGGTGGCCGAGCGGCGATCAGGTCGGCGGTGGCCTCGCTGGTGCGCCGATACGGCCGAAGGCCCCGGCGACCGCCTCGACGCAGGGCGTCGGTGTCCCGGCCGAGCAGCTCCAGGTCGGCGGGCGTCGGCGGCACGGCGTCGGATCACGACATGGGTGACCAGCTGCTCGAGCGAGCTCCATCGCGTCCTCGCGGCGGGCGTCGCGGATCTCCACGTCGATCTGGTGGAACTCGGCGAGGTGGCGGTGCGTGACCGCGGTCTCCAGGGGTTCCAGGCGGACGTTAGGCGCGATGTAGAAGATCTTGTCGAAGGCGAGCAGCGACGCCTGCTTGTAGAGGATCGCGCTGGTCATCAGCTTGTACTTGTGGCCGTAGAAGTCGACGTCCACCTGCTTGGAGCCGCGGATGCCGGGGTCGGTGACCGGTCCGATGACGGGCGGCAGCAGCTCCTGGAAGCCGCGTGCGGTCAGGAAGGCGCGGGTCGAAGCGAGCATACGGCTCTGTACGCGCAGGGTGGCCCGGGTGTGCGGGTCGAGTCAGGTGCAGCGTCGGGAGAGGCCGGGAACGGCAGAAGTGCCTGCGTCCATGGCCTCGGTGGTGGTGCGGTCACGGTCACTACCTCCTGAGGTGCGCGGTGGCGTCGGGGATGGGGCGTGCGGCTGGCGTCGGACGCGTCGTCGTAGCGGCGCTGCACGAACGTCAGGGCGTCGTGCAGTCCGGCCGCGGTGAGCCGGGCGGCGCGGCGTCGCGGTGACCCGGCCGATGGGCAGAGCTCCGATGTCCGACCAGGCCAGCCGGCCGTCCGCATCGATGTGGCTGCGGGTGCGGCCCGCGTTGTCGGGGTGCAGGCAGTAGGGGACGTCCAGGTAGCCGTGCTCGAAGGCCTTGAGCAGGGCGCTGCCGAGGTCGCCGTCCAGGTTGAGGACGGCGTCCACGAGGGTGCGGGCCTCCGCGTAGACGGGGTTGTCCCCGCTGTCGGCGGGCGCAGCGGACTCCACGGGATGGGCGGTCGCGGCGCGCGGCGGCGGCCCGGGCCGCAATGCGCAGGGCGCGCGACGTTCTCCGCGATGGTCGGGATGCGGTACGCCTCGGCCTCGGTCTTCACGATGAGCCGTGCCGGCGCCCGCCCGCACCGCGAGTTCGGCGGAGCGTTCCAGCAGGGCCGTGAGCACCGCGGCGGGTGCTCGGGTAGACGCCCATGTAGGTGTAGACGACGACGTGCCAGTCGGTGTCCGGCAGGAGTTCGGCCGCGAGCCGGCGCAGCGCGCGCACGGCCTCGCCGGTCCTGGGCGGGGCTGGTCTGCTGGGCGTAGCTGAGCGAGATGCTGACGCAGTCCGGCGCGGTGGAAGAACAGGCCCTCCAGGGCACTGATCGCCACCAGCAGGCCGGGCGGGCAGAGTTGGCCGAGCATGCAGCCGCCGAAGCTCTCCAGATGCGGCTCCGCTCCGTCGGCGCGCACCGCGGCCAGTTGCTCGCAGGTCTGCTGCCAGTTGCGGACCGAGTCGACGAGCGGGGTGCGGCCGTAGGGCAGGCAGTACGAGACGGGTCCGCCCTCGGTCGCGGTCGAGGCCGAGCCGGGTGAGCGCGGCGACGATCCGCTGCGGGCGGGCCGAGCCGTGCCGGACCTGCACGGGGAAGGTCGGACCCGCGATGCCGTCCAGGACCCAGCCGGAGGTGCGCGGGCTGTGGGAGCTGATGGGGTAGCCGTTGAGCGTCAGGCCCCGGGAGAGCGCGCGGACGGCCGACGGCTCGTCGCCGACCCGGGTGTAGCTGTCGATGGTGAGAGTGCCGGCGACGGCGTCCACAGCGGTCACGGCGCCCTTGGTGGCGAGCAGTCCGGCCCGCATCCTGGCGGGCTCGGAGAACCCCATGCGGGGCTGCACCACGAGGGCACCACGGGCCCGGGCAGCGGCCACGAACCGTCCGAAGGACGTCACCGCCCGGCTCCTTCCCGGGCGGCGGCCACGGCGGCGACGAACTTCTCGAAGCGGTCGAGTCCCTGGTCGTCAGGGAACACCGCGTCGAAGCCGGCCGCCAGGAGCCGGCGGCTCCGCCCGGCCCGACCCTCGTCCCCGTTGACGCCCAGTTTCCCGCCGATGACGGCGGGCAGCCCGGCCAGTTCCCAGCGCGCCCGGATCGCCAGGATCAGCTGCTCGGCGTCCTGGAATCCATGGCCGTTCACGCTGCTGATCACGAGCAGGTCGGGCTCCAACTTGCCGCAGGACTCGACGATCTCGTCCTGGGGAACGCACGGGCCCAGATTGACGACGCGGTGTCCGAGGCCCTCGATCAGCAGTTGGATGAATACGAGATTCCAGGTGTGCGCATCGGACGGCAGTCCGGTGACCACGACGTCCAGCGACCCGGATCGATCTCGGGGCGCCATTTCCGCAGGCTGCATCATCACTTCGTCCGCATCATGGGATGTCGATGAAAGAAGGAGGTTCTGGTTGGCTTGAAACTTCTCTTCGGCGTCGATCGTAGGAACGCGCCGGCCCGCTCACCGGCGCCCGAGGCGGCAGCCGGGCGGCAGTTGCCGCCGCGGCCATACCGCCGCCACCCCGCCCGTCGTCCGTCCCGCCCGGCCGCGGTCCGTCCTCAGTCGTCGTCCGTGCCGAACATGCACCACTCCAGGACCGCCATCGCCGCGGTCATCTTGTGTCGACCGGTCCTTCGACCGCGCTCGGGTCGGCGAGCGAGATCAGGTTGCGCAGGGCGAACGGGCCCTTCTGCTGGAGAAGCGGGGCAGACAGCGAAAGAAGGGCGGGGCGGCGGTCAGTGGACCAGGACCTTGGTCCTGGCGAGGTCGGCAGCGCGCTCGGCGGCGTGCTGCCGCACCAGGTTCAGGACGCCGAACCGCGGGACACCGTCCTCCCCGACGGGCAGCCGTCGCACCAGACCGCGCAGCGTCAGCCCGTGCACATCGCGCACCATGGCGACCGGCGCGGCGGACAGGTCGGCGGTGGCCTGCTCGGCGCTCCAGCCATCGGACAGTGCGCTCAGGTCGCCGAGCAGCGCGGCCTGTCCGTCGTCCAGCCGGTCCACGGCCGCGGAGAGCGGCGCGGCGAGCCCCTCGTCGGCCGGGTCGGCGAGAGTGGCGTCGTCGACGATGTCCAGCGGCCTGGTCCGGGCGATGCGCAGCAGCTCCTCCGGCGAGTGCAGGAGCAGCCAGGAGGCGGCGGCCTCCATCGCTCTGGGCACGCCGTCGAGGGCTCTGCAGATCCGGGCCACCGTGCGGATCAGGGAGTCCGTGGGCAGCAGGTCGGGACGCGTGGAGCCGACGTACGACAGCATCAGCTCGACGGCGGGCTGCCCCGCGGTCAGGGACTGGCCGGGCGGGAGCGTGCCGGTGTCGGCGGACGGGTCCGATTCGGGCAGCGGCAGCGGGCCCAGCGGCAGCAGCCGGTTTCCAGGGATGCGGTGCGGCTCCCTCGTGGTGATCAGGACCTTGAGGCGAGCGCAGGCGTGCAGCAGTTCCAGCAGCAGCGGTGGGACCCGGGGTGCGCCGTCGTGGCCGTCGAGGACCAGCAGAGTGGGCCGGCCGCCTATCACCGAGACCAGTTCGTCCAGGCCCTTGCCGCCGTCGGCCAGCGAGCGTGCCCAGCCGGTCAGCGCGGAGCGCGGATTGCGGGTCGCGGCGGACCCGCGGGCCGGTGCGGCGGCCTCCCCCATGTCGACCCAGACGACGGGTATCCGGTCCCGGGTGTGCAGCAGCAGCGCTGCCTCCTGGGCCAGTCGCGTCTTTCCCACGCCTGCGAGACCCACCACGCTCAGCAGCCGCTCGTGGTCGGCGGAGAGCAGCCCGGTCAGCGCCCGCAGTTCCTCGGAGCGGCCGACCAGGCCGCGTAACGGCAGTGGCGGGATCGCCAGTTTGGCCCCGAACGCCTCGCGCATCACCGTGCCGGCCTCCGCTCCCTCAACGGACAGTTCCAGCGCGGCGCGGCGGGCGTCGCTCAGCCGCATCGCGTCGGCGAGCAGCCGTAGCGTCTCGCGGCGCGGGTGCCGCACCCGGCCCAGCTCCAGATCCCGGATGGCCCGCACGCTGACGGTGGACAGCCCGGCGAGCTGCTCCTGAGTGATTCCGGCCCAGTGCCGCGCCGCCCGCACCTGCTCGGCGAGTCCGTCGGGGGATTCCTGCTCGGTCATGGACACTCTCCTCCTGCCGCTTACGGGGATCCACACCGAGGTCCGCTGGGGGCCGGCCTCGTGAGAACCACCGTGTCGGCGCCCCTTACCGAACCCGTACCGGCTCGTTCCCGAGCGTGACGGGAACGGGTTATCATCCGGGAGATCGCGCGCAATTCGGGGAAGAGTCGGGGACCTGTGGCCTGGGGGACTCACCACAATGACGGGTGACGAAGCGAGATCGCTGCGTTTCAACGTGCTCGGCCCCCTGGAGGGTTGGGCCGGCGATACCCGGCTGCGGCTGGGGGGACTGATCCAGGAACGCATTCTGGGAACGTTGCTCCTGGACCCCGGACGGGTGCTTCCGATCGCCCGCCTCGTCGAGTCGACCTGGTCAGAGGATCCGCCCGTCACCGCCTCCCACCAGGTCCGCAAGGCCGTCGCAGACCTGCGACGGCGCATACCGGCGGGCGGCGAGGTCATCGTCACCGACGGTCCCGGCTACCGGGTCCACCTGAATCCCGAGCAACTGGACCTCACCGAGTTCGTCCAGTTGACGGGGATGGCTCGGGACGCGACCGCCGAGGGCCGGCCGGCCGACGCGGTCGAGGCGTTGCAGCAGGCGCTCGACCTGTGGCGCGGCCCCACTCTGTCGGGCATCGGCGGCCCGGTGATCGAGGCCGCGGCCACCGCGTTCGAGGAGCGCAGGCTCACCATCGCCGAGCAGCTCTTCGAGCTGCGTCTTAGCCTGGGCGAGAGCAGTGAACTCGTCTTCGACCTGCGTGACCTGACGCAGGCCTATCCGCTGCGCGAGACGCTGCACGCTCAGCTGATGCTCGCTCTGTACCGCTCGGGCCGCCAGGCGGAGGCCCTCAACGAGTACGGCAAGGTCCGCGAACTCCTCGTCGAGGAGCTGGGCGTCGACCCGGGACCGCGGTCTGACGAAGGTGTACGAAGGCATCCTGCGCGAGAGCCCGGAACTGGCCGCACCCGCTCCCCCACCCTCGCCCGCGCCCCCGGCGGTGTCCGTCGTCGAGCCGGTGGCCGCGCCCGCCGAGGCCCCCTGCACGCTGCCGTACGACCTGCCGGACTTCACCGGTCGTGACGACGAACTGCGCAAGCTCCTCGACGCCGCGGGCCGGCGACTGACGCAGCGTCACTCGCGGATCGTCGCCATGGACGGCATGGGCGGCAGCGGCAAGACCTCCCTCGCCGTGCACGCGGCGCACCGGCTCGCGGGAGACTACCCGGACGGCCAGCTCTACATCGACCTGCGCGGCTACACGCCGGGCGAAAAGCCGGTGAGCGCCAGCGGGACCCTCCATAGCCTGCTGCGCGCGCTGGGCGTGCCGGGCGACGCGCATCCCGGAGGATCTCACGGGCCGTACCGCCCTGTGGCGGGCGACGATCCCCGGGAAGCGGCTGCTGCTCCTGCTCGACAACGCGGCCGACGCGACGGAGGTCCGGCCGCTGCTGCCCTACGTCGCCCGGGTTGTCTGGTGCTGGTCACCAGCCGGGCGCGGCTGGTGGACCTGGACTCGGCGCAGTGGATCTCCATCGACGTGATGACGCCGCGAGGAGTGCGCGGCACTGGTCGCGCGAGACCCTGGGCAAGCAGCGGTGCGACGCGGAGCCGGAGGCGGCGGCCGAACTGGCCCGGCTCTGCGGCCATCTGCCGCTGGCCCTGCGGATCGCCACCGCCCGGCTGCGCAACCGGCCCCGCTGGACGGTGCAGTTACCTGGCCGACCGGCTGCGCGACGAGACGCGTCGGCTGGACGAGCTGAGTTCGGGCGCAGCGCAGCGTCGCCGCCACCCTGCGCCTGTCGTACCAGGCGCTGGACCAGGAGTGCCGGACCGCGTTCCGCATCCTGGCGCTGCATCCGGGCGGCGACCTCGACGTGCACGCGGCCGGCAGCGCTGCTCGGGCAGGGACCCGCGGGACGCCGAGGACCTCCTCGAACTCCTGCTGGACGTGCACCTGTTGCAGCAGCCGGAGATCGGCCTCTACATGTTCCACGACCTGGTGCGCAGCTTCGCTCAGAGTCTGTCGGTCGACGGCGACCAAGGACGACGACTCGGCGTCGGTGCGCCGGCTGCTCGACTACTACCTGGCGGCGACGGAGTCGGCATGCCAGGTGATCTTCCCGGGCCGGCGCCGTATCGCCTCCGGGATGACAGAGGTGGACGCGACGGGTGGTGCGGGCGAAGGGAAGGTGTCACTGCCACGGTTCGCGGACAGCGGTGAGGCCGAGCGGTGGTTTTCGCGGGAACAGGGTTCGCTGCTGGCGAGCGGTCTGCCTGTCCGACCGGCTCGGCCACGAGCGGCACACCGTGCTACTGACCCGCAATCTGGCCTTCCAGCTCAGCGCCCGCGGCCAGTTGGAGGAGTTCCGCTCGATGGGCCTGGTCGCGGTGGCCGCCGCACGCCGGCTGGGTGAACTGCCGCTGCTCGGCGTCAGCCTGTCCAATCTGGGGGTCGCCTGCTGGAAGCTCGGCAGGTTCGCCGAGGGCATCGAGGCCGCCACGGAAGGCCGGGATGTCGCCGAGCGGCTCGGTGACGTGCAGACCCTGGCTCACAGCGAGAGCGCCCTCGGCCAGCTCAACAGCCTCCTCGGCCGTTTCCCGCAAGCGCTGTCCCACTTGGAGAAATCCATTGCGCACCAGCGGGAGCTGGGCGCCAGCCGCGCCGAGGCGGAGAGCCTCACCCTGCTCAGCACCCTGTACGAGCAGTGGGGCCGGCTTGAGGAGGCCGCATCGGCGGCCCGTCGGGCGAGTGCGCTCTGCGACGAACTGGGCCAGCACGAGAACAAGTTGGTCGCACTGACCGACCTGGCGTTCGCGCATGCCTGCCTCGGTGACGACACGACGGCTGACGCATGCCTGACGCAGGCACGCGCCTTATGCACCGAGAACCGGGATCCTGGTCAGGTGGCGCTGGCCCTCGCGCTGTCGGCGGAGGTCGCCCACCGGCTGGGCCGGGACGCGGAGGCCCCCGAGTACGCGGATCGTGCACTGCGCATCATCGGATCGAATGTTTCTGTGCTGCGTCGTGCCAAGGTCGAGAACACAGTGGGCCGCTATCTGTACAAGCGCAAGGAGTACACAGCGGCCCTTGCACTGCACGAGCGGGCGTACGAGGTGGCGAGCGGCCTCGACTTCCGGATCGAGATGGCGTACGCGTTCTTCGGCCTGGCCCGCGCGCAGGCGGCCCTGGGGCGATCCGAGGAGGCGGCCCGGCACGAGCGGTCGGCCGAGGAACTGTTCAGCGCGATGGGTGTGCCCACGGATCGCAGGCGAGACTGACCGCGCACAGACCGGCGCCCGCACCTGAGGTCTCGGTCGGCCCGGTGCGGCCCACGGCGGTAGGCGGCGGTGTCAGACGCCGATACCGGTGGGGCCCTGGTCGTCGTCGAGGATGTCGCGGACGGTCCCGTTCTTGCCGATCACGGTGGGACCTTGGTCTTCGGCCACCACGTGCACGCCGGCCGGCCGGCCCTGCGTGTGAAGGGCCTCGGCCGTGGCTCCCAGGCCGAGGGCGAGGACAGCAGCGACGATCCCGACGAATCCAGCCGACTTGCGCCCCATACCGTATCCCCTTTACGCAGTTTATCCGGCTTCTTTTCCCGACACCACATACTCTCCAGGAACCTGGTACCGGACCGTTCCCAAGCCGTTCCCGCTCTCTCGGACGACCTGGGAACACGCCCGGGAACACCTGGTCAGCCCGGTGGAGACGGCCCTCGGAGCCCGGCCGCACTCACTGCGCTCCCGCTCCCGCCCCAGGCCGCGGCTCACGAGCGAACCCGGTCTCGCCGCCGCCGAGCCGGCAACTGACCACGCGCGGCCCCCACTCGGTGAGAACCACGGTGGTGCACGCGCGACCGGAGGCGACGTCCGCGAGGTCGAGCAGCGCGCGCACCGTGGACCGCAGTGCGGCGACCTCGTCCTCGTCAGGACCTGCACGCTCGGTCGAGGCATGTCCGCGGCCGCGCGTCACCCGGATTCCCAGCACCGTGTGCATGCTGTTCTCACTCACGGTCTCGACGCTGAACTCGGGTCCTCGCCAGGACTCATTTTCCGTGTAAGGCTCCGGCCGGCCTTCCCGGTCGCCCTCGGCCCACCGTTCCACGGCCGACAGATCCTGAAGGATGTTGCGTAGCCCCGCGGCCACGTCGATCCGGTCCGGGGAATGCTTCATGGGAGACTCCTCCTGCAGTGAACTTCCCCGCCAGCGTGGGTCTCGGCGTTCCCATCACCGTCCCGCACTGATCCCGGGCACGCCGCGCGCCACCGTCCCGTAATCGAGGTCAGGGCCGCGCCGCGAACCAACGCAGCGATGTCACCGTCTCGTGGCGGACCACGGTCACCGAGACGACACGCCGAAGACCGGAACCGGCAAGGAGAAGTGCGCCGCCGCGAACGCCAGATGACGACCCCGCGGCCGGCCCCATGCACCGAAGCCGAAGACCGTCGCCCTCGGGCACGTAGCCCACCCATGGACGCACCCCCCTGCCGGCGCAGGCAGCCTCCCGTACCTGGCCCGAGGCATCCGGGCCGCGCTGGCATACCTGGGTATGCCGAACATGGGCGCGTCGCTTCAGCCGCTGCCGATGCCGCTGCCGATGAGCGACCGGGCGCTCCTGGCGCCAACGGCGACTTCGACTCCTACGGGCACGTCCACACCGCCCGCGAGCATGAGCGCATCCACCCCGGCTCCGAACAACGGGACTTCGACCTCACCGCTTGATCACGGACCTGCTTGCGGGCACGCCTGCGACCCATGAGGTTCACAGACGTGCCCGCCAACGCACGGACCACCGGGGGCGAGGCCGGCCTCACCATGCGGCGGGCGACTGCGGTGTCGGTATGTGTAGACCGTTTGAGGAATCCGGCACTAGGGCCTGTGTGGAGTTGTGATCTCGTGGGGCTTCCGGCCTGGATGGGTCGGGGCTTGGGGTAGAACGGTGGGGTGTCTCGACCTCAACTTTCGGATGCCGAGTGGGAGTTCATCTCCCCGTTTGTGCCGGTCGGCGAGTACGGGCCGTACCCGGAGAACCTGCGGGGGCACTTTGAGGGTGTCGTGTGGCGGTTCAGGAACGGGGCGAAATGGCGGGAGTTACCCGAGCGATTCGGGCACTGGTCCACCGTTTACGGCCGGTTTCGGCAGTGGCGGGATGCTGGGGTGTTCACCGCGGTGTTCCAGGGTGCGATCGCCGAGGCGGCGAAGCGGGGCCTGGTGGACTTGTCGCTGGTCAGCGTGGATTCGACCACAGTCCGGGCGCATCATGATGCTGCCGGAATGATCGTGGAGCCCGAGATCCTGGAGGCGTTGGAGAAGGCCGCCGCGGAAAAAGGGGCGCCGGCCAGGAACAAGACGGGCAACCGGACCCGGAGCGGGAAGAACGGCGACGCGTGAGGCGTCGCCGCAAGGCCCGGCTCGCCGCGGCTGACCTGGGACGTTCCCGCGGCGGACTGACCACGAAGACGCACCTGTCCTGTGTGCCGCAATGCCTGCCCCTCTCGCTGAAGATCACTGCGGGGCAGGCCGGGGACAGTCCGCAGTTCATCCCTGTCCTGAACAAGATCCGCGTCCCCGGCCCGGTGGGCCGGCCCCGCACCCGGCCCGACGCAGTGGCGGGCGACAAGGCGTACTCGTCTCGCCAGAACCGTTCCCACCTGCGCAAACGTGGGATCAAGGCGGTCATCCCAGAGAAGAAGGATCAGTCCGCTCACCGCAAGAACCGCGGCTCACGCGGCGGACGGCCCGTCACCTGGGACAAGCAGCTGTACAAACTCCGTAACAGCGTCGAACGCACCATCAACAAGATCAAGGACTGGCGCGGCCTCGCTGTCCGCTACGACAAAAAGCCTGAAAGCTACCAGGCCGGACTCGAATTATGCGCCGGCCTCCTCTGGATCCGACACCTCGGATCACAGCCTTGATCACAACTCAATACGCGCCCTAGCCGTGGGCGGCGCTGAGGGTGACGGTCAGCAGGGTGGGGTCGCCGGCGGTGACGAAGCCGGACTGGTCGGCGCCGCCATTGGGGGTGACGTCGTCGTAGGGGAATGCGTAACCGCGTCTGTCCGAGGAGGTGGAGTGCACGAGTCGCGCGTAGTGGTTGGTCGGCGAGGTCGTGTAGTACGTGGCGGGGTTCTCTCCGTTGGGCTGGTTGGCGTCGGACAGCAGGGTGCCGCGGTTGAGGGCGGCGCTGATGCGTGCGGTGAGGGCGCCCATTACGGCGGAGGAGACGTTGAAGGGGCCGGAGTTGCAGCTGAAGATGTCGGCGCTGGACGGCTTCGCGAAGGACCCGGCCCCCGGGAAGGTGAGCAGGCCGCCTGACACCGTCCCGGTGAGCGCTCCCCAGGACGCCTGGGTGTCGACCGTCAGAGGTGTGGACGCGTACTTCGACCAGACCTGGTCCAGGTAGCTGGAGAAGTAGCCGGAGAACAGCGAGGAGTTGCGCACGATGCCGGCCGTGGGACTCAGGGCCCGCAGATTCTGGCCGCCCGAGGTGACGACCAGTTGGTCCCAGCCCTGACCGTCGGCGGCGTGCTGTGCGGTCAGTCCGGCGCAGATGGTGTCCAGGCCGCCGGCCGGCAGCCCCGCCACGCTCTGCGTGCCGCTCGAACTGGTGGTCAGCCGCAGTGCGATGGGCATGGCCGCGAAGTCGACGGCGCTGATGTTCGCGTACAGGACTGCGCTGTCGAAGGTGAACTCGCAGAAGTCCCACTGGGTGTCGATGTTCGGGTCGGAGGGGTTCGTCACCGAGGGCTCGACGAGGGCGGGGCCCGGGTTGAGCAGGAAGGTCAGCTTCTTACCGATGGAGAACCACAGCCTGCCGCCGGCTATCCGCGGGATGGTGATCCGCTTGGCGCCGGCGCCGGAGGCGTTCAACGGGATCGCGCAATCCACCGCGAGAGGTGTGCCGACGGAGGACGGGGAGGAGGGGTAGTACGGGGTCTGGCCGTCGGCCTGCAGCAGGTACCAGGCGTTCCCGTTGTCGATGGCCAGGCCGGTGACGTAGGCGTAGACGGTGTTGGAGCCGGTGTTGTTCTGCAGGTCGATGCTGAGAGTCGACGCGGTCGCGGAGGCGTGTCCGGCGCTGCTCATGAGGACTGCGGGGGCGGCCAGTGCCGCGGCGGATGTGGAGAGGAAGGTTCTGCGGGACAGCACGGCGATGATCTCCTTGGCTCCGTGGCGGGGGGAGGGGGGAAGTGAGGAGAGGGAGGGATCCAGAGTGCCTGGATCGAGAGTAGCCCCAGCCACGCTTATTGGTATAGACCTGGGCTCTCGTTGATACCTCCGGGCGAGCCGATCACTCCGCGCCGTTCCGAAATGACCGCATTGCTCACGAATCGGGAGGGCGTCCCCTTGGACCGCCAGCGCACCTAGCCGGCGTGAATATTCGAGCGTGAGCCGCTGACCAGGACATTTGCCCCATTTGACTGGACTACTCGCTGGCACTCGCCATCGAGGCCTTCGCGTAACCGCGGGCTCACCCGGCTGGACCTGCACCTCACGGCGCGCCCCAGGACCCTCGCCCGCCGCAGTCGCACCTCCGCCACTCCTCCACCTTCTCCACAGAGATGCTCCACAGAGGTGTTGCCGGACGTCACCTGAGCGGACGATTTATCGACATACTTACGGGGTTCTCGCTGGTCGCACCTCGCGTAATTTGAAAATTCACCTTCCGTATACACTTGGGCTGGCACCAGCCGACGCACCGGTCAAGTGCTGCCGCAAGGCTGAGGCTTTATGTCACGGATGCAAGTAATGCGGCCGTGCGGCCCATGCTAAACTCGGTGTAGTTGCAGTTGTGGTTCCCGAAACTTCAAGTGTCTTGGCGACTGTATGCCGTCGAGCGTTTCTTGTATCTCCGGTGCTTATCCGGACGGGGTTCATTGTGGCAACTCAGGGGTTCGCGCAGTGTGAGCCCCGACACTGACCCCAAGGAGATGTGACATGGCTACTGGCACCGTCAAGTGGTTCAACGCAGAAAAGGGCTTCGGCTTCATCGAGCAGGACGGCGGCGGCCCGGACGTCTTCGCCCACTACTCGAACATCGCCGCCCAGGGCTTCCGTGAGCTGCAGGAAGGCCAGAAGGTGAACTTCGACGTCACGCAGGGCCAGAAGGGTCCGCAGGCGGAGAACATCACTCCCGCCTGACGTCAAAGCGTATGAGTAATCTGGGGCCCCGCCGTAGGCGGGGCCCCAGATTACTGTTTTCTGCATTCCGGCGGAATTGCTTCCGTCTCACATTCGGCTCGTTCTTGCAATTCATCCGGCTCATCCCTGTCGGGAATTCCTCGATGCGCGCCCTGCCGAGGAAGGTTCTCCATGAGCCGTTCAGCTCGTACGAACGACCGCTTCCATCAACGGGGCCACGGTCGCCCCGGCACCGGTCCAGGCAACACCGGGCGCCGCCCCTCCGCACCACAGGGCGAGTTCGCGCTGCCGGTCACGATCACTCCGGCCCTCCCCGCGGCTGCGTCCTTCGATGAGCTGGGCCTGCCGGTCGAGTTGCTGAAGACGCTCACCAGTCTCGGCCTGAACGAACTGTTCCCGATCCAGGCTGCCACGTTGCCGAACTCCCTCGCGGGGCGTGACGTCCTGGGCCGCGGGCGCACCGGATCGGGCAAAACGCTCGCCTTCGGTCTGGCGCTCCTCGTGCGCACGGCCGGGCAGCGCGCCGAGTCGCGGAAGCCGCTGGCTCTCGTCCTCGTCCCCACGCGCGAGCTGGCCCAGCAGGTCACCGATGCGCTCACCCCGTACGCCCAGCTGCTGAAGCTGCGGCTGGCCACCGTGGTCGGCGGCATGTCGATCGGCAGGCAGGCTGGTGCACTGCGTGCCGGGGCTGAGGTGGTCGTCGCGACTCCTGGCCGCCTCGTGGACCTCATCGAGCGCAAGGACTGTCGTCTGGACCGAGTGAAGATCACCGTCCTGGACGAAGCCGACCAGATGGCGGACATGGGCTTCATGCCGCAGGTCACCGAACTGCTGGACCAGGTACGTCCTGACGGTCAGCGCATGCTGTTCTCGGCCACACTGGACCGCAACATCGACCTCCTGGTCGGTCGTTACCTCCATGACCCGGTAGTCCATTCGGTCGACCCGTCGGCGGGTGCGGTTACCACGATGGAGCACCACATACTGCAGGTGCACGACGCCGACAAGTACGCCACCGCCACCGAAATCGCTGCCCGCGACGGGCGCGTGCTCATGTTCCTGGACACCAAGCATGCTGTCGATCAGTTCACCAAACACCTGCTGAGCAGCGGCGTAAAGGCCGCGGCACTGCACAGCGGCAAGTCGCAGCCCCAGCGCACCCGAACCCTGGCGCAGTTCAAGACCGGTGACGTCACGACGCTGGTGGCCACCAATGTCGCGGCCCGCGGCATCCACGTCGACGACCTCGATCTCGTCGTCAACGTCGACCCGCCCAGCGACCACAAGGACTACCTGCACCGCGGTGGCCGTACCGCCCGCGCCGGCGAGTCCGGCAGTGTCGTCACGCTCGTCCTCTCCAGCCAGCGCAGGGACATGGCTCGTCTCATGTCCGACGCGGGCATCAGGCCGCAGATCACGCAGGTCCGCTCCGGCGAGGCCGAGCTGAGCCGCATCACCGGCGCACAGGCGCCCTCCGGCGTCCCCATCGGCGGCAGCGGGCCGGTCGCGGAGCATCCAAAGCGCGGCGGCGCCCCATTCCGTGGTCTGGGCACCCGCCCGGGGCGGGCCGGCGGCAGTGGCGAGTCTCGCCGGTCTACTGAGGCCCGCAAGATTGCCGAGGCCCGCAAGGCCGCCCGGGTCCGTCGTGGCGCATAGGGCGGCAACGGTGCCCTCTGTGCCGGCAATGCGAACGCGGCAGGCGCTGTGGTGGGTACGAAAAGGACGAACCAGCGTCGTAGGAAGATCGTGCCCACCCGGAACAGGTCGGTGACCGCGACAGCGGATGCCTGGGCTGTGAGGAAGGCGGACCAGGAACGGTCCGTACGCTGAGGCGCGGGTCGATCCCGGCCTTCTTCTGGGTCCGCCGGACGGTGGAGGCATCCACCTTGTGTCCAGGCCGAGGAGTTCACCGTGGATCGGGCGTTACCTCCACCCCACGTTGTTCCGCGCCAGAGGCAGGGCCGGCTGCCGCAGTGCTTCCACCACTGCGCGCGGTCCCCGAACCGATCACCGATCTCAAGCGAATCTCCCGTCTGGACATACCCCGCCGAGACCGGGCTCGACGGAATGATCCACGAGTACCAGCACGCCGCCTGACCTGGTCGGATAAATTATTCGGCAGCCGCAGGGTTGTCAAGGAGCCGGCCCCGTAGGTGCCCGCGGCGACCTCACAACGGGGCAACCTCGTGCAGGTCAGTGCGCACAGCAGCCAACCCACAACCGATGCGGCCGCGAACACGACGAGCGCCACCAGCAGCGGCAGCGCCAGCTGGGTCACCTGAGCACCGAACGCGGCGATCGAGGATCTCCCACGGTGTCGAGGCTGCGACGCGGTGGCCAACCGAGCTGGGGTACCGGACGCGACCGGTTCGCAGCGTCGCCGCGCAGCGGCACCACCGGCAGGAAAAGCGACTTCCGGGTCACCTTGTACAGAAGGCTCACGATCACCCGGCCACGCCTCCAGCCGACCAACCGTCCCTCTCTCACCTGCGACGACGAATTTTCGAACGGCACAGGTCCGCTCCTGGACTGTCAATCGAACGATTTGCCACCGCGTGTGAGGTTGCAGCACTGGCGGCCCGCGCCTCTGCTATGCCTGTGAGAGTGATGCCACTTCCCACACTGATTGTCGTCAGCGGCCCTCCTGGAGCAGGCAAGACCACACTCGCGCACGAGATCGCACGCACAGTGGGGTGCCCTGCTGTCTGCCGGGACGAGATCAAGGAAGGCATGGTCCATGCGTTGCCGGGATTCGCACCGGGCCCTGGCGACGAGCTGTCCCAGCGCACCCTGCCAACCTTCTTCGGAGTCCTGGAGCTGCTGCTCACGGCTGGCGTAACGGCCGTGGCGGAGGCAGCGTTTCAGGACCGCCTGTGGCGGCCTGGCCTGCAGCTCCTCAAAAAGGCGGCCCGGATCCGCATCGTTCACTGCACCGTCGACGCGCACATCGCGCGGGAGCGCATACGGCAACGTCTTGAGGATAATCCCGTGCGCCGCGCACACGAGAACGCCTCACAGGCCGACGATACGTCAGCGCACATGCTGAGACACAACACGTTCGACCGGGTCTCGATCGATGCCCCCTCGATCGAAGTCGACACCACGCACGGGTACCGCCCCGGGCTGCGCGAGATCGAGTCGTTCGTCAACGACCGCGGCTGATGACCCGATCAGCCATGCACATCCTGCTTTCTTCTTCCTCGGCCACGTCTTGGACATCAAGATCGGTGATCTGCAGTCGACTGCCCCTCACTTCCATCACGAGAGCACCGCACTCGTCAAAGCACTCACGAAACTCAAGACAGCCCTCTCCCACGCGGGAACTCCCTGGGGCGACGACGATGTGCGCCGTGAGGCGTTGTGGTTCGCATGGGGGTGAGAGACCTCCATCACCGACCTGTCGCAGCAGGTAGGTGAAGCTGAGGGCAGCCGGGTTCGGGAGGTGCCGGACCAGGCGAGAGCAGCCCTGACAAAGCCGGGGCGTCCCAGCACTGCCAGATGGGGCGGGTTCGGCGAGCGAAACGGAGAGGAGTACGCGCGAGGAACCGGCGTTTACATCCCTTTATGCCCCGCTGGCTCAAACCTGGTGGATATCGGGCCAGTTGCGGTGCGCACCCGCCTCTGATGAACGATGCAGGCGGGGAACTCCCAGCGTGGTCTTTTGTCGCTGCGCGGGAGGTCACGGTGAAGAGCTGCGGGGTAACCGTGACGAGGCCGCAGGGATCGAGTCGGGCTCCTACTTTGATAAGCGAATCACAGCGAACACGGGAACCGTTCGTCTTCTGCCCGCACGTGCTCTGCCAGGGCAATGGGTCGGGCTGGGCCCACCGTCGGCCGACCGGAGGTGAACGGGGCGGAGCCGCCGTAGTAGTCCGAGGCCGGGAGAGCCGGCCACATGGCGAAGGGCGGCAGCGGTTTCGAGAAGGAAATGAGGACGCTGCAATGTCGAAAGGCGCACCGGTGGATACTAGTGCTCCGACGGTCCAGGCTATTGGCCCGACCGAGCGGGTATCGAGGATGCAGGCCAAACTTCACCATTGGGCAGCCGAAGAACCGGGCCGCCGGTTTGATGACCTGTTCAACTTCGTGTGTGACCCGGCGACGCTTCTCATAGCGTTCGATCGGGTAGCGGACAACTCTGGCGCCCGCACTCCTGGTGTTGACGGCCTGACCGTCGACCGAGTTGAGGAGTTGATAGGTGTCCGGGGCTTCTTGGAGGATATCCGGGAACAGTTGCGTAGTGGGGGATTTTGCCCATTGCCAGTACGTGAACGGTTGATCCCCAAGCCAGGTGGGTCGGGGAAGGTGCGCAGACTGGGCATCCCTGCCCTGGCCGACCGGGTAGTCCAAGGCGCGCTCAAGCTGGTGCTGGAGCCCGTGTTCGAGGCCGACTTCCTGCCGGTGTCGTACGGATTCCGTCCCAACAGGCGGGCGCACGACGCAATCGCTGAGATCCATATGTTTGGCACTCAGGGCTACCGTTGGGTGCTGGATGCGGATATTGAGGCGTGCTTTGATTCCATCGCGCATTCCGCTGTTCTGGAACGGGTGCGTATGAGGATCAAGGACAAGCGCGTGCTGTCTCTGGTCAAGGCGTTCTTGAAGGCAGGTGTCCTCACGGAAGTGGGGGACCGCGAGGCGTCGGTAACCGGTACTCCGCAGGGAGGGATTATCTCCCCGCTTTTGGCTAACATCGCTCTCACTGCGCTGGATGCGCACGTGATGGCCCCGTGGAAGCCGGGACGGGAGATGAGTACCCCCTCACGGCGCACAAAACGGCGCAGCAAGGGGTTGCCGACCTGGCGGATCGTGCGTTATGCGGACCTATGCCGAACTCGGCATAGGTCCGCTTATGCCGTGTGCCGGGTTATGCCGACTGCGGCGGCGACAGCATGATGATTCCTGTGCCTGCCTCGGAGCTGTCGGCATAACCCGTGGCCTCCGGCTCAAAGCGTCCGGAGGAATGCCAGCAGGTTGTCCGGAGCGGTGAATCGTCCGGGGGTGCTGCCGGCGGGAGCCGTGCGCGCGAGTGCTCGTTCTTTGATGCTCATGTCGGCGTGCAGATAAATTTGTGTGGTTTCGGTTGATTCGTGGCCGAGCCAGAGAGCGATCACGGTGATGTCGACTCCGGCGTGGAGGAGTGCCATTGCTGTGCTGTGTCGCAGGGTGTGCGGGGTGACGTGCTTGCTGGCCAGGGACGGGCAGGTGGCTGCGGCGGTCCGGGTGTGCTTAGCGACGAGGGCTTCGACGGCGTCCCGGCTGAGCGGGGTTCCGCGGCGGGTCGGGAACAGCGGATCGCCTCGCTCGCCGCCTCGTTCCTTCAGCCAGGTCTTGAGGACTTTGACGGTGTCGCTGGTCAGCGGGGTGCACCGGTCCTTGCGCCCCTTGCCGTGGCAGCGCAGGTGAGGGCCGGAGCCCAGGTGGATGTCCTGGAGTGTGAGGCGGGTCAGCTCGCTCACGCGCAGTCCGGTGTGGACGTCGGTCAGGAGCAGGGCGTGGTCACGCCGTCCGGTCCAGGTGGTGCGGTCCGGTGCTGCAACAAGGGCGTCGGTCTCGGTGGTGGTGAGGTAGTTGACGATGGCCCGGTCGAAGCGTTTGGGCGGGATCGCCAGCACTCGCTGGATCACAGCGGCGTGCTCGGGCGCCCGCAAGGCCGCGTAGCGGAAGAACGAACGGATCGCGGCGAGCCGAACGTTGCGGGTTGCCGCGCTGTTGCCGCGGACGGTTTCGAGGTGCTGAAGGAACGCGCCGATCGTCGGTGCGTCCAGATCGGCGATGCTCAGGCGGGTCGGCCGTCGGCCTGTGCGCTGCTCGGCGAAGCCGAGCAGGAGCGTGAAGGTGTCCCGGTAGGCCGCGATGGTGTGCTGGCTGGCCTGGAGCTGGAGCAT
>CAVXIJ010000014.1:0-161188 GCA_963761765.1 uncultured Actinomycetota bacterium
CCCGCCGAGCTCCTCCAGGACGTCCGGCCCGTGTCGCGCCTGCGGAACACCTGGCGCGAGTCGGTCCACGTCGCTATGGCGATTCTTGCGGCCATGGCAGCGGCAGCGGGCGCCGCGCACGTCCTGCCGTCGATGGGGGTGGGAGAAGACGTGAGTCCTTGGTTGACCCTGGGGGCAGCGGTTCTCGCCGCGACACTCGTGGCTGGCTGGGGGCGTGTCACCCGCATCCTCGAACTGTTCCCTGCCTGAACGCAGAGCCGCCCAGCTCGGCACCTTCGCATGAAGCGCGACCCAACTCCAGCTTTGCATACGCGACTTCACAGGCGCGACCAGTGACAGTGACCCAGATCACATGAAATGCGTCTCAAGATCCGAGACACCCGGCGTTCGCGATTCCCGCAATGGCGTCCGGGGGTCACAGAAAGGGCGCCCCATCTGCACTTAGGGCACGCGGAGGGCACGCCGCCCCCGAATTGGAGTAGACAACAAATAACCCCCGGTCCATGACCTGGGGGTTTCACGTGGAGCGGGTGACGAGAATCGAACTCGCGCTATCAGCTTGGGAAGCTGATGTTCTACCATTAAACTACACCCGCAATGGGACAAAGCCGACTCTAAGGCCTCCCAATGTCGCACACTGTACCCCATGCCAGGCCCCCGATGCTTCGCCCCGAGGGGCCTTCGCGCTGTCCGGGGCCCGGGGGTGTCGCGGGCGCGGGACGAGGTGGGACGTGAGAGTGTGGGCGCCCGTCGAGGTGTTGGGCGAGGGGCGGCGAACCGGGGGCTCTGAGGGCGCGGTGGCGGCCTCGCGTCACGAGGGAGTGGGACGGAACGGCGGGGCGACAAGACGCCCTCGGGCCGGAGTCGATGCCGGGCGGAACCGGCGGAAGCCGGCCTAACCGGACGAGAGAGCCGGCCGGACCGGATGACGAAGTCGGGGCCAGCGAGGAAGTCGGAGCCGGAGAAGGTGAAGCCCTCTGAACGGAGAAGGTGAAGCCCTCCGGAACGGAGAGGGTGGAGCCCCCTGGAAGAGATAGGCTTTCGTCCCGTAATGTGGCATTCCGATGATTCCAATCCGGTTCATGGGAAAGGGACTTGAGGATTTGATGGAGCACACCGTCGTCCGCTGTGCCGAAGGGCACGTGTTCAGTACCGCTTCGTTCCCGATGCAGCAGGCCGAGCGGCTCGGCCCCGGGCGGCTCATCCGCTGCCCGGGGTGCCATCGGCTCAGGAACGCGGTACCGGTCGGATCGACGGATCCCGGTGCGCAGGTGCGGGTGCTGGGCCCGGTAAGCGCGGAGCAGCGGTAGCCACGGCTCCTGGAGTCGAACGAGCCGAATGAGCTGAACGAACCGAATGAGCCGGGTACGCGACTGCCGGCCCCCGTGGGCACCAGCCGAGGCATGCCGCGCCGAAACGTACCAGGCATGACCGTGGAGAAGGAGTGAGGGGCGGCGGCGGGCTCCGTGCCCGCTGCGCCCGCATTGCGGCCCGCCCGCCCGGCCTGCGTATCCTCAGGACGTGCTTCTCTCAGACAAGGACATCCGGGCCGAGATCCATGCCGGGCGCGTGCGGATCGATCCCTACGACGATTCGATGATGCAGCCGTCGAGCATCGACGTGCGGCTCGACCGCTATTTCCGGGTGTTCGAGAACCACCGCTACCCGCACATCGACCCCGCCGTCGAGCAGGTGGATCTCACGCGTCTTGTGGAGCCGGCGGGTGACGAGCCCTTCATTCTGCATCCCGGGGAGTTCGTGCTCGCGTCGACGTACGAGGCGATCACGCTTCCCGATGATCTCTCTTCGCGACTCGAAGGAAAATCCAGCCTCGGGCGGCTCGGTCTTGTGACGCATTCCACGGCCGGGTTCATCGACCCCGGATTCTCCGGGCACGTCACGCTCGAACTGTCCAATCTCGCCACCCTGCCGATCAAGCTCTGGCCGGGCATGAAAATCGGGCAGCTGTGTATGTTCCGGCTCACCTCGCCCGCGGAATTCCCCTACGGGTCCGATAAATACGGCTCCCGTTACCAGGGCCAGCGCGGGCCCACCGCGTCCCGCTCCTACGTCAATTTCCACCGGACCCAGGTCTGAGCACATGAGTGCCAGGGGGAGCGGTGCGGACGCGCGGGATGCGGCAGAACCGCAGGGAGCGGCAAACGTGCAGGAAGCAGCGGATATACCGGACGCGCAGGAAGAAGGCGTTGTGGACGCGGGCGAGCGCGAGAATCTGACGTACGACAGGTTCGGCACCGCAGTGCGCGAGCTCGCGCAGACCATCGCGGACGACGGTTACGAACCGGACATCGTGCTCTCCATCGCCCGCGGTGGCGTCTTCGTCGCGGGCGGGCTCGCGTACGCGCTCGACTGCAAGAACCTGCACCTCGTGAACGTGGCGTTCTACACGGGCGTCGGCACCACCCTCGACATGCCGGTCATGCTCGCCCCGGTACCGAGCGTGATCGACTTCACCGACAAGAAGGTCCTCATCGCCGATGACGTCGCCGACACCGGCAAGACGCTGAAGCTCGTCCATGACTTCTGCGTCGGTGCAGTGGCCGAGGTGCGCAGCGCCGTGATCTACGAGAAGTCTCACTCCCTCGTGAAGTGCGAGTACGTGTGGCGGCGCACCGACCAGTGGATCAACTTTCCGTGGAGTGTGGAGCGGCCGGTCATACGTCGTGCGGGACAGGTTTACGACGCCTGAGTGCTCTCAGAGCGACGCTTTAACGAAACGCTCCGCGTGAGCGCGGAGCGGCGTCCCATGAGACATGAGACATGAGACGCGGAGCGTGGGACGCGGCGCCCGGAGACCGGGTCGGTCCCGAAGGAGCGGAGGAGCCGGGCGGTGCGCCCGGCTCATGACCCGTCTAGAACGTTCCCAGCTAGAACGTTCCCAGCTTCAGGATCGACAGCAGCGCGATCAGCTGGATCGCGGACGCGCCCAGGGCCTTCGGCCAGGGCAGGTCGTGGGAGCGGGACACCATGAGGGTGAGCAGTGCGCCCGCGGCGATCCAGGTGGCGCCGCCGAGGATCTGGACGAACGAGGCGTTGCCGCCCAGGAAGAGTGCGAAGACCAGCCGGGGCGCGTCCGTCAGGGACATGATCAGCATCGAGAGGCCGACGGTCGGCTGCCACGCTCCGTCGCCGCCCAGCTGCCTGGCCAGCGTGTGTGTCACCACGCCGAGGATGAGCGCGCTGATCATCAGCGCCACGGCGGTCGTGAGAACGATGGGGATGGCCGAGGAGAGGGTGGCGTTGATCGCGTCCTCGCGGGCGCCGTCGAAGCCGAACACCGCCAGCAGGCCGTAGAGGAACGTCACCGTCAGCGCCGGGCCCCACACCGCGTAGTCACGCATCTGCAGGAACGTCTGCCCGGGGCGCAGCACCACGCCGCTGATCAGGTCCCGCCAGGCCAGCCGCGGTCCCACCGGCGGCGCGGACGTCTGCCCGGCGCGGTAGGTCCCGCTCTGGCTGTACGGGTCCTCGCCGATGCTGAAGCTCTGGGTGCTTCCCGGGTTGTTCGCGGCGTACGAGTCGGGGCCCTGGCCGTAGCCGTCACCGTCACCGTCACCGAAGTACTCCGGCTCCTCCGGCCCGCCCGCCATGCCCGGCTGCTGCCACTGCTGCCCCTGGCCTTGCCCGTAGCCGGGCCGGCCGGCCGCGGAACCCTGGGGCGGCTGCTGCATCGGCGGATATCCGTAGCCCTGCGGGGGCTGTGCGTACGGGGGCGCGGCGGGGCTGCCGTACGGGGCCGAGGGCGCGCCTGGGCCGCCCTGCGGGGCCTGTCCGTACGACTGCTGCCGCGGGTGCTGTTGCGATTGTGCTTGCGAGGGGCGGCCCGCCCGGCCGCGCCCGATCCTGAATCCAGCCACGTCATCGAACGTACCCGCTCCGGGGAACTGCCGTGCGGGGCCTGGGCTGCGGGCCCCTCATTGCGGCCGAGCTGTGACATCCCCTAAGGGCAGGCAGGGAGACGGTTCTCAGGGGCCCTTCAGGGGCCTGTCGGGGGCCTCTCAGGGGGCTCTCAGGGACTCCCGCTGCTCCCGTCGGCGCCCCGCGCTCGCCCCGCTCCCTCCGCTCGCCCTACTCGTCGATCGCCGCCCCGTACGCCGCTCCCCGGTGTGCCGAGCCCAGTGCGCCGAGGCCGTAGGTCCAGGAGCCCGTGGTGGTGATGCCGTCGGAGGCGGCGGGCAGGAGCCATATTCCGCCGTCGCCGGCGTTCTCGCCGGGGGCGGCGGCGAGAAGGTCGAAGCGGCGGTTTCCGTCGGGGTCGACCAGGCGTACCTGGGCGCCCCACCGGTCGCCCTTCTCGACGGTGCCCGGCACGCCGGCGGTGTCCTGGGACCAGGACCGTGCGCCGGTGCCTGTGAGGCCGTCCGCAGTGCCCCGCAGAACCGTCACCGAGCCCGCGTCGGCCACCGCGCCCCCGGAAGCGTCCGCCCGGTCCTCGCCGGGCGCCCCGATCGCCACGTCCGCGTACCCGTCGTCGTCGGTGTCCCCGACGGAGAGGTCCGCGCCCCACTCGTCGCCGGATTCGGGCACTCCGGGGACGTGCGCGGAGTCCTGGGTCCAGTACTGGACGGGGGTGTCGGGGCCGGGGCCCGCCGGACCGCCGTAGTGCACGGCGACCACGCCGCCGGTCGGTTGGCCGGCATCGTCGTCCACGGGGTCCGGTTCGCCGGTGACCAGGTCGTCGTAACCGTCACCGTTGATGTCGCCGGAAGCCGCCACCGGGCCGCCTCGCAGGTCACGGGCCCAGAGTGGGCCGTCGGCGCTGCCTGCCAGATATGCGGACCAGCCGCGTCCGGGTGCGGCGGCGTCCTTGGTGACGCCGGAGACCACCAGGTCGGAGTAGCCGCTGGCGTCGTAGTCGCCGGTGGTCAGGGATGTGGGGGCGAGGGTGTGCTCGGTGTCCTGCGCGCCGACGTCGAGGCGCCGCGCGGCCCAGCGTCCCTGGTGCGCGGTCGCCGCGAGCCCGCCCGCTCCCTGGCCATCCGGCGTGTACGTGAAGAGCTGGACGTCTTGCCGGTCGAGCACGGCGAGCACGTCACCGGGGGTCGCGGCGCTGAGGCGGGCCGCGGCGAGCGAGGTGCCGAAGTGGCCGCCCTGGGTGGCGTCGGACGGCCCGAGCCAGGTGCTGTCGGAACCGCTGAGGCCGTCGGCGGAGCCCCACAGGATCACGACGCCGCCCGCGTTCGAGACCGCGCTGTGGTCGTCCCCGGGAATGCCGATGATTGCGTCGTCATACCCGTCGGAGTCGAGATCACCGCTGGCCACGGCCGCGCCGAAGCGGTCCGCGGAGGCCGGCGGGCCTTCGACGCCCTCAGAGTTGCGGCTGAACACGTCCGCGTGGCTGGTGTCCAGGCCGGCGCGGGAGCCGTACTGCACCGTGACGAGACCGGCGTTCGCAAAGGAGCCGACGCTCGCGCCCGGCGCGCCGATCAGGACGTCCTCGTAGCCGTCGCCGTTGAAGTCGCAGTTGCGGTCGCTGGCGGAGGTGCCGCCGGGCGTGCCGGCCGAGGCGGCCGGGGCGGTGGCGATGGCGGCGCCGGTGAGCAGGAGGAAGGAGGCCGCGGCTGTCGCGGCCGAACGTCTGGTGCGATAGGTGCGCACGTACGGCTCCCAGGTCCGGAAGTGGCCGGGCGACGGGGTGGGGGGCTCCGGACTGGGCCCGTTCCTGTCCGGCATCCTGTTCGACTCCGGGTCGGGCGCAAGGGTTGCACGGGGTTGTGTTCGGACGTGTACGGGGCGTACGGAGGTGGGCCGGGGACGCTTTCCGTGCCTCCGGCCCACAGAGGCCGTGTCCCCAACCTCGGGAGCCTGCCCCCGGCCAGACCCTGCCTCTCAGGCCCTGCCCTCAGGCCTCGGCCCGTGTCCCCTCGGCGTCCGTGGAACCTCCGGCGGGCGCGGCGGGCGGCGGTGTGTCCGTGCCCTCCGTGTCCTCGGGAGCCGCGCTGTCCCGGGGGGCCGTCCGTACGGAGTCGAGCAGCAGTTGGGCCACGTCGACGACCTGCAGCGACTGCTTCGGAGTACCCGGGCCTTGGACGCCGTTCTCCGCGGCGGCCTTCTTGCCGTTGACCGAGTCGGTCAGCATGACGAGGCAGAAGGGGCAGGCGGTGGAGATGATGTCGGGGTTGAGGGACAGTGCCTCGTCGACGCGCTCGTTGTTGATGCGCTTGCCGATCCGCTCTTCCATCCACATCCGGGCGCCGCCCGCACCGCAGCAGAAGCCGCGCTCCTTGTGGCGGTGCATCTCCTCGTTCCGGAGTCCCGGCACCTTGGCGATGATCTCGCGCGGCGGTGTGTAGACCTTGTTGTGACGGCCGAGGTAGCACGGGTCGTGGTAGGTGATCAGGCCTTCCACGGGAGTGACGGGGACCAGCTTGCCCTCGTCGACGAGGTGCTGGAGCAGCTGGGTGTGGTGGATGACCTCGTACTCGCCGCCGAGCTGCAGGTATTCGTTGGCGATGGTGTTGAAGCAGTGCGGGCAGGTCGCGACGATCTTCTTCGCGGACTTCGGCTTCTTCGTCTCGGGGTCGGGGTTGCCCTCGTCGTCGAGGGACTCACCGAAGGCCATGTTCAGCGAGGCGACGTTCTCCATGCCTAGCTCCTGGAACAGGGGCTCGTTGCCGAGGCGGCGGGCGGAGTCGCCGGTGCACTTCTCGTCGCCGCCCATGATCGCGAACTTGACGCCCGCGATGTGCAGCAGCTCGGCGAACGCCTTGGTGGTCTTCTTGGCGCGGTCCTCCAGGGCGCCGGCGCAGCCGACCCAGTAGAGGTAGTCGATCTCGGTCAGGTCCTCGATGTCCTTGCCGACCACCGGCACCTCGAAGTCGACTTCCTTAGTCCACTCAAGGCGCTGCTTCTTGGCCAGCCCCCAGGGGTTGCCCTTCTTCTCCAGGTTCTTGAGCATCGTCCCGGCCTCGCTCGGGAAGGCGCTCTCGATCATGACCTGGTAGCGGCGCATGTCGACGATGTGGTCGACGTGCTCGATGTCGACCGGGCACTGCTCGACGCAGGCGCCGCAGGTGGTGCAGGACCACAGCACGTCCGGATCGATGACGCCGCCGTCTTCCAGGGTGCCGATCAGCGGACGCTCGGCCTCGGCGAGCGCGGCGGCGGGCACCTCGGCGAGCTGCTCCTCGGACGCCTTCTCCTCGCCCTCCGCGGTCTTGCCGCCGCCCGCCAGCAGATAGGGCGCCTTGGCGTGCGCGTGGTCGCGCAACGACATGATCAGCAGTTTCGGGGAGAGCGGCTTGCCGGTGTTCCAGGCGGGGCACTGGGACTGGCAGCGTCCGCATTCAGTGCAGGTGGAGAAGTCGAGCAGGCCCTTCCAGGAGAAGTGCTCGACCTGGCTGACGCCGAAGACGTCGTCCTCACCGGGGTCGGTGAAGTCGATCAGCTCGCCGGCCGACGTCATGGGCTGGAGCGCGCCGAGCGCCGTACCGCCGTCGGCCTCCCGCTTGAACCAGATGTTCGGGAAGGCGAGGAAACGGTGCCAGGCGACGCCCATGTCGGTCTTCAGCGCGACCGTGATCATCCAGATGAAGGACGTCGCGATCTTGATCAGCGCGACCAGGTAGACGAGGTTCTGCAGGCTGCCGAGGCTGAGTCCACGGAAGCCCGCGACCAGCGGATACGAGATCAGGTACGACGCCTCGTAGCCACCCACGTGCTGCAGCGCGCCTTCCAGGCCGCGCAGCGTCAGGATGGCCAGGCCGATGATCAGGATCACGGCCTCGACGAAGTAGGCCTGGCCGAAGTTGGACCCCGAGAAGCGGGACTTGCGACCGGCCCGGCCGGGCTTCGAGAGCTGGCGGATGGTGATGAGCGTGAGGATGCCGAGCGTCGTCAGGATGCCGATGAGCTCGACGAACACCTGGTACGCCGCCCAGTCTCCGATCACCGGCAGCACCCAGTCGGCCTTGAAGAGCTGTCCGAAGGCGTTCACCAGCGTCAGGACGAGGGTGAAGAAGCCGACCGCCACGAACCAGTGCGCGACGCCGACGATGCCCCACTGGTTCATCCTCGTGTGGCCGAGGAATTCCTTGGCCACGGTGAGGGTGCGCTGGGCGGGTTCGTCCGTCCTGGTCCCGGCGGGCACCGGCTGCCCGAGCCGCACGTAGCCGTAGATCTGCGCGATGGCCCTGGCGAACAGAGCCACGCCGACCACGGCGAGGACCAGCGACACAATGATCGCGGCGAGTTGCATGGAGGCTCCTCGAACCTGCGCGAGCGAATGACCGAACCGCTCACCAAGCCACGTTTGCTTACCAAGCGGTAACTTATGCAGTTCGTTTGAGGGTACCCATATATCGCGTTGCGCTGTAGCCAGGCACATGGTGATCCATGTCGCTATCGGATGGAGACCTCGGGCGCCTGCGGGCTCCCTCACTCGGCGTAAGAACTGCCCGGTCCGGGCCGCGGCCCGCGCTTCGACGCGCACCGGCACGACTCGCCAGCACATGCTTTCGCACCGCGGCTTCCCGCACCCGCTTTCGCGAGAACACCCCTGCCGGTGATCACCGGCAGGGGTGTTTTGTCCTGGACGTCACGCAGCGGTCACTTGTGCGCCCGGGTACGGAAGCGATCGGGGAACTGCGCGATGATCCCGTCGGACAGCATGTCGGCCATCTTCAGGATCTGCCGGTGCACCTCGTCGTAATCCGCGATGTCCGCGGCGAAGTTTCCCTGGAGGCGGTGCGTCGCCTCCTGGAGAGTCAGGTCCAGGTGCTGGCGGAACATCGTGCGCATTTCGCCGCGGGGCCAGTTCTTCGGGTTCAGTTCGCTCAGGAAGTCGGCGATCTCCTGCCCGTTGGCGTACCAGGCGCGCTTGGCCGCCGCCACTTTCTCCGCGTCGCCGCTCTTGGCCGCGGCGAGCAGGTTGGCGGCGCCGATGATGTGCTCCCGCAGGAGCGCGGTGAGCCGGTCGGCCGCCGCGTCTCCGTAGAACGGCCTGAAGGCGTTACCGATGTCGTCCTGGTTGCGGAGCAGTCGCTGCTCTGTCAGTGCCAGGTCCGGCAGACTCGCGGCGAAGCTCACGATGGTGAGCCGCGTCCACGTGATGTGGTCCTCCCAGAGCTTGCGCATCTGGTCATGGAACGCGCGGGCGCTGACGCGCGCCTCGGGGGCGCTGACGTACCGCCCGTCACGCGTTTCGGCAAAGCTCGTCTGTATCCCGATCCCGCTGAGGCCGAAAGTGGTCAGCGCGAGGGCGAGTACGGCCACGGCTGCCGACTTGACGAGCGTCACCGCTGGCGCGGTCGTCGACGGCAGCCGATGCCCTGAAGAGGGCGACTGTGCTTCCATTCCCGTAACTCCTGTGTGTGAGGGGTACGGGACTCAACGTCACAGACGGGTGCGCCGCGTGCACTCCGGCGGAAGCACCCGGGTGAGCAGGCCGCGGCTCGGCATCGCAGCCGCGCTGCTGGGCGACCCGGCGATCGTCATGCGCGACGAACCGGTCAATGGTCTCGACCCGGAGGGCGTGCTGCAGGTGCGCAAGTTCCTGCGCCGCCTTGCGAACGAGGGGCGGTCGGTGATGCCCTCCTCGCGCCTGATGAGCGAGATGGCGCTGATCGTCAACCAGCTGGTGATCACTCGCCGGAGGCAGCTGCTTGCGGACACGTCGCCGGAGGACTTCACCCGGCAGATCGGCGGCAGCGGCGTCAAGGTCGTCACCGACCAGGCCACCCGTCTGCGTGCCCTGCTGGCCGCACCGGGCGTCACCATCAGCTCGCACCTCGTTCGCCTGCTCCAGCAGCCGGATCCGCTTGCGCGCCTCACGCAGTCCCGAAAGCTCACGCGTGGTGGTGCCCGGCTTCATACTGTCGTCGACGGCCGCACTGCGCAGCCGCTTCGACAACGTCACCGGATGGATGCCGAGGTCAACGGCGTTCTGCTTCTGTTCACCCTGCAGCCGTCCCCTGAGATGACGCAAGCCCAGGAAACCGTGGCGCGGCACGCCACGCGCGGTGCCGCGCCGTCGGTATCCGATCAGCCGACGCGGAGCAGCTCAGACGATGAGTCCGTAGCGGGGGTGGTGTTGAACGCGATGATGTTATTGCCGTTCTCGTCTTTGGTGGACTGCTGCTGGAGGTCCACCTCCAGCGGTGTGCCGCACTGAGCACCGCCGCCGGCCACCGGGGCGGCATCGATGGAGACGAACCAGCCGACGCTGTCCGAGCGATCGAGTTTCAGCTGGTAATGGCACGTGGCGGAGCCGCTGTCGGCCAGGACGGCGCTGAGCGTACCCACCTCGTCGCCGACCCGGCCAGCGCGGAGGTCGAGCCGCGTGTGGTCGTCCCACTGCGCGTCACTCCAGCTTCCGATGAAGGCATCGGGGAGAGCGGCGGGTTTGTCCTCGTCATGGACCATCCAGAAGCTGTAGCCCCCCACAGCGAGCAGCGCCAGGAATGTCACAGCCAACCACGGACTTGTTTTCTTCGCCCGGGCCGTCGAGCGTTCCCGCCCGTGCTCCGGCTCCGGTTTGTCCCTGGCCTTCCGCTTCGGCCTGTCCTCGGCCTTCGGCTTCGGCTTCTCCTCAGTGCCCGTTTTCTGCTGGACGGCCGCCGTCACTGTGGCAGCTGCCTCCGGACCGGGACCAGGTGCAGGGTCCACGAAAGTGGGCGAACGGGGCCGTACGATCGTGCGTACGGGCGGTTGCGGATCTGTCGAATCGGACTCCAACTGAAGGAGCTCGACGGCCAGGAGACCGATTTCGTGGCCGACCGCTGTGGGCAGCCAGCGGGGGGAATCCAGCAACGCGTCTGCGCCCTCCTCACCGGCCAGGGCGCGCACGATCTCCGGCAGGCCCGGACGCGCGGCGGGATCCTTGGTGAGACAGGCGGAGATCATCTCCCTCACCGGGCCCGGAGGGACACTGTCGAGCCGCGGATCGGCGTGAGCGACGCGGTAGAGCAGTTGGGCGGCGCTGTCGCCGGGGAAAGGCGGCTCGCCGCCGGCCGCGTAGGCGAGCACCGTGCCGAGCGAGAAGACATCCGTGGCAGGGCTGACATCCGCCTCTCCGGTGACCTGCTCGGGAGCCATGAAGCCGGGAGAGCCGACGGCCACGCCGGTCGAGGTGAGCCGGGTGGCCGCTTCGGCGGCGCGGGCGATACCGAAGTCGATCAGATGCGGGCCGTCGAGCGCGAGCAGTACGTTGGACGGTTTGACGTCCCGGTGCACCAGCCCGTGTGCGTGCAGGTCGGCCAGTGCCCTGGCCAGTCCGACGCCCAGGGCGCGCACGGTCCGTTCGGGCAGGGGGCCGTGCTCCTCCACGACATAAGCGAGATCGCTGCCCGCAACGTAGCCGGTCGCCACCCACGGCACCTCGGCCTCCGGATCGGCGGCGAGCACGAGAGCGGTACGGTCATGGGCCGGCTTGTCGCTCACCAGCCGCGCCACGGCCACCTCGCTAGCGAACCGCGCCCGGAACCGTTCGTCCGCCGCCAGATGCCGGTGCACCACCTTCACCGCGACGAGTCGCCCACCCCGGCTCCGCCCCAGGTAGACCCGTCCCATGCCGCCCTGTCCGAGGACTCCCAGCAGCCGGTACGGCCCTACCTCGGCCGGATCGTGCGCACCCAGAGACTCCTGTGCCCTCATCCCGCGCCCCCTCAACATCCAACGAGCTGCATGGCAGTCCCCACGGTGACTGTGGCGATGCCGCCCTACCCACCAAACATCATCCGTCAAAACCCACCACAACCGCTGCCCTGCGGCCGCTCTCTGCCCCACCCCCTCCGCTGCCGTCCGGGCGCCGCCACCGGACCCCGAGCTCCCGGCAGTGCTGACGCACCTGGGCGGACAGGAAGCGAAGGGTAGAGCGGGATGCGTCGACGACAGACGGGTGGACAGCTGAACTCAGTAGCGGAGGCGCGACGGTGACTGCGATCGTGATGACATCAGGTCACCTGATGATGGCCGCGGCTGAACACCTCGGGGATCAGAGTTCGGCCGTCCATGTCCCGACAGGGTGCTCTCTGGGTGGCAGCCACAACTGGGGCTGTGACTCCCTATGCTCCTCCTCGGCCTGCTCTTCCCAGTGAAAGTGGTCATTCATGTCGGGCCACGCAACTTGCAGCACAGGGGAAGGAGGCCACCGGTAGAACCCGATGGCCCGCGAGAAGAAGGTCTGGTACCAGCGGAGATCGACCCGCCTGAGCATGACCGGACGACCGTCGACGACGTCATAACGCTTCTGGCCGTCAGTCAGTACGACGCCCGCGACGGCCTCCGTCCCGAGCCTGTTGAGAATGCGGTGCATGGCGTGGATACCGGTCCCGAATACGGCGAATTCAGGGGAACCGTAAGTGTGCGACAGACCGATCGTGTAGGCGAAACCAGGACCGGTTTCGTCCTCGCGAACGATGATGATGTACCACCCGTGCTGCTGCACATTCTGGCTGATCCTTAAATCAACCGGGTCTGCTTCGTCTCGGTCGCCATAGTCATGGCAGAGAATGCAGTGACACTGGGACGGATCACCGTTCATGTGTGGAGGCTACGAGGTGACCGTCTGAACCGCGCAGCCAGGGACACGCACTGACCGGCCACTGAGGTTCCCCCGAGATGCGAGGAGGGGTGACAGCAGGTCAGATAATGCTGTCCCGGTTCGGGCGGGCCGGGGTCGCGGCGGATCTGGATGAGGCGATCGCTGTTGGACGGGAGGTGCTGAGCGCTCTGCCCACCGACCATCCTGCTCGGCAATCGCCGGTTCCCTCGCCCAGGAGCACCTGGACTGCTTCGGCGCGGATCCCGACCCGCTGGCCCCGGTTCCGCACGGTCGGTGCCGGCGGACGTGGCCGCAGGAGCCGGGACCGTCGCCGGCTTCGATCCGTGCCGCGGACTTCACCCGCGCATGCAAGCGGGGGGTGGTGCGCAACCTCGCACCGCGCCACAAGCCGGACCGCGGAAGCAACCCGCAGATTCCCGCGCGACGGTTTCGTCGCGGCAGGGTTGCGGCGTTCGCCGGCTTCCGCTCGCACGCCTGAGGACTGCCGGTGCGCTCGGTGCTGTCGGATAGTTTCTGTGCCGTGCGCTACTTCAACACGGCAGGGCCGTGCCTCTCCTCGATGCACTACATGCTGCCGGCCCAGGAGCGGCTGCCGCAGGCCCGCGGGATGGTGGACGGGGGCCACTACTTCGTGGTGCACGCGCCCCGGCAGA
This sequence comes from uncultured Actinomycetota bacterium, assembly GCA_963761765.1. Taxonomy (GTDB): domain Bacteria; phylum Actinomycetota; class Actinomycetes; order Streptomycetales; family Streptomycetaceae; genus Streptomyces. The sequence goes on from CAVXIJ010000014.1 coordinate 13,177, forward strand.
CCGGCAAGACCACGGCTCTGGCGGCGCTGGCCCGGGACCTGACGGCCTCGGGCCGGTACGCGGCGCTGCGTTTCTCCTGCGAGAGCGCCGAACCCGCTGGAGAGGACTACGGCCGGGCGGAGGAACTGGTCCTGGAAGGGATCCGGCAGTCCGCCGAGGCCGGCTGGTTTCCCGACGAGCTCGCGCCCCCCGCCATCTGGCCCGATACGGTGCCCGGGGCCCGCCTCAAGCGGGGGCTGACTCAGTGGGCGCGGAGCTGTCCTCGTCCGCTGGTGCTGCTCTTCGACGAGATCGACGCACTGCGCGGGGAGAGTCTGCGCAGTGTGCTGCACCAGCTGCGGGACGGCTTCACCGCCGAGCGGGAGGAGTTCCCGCACTCGGTGGTGCTGTGCGGGCTGCGGGACGTGCGTGACTACAAGGCGGCCTCGGGCGGGGATCCGGGCAGGCTGGGGACGTCGAGCCCGTTCAACATCAAGATTGCGTCGCTGCGGTTGAGCGACTTCACCGCGCATGAGGTGCGCGAGCTGTACGGGCAGCACACAGAGCAGACGGGCCAGGAATTCACGGCCGAGGCGCTGGAGCGCGCCTTCGACTACACCCATGGGCAACCGTGGCTGGTCAACGCGCTGGCGTACGAGATCACCGGGCGGATGGAGGTCCCGCAGTCCGAGCCGATCACGCCCGACCACGTGGACCAGGCGAAGGAGCGGCTGATCCTGGCGCGGGCGACGCATCTGGACTCGCTGGCCGCCAGGCTGAGGGAGGACCGGGTGCGCCGCATCGTCGAACCGCTGATCACGGGTGAGCTACCGCAGGAGGCGGACACCTACGACGACGATCTGGCCTACGTGCGCGATCTGGGCCTGATCGCACCGGACTCGCCGGTGCGGGTGGCCAACCCAATCTACAAAGAGGTCATCGTCCGCGTCCTGGGCACCAGGACGGAATCGGTGGTCACCGACGTTCCGAGCAGCTTCCGGCTGCCGGACGGCCGGATCGACATGGACAAGCTGCTGCGCTCCTTCGCCGAGTTCTGGCGGGAGAACGGCGAGATCCTGGCCACCAGCTCCACCTACCCCGAGGCGGCGGCGCAGCTGGTGATGATGGCGTATCTGCACCGCATCGTGAACGGGAAGGGCTTCATCGACCGCGAGTACGGGGTCGGCCGACGCCGCGTGGACCTGCTGATCCGCCAGCCCTACACCGCCGCCGACGGTTCGCGGGCCGTGCAGCGCGAGGCCCTGGAGCTGAAGGTGTGGCGCCAGGGCCGCGCCGACCCCCTCGCCGAGGGACTGACACAGCTGGACGACTACCTGGACCGCATGGACCTGCCCACAGGCACCCTCGTCGTCTTCGACACCCGCCCCCAGGCCGCCCTGGTCCACGAGCGCACCGCCTTCGCGCAGCAGACCACGCCGTCCGGGCGGACCATCACCCTGCTGCGGGCCTGACCGCCAGGAGACCTCAGTCTGGAGCGCCCCGATCCGCCTCCCGTGACCGTGCTCCCGGAGCAGCACGGGTTCTGCGCGGGAGCTGGAGGGGCTCGGCAGCCAGGAATCACGGCAGGGCGGTGCTGACACGTCAGCACCGCGTCAGCACACGAAACCCTGAAGGCCGACTGCTGCCAGGGGCATGCCTTTGCCGGAGTACGCAACGAAAACGTCCCGGACGGCATGCCGTCCGGGACGTTCTCCCTCTGGTGGCTGGGGCCGGGATCGAACCGGCGACCTACCGCTTTTCAGGCGGTCGCTCGTACCAACTGAGCTACCCAGCCACGCGATTCACGCGGAACCGCAGCGGTCCTGACGGGATTTGAACCCGCGGCCTCCACCTTGACAGGGTGGCGAGCACTCCAAACTGCTCCACAGGACCATGCTTCACATACGTCGTGCATTGCGGGACATAGTCTCGCACATCATATTGCGTGCCCCCAACGGGATTCGAACCCGTGCTACCGCCTTGAAAGGGCGGCGTCCTAGGCCGCTAGACGATGAGGGCTATCGGCCCGCCTGGGCGCTTCTCAGCGCGTCGGGGACGTGAGAAGCATATGGGATGGCGGGAGGGATCGCCAAAACGGTTTTCGAGGTGTTAGTCGCGCCGGTTTCGCGCTCGCACCCCGACACGGCCGCGGGCCCCTGTGACCCGGCACGGCCCGGCCCTCCCGGACCCCGGCACGGCCCGGGCCGCCCGGGCCCCGACACGGCCGGGGTTCCCGCTTACGGCGTGTCGGGCGTGCGGGTGCCAGTGGGTGTCGGGGGCGGAGCTGGAGTCGGGGTCGGGGCGGGCGTGGCGCCGGGCTGGTTCTCCTCGGAGAGATGGCGGCTGACCTCGGCCGTGGACTCGCCGAGGCCGCCGAGCTTGATCGCGTCCCAGGCCTGGAGGCGTTTGGTGTCCCGGTCCAGGTAGAGCACGGACACCTCGATCGGGTCCGGGTACTTCCCTTCCACGGCGCGCAGACCGCTGCCGCCCGTCGAGCCCTCGACGCGCAGCCGGGTGCCCAGCTTCATGATCTCCGTCTCTTCGTGGTGGATATGTCCCGCGAGGACCAGCGGGACGGTGCCGTCGGTCTGGCGGGCCGCCACCGGGTTGTGCGCGATCGCGACGTCGACCGGGGTGCCGGCTGCCTTCTGGGCGCGCACCGCCGAGGCGAGCTGGGCGCCCGCGAGCACTTCGGCCGGGTTGCCCGCCGGCTTGATCGAGCGGTCCGGCGTGTACTGCGGATCACCCGTTCCGGCGAACCGCAGGCCGGCGGCGGTGACGGCCCGGCCCTCGTCGAGCACGTGCACGTTCTTCATGTGCTCCAGGTACTTCTGCGTGGTGAGCGAATCGTGGTTGCCGCGCACCCACACATACGGTGCGCCCAGGTCCTTGATGGGGTCCAGGAAGCCGTTCTCCGCGGCGGTTCCGTGGTCCATCGTGTCGCCGGAGTCGACGATCACTCCGATGCCGTACTGCTTCACGAGCGAGGCGATGATGTGCCAGCTCGCCGGGTTGAGGTGGATGTCGGAGACGTGCAGGACCCGGATGGTGGTCGGGTCGGGGTGGTACACGGGGAGCGTCGAGGTGACGTCGTAGAGCTTGGTCACATTGGTGACGAGGCGGGCAAGTTCGCGCTGGTAGACGTCGAATTCGCTGACGATGTTCCGGGCGTTGCCGACGACCGAGGGGGCGCTGCTGAGCAGCCCGGAGTACTTCGGCTCCAGGACTGACTTCGGGTTCCAGGTGGCCCAGGCGCTCGCGCCGGACGCGACGAGCAGGGCGAGCGCGAGGCCGCCGGCCGCCAGGGCGGGGCACGGACGGCGGTAGACGATGAGGCCGAGCGCGGTGGCGCCGACGACGACGGCCGCGCTTGATCGCACCGCCAGGTCGAGCGTGCCGTGCTCGACGTCAGAGGCGACCTCGTCCTGGAGTCCGGACAGCCGCTCCGGGTGCTTCACCAGCTCTGCGGAGCGCTCCGGATCGAGTCGGTCCACGTCGACGTCGAGCCGGATGGGTGCGGTGTGCGAGTCGAGTTCCAGGGCGCCGAGCGGCGAGACGTTGATCCGTGTGCCGCCGGTGAGGGACGGCCGCAGCGCCATCCGGGTGTCCATCGGCCCGACCTGCGCACGCACACTGCCGACGGTGAGCAGCCCCAGCCAGGCGCCGAACAGGACGACGCAGACGAGAGTGAGGGCCCGGAGATAGGCGGCCTTGCCGGTGAGGCTGGTGGGGTCCGTGGGGTTCGTGAGGCCGATGTCGGGGGTCTTGCGGGTTCTGCCGGTGCGGCGGGTCCGGCCGGCACGGTCGGCTAAGGCGCCGCCGACGCGGCGGGCCGCGGTGATGAGAGAGCGGACAAGGGCGACATCGCGTGCGCGTACGCGGGCCATTCACCGCGTATGCCCGGGTGCGGTGACGAATATGCACGTGTGCGGTACGGCAGTGGACCGCGAGTCCGCCCGGGTGGCGGCGCGGGGCGGCTCGGCGGTCAGCCCCAGCCCAGTTCGTGCAGTCGTGCGTCGTCGATGCCGAAGTGGTGTGCCACCTCGTGAATCACGGTCGTGGTCACCTCGTTCACGATCTCTTCCGGCGTCGCGCACATGCGCAGCGTCGGCCCTCGATAGATCGTGATCCGGTCGGGCAGCATCCCGGCGTACCACTCGCCCCGCTCGGTCAGCGGTGACCCCTCGTAGAGGCCCAGTAGCTCAGGATCGTCGGCGGTCGGCTCGTCCTCCACGAAGATGGCCACGTTGTCCATGACGCGGGTCAGCTCCGGAGGGATCCGGTCGAGAGCATCGCTGACCAGTTCCTCAAACGCTTCGCGTGTGATCTCCAGCACAAGGCCATTGTCCGGGATGAGGGCCCGTCGGCGCGCCGGAGTCCGAGCCGAAGTCGGGTCGGAGTCGGTGCAGCGGGCTGCCGGGCCGGTCGAAAGGAGGCGTCGCGGGGCGGTGGGCCGCGTGTCCTCCTGCGGGTGACGGGAGTTGAGCAGGTTGATCCGTGCCCGCGTCCCGGAGGTGACTGCCGTGCGTTCTTCGCATGTGTCCGACCGCGTATGCAACGAGTACGTGTCCGACGAGTTCGTCCCGGACACGATCGCCTCGGCCACGATCGTGTCCGCGTGTGCCGCCGTGGACATACGGCCGACCGTTCTCGTACGCCTTGCCGTCGCCGTGGCGGCCGTCGCGGTGAGTGCGGGCTGTGTGAGCTTCTCCGGTGCCGAAAACGAGACGGGACCGGCCTCTTCGGGTCCGCCGTCACGGTCCGCGGCCCAGCAGGACGGCAGGTCCGCGCCCGATGGCGGAGCCATGGTCCAAAGCGGCGGCGCCTCGTCGCTGCGGGACGAGGACCAAAACGGGGCCGGGGCCAAGGACGCCGGGAAGACAGGAAACCGCGGAAAGCACGCCGGAAAGCACGGCAGTGGCGAGGAGGCGGGACGAGAGAAGGGAGAAGAGGGACAGGGACAGGGACAGGAGAAGGGCGATGGTGGTGGGTCGGCGGACGGAGGCGGCGAAGGAGACGCGTCCGGCGGGACGGCCGGGGCCGGCGGTGGCTCGGCGGTCGGTGGCGGGTCCGGGGGAACGGGGGCGTCGGGGGCTGGAACTGGGGCAACGGGAGGCGCGAGTGGTTCGGGGGCGGGCTCCGGTGCCTCTTCGGGTGGCCCAACGACCGGTTCATCAGCCGGTTCATCGGCCGGTTCATCGGCCGGTTCATCGGCCGGTTCATCAGCCGGTTCATCAGCCGGTTCATCGACGGGTTCTTCGGTCGGTTCTTCGGATGCACCGTCGATGGATCCGTCCAAGGACTCGGCGGCGCCGGGGGATCCGCAGCGGTTCGGCGCGGCGGTGGCCGCGTTCGGCGGCGGTGCCGGCGCGGCCCGGCAGCGCACGGCGCGGGACGCGCCGCATCCGGGCGGGACGGACACGCTCGCACTACGGCGTGACACGCCGTGCTGACGGACGCTCGCACGGCGCGGCGAACTCCGGTTCCGTGTGGGGCACGGCACACTCGAAAGAGAGGTACGGCACATCCGCTCATGAGCCGTATCTCACAACCACACAGACAGGACGGGCCGCGCCCACGGCCGGGCATGTGAAACTCGCCGCAGTCCCGCCCGCCCTGCGACCACGCGGACCGCCCGAAAGGCCAGGCCAGGCCACCCCGCAAGCCCAGCCGGAGCACCCGACAAGCCCAGCCGAACCGGCCGGTCAGGCAGCCCGTCAAACCGCACCGCACCGCCCTCCCGCACCGCCCGATCACGCACTCCTGAGCAGCCGCCGGCACCCTGTAGAAAGCCTCCGGCACCCCGCAGAAGCCCGCTGACCAGGGGCTCGGGAGGTGGTTTGCCTTTCGGGGTGAGGGGTGCGTATGGTGGTAGATCGTTTGATCCCATTTGCCCGGCGCACTCCTCACAGAGCGAGGACATAAAGCGCGCCGCGTGTGGCGCGTACTCTCCCTTGCCGTGGCAAGACCGCATTGAGGCGGTCGCTTGTGACCTCACGGAGTTTGGGCGCGTGCCGAGAACTCCGGAAGGTCTCATTTCGCATGTCCGTTTCCAGTCCTGACCACGTCGTCGTGCCCGCAGACGACCAGGAGCACACGACGGCAGGTGCCGTCGAAGCGCCCCCCGTCACCGAGGCTCCCGATGCCGGTGAAGCCACCGTCACCGCCGACGCCGACGACGTGCTCGCCCCGGCCGACGCGCCCACGCCCTCCGTGGACGAAGCCGACGCCGACGCCGATGCCGCCGACACCAGCGCAGCCGCCGACGTCGATGCCGAGGCCGAGGCCGACGTCGATGCCGAGGCCGACGTCGAGGCCGCCCCCACCTTCGGTGACCTCGGCCTCCCCGACGGCATCGTCCGCAAGCTCGCCCAGAACGGTGTCACCACCCCGTTCCCCATCCAGGCCGCGACCATCCCGGACGCGCTGGCCGGCAAGGACGTGCTCGGCCGTGGCCGTACCGGCTCCGGCAAGACGCTCTCGTTCGGCCTGCCGCTGCTCGGCACGCTGTCGGGCGGCCACACACAGAAGAAGCACCCGCGCGGTGTGATCCTCACCCCGACCCGCGAACTCGCGATGCAGGTCGCGGACGCGCTGCAGCCCTACGGTGACGTGCTCGGGCTGAAGATGAAGGTGGTCTGCGGCGGTACGTCGATGGCCAACCAGATCTACGCTCTGGAGCGCGGCGTCGACATCCTCGTCGCCACCCCGGGCCGGCTGCGGGACATCATCAACCGCGGTGCCTGCTCCCTCGACAGCGTGCAGGTCGCCGTGCTCGACGAGGCCGACCAGATGGCCGACCTGGGCTTCCTGCCCGAGGTCACCGAACTGCTCGACCAGGTGCCCAAGGGCGGCCAGCGCATGCTGTTCTCGGCCACGCTGGAGCGCGAGGTCGACACTCTCGTCAAGCGGTACCTGAACAACCCGGTCACTCATGAGGTGGACCCGTCGGCCGGTGCGGTCACCACCATGACCCACCACATCCTGATCGTGAAGCCGCGCGACAAGGCGCCGGTGACCGCCGCGATCGCCGCGCGCAAGGGCCGCACCATCATCTTCGTGCGCACCCAGATGGGCGCCGACCGGGTCGCGGGCCAGCTCCAGGACGCGGGCGTGCGCGCCGACGCGCTGCACGGCGGCATGACGCAGGGCGCCCGCACCCGCACCCTTGCCGACTTCAAGGACGGTTACGTCAGTGTGCTGGTCGCCACCGACGTCGCCGCGCGCGGTATCCACGTCGACGACATCGACCTCGTCCTGAACGTCGACCCGGCCGGTGACCACAAGGACTACCTGCACCGTTCCGGTCGTACGGCGCGTGCGGGCCGTTCCGGCACCGTCGTCACCCTCGCCCTGCCGCACCAGCGGCGCCAGATCTTCCGGCTCATGGAGGACGCGGGCGTAGACGCCTCGCGCCACACCGTGGGCGGTGGCGGCGCGTTCGAAACTGAGGTCGCCGCGATCACCGGTGCCCGGTCCATGACCGAGGTGCAGGCGGAGTCGGCGGGCCGCGCCGCCCAGCAGGCGGAACGCGAAGTCACCGAACTGACCAAGGAACTTGAGCGCGCCCAGCGGCGTGCCTCGGAGCTCCGTGACGAGGCCGACTACCTCACCCAGCGCGCGGCGCGCGAGCGAGGAGAGGACCCTCGGGCCGCGGTTGACGGCGCGGTAGTCGCCGGTGACGGCCAGCACGCGGTGGTGGCTCCGGTCGAGACGACTGCCGCCGACGCTGTCGCTGTCGCCAGCTCCGGTGCGGACGCCGCTTCGGCCGACGCCGCCGATGACGCCGCCGTGACCGCCGAGTCCGGTACGGGTACGTCCGCGGACGTGGTGGCCGGTGCGCCGGTGGCCGAGGCTTCGGTCTCCGTTCCGCGGCAGGCCGGTCCGATGGACGCCGACCAGGGCGACGCCACGGCTCCGGCCGCGAACGAGCGGTCCGAGCGGCCCGAGCGTGGCACCCGTGACGACCGTCCGGACCACCGTCCGGACCACCGTCCGGACCACCGTTCGTCCGCCAGCCGTCCGTCCTACGACCGGGACCGCACTTCGGCGCCCCGTTCCTCGTACGAGCGTCGTGACGACCGCGGTGGCTTCCGCAAGGACGACAACCGCGACCGCAACCAGGACCGCCCCGGCTTCAACCGCAACGGCGGCTCCGACCGCGGCGAGCGTGGCGGCTTCAACCGCAACAGCAGCTCCGACCGCGGCGACCGTGGCGGCTTCAACCGCAACAGCGGCAACAGCGGCGACCGTGGCGGCCGTCCCTTCGAGCGGCGCGACGGCGAGCGCGGCGGCTTCCGCAAGGACGACCGCGGCGGGCGTCCGTTCGAGCGGCGCGAGGGTGACCGTGACCGCGGGAACCGTTCGTTCGAACGGCGCGACGAGCGCGGTGGTTTCGGCCGTGACCGTGACGACCGCGGTGACCGTGGCGGCTTCAACCGCAATGGCGGCTCCGACCGCGGTGAGCGCGGCGGGCGTCCCTTCGAGCGTCGTGACGACCGCGGTGGCTTCCGCAAGGACGACAACCGCGACCGCAACCAGGACCGCCCCGGCTTCAACCGCAACGGCGGCTCCGACCGCGGCGACCGTCCCGGCTTCAACCGCAATGGCGGCTCTGACCGCGGTGGCTTCAACCGCAACGGCGGCTCCGACCGCGGTGAGCGCGGCGGCTTCAACCGCAACGGCAGCTCCGACCGCGGCGACCGTGGCGGCCGTCCCTTCGAGCGGCGCGACGACGAGCGCGGCGGCTTCCGCAAGGACGACCGGGACGGATTCCGTCAGGGCGGTGACCGTGGCGGCTTCCAGCGGGACGACCGTCCGGGACACCGTGGTGGTGGTGACCGCCCGTTCAACCGGGACCACTCCTTCACCCGTGACCGCTCGTTCCACCGCGACGACCGCCCCTCGGGCGGCCACCGCACCGGCGGCTCCGACCGTCCCGGCGCCCGCCGCGACGATCACCACTCCGGTGGTACCGGTACCGGTTCCGCCGGCGGCCCGGGTACCTTCCGGCGCCGGGAGGACAAGCCCCGTTGGAAGCGTAACGGCTGAGTTCAGCCGCAGCGTTCCGCAGGCGCCTCACGGGCGCCTCTGACCTGCGAAAGCGGGCCCACCTCAGTGCAGGTGGGCCCGCTTTGTCATGTCCGGCGGGCATCCCGTGCGCCCGCCGCACCGCGCCGGACGCCCGCCGTACGACTGCCCGACGCCCGCCATAAGTTCACCCGGAACACCCGCATATCCGCGGCGCAACGACTCGGTAAAAGGCCACAGGTGTCCCGTGCACGCCCGGCAGCGGCAGGGAATCGCAGCGGCATGACACCCGACCCTGCTGATGACCCTGTTCCCGCGGGCCCCCCGACCGCCTCAGCCGCCCCGGCCACACCAGCCGCACCAGCCGCTTCCGGCGTTCCCGCCGCGCCCTCCGACGAGGAACGCCTGGCCCAGCTCGGCTACACCCAGGTGCTGGCGCGCCGCATGTCAGCGTTCTCCAACTATGCGGTCTCGTTCACGATCATCTCGGTCCTCTCCGGTTGCCTGACCCTCTACCTCTTCGGCATGAACACCGGCGGCCCCGCCCTGATCATCTGGGGATGGGTCGGCGTCGGCCTGATGACGCTCTTCGTCGGCCTTGCGATGGCCGAAATCTGCTCCGCCTATCCGACGTCGGCCGGGCTGTACTTCTGGGCGCACCGCCTCGCCCCGTCCCGCACGGCCGCCGCCTGGGCGTGGTTCACGGGCTGGTTCAACGTCCTCGGGCAGGTCGCGGTGACTGCCGGAATCGACTTCGGCGCGGCCTCGTTCCTCGGCGCGTACCTGAATCTGCAGTGCGACTTCACGGTGACGCCCGGCCGTACGATCCTGCTCTTCGCCGGGATACTCCTGCTGCACGGCCTGCTGAACACCTTCGGCGTACGGATCGTGGGCCTGTTGAACAGTGTCAGCGTGTGGTGGCACGTGCTGGGCGTCGCGGTGATCGTCGCCGCGCTGGCCTTCACGCCCGACCGCCATCAGTCGGCGTCGTTCGTCTTCACGCACTTCGTGAACAACACGGGCTGGGGCAGCGGCGTCTACGTGGTGCTGATCGGACTGCTGATGGCCCAGTACACGTTCACCGGCTACGACGCGTCCGCGCATATGACGGAGGAGACGCACGACGCGTCGACGGCGGGACCGAAGGGGATCGTGCGCTCCATCTGGACGTCGTGGGTGGCCGGTTTCGTACTGCTGCTCGGCTTCACGTTCGCCATCCAGTCGTACAGCAGTGAGCTCGCCTCGCCGACCGGAGCGCCGCCCGCGCAGATCCTGCTCGACGCGCTGGGCGCCACCGCCGGAAAGCTGCTGCTGCTGGTCGTGATCGGCGCGCAGCTCTTCTGCGGCATGGCGTCCGTCACCGCCAACAGCCGGATGATCTACGCCTTCTCACGGGACGGAGCGCTGCCGTACTCACGTCTGTGGCACACGGTCAGCGCCCGCAGCCGTACGCCTGTCGCCGCGGTATGGCTGGCGACCGTGGGGGCGCTGGTCCTCGGGCTGCCGTATCTGATCAACGTGACGGCGTATGCGGCGGTGACGTCGATCGCGGTGATCGGGCTCTACATCGCCTACGTCATCCCGACGCTGCTGCGGCTGCGCAAGGGCGACGGTTTCGAGCCGGGGCCCTGGCATCTTGGCCGCTGGTCGCGTCCGGTGGGGATCGTCGCGGTGCTGTGGGTCGTGGTCATCACGGTGCTGTTCATGCTGCCGCAGGTGTCACCGGTGACCTGGTCCACGTTCAACTACGCCCCCGTCGCGGTGCTCGTCGTCCTCGGCTTCGCGGCGACGTGGTGGCTGGCGTCGGCACGCCACTGGTTCCTCAACCCGGAGCACGCCCGCGCTCTCGCCCGCGCGGCTGCCCGGGCGAGAGCGTCGGAGGTAGCGGTTGAGGTAGCAGAGACGGAGGCGGAGGCAGAGGCCTAGACGTAGGCGCGCGGACGGCGCGCGGTGTCAGGCTCTGCTTCCGCGGCCCTTCCTGCGGTGGCGTTCCCGCTCGGCGTGTTCGGCGCGGCGGTTCTCCTGCTCGAAGAGTTCGGCCAGTTCGCGCACTTCGGGAGAGGGTTCGCGAGTGGTGGCGCCGGGCTCGCCGGTGGCGTCCTCGTCCTGGAGGAGGCCTTGTTCGCGTAGTTGCTGGGTGTGCAGGGCGGGGGGCGGGTCCGGGTCGGGGTCGGAGGGGCGCGGGCCTTCGGGTCCGTCAGGTCCGATGCGCACCAGGCGCTCGACCCGGACCACGCGCGTGGGGCAACCGGCGATCTCCAGTTCGTCGCAGCGCTCGGCGTCGAGCCGGTCGGCGGCGCGTGCGTAGACGGCGCGCTGCTCGACGGTGAGGCGTTCCATCACGGGTGCGAGGACGCGCAGATACATCGCCAGGGCGTCCCGGGTGCCCTGCGGGGAGGAACTGGATCCGGCCGTGGGCCCCCACTGCCCGTCGCGGAACTCGGCGGTCATGAACTCGGCGGGCAGCAGCACCCCGGCCGGATGCGTACGCGCCGCACGCCGCGAGTCGACGCGGACCTCGTCGGGCACCGTGCCCGCCTTGCGCACCAGTGACAGCAGCTCGACGCGCAGGACGCTCTCGGAGAGCCCCGTGCCCACGGTCGGGTCGATCACGAAACCGCGCGTCGGGCTTGCCATCCGGTGGGACTGGCCGACCTCCGTCGGGTCAGGGTCCGACGGGCGCGGCAGCTCGGGCCCCGACGGGCCCATTCGGATGAACTGCTCGGCCCGCGCCACGCGGAACCGGCTGCCGCACACCCGCAACTCGTCCAGCGCCTCCCAGTCGAGCCGCTCCGCGGCCCGCAGCCACTCCTGCTGGGCGGCGGTGTCACCACGCTGTCCGGCCTGCTGCGCACGCTCACGGAAGAGCATGCCCAGGCCGTCGCGCGCGCTCTGCGGAGCGCTGTCGGCGCCGCTCAGCACCTCCCAGCCACCGGACACAAGCTCCTGCACCGGCAGGAACAGCGGCCCGCCGCCGGCCAGCAGGTCCGGATAGCGCTCCCTGGCCTCCCATGCCTCCAGGTCGGCGATGGCCGCCGTCGGAAAGTCCTCCTGGACCACCACTCTGACCTTCCGGTACTCCCCCGGACCTCGCTCGGAGCCGCCCCCGGGGACGCGCTCCCCGGAGCCACCGTGTTCCTCCTGTGCGCCGCACTCAGCCATGGCCCCAGCATGCCCGTCCCCCCGCCCGCCCGTCGGCCGTGCAACGTAACTTGGAGAGCTGTTGGACATGCGTTGATCAGGGCTGATTGAGGGTGATCGGGGTAGAGGCCGAAGTGGTCGATTGCGATCAAGGACGAGGGAGTGGGCCGGGTGAGCGGTCATCCGAATCTGCTGACCGGAAACCGGAAACCGGAAAGTCGCAGGCGCGCGCGTGCGCGCGGGTGCCAAGATGGCAGACGGCATAGACCGCACGGCGGGGCGGTCGCAGGCGGTACCGCACGTCGGTGCCGGCTGTGGGCACGACCCGTACGGCTGTATCTGCCGTCACGCACCGTACGAGCGCACCACCCGTACCAGCGAACCGCACGGCAGCCTCGGCCTACCGGGTGTTTGCCCAGCACCCGCGGGGGACGGGCGCGGTACGCCGGCGGTGGCCCGCTATGCTGCGGGTTGCGGGCCGTTAGCTCAATTGGCAGAGCAGTGGACTTTTAATCCATTGGTTGTGGGTTCAAGTCCCACACGGCCTACCGCATGAGGGTCAGCGGAAACCCCGTCTGACCTGCGCTTGAGCGCCTTGCCTGGCTTCACCGGGCGGGGCGCTCGGCCGTTTCCGGTGCCGTTCGGGGCGCCATGTGAGCCCGAAGTGAGCCCGGCGGTACCGTGAGCCGCCCGGGGAACGAGCCGTGCGACGTCCTCGGCCGCCTGGCTGGCCGCACAGGTCACCCGCGGGACTCTGCCGGGCGCGCACTTCGGGCGCCCGCGCTCGGTCTTCTACGCCGCGTCTGAGGACTCGTGGGAGCGAACCGTCGCACCGCGCCTGGTTGCCGCCGGGGCGGATCTTGAGCGGACGTTCCGTATCGACGTGGTGGAGGAGGAACGGCCAGGCGTCGCCGCGCCGCTGACCCTGCCCGCCGATACCAGCACGCTCGGCAAGGAGATGCGGGCGTACGACGTCGGTCTTCTGGTCGTCGACCCGTTGGTGTCGGCGCTCAACGGGGCGATCGACACCCACCGGGACCGCGAGGTTCGCTCCGCGCTTGAACCTCTGGGGCAGATCGCCGACCAGGCGAGCGCCGCAGTCCTCGGCTTGGTGCACTTCGGCAAGGGCAGCTCGACCGACCCCCTCTCCCTCATCCTCGGTTCGCGGGCCTTCGCGGCCACCGCGCGTGCCGTGATCGCCATGGCTCGCGATCCGGACAGCGAGGACGGGACCGTGATCCTGTCGCAGGAGAAGAACAATCTGGGCCGTCTCGATATCCCGTCGCTCACCTACGTGGTACGCAATACGGAGATCGAAACCGAGGACGGGCCATCGTCCGTCGGCTGTGTCGAGTTCACCGGTGAGACGGCACAGAGTGTGGGCGACGTCCTCGCCGACTCGGGCACGACATCCGAAGACCGTGGCGAACGCGAGGAGGCCGTTGCCTGGCTGCGCGACTACCTGACGCGGCAAGGCGGCGAGGCAACCGCGGGAGACCTGTTCAAGGCCGCAGCACAGGCGGGATTCGAGAAACACACGCTCCGAAGATGCAAGGCCAAAGCCCGGATCAGGCCGCAGAAGGCAGGGTTCGACGGTGGTTGGGTGTGGCGCATCGTCGAGTAGCCGCGCCCTGAAGGCGACGCCAAGATGACGAAGGCGACAGGGCAGAGAGAGCTGTCACCTTCGTCATCTTCGCTGTCATCTGGGGCGCTGGAACGTCCGTCCGCGACCGGTCGCGTCTCGCACACGCGCGTGCGCGCGGGTAGCACGGAGCGCTGACAATCTCTCGCAGCAGGTAGATGTCTTCCAGCGGGGTGTCCCCTGCCCGGAGTGGCATTCTGACCGCATCGTCATAGCCATCCCGCCCATGCGTGCCCATTTCCCGGCTTTTCAGGGTCATCAGGGGCCGTGCATGCGTCGGACAGAGCAACGGCCCGGCACTCCAATCAGGAGGCCGGGCCGTGTCCGTGTGTGGTCAGGAAGTGCTCGTTTTGCCGGGGGCGGCATGCAGCCATTGGGTTTGGCGGGGGCTGGTGATGCCGGGCGGGCGCATCGTGGTGCCGCTCTGTTGCAGTAGTACGCGGATAGTTGCGTGTCCCCGGCCGGTTTTCTTTGCGAGGTTCCGCAAGGATGCCCCGTGTTCGTAATGGGCACGCAGGTCCTTGCCGAGTTGTTCTCTTTCTTCGGGGGAAAGGATCTGGTATGGCTCGTATTTTCGTAATGGGGGGAGAGGTGCTGTGCCCATGATTCCATTTCTGCGAGGCGTGACGTGTTTACGCTGGTCCCCGCCGTTGCTGGCGGTGCAGTCTGTCGAGTGCGGTGAGCTGGTGTTTTTCGTAGTCTGTGGCCGGGCGCAGCCTTCGGTAATAGAACTCCCAGACGCGCCCGGAGGGCCGCTCTACTCTGACGTAGCGGCCATCGATGTTCTGCACTGTTCCCGGTAGGTCGCTGTAGCGGTCCACGACAACCGCACCGATGCGGATCTCTTCCGTACTGCCGACGAACGTCAGACTGCCCGTACCGTGCGCGTGTGCCTTTCTGCGTGCACCTGACGTCATGTCGCGTCCGCGTCTGCCCCGGGGAATGGACCCGCCTCGGTCGCACCAGCACCGTTGCGGAGTGCGGCAGTGAGCCTGCGGGCGACGGGGACTGTGCAGCGCCCCAGTTCCACCAGCGGGCGCGGTTCTTCGTCGCCGTAGGCCATGGGCTCCACGCCCAGGGAGGGCAACACGATTCCAGCGCTGCGCAGCGCCGCACTCAGTTCATCACGTGCCCGCTCGGCGTCCCGTAGTTTCCCTGCCGCCGTGTGCCGCATATCGCTTGTGCTCGCCTGCGTCATTTCTTCTCGCTGCTCTCTTGTAGTGCGGGGTAGATCTGTTGTTTGCATTTCTTGCATTTCTTTGTTTTCGGGTCCAGCTCTTTGTGATCGCACGGCATAACCGGTCAGCTCTTTCCGAGGAAAAGCACTGCGCCGAGGACGGCGCCGAGGGTGGTGCACAGTCCCGCGAGGTACAGCGGTCCGGCCGACCGGCTGATGAACGCGCCTGTGCGCGTGAGCCAGGCAGGCGACCGCACGGCGCCGTTTCGGCGCGTGCGGCGGCATGGCGGGCGGGCCGGTGCGGCGGCTGGCTGCTGCCAGTTTCGGCCGGTACCGGTTCGCAGGCCGCATCCGCGGGGTCCGGCTGGCCGGTGTGGACGGGGACCGGTGTGGAGGCGGGCGGGGTGGTGTCGGGGTCGACGCGCCACTGTGTGCGCACGATGGACACGTAGCTGCGGTGTTCCGGGTTGGCGCGGGTGTGCTCGACCGCCCACGCTCCGACGGAGAGCGCCACGTCGGCGCCCTGCCCGGACGTTTCCCGGCAGGTGGTGCACTGCGCGCCGTAGACGGCATTCCGCCCGCCGGGGCCGCTGACCGTTCTGAGTACCCACTCGGCGCCGGTGAGGACCGTATGCGCGCCGCTCATAGCCACGCCCCGGGTTCGGCACGGTAGGGGCGGGTGATGTGCTCCCGGTAGTCGAGATGATCCGGGTTGGTCCTTCAGGTGTTGCAGGGCCCACGCGGTGCCGTCCGTGGGCGTCTGTCGAGACGGGCCCGTACGCGAAGCACGAGGCACAGTCCATCTCGTACGTCACCGGGGCGGCTTCCGGCCGACGGTCCGGGCCGAGGGTGTGTTCCCTGAACCGGAACATCCTGCGCGCCGCACTGTCCCCGCTGCCTGCCGTCTGCGCTCCCTGCTGCGGGGCGGGCGCCGGAGTCTCGTTCATCCCGCCACCCGCACGCCGTGGATGACCCGCGGCCCGATGTCGATGCCGTGCACAGCGAGCAGCAGCGCCCGCCGCCGCGTCTCTTCCTGCTGCCGCTCGAACGCGACGAGGTGCGGCCGGACATGGCGGGAGCTCATGCTGCGCCCCCTTGGGCCTGCTTGCGCAGTTCAAGAATCCGTTCGACCTGGTGTGCGTACAGCTCCAGTTGACCGGGCGTGAGGAATAGGACGCCCTCACTCGTACCGCCGTCGTCGTAGTGCACTACGACGGGCATGGCGCCCTGCTGCGTGCGGTGGTCGTAGGCCACATCCCGTTTTGCGGGTGTGACATGGGTGACCTGTGCAGGGACCGGTTGCAGGGTCGTGCCGTCGGCGGGGGCGGACCACTCGTCACCACCGCCGGGCGGGCGCAGATGGTAGGTCGTCGTGCCAGGGCGGGGCAGAGCGACCACCACCCCGATCCGCCCATCGCGGGCGGTATCACGGGCGAGGTCGCCGAGCCGCGGATGGAACGGGACTGCGGTGCCTAACCCGGCACCTTGAGACGGAGTATGAGAGGTCGCTCGTCCTGTCATGCCCTTGAAACTAGGAGCGCTTCAGAGGCCCAATATGAATCGGAGGAATACGACTCTCATCCGTCCAGGTGGAAGCGGTCGGACATGCGCCGCAGCTTCTCGCGTGTCACGGCGCGCTCGGCGTAGACGATGCTGCGCAGCGTGGAGCGGGCAATGGGGTGGTTGCGGATGAGCTGCGGCGCGATGCGCTCGGCGGTCTCCAGTTCCTTCAACGCCTTGTCGCGGTTTCCGTCCCACAGCCACGCCCGGGCGAGGTCCATGTGATGGTGCCCTTGCCGAGAGTTGGGGAGCGCGGCGACCAGGTCCCGGGAGGTGCGCCGGTTTATGGCCAGTGCCTTGCGCTGCTCGCGCATCTCCAGTGCGACGCTGATTGCGTGGATCTGGACGTTGCCGGGTGAGAACGTGAGCGAATGCCGGTCGTAGACCGGGGGACCGAGGTACGCGCCCAACCGGTCGGCGGCCGTCCTCGCGTGCTCGATGCGGTCCTCGGCTTCCGCGGCATGCCCGCCTCTTGCTGCGGACACTGCCGCACGGAGCTGGAGAGAGCCCCACGCGCGCACGGCGAGCGGCTCGCCCCGGTCGTACCCCTGCTGGACGCTGCCAATGGCCCGATCAGAAAGGGCGATCGCGTCCGGCCAATCCGCGGTTGCCCACATGTCCCATACGCGCATCCAGTCCGCCACGGCTGGCATGACGGCGTCGCCGGACAGGCGGGCCGACCACGCGGCCCGTTCGCAGGCCATGGCGACCAACTCGGGGTGTCCGAGGGCGTGCGCGGCCGTGTGGGCGAACTTGCAGCACACGGCGTAGATGGCGAACGCTTCCTCGCGCGCGTGACCGGTGGACACGTCGGCGAGGGCGCGGGCCTCTCGGAATAGGTCGGGGAGCGCCTGCACGATCGCGACGTTCGCCGCGGCGTCGCGCAGGCGGTGAAGTCGGGTTGCCTCCCGCCAGAGCTGACTAGCTGGCCGCGGGGTGCCGTCGAACACGGGGGCGAGGTCGTACCGTCGCAACTCGCGCAGGATGGACGACACGGCAACCTGCCATTGATTCTCCTCTGGCGAGCTGTTGTACGGTCGCCCGATCAGGTCATTGGGATGCACGTGCAGCTCAGCGGCGAGCAGGTTGAGCAGGCCCACACGGTCTATCTCGATCTGACCGCGCTCCATCTTGGACACCCAGCCCTGAGTCTTGCCCAGGGCTGCCGCGAGGTCAGCCTGTGGCATGCCCAACCGCAGGCGTGCCCGCCGCGCACGGCGGCCGATCTCCTCGGCTTCCTCCAACATCAGCGCACCCCCCAGATCGCGGCGGGCCTGCTGTGCTCAAGCGGTCGGCAGCGCATCGGGGCTCCATCCGTTCGGCTCGTCCCTAAGAACGGTACCCATCCCTACGGCAGGTCGTGAACTTGCTGCGCAGACGATGACGCCCCGGCGCGCAGGAGCCGCCGGGGCACATCTCTTATGCAGGTCAGGGTGTGTACGACGTGAGCCCGACGTGAGCCCGGATGCCTCCGGACGGGTCATCATGGTCCGTGATCGTGAACCCGGTCCGGCGCCCCTCACCTGCGCAGACGGCATGGGCAGTCATCGCCCGGACTCCCCCATCACGACTCCGACTCGTCTTTTAATCCATTGGTTGTGGGTTCGAGTCCCACACGGCCTACCGGTGGCGGGCGGAGGATATGGGCTCTGACCTGCTACGCAGCGCCTGAGTCGACTTCAGTCGGGTCGGGCGCTGCTTCGTTTTCGGGCTCGTGCGTGAGCGGATGTGGCCGTGGCCTGCGGGTCAGCTGCGGCTTGGGCGGACGAATCGGCGGCTGCCCCGACGCGACCGAGGGATCAGCTTCGCTGCCTTCTCCGCGATGTCACGGCCCAGCTCAGGGAGCAGACTCGTGTACGTGTGTCCGAGGTCAGCGTGATGGTGGAGTGCCGGAGGAGCATCTCCTTCACGGCGTGGATGTCACCGCCGCTTCCGTGCGTGAGCGTGGCGGAGACGTGTCGTAGGTCCCGCAAGGTGATGGGCGGAAGCGCGGTCGTGGCAAGGATCCGGCGTAACGTTTCCGAGACGGTCCCAGGGTGGAGCCAGGAACCGTACTCTTTCGTGAAGAGCTTGCTGCGCTGGGGAAGAGCCAAGCTCTGCAGAACTGGTCGCCGATGGTCAGGCTTCCGCTGTGCTCGACCACACGGGCGGCGTCGTTCAACGGGTCTGTCTGGCTTGATCACGTGAAGCCGAGGATGACCAGGGGGCAGGTGGCGTGGCGTGCATGGTGGCGCAGGCCGGCGGCAATGCTGATGTGTCCGGCCAGGCGGAGAGCTCTGACGGCGGGCAATGTCGGCCGCGGTGACGGTCTTGACCCGGCGGTTTTCTTCGCGACCGTGCGCGGTAGCGCGGGCCTTGCCCAGCAACGGCACGTCCAGCCAGGGCAAACGCTTCAACCGCTGGTGTAGCAGCGGCTGGTTTACCTTGATCACGGCGATGTAGTCGGCCTCCTTGTCCTCCACGAGGAAATCGCATGAGTGGTTTGGGAGTGCAGAGCGTCGAAGGCAAGCAGGGTGTCGATCAGGGCGAGGTCGACAAGCATGAGGGGGCCGCAAGATGGGTGATTTCGTTGGACTTGCCGACCACCTCGCGCTAGGCGACCAGGCCGGTGCCGGTTATCGCCGCCAGCGTCCAACTCAAACGCCGACCGGTGCGGCGAGTGAGGTATTGGTATGGACCCCATGCCCAACCAGTGGAGACCCGGCAGTCACGTCCTAAAGACAACAGCTTCTTACGAGCCCGTCGCGATGCCCAGCAAGGTCAGAACAACGAAAGCAGCACTGCACGACAGCGCGTGGCGGATGCAGCGGTACTTGATCCAAACCGTACGAGATAAGACTGCCAGCTGGTTGAGATCGCGGTTCAGAGGGTCAGTACGACGTATGACCTCCTCCAGACAGAAAACGGAATCCGTTGCACTCACGTCGCCGAAATAGTGCACACGAGAGCTGTGGGGCCGACCGACGCGGGGGGTCATGGCCAGGCCGAGCAGGACGAGGGACATGAGACAGGAGAAGCAGCCTACCCACAACAGGACTTGCGAGATCACGTCGTACCGATGCGGTTCGATGATGCCGCCGCATATGGCACCGAGTAGCGCGGTGAACATGGCCCCCAGGGTCGCCAGGAGAAAACCAGCCTTGTTGTCTGCCTTCAGTAGTTCCTCGCGCGCCTCAACCAGTAGAGTGCGGGCCAGCTCGGCGTCACGAACAGGCTCCGTTACTCCCTCCTCGGTAGTCATTTTCTCCCTTCGATAGTGGCTGTGTTTACCGCGGACAGGATCACCCCGGTGTGTGACCGGGGTGACCGCCGTGTCCGACTTACCGTACGTCAGTAGCCAGCTGTCCTGAAGAATTTCTCGTCAGGCGCTGAACGTCCGGCGGAGTTCATCTTCCAGCGTGTTCACTGCCTGCCGGACGCGGATATTCATCGCTGCCGTGTGCTCGCGCAGAGCCGCTTCCGATTCCGCGCGATTGCGCCGGATCTCCTGCTCGATGGCATCCTGAGCGATCTCGAAGTCGGCCAAGGCACGGCGTTCGGCGAGGCGCATCTGCTCAGAGTAGATCCGAACGGCGCTGTTGCTGTGGATAGTGAGCATCTGCTCGTAGGAGTTTTCGCGACCGAGAAACTTCACCATCACGGGAAGCATGTCAAGGAGGACGAAGAGTAGCCGGATCATCCAGATACCCACGAAGACCACATTGTTGCGGCTGGCAAGTTCATCCAGCGCTCGGATGCGCTCCAGTACGCCGACTTCTTTCTGCTTTGAGCGTTCGTCGGCGATCCGCTCCGCGATGGCGACGTTGCGTGCCTTGGAGAAGTCGCCACGTGCGGTGGACAGCTGCTTGTCCAGAGCTTCGATGCGGTTGTTCATACCGGCCAACCGGGTCTCGTTCTCCTCGGTGTGGTGTGTGGTGCGGTATTCCTGCGCCTTCGCACGCAACCGGAGACATTCTGAGGTCCGCTGATACAGGCCGGTGGCAGCGATGCGGATCAGCTGGCGGCACTCGTCGCGCACCTCCGCGTCGATCGCCTCCAGTTTGGTGGTGTCCTTGTCAACCCGCTTCTGGAGCGTGCCTGCGTCCGACCGTAGGGTGGTCAATTCGTCGGCCTGTTGTCCCGGAGTCGTGCTGAAGGACAGTACGTACTCTGTGCCGCAGCCCTTCGGCGTGGTGGACGTGGTGGTGTCCGGCACGGGATTGCAGCGGACGAGATTCGATCTAAGCCGGTCTACGGCATCGATGCGCCCCTCTGCAACGTGTTCCTCTACGGCTGTCGCAAAGATCCTCAGCACCAGGGGTTCAGCAATGACAACACCGAGCATCATGGCGATCAGCAGACGCAGGACGAGAGGCCCGGCCTGTCGACGTGCGTTCGGCTGTGGGGTGACCAGCAGGCGGTCGAGATTGAGGATGAAAAGCATCCAGATCACGGTCGGAATCGCAGCCAGGACGGATATCCTGCCAAGGGACTCCGTGGCGAAATTCCACATGGAGAACGCTGCTATGACGGAGGTTCCGAGTACCACTCCCCCGAGTGCGGTGTATTTGCTGCGTTCGTGTGGTGTCCGCTCCAGGAGCGCCTCACTGACACCGCTCAGGGTACGCAGCCAGACAGCAAGGTCACTGGGTCGACGAAATGACCGCGCGATTCCCACAGGGCGGCCTCGGTGTTCAGTCAAGGAGATCTTCCTCGTTCTGGATGAAGCCCTCGCGGCGGTCCTTGGGTGCGCCGGGGTGTTCGCGCGACGCCGCCCCAGGCTTGGCGGGGGATGCCGACTCCACCATGGGCACGTCCACCCCGGGGCTGATACCAGTGCGTCGGCCGGTGTCCCGCAGGACCTGTTCGAGAACCTGTTGGTAGTCCACGAAGTTGTCAGCGGCTCCCATCTGGCGAAGCAGGGTCAGCACCATGTCGCGCCGCATCTGCGCCTCGGCCACCTCCTGTTGTTGTGCGTGTGCCTGGGCTGCGGAGGCCTCAGCGTGGCGACGGGCTTCTTGTTCCTCCAGTGTCCGGTGGATGCGTGCCGCGGCCTGGGGAACGTCAATCTCGTGACGTGCTATGCCGAAAGCGTCCACGTGGTCGGACCCCTGTGACAGCACCTCGGCAATGCGTGAGGCGTTCTGGGTCTCCAGGTCGATCTGAAACCGGCTGAGCTGGCCGTTGCGATGTGCGTCGCGCACCTTCTCCTCCCAGATGCGCAGACTTTCCACCGTACTCACCTCGGCGCTCACGAACTCCACGCTCATGCCAGCAACCCGCGGCGGCACGATAGCGCTGTAAGCGGTCATACGGCGAGCTGCCTCGACTCGAACCGCATTGATCTCCTCGACCCGGTGCCCAGCGCTCACCTTAGGAAGATCGCTGTCACCGAGCAGATAGGCACGAAGTGGCGTGACAACGTCGATGACACCTTGCCGGGCGACGATCGTCGAGTCGGTCACCTGGCATGTGAAGGAAGCCCGGACAGTGAAATTGTCCGCCTCGCTCACCGAGGGGAGCGTGCGCTCGACCTCCACAAGGCGGGCCCGGGTGTCCACCAGACTGACCGAAGAAGCATCGAGCACGTCCGGGTGGAACGGGTCGAATACCATGCCTTCAGGGAAGGTCCGATAGTTTCCACCGATTCTGAATACGTAGACCGCACCGGGTGGCAGCGCCGGCACGTCGTCGCGGCGCCGTCGCCTTGACCACCAACTACCCTGGACCGTGTCCAAGACCTGCTCGGCGATGACTGGATAGTTCACTTACTTCGGGCTCCTTGAACAGAGTTGTACGGAAAGAATGACTGGGTGGTGAGAGAGGGGCGGCCCATCTCGGTTCTAGTCCGGACGCGACTGTCCGCGTATTGACTCGACCAGCACAACGGCAAGTTGCCGGGTCCCGGGCACCGCGAAGTCGGGATCTCGTAGCGCGGTGGAGAGCGTATGAGCTAGGGCACTCCACTGGCGGGCATCCGTCTCCGACCTCATGGCCTCGCCAAGTCGGCGGACTGCATCTGTGGCGCCAAGGTCCGCGCTCAGGTGCACTAGAGCCCGGCACAGAGCCCGCACCGCACGGCGACGGAAGCTACTGAAGAGCGCTGCCGCCCACAAAGCGCCCAGGTGACGGCAGTTGTCGGTGTTCTGACGCAATAGCGTGGCAACGACGGGCACAGGTTCCTCCAGCCGCTCGGCTTCGAGGAGTTGGACGACCGACCGCAGTGCATCGACGCGTTCCTTGGACCGCATATTGGTCGAGGCAAGGCGGGTGCGCACGTATCGCAGGGTGAGCAGGGCCCGGTCAGGTTCCTGTTCGGCGGTCTGCAACAGCAGGACCAGGGAACGACGTGCAGCGAAGGCTATGCGCTCCCCGCGCCCGGTCAGGAACCAGCACCAGTTCAGAGCCTCCAACCGGTAGAGCGAGCCGAGTTCGCCAGTCAGCGCCATGGCCGTGGTGACGGCCCGACCGGGCCCATTGTTGTCAGCCCAGCGCAGCGCAATGTTCAGCGCTTGAGGGGCGAGGTGCTCGGTCTCGCACATGAACTGCAGGGTGAGCGCAGCGGTGACACGTTGGCTCGTGACCCCTTCGGCCCAGCTCCGCAGAAATTGCTCCTCGACCTCGGTCAGCGCATACCGGGCGAGTATGGCTGTGCCGCGGGCGACCTCCGTACGGGCGTCCAGATCGGGTAGCCGGGACAGGTCGATCAGCCATTGCCGCAGCGGATACCACAGCTTGTACCCGTACAAGCCGTGCAGTTCGCCAATGACGAGGTCACGAATGCGTGGCGTGGTGAAGACAAGGCGGCGTTCGCTGCGGGTAGCGTCCTGGCCAGGGCTCGGCCTATGTTCCACGTGAACCAGACCGACCGCCCGCTCCTTCCAGCGAGCGCGGGACTGTTCGAAGCCTGCACCGTGCGGCGGCAAAGTCGTGACTGCCTCCGGCTCGGCGATCAGCGTCTCGCCGTTGAGCTCCCAGTTCCGCATATGTGCGATGAGCAGGGCACATGCCCCTTCAAAGATCCGTTCAGGGACTCCTTCGAGGAAGGCGAGGGCAGCCATGGGGAGCAGGTCGTCCGCGGATGGCTTGGCCGCGAACCAGTCCTGGACGATCTCGCTTTCCCCGTCCCGGAGTGCCTCGATAGCCTTATGGGGGCTCTGGGCGAGGGCTGTCGCCGCAGCAACAACAACGGCCGGGCGCCGCTGGTCAGCGGCGCTCGCCAGCAGTTCCTTCTCCATATCCGGATCGATCTCGACTGGTGGCATTCGCTGGCGGCAGAACTGAAATAATTCCGCACCATCGGGATTGCGCCAGGGTACGCAGTAATCACTGAGAGCGAGACGCCGTAGGGCCGAGAGGTCCGCTGAGACCACCAGGAATGCACCTTTGCGGCGTAGTTCCTCGCTCAGTCGCCCAATGTCGTACGTCTGCACAGCCTCGACGTTCGTCTCGCCCACGTAGTCACGAATAACGTACGCATGGCCCGCCTCAATGGCCGACGTACAGGCCAGGTCGGCCAGCGCATTCGCCGGGGACAGGCTGCGCAGTTTTACGCTGAGGCCGGCAACCTCCCTGAGCAGGGCAAATGCGCCTGCGCCACGACCACATCCCTCTTGGCCGGTCAAGACGACGAGGGAATCTTTGCGGAGTTTGGCGAGCGCCTCGTCGAAGCACATCTGGGGCCGGAGGTAGAACCGTAGTGCCTCTTCCACCGCGTGGGGCTCCACGATTCCCGGAGCACGCCCGGTCCTCGACCCCGCGGCGAACCCGAAGGCTGCCCCGGAGGCATCGACGGAGGCGTAGAAGTTGTTGTAGACGCGTTGCTGAACAATCCGAAGGTCGTCGTACCCCTTTCCGTCCTCCTGCCTTTCGGCATCCGCGGCCGCCCGGCGCTCTTCTCGGATCCGGGATTGCGCGTCCCGCTCGTCGGAACCCTGCGCGGGGTCCTCCACCGCTCCTTCATCAGTTCCTCCGCCTCCCGGGGACGGCGGTTCGTCTTTGTCGATCGGCGGAACCGGAGGGACCGGCGGTACGTCGGAATCGTCATCGCGACCCGACTGGCCCAGGGCGTCGTTGTGGTCAGACATCCGTGTTCCCGAAACCAAACACGGCCTTCCGTGCATCCACCGGCCCGGTCATATTGGTGACGCTGATCTTGTCCGCACGGTAGCTATTCCGCATGGTCGCGCTGTCGCCGGTGTTCGCAGTACGGAGGTCACCATCGGCCTCAGTCGCAGACTTCGACAGGTCAGTAGGGACGCGCCATGACCGGCCGACAGGCGTTCCTTCTCCGTCGTCGACAGACGTCATCATGTCGATCGCAGGTACCGTCAGCCAGGCGATGGACTCATACTCCTTCTCCTTGACAGCGACACGACTGAAGTCTGTTGACCGCAGCGTGGTGTGGCCGCCGAGCACGGTGGCGCGAAAAACGTCGTCGGACAGCATGAGCGCAAGGTCTGCGGTGGGATGCTCTGCCAACGCGCCGTATAGAGGGCGAGAGTTGAGCAGCCGTGCAGTAACCACGACCGCGGTTCCGGCGAACCCGTTGTCGGCCAGCTCGACGAGCCCGTGGTGCACGGCGGCGCGCAGCCGCATGCGGGCTGTCTCTGTCCGCTGCCCGTTGTAGTGCTGGAGCTCGAACGTCAGATGCCTAAAGTAGTCATCGACCAGGCGGGGTTCGTCGCCGTTCATGGGCAGGACGGTCAGTTGCTCGTCACCCTTGGGCTGTGTCTGCCATTGCGAACGGTCCAGTCCTGCGCTCCTGGCCGCGCTGTCCAGAATTTTGAGTAGGTCATGTTGCATTTCGGACTGCGTTCGGTCGTTCCTGCATCCGTAGGACTGCGCGTCCACAGCAATGCACGTACAAGGTAGAAATCCGGACCACTCGACCACTTGATCTTCCTCTCTCAGCAGGCAATGCCCGCGATGCGCTGTCCAGAGGTTAGAAGAGTCGAGCAGACCAAACTCCCTACCAGTACGGATTCTCGCCATCCATTTTGGCGATCTCAAGCAACTTCGGTACGTTACAGATGGCGATCACTCGGTAACTGCGCCGCACGAGTCCCTGCGCCGTCAGAGCGGCAAGGCATTTTTCAGCCGTGGGCAACGCGAGGCCAGCCAGTGATGCCAGTTCCCGCTGGGTCAGCGTGACACCAAGGACGCATTCTTCAGCGTCTCCAGAGCGCACAGGCTGCGCGTATACCTGTCCCAACTCGGCCAGCACACGGGCGAAGCGAGTGGCGGCGTCGTACGCCTTGTAGTCGAGCCTGCGGCTATTCGCCCAGCGCAGTCGCGCAGACAACATACGCAGGATGGCCCTCATTGCGTCTGGGTGACGCCGGAGAAGATCTTCGAGGACGTTCAACTGGATGATTTGTACGGTTACCTCGCTGCAGGCCACTACTGTTCCAGACCGAGGGAGTTCCTCAAAGGCCGCCATCTCACCCACAAGATCACCCGCTAGCCGAACGGCAAGGAGCACGTCGTGCCCGTTCTCGGCGCTCGCGACCACCTTGACGACGCCATTGGTGATCAGCAAGACATGCCGGCTTGAGTCACCCTGTTGCAGGAGGGGTGCGTGAGGCGAATAGATCTTCTTGATCCCTTGCCGGAGAAACTCCTCCCGAGTCTCTTTCCGCAGTCTGCTGAGAAAAGTGAACGGCGCCCATTCGCCATCCATCTCGCACCCCCGAAGATCACACTCCGCAGCGAAGCACGTCGATCAGATGATCCGACCATGCTGCCGTCGCGCACCCGATCCACAAGACGTCCAGATGCAACATGGCTTGTTCGCGTCCGCAACGGCATAAATTGGCTGAACGGCTTCGATGTGCTGTCTCTCGGCACGACGGAGTCCTGTGGGCTCGCGAGGTAACGAGCTACATATGTGTCTCGGACACTGAGTGGCTCCACCTCTCCGGGCACGCTGAAGGGTCTCGGGCTGAAGATCTGGTTCGTCACTCTGGGCGCGTGCGGTTGGAGGGCATGTTCAGCATGCGGTCCGTGCCACCTTGACCCTCTCTACGCCCCGGCACCACCGCCCCGCCGAAGGACTCTGCCGGTCCCGGGACAGCCTGATGTGCAAGATTCACCTCGCGGGTGAGGGCGGATGCCGGCCGATGGCCCTCCTGATCACGCCCGGTCAGTGGAGCGACGCGCCACATACGATCGAACCCTCGAACATATTCACGCTCCCGTCTGCAGGGCGGACGGCCGCGCAGGGAAAGCCAATGGTCAACGACCCCCACTGCGTGAGCGATGCGTGAGCGGACCGCGCAGCACAGGCAGTCCTGAGGCGGACTCACCAGCGACCAACACCCTTCCTGACCAGGTGGTTGCGGACCCCGAAGCACCGCCCGAAACCACCCGGCATGCCCTGGCCAGGACTTTTAATCCATTGGTTGTGGGTTCAAGTCCCACACGGCCTACCTACCGGGTTCCCCCTTCTGAGGAGGGGGCTGACCTGCGGGTTCCGTGCCCCGGTCGCTTCCGAGCGGCCGGGGCACAGCCGTGCCGGGGGCGTGTGTGAGCGATGCGTGAGCGGGCGCGCGCTGCTGGGTCGGCGAGGCAGTCCAGGTAGAGCCGCTTGGTCGAGTACGGACAGCTGGGCTCCAGCGGGCAGTCGACGCAGCGCTCGGCGGCGTCCGGCGGGGCGTCCTCGGCGCGGAAGTGGGTGAGGCCGCCGAAGGAGCTGACCCGCCGGGGCGCACGGCCGAAGAGGTGGATCAGCCAGTCGATGTCGTGGCAGGACTTGGTGAGCAGCATCGGCGCGGAGGTGTCGGAGCGCCGCCAGTTGCCCCGGACGAACGAGTGCGCCTGGTGCCACCAGCCCACCAGCCCACCGGTTCGAGGTGCTGGACGCTGACCAGTCGGCCGATCGCGCCGCTGTCCAGCAGCCGTTTGAGGGCGTCGGTGCAGGCGGTGCAGCGCAGCACGTGGCACACCGCGAGCATGATCCCGTTGCGCTCGGCCGCCTCGGCGATGGTGGCAGCCTCACCCTCGGTGACCGCCATCGGCTTCTCCAGCAGCACATGGTGGCCCTGGTCGGCCAACGCCACTGCGGGGCCGGTGTGCTGCCGGTCCTGCGTGGCGACGATCGCGGCCTCGGCGCTGCGGCCCGCGGCGACCAGGTCGGTCCAGTCGGCGAACACCCGCTCCGGCGGCACCGCGAACTCCTCGGCGGCGGCGGCCCGCCGCACCGGGTCGGGCTCGGCCACCGCCACCACCCGCCCGGTGCCCGCGGCCACCGCGTGGCGCGCGTACGTCTGCCCACGCAACCCGGCCCCGACGAGGTCGAGCGTCACCTGCGACATGGCACAACCTCGCTGATACGACGTGGACTCGTGAGACGGGGCCTCGTACGACGTGGACTCGTGCGACGGGGTACGACCCGGATTCGGGTCAGCTGCCCAGGACGGCGCGCAGGCCCGGCTGGAGCAGGTCGGCGTGGGCGCGCACCATGTCGTCGCACAACTGCCAGATCTTCTCCACCGGCAGCGCCGCCGCCGTGGCCGGGTCGGCCATCGCCGCGTGCCGGATGTGCCGCGGGTCGTCCTCCACCGCGGCCCGCACCACCAGGTCGTTCATGCTCAGGTAGCCGCGGTTCAGCGCAGCGCACTGCGGGGGCAGCGCCCCGACCCGGGTCGGCTGCACACCCAACGCGTCAACCAGGCAGGGCACTTCGACCGTGCCGTGCGCGGGCAGGTTGTCGATCAGGCCGCGGTTGGGCACGTTGCCGTAGACCGTGCGGGGGGTGCCCGTGGTGATGCTGTGCACGATCTGCGGGGCGTACTCCATCGTGCCGGACACCGCCAGCGGGGTGCCGGCCTCAAGCGCGTCACGGGTCTTCTCGTACTCCGCGACGTTTTCGTCCACGATGTCCAGGTAGGCGCCGACCGGCAGCCGCAGCCGTTCCACCTCGCTGTCGTGGCCGAGGTACCAGGGGACGTACTCCGAGGAGTGCTCGCTGGTCTCGGTCGGGTAGTAGCCCAGCCGCCGGTACATGTCGACGCGCACCCGGCGGCGCAGCTGCGGGTCCTGCTCGATCAGCGCGTCCAGCCGCGGGTACAGGTTCTCGCCCTCGTGCTCGAAACGCAGCACCCACGCCTGGTGGTTGACGCCCGCGGCCTGGTAGCGGACCTCCTCGTAGGGCACGTTCAGCAGCTCGCACAGGTCGTGCATCGTCCAGTACACCGAGTGGCACAGGCCCACCACGCGGGTCAGTCCGGTCGCCTCGGCCAGGTACTGGACATTCATCGCCATCGGGTTGGTGTAGTTCAGCAGCCACGCGTCCGGGCACACCGCGGCTATGTCCTCGCCGAGCGCCTTGAGCAGCGGGAAGGTGCGCAGCGCGCGGAAGATGCCGCCGACGCCGAGGGTGTCGCCGATGGTCTGCCGCACTCCGTAGCCGGCCGGGATCACGAAGTCCGTGCGGGTCGAGTCGCCCATGCCGACCTGCACGATGTTGATCACGAAGTCGGCGCCCTCCAGCGCCGCCCGCCGGTCGGCGTGCGCGGTGATCCGCGGCGAGGCGTGCAGGTGCCCGGCGATGTGCCGGGCGGCACCCTCGGCGGTGGCCAGCCGCTGCGCGTCGATGTCGTGCAGCGCGATGTGCACGCCCTTCAGCTCTTCGAAGGCGAACAGGTCGGCCAGCAGCCCCTGGGTGAACACGACGCTCCCGGCGCCGATGAACGCGATCTTCGTGGTGGTGGTCACTTGTTCTCTCCGTGGTTGTGCCCCGGGTCCGGGGCGGTGGTGCCGGACGCGGCGGCCAGCGCCTCGTCCCAGGTGGGCTGCGCGCCGGTGCCGCCGTGCGCGCGCGTGGACAGGGCACCGCAGGCCGCGGCGAGGGCGAGCGCGTCGGCGGTCGACAGACCGGACAGCACCCCGGCGACCAGACCCGCGTCGAAGCTGTCGCCCGCGCCGACGGTGTCCAGCGGCGCCACCGGTATCGCGGGCGTCCGCAGCAGGGTGCGGCCGTCGTGCGCGAGCGCGCCGTCGGCGCCGTCCTTCACCACGACCAGCGGCCCCCGCGCGGCCAGTCCTGCGGCGGCCGCTTCCAGCGATTCGGTGCCGTAAAGGGCCCGCGCCTCCTGGGCGTTGGGCAGCAGGAAGTCGGTGACCGGCAGCACGGCGGCGATCCCCGCGGGATCCCAGCTGCCCCCCGGATCGTCGTTGGTGTCGAGCGACGTGGTCGCGCCGTGTCCGCGGGCGGTACGGAACAGGTCGGGCAGCGCCGCGGCGAGCTTCGGCATCAGGAAGTACGAAGCCGCGTGCACATGGCGGCAGTCGGCGAGCAGGGCCGGCGGCACGTCGTCGCCGCCGGTCGTGGCCAGGGTGCCGGGGGCGGTGAGGATCGCCCGGTCGCCGCCCTGGTCGGCGCCGCGGGTGAGCACCGCGGTCAGCGGCGACGGCAGGTCGGGGTCGACGGTCAGCGCGGAAACGTCCACGCCGCGGGCGGCCAGCGCGCCGCGGACCCAGCGGCCGGTGTCGTCGGCGCCGATCCGCCCGGCGAAGGCGACCTTCAGGCCGAGCCGGGCGGCCCCGCAGGCCATGATGGCGGCCGAGCCGCCGAGCGTGAGCACTCCGGTGGACACCAGTTGCTCGCGCTGTCCGTAGGCGAGCGGCCCGCTCAGCGGGCCGACGACGACGTCGGGGTTGGCGTCCCCGATCACCAGCAGGTCGTAGGTGGGTGACGTGGCGGACATCGGATCAGCCCTTCAGGCCGCTGGAAGTGATGGACTGGATGAACGACTTCTGCGCGGAGAGGAACGCCAGCAGCACCGGCAGCACCGTGACCACGTTGCCCGCCATCACCGCCGACCACTTGGTGTGGTGCTTGCCCTGGAATGTGGTCAGCCCCAACTGGAGCGTGTAGTGCACGTCGTGGTTGATGGCGATCAGCGGCCATGTCAGGTCGTTCCAGGTGCTGAGGAAGGTCAGCACGGCGACCGTGCTCAGCGCCGGCCGGGACAGCGGCAGCACCACCGACCACAGCACCCGCAGCCGCGAGCAGCCGTCGATCCACGCCGCCTCCTCCAGCTCCCTCGGCAGCGACAGGAAGAACTGCCGCAGCAGGAACACCGCGAACGGCGTCACCAGCGACGGCACGATCAGCGCGCCGAGCGAGTCGATCAGCCCCAGCCGCTTCATCACGAGGAACGTCGGGATCATCGTCAGCTGGAACGGGATCGCCATCGTGGCCAGCATCATCCCCAGCAGCACCCGCGACCCGGCGAACCGCATCCGCGCGAAGGCGTACCCGCCCAGTGCCCCGAACACCAGGTTCGAGGCGACCGCGGCGACCGACACGATCAGCGAGTTGGCGAACCACCGGGGGAACATCGCGTTGCCCAGCACGTACCGGTAGCCGCTCAGGTCGATGTGCGAGGGCCACAGCGCCGGCGGGAAGCGGTTGATCTGGGCATCGCTCATCACCGAGCTGAGCAGCAGCCACACCAGGGGTATGGCGAACAGCAGCGCCAGCGGGGCCAGCGCGAGATGCCACGCGCTGAACGGCAGCAGCCGGCGGGCTCGGCGGCCGGGGGGCGCGGGGTTCGGTGCGGCCGACTCGGGGACGGCGCGCGCGGGCGTCGAGGTCGCGGTCATCGGGTGGCTCCTTCCAGGCGGGCCGAGCCGCGGCGGCGCATCAGCCGGGTCCCCACCGCGATCACGAGCAGGGCCACCGCCAGCACGTACGCGGCCGCGGCCCCGTATCCGGCGGTGAAGTTCTGGAACGCCATCTCCCAGATGAAGTAGACGATCACCGTGGTCGAGCCCAGCGGGCCGCCCTTGGTGGTGACGTACACCAGGTCGAAGACCTGCAACGACGCGATCACCTGCCACACCAGGAGGAAGATGTTCACCGGGGTGAGGGTCGGCAGCACCACGTGCCACAGCAGGTGGCGGCGGCCGGCGCCGTCGAGCCGGGCCGCCTCCATCAGGGACGGCGGTACGTCCTGGAGGGCGGCGAGGTAGATCACCACGCAAAAGCCGGTGCCGCTCCAGAGCGAGATCGCCACCAGGATGTACAGCGCCTGCCCGGGGTCGGTGAGGAAGCCCTGCGCGGAGATGTGCAGCGCGTGCAGCACCGAGTTGGCTGCGCCGAACTCCGGGTCGAGGATGAAGGAGAACAACACGCCCTGTGCGGCCGCCGAGATGACGAACGGCACGAAGATCAGCGTCCGGTACAGACCGACCAGCTTGATCCGGCGGTTCAGCGCCAGCGCCAGGACCAGGCCGAACACCATGCTCAACGGCACGTACAGCGCCGTGTAGACGAGCGTGTTGTGCACCGCCTGGCGGAAGTTCGGGTCCTGCGTCAGAGCGTGGTAGTTCTGCAGGCCGACCCAGCGGCTGGGGGTGACCAGGTCGTCGGCCTGGAAGGACAGCAGCAGCGACCAGACGACCGGCAGGATGCCCAGGCCGAGGATGACCAGCACCGACGGCGTGACGAACGCCCACGCGGTGGCCGACTCCGAGCGGCGCCGCCGGCGGCGGGCGCGGCGTATCTCGGCGTCGGTCAGGGCGCCGGCGGGCAGGGTGAGCGGGGTGGGAAGGCGAGGCATGGGTCCTCCTCAGCGCGGGATGAGCAGAGCGGCGTTGGACTGGCGGGAGCAGTTGTGCATCGCCTTCGCCGGGGAGGCACGGCCGAGCAGCACCGAGGTGATCGCCTGGCCGAGCGCTGCGGAGATCTGTGGGTAGGCGGCGTGGTTCGGGCGGACCCGGGCGGTCTCCAGGGCCTTGGTGAACACCGCGAGCCCGGCCGTCTTCCGGGACTCCGCGGCCCACTGCGGTGTTGCCTCGGTGGCCCGGCTCAGCGGCAGGCTGCCGTCCTGGATGCCCCAGCGCACATCCTGTGCGGGCTGGTTCAGCCAGGTCACGAAGGTGCGGGCGGCGGCCACCCGCGCGGAGCCGTTGTCGAACAGGGTCCAGGTGTCGGGCCCGGCGATGGTGATGGGCTTGCGGCTGTAGCTGGGCAGCGGCACCACGTGGTAGTCGACCTTCGCCTGGATGATGTCGGGCAGTGCCCAGGGGCCGGCGACGACCATGCCCATCCGCCCGGAGTTGTACACCTGGTACATCTGCTCGCTGCCCGGCTTCGGGTCGACGTAGACGCTTCGGTCCTTGACCAGCGTGGCGACGGTCTCCAGGGCCTTGACCCCGCTGTCGGCGAAGCCGATGCCGTGCCCGTCCGCGGCGATCACCTCGCCGCCCAGGTCCCACACCATCGGCCACAGCCGCCACACCGTGTCCTCGTCGCCCACGCCCGGCCAGCCGGTGCCGAAGAGCCCGGCGCCGGTGTCGGTGAGCGCTCGTGCGGTGTCGGTGAACTCCTGCCAGGTCCAGCCCGGCTTGGGCAGGTCCAGGCCCTTCGCCGCGAACAGCTTCTTGTTGCAGACCACCGCGAGGGAGTCGAGCACCGCGGGAGCGGCGCGGACCCGGCCGTTGACGGTCACGGCGTCCCGTGACGCCGCCCAGAACCGGCTCCACGGCGTCGGCCCGTTGTGCACGGTCGCGGTGAGGTCCACGACCTTCGGGCTGCGCGCGACACTCGCCAGGTCGGAGCCGAAGATATAGGCCATGTCCGGGTACGAGCCGGACGCCAGCGCTGCTGTGATCTTCTGGAGCATCGAGTCGGACAGGACACCGCCGCCCGGATCGACTCTGATCTTCGGGTGGGTCCGGTTGAACTCCGCCACCAGCCCTTCGATGGCGGCTTTGCCGACGTCGGTCTGACCGTGCCACAGCTCGATCGTCACCCGCCCGTCCTTGCCGACCCCGTCGCTCTCACCGCCGCACGCGGCCAGCAGCGGAGCGGCGCCGGCCGCCGCGGCCACCGCCGCTCCGCGCCGCAGTACGGCGCGACGCGAGGGGGAGACGGGGTCGGGCATCGCAACTCCCGCAGTCATCTGGACCTCCAAGGGGACGGACATCGCATGGGCATCGGGAAACACCAGCGGGGAGCGGGCGGACAAAAGGGAAAAGAGTACGCTTTTTCGGGGCACGGAGCGGGGACGGCGCGGGTACGGGCAGGGGGCACGGTCTGCCGCAACCAACCGGCCGTACGGCGGCCCGTCAGCAGGTCCGGCGTTCGTACTTCGGGCTGCCGGCCGGGGAGACGTCCAGGTCACGGCGGACGACGCTCAACTCGTCACCCCAGCCGGAGCACGCCTTCTTCAGCCCCTTGGCGGTGTACTCGATGACGATCACATGGTCACCGAACGCCGCGGTGTAGTCGCCGCACTCGTTGTACGTGCCGCACTCCTCGGCGACCGCGAAGTCCAGCCCGGTCTTGGCAGCGTCGCCGGCCAGTTCCGAGGTGTTCTTCTGGGCGATGGCCAGGCCGTCGGAGTGCGCGTGGGCGGACAGCAGGGTGATGTACGCCTCGGCTTCGGCGGATGTCAGCAGCTTCTCGGAGCGGCTGTAGCTGTCGTAGTTGTCGGGCTCGATCGCCTGATAGCCCTTGGCGGCGCAGCTCGTCGATCCAGCCGTCGACCGTGTCGGCGATCCGCCGGCGCTTGGCCGCGGTGCTCGTGTCGAGGAGCGCCTCGCCCCAGTCCTGGTCGTAGACGACCTCGCCGTTCGCGTCGTGCAGCAGCAGGTCCGAGTCCCAGTCGCCCTCGGCGCCGGGCTGGACCTGGAACGCGTTGACGTAGCAGATGTTGTACAGCCCGGCGGCGGGCGCGTCGTCGTGGTCCCGGCTGACCACAAAGACTCCGGCGGGCGGTGGGTAGGCGCCGCCGATCTGGTAGTCGAAGCCGGCGTGGGCCGGCGGCAGGGACACCGCGGCAGGTGCCGCCGTGGCCTCGTCCGTCGCCAGCGTCGGGACGAGCAGGGTGGCCAAGAGTGCCGAGAGCGCAGCGAGACGACGAGCGGAACGACTGCGGTCGGTACGCATCAGCGGACTCCTGATGATGGGGGGGTACGTCCCCGCCTCGGAGGCTGATCAGCGATCCTGGCGACTTTGTCCGGGCTTGCGGGCGTAACGGTCCACACACCGGCTGGGCGCACCTCTGGCACCGGTACTCACCTCCGGCGCTTGCCGGGGAGTTAATCGCGCACTTTTCATCGTGTCAACAGCGCGTTTGTGCGCGAACCTCGATCATTTGAGTCATGACTGCGCACTCCAAAGGGAGTTACGCTCGCCGTCATGCTGAGAAGTGACCGCTATGCGCGGGTACTCAAGCATGCCTCGGCCCGCGGCAGCGTCGACGTACGCGAGCTGCCCGGGCTGCTCGACGTCTCGAGCGCGACCGTCCGCTGCGACCTGGAGCACCTGAGCGGGCAGCACCTGCTGCGCAGGACCCGCGGAGGGGGGCTGAGGTCGGCGCGGTCGGGCTCTAAGTGCCTCGAACATCGCCGCGGAACTCGTCCTGCACCGCCATGTGCCCGCTGCGGTGGGGCGGGAAGCCCAGGCGCGGCCGATACGGATCGGGCCGCCATCGGGCGCGGCGGGGGTCAGCAGGCGGGCGGGTCGGCGGGGATCCGGCCCCGTGCCCTCTTCCCATCGGCAAAGGAGAAGTTCGAGGCCCTCATCGCCGTCGGTGGGCTCCGGTCGGTCTCAGCTTCCGTAGCGCCGCTGCCGTGCCGCGAAGCTGCGGAGGGCGCGCAGGAAGTCGGTCTCGCGGAAGGCGGGCCAGTACGCCTCGCAGAAGTACAGCTCGGAGTACGCGCTCTGCCAGAGCAGAAAGTTCGACAGGCGCTGCTCACCGCTGGTGCGGATGACGAGGTCCGGGTCGGGCTGACCGGCCGTGTACAGGTGCCGGGCGATGTCGTCGACGGTCAGGTTCCGGGCGAGCTCGGCCGGGGAGCTGCCCGCCGCCGCGCTCTCGTGCATCAGTTCGCGCAGTGCGTCCACGACCTCCTGCCGTCCGCCGTAGCCGATGGCGAGCGTGACGTGTGCGCCGGTGGAGCAGTCCCGCGTGGTCTCGACGGCCTCCTTGAGGACGCGGGCGGTGCTGTCGGGGAGTACGTCGAGAGTGCCCGCGATGTGCACCTGCCAGGAGGCGCCGGGACGGGCCAGTTTGTCGGTGACGACCTGTTCGATCAGCCGCATCAGGAACGTGACCTCGGTGTCGTCGCGCCGACCCAGGTTCTCCGTGGAGCAGACGAAGACGGTGACGTGCTTGATGCCCAGCGCCTCGCACCAGCCGAGCACGTCCACCGCGTGCTCGGCCCCGTACTTGTGACCGAGGCTGGGGTTCGCGAGCCCGATCTGCCGGGCCCAGCGGCGGTTGCCGTCCATGATCAACCCGATGTGACGAGGGAGCGGGCCGCTCCTGAGCCGACGGCGCAGCCGGCGCGTGTAGAGGGCGTAGAGAGGAGCAGTGATCCGCATGGTGTCCCTTTCGTCGTCCGCATCGTCGTCCGCATCGTCGTCCGCATCGTCGTCCGCCAGATGGCGGCAGGGCCGCGATCGTCCCGGCCGCGCGGACCGCGAGCTTGCCGGTCAGCAGGTCAGCCGCACGGCATAATGCCGCAGTGCAGCCCCCGCCGTTGTCCTACCGCCCCAAAAGCGCGCTCCGGGACGAGCGCCCCAGCGGCGCCGGTGGTACGGCCCGCGTGCGGGAAGAGTCAGGTAAATCGGCGGTTTTAAGGGCTTTGAGGGCTTTGAGGGCAATGAGCGGCTGGCAGTTGAACGAGAGTTTCCGCAGCACGTCCGGCACGGTCCGATGGGACCGGCTCGGGCCGCAGAGCGGAGAGCCTGTCGTCCTGCTGCACGGCACGCCCTTCTCCTCGTTCGTCTGGCGCGAGATCGCCCAGGCGCTCGCACGGGAGTACCAGGTGTTCGTCTGGGACATGCCGGGTTACGGCCGCTCCGGGATGCACCAGGGGCAGGACGTCTCGCTGGCCGCGCAGGGTGAGGTGTTCAGCCAGCTGCTGGAGCACTGGCAGCTGTCGGACCCGGTGGTGATCGCGCATGACTTCGGCGGCGCCGTCGCCCTGCGCGCCCATCTGCTGCACAGGGCCGTCTACCGCGGTCTCGCCCTGGTCGACCCGGTCGCCCTCGCCCCCTGGGGCTCCCCGTTCTTCCGCCTGGTGGGCGGGCACACCGAGGTGTTCGAACAGCTGCCGCCCGCCTTGCACGGTGCACTGATCCGCGAGTACATCAGCTCGGCGAGTTTCCCGGGGCTCCGTGCGGACGTGGCCGAGCAGCTGGCCGCGCCCTGGACCGACGCACCGGGCCAGGCGGCGTTCTACCGGCAGATCGCGCAGGCCGATCAGCGCTACACCGACGAGATCGAGAAGCTGTACCCGCAGCTCAGCATTCCGGTCGCCGTGTGCTGGGGAGCACAGGACAGCTGGATTCCGGTGGCCAAGGCCCATGAACTGGCCGCCGTGATTCCCGGGGCCCGGCTCAGCGTGATTCCCGGTGCGGGCCACCTCGTTCCCCTGGACGCCCCCGGCGTCCTGGTGACGGAGCTGCTCGCGTTCCTGCGTGATCTTGAGTGGAGCAGGCTTCACGAGTGCGCTATTACCTCCTGACCTGCGACGTCGTCTGATCGGACCGGCTCCGCGGCGGCCCTGGGAACACCGGTGGTCCGCGTGAGGTGGTGACGGGACCACCACCCCTGTGGCCGCCGATGGCCCAGGTCCGGCCCGTCGGCGGCCGGCGCGCGGTGTCCTGGTCACCTTCGGCGCCCCGCGCGGTGTGCCCGGCACACCTCGCCGGTCGCGGCGTACGGGGCAACTCTGGACTGCGGGCGTGGAACATCCCGTGCACCCGGAGGCGCTGCCATGGCCGAGCACACATCCCTCAAGCACATCGCACCCCGTCCGCGCGGTGCGGCCCCTTCTCCCGTGGGGCCGCGCTACGCGGACACGCTGACCGATCTGTGCGGCACGCTCTTCACGGAGTTCCGCCGGTACGACCAGCGCATCCGGGCGCGGCAGTACCTGGACGGGCTGCTGCGCGCGCCGGGGCGCAAGTCGATCGCCAACATCGCCGCCGCGGTGGGGGTGCCCGGCGACGAGCAGCGGCTGCACCATTTCGTCAGCAGTTCGCACTGGGCGCTGAGTCCGGTGCGCAGGGCGCTGGCCGCCTTCCTCGCTCAGGACGGGCTCGCTCAGGACGCAGGGCCTGCCGCGTGGGTGGCCCTGCCGGTGTCCATTCCCAAGGCGGGTGAGCACACCGTGGGCGTCGCCCGGCACTTCTCGCCCGAGGGCAGGCAGGTCGTCAACGGTCAGCAGGCGTACGGGATGTGGTTCGCTTCGGAGCGGGTGGTGGCGCCGGTCAGCTGGCGTCTGCACTTACCCGAGGCGTGGTTGCAGGACCAGCGGCGCCGTACCAAGGCGGAGGTCCCTGACGAGCTCAGTGCCGCCACAGCCGAGGACTGTGTGGCGGGCCTCGCGGACGACGTGCGGCGGTGGGGGCCGTCCGGGCGGCCGGTCGTGATGGATGCGCGCGGAGCGGGCGAGCACCTTTATCTTGCCGGTCTGTTCGGCGGTCCGTCTGCGGTGGTAGCGCGGATCGGCGCGGACACCCTGCTCGCTCTCGACGAGCGCGCCCGCACAGGTCACGGCCGAAGCCATGCCCCGGCGCACGCGCTGCTCGCCGCCGCGCGCCGGCTGCGCTGTGTGCTGCGTCCCACGGGCCGGCCCGTGCGGGAGCGCCCGCTGGCCACCGCGACGGTGCCGGTGCGCCTGCCCGCTGCGCCGGGTGCGCGGGACGCCGGCCGGCTGAGCCTGGTGGGCGTCTGGTACGACCTGCGCCGGCCGCCGGAGGAGGTGTGGCTCACCAACACGGAAGGTCTGCCCACCACCTCGTTGCTGCGGACGACGGGGCTGATCAATGCGGTCGGCAGCGGCTGGCGGACGCGGGGCGAGTCCGTGGGGCTGCGGGACTACGAAGGGCGTTCGTTCCAGGGCTGGCACCGGCACATGACGCTGGCGTCCTGCGCCTACGCGATATCGGCGCTGTTGTCCGCGGAGCCCGCTCAGTGCCCGGAGCTGTCGGCGTGAGTGGCCGCCGCGCCGTCGCGTTTGTTGCGCAGTACGTCGTGCGTGCGGTGCAGGCGCAGTGCCACCTGAACCTCCAGCGCCCGGTCCGGCGTCAGCCAGTCGGCGCCGAGCAGTTCGGTGATCCGTTCCAGACGGCGGGAGACGGTGTTGGGGTGCACGTGCAGGGCCTCGGCCGCGTGGGACGGGCTGCTGCCCGCGGCGAAGTACGCGTCGAGGGTCCTGGTGAGCTCGGTCATCCGCTGGGCGTCGTAGTCGAGGATCGGCCCGAGGGTGGCGTTGATGAAGCTGGCGGCGTCGCGGTTGTCGGACAGCAGCACGCCGAGGAAGCCCAGGTCCTCCGGCGAGGCACAGGCGCCCACGCTGCCGAGCGAGACCAGCGCGTCCAGACATCTCATGGCTTCCTGGTGGGCGTGTTGGACCAGGTCGGGGCCGGCGACAGGACCCGCCGCGCCGACCGTCACCGGGTGGCCGAGCAGCGGTGTGAGCTCGGCGGACACCGCACGGGCCGAGGCGCTGGAGTCCACGGCCGGCAGCAGCAGGGCGATACAGCCGTTCTGGATGCTTCTGAGCCCGTTCACACGGCGCGCGTACGAGGCCGCCCACCCGGCCGCCCTGCCCTGCGCCCCGCCTTCCGGACGGACCACGACGACCACATGCGGGCGTTCGAGGTCGATGCCGAGCCTGCGGGCGCGCTGGACGAACTGCTTGGCGGGCCGGTGCACGGCCGCCAGCAGGTCTTCGAACAGCTCGTCGCGGAACGGGCTCGCGGCGACCTCTTCGCCGCGCTGCACCCGAAGCAGCACCGCGATGGCCTGGGCCGCCACGCGCAGCAGCGGTACGCGGGTCTCGTCGAGCGGTTCCTCGGGGTGCAGCAGCAGGACGGCGAGTTCCTCGTTGCCCGCGGTGACCGGCACGGCCCAGGTGCCGGTGCTGACGGCGATCGCAACGCGGCCCGTGTAGGCGGCATGGCAGGCCCGCAGCACCTCTTCGCTGTCGGCGGCGGGCACCGTCCCATGGCCGGAGAGCAGGCGGTGCTCCACGTCTCGGACGAGCACGGCGCCCTCGAACGCCTCGGCCACTTCGGCGACGAGGGCGTTCAGACCGCTGCCCGCGAGTGCGTGGTCCACCAGCCGGATGTGCAGATCCTGCAGTCTGCGGAATTCGCTCAGCCGGGTCTTGGCCCGCGAGGTGCTGGACCGCAGACCGGCGAGGTCGGCGTGGCTGCGTTCGAGCGTGCGGGCCTTCTCGATGGCGACGGC
The DNA here is from genome assembly GCA_963761765.1 of uncultured Actinomycetota bacterium. Taxonomy (GTDB): domain Bacteria; phylum Actinomycetota; class Actinomycetes; order Streptomycetales; family Streptomycetaceae; genus Streptomyces. The sequence continues at coordinate 52,910 of CAVXIJ010000014.1, forward strand.
TGCCAGGTCGCCGAGCGAGCTCATCAGGGAGACCTCGCCGACGGTGAAGTGCCGCACGTTGCGGTCGCCTGCGTACAGCACGCCGAAGGCGTCGTCGCCGAACTTGAGCGGCGCCGCGATGATCGCGCGCAGTCCCTCCGCCCGCACCACCTCGTCCAGCACGCTGGTGTGCCGCAGCCGCTCGTCGGACAGGTAGTCGGGGGTCCAGGTGGGCACGGAGTTGCGGACGGCCGCGTCACCGATTCCCGCCGAGTACGGAACGCGGTAGCCGATGGTGAGCGCCGAGGCGTGGCCGTCGGCGGTGCGTACGTAGCTGTCCCCGGCCGTGGGGTCGCGGAAGCTGATGTAGGACATGTCGATGCTGAGCAGGGTGCGGGTGCGCTGGGTGATGGTCTTGAGCAGGGCGTCGAGCTCGTACGGAAGGGTCAGGTCGCGGGCGGTGTCGACCAGCGCGGAGAGTTCGGCCTCGCGCTGCTGGCGGCGGGCGAACAGATTGTGAATCCTGCCGGCCAGGCGCTCGGCCCGCTCCAGCTGCGCCGCGGCACTCGCGTCGGGGCCGGCCGCGCGGGCACGTCGGAGCAGGTCTTCGAGCTCTGCGGGTGGAGCTTCAGTGGCCAGCAATTCGAGAACGGCGAGTATTTCACCGATACCCGAACTTTCATCCCTATTCATCGGATTCACCGGACTCTACCCTCTTCTATTCTTTCTTATATCCTTTATTCTCTTCGCCGGAAACGGCCGTCCTCCCGCTCATATCGGCCGTCCACCCGCCCGCGCCTCAGTGCTACCTCCCCCGGCGCCCCGTCATGTTCGCCTAATGTGATGGGGGTCACATATCACACGGCGAGCGTCCCTCGGTAGTAGCAAGCCTGTGGAACCCATCGGTGGCCGCGATCGCCGGTGGGTGCGCCACCATGCCCGCAGTCCGGCCTAGTGGCGGATCACCTTCCGGGGCGGGCGAAAGCCGAGAACAGTTCTGATGAGTGAACCAGTGCTCGGCCAAGATCCCGGAGGAGCCATGTCCGAAGTACGGAGTCATCTCAGGTCGCTGGAGCGCAGCCACTGGGCCCAGACAAACCCGGATCGCCCCCGCACGTTCACCATGCTGGGCCGCGAGTGGGATCTGCTGGACCAGGTTTTCGCGCCTGTTTATTCTCCGTCGACCGGCATCGCGCTCAACTTCCTCGGGCTCACGGAAACACGCACGGCCCGCACGGGTCCACACACCGACTTTATGGGAAAGGAAACGCAGGACCGGCCGCTTTCGCTGCTTGAGATCGGCTGCGGCGCCGGCGTGATATCCGTTCAGGCCGCGCTCGCGGGATGGACGACGGTGGCGGCGGACATCAACGCACACGCTGTCGAGAACACCCGGCTGAACGCCCTGCGGCACGGTGTGGCCGACCGCGTCACCGCGGTGCACAGTGATTTGTTCACGGCGCTCGACGACAGTGTGCGGTTCGACCGGATTTTCTGGAGCTCCAACTATGTAAGGGCTCCCGAAGACTACGCCTACCGGTCGGTCCATGAGCGCGCTTACGTGGACCCCGGATACCGTACGCACCGCAGATTCCTGGCCGAAGCGGTGCACCGCCTGACCGACGACGGCTGTGTGCTGCTGCACTTCAGCGACCGCGGAGACCTGGCGGGCCTTACCGAGATCGCCGCGGAGTACGGCTGTGAGCTGCGGGTTCTGCAACGGCGTACCGTGCCGGAAGGGTCGGACCTCATCGGCCATATGCTGCTCGAAATCGTCCCGCCGCCCAGCGGCACGGCACGGTCGAAGCACCAGAGCGCTGCCGCGGAACGGTTCACTGCCGCGGACGGCCGCCACGGCGCACGGCACGGCAGGACGGGCGCGGCATCCCAGAGGCGCCGCTCCGCACACGCCTGACGGCGCGCTCGTTTCCCCGCACGCGGTCACGAGGGAGGCTGTACTCACCGATGCGCATTCTGCTGGTCGACAATCACGACTCGTTCACCTACAACCTCTTCGACTACCTTGCCCGGCTTTCCGGGCAGGCGCCGACCGTGGTCCGCAACGACGACGCACACTGGCGTATCAGCCACCTGGACGATTTCGACCGTGTGGTGATCTCGCCGGGCCCTGGAAATCCGGCGCGCCCCGCCGATTTCGGAATCTGCCGGGACCTGATCCGCACCGCGCGCATACCGCTGCTCGGTGTCTGCCTCGGCCACCAGGGAATCGCCCTGGCCGCCGGTGGCACGGTGGCCCTGGCGCCCGAACCGCGCCACGGGCGCACCTCGCCGGTCGTACACACGGGCAAGGATGTCTTCGCGGGACTTCCGTCGCCGTTCGACGCCGTCCGTTATCACTCCCTCGCCGTCACCCGGCTGCCGGAAATGCTGGAGGCGACGGCCTGGACGCCCGACGGTGTTCTGATGGGACTGCGGCACAGGCATCGGCCGCTGTCCGGCGTGCAATTCCATCCGGAATCGATCGGCACCGAGTACGGGATGCGGCTGCTCGGAAATTTCCTCGGCACGCGGGAGGAACGGCGGCCGGAGGCGGGTCGCGGACGGGCTCGTTCGATCTTCGCGCCGTCCTCGCCGCCTTCGTCTCCTCTGCCTTCCTCACCTTCTCTGCCTTCCTCACCTTCTCTGCCGCCTTCGCCTTCTTCGCCGCTCTCGGCCTCTTCGCTCCAGGAAGGGCCCGTGGGGCAGCGGCGTCAGCTGACGGTCCGGTCGCGGCTGCTGCGCACCCGTTGGAACGACGAGGTCGTCTTCGAGCGGCTGTACGGCGGGAGCCCGCACGCCGTCTGGCTGGACAGCAGCAGGGCGGACGGCGGCCTCGGCCGCTTCTCCGTCATGGGCGATGCCTCGGGGCCGCTCGCCCGTGTGGCCACGGCGGACGTGTCGAGCAGCACGGTCCAGGTCGCCTCACACACCGGCACCGAGATCGTCACCGGCGGCTTCCTGGACTGGCTCGACGAGGACCTGCGCGGCACGGCCACACGAGCACCGGAGTTGCCGTTCGGCTTCGCGCTCGGCTGGGTCGGCTATCTCGGCTATGAGCTCAAGGCGGAGTGCGGCGGTGGTCAAACGCACCGGTCGGAGGAGCCCGACGCGGCGATGATCTTCGTTGACCGTGCGGTGGTCTTCGACCACGAGGAGGGCATGACGTATCTCCTCGCGCTCGCGGAGGATGAGGAAGGTGAAGGTGACGGCGACCCTGCGGAGCAGACGGGCCCGGACACGGCACAGGACTGGCTCGCCCGGACCTCGGCCCGGCTCGACGCGCTGGCCGGCGTAACGCCCGCCCCCGAACCGCCCGCCGCCAGCCACAACGCCGCACGCAGCCCATACGGCTCACACAGCACGCACGACACCCGCGTGCGGCTCCGGCACGACCGGCAGGAGTACCTGAGCCTGATCGACGCCTGCCAGGACGAGATCACTACCGGCGAGTCGTACGAGATCTGCCTCACCAACATGGCCGAGGCACGGATCGGCCTGGACCCGTGGCAGAGCTACCGGCGGCTGCGCCGGGCCGCCCCGGCTCCGTTCGCCGCGCTGCTGCGGTTCGACGAACTGTCCGTGCTCAGCAGTTCGCCGGAACGCTTCCTGCACGTCGGCGCGGACGGCGTCGTCGAGTCACGGCCGATCAAGGGAACCAGGCCGCGCGGCGCGACTCCCGCCGAGGACGCCGCGCTGGTGGCCGAGCTCCGCTCGGACGAGAAGGAACGCGCCGAGAACCTGATGATCGTGGACCTGGTCCGCAATGACCTGGGCCGCTGCGCACAGGTCGGCTCGGTCGTCGCCGACGACATCCTCAGGGTGGAGACGTATGCGACCGTCCACCAGCTGGTCAGCACCGTCACGGCCACGCTGCGGGCGGACAGCGGTGCCGTGGCCTGTGTGCGCGCCGCGTTCCCCGGCGGTTCCATGACCGGTGCGCCCAAGGAGCGCACCATGCAGATCATCGACCGGCTCGAAGGCGCGGCCCGGGGCATCTACTCCGGAGCGATCGGCTACTTCTCCCTCACCGGCGCCGCCGACCTGAGCATCGTCATCCGTACGGCCGTTCTCACCCCGGGGCGCGTGCGGTACGGGATCGGCGGGGCGATCACCGCGCTGTCGGACCCGGCGGCCGAGTTCGAGGAGACCGCCGTCAAGGCGGCGCCGCTGCTCGCGCTGGTCCCAGGCACCTTCCCCCAACGCGCGCCGGACGCGATCGTCAGCGGCAACACGGCGGGGCGCTGAGCGGCGCCGACCTGAGCGGAACGGAGCCGAGCGGTACAGAGGGGGAGCGGTACAAAGGGGAACGAAACCGCAGTCGCCGGTGCGCCTGTCACCTTCGCGTGTGACGCGTCCACCGCGACCTCAGCGCACCGCCCAGGTCCATACGGTCACGCACCCGCTGCCGGAGGTCCGCCTCGGTCAGTTCAACGGCCAGCCGTTCGACGTCGATGCCATGCTGCCGCAGGTCCGCCAGCAGCACCGCGGCCGTCTTCGCCTCGCCCGACAGCGTGTCTCCCTGCGGCCGGCCGAGGCGGGCCACCGCGTCGAGGGTCGACTGGGACACGGCGTGGACGGTATGCCAGCCGACCAGCTCTGCCACCCTGCGCACCGCCGCCGCTTCGGGGCCCGGTCTACCGGCCTCCGGCCAGAGCAGGCGCTGCGGCCGGGCGCCCGAGGCCCGCAGTGTGCGCCAGCGCGCGCCGCCGAGCCGGTCCTCGTAGAGGTCGTAGGCGGCCTGTGCGAGAGCGAGCGCCGTCCGGCCGCGCAGTCCGGCGGCGGCGTCCCGGGCCGCCGCGGCGAGCCGCGCGTCCACCGCAATCTCCATCCGGGCCGCGCCGAAGGAAACAACCGAGGCGCCGCCCGGGCGCCCGGCGGCTCGGGCGCGTTCCAGGCCGTCGAAGTACGCCTCGATCACGTCCCCGTAGCTTCGCACCGAGTGGACGTGCATGGCGTGCACGCCGATGCCGGCCGCCACGCAGCCGCTGACCACTGCCGTGCCGGACGCCGTGCCGGCCACCTTGACCAGCAGGTTCGGCCGGTTCACCGCGTGTGCGACGGCCTGTGCCTCGGCAACCGCGGCGCACGTGTCGTCGGTGAACCGTGGATCGAGCTCCGCGCACACCCAGCCGTCGGCTCCGCCCGACGCGACGAAGACCGGCTGCAGCACGTCGCAGGCCCACCGCGCGTCGTAGGCGTGCAGCGCGCGCACCGCCTCGTCCACAGTGGCGCCGCGCCTGCCCAGCAGGTCGATCTGGTCCCGGTACACGGTGCCGTCGCGGACTTCGCGGCCCAGTTCCCGCAGGGATAGGACGGCTCCCGTGACACAGGCCTGTGCGACGCACCGGCTGAGCGAGCCGTCCACGAGGTCCCGGCGGCTCACACCGTCGAGCCACAGGGACACCCCCTCGTGGACCAGATCCGTCAGCGCGGTACCGGCATCACACTTCGCTATGTCTCCCACTGCTCGCTCGCTGCTCCTCTCGTGGGACGGAAGCGGGCCGCCTTCACAGCACCGGGACTATGCGGTGCGCGCCGGGGTGTATGGGCCGCTGACCTGGGATAACTCCAGGCCGCTTGTCTCCGGGGCCCAGGCGAACGAGACCAGCGCGCCCACCAGTGAGACCGCGCAGCCGAGCAGCAGGACCACGCCGACGCCCCAGGCGTTGAGCCCCATGGGGATGAGGAAGGTGCCGGCTGCGGCGCCGATCCGGCTCACCGCGGCGGCGAAGCCGATGCCGGTGGCCCGGATCTCGGTCGGGAAGACCTCGCTGGGATACACGGACTGGAGCACGCTGGATGCGGCCTGGAACAGGGCGAAGATGCCGAAGCAGGCGGCGATCGCCCACTGGGGTCCGTGCGGCCACAGGCCGAGGATCAGCAGAGCGACCGCGGCGACCGCGAACGGCCAGATCAAAAGCTTGCGGCGGCCCAACCGGTCGATCACCGCCATCCCGGTCAGACAGCCCACCAGCAGGAAGACGTTGAGCAGCAGGTCGCCGAGCCCGTCGCCGGACACTCCCAGGGAGTCGAGCACCTGGCCAGAGAAGGTGGAGATCGCGAAGAACGGGGTCACCTGGCAGAGCCAGAACAGGCTGGTGAACAGGGTCCGGCGCAGATAGGTGGGGGTGAACAGCGCACGATGGCCGCCGGTCACCTGCACGGTGTCGGGCGCGACCTGTTCGAGCGGGCGGCCGAGTCGGCGCTCGCTGATCGCCGCCGCCTCCGCGAACCGGCCCTTGCTCGCCAGCCAGCTCGGCGATTCCGGAGTGCCGAGCCGGGCCAGCAGCACCACCAGGGACGGGATCGCGCTGCTGGCGAGGATCCAGCGCCACAGGTCGCCGTCGCTGCGCCAGGACGTGAGCGCGATACCGAAGCCGGCCGCCAGCGCGTAGCCGATGTACCAGAAGACGACGAGGGAGGCCAGCAGGCGCCCTCGTCTCTTCGGTGGTGCGAATTCGGCGACCAGAGCGCCCGCGATGGCGTAGTCGGCGCCCACCGCGGCGCCCATGACCAGTCGTACGACGAAGAGTTGGCCGGCGTCCTGGACGGCGAGTTGCAGCACGGAGCCGATGATGAAGACCATCAGGTCGACGAGGTACATCCGCTGCCGGCCGATCCGGTCGGTGAGCCAGCCGAACACGAGACCGCCGAAGAACAGGCCGATCAACGAGGCGGAGCCGATCAGGCCGGTCCAAACGGACGTCAGGTGAAGGTCGGTGCGGGCCAGCGGCAGTGCGACGCCGACGACGCCGAGTACCCATCCGTCGCAGACCTCGCCGCCGCCGGCGCACACGGCGATACGGGTCTCGAACCTGCTGACGCGCCTTGGATCAGGTCCCGCGGGGTCGGCGCCGGACGACGCGTGCAGGTGGGTGGCTGACACGTACGCTCTCCTCTCCATCAAGAGCCGGACACCTCAACAGCCCTATACCGAGGCCGTATAGCGAGGTCGTATAGCGAAGCGGCATGGCGAAGCCATATATCGAAGCCGCACAGCAAAGCCGCATAGCGAAGCCATATAGCGCCTCATGGTGAACGGCGGCGTCGGCTCTCCTGGAATTCCGTTGCCGGCTGTTTCGCTGCCGATCCGCTAACTAACGGCTCGCCATGAGATCAAGTGACAAGCTGATGCGGTCCGGCGAGATGACGTCGAGTTCCGCACTCTCGGTGAGTACGGCCACTTGGATTTGCCTGATCCGGTGCGAAGGCACGATGCCGAGTTCATTGGTGAGCGTTTTATGGAGCCGGTGGTAGGCCGCCAGAGACTGCGCGGTGCGGCCCGAACGGTACAGCGCGATCATGTACTGGGCATGCAGGTTCTCGTGCACCGGGTACCTGGATACCAGCGCACTGAGTTCGGAGAGCAGCTGATGGTGCATGCCCATGCGCAATTCCGCGTCGATGCACTGCTCAAGTACGGTCATTCGGAGGTCTTCAAGTCCTGTGACATATGCCTGTATGTGCGAGCCGTGCTGCACGTCGACCAGTGTGCGTCCGCGCCAGAGGCCGAGTGCCGCCCGCAGTGCGACGGAGGCACTCAAGTCGTCCTTTTGCGCCTGCGCCCGTCTGGAATCCATCAGATGCCGGTCAAGAGCATGCAGATCAAGCGCCCCGTTCTCGATCCGCAGCGCATATCCCAGGTGACACGTCTGCAGAACCAGCTTGCTCTCTTCCGCCGTTCGTCCGGAAGATCCGCTGGTCAGTGCCTGTCGGATCTGGAAGACCCGGGTGTGCACGCTCTGCACGGCGCTGCGTGGCGCGGCTTCGCCCCAGAGCTCCTCGACACAGCTGTCCAGTGGCACCGGAGCATTCGCGTGGAGCAGCAGCAGAGCAAGCAGCTGACGTGTCTTGGGGGCGGACGGAAGCAGGGAATCACTCCCCTCCACCAGGGATAGCGGGCCGAGAACTCCGAACTTCATTGAACTCCCTCTCGTACGGATGCCTGGTCTTAGGATCCGACGGCAAAGGCGATCGACCGGACAGAGCGGGGAACGCGGTGCGCGGCGTCGTGTGATCGCCATACGTCCCACGCGTCCTGAGATGAAGCTAGCCACCCTACGTAGGTACGGCCAGGCAGCGCCTGTGACTCTGTCATTCAGGCCCGACTTGAACCGCTTTGTCCCTACTCTTCATTGCCGAGGTATCGAGCGATGAGTGAATCGATAGGACGTCTTGCTTTGCTGAGGAGAGTCCCGCCGACAGCAGCGGCACAAGCCCGGCGCCAGACCCATTCGCAGGACGACGGAGGTTTCCCCGTGACGAAACGTCTGATCATATTCGACTGTGACGGAGTTCTCGTCGACAGTGAGACGCTGGGCTCACAGGTCATGCGAGAACTGGCCGCCGCGGAAGGGCTTTACTTCTCTTCCGGACAGGCGCTCGAATTCATCAGGGGCCGCAAGGTCGCTGAGTGGGTCGAGCAGCTTGAGACCCGCCTCGGCAGGGCGCTGCCCGACTTCGTACCGCTCTTCCGCAGCAGATCCGCGGAGCGTTTCAGCACCGAACTGCAGGCCGTTCCGCATGTACGGCACGTCATCGAAGGCCTCGAACTGCCCTTCTGTACCGCGTCCAGCGCGCCACGCGAGAAGATCCTGCACACCCTGGGCCTGACGGGTCTGCTGCCGCACTTCCGGGACCGGATCTACAGCGCGTACGAGGTCGGCAGCTGGAAACCGGACCCCGGGCTCTTCCTGCACGCGGCGGCCGATCTGGGCATGAGCGCGACGCACTGCGCGGTCGTCGAGGACAGCCAGGTCGGCGTCCAGGCCGGGGTGGCGGCCGGCATGACGGTGTTCGGATACGCCCCGCCGGAGAGCGGAACGGCGGCCAGGCTCGCGTCCGAAGGAGCGGTCACCTTCAGCTCGATGAAAGAGCTGCCCGGACTGCTGCACCAGTGGCGCACCGGAGATCCAGCCGAGCTCACGACCGGCTGACCAGCGCGGACGAACGGCACACAACGCCAGTCCGCCACCGCCCGCACCCAAGACCGCACGCACACCCGCCCACACGACCGCACCCGCGCACCGCCCACCGCACACGTCCAGCCACCGCCGCGCCCCGCACACCCGCCGCACCACCGACCGCCCGCCACCCCCGCTTTGATCCTCAGCACGCCTTGCCCACCGGAGAGACCGAGTCGGAAAGGTTTCATTCGCATGCCGAGTGTTCTCGAAGAGCTGCAGCGCGTCGGTAAGTCGGCGGAGATCTGGTGGGACTCCTCACCGCTGGACTTCCCCGCATGGCGCAAGTCCCAGCTGGCCACCGCGCCCGACCCGGACACCAAGGAACGCTGGCGGGCCCAGCTCGACCGCTTCCTGTGTCCCGCGGAGCCGGAACGCTCCCTGGTACGCGGCATCACGACCAATCCCTCCCTGGTCGCGAAGAGCGTCCTGGCCGCACCGGAGGACTGGCGTCACGACGTTCGGGACATCATCCGGCGCCAGCGCTCTCCCGACGTTCAAAGCACGTTCTCGCTCGTCTACGAGGAAGCGCTGCGCCGGGCGGCCCACGCGATGCTGCCCATGTGGCAGGCGACCGACGGCACATACGGCTGGGTCTCGGGACAGCTCGATCCGCGCCTCACCTTCCATGCCGACCTCATGCTGGAACAGGCGCTGCGCATCGCCCAGATCGCTCCGAACCTCATGATCAAGGTGCCCGGCACTCAGCAGGGCTACGAGGTGATCCGACAGCTGGTGGCCCGCGGCATCTCCATCAATTCCACGTTGTCGTACACCGTTCCGCAGTTCGCGGCCTGTGCCGTGGCGGTCGAGTCCGGGCTGAAGCAGGCACACGGCCAGGGCATCGACACCTGCCGGTGGCGTGCGGTCTTCACGCACATGATCGGCCGCTTCGGGGCAAACGACGACCTGCGGCACGAAGCGGCCATCCGCGGGATCGAGCTCTCCCAGAGGGATCTGCGCTGGGCCGAGGCCGCCATCCTCAAACGCATCCACGCGCTCATCCAGAAGAACGGCCATCCTCTCAAGCCGCTGCTCTCCAGCCTTGAGGTGGACGACCCGGCGCACGGCGGCGGCACCCTGAGCATGCATCTGGAACAGAGCGCGGGCGGCGCGATCGCCTACACATGCAAGCCGCAGTTCGTGGCCGACGTGATGCGCCGCGAAGGCGAACTGCCCCACTTCGACGACCGCGCCATCGAGCAGGCCGTGCCCGAACACGTGCTGGAGAAGCTGCTGTGGCTGCCGTCGTTCCAACGCGCCTACGACCCTGCCGGCATGCGGCCTGAGGAATTTGCTCATTACGGGGCATTCATTACTACGTACTCCGAAGTCATGGCGAACACTAGAAAACTTATCGATTTTGTAGCGCACCAGTTCCAGACCCGCACCTTGGCCGCGGGCTCCCCGCTGCCGACCTGAGCCGGCCGCCGTACCAGCCGGCAGCGGGCCCGACCCGCGGCCCGCTGATTCCCACACCCCCGAGGAGGTGTCCATGCACCAGTCCATCGCGCTCTGGAGCCATCCACGGTCGATGTCGACCGCGCTGGAGCGTTCGTTCATCGAACGAGGCGACTTCAAGGTGTTCCACGAAGCGTTCGCCTACGTCTTCTTCATGCACGAGGAACGCGCCGCCATACCGCACAAGAACCCGGACCCGGATCACCCGCTGACCTACCCGGACGTCAAGCAGATGATGGAGTCGGCGCGAGTCGACTACCCCTTGTTCCACAAGGACTTCCCGTACCACTGCCTCGACCATCTGCTCAAGGACCCCGAGTACCTGCTCGGCCAGGTCAACACGTTCCTGATCCGGGACCCCGAGGAGGCCGTCCTCTCGCACGCCACCGTGCACCCGGAGCTCACCCGTGAGGTGCTGGGGTACGAGGAGTTGGCGAAGACGTTCGACTTCGTACGGGAACTGACCGGCGCCGTGCCGACCGTCGTCAACGCGGCCGATCTCGCCGCCCACCCCGAGGCCACCATCGCCGCCTACTGCAAGGCGACCGGGATCCCGTTCCTCCCCGAGGCGCTCCAGTGGTCCGCGGGCGAACAGCCCGAGTGGCGGACCTGGAGCGGCTGGCACACGGACGTGGCCGCCAGCAACGGCCTCAGCGCGCCCCAGCGCAACTACCGCTTCAGCTACGAGACGCGGCCTGATCTGCGCGATTTCGAGCGCCACTGCCGCCCGTTCTACGAACACCTGGACCAGTACCGGCTGCGACCACAGATGGAGGCATCGAGATGAGTGTCAGCACCGTCATCGTCACCGGTGGAGCGGGCGGCGTCGGACGGGCCCTGGTGGGCCGTCTGCTGGACGCCGGCAAGACCGTCATCACCTGCGACATCGAAGAGCAGGGCCTGAAGTCACTCGCCGAGGAGCACCGCGACCGTCCGCTGGAGACCCACCTCACCGACGTCTCCTCGCACGCGGCCGTCGACGCGTTCATGGACCACGTCATCGCCACGCATCCGGAGGTGGACGGCCTGGTCAACAACGCGGGCCTCTACCTCGGCCAGCCGGTCTGGGAGTACGACGACGCCACCATCGAGAAGGTCATCGCCGTCAACGTGAAGGGCCCGGTGTGGCTGTCCCGGCGCTTCGCCGACCATCTACTTCCGGCCAAGCGGCGCGGCGCCATCGTCAACCTGGCCTCCGTCGCCGGCGAGGTCGGCAGCTCCGACGCGCTGTACGGAACGGTCAAGGCGGGCGTCATCGGCCTCACGAAGTCCAACGCGATGAACTTCGCCCCCTATATCCGGGTCAACGTCGTCTCTCCCGGTCTGATCATCAACACGGCCATCGCCGACCGGATCCCGGACTACCGCTACGCCGAGTACAAGCGCCAGGAGCAGCTGGACGGCGACATCCTCCCGGAGTACGTGGCCGATGTCTGCGCCTATCTACTCAGCGACGAGTCCCGCACACTGACCGGTGCCCTGCTCCGCGCCGACAACGGCTGCTACCCCCGCTGACCCACCGCCCCCGCACTCCGCCAGCCCCTTCCCCGCCCGGTCCCACTCCCTGCCCGGCCCCCACCCCGTATCCGACGGAGGCGAACACACCGTGACTTCACCGACCGACCGCTCCGGCAAGCCCCTCATCATGCTGATGGGCATGGGCGACCTGTCCGCCAGGGTTCTCACCCTGCTGCTGAGCGATCCCGCGACCAACCGGGTCGTGTTGGCCGGGCGGGATACCGAAACCATCCGCAGGCGGGGGAACCTGGCACTGTTCACCGCCACCAATCTCGGCCACCACGGCACGGTCGACACGGTCCACGCCGACCTCCGCGATATCGACGCCACCGCGGAGATGCTGTCCAAGGTGCGCCCCGACATCATCTTCATGGGCGCTTCGCTGCAGTCCTGGCGGGTCATCACCGCACTGCCCAAGGCGACCTTCGAGGAGCTGGACGAGGCGCAGTTCGGGCCGTGGCTGCCGATGCACCTGACGCTCAACCATCTGCTGATGCGGGCGGTGCGGGCGTCGGGCATCGACACCAAGGTCGTCAACGCCACCTTCCCCGACGCGGTGGGCCCCGTCCTCGCCAAGGTGGGACTCGCGCCGACGGTCGGCGTGGGCAACGTCGCCAATATCGTGCCGGCCCTCACCCTGGGCGCCGCGCACCTGCTGGACGCCGACCCGGCCGACGTCGAGCTGCGGCTCACCGCCCAGCACTATTTCAGCCACTACGTGCCGCGCTTCGGTGACGCCGGGCGAGGCGCGTACCACCTCGATGTGCGGGTGACGGGGCGGCCCGGGACGGCCCACATCGACCACGGCGCGCTCTTCGCCCAGCTGGACAACCGGCTCAAGCGGCTCGGCGGCGTCGACGGGCAGCTGCTGACCGCCTCCTCCGCCATGCGGGTGCTGCGGGGCATGGCGGCCGACAGCGGAGTGCTCGCCCACACCCCCGCCCCCGGCGGTCTGCCCGGCGGCTACCCGGTCCGGGTACACCGCGACGGCGCCACCCTCGACCTTCCCGAAGACCTCGGGCGAAGCGAGGCGATCCGCATCAACGAGGACTGCCAGCGCGCCGACGGCATCGACCGGATCGCCGATGACGCGACGGTGTACTTCGCGGCGCCGGAGATGGCGATCATGAAGCGGCTGCTCGGCTACGAGTGCCAGAGCATGAAGCTCGGCGATGTCGCCGGCTGGGCCGAGGAACTCGGCGTCAAATACGCGGCGTTCGCGGCGAAGTTCGCCTGACAAGCAGCGCACCGGCCGAGGCGCGGCCCGGCCAGTGCGCGATCACCGTCCTCCCCGTCCTTCCATCCTTCCTCTCGATGTCACTCGCCGCGACTATCCCGTCACGTCCCGCCTCTTCGCGCCTCTTCCCGTCGTACCGTTCCAGACAGCCGGAGGACCACCATGACCACACAGGCAGCCCGCAGCGCGGCCGACGCTCCCCACGCGCAGGCGAGTGCCGCGGAAGACTTCGAGGGCCAGTACGTGCCCACCCTCGTGGACCGCTGGGACCAGCTCATCGACTGGGACCGTCGCCGGGCGGGCGAGCAGGATTTCTTCGTGGAACTGCTGAACGGCGCGGAGGCCCACCGCGTGCTGGACGTGGCCGCGGGGACCGGCTACCACTCCATCACTTTGGCCCAGCACGGCTTCGACGTGACGTCGGCGGACGGCAGCGCCCAGATGGTCGAGCGCACCCGGCACAACGCCGCACGCCACGGACAGTCCTTCCGCGTCCTGCAGGCGGACTGGCGCGATCTGCGCCGGCATCTCGACGGCCGTTATGACGCGCTCGTCTGTCTGGGCAGCTCGTTCCCGCATCTCTTCCAGGAGGCGGACCGGCGCGCGGTGCTCGCGGAGTTCTACGAGGCGCTGAATCCCGGCGGCATCCTCATCGTCGACCACCGGAATTTCGACGCCATCCGTCAGCACCGCTACCAGAGCAGCGGCAACTACTACTACTGCGGAACCGGCGCGCGCGTGACCGTCGCGCATATCGACGAACAGCTGTGCCGCTTCCAGTACGACTTCCCGGACGGCAACACACACCACCTGGAAGTCTATCCGGTGCTCTCAGAAGAAATGTCGTCGCTGCTGGTCGACGCCGGATTCGACACCATCCAGAACTTCGGTGACTTCCGGGCTGACTTCGACATCGACGAGGTGGACTTCGTCATCCATGCGGCCCGGAAGTCCTGAGTCATGAAACGGTCAGAAAGGCCACCCGTGGTAAGTGAAGAGAAGACGGACGGCGTACGTTCCAAGGCCGTCGTCGCTTTCGTCGTGACGGCATTGCTGACCAGTTTCGTGGCGGCGACCTACGGATTCGGCTTCTACCTCTTTGCGCAACTCGTCACCGATATGCGCAAGGACCTCGGCTTCGGCTACACGGTGGTGGGCACCATCACCGCCGCGGCGCAGCTCGGCTTCCTGCTGTTCGCGCTGCTCGGCACGTGGCTGTCGACCAGGATCGGCGGCGGGCACGTCGTGATCGGCTCGGTGGCGCTGTGCGGGCTGTGTCTCGTCCTGCTGCCGATGAGCAGCAGTGTCGTCCTGATAGGGCTGCTGCTCGTGATCATGGGCGGCACCGCCGCCTCCGTCTATGTACCGCTGGTCGAGATCGTCGGCCGGGTCATCGACTACCGGCACCGCGGCAAGGTGCTCGGCCTGGTGTCCAGCGGCACCAGCTACGGCGTCTTCGTCAACAGCCTCCTGGTACCGAGCTTCGTGCGGGACGACAACTGGCGGGGTCTTTGGTACTCGGTCGGGGCCGGCACGCTGATGGTGACCGCGGTGGCCGCCTTCACCTTCTACCGGCTCGGGCTCTTCGGCCGCGCCAGCGAGGCGGCACCGGACGGCGCGGAAGCCGGCGCTGGCCCGCAGGGCTCCGGCTCGCCGGCCGCCCGTGACACCAGCGCCCGCGCGGGCTGGCGCATGGTGCTGGTGCGGTGGGTGGTCATCATCTGGACGATGAAATTCCTCAACGGGTTCGCGTGCATGCCGTTCCAGAACTATCTCTCGCCGTATCTGCGCGAGGGTCTGGGATTCGACATCGACTTCGCGGCCAAGGTCTGGGGAACGATCGCCGTGGTCGGGATGGTCGCCGGATTCGCGGTCGGCTGGCTCTCCGACCGTATCGGTATCCGCGCCTCGCTGTTGATCTGCTACGCCCTCTTCTTCATCTCCGCCGCGCTGCTGGTGCTCGCTCCGGTCGGCATCCTTCCGATGGTTTCCGGTGTGCTCTTCGCACTCGCCTTCTATCCGATCTACGGTCTGGTGCCGGCGTATGTGTCGAAGTCGACGTCGGGTGCGGCGGCGACCGTCATCTTCGGTGTCACCAATGTGACGCAAGGCGTCGGCGGAATCGTCGGCAATTACACGGCCGGATTCCTGAAGAACCTCACCGGAAACTTCATGTGGTACTACGTCGTGATCGCCGCGGCCACCGTGGTCCTGGGCACGCTGACCATGCAACTGCCGCGTGAGGGATCACCGGAGAGCGCCATCGGGGACAAGCCGCGCACCACGCCCGGGTCCGACAAGGACGTCGCCCATGCCGTCGGCTGACCCGCGCCGGCACACCACCGCATCAGACGTGGCCGCCATCGGCCGGGCCCGATGGAGGAGCACCCGATGAAAGAGGTGGCCCAGCCGCGCGCGCGAGGGCGAGGGCGGCACCGTGGTGATGCCGGCGATCGCACCATACGCGGACAGCCGGACAGCCGGAAAGCCGTGCGCAAGCCGCACGCAAGCAGGAGCCCCCACTATCGGGAAATGCATGTCGCCACTCCGGTCGAGGTGTGCTCCGCGCGCGAGGTAAAGGACCGCCACGCCCGGCAGGCGTCCGGCGAGATCACCGGTTCGACCGGCGTCGACGACCTCTGCGAGGCGCCGGCCCACCCGGAGCCGCGGATCGCGGCGCACCACCAGACCGTGGAGGAATCCACGGCGGCACTGCACACGCTGCTGACTGAGAGGGGACTGGCATGACGACGACAGCTGCCACCACCGGGGCCGCCCCGGAGCAGGGCGCGGGACCGCGTTCCGCCGCCTCGTCCGACGCATGTGACGGGGCCGCTCGTAACCAGGACGATGACGATCAGGATGTCCGTGACCAGGACGCTCGTGATCCGGACCACCAGGACCAGCGACAGGACCCCGTCCAGGACCGGGATCAGGGCCACAACCAGGACGAGGGCCAGGCCCAGAGCGAGGCCGAGGCCGGAGACGAGGTCGGAGGCGAGGCCCTGGACGAGGACCGTCGTGACCGGTCCGGTGCCGCCGCGTACACCGTGAGCCATCTGGAAGCGCTGGAGTCCGAGGCGGTGCACATCTTCCGCGAGGTGGCCGGCGAGTTCGAGCGGCCGGTGATCCTCTTCTCCGGCGGCAAGGACTCCATCGTGATGCTGCACCTGGCGCTGAAGGCGTTCGCCCCGGCCGCCGTGCCGTTCTCGCTGCTGCACGTCGACACCGGGCACAACTTCCCCGAAGTCCTCGCCTTTCGCGATCGCACCGTGGCCGAGCACGGACTGCGGCTGCACATAGCCTCCGTACAGGACTACATCGACCGCGGTGAGCTGCGCGAACGCCCCGACGGCACCCGCAATCCGCTCCAGACGCTGCCGCTGACCGAGGCCATAAGGACCCGGCGCCTCGACGCGGTGTTCGGCGGCGGGCGGCGTGATGAGGAGAAGGCGCGCGCCAAGGAGCGGGTGTTCTCGCTGCGGGACGAATTCTCGCAGTGGGACCCGCGCCGTCAGCGTCCGGAGCTGTGGCAGCTCTACAACGGCCGGCACGCGCCCGGTGAGCACGTCCGTGTCTTCCCGCTGTCCAACTGGACCGAGCTGGACGTGTGGCAGTACATCGCCCGGGAGAAGATCGAGCTGCCGGCGATCTACTTCGCTCACGAACGCGAGGTCTTCGAGCGCGGCGGCATGTGGCTGACCGCAGGCGACTGGGGCGGCCCCGGAAAGGACGAGCCGGTCGAGACCCGGCGGGTGCGCTACCGCACCGTCGGCGACATGTCCTGCACCGGCGCCGTCGACTCCACCGCCGACACCCTGGAAGCCGTGATCGCCGAGATCGCCGTCTCCCGCCTCACCGAACGGGGCGCGACCCGCGCCGACGACAAACTCTCCGAAGCCGCCATGGAAGACCGCAAGCGCGAAGGGTACTTCTAAAGATGACCATCGACACGCTGCGCTTCGCCACCGCCGGTTCGGTGGACGACGGCAAGTCCACGCTCGTCGGACGGCTGCTGCACGACTCCAAGTCGGTCCTCGCCGACCAGCTGGAGGCCGTCGAACTCGCCTCGCAAAAACGCGGCCAGGACGCACCCGATCTGGCCCTGCTGACCGACGGACTGCGCGCCGAGCGCGAGCAGGGCATCACCATCGACGTCGCCTACCGCTACTTCGCCACCGCGCGCCGCCGCTTCATCCTCGCCGACACCCCAGGCCATGTGCAGTACACCCGCAACATGGTCACCGGCGCCTCCACCGCCGAACTCACCGTCATCCTCGTCGACGCCCGCAACGGAGTCGTCGAACAGACCCGCAGACACGCCGCCATCGCCGCCCTGCTGCGCGTCCCGCACGTCGTCTTAGCCGTCAACAAGATGGACCTGGTCGACTACGAGGAGCGGGTCTTCACGCAGATCGCGAAGGACTTCACCGCGTACGCGGGCGAGCTCGGCGTGCGCCGGATCACCGCCATCCCGGTCTCCGCACTCGTCGGCGACAACGTGGTGGAGCCCTCCCGGCACATGGACTGGTACCGGGGCCCGACCGTGCTGACGCACCTGGAATCCGTGCCGGTCCCCACCGCACGGGACGGCGAACCGCCGCGGATCCCCGTCCAGTACGTCATCCGGTCGCAGACCGCGGAACACCCCGGCTACCAGGGGTACGCGGGTCAGATCGCCTCCGGGAGGCTGCGCGTCGGCGAGCCGGTGACGGTACTGCCGTCGGGCCGCACCAGCACCATCGCGGCCATCGACATGCTCGGCGAGGCCGTGGACACCGCCTGGGCGCCGCAGTCGGTCACCGTCCTGCTCAGCGACAGCATCGACGTCTCCCGTGGTGACCTGATCGCCCCGACCGCTTCGGCGCCGCCGCTGACGCGCGAGGTCGAAGCGACCGTCTGCCATGTCGCCGACCGCCCGCTGACGGCCGGCCAGCGGGTGCTGCTGAAGCACACCACCCGCACGGTCAAGGCGATCGTCGCCGAGATCACCTCCCGGCTCCGGCTCGACGACCTCTCCCAGCAGCCGGGCCCGGAGCGGCTGACCGCCAACGACATCGGCCGGGTCCGGGTGCGCACCGCGGAACCGCTCGCACTCGACGCGTACGCCGACTCCCGCCGCACCGGGTCCTTCCTGCTGATCGACCCCGCCGACGGCACCACACTGGCAGCCGGCATGGCCGACGGCCCGGGGTGAGCGGGCGCGCAAGGGGCGTCGACGGCGGTCAGGAGCCGCCCTCGAGGTCGCCTTCCGCCTCCAGGAACGCCTGCTGCAGTGCCGCCAGGACCGCGGGGTCGGGCTCGCTCCATAGTCCGCGGGAGGCGGCCTCCAGGAGGCGTTCCGCGATGCCGTGCAGCGCCCAGGGGTTGGCACTCCTGGAGGAAGGCGCGGTTGACCGGGTCCAGCACGTACGTCTCGGTCAGCTTGTCGTACATCCAGTCGGCGACCACGCCGGTCGTGGCGTCGTAGCCGAAGAGGTAGTCGACGGTGGCGGCGAGTTCGAAGGCGCCCTTGTAGCCGTGCCGGCGCATCGCCTCGATCCAGCGGGGGTTGACCACCCGGGCGCGGAAGACCCGGGAGGTCTCCTCGACCAGGGTGCGGGTGCGGACCGTCTCGGGGCGGGTGGAGTCGCCGATGTACGCCTCGGGGGCGGTGCCGGTCAGCGCGCGGACCGTGGCGACCATGCCGCCGTGGTACTGGAAGTAGTCGTCGGAGTCGGCGATGTCGTGCTCGCGGGTGTCGGTGTTCTTGGCCGCGACCGCGATCCGCCGGTAGGCGGTCTCCATCTCCGTCGCGGGCCGGGACGTCCGTCCAGGTCGCGGCCGTAGGCGTAGCCGCCCCAGACCGTGTAGACCTCGGCGAGGTCGGCGTCGGTGCGCCAGTCGCGGGAGTCGATGAGCTGGAGCAGCCCGGCGCCGTAGGTGCCGGGCCGGGAGCCGAAGATGCGGGTGGTGGCGCGGCGTTCGTCGCCGTGCTCGCGCGAGGTCGGCGCTGGGCGTGTGCGCGGACGAAGTTCTCGTCGTCCGGCTCGTCGAGCGCCGCGACCAGGCGCACCGCGTCGTCCAGCATGGCGACCGCGTGCGGGAAGGCGTCGCGGAAGAAGCCGCGAGATGCGCAGCGTGACGTCGATACGCGGGCGGCCCAGTTCGGCGAGCGGGATCGGCTCCAGGCCGGTGACCCGCCGCGAGGCGTCGTCCCACACCGGGCGGACGCCGAGCAGCGCGAGCGCCTCGGCGACGTCGTCGCCCGCGGTGCGCATCGCGCTGGTGCCCCACAGCGACAGGCCCGACCGAGGTGGGCCAGTCGCCGTCGTGTCGGCGCGGTAGCGCGCCAGCAGGGAGTCGGCGAGCGCCTGGCCGGTCTCCCAGGCGAGCCGGGAGGGGACGGCCTTGGGGTCGACGGAGTAGAAGTTGCGGCCGGTCGGCAGCACGTTGACCAGGCCGCGCAGCGGCGAGCCGGAGGGCCCGGCGCGGGACGAAGCCGCCGTTCAGGGCGTGCACGGCGTGGTCGATCTCGTCGGTGGTGGCGGCCAGCCGCGGCACGACCTCGCGGGCGGCGAAGGTCGAGGATGTCGGCGAGGCGAGCCTGGGCCGTCTGCTCCGTGCCAGCGCGGCCGCCACCACCGCCCGACCGCCGCCGGGTCCCAGTCCGCGTCCTCCATCGCCTGGACCAGGGCGCGGGCCTCGGTCCTCGGCGCTGCGTCCGCGGTCGGTGCGGGTGGCGGCGGACTCGTCCAGGCCGAGCGCCTCGCGCAGGCCCGGGCAGGGCCTGTGCGCCGCCCCAGATCTGCCGGGCGCGCAGGATGGCGAGCACCAGGTTGACGCGGTCCGTGCCGGTCGGCGCGGCGCCCAGGACGTGCAGGCCGTCGCGGATCTGGGCGTCCTTGATCTCGCACAGCCAGCCGTCGACGTGCAGGATGAAGTCGTCGAAGCCCTCGTCGTCCGGGCGGTCGTCCAGGCCGAGGTCGTGGTCGAGCTTGGCGGCCTGGATGCAGCGTCCAGATCTGGGCGCGGACGGCGGGCAGCTTGGCCGGGTCCATGGCGGCGATCTGGGCGTGCTCGTCGAGCAGCTGCTCCAGGCGGGCGATGTCGCCGTAGCGACTCGGCGCGGGCCATCGGCGGCACGAGGTGGTCGACAGCGTGGCGTGCGCGCGGCGCTTGGCCTGGGTGCCCTCGCCCGGGTCGTTGACCAGGAACGGGTAGATCAGCGGCAGGTCGCCCAGCGCGGCGTCCGGTGCGCAGGCCGCGGACAGCCCGGCGTTCTTGCCCGGCAGCCACTCCAGGTTGCCGTGCTTGCCGAGGTGGACCATGGCGTCCGCGCCGAAGCCGCCGTCCGATCCGGCGGCGCGGCGAGCCAGCGGTAGGCGGCCAGGTAGTGGTGCGAGGGCGGCAGGTCGGGGTCGTGGTAGATCGCGATCGGGTTCTCGCCGAAGCCGCGCGGCGGCTGGATGAGGACGACCAGGTTGCCGTGGCGCAGCGCGGCCAGCACGATGTCGCCCTCCGGGTTGCGGCTGCGGTCGACGAACAACTCGCCCGGCGCCGGGCCCCAGTGCTCCTCGACCGCCGTCGCGCAGCTGCTGCGGGCAGCGTCGGCGAACCAGCGTGCGGTACGTCGGCGGCCGGGATGCGCACCGGGTTGCGGGCCAGCTGCTCCTCGGTGAGCCAGTCCTGGTCGTGGCCGCCGGCCTCGATGAGCGCGTGGATCAGCTCGTCGCCGTCGCCGGATACCAGGCCCGGCACACCGGGCAGGCCGGTGGCCGGTCCACGGGCCGAAGTCGTAGCCCTCCGCGCGCAGCCGGCGCAGCAGGGCGACGGCGCTGGCCGGGGTGTCCAGGCCGACCGCGTTGCCGATCCGGGAGTGCTTGGTCGGGTAGGCGGACAGCACCAGCGCCAGGCGCTTGTCCGGTCGGCCGGGACGTGCCGCAGCCGGGCGTGCCGCACGGCGATGCCGGCGACCCGGGCCGCGCGCTCGGGGTCGGCGACGTACGCGGGCAGGCCGTCCTCGTCGATCTCCTTGAACGAGAACGGCACGGTGATCAGCCGGCCGTCGAACTCGGGGACCGCGATCTGGCTCGCCGCGTCCAGCGGGGAGACGCCCTCGTCGTTCTCCTCCCAGGCGCTGCGCGAGCTGGTCAGGCAGAGGGCCTGGAGGATCGGCACGTCGAGCGCGGCCAGCGCGCCCGCGTCCCAGGCCTCGTCGTCGCCGCCCGCCGACGCCTCGGCGGGCCTGGTGCCGCCGGCGGCGAGCACGGTGGTGACGATCGCGTCGGCCGCCCGCAGCGCGTCGATCAGTTCCGGCTCGGGGCTGCGCAGCGAGGCGACGTAGAGCGGGAGGGCCCGGCCGCCGGCGTCCTCGATCGCGTCGCACAGGGCCTCGACGAAGGCGGTGTTGCCGCTCATGTGGTGGGCGCGGTAGTAGAGCACGGCCACGGCGGGGGCCGCCGGGTGCGCTGCGGCGCGTGCTGCGCTCCAGCGGGCCCCAGGTCGGGGCGGGCGCGGGCGCGCTCGAAGCCGTGGCCGGTGAGCAGCACGGTGTCGGAGAGGAAGCGGGCCAGCTGCGCCAGGTTGCCCGGGCCGCCGTGCGCCAGGTAGGCGTGCGCCTCGGCGGCGATGCCGACGGGCACCGTGGAGGCGGCCATCAGCTGGGCGTCGGGGGCCTGTTCGCCGGTGAGCACGACGACCGGGCGGCGGGGCGCGGCCGGGCGTGCGCGCCGTCCGCGTCGCCAGAAGAGCAGCAGGTCGAGCCCGTCCTCCCAGGCCCGGAGGCCGCCGAGGAGGCGTACGACGACCAGGTCGACGCCGTCGAGCAGGGCGGGCAGGTCGCTCGAGGGCGAGGCGGGCGGGGTTGGCGTAGCGGTACGGGCGGGGCCGCCGGGCCGCGCGGGCGCTGAGCAGGTCGGTGTCGGAGGTCGACAGCAGCAGGATCATGCGGCGTCGGGCCTTCCTCGGGGTGTCCGCGCCCCGGGTGGTCGTCAGGACGGCGGGAGTTCCTGGCTCACCGGCCCTGGGTACATCGGGCCGGGCTCACAGTGGCGGGACCGCGCCGGATTCGCACCGGCTTCCTCCCTCGGGTTCCCTGGCGGGGTCCCGAGCCGTCTTGGGCGGCGGCGGACCCGCTGCGGATTGCCGCTGGTTCGCCGTCATGCATCGTACGGGGTGGTGGTGGGGTGGTGGCTATGGCGCCGGACGCCGTGGGCAAGCGCTTGTGGGGTGGCCGTCAGCGGTGCGGATCGGCCGGGCGGCGGGCGGTCAAGTCGGTGCACGCCCGAGCCGGCTGTAGCGGCGATCCTCGGTGCGTGGCGGACCGCCGGAGTACACCTCAGCCCCTGCGGTGGCCACCCGCGTGGCGGCCACCGGCTCCCATCAGCAGCCCTGCTTCTTCACCGCCGCGGGAACGTAGGCGCGGAAGAACTTCAGCAACGCCTTCCGACGCTCCTCGGGCTTCTTGGGGTAGTCCGTGCCGAGCTGCACCTCTACGGCGAAGTTGTGCGGCTTGCCCTTGAA
This sequence comes from uncultured Actinomycetota bacterium, assembly GCA_963761765.1. Taxonomy (GTDB): domain Bacteria; phylum Actinomycetota; class Actinomycetes; order Streptomycetales; family Streptomycetaceae; genus Streptomyces. Next base: position 75,572 of record CAVXIJ010000014.1, read on the forward strand.
GGTGCACCGGGCGACCGCGATAGCACCGCTGTCGGCGAGGGTGGCACGGTCGGCGATGTCCACACGGGCCGGATGCCCCTCCCGCAGCAGGTTCTCCTCATTGACCTTGAGCGGGTCCGTGCTGGCGTCGGTGATGTCACCGGCCAGCCAGACGACCAGGGTGTGGTCGACGTAAACACGGCACCGTCGCCTCTCCGGCGGCTCGGATGCGTAGTGGTCCTGGACGAGTTTCTTGCCATCCGGCAGCAGCGGTGACAGAGCCTGAGAGGCGGCAGGAACGCCGCAGACGCTGTCGGGGACGGCGTAGTCCCGGGACGAACCGCATCCGGACGCCGTCAGCAGCAGCACCGCCGTGCCCACGGCACAGCAGACCACCCGGACGAACCGGGCACCCAACGCACTCAATTGTCGCCTCCCAGCCCTTTGGCACGTTGATTGCCGTCGTAGGCATCAGCGTTGATCTCGCGATCCAGAGTGTACGAGTCGTACCCGTACCGTTTCATCGCATCTGGGTTGACCGCCTCCCACTGCTGGGCAAAGGTGTGCAGCTGATTCTCTCGGCCCTTGAATATTTCCCTGGTCTGATCCTCGTGGTGGCTGTCGATGCGTTGCTGTTCGTCCAACTGCCACGCGTAGGCCGCGGCATCGACACCGCGCTGCGCCGCGTCGCCCACGACCGGGATGAAGTTGAACGTGCCGCCGACAATGTGATAGCCCCACTTCGCCTTCCAGGAGGGGTCCTCTTTGTCGGTGTCCAGCGCCTGGTAACGCGCCTCTTCCAGAAATCCGACAGTGGCGCCCGCGCGTTCCAACGTCTCGCGAGGATCGGCGGGGTGGTCGTTGTAGATGTCACTGACGATCTCTTGGTTAATGCCCTGGTTCAATATCCCGTAGGCGTCCTGGTTCCGTGAGATCTGCGTGGACACGTCCATCAGCTGCTCCCGGTTCAGCTGCCGGGGATCGCCCGGATCGTCATGCTGCGAGCTGGCGGTGTGGTGGAATTCATCACCGTAGTTGACCAGAACCCTGGCCATGTCGTCGCGCATCTCGGGCGGGAAGTCGTCCCCAGACTGCGAAAGGAAATTGAGGGACCGATCGAGTACGTGCCGGTTGGCGTGGGTGTGGGCCACGAGCTGGGCGCTCGGGTCGTCCGGGTTCATACCCGTGGCGGCGGCGAACAGCGCCCTGCCTGTGGCGTCACGGGACGCATTGCCGTCGTGGTGGTTCAACGGTGAGTCGTCGAAGACGGGGCGGTCCTTGAGCACCCATTCCGCGTTGTCCTGCGGTTTGGTCTCGTTGAAGAAGGTGGTGGCCTCTTCTGGGCTGTGGGACAGACCATCCATGAATCCGGTCATCGGGTCCAGGCCGAAATCATCGCCCCCGATGAAGTTCATCTTCGGAGGCTTCGGCCCGCCTACGGTGCCTGACCAGTAGTGGTCGGGCAACCGCATCTTCTTCTCGGTGGCCACCAAGGCATTGCCGTACTTGTCCAGGAACCGGTCGTCATAGTTCCCGACCCGCATGAAGTTACTCATCAACTGGAAGCCGTAGACGTTCGCGCCACGCGTCTTGATGTGCTGATCGCCCAACTTGACCATGTCGTCCTCCCACTTGTTCATGGCAGGAGAGTCGGACTGGGTGGCGCCGGCCAGTGTCAGGCCCAGGTTCTTCTGAAGATCACCGAGCTGGTCGAGCCGGGAGCGCTTCAAGTCCGCGCCGTCCGAGTCATCCGATAGATCGGCCCAGAAATCGAGAAGGCCCTTCGGACCCAGGGTTTCCGCGAATCTCTCCTGGAACAGCGGGTCGTTCTTGTGTGCGGCCAGGGTCTTGTTGAGCTGGTCGAACTCCTCAGGAGACATGTCGTCTCCCTTTTTCTTCATCAGGTTGGCGTACTTGTACTACAGCCGGAGATCTTGAGGATCGGTGATCGGTGAGATCGGCTGATGGTTGGCCCAGGCTCGTAGGTGGTGTGGGAGAGGGTCGCCGCGGCGGCGGTAGTGGCTGACGAGGGCGCGGGTCTGGTGGAGTCGGCGCCAGAAGTCGCAGGCCAGGATGGTTTCGACGGGATGGTGGGGGTTGAGGTGGGTGGTGGCGAGGCAGTGCCGGATGGCGTGGGCCGAGGGCCGCAGGAGCGGTCCGGGGATCAGCCGGTGGCCTCGCTCTCGGCCATGACAGGGATTTTTCCCGGGGCGCCATCGTGGTCCGGATCGGCTTCGGCTTCGGGGAACACTGCGCGCTGGACGGCGAGGAAGGCGGTGGCGAGCATGCATGCGGTGACGTGCCGGTGCCAGGGAGTCCACTTGCGGACCTGGTACTGGTCGAAGCCGACGAGCTGCTTGTTGAGCTCGTTGTCCTCCTCGATCTGCCAGCGGCCGCCGGCCCGGGCGATGATCTCGGACACTGTGGCGTCGGCGGGTGCGTGGACGAGGAAGTAGGCGATCTCGCGGTGGAGTTGCCCGTCTTTGCCCCGCCGGTTGGGGTGCAGGGACCTGCGCAGGACCAGCCAGTGCGTGAAGCCCTCGGCCGGTGTCTCGCTCTTGACGTCGACGGCGAACGCGGTCCAGTCGTAGAGCCGTTCGCCCTTGGCGCCGTACCCGCAGGAGCGGCGTTCCCACTGGTCACGGACCTTTGCGTAGTGCAGGAGGTTGTCGGCGCGCTTCACGGCCGGCAGGCGGGGCCTGCCCGGCGGGCCGTCCAGCGGCAGGTCGACGGGGACGCCCAGGACGTAGGGCAGGGCACGTTCGTGGCAGAAGGCCCGAAGCTGCGGATCACGCCCGTAGCCGGAATCGGCCAGCACCCAGGCGAAGGGGACACCGGCGGCCCGGGCATCCGCGAGCATGGCAATGGCCAGCTCGGGCTTGGTGGCGAAGCCGGTCTCCTCGGGGACACCGGCCTCACGGCACCGCTCCCGGTCCGCCGTCCAGCTCCTCGGGCAGGTAGAGGCGGCGGGTCGAGGAAAGCGTGCCCGGCCCCGGCGGCGTAGGTCAGCATGACCATGGTCTGGCAATTGCGAACGTCCCCGGTCAGCCCGCAGTGCTGGAAGGCCACCCCGACCGACTTGGTGCCCTTCTTCTGGGCCTGGGTGTCGTCGATGACCAGCGACGCCTCCGCGTCGCCGAGGTGTTCCACGACGTAGTCGCGGACCGCATCGCGCAACCGGTCGGCGTCCCACACCGAACCGTTCAACAGCCACTGCATCCGATCCGCCGTCGCATGCCCGGCCCGCTCGGCCAGCGTCCAGCCGTTCTTCTCCGGCAGCTCCGCCAGCAGTCCCTCGATGAACTGCGCGAACACCACCCGCGGCTCCGGCCGGTTGAACAAGTACCCCAACGAGCCTGTCAGTCTCACCAGTTCGTCACGCCACTCGGCTATCAGCTCAGCCGTCACATCCCGCATCATGCCCGGTCAACGACAGCTCCGGCGCACGGTCACCGCACGGTCACAAGATCTCCGGCCGTAGTACAAGGTGGCCCGCTGCACCGTCGAACGCCTCATGCGCGAGCTCGGGCATCGCCGGCGCCGTCCGCGGCAAGAGGGTGATCACCACGATTCCGGACGCGAGGGCCGAGCGGGCACCGGACCTGGTGGACCGCGACTTCGTCGCTGCCGCGCCGAACCGCTGCTGGGTCGCCGACTTCACGCACGTCGCCACCTGGGCCGGGGTCGTCTACGTCGCCTTCGTCGTGGACACCTTCTCCCGCCGGATCGTCGGCTGGTCCGCCGCCACGTCGAAGGAGACCCAGCTCGTCCTGGACGCTCTGGAGATGGCCCTGTGGCAGCGCGACCGCGACGAATATCCCTATGCCAGCGAGGCGAGTTGATACATCACAGCGATGCGGGTAGCCAGTACACCAGTTTCACAGCTGGCCGAACACCTGGACGCGAGCCGGCATCGCGGCCTCGATCGGATCTGTCGGCGATGCGTACGACAACGCCCTGATGGAGAGCACGATCGGCCTGTTCAAGACCGAGTTGATCAAGCCGCGGCGGCCCTGGAAGACCCTCTCCCAGGTCGAGCTGGCCACCGCCGAGTGGGTCGACTGGTACTGCCACCGACGACTCCACGGTGAAATAGGGCACATCCCACCCGTCGAATACGAGACCAACTACTACACAGAACTCACAAAACCCCAGGTCACAGCCACAATCTGAGGTCTCTACCGAACCCGGGGCGGTTCACCCGGAGCATTGCCCCTCCTGTGATGTCACGCCGAGTGGGGAACGATCTCCAGACCTGCCGGGCCGTTGATGATGAACGACGTCAGGCGGGCGGGCTCCTCTTCGGGGTGGGCGAGGGCGAGGTCGGGCAGGCGCTTGAACAGCGTGGTCAGGGCGATGTTTGCTTCCATGCGAGCGAGGTGCGCGCCGAGGCAGAAGTGGGGTCCGTGGCCGAACGCGAGGTGCTCCTTGCTGGTCCGCGTGGGGTCGAAGCGTTCCGGGCAGTCCGGGTGGAGTTGCGGATCGCGCCCGGCGGCGGCGAAGCCGATGATGATCGGGTCGCCCTTACGGATGAAGACGTCCTCGCCGAGATCGATGTCCTCGACGGCGTAACGCAGCGGAATGTGCATGATCGGGCCCTCGATACGCAGTGTCTCCTCGACGACGTCCTCCCAGCTGATGGCTCCTTCGCGGATCCGGTTGAGGTTCTCGGGGTGGCTGAGCAGGGCTTGGATGGCACTGGTAATGAGGTTGACGGCGGTCTCGTAGCCCGCGCCGATCATGGCTAAGAGGGTGCCGAGCAGCACGGGGTCCGGCATCGGCTCCTCGTCAGGTCCGGGCGGCAGGAGCAGGTCGCTGGTCAGATCGGCGGCCGGATGTTTCCTTTTATACTGCAGCAACTCGGTGAGCTGGTTGTGAAGTTCGGCCTGGATCGCCAGCGCACGCTCCGGGTCGACCGATGGATCCAGAATGGCGTCGATCGCTGTGCTGAGCTTCTCGCGTAGGTGGTCCGGGGACGCCGAACAGGTCGCAGATGACGGTCATCGTCAGTGGCAGCGACAGGTCCTGCCGCACGTCAGCCGTCGCCCCGGGCGGCAGGGCGGCGAGGGCGTCGACCAGACGATCCGTGGTCGCCTGGACCAGCGGACGCATCTGTTCGACCCTCCGCGGCGAGAACGAGGAGGCGATACGGCGCCGGAACCTGCGGTGCTCCTCGCCGTAGGCGTTAAGGAAGCTCTGCAGCAGGACGATGGGGGCCAGCGCCCAGCCCTCGGGAACGTCGGCCAGGCCGGGCCAGTGCCGGTGGGGGTCGCGCGAGACGCGCGGGTCGCTGGTCAATGTTTGAATGACGCTGTGCCGGGTGACCGACCACGCCTGGAGGGGCCCAGGAAGCTCGACGAGTACCGCCGGCCCCTGGGCGCGCAACGCAGCGGCCTCCGCGTGCATCGCGCGGGCCGTGGGATCGAGGACGGGACACCTGGGAACGGACAAGAACGACAAGCGATATCACCTTCCCTGTCAGGAAAATTGCACGGAGGACTTCCGCCGATTCCGCATGGCGAGTGCCCGGCCACAGCGGATCCAGCATGCCCTTCTTCCTACACGTGCTGTCCGTGCAATAGCAACAGCAGGGCTTGACCCACGGCCGGGTAGTTAGCCCGTAGAGAGATGACTTGCGTGTTCTGACTCTTGATATCGCAGCTCACGTGCGATGCTCGTCGACACTTTATCTGTGAGCCCTTAAGAAATTGAGTCAAGCCCTTCCGTGCCGCCACTCAAAACCCTCACAAAAACGAACTCAACTGCATAAGCTCCGTATCCCCGCCCTGACATCACGATCCCGAACCACCACCAAAAAACCAGCAGATCATCAAGAAACGGGTGGAGTACGGTTTCTGCGGTGACAGCTGATGATGCTTCCGCAAGTTGAGTGCCGCCCGGGTGTAGCTTCCTATGTCGCATCTGTCTGGTCCTGCGGGCATCAGGGTCATTGCGCGAAGTGATCTTGTCCGGATTCATCCGGTGAGACCGAGGCAGCGCGGGGGGCGGCGGTGGTCGCGAGCGGTGTGGCGGAGAGCGGCGGCGATGTTGGTGTGGCCGTCTTGGCGGTGGATGCGATGGCGAGGTTGCGCAGGCTGGCCATGGTGCGCGGGAGCTGACCGGCTCGGATTTTGGAGTCGTCTTCGCGGAAGGTGCGGTCGCGCGCGTGGTGGAACTGGTTCTCGATGTGCCAGTGGCCGCGGATCCAGGTGGCGAGCTGGGTGCCGGTGGCGGCGCCGGGCGGCAGGTTCGTGATCACGTAGATCCGTTCGATGGTCAGCTTGCCGGTCGACAAGTCGCGGCCCCAGCACAGGGGTTGAAGGGTCTGACGGGCCTTGGGGAGTCGAGGTGAGCGAAGGCGGCGGTCTTCAATCGGCGGATCTCGTCGCGGTGGTGGGCACGGGTGCGGTCGTAGTGGTCGAGGGTGATGTCCCGCCGAGGCAACCGGCGCACGCGGTCGTAGATGCGGGGGTGGACCAGGACGATCCCGCCAAGGCGATCCACACGCACGCGCCGACGGCGTAACCGCATCATGGATGTTGCCTTCTCCGACAACACTGACCTGGACATCGCGGTAGTTGCAATGAGGCGTTCATCGCTGTTTACGCCACTCGCGCGCATCGCCCCGATTTTCCCTTCTGGCCGATGCTCTTCAACAATGTATAGATCAATCACCCGGGAAAGTACGTCCTCCCCGAGCCGGTCCACAGATTCCGAGCATTGCTCCAGCGTGGCAGACTGCACCGGTGGCCAGTACCATCCAAAGGGAGGGCTACCTGATGGAGGATCAGAAGCCGGCGCCCACGGTCATCCAGACCGGCATGGGCTGGCAACTGGCTGCGGTGCGTACAGCAGTTGCTCTCACCGCGGCCCAGGCGGCCAAGAGACTACGCGCAGCTGCCACGACCATCACCAGGATAGAGAAGGCCGAGACCGCGCTCAGATTCGCGAATGTCAAGGAACTTCTGGAGAACTACGAGGTCAGCCAGGAAGAGACACAGGAGTTCCTGGCTCTACTCGACAAGGCAAGCAACCCTGGGTGGTGGCAGAGCTTCCGTCACGCACTGCCGAACTGGTTCGATGTATACGTACCCCTGGAGGACGCAGCCACACAGGTCCGTGGGTACGACCCCCAAGTGGTCCCGGGCAAATTTCCTGACATCGCCTGCAGCGACAGCCTGAACCGCGTTCACTACACCCAGGACGCACAAGAGACAGCTCTCTATCACGAAGCTCTCGACCAGATGACCGCCTACGTACTATCCGCATTTCATCAGCGACGTCCGCAAGGAGGTATTCCCATGAGCAACACCTACGCCCTTCAGGCAGCCACCGAGCTCGGAAGGGAACACTGGCAGAATCTCCGGAGCGGAAGCAACAAAGGCCGATGCGTTGAGGCAAAGGAACTTGTGGACGGTCGCGTAGCCCTCTGTCAGTCCCAGGACCCGGATGGGTCGGCGCTGATCTGCACCCGCGACGAGATGGAAGCCTTCGTCATCGGAGCCAAGACTGGCCAGGCCGACTTCCTCCTGGCATGACTCAGCCAGGCAACTACCGAGGCAAGCACATCCCACTTCCCCAGGGAGAATGATCCGTGTCTGACACACAGCGACCGTTACCGTGCATCGACACCAGCAGGCCACACTCCGCTCGCATGTATGACTGGTATCTAGGAGGCAAGGACAACTACCCGGTTGACCGGGAAGCAGCCGAACAAGTGAAGGCTTTCTTCCCCCAGGTGACAGAGTTGGCTCGGGCTAACCGGAGCTTCATGCACCGGGCCTCTCGCGCACTGGCCCAGATGGGAGTGCGGCAGTTCCTCGACATCGGAACCGGAATTCCGACCGAGCCCAACCTGCATCAGGTGGTTCAGGCAGTTGCCCCGGACTCCAAGTTCGTCTACGTGGACAACGACCCGATCGTGCTGCGTCACGCACAGGCACTCCTGCGCCCCTCCTCTGAGGGGCGTATTGACTACATACAGGCCGACGTCCGCGAACCTCAAATAATCATCGAAGCTGCACGAGAGATATTATCATTCGATGAACCGGTGGCACTTTCCATGATCGCCCTACTCCATTTCGTGCCAAACGAGTTCGGTGCATTCGATATGGTCCGCGAACTCCTTGATCCCTTGCCGGTTGGCAGCTACCTCGTGCTCTCCCATGCGACAGCAGATTTCGACCCAGACGCGTGGCATGCAGTCGTGGATGTCTATCGTAGCAACGGCACCCCTGTGCAAGCGCGTTCGCGGGCGGAATTTGCAAAGTTCTTTTCTGGGTTGAACCTCATCGAACCGGGAATTGAATTCGTGACTAACTGGCGCCCCGAGACCGCTGAGCAGGTGCAGGGCGAACGCCTTCCTTTGTACGCAGGCGTGGCCCAGAAATAGGTCGACGATTGACTCGCGCCGTCGGCTTGCGCAGCGTGGTTCGCTGGGGTTCCTGCGAAGTGGCGCACACGGCTGGCTGGACAGTGTATGCCCCGCCGGCATCAAGTCAGAGGGCCCAGAGGTGCGTGCCGTTCGGCCCCCTTGGTCTTGTGTCGATCAACTGGCGGCGCCGCAGCTTCGGCCGGCGCCTCGGGGGTTGGGCGTTAGCTCCATACCAGCGAGGATTTTCTAGCCTTGTACTACGGCCGGAGATCTTGTGACCGTGCGGTGACCGTGCGCCGGAGCTGTCGTTGACCGGGCATGATGCGGGATGTGACGGCTGAGCTGATAGCCGAGTGGCGTGACGAACTGGTGAGACTGACAGGCTCGTTGGGGTACTTGTTTAACCGGCCGGAGCCGCGGGTGGTGTTCGCGCAGTTCATCGAGGGACTGCTGGCGGAGCTGCCGAAGAAGAACGGCTGGACGCTGGCCGAGCGGGCCGGGCATGCGACGGCGGATCGGATGCAGTGGCTGTTGAACGGTTCGGTGTGGGACGCCGACCGGTTGCGCGATGCGGTCCGCGACTACGTCGTGGAACACCTCGGCGACGCGGAGGCGTCGCTGGTCATCGACGACACCCAGGCCCAGAAGAAGGGCACCAAGTCGGTCGGGGTGGCCTTCCAGCACTGCGGGCTGACCGGGGACGTTCGCAATTGCCAGACCATGGTCATGCTGACCTACGCCGCCGGGGCCGGGCACGCTTTCCTCGACCCGCCGCCTCTACCTGCCCGAGGAGTGGACGGCGGACCGGGAGCGGTGCCGTGAGGCCGGTGTCCCCGAGGAGACCGGCTTCGCCACCAAGCCCGAGCTGGCCATTGCCATGCTCGCGGATGCCCGGGCCGCCGGTGTCCCCTTCGCCTGGGTGCTGGCCGATTCCGGCTACGGGCGTGATCCGCAGCTTCGGGCCTTCTGCCACGAACGTGCCCTGCCCTACGTCCTGGGCGTCCCCGTCGACCTGCCGCTGGACGGCCCGCCGGGCAGGCCCCGCCTGCCGGCCGTGAAGCGCGCCGACAACCTCCTGCACTATGCAAAGGTCCGTGACCAGTGGGAACGCCGCTCCTGCGGGTACGGCGCCAAGGGCGAACGGCTCTACGACTGGACCGCGTTCGCCGTCGACGTCAAGAGCGAGACACCGGCCGAGGGCTTCACGCACTGGCTGGTCCTGCGCAGGTCCCTGCACCCCAACCGGCGGGGCAAAGACGGGCAACTCCACCGCGAGATTGCCTACTTCCTCGTCCACGCACCCGCCGACGCCACAGTGTCCGAGATCATCGCCCGGGCCGGCGGCCGCTGGCAGATCGAGGAGGACAACGAGCTCAACAAGCAGCTCGTCGGCTTCGACCAGTACCAGGTCCGCAAGTGGGCTCCCTGGCACCGGCACGTCACCGCATGCATGCTCGCCACCGCCTTCCTCGCCGTCCAGCGCGCAGTGTTCCCCGAAGCCGAAGCCGATCCGGACCACGATGGCGCCCCGGGAAAAATCCCTGTCATGGCCGAGAGCGAGGCCACCGGCTGATCCCCGGACCGCTCCTGCGGCCCTCGACCCACGCCATCCGGCACTGCCTCGCCACCACCCACCTCAACCCCCACCATCCCGTCGAAACCATCCTGGCCTGCGACTTCTGGCGCCGACTCCACCAGACCCGCGCCCTCGTCAGCCACTACCGCCGCCGCGGCGACCCTCTCCCACACCACCTACGAGCCTGGGCCAACCATCAGCCGATCTCACCGATCACCGATCCTCAAGATCTCCGGCTGTAGTACCAGGACGGGTCTTCCTTGTCCGTATCGAACGCCTGGTAACGGGCCTCCCTCAAGTGGGCCACCCCGGACTTGCTGAAAAGCGCGCAGAGCAGGGCAGGTAGGGTGCCCCGTCGGCTGCCGATCTGACGGAGGCTTCCTTGAGTACACCGCCGCCCACGTCCCCCGCCCCGTTCCCTTCAGGCCCGTACGGGCCACCTCAGGGACATGGCGGACCACCGCCGGCCGGCTACCCGGCGCAGGGCGACTACCCGGCACAGGCCGGCTATCCCGCCCAGGCTGGCTACCCGTCGCAGGCCAACTACCCGCCACAGGCTGGCTACCCGTCGCAGGCGGGCTACCCGTCGCAGGCGGGCTACCCCGCACAGACCGACTACCCGGCACAGACCGACTACCCGCCGCAGACCGACTACCCGCCGCAGGCGGGCAACCCCGCATACGCGCCGCCGCCGCAACAGCAGGCCTGGCAAGCACCCATGGGTGGGCAGCACGGTCCCGGGTGCCAGGTGTGCGGTGCCGCGCCTGCCGCTTCGGTGACCATCCGAGGCCACCAGGGCATGCTCGTGGTCATGCGTTCGCTGCGGCGCCGGGGCGTGTTCTGCCGGAACTGCGGGCTTTCCTTCTTCCGTGAAATGCAGGCGAACACCATGCTGCAGGGCTGGTGGGGGCCGATGTCGGCGTTCATCACCCCTGTCATGCTGCTGCTGAACCTCGGCCCGAGGTCCACCCTGCGCCGGCTGCCGGAACCCGCCGTCTGGGGCTCTCGTCAGCCACTTGACCCGGGCAAGCCGGTGATGAAACGACCGGCGGGCCTGATAGGTGCGCTGCCTCTGGCCGCGTTCGCCATCATGATCCTGTTGCTCATCATCGGACTGCTCGCCGGTTGATCGCCGGAGACGACTGACCGCAGCCGCGCACCGTCGCCCCGGCACGTCAGGCGGGGCACGTGCGGCGGCCCCGGCACGGTGCCCCAGATGTCGGATCAGCCCCATAGGTATGCTCGCCCGCATGCCACCCTCCAGCCTCCCGGACCGCGGCCCGGTCACGTCCCCCGCCAGGGACCGGGCCGATACCTGCCCCGGTGTGCTGCGGCTGCACCGGGCCGAGGACGGGCGGGTGGCGCGAATCCGAACGCCCGGTGGCGTCCTGACGACATATCAGGCAGAGGGTCTGGCAGACGCGGCCGAGCGGCTCGGTGACGGGCATCTTGGGATCACCTCACGTGGCAACGTCGAACTCCGCGGGCTCGGCGAGGCCGACGGGCCGCGGCTGGCGGAGTTGCTGACGGAGGCCGGACTGCTCTTGTCCTCCCGGCACGAACGCGTCCGCAACATCATCGCGACTCCCCTCTCAGGCCTTGACGCGCTCGGCCACGCCGACGCCCAGGCGTGGGCCGCCGAACTCGATGCCCTGCTCTGCGCCGAGGACTGGGCCGCGGAGTTGTCCGGACGGTTCCTGTTCGTCCTGGACGACGGGCGCGGTGATGTCGCGGGCCTCGGGGGCGATGTGACCTTGTGCGCGGCGCCCGGTGGCCGGTCGGTCCTGCGGGTGGGCGAGGCACCGGCGTACGTGGTCCCGGCCGCCGACGCACCGCGTGCCGCACTTGCCGCCGCAGAGGCGTTCTGCGCCGCGGCGCGCGACTCCGGAACGGGCGCGTGGCGGGTGCGCGAACTGCCGCCGGAGCACCAGCCCGATGTGGCGGAGGCGCTGCGGCAGGCCGGAGTGCGGGTGCTGGATTCCGGTGCAGCCGCCGGCCCGGGCCCACAGGCCGGCGGCGCGCTCCCCGGCCCGCCACCCGGCCCACCGCCCGGCCTGCTCGCCGGTCACCGCGGCACGCTGATCGTTTCCGTGTCTCCGCTGCTCGGGCGGGTCTCCGTGGCGCAGTGGCGGGCCCTTCTGCCGGCCTTCGGCGGAACGTTGCGGATCACGCCGTGGCGCGGCATCGTCGTACCGGGGCTGCGGCCGGACGACGCCGAACTGCGGCTGCGGCTGCTGGCCGACGCCGGTCTCCTCACCCGGGCCGACGACCCGGGACTCGGCGTCGGTGCCTGCACCGGGCGGCCCGGCTGCGCCAAGTCCCGCTGTGACGTACGGTCCGACGCGATCGCGGCGCTCACGGCCACCGCAGGCCCACCGGCCGAGGCCAGCCAACTCCTGCCCGTGTACTGGTCCGGCTGCGCACGCCGCTGCGGCCACCCGCACGGTGAGTGGGTCGACGTCAGCGCGGTGGACGACGAACTCCACGGCGCCGCCTACCGCGTCACCGTGCACCGCACGGCCGACGGCGGCGCACCCGTCGCCGTCGCCGTACCACCCGACGGCCTCACACTCGCCGTGCGGACCGCCCGGCTCCGTCCCCCGACCAGCACTGCACCACCCGCACGTCCACCCCGTACGTCCCCAGAGCAAGCGAGCCCCCAGTGACCGTGTTCCAGTACGAGAAGGACGGTGCCGCGATCTACCGGCAGTCCTTCGCCACGATCCGTGCGGAGGCAGCGGCGGATCTCGCGCGGCTGCCCGCCGATGTCAGTCAGGTCGCCGTGCGGATGATCCACGCCTGCGGCATGGTCGACCTGGTGCGCGATCTCGCGTACTCACCACAGGCCGTGGCCCGCGCACGCGCTGCGCTGCGCGCCGGCGCGCCCGTGCTGTGCGACGCGCAGATGGTCGCCAGCGGTATCACCCGTAAGCGGCTGCCGGCCGGGAACGACGTGATCTGCACTCTCTTGGACCCGTCCGTGCAAGGCCTCGCGGCCGAGCTGGGCACGACCCGCAGCGCCGCCGCCCTGGAGCTGTGGCGCGACCGGCTCGACGGCGCGGTCGTCGCCGTCGGCAATGCGCCCACCGCGCTCTTCCGGCTGCTGGAGATCATTGAGGAAGGCGCAGCGGGCGGCCCGCGCCCGGCGGCCGTCATCGGCATGCCGGTCGGGTTCGTCGGCGCCGCGGAGTCCAAGGACGCGCTCGCCGCGCATCCGTTGGGCCTCGACCACCTGGTGGTACGCGGCAGGCGCGGCGGCAGCGCGATGGCCGCGGCAGCCGTCAACGCGATCGCCAGCGAGGCGGAATGAGCACCCAGGGGCAGGACAGGCCGGCACCGCACGGATCGGGACAGGACAGATCGGGGCAGCACGTGTCGGGTCAGGTCGGGTCGGCACAGCACGGGCAGGATCAGCACGGGCAGGATCAGAACGGGTCCGCACGCACCGGTCGGCTCTACGGTGTCGGGCTCGGCCCGGGCGACCCGGCGCTGCTCACCGTGCGCGCCGTGGAGGTCATCGGTGCGGCGGACGTGGTGGCGTACCACAGTGCGCGGCACGGGCGATCGATCGCGCGGTCGATCGCGGCACGGTATCTGCGCGCGGACCACATCGAGGAATCGCTCGTGTACCCCGTCACGACCGAGACCACCGATCATCCCGGTGGCTACCGGGGCGCCCTGGACGAGTTCTACGAGGCGTCTGCCGCCCGGCTGGCCGCGCATCTCGACGCGGGACGCACGGTCGCGGTGCTCGCGGAAGGTGATCCGCTCTTCTACGGCTCCTATATGCATATGCACAAACGGCTCGCCGGACTGTATCCGACGGAAGTCGTTCCCGGAGTGACCTCGGTGAGCGCCGCCGCGGCCCGGCTCGGCACGCCGCTGGTCGAGGCCGACGAGGTGCTGACGATTATGCCGGGCACGCTGCCCGAGGAGGAGTTGACGGCGCGGCTCGCGGCGACGGACGCGGCAGTGGTGATGAAGCTTGGCCGCACCTTCCCGGTGGTGCGCAACGCGCTCCAGCGGGCCGGACGGCTCTCTGACGCCCGTTACGTGGAACGGGCCACCCTGCCCGGCGAACGCACCGGCGACCTCGCCGACGTCGACCCGGAGTCGGTCCCGTACTTCTCGGTGGCCGTCCTGCCGAGCCGACGCACCGTTCACTCAGCTCACACGGAGCAGACGGAGCACGCGGAGCAGCCGGACAACCCGGCCCGCGCCGCTTTCCAGGAAGCAGGCAGCCGCGGCACCAGCCGTCTCACAGGCGAGGTGGTCGTGGTGGGCACCGGGCCGGCGGGGCCCCTGTGGATGACTCCCGAAACGCGTGGCGCGCTGGCCGCCGCGCAGGATCTGGTCGGCTACACGACGTATCTGGACCGGGTGCCGGTACGCCCGGGGCAGCTGCGGCACGGGTCGGACAACAAGGTGGAGGCGGAGCGCGCAGAGTTCGCGCTGGAGCTCGCACGGCGCGGGCGGCGGGTGGCCGTGGTGTCCGGCGGCGACCCGGGAGTGTTCGCGATGGCCACCGCTGTGCTGGAGGCCGCCGCGCAGGATGCCTACCGCGAGGTACCGGTGCGGGTGCTGCCGGGAGTGACGGCCGCTAACGCGGTCGCCGCACGGGTCGGCGCGCCGCTCGGGCACGATTACGCCGTCCTGTCCCTGTCGGACCGGCTCAAGCCGTGGGAGGTCATCGCCGCACGGCTGCGCGCGGCAGCCGCCGCCGACCTCGTCATCGCGCTCTACAACCCCGGCTCACGGAGCCGCACCTGGCAGGTCGGCAAGGCCCGTGACGTGCTGCTCGAACACCACGCACCGGACACTCCGGTGGTCGTGGCCCGGGACGTCGGCGGCTCCGAGGAACGCATACGCGTCGTACCCCTCGCCGGACTCGACGCCGCCGAGGTCGACATGCGCACCCTGCTGATCATCGGCTCGTCCCAGACCCGGGTACAGACGCGTACGGCCCACGGCGACGGCGGCCAGGACCCCGAAAGCACCGCCGCTTACGCCGAGACCAGTACGGCAGATACGGCAGATGAAACGGTCGTTGTGTGGACTCCGCGGCGCCATCCGGGACCGGCCGCCGGTGTGGAGACTGCACCGGTGGAGCGAGGAGAGTCGTCGCAGAGCACGCCCGCATGACAGGCGTTCCGATAGGAGGTCTCGTACGTGCGCTCTCCGACGGCCTTCGCGCAGAGCATGATTCCGCAGCTGACGAGGACCATCACGGCCTGGCTGATGGCGACCGTGCGCACTCGCCGGACCCCGGTCACGAGCGTGGCCGCCAGCGCGGCGACCGGCACCGCCGCGGCCACCTTCAGGTAGGGGCCCGGCGGATCGCCGTAGTGCTGCGGGTCCCATGACCAGTACGTCGAAGCCCAGGACAGACCGATCAGCACCAGCGCTGTCAGCTCGATGACGGCGAGCGCCACGGCCAAGCTCTTACCCGTACGTAACGCGTTCTCCTGCACCCAGCCACTGTCTCCCGGACTGTTGCGGTAGGCGTGAGTACGCATACTCACGCCTACGCACGCGCACTCCTCGGATCGGCCTGCACCGAAACGGAACCGGAACCGGAAACCAGCAGGCATCCGGCACACGTCCCCCAGTCAGGACGCCCTCGCCCGGCATCGGACAAGCGCCAACCGCCAACCGCCAACCGCCCAGCAGTGCGCCGCGGCAGCGGCATCGGTAGCGGCAAGGTGAGCGCACCCGGTCGGCGTGACAGGTGGGGCGCCGTGGACGGCGAAGGGGACGGGCGGGCATGGGCAACGGTCCGAGCTGGTGGCGTCACGCCGCCATCGTCAGCGGGTTCCTGGTCTTCGCAGCCGGGCTCTGGCTGCTGCTGACCGACGGGACCGAAGGCGCCGGCGGCGGTTGGCCGCTGCCCGCCTTCGGCATGGTCGCCGGCACGGGCCTGTTCCTGGGCGGCGTCGCGTCGAACATCCGCAGCGACCGGTACGGAGAGCCGCGGCCGGTCACCGCGGACGTCACGCTAACCCCCGCGGAGGCCCGCGACGGAGCCGCGAAGACGGTCGCGTTCACGGCCCGGGCCTGCTGCGGTGCCTGCGGCGGGGACGGCGGGCGCGGGCGGGTCCGGTGCCGCAGGTGCTGGGGGAGCGGCCTCGCCGGTCGGGAACGGCAGGCACGGGTGGTGTACGTGCCGGCCGGCGCACGGGACAGGAGCGAGGTGACGTTGCACTGGATGGGCGCGCCTGGCGGACGGCACCATCAGGCCGGTGATCTGCTGCTGTCGTTACGGGTCGAAGGCGGACGGGCGGCACCGGCGGCTGCGCCGGCCGCGCCGCACGCCAGGTCCGGGCCACGGACCGGAAGGAAGCCGCGTCCCGGGTCGAACCCGCGTCCCGCCAGCACACCGCCGCAGGGCCCGGTGACCGTCCTGAGCGGCAAGGAAGACACCGAGTTCGCCGTGCACCGGTCAGGCATCACCGTCCAGGACAAGTGGCCGCGGCCCGGCGGCGGGGCGCGCTGGAAGGTCCGGTTCGACATGCGGTGGGAGGCGATCACCGGGCTGTGGTTCGACTACGGCAGCCACGACTCCGTGGTGTCCCTGTACGCCGCCGTGCCCACCGACGGGCCCGCGCCACACCATGTCGTGGACTCCCGCACGTTCACGGCCGGACAGTGGACACGACTGGCCGACAGTGTGAGTGCCTGCATCGGCGGCCGGCTCACCGTCGACCTCACCGGCCGCGAACACCCCGGCCCACCACGCGACTCCTGACGGCCGCACCATCGACCGCGCAGGTCAGTCGGCGCGCCGCAGCACCCACTCCGCCGCCGCCTGAGGTGTCGCCACAGCGCTCACCCCCCGCGGCACCGGCGGACGCCCGACCATGACCACCGCAAGGCCCGCCTCGCGGGCGGCCGTGAGTTTGGCGGCGGTCGCCGTGCCGCCGCTGTCCTTGGTGACGAGGACGTCGATACGGTGCCGGCGCAGCAGTTCGCGTTCGCCTTCGAGCGTGAACGGGCCGCGATCCAGCAGCACCTGCATCCGGGGCGGGCCGGGCGGTTCGGGAGGGTCGACGGAGCGCACGAGGAACCAGGTGCGGTCGAGACCGGCGAAGGTGGCGAGCCCGGTGCGGCCAGTGGTGAGGAAGACCCGCTGGCCGAGCGCCGGCAGCAGCGCGGCGGCTTCGGCCAGCGAGCCGGCCATGCGCCAGTCGTCGCCCGGTACCGGTACCCAGCCGGGGCGGCGCAGCGCCAGCAGGGGAACATGGGCGGTGGCGGCGGCCTCGGCCGCATGGCAACTGATCGTCTGCGGCGAAGGGATGGGTGGCGTCGATGAGCGCGTCGACCCGGTGCTCGCGCAGCCAGCGGGCCATGCCCTCCGTACCGCCGAACCCGCCGGCCCGACCTCGCCGGGCGGCAGTACGGGGTGCGGCGACCCGGCCGGCGAGCGACGTGGTCACCCGCGCCGCCCGGCCACGGCAGCCGCGTGCACCGCGCCGGCCCGAGGCGGCTGCGCGCAGGACGGCTGCCCGCACAGCAGCTCGGCCAGCTGCCGGGCCTCGGTCGTGCCGCCGAGGACTAGGACATGCAGAGGGTCGCGTACGGGCATGGCGGCAAGCTCTTTCGGTGCGTGGGCCGGAGCCCGTGATGAGTGAAGCGCAGAGCGGGGCCGCCGTGTCCGGGCCGGGCGGCGTGCGGGGCGGACGCGCCGCTCAACTCAAGCACACCGGTCTGCGGCCCGGCTGGACGACCGGTGCCTGCGCGACCGCGGCCGCCACCGCCGCGTACACCGCCCTGCTGACCGGCGAGTTTCCCGACCCGGTGACGATCACGCTGCCGAAGGGGCAGACGCCCGCGTTCGCGCTGGCGGTGGAGGAGCTCGACGAGGACCGGGGCCAAGCGACGGCGGGCGTCGTCAAGGACGCGGGCGACGACCCGGACGTCACGCACGGCGCGCTGGTCCGCGTCACGGTGCGCGGGCTGCCGCGCCGGCTCCGGCGTGGTCTTCCGGGCGGGCCCCGGCGTGGGCACGGTCACCCGGCCCGGGCTGCCCGCTCGCCGTGGGCGAACCGGCGATCAACCCGGTGCCGCGGCAGATGATGCGCGATCACCTGACGCGCGTCGCCGCGCGGCACGCGTCGAACGACACCGCCCAGCCCACCGACACCGGCACCGGCACCGGCACCGACACCGACACCGACACCGACACCGACGCAAGCCGTACCGACGTGGACGTCGAGGTCACCGTCGCCGTCGACCACGGCGAGGAGATCGCCCGCAGCACCTGGAACCCGCGGCTCGGCATCCTCGGCGGGCTGTCGATCCTGGGCACCACCGGCATCGTGGTGCCGTACTCCTGCTCGGCGTGGATCGACTCGATCCGCCGTGGAGTGGACGTGGCGCGGGCGGCCGGGCGCCGCCATGTGGCCGGCTGCACGGGCTCGACGTCGGAGACGCACCGTCGCCGCCGTGTACGGGCTGCCCGAGGACGCCCTGCTCGACATGGGGGACTTCGCGGGCGCGGTGCTCAAGTACCTGCGCCGCCACCCGGTCGACCGGCTCACGCTCTGCGGCGGCTTCGCCAAGCTGTCGAAGCTGGCGGCCGGGCATCTGGATCTGCACTCGGCGCGGTCGCAGGTGGACAAGGGTTTTCTGGCCGGGCTCGCCCGGCGGGGCGGCGCCGACGAGGCCCTCGCGGCGGTGGTCGCATCCGCCAACACGGGTCTCGCGGCGCTTCAGTTGTGCGCGGCGGAGGGTGTCCCGCTGGGTGATCTGGTCGCCGAACACGCCCGCGACCAGGCCGTTTCGGTGCTGCGTGGCGCACCGGTCGCGGTCGACGTGATCTGTGTGGACCGGGCGGGCGCGGTGGTCGGCCGTAGCGCGATCCGCTCGGCGGCACCTGGTGGCGAACCGCAGAGGTGCTGACCACAGCCCCTGCCTGGGCTCAGCACACGTGCCGTTCGCGTTCCGTCGAGTACAGGTGGCTGTCACGGAACTGCTCCGCCGCCAGCGTCCGGCCCACGATGATCACCGCGGTCCGGGTGATGCCCGCGGCCCTTACCTGCTCCGCGATGTCATCGAGGGTGCCGCGCAGGACGAGTTCGTCCGGGCGGCTGGCGAAGGCCACGACGGCGGCGGGACAGTCGGGGCCGTAGTGCGGCAGGAGGTCGGCGACGATCCGGTCCGTGTACCGCACCGCCAGGTGCAGCACCATCAGGGCGCCGCTGCGGCCGAGAGTGGCCAGGTCCTCGCCGGCCGGCATGGGCGTGGCCCGCTGGGCGATCCGGGTGAGGACGACCGTCTGGCCGACGGTCGGCACCGTCAGCTCCCGCTTCAGCGCCGCCGCTGCCGCCGCGAACGCGGGCACTCCCGGCACCATCTCGTACGGCACCTCCGCCGCGTCCAGCCGCCGCATCTGCTCGGCGACCGCGCTGAACACCGACGGGTCCCCGGAGTGCAGCCGTGCCACGTCGCGGCCCGCGCGGTGGGCCGCGACCAGTTCGGCGGTGATCTGGTCAAGATCGAGCTGTGCGGTGTCGACGAGCCGGGCGTTCGGCGGGCACTCGCCGAGCAGTTCACGCGGTACGAGGCTGCCCGCGTAGAGGCAGACCGGGCAGGCGGCGAGCAGCCGCGCACCCCGCACGGTGATCAGGTCGGCGGCGCCGGGACCCGCGCCGATGAAGTACACGGTCATCCGGGGCTTCCTTCGCTCGAAAAGCTCGAAAAGGGTGGCACTCTCTCGGAATCCGCCGCGTCATCGGAGCGGAGGCCTGCCGGGGCGTCGTCGTCCGGCTTGGTCACCGTCCACTGCGTCACCGGCATCGCCTGCCGCCAGCCCGTGAAATGGCCGACCGGTGCGGCGTGGGCCACCGCGAGCCGTACGAGTTCGCCGCCGTGCCGCCGGTAGCCGTCGGCGAGCAGGGCCTCGGACTCCAGGGTCACCGTGTTGGCGACCAGGCGTCCGCCCGCGGGCAGCGCGGCCCAGCAGGCGGCGAGCAGCTCCGGCGCGGTGAGGCCGCCGCCGATGAAGATCGCGTCGGGGCGCGGCAGTCCGTCGAGTGCGCCAGGCGCCGCGCCCGTGACCACCCGCAGGCCGGGGACGCCGAGTCGCGGTCGCGTTCCGTACGATCCGCGCGGCCCGCTGCGGATCGCGCTCGACGGTCACCGCCCGGCAGTGGGGATGCGTCCGCAGCCACTCGATGCCGATCGAGCCCGAGCCGCCGCCGATGTCCCACAGGAGCTCGCCGGGCGCGGGCGCCAGCGCGGCGAGTGTGACGGCGCGGATATGCCGCTTGGTGAGCTGCCCGTCGTGTTCGTACGCGTCGTCGGGCAGACCGGGGACGGCACCGAGCCGCGCCGCGCCGGGGGCTCGACGGCATTCCACGGCGACGATGTTGAGTGCGTCGCCGGGCGCCTGCGCCCATGCGTCGGCGCTGGTCACACCGGACATCGCCTCCGCCGCCCCGCCCAGCTGCGCCAGCACGCGCAGCCGGCTCGGCCCGAAGCCGCGAGCCCGCAGCAGCGCGGCCACCTCGGCGGGCGTATCGGCCCCGGCGCTGAGCACCAGCAGCCGTCGGCCGTGGTGCAGTGCGGCGGCGAGCCGGGCGACCGGGCGGCCGACGAGCGTGATCACGTCGACGTCCTCCACCGGCCAGCCGAGCCGGGCACAGGCGTACGAGACGGACGAGGGATGCGGCAGCACACGCACTCCGGCGGCGCCCAGTTCGGCCGTCAGCGCCCGCCCGATCCCGTGGAACAGCGGATCGCCGCTGGCCAGTACGGCGATCCGGCGCCCGGCGTGCGCGGCGAGCAGCCCGGGCACGGCGGGCCGCAACGGCGACGGCCACACCACCCGTTCGCCCGTGCACGAGGCAGGCAGCAGCCCCAGCTGGCGGACCGCGCCGACGATCACCTCGGCCGCCCGCAACGCCTCTCGCGCCGCGTCCGTCAGCCCGTCCCATCCGTCGGCGCCGATACCGACGACGGTCACGGCGGGGCGCGGCCCGGGGACGGGGCCGGGCGTCGGGGTGGATGCGGGTGCCATGGACGGATCGCTGCCTCGGGCCGGGGTCGGCGGGTGTGACCAGCCCTTAGAGCCGGTCCGACCAGCACCTTACTGGCCGTTTACCGGCCGTTGGACGGCGGCACTTGCGTGCTCCGCCCCAGATACGTCACAGGACCCGGGTCCGGCACGGCCAACTCCCCAAAGCCGAGGCGGTCGTAGAAGGCGCGAGCTGGGGTGTTGGTGGTGACCATGGCGAGGTGGACGGCGCCGACACCCTTGCCGTGCAGCTCGGACAGGAACCTGTACATCAGGGCCCGGCCGTGGCCACGGCGCTGCCAGTCGGGAAGCAGGTCGATGTGGAGATGGGCGGGGTGGTCGGCGAGTTCGGGGAGGACCATGCGCTCGGGGGTGTGCAGGAGCGTGATCATCATCTCGGTGGGAGTGGCCGGTGGGCCGCTCGGCGCGGGGTAGCGGTCGGCGACCTGTGGCAGCCAGTCGGTACGGAACTCCTTCACGAAACGGGGCGTGTCGGCGGTGCCCAGGATGTAGCCGACCGCGTTCCCGGCGCCGTCGTCGAGGACGAAGGTGAGATCCGGTTCGAGGACGGCGTACGGGGCCGCGAAGATGGTCGGCAGCAGATCGTGGTCCGGGTAGACGTCCCGGGCGTCGCCGCCCTCGTGTCCGGTGCGGACGCAGATGTCGTAGAGGGCGGCGCGGTCTTCCGGGCGGTAGCGGCGTACGGCCGGGTATGTGCTCACCGTCGCATCCTCACCTGTCCGGGAGCGCTCCCACAAGGGATTACGGACCGGTCCGCCGCACACGCACGCTCCCTTGCGACGCCCATCCGGACTCCCGCCCGCTCTCCAGACCCCTGCCGGGACACGGACCCCGCCCGAACCGATACCGAACGGACAACGCAAGTCCCCCAACTGCGCGTTGCCTTCTGGTTCAATGCCCGCGAACGGATGCGGATTGGCAAGCCGGGAAAGAGGTACGTGCATTATGCACAGACTTAGTCGCAAGAGGACCCTCCGGCGGCTTGCCGCGGTTGCGACAGGTACCGCGGCCGTGGCGGGCACCCTCGTCTTCCTGCCGGTCACGGCGACGGCCCAAGCCGGCGGTGCCGCGGCGGCCGGACAGCCGAGCGGGCTCCAGGCGTGCTTCAAGACCGCCGCCGCGCAGTACCACGTGCCGCTGTCGGTACTGCTCGGTGTGGCGCACGAGGAGTCCGGGTGGACGGTGCACCAGGGGTACAGCGCGGACGGCGGCTGGGGGTTGATGAACCTCACCGACGTCACGTCGGCCATGCTGACCGGCGGTGACGCGGGCACCGCGGGCCGCGCGGACGCCGGCGCCCTGGCCGACCAGACGTCCGCACACACCCTCCAGGCGGCAGCCCAGCTCACCGGGATCTCCGCCGACGACCTGCGGCACGACACCCGCAGCAACATCCTGGGCGGCGCCGCGCTGCTGGCGTCGTATCAGGAACAGGTGGGCGAGAGCCCTTCCACACGGCCCGCCGACTGGACGGCCGCCATCGCGCGGTACAGCCGACTCCACGACCAGAAAGCCGCGAAAGCCTTCGTCAACGACGTCTTCGGCACCATAAGGTCCGGCGGCACCGGAAACACGGCTGCGGCAGAGAATTCCGCCACCGCGGCCCCCGTAAACCTGCCCGCCGACCCGGCCGCGCAGCCCGCCATGAGCCAGGTGGACCGGCTCAGGCTGGATGACACCTCGTCCTCGCAGGCCGACTGCCCGGCCACGGTGAACTGCCAGTTCGTGCCGGCAGCCGCGTCGAACGAGCAGGTGTCGCAGCGGCCCTCCAACGGTATCGAGATCAATGAAATCGTTATCCACACCACCGAGGAGACGTACGACAAGACGATAAACATCTTCCAGACGCCGGGCGGCTCGTCCGTTCAGTATGTGATGCGGGCAGCCGACGGCGCCGTTACCCAGATGGTGCCGAATTCCGACATCGCCTTCGGCGACGGCAATTACTGGAGCAATCTCCACTCGGTGCAGATCGAGCACGAAGGTTATTCGGCGCACGGCGCCGACTGGTACACGGACGCCGCGTACCGCCAGACCGCCGCGCTGGTGCGGTACCTGGCCGCCGAGTACCACGTACCGCTGGACCGCCAGCACATCGTGGGCCACGACAATGTCCCCGCGCCGTCCGACGCGGGGCTCGCGGGGCAGCACTGGGACCCGGGGTACGCCTGGGACTGGTCGCGTTTCATGCGGCTGCTGGATGCGCCGACGGACCGCGGGCGGCACGGCGTCGGACCGGTCGGAACCGCGGTGACCATCGCGCCCGGCTACGGCGGCAACGAGCAGACGTACACCGTCTGCCCCGGCGACGACCCGACCGGGGCCACCACCGAGTGCACCGCGATGACCGCGCCGTCCAACTCCCTCTTCGTCCGCAGCGCACCGAGCGCCGACGCGCCGCTGCTGCTCGACCCGGTCCTGCATCCGACCGGCACGGCGGGCACCGACCGGGTCAACGACTGGAGCGACACCGTCCAGGACGGACAGCAGTTCGTGGTCGCGGGGCGGCACGGGGACTGGACGGCGATCTGGTTCGACGGACAGCAGGGGTGGATCGACAATCCGGGCGGGCGGAACACCATTCCCGCCTACGGCGTCCGCATCCTGCGGGCCGCCGACGGCACGGCCGGCTCCGGCGCTCCCGGCTCCGGTGCTCCCGTCTACGGGTCTGCCTACCCGGACGCCGACGAGTATCCGGACGGCCTCTCGCCTTCCACGCAGAAGCCGCTGACGGCCACGAATTACAGCATCGCACCTGGTCAGGCGTACGTTGCCGATCAGGCACCGGCGGCCAGCGATGACTACTTCCCGTCCAGCGGGGCGGTGGTGAAGGGTGCGAAGCGGTATTACACCGTTCAGTTCAACCACCGGTATGTGCATGTGAACGCGGCGGATGTACGGGTGAGCCGGTGACCGCGCCGCATTAGGGCAGCGCCTGCCAGCGGCGCCGGGACTGCGCGAACGACCGCCTACCACCGCTGGCCCGGACACTGAGGGCGTTCGGACATGACCGTGTCCTGTCCGAACGCCCTGCCGTCCGTTGCGCACCGGGAGTTCCGGCCTGCGGTACGGACCGGCTTTGCGGAGGGCATGACGGAATTCGCCAACTTCGCTCCGCCACGGCAGGAGTCGACGCGCCTGAGCGCGGGACGCCGCCGGAGCGCCGGACGCTGGTCAGCAGTGGCGCACGGGAAGCCTCCGCCGCACGCGTCGGCCGCGTCGGAGCGTCTCAGAGAGTGTTCACCATGTGAACGGATGGCTCGATTGCAGGCGCGTTACTGTTCGACTCCTTGACGTTACGCACCTACCCAGGATTGGCTTTCAGCCACCTCGGGCCGCACCTGGTGGCCACATCAGGGAGGTGCGTGAAAGTGACGAACTTTTCGCGTGGCGCGGTAGGCCGCACGGGACGCGGCATGGCGCACAGGACAGGGCCCGGCGTGGTGCGGGACGGACCACGGAAGGCGGCCGCAGGCGTCAGAGCCGGCGCACCCGTGTGCGCGCTCACCCTGGTGCTCATCCTGTCGCTCACCGCGTGCGGAAAACTGCTGGGCACCGACGACGCGGACACGTCTTCGCAGGTCAAGGGCGACGACGTCACCATCGGCCTGCTGCTGCCGGAGAAGGAGGCCACCCGGTACGAGAAGTTCGACAGGCCCGTCATCGAGCAGCAGGTCAAAGCGCTGACACACGGCAAGGGCACCGTCCTGTACGCCAACGCGGGACAACACGCGGACAAGCAGAAGGCCCAGCTCGACCGCATGATCGCCGACCACAAGGTCGACACGGTCCTCATCGACGCGGTGGACGCGAAGGCGATCGGCCCCGACATCAAGGAGGCCAAGGAAGCGGGCATCCACGTCATCGCGTACGACCGTCTCGCCGAGGGTCCCGTCGACGGCTATGTCACCTTCGACAGCGATCTCGTCGGCCAGGTCCAGGGCCAGGCTCTGCTGGCGGCACTGGGCGGCAAACCCGGCGCGGCCGACACATCCGGCACGGCCAAGAAGATCGTCATGATGAACGGCGCGCCGACCGACCCGAACGCCGCCCTGTTCAAGAAGGGCGTCTTGGCGAATTGCAGAACGAGGTGACCATCGCGAAGTCGTACGACACCGCCGACTGGCAACCGGAGAACGCCCGCGCCAACATGGCCACCGCGATCAGACAGCTCGGCGCGTCGAACATCGCCGGCGTCTACTCCGCCAACGACGGCATGGCGGGCGGCGTCATCGCGGCTCTCAAGGACGCGGGCCTCACCACCCTCCCGCCCGTCACCGGCCAGGACGCGGAACTGCCCGCGGTCCAGCGGATCGTCACGGGCGAGCAGTACATGACCGTGTACAAGCCGTACCGCGACGAGGCCGCCGCGGCAGCCGAGATGGCCGTCAAGATCTCCCAGGGCCGCACGATCGAATACGCGGCGCTGGCCATGAACAGGTCCAGCAACGCAACCACCCACGACATCCCGTCCCATCTGGTACCCGTCCGGCCGATGACCAAAAAGAGCATCCAATCCACGGTGATCAAGGACAGGATCTATACGGTGCGGGACATCTGCACGGCGAAGTACCGGGCGGCCTGCCAAGCGATCGGACTGGATTGACTTCCGCTCCCCTCCCTAAAGGGAGGAGATTCCTACCACGGTCGGCTGACCGTCTCGGCGGGTTCCTGTTTCATCGCGCTGTGCCGGGACGAGTCCCGGTCTTACCCGCGCTCCGCAGGCTGACACCGCCAGTCCGGCGGCCTTGGCGACGTTGACCGCCGCGTTGATGTCCCGATCGAGGACGGCCCCGCAGTCCCCGCACGTCCATTCGCGGACGTGGAGGGGCTTGGGTCCGTCCTTGACGCCGCACTGCGAGCAGACCTGAGAGGTCGGCTCGAACCGGCCGATGCGCACGAGGGTGCGCCCGTACCGTGCGGCCTTGTACTCCAACATCGACATGAACGCCGACCATCCGGCGTCGTGCACGGACTTGGCCAGGCGCGTACGGGCGAGGCCCTTGACCACCAGGCCCTCAACGGCAATCGCTTGGTTATCGCGAATGATCTTCGTTGAGAGCTGGTGGTGGAACTCGCGCCGTGCGTCGGCCACTTTCGCATGAGTGCGGGCGACCTTGAGCCGGGCTTTACCTCGATTGTTACTGCCCCTGGCCTTGCGGCTGAGTGCCTGCTGCGTCTTCTTGAGGCGCTTCTCGGCCCGGCGCAGGAAGCGCGGGCTGTCGATCTTCGTGCCGTCCGAGAGGATCGCGAAGTGGGACAGGCCCAGGTCGATACCGACCTGACCGGCCGCCTCGGGCAGTACCTCAAAGGGGTCGGTCTCGACCACGAACGAACAGAAATACCGACCGGCCGCATCCTTGATCACGGTCACCGTGGACGGGGTGGAAGGCAGATTCCGGGACCACTTCACCCGCACATCGCCGATCTTCGGCAACGACAGGTCACCGCCCGGGGTGATCTTCCAGCGGGCATTGGCGGTGAACCGTACGGCCTGCCGGTTGTCCTTCCGGGACTTGAATCGGGGTGCACCCATGCGGGGGCGCTTGCCTTTGAGGCCGTCGAAGAAGTTGCGGTAGGCGGTGTCCAGGTCCCGCAGGGACTGTTGCAAGACGACGGCGGAGACTTCGCCGAGCCAGGCCCGCTCTTCGGTCTTCTTCGCCTCGGTGATCAGCAGCTTGGACAGGTCCCCGGTCTTCGGGAACGCCCCGCCGGCGGCGCGGGCGGTCTCACGAGCGCGCAACGCGTCGTTGTAAACCACCCGCGAGCACCCGAACGCCCTGGCCAGCGCCGAGCGCTGCGGACCGTTCGGGTACATCCGAAAGGAGTACCTGAGCTGCACAACGATCACCGTACTACAGTTGATTTATGGCCGAATATCAGAATATTCGCACTGGCAGGACTGCGCGTTCGTCATACACGCGCACTTGGTTTTCATAACGAAGCACCGACACAAGGTCTTCAACGACAAGCACCTGACGCGCATGGAAGAGATCATGCGGGCTGTCTGCGAGGACTTCGAATCCGAACTGGCGGAGTTCAACGGCGAGAACAACCACGTCCACCTGCTGGTGAACTTCCCACCCAAGGTCGCCGTCTCCAAGCTGGTCAACAGCCTCAAGGGCGTCAGCTCCCGCAGGCTGCGCCAGGAGTACCCGGAACTGGTCCGGCACTAGTGGCGGGCACAACGCCTATGGTCGGGTTCGTACTTCGCCGGGTCGGTCGGCGGTGCGCCCCTGTCGATCGTGAAGCAGTACATCGAGCAGCAGAACCGGCCGACGTGAGTTGAGGCCAACAGCGCGGACCCGTGACCCACGCCGAGGTCAGAGCGGGCTAAAGATTCGCTTCGCCCTCGGGCTGAAGCCCGAGGCACTGCGAATGAAGCCGGTAGCCGGGCTGCCCGCCCTGTGGCACGAGCCAGGCATGGCCGCCAGTCAGTGCCGGGCAAGACAGGGCAAGGCGGACAACGTAAGCGGAACGTCGGAAGGGGCCGGGTCCGCAGGTCAGCGCACCGGACCGGCCCGCACGCACCCTGCCGCAGCGCACTCCATACGCATCGCACTCCTTACGAATCGCTGACGGCGTCTCCCGTCGCCCTCGGGGGCCCTTTGCCCTCATGCCGGTGGTGCGACGCTGAACCCCATGGCACATCCCTCGCCGCCACAGCAGCCACCCGCCGGGCCACCGCCCGAGGAACGGCCGGAGACATCCCGCACGGAACCGCCCGAGACATCACCTACGGGGCCGTACACCTCCGGCTCCCGTGTCCTGGTCGTGGACGACGACCCCACCGTCGCCGAGGTCGTCGCCGGCTATCTGACCAGGGCCGGACACACCGTGGACCGTGCGGCGGACGGTCCCGCCGCCCTGGCGCAGGCCGCCGCGCGCCGGCCCGATCTGGTCGTCCTCGACTTGATGCTGCCGGGCATGGACGGCCTGGAGGTCTGCCGCAGGATGCGCGAACACGGCCCCGTCCCGGTGATCATGCTCACCGCGCGGGGCGACGAGGACGACCGCATCCTCGGCCTCGAAGTGGGCGCGGACGACTACGTCACCAAGCCGTTCAGCCCCCGCGAACTCGTCCTGCGCGTCGAGTCCGTACTGCGCCGCAGCCGCCACTCGCCATCCTCCAAGGCCCGCCCCGCGGACGAGATCCTCCAGGCCGACGGGCTGAGCGTCGACCCCGTGGCACGCCGGGTCGCCAAGTCCGGCAGGGAACTCGCCCTCACGATCCGCGAATTCGACCTGCTCACGTTCTTCCTGCGGCACCCGGGGCGCGCGCTCACCCGCGAGGAGCTGATGCGCGAGGTGTGGGGCTGGGACTTCGGCGACCTCTCGACGGTCACCGTCCACGTCCGCCGGCTGCGCGGCAAGGTCGAGGACGATCCCGCCAGGCCCCGGCTGATCCAGACGGTGTGGGGAGTGGGATACCGGCTCGACACACAGCCACACACCGGCACCGGAAACGACACCGCCACCAGGAACGGGAACGACGCATGAGACGCGAGGACACCTCGGGAACGCACGCAAGCCCCGAGACGGACCCGGCGGCGGGAGCCCGGAATGGGCCCCGAAAGGAGCCGAGACCGGCCAGGAAGGACCCGACGCACCCGTGATCCGGAAGCCTCCCACCCACTTGTGCCGACGCGCGAAGCGCTCCTGCCACACGGTGAACGGGCTCTGGCACAGTGTTACTGATGGGGTGTCAGCCCATTCGTTCGAGGGAGGACCGTGTCCGGATCAGGTCACGACATCCAGCCCGCGCCCCCCATACCTCCGCCAGGCCACGAAGGACAGCGCACCTATCTGAGGATCACCCTGATCTCCGCAGGCGCCGCGGTCCTGGCCGCGCTCATCGGCGGTGTCGCCACCCTCGCCGCCGGAGTCTTCGGAAGCGACGCCGCCACCACGTCATCGTCCTCGCGCAGCGGACTTCCTTCAGCGGCATCGTCGAGCAAGACGTCGACCTCGCCGTCGACCGCACCTTCCCTGCTGCCGGCGGGACCGGCGGCCGACAAGGGCTGGGACACGTCCAAGGCCCTTCACCTCTACCTGGCAAGCAATCCCATCGACCTGGACTCGGCGGGTGGCTCAAGCAGCGAAGCCGATCTCTCCCAAGGGGAACTGAAGAACCAGTTCAACGCGGTCAACAGCGCCCGTTTCCTAGGGCAGCCCTTCGACGACATGCCCAGCCACCAGAGCTGCAAGAAGCTCGAAGACTTCTCCAACGAGCGGTTCACGGATTCCAAGCTCACGCTCGGCCAGTTCGACTGCGTGCTCACCAACAAGGGAAACCTGCTCGTCATCCAGTGGCAGGACATGGACAACAACAGCGACATCACCTACTTCACCGTCTACGCCCCCAGCGACGCGTAGCCGCCGGCCGCCCCGCCCGACACCCCACACGCATCGTCCCCGCAGGCGAACCCCGCCCCGCACCCTGTGGCCACCCCACCCCTCACTTCTTGGCCAACGAGGCGTAATCAAAGGGCAATTGAGCCGCACTCCTGGCAAGCCTCTGGTAGCGGACGCGCCAACGGTCGTACATTGGGAGCGCTCCCACTCACACGTCCGGGAGCACTCCCCGTCGCATGTACCCGCATGCGCGAACCCCTGAGGGATGCAAGGGAAAACTTGTCATGAACATGCCAATACAACAAACAAAGCCCCGCACGGGCCGTCGGCGCACCGGACTGAAGCTGCTGGTGCTTGCCTCCGCCGCCGCGCTGGCCGTCACCCTGGGCACGGCCACCAACGCCTCGGCCCACGGCACGGTCTACACGCCGTCCTCCCGGAACTTCAGCTGTCTGGAGCGCTGGGGCGACGACTTCCAGGACCCGGCGATGGCCACCGAGGACCCCATGTGCTGGCAGGCCTGGCAGGCCAATCCCAACGCCATGTGGAACTGGAACGGCCTGTACAAGAACGGCCTCGCCGGCGACTTCGAGGCCGGCGCGCCGAGCGGCCACATGTGCAGTGGCGGCAACGCCGAGAGCGGCAGGTACGACTCCCTGGACACGGTCGGCGACTGGAAGACCACCGACGTGTCCAACAACTTCACGCTGAACTACCTGGACGCGGCCAAGCACGGAGCCGTCTTCTACCGTGTCTACGTCACCAAGCAGGGCTTCAACCCGACAACGGACCCGGTGACCTGGGACAACGTGGAGCTGGTGACCGAGACCGGGCCCTACGCGCCCGGTGAGGGCACCGTGAGCACCGACCCGGACTACCCGGGCACCGTCATCTCGATCCCGGTCAGCGCGCCGGGACGCACCGGTCACCACGTCGTGTTCGTGATCTGGCAGGCCGCCCACATGGACCAGGCCTTCTTCTCGTGCAGCGACGTGAACTTCACCGGCTGACACCGCCACCGTACCGGATGGCGCTCCCGGTCCGCCGCGCACGGTGACCCGACCGCCGCACCCGGCGTGCCGTACGAGGGCCGGGCTTCCCCAGAGCCCGGCCCTCCGGGAGGCCGCCATCCTGGGCAGGGCCCTGGCAACGTCCCCGTTCCACAGGACGCCAGGGCCCTGTCTCGGGCCAAAGGACCAAGGGACCGAACGGACTAAAACTAAAGAAAAGGGTGAACCGTCCGGAAGAGTCAAGGAAGAGGAGTCCGCCATGGCTCACGCGGCACCCGCATCCTCAGGGCGCGGCACCGGCGCCCGGCACCCTGGCCCCCGTCCGCCCGGGGATACCGCCCGGGCCCATCCGGCACTGAGGGAGGGCAGGACCCCGCCGACGGCCCGTCGACTGACCACCGCGGCCTGGTCGCTGCCGCTGCTGCTGGGCATCCTCTACGGCCTCTGGGCCGCCCAGATCGACCGCAACACCGGAAACCCCAGGTACGCGGGGCCGATCAGCACGGGAAACGTGGTCTTCGGCGTGGTGAGCGGCCTGGTCGTCGCCGCGCTCTGCTTCCTGCTGCACCAGGTGTCGCCGCGCCTGCCGCGCGAGGGCCGCGCGCTGTCCTGGGCGCTCTTCGCCGGGGCCGCGTTCGGCTATCTGTACAGCCTGACCACCGCACCCGTCTTCCGTACGGTCGTGATCGCGATCCTCACGGCGGGCGGAGTCTTCGCGATGACGTTCTACCGGTACTACACGTCGGAGTAAGAGGCAGCAGATCAGGCCCGGTCGAGCGATGCGTGCGGCCGGACGGAGACGTGCCGCGCGGACCCTGCGCCGCACACCTCCGTCCGGCCGTATCCGTTGCGGCAAACGGGGCATTCAGCACACCCGGATGCAGTCTCCCCGGTCGCATGCGGCACGCCGGGGATCTTGCCTGGGACCATGTCCCCGACCTTGCCGGGCACCACGCTCCGCAGCCTGAGCACCATGCTGCGGAGCGCCGTGCCGGCACTGCGGAGAGCCGCGCCGGGCCTGCCGTGCCGTGCACCGGCGCTGCGCGCGCTCGCGTCGGCCCTGAGGATCGTCGCCATGGCACTGCGTCCGCTGCTACCGGCACTGCGCAGCGCTCTGTCGGCAGTGCTGATCACCGTCGCGTGTGTCCTGGTGCCCCTCGCGTCGTTCTCGCTCTGGGCGCAGTACGAGATCGGCGACACCGACACGTATGTGGCCACCATGGCGCCGCTGGCCACCGAATCCGCCGTACAGGACGACGTGGCGGACGCCGTCACGGACGCGATCATGACGCGTGTCGACCGTGAGGAGGGCAGTGCGCGGGGCACCGCGGGCGGCTCGCGTCCGCTGCGCGGCAGCGTCGAGAGCTTCGTGAACGACGCCGTACGGTCCTTCACCAGTACCCGCGCTTTCCAAGCGGCGTGGAACGCCGCCAACCGCGCCACGCACGACGCCGTCCTGCGCGCTCTGAGCACCGGACACGACGGTGCGGTCGGCTTCGACGTCGCGCCGATCAGCGCGCACGTCAAACGACAGCTGGTGGCGGACGCGGTGCCGTTCGCCGATCGCATTCCGGTCGAGCACACCGACGTCACCGTGCTGGAGGCCAGGGACCTCGCGGTGTCACGGAAGGGGTTCCACTTGCTCCAGGTCATGGGTCTGTGGCTGCCCGTCGCGTCGGCGGTCTTCGCCGTCGGCGGCATCCTGCTCGCGGTCCACAGGCGCCGCGCGGTCACCGCCACCGCCGCCGGTATGGCCCTGGGCGCCGGACTGCTGCTCGCGGCGATCGCCGAGGGCCGCGGCCTGGCCCTCGGCGATCTGCCTCCCGATGTCTCCCGCGCCTCCGCGGGAGCGGTCTACGACACGCTCACCCACACCCTGTGGATTACTTCCTGGACCATCTTCACCACGGGTGCGTGCGTGGCACTGCTGACGTGGCGCGCTCGCCGCACAACGGTCCGGCCCGGGATCTGAACCAGACTGGCCAAAACCGTACGCACCCGGCCCGCCGCCCGGCCGGGTCGTGCCCGTCGAGAGGTGCCGCGGCCCGCCGGTACGGCAGGATGCGAGACGCGCACGCCCACCACGCGGGACAGGAAACGGGAGCCGGGGAACGGCACGGCGGCGCAGCGCCCGATGACCCGGAGGCCACAACGCATGAGTGCTCGGAACGTGGTGAACGGCGCCCCAGCCGAATGGACCGGCGACGGCGCCTACGGCGCGGGCTATGCCGAGCCCTTCGGTGCGCGGCCGGTGCGTCGCGGGCGCGGATTTTGGGCCTGGTGCGCGGCGCTGCTGCTGGCCGTGGTGAGCGTGGTGGCCGGGTGCCGGGCGGCCGACACGGACGGCGTGACGCCCGTGCCGCAACTGCTCGCCTTCTGGCCCTGGCTGATCGCGCCGACGGTCCTGGCCATGCTGCTCGCCGCCTTCGCCCGCTCGCGCACCGGGCTGGTCTGGGCCCTTGCGCTGCTGGGCACCCTGGCCTGGTTCATGGAACCGTACGGACAGGTGGCGGAGGCTCATGGCGCACCCGTCGCGAACATCCGGGTCCTGACCTCGAACGTCGAGGTGGGCGCCGGCACCCCTGCCCTGACCGGCGTGATCCGCCGCGAACGACCCGACATCGTGTTCGTGGAGGAGTGCGACGCCCGGTGCTTCACCGCACTGGACACGGCATTCGGAGCGGGGACAGCGGCGACGGGCACGGGGGCGGGGACCGAGTCGGGCACGGAAGCGGTGCCGGGCGCTCCCGGCACCTATCCGTACCGCCGGGCGGGCCACGCACCCGGCGCGCACGGTGCCGTGATCCTCAGCCGGTTCCCGCTGCGCGGTAGCGCACCGGTGCGCGGGACGACGGCCATGCCCGGCGCCGTCGCCGATGTGCACGGTCATCAGATCAGGCTCCAGCTCGCACATCCGATGCCGCCGCTGCCGGGCAAGGTCGGGGTCTGGCGAACGGAGCTCGGCGCGCTGCGGGACTTCGCCGCCGGAGCCGGCGACGCATCCGTCATCCTCGCCGGCGACTTCAACGCGTCGCAGGACCATGCCGCGTTCCGCCGCATCCTGGACGCGGGGCTGCGGGACGGCGCACGGCTCGCCGGTGCCGCCCGCACGCCCAGCTGGCCGTCCAGCACCGCGCCGACGTTCGGGGCGCAGATCGACCATGTGCTGGTGAGCCCGGACTTCTCCGCCGGCACGGCTCGTTTTCTCACGCTCTCGGGCACCGACCACCGTGCCCTGCTCACCGACCTCACGCTGCACGGCTGAGGCGGTTCCACACCGCACGGCGCAGCGCGCCCGAGCGTCCGGTGCCGATGCCGGTGCCGATGGAAGCCGGCCTCCCCCGGCAGCCCGCAACAGCACGGACCACACGGTGGGAGCGTGGCCCGCGCCGGTGGGGGGAAGGCGGCGGGGGGAGGCCGGAGCTGGGAAAGCGCCGGAGCTGGGAAAACAGGAGGCCCGAAGGTATATCGGCGCATCGGCACAGCGGCACGTCGGCACAGAAACGGCAGGGGCCGTGAGTGCACGGACAGGCAATCCCTGACTCTCCGGCACCCGCGGGACAGGGAGGTGCGGGTACCGAAGAGTCAGGAGCGGATGGAGCGATGGTGCGGTTGAGCGGTGGTGCGGTTGAGCGGTGGTGCGGGTGGCGCTGGAGGCCGGGGCCCAGGGCAGGGCGGTGCCGGGCCCCGGCCGGCTCAGATCAGCTGACCCTGTTCAGCTTGTCCAGCGCCTTCGCCAGGCCATTGGCCCACAGCTGGTCGACCTCGGCACGCTCGTTGGCGTCCGGGTAGCGGTTGGTGCAGGACGTGCCGGGGCCGCCGCCAGACATCAGCTCGCTGCACGGGCCCGAGTAGTCGTCCGGCAGGCCCAGCACATGGCCGGTCTCGTGGGCGACGATGCGGATCTGGTCGTACTGCTGGCTCTGCGCGTAGTCGATGAAGACGTAGCCGTTGCCGTGGCCGTCGGTGGACGCGTACGAACCCTCCGGGTCGTTGCCCTCGTAGTAGGCGAAGTCGGAGTTGCTGCCGCCCGCCGCCAGCCGCACATTGCTCACGGAGCCGTTCCATATGGAAGCGGCGCTGGCTATCTGCGACGCGTAGGTCGGCGCGCCCGAGGGGTCGTAGGTGATGGTGACGGACTTCAGGTCCGGGTGCGCGGCCTGCTTCTTCGCGACCGAGTTGAGCACGGCCTCGAAGAACGCCTTGGTGTTGGCGGAACTCTCTCCGGTACCCGTGTAGTACGCGTGCGAGGAGGCCGAAGTGACGGCGCCGGGGGTGAGGGGCTGCGCGCTCGCCACGGTGGCGGCACCGCCCAGAGCGGTACTGGAAAGGCCGAGTCCGATTGCGAGAGCGACCAGACGCTTGGTCGGCTTCGTGTTCGTGGATGCCATGTGGGGGGCTCCTACTCGTTCCTGTGCTCACTCCTGTGTGGGGCAGGAGTGAGCCGGTCGGTAAGTAGGAGTGTCAGGGAGCGAACTGCCTCGCGGATGATGGCACCTGGGGATAGCACGAAGCTATCAGCCGCCCTGTCGGCTCCCGAGTCGACTGCGTCCGGGGCGCCTTACCCCCTGGCGCGGTGCTCAGTACGGTCGTAACCTCGGCAGGCATGGAGCTGGAGGTCAGGCACCTGCGCGTACTGTGCACCATCGCCGACACGGGCAGCCTGCATCGGGCGGCGCGTGAACTCGGCATGGCCCAGCCCTCGTTGAGCACCCAGTTGCGCCGTATTGAGCAGGCCCTGGGCGGCGCGCTGTTCACCCGGGAACGTACCGGGTGCCGTCCCACCACCCTCGGCCGGGCCGTCCTCAGCCGCGCCAGGCCGCTGGTCGCCGAACTCACCGCGCTGGTCACCGAGGCGCGGGCCGCCGCCGCGCGCCCGCCGGGTGGATCCCATCCGCGCATCGGCGCCACCGCGAGCCCCGCCATATCGGGCTGGCTGCAACGACTGCGTGCCCGTCCGGACGGCGTGGAACCCACCCTCCAGATGGACGTGTCGGCGAACGCGCTGCTGCGCATGGTCCACGAAGCCCAGATCGACATGGCCTTCGTGCACGAGGTGGAGGGCAGCCCGCTGCGCGTCCCGCCGGGGCTCGCGGTGCGTGTCCTGGTCGAACGGGAACCGCAGTTCGTGGCCATGGCGGCGAACCATCCGATGGCGGACCGCCCCGAGATGCGGCTCATCGACCTCGCCGAGGACCGGTGGATGGTGGACTCCACGGTGGACGGGGAGCGGGACGCGCTGTGCCGGGTGTTCCGGGCGGCCGGGCTCGAACCTCACATCCTGCACGGCGACTACCTCACCGCGGCCCATCTGGTGGAGACCGGCGAGGTGGTAGCCGTCAGCCAGCCCACCGGACGGACCCTGCCCGGCCGGGTGATACGGCCGCTCCACGGCGACCCCATAGGCGTGCGGCTGCTGCTCGCGGCGCGTACGGCCGAGGAGGTCGACGATGTCTACCAGGAGTTGGAGGACTCCTACTGGGAGACGGCCTGGAAGACGCCGGCCTACCGGGAATGGCTGCGGCGCTCCGCGGGGCCCGTGCCGATTCCGGTGCCGGCCGACGAGTCCGCCGCGGAGGTCTCCGGCGGGTCTCCCGTGGGGGCTTCCGGTGGTTCCGTGGGTTCGGCGGGGGCAGCTGGTGGAGCCCATCGGCTGCGGCTGCTGCGCAGCGAGCCCCGCAACTCTTAGTGTCCAAAGGCGGCGGCGGAGTAGGGGTCCCCTACCCTCCCCAAGATCACGTGCCGTGACCGCTAACCTTACGTGTCCGTCCTGGCCAGCGATCACAAGATCGCCAGGGATCACAAGATCGCCGATGGCCAGTGGGAACAACTTACGCGGAGGGTCGCGCACATGGGCATTCTCAGTCTCCTGCGGAACGCGTTCGGTCGGTCGCGCACGGGGCGCGGTGTGCGGACGCCTGCGGCGGCTGGGGCCGGTGAGTCGGTCGCCGAAGGGTCTTCGGCTTCCGAAGCAGCTGTGATCTCGGTCTCCGAGGAGTCGGCGGCTCCGGCCTTTGAGCACGTGCCCGCCGCTTCCGCGAAGTCGGTTTCGGAGGTGTCCGTACCGGGGCCGACGCGGTCGCCCGAGGCGGAAGACCTCGTTTCGGCGGCATTTGACCGGGTCACGGTGCCGGGGCCGACGAAGCCGCCGAGTGCCGGAAGTCTGCTGGACGTCGGCTCCGAGGGCCCCGCGTCCACGACTGCCGCCGAACCGGCCGCTGTCACCGAAGAACCGTCTTCCACCGTCGAAGAAGAAGCCGACGCAGAAACAGAGGTAGAGGCAGAGGTAGAAGCGGAGACGGAGGCGGAGGCCACCGAAGCGACGGACACCGTCGCCGTAGAGGCCACCGAAGAAGCGGCAGCATCGGACGAAGCGCAAGCCGCGGAAGCCGTCGAAGCGACGGACGACGCAGAGACCGCCAAGGCCGAAGCCGAAACAAAAGCACCCGAAGCTGAAGCTCCCGAGGCGACGGACGAAGCCGCAGAAGAAGCCGACGAGGCCGACGACGAAGCCGTGGCCGTAGAAGCGACCGACGAGGCAGTGGCCGACGACGAACCCGCAGAAGAAGCGGACGCTGAAGCCGACGCAGAAACGGCCGACGAAAAACCGGCCGATGAAGAAGCAGCGGCCGACGAAGTACCGGCCGTGACCGTGGCCGAAGCCGATCCTGTCGTCGCCGACCAAGACGCCGCCGTCTTGGACGCACAGCCTGTGGTGGGTGTGGAGGTGCCCGCGGGACTGGGTGCGGCGTACCGGTCTGCCGGGGATGTGCTGGAGCGGCAGGGGCTCGTGGCGGCCAAGGCGCGGGTGTACCTCGTGCTGGACCGGTCGGGGTCGATGCGGCCGTACTACAAGGACGGGTCCGCGCAGAGCCTCGGTGAGCAGGTGCTCGCGCTGGCCGCGCACACCGACGCCGCGGCGGCCGTGCACGTGGTCTTCTTCTCGACCGACATCGACGGTACGGGCGAGCTGACCCTCGACGCATACGAGGGCAAGATCGACGAGCTGCACGAGGCGTGCGGGCGGATGGGGCGTACCAGCTACCACCGGGCGATCGAAGAGATCATGGTCGACTACGAGAAGTCGGGGACGCAGGACCCGGCGCTGGTGGTCTTCCAGACGGACGGGCCGCCGGACACCAAGGGCCCGGCTACGCAGGCGCTGGCGGACGCGGCGCGGCTGCCGCTGTTCTTCCAGTTCGTGGCCTTCGGCGAGCAGGACGCCAAGGGCTTCGACTACCTGCGCAAGCTCAAGGCCGACAACGCCGCGTTCTTCCACGCAGGACCCACGCCCCTCGAACTCACCGACACCGAGCTCTACGAAGGTCTGCTCGCCGCCCTGCCCGCGTGGCTGGGTGAGCGCAGCAGCTAAACAAGGTCGGACAAACCGTCCCATGTTCGTACCGCCCGCCGGGGGAATTACCTGGCGGGCGGCGGCATGGCGTCGGATACGCTGTGAAGGATCCGCCGACGGTTTTTGTCACTCTTCGCAGCAACCTTGGAGCAGCCCGCGATGGCTCGACACCTCATCACCAGCGCCCTTCCGTATATCAACGGGATCAAGCACCTGGGCAACATGGTGGGGTCCATGCTTCCGGCTGACGTGTACTCCCGGTATCTGCGCCTGCGCGATCACGACGTGCTCTACATCTGCGCCACCGACGAGCACGGCACCCCCGCCGAGCTCGCCGCCAAGGAGCAGGGCCTGCCGGTCGCGGAATTCTGCGCCCAGGCGCACGACGCGCAGAAGGCGGTCTACGACGGCTTCGAGCTGGCCTTCGACTATTTCGGCCGCAGTTCCTCACCGCAGAATGTCGAAATCACCCAGCACTTCGCCCGGAAGCTGAACGAGAACGGCTTCATCGAGGAGCGTTCGGTCCGTCAGGTGTACTCGCCCGCGGACGGCCGCTTCCTGCCGGACCGCTATGTGGAGGGCACCTGCCCGCACTGCGGCTACGAGCGAGCCCGCGGTGACCAGTGCGAGAACTGCACACGGGTGCTCGACCCGACCGACCTGATCGAGCCGCGCTCGGCGATCAGCGGGTCCACCGACCTGGAGGTCCGCGACACCCAGCACCTGTTCCTCCTCCAGTCCCGCCTCCAGCACGAGGTGGAGGCATGGATCGACGAGGTGGCCGAAGAGTGGCCGCAGCTGGCGTCCTCCATCGCCCGCAAGTGGCTGACAGAGGGCCTGCACGACCGTTCGATCACGCGTGACCTGGACTGGGGCGTGCCGGTCCCGGCCGACACCTGGCCCGAGCTCGCGGCCGACGGCAAGGTCTTCTACGTGTGGTTCGACGCCCCGATCGAGTACATCGGTGCCACGAAGGAATGGTCGGACGCCGCACCTGAGGGCGAGATCCGCGACTGGAAGTCCTGGTGGTACGAGACCGAGGGCGTCCGCTACACCGAGTTCATGGCGAAGGACAACGTCCCGTTCCACACCGTGATGTTCCCGGCGACCGAGCTCGGCATCCGTGAGCCGTGGAAGAAGGTCGACTTCGTCAAGGCCTTCAACTGGCTGACGTACTACGGCGGTAAGTTCTCCACCTCGCAGAAGCGGGGCGTGTTCACCGACGCGGCGCTCGACGTGCTGCCCGCGGACTACTGGCGCTACTTCCTTATCGCCAACGCCCCGGAGTCCGACGACACCTCGTTCACCTGGGAGCACTTCACGGCCACGGTCAACAAGGACCTCGCCGACACCCTCGGGAACTTCGTCAACCGCGTGCTGTCGTTCTCCCGCAAGCGGTTCGGCGACGAGGTCCCGGCGGGCAGCGCTCCCGGCGAGTCCGAGGCGAAGCTGGGCCAGGAGATCGCCCGGCTCCTCGCCGAGTACGAGGAGCACATGGAGGCGCTGCAGTTCCGCAAGGCGGCAGCGGCGCTGCGCACACTGTGGTCAGCGGGCAACTCCTACCTGGAGGAGAAGGCCCCCTGGCTGGAGATCAAGACCGACAAGGACGGCGCGGCCCTGACGCTGCGCACCGCGATGAACCTGATCCACCTGTACGCGATCGTCTCGGAGCCGCTCATCCCGGCCTCGGCCAGGGCCATGCGCGGCGCCTTCGCTCTCGACGGTGACACGGCGACCTGGGTCACCGCCGAGCAGGCCAGGGCGTTGGACTCGGTCCCGGCCGGCACACCGTTCACCGTGCCGCCGGTCCTCTTCGCGAAGATCACCGAAGACGACCTGGAGTCCTACCGAGAGCGGTTCGGCGGCGCACCGGCCTGATGCTCCCGGTGTCGCGGGCGGCGCGCACGACGGCGGAGCCGTGTCTCACATGCCCGTGTCTCACATGCCCGTGCCCTCATGCGTGGCGTCCGGGTCCACCCCTACCGTGAGGGTGCCGATGACACCGTCCGCGATGTGGCCGCCGGCGTAGGTGAGGGCGAGCAGACCGCCGGCGGTACCGCTGCCGTCGTAGCTGCCGTCCTCGTCGAGGGTGGTGCGCCGGGCGGTGTTGGTGGTGTGGGGGGTGTCGCAGGGGCGTTTGCCATGAGCACGACCCTAGCTGCGAGTACTCATCGAGTGACTGTACGTAGCCTGTGAGTAGCCGTGAGAATGCTGTCACCCCGAGCAAGGCGAAAGGCTCGGGATCAGCTGATCCCGAGCCTTTCACTCCTCTGACCGCCACGGTCTCCTGACGGATCCGACCGGCGAAACCGGCACCGCCCTAAGCGCCCGGCGCGGCCCTACTTCACCGGCGGCTTGCGCAGCTGGATGTTCAGCTCCCGCAGCCGCACCTCCGTCAGCTCCGTCGGGGCGCCCATCATCAGGTCCTGGGCCTGGCCGGTGAGAGGGAAGGCGGTGGTTTCGCGGATGTTGGGCTCGTCGGCCAGGAGCATGACCATGCGGTCGATACCGGGGGCGATGCCACCGTGCGGCGGGGCGCCGAAGCGCAGGGCGCGGAGCATGCCCGCGAACTCGCGCTCCACGGTGTCACGATCGTAGCCCGCGATCTCGAAGGCCTTGATCATGATCGCGGGCTCGTGGTTACGGATCGCTCCGGAGGACAGCTCGACGCCGTTGCAGACGATGTCGTACTGCCAGGCCAGGATGGAGAGAGGGTCCTTGTCCGTCAGGTCGGCCATGCCGCCCTGGGGCATCGAGAACGGGTTGTGCGAGAAGTCGATCTTGCCGGTCTCCTCGTCCCGCTCGTACATCGGGAAGTCCACGATCCAGCAGAACCGGAAGACGCCGTCCTCGAAGTGCCCGGCACGCTTGGCGGCCTCCACGCGGACCGCGCCCATGATCTTGGAGACCTCGTCGTACTCACCGGCGCCGAAGAAGACGGCGTGGCCGGGCGCAAGAGCGAGGCGCTTGGTGAGCTCGGCGACGTTCTCCTCGGTGAGGAACTTGGCGATCGGTCCTGACAGCGCCCCGTCGTCGCCGACGCGGACCCAGGCGAGGCCCTTGGCGCCCTGTTCGACGGCGTAGTCACCGAGCTGGTCGAAGAATTTGCGGGGCTTGTCCTGCACACCCGGCACCGGCAGGGCGCGCACGTGCTTGCCCGCGAAGGCCTTGAACTCGGAGGACGCGAAGATGTCCGTGATGTCGGCGAGTTCGATCTTGGCGCGCAGGTCCGGCTTGTCGGAGCCGTACTTCGCCATCGCCTCGCGGAACGGGATCCGCGGGAACGGCGACGTCACGTGCCGGCCGCCGCCGAACTCCTCGAAGAGCTCCGTCATCAGCTTCTCGACCGGCTGGAAGATGTCCTCCTGCTCGACGAAAGACATCTCCAGGTCGAGCTGGTAGAACTCGCCGGGCGAGCGGTCGGCGCGGGCGTCCTCGTCGCGGAAGCAGGGCGCGATCTGGAAGTAGCGGTCGAAGCCGGAGATCATCAGCAGCTGCTTGAACTGCTGCGGCGCCTGGGGGAGTGCGTAGAACTTGCCCGGGTTGAGACGAGACGGCACGACGAAGTCGCGGGCGCCCTCGGGAGAGGTGGCGGTCAGGATCGGGGTCGCCATCTCGTTGAACCCGAGTGCGGTCATCTTGTGGCGGATGGCCGAGATGACGGCGGTGCGCAGCATGATGTTGCGGTGCATGCGCTCGCGGCGCAGGTCGAGGAAGCGGTATTCGAGGCGGCGTTCCTCGTTCACGCCGTCCTCAGTGTTGATGGTGAAGGGCAGCGGGGCGGCCGCGCCCAGCACTTCGATCCCGGCGGCTTCGATCTCGATCTCACCGGTGGACAGGTCCGGGTTGATGTTGTCCGCGCCACGGGAGACGACTTTGCCGTCGACGCGCAGCACCGTCTCCTTGGAGAGCTTGTCCAGCGCCTCGGCGGCTGCGGTGCCGGGGCGGGCGACGAGCTGCGTGATGCCGTGGTGGTCACGGAGATCGATGAAGAGGATGCCACCCAGGTCTCGGCGATTGTGCAGCCAGCCGCTCAGCCGGACGTCGGAGCCGACGTCAGAGGCGCGGAGCTCGCCGCAGGTGTGGGACCTGTACCGATGCATCGTCGTTCATCCAGTCTTCGTCGAGTCGGGGCCGGCAACCGATGATCATGCTGTCGGTGACCGGGCGGGCGCGAGGGTGGTTTTCCTGACCCGGGCCGTATTCATGGCCCAGGCCGTCTAAGGCTACCGTCCGACTCAAGATCACTGACCGGCATTACCTTCGGTGACGAGGCCGGCCCGAGCCCCTGCCGCTGGGTGACCGGGACCGGGCTGCCGCACCGGCGATCCGCGCTCCTGCCGGGCCGAAACGGTGGCGGCCGGCAGGATGCTCGGTGGCAGACAACGTCCGAATCTTCCTACAGTGGACTAATGTGTTCCGATAATCCCCATGCGCGGGCGGAGGACAACGCCGGTCCGCACCTGGGGAGCAGTTCCGCGCCGCGGGACGACTCCCGGCCGCAGGATCGCGGCCCGCTGCCCCGGACGAACGGGGACATGGAGCCGGCCATGGACACTCCGCTGCCTCCGATGGCCGAGCCCACCGACGCCGACGCCACGTCGCTGCCCTCCGCGGCCACCGTGCTGGGCGAGACCGCCACGGGTGTCTGGCGCTGGAACGGGGTCGGGGGCAGTGTCGTCCTGGATGCCGAGGCGGCCCGTCTCGTGGGCCTGCCGCCACGGCCGGTGCAGTTGAGCACGACCGCCATGCGCGCCCGTTTCCACCCCGAGGACTGGAACGAGATCGACGGCATCGCCCATCTGGCCTACGCCGAGCGCACTCTCGCCGAGGCCCGGCTGCGGATCATGGACGAGCACGGGCACCCGGTCCGTATCGTGCGCACGCGCTGCAGGCCGTATATGCACCGCGACGACGGCACCTTCGAGATGATCGGCACGCTCCAGGAGGTCACCGACGTACCGGGCGGTTCGTCCGCGCCCGCCCAGGTCACCGGCGACTGGCGGCGCTCACGTGAGGCGTTCTTGCTGGACGCGGGGCGGGCGCTGGCCGAGGCGCGGTCCACCGCCGAGGTGCTGCGGGTCGCCGCCGGCCTGTCGATGCCGGGCTTCTCCCCGGACGGGCTCGCCGTCTTCGGCCTCCAGGGCGACAAGCTGAAGATCCTCGGGCACCACGGCCACGAACCGGACGACACGAACCCCTTCCTCGAACTGTCGCTGGACGCCAACTACGCGGCCGCCGAGGTGCTCCGTACCGGCCTGCCCGTCTACCTCTCCTCGCCGGAGGAGTACAAGCGGCGCTATCCCTCCGCCTGGACGCTGGCCGAACGCTTCGGCCGCAAGTCCTGGGCGTTCCTGCCGCTGGCCGTGGGTGACCGGACGATCGGAGCGTGGCTGGCGGCCTTCTCCTATCCGGTGCAGTTCATGCCGGACGAGCGTGCCGTACTGACGACCGTGGCCCGGATGCTGGCGCAGGCACTGTCCCGGGCGGGCGTCGCGGACTCGGAGAAGGCGCTCACGGAGGGCCTGCAGCGTTCCATGCTGCCCAGCCTCGGCCCCCGGGTGGCGGGGCTCGCCGTGGCGGCCCGCTATGTGCCGACCGGTGGCGGGCTGCAGGTGGGCGGCGACTGGTACGACGCGCTCAGCCTGCCGTCCGGGCACATCGGCCTCGTCATCGGCGACGTCCAGGGTCATGACGTACGGGCCGCAGGAGTGATGGGGCAGCTGCGCATAGCGCTGCGCGCCTACGCCACCGAAGGGCACCGCCCCGACGCGGTGCTCTCCCGTGCCAGCCGTTTCCTGGCCGGCATCATGGACGCCACCGCGCGCGGTTCCTCGGGCGGCGAGGGCCGTCGGGAACCGGCCGACGACCGCTTCGCGACCTGCCTGTACGTGGACGTCGACCCGGACTCCGGAATCCTGGAGATCGCCCGCGCCGGGCACTTGAACCCGGTGGTGCGCACGGCCGACGGCACCGTTTTGCACCGGCCCACCTCGGGTGGGCTGCCGCTCGGCATCGACCCGGACTCGGACTATCCGACAACCCGCCTGGTCCTGGAGCCCGGTGAGACCATGCTGCTCTGCACCGACGGGCTCTTCGAGACCGGTGGCCACGACCTGATGACCGGCTACGGCAGGATCAGCGACACCCTGGAGAAGCACGGCGGCGAGAGCCTGGAAGTCCTGGCCGACGCGCTGGTGGCGGCCGTGCACGGGCCCTCGTCGCACCACACCCCGGGCCCGCTGGTCGACCGCCACGAGGATGACATAGCGGCCCTGCTGCTGCGCAGGACCGGCGTCCCCGCCCCGTCGAAGGGCACCCGGCGCGCCGCGCTCGGGATCGCCCAGGCCGAACCGGAACGCATCGCGGACGCCCGCCACCAACTGCGCGAACTGCTGCACGACTGGCCGAGCGACGATCAGATCGACTCGGCCGAACTGCTGGTGTCGGAACTGCTCGCGAACGTCCTGCGGCACACGGACGGCGATGCGTGGCTGGTCGCCGAGATCACCGACAGGTCGGGGCAGCGGTGTATGCGGGTGGAGGTCACCGACAGCAGCGATGATCTGCCGCACAAGCGGAAGCCGGGGGAACTGGCGTCGTCGGGGCGGGGTCTTGTGCTGATCGAGTTCCTGGCGGACGCGTGGGGGGTCGCGCCGCGAGGGGAGGGCAAGAGCATCTGGTTCGAGTTGCGCGAGCCGGGGGCCGAGGGGTCGCGGGAGGTCCAGGAGGCCGATGTGTCGGCTTGTGAAGCTCCCACGCCGGCGCCGGCGGAGACCACGAAGACCCAGGGGCCCGGCTCCGCGGGCGGGTAGCGGTCGCGCGGGCGTGACCCGGGTGCGGCGTCGACCGGCGCGGCTCGGCTGCCGCTCGCTCGTTCCGATCACCTGTCGGATCGCCTGTCGGCCGCCTCGGTCGCGGCGGCTCCAGGGCTATTCGTAGCGTTCGTAGAGCTCGGACAGGACGCCGAACGCCGCGGCCGTCAGCGGAACGGCCAGGAGCAGGCCCAGGATGCCCGCGACGGACGCTCCGGCGGTGAGGGCCAGCAGGATGACG
This sequence comes from uncultured Actinomycetota bacterium, assembly GCA_963761765.1. GTDB lineage: Bacteria > Actinomycetota > Actinomycetes > Streptomycetales > Streptomycetaceae > Streptomyces. Next base: position 120,311 of record CAVXIJ010000014.1, read on the forward strand.
GCGGGATGCATCTGGACGGTGCGGCTCTGGATGAGGGGCTGCAGGACGTGGCCCTCCAGGACCTGGACGGCCAGGACGACGCCCAGGGCCCACAGGGCGATCGCGAAGCCGCGGTCGGCGAGCGCCACGAGGATCGCCACCGCGCCGGAGATGAACGCGCCGAGATACGGGATGTAGGCGCCGACGAACACCAGCGCACCGAGTCCGAGGGCGCCAGGCACCCGCAGGATCAGCAGGCCGACGGTGATGCACAGAGCGTCGATGAGCGCGATGAACGTCGTTCCGCGCATGAAACCTTCGATCGCTCCGAACGCGCGCCGCGCCATCGCCTCCACCACCTCACCGCGCTGCCGCGGCACAAGACGGCGCAGCGTGCGCAGAGCGCGTCCGGCGTCACGTAGGAAGAAGAAGACCAGCAGCAGCGCCAGCACGGCGGTGGCGATCATCTCTCCCACCACGCTCAGGCCACTGATCACCCCGGACGCGGCGGTGCCTCCGAACTTGTCGAGCAGTTCTCTGGCGTGTGCGCCGATGTCGTCCAAGGAAGTGCCTGCCGCGCCGAAGTGGCTGGTCAGCGATCTGCCTGCCTGCCGCAGCGAGGCGGTGATCTGTGCGCCATTGTCGACCAGCGAAGCGACCACGATGTACACGGCACCGCCGACGACGGCGAACATCACCGCACAGGTGAGCCCCGCGGCCAGCGAGCGGTTGACCCTCGCGCGCACCAGGCGCCGGTACACCGGGCGCAGCAGCGCGCTGCCGAGCAGGGCGAGCAGGACCGGGGTGACGGCCGTCTTGAAGACGGTGCACAGCCAGATACCGACCGCGGCCACCCCGGTGACGAGCAGCACCACAGCGCACCAGGCCGCGATGCGCCGGACGGACTCCGGGAGCAGAGGCTGCACAGGCTGCACCCTGCCAGCCGATCACGTCCTCGTGGCCACCGTCCTGCGGACGGCGGCCACGAGGGTGACGGCGCCTATTAAGGGCTAACGACGTCCGTCGGAGCACGTCGGGTCAGGTCAGGCCTTGACGGCGGGGACGGTGCCCAGGCGGCCCGCCTTGAAGTCGTCGAAGGCCTGCACCAGTTCGGCCTGGCTGTTCATCACGAAGGGGCCGTAGTGCGCCATGGGCTCGCGGATCGGCTGGCCGCCGAGCAGGACGACCTCCAGGTCGGGAGTGTGGGCGTCCTGCTTCTCGTCCGCGCGGACGGTCAGCGTCGATCCGCTGCCGTAGACCGCACTCTGGCCGGTGTGCACCGGCCGGCGGTCCGCGCCCACCGTGCCGCGGCCGGCGAGGACATACGCGAGGGCGTTGAAGTCCGCGCGCCACGGCAGGGTGACCTCGGCACCGGGGCGCACGGTGGCGTGCACCATGGTGATCGGGGTGTGGGTGGCGCCGGGTCCCTGGTGGCCGTCGAGCTCGCCGGCGATGACGCGCAGCAGGCCGCCGCCGTCCGGAGTGCTCAGCAGCTGCACCTGGCCGCCGCGGATGTCCTGGTACCGCGGATTCTTCATCTTGTCCGCGGCCGGCAGGTTGACCCACAGCTGGAGGCCGTGGAAGACGCCGCCGGAGACGACGAGTTCCTCCGGCGGTGCCTCGATGTGCAGCAGCCCGGAGCCCGCGGTCATCCACTGGGTGTCGCCGTCGGTGATAGTGCCGCCGCCGTTGGAGTCCTGGTGGATGAAGGTTCCGTCGATGATGTAGGTGACGGTTTCGAAGCCACGGTGCGGATGCCAGGGGGTGCCCTTGGATGAAACCAGTTGGGGGGCCAAAAAATCGGCTAGAGTCCCCCCATGATCAGACCAGGGGTGGTGACCGGCATGGACATCCATGCAGGGGTCTATGGGCGTCAGTCCGTGGGGCGTGCCAACAAGTCCGAGGTCAGCACGGTCACACAGCGCGCTGCGGGTGTGGCCGAGGCCCAGCGGCGCGGGGCCGTCAGCATCACCGAGTACGAAGACCTCGGCATATCCGCGTTCACGGGCGATGGCCGCCCGGACTTCGACCGGCTGCTCAAGGACTGTCACGAGGGCCGGATCAATCTGATCATCGTCTACTACATCAGCCGCCTGTCACGGATGGATCCGCTGGACGCCATCCCCATCGTCACGGAGCTGCTCAACCTCGGCGTGACGATCGTCAGCCTCACCGAGGGTGAGTTCCGCAAGGGCAACCTGATGGACCTGATCCATCTGATCCTGCGGCTCGACGCGGCCCACAGCGAGAGCAAGAACAAGAGCGACGCGGTGCGGGGCGCGAAGAAGACGGCCCGTGAACTCGGTGGCTACGTGGGCGGCAAGCCGCCGTACGGCTTCCGCATGGTGCCGGTGACCCGCATGACGCCCGAGGGCAGGCCCGTCGTAGTCCATGTTTTGGAGCACGATCCCGACGAGGTACCGGTGATTCAGGACATGTGGGCGCGGATCAAGGAGCACAAGGACATGCCGTACCGGCCCGGAGGGGGACGCCGACACCCAGGCTCCCTGACGGGTATCTGTGCGCAGATGACCGCCGACGGCGTGCCGACGAAGGGGCAGCGGGTCGGCAAGAGGACGAAGGACAGCGTCTGGGATCCGAAGACAGCCATGCGCATCCTCCGGGACCCGCGCATCGCGGGCTATGCGGCGACCCCGGTGTACAAGCGCCGGGAGGACGGCAAGCTCACCAGCACCATCGCGAGCTACCGCGTCGAGCGCGACCCCGAGACCATGAAGCCGGTTCAGGCGTACCCGCCGATCGTCCCGCCGGACGACTGGCACGAACTGCAGAAGTGGCTCGACGGTCGGGGCCAGGGCAAGGGCCTGTCGCGCGGACACGCCGTCCTCTCCGCCATGGACATCCTGTTCTGCGACTGCGGGGCGGTGATGACGTCGCACCGCGCCACCACTGCCAACAAGGCCGCGTACCGCTGCCGCCGTCGGAAAGCGCTGCCGGGTCAGCACGAGGGCGAGTGCACGATCAGCATGCAGACCCTGGACCTGTACGTCGCCCGGCGGATCTTCGCCCTCATCCAGACGGCCGAGGACGACCCCGAGACGGCGGTCATTCTCGCCGAGGCCGCTCGGCGGTACGCAGCACAGACGGAACAGCCGGAGATCGTGGGCGAACGCCGAAGCCTCGTCACCGAACGGGCCGATGCCAAGCACGCGTTGGAAGAGCTGTACGACAGGGAAGAGGCCGGCGACTACGACGACCCCGTCGGACGGCGCCGGTTCCGCGAGCGCCGGGAACGGCTCCTCGGCCGCATGGAGAGGGCGGAGGCCCGTCTCGCCGACTTGGAGGAAGCGGCGACGCCGACGCTCCCGATCCACCTGTGGCTGCCCCTGGGCGCGGGGGACGTCGATCCGGTAGGCGAGGGTTCGTGGTGGGAAGCCGCTACGGCCCAGGAGCGCCGAGACTTCGTCAAGTTGTTCGTGCGCCGGGTCACGGTCACTAAGGCTTCCGGTGCGGGAAGGTCGACACCTGTCGAGAAGCGGGCGACGGTCGAGTTCGTACGACCGGAACAGGCCGAGGGCGATGACGCAGAGACTGGCAAATCGAGGCAGCAGGAGGTGCTCGTAGAAGCGGTCTGACGTGCCGCTGAACCGAGACGAGCGAGGGAGATTACACCCACATCGCCGGTTAGGGAAACCGGCGATTCTCCGGAGCATTGACGGTGTCCTCGGGGGCTCCGGGCAGCCGCGTCGCTGCTCTGGCGCCCCTGCGTCTCCCAACCGTCAGGAGCCGTCTCTTGCACAACCCCGCACCCGGATTCAGCCCGGCCGCCGCTTCGCCGACCGGCGGTGAGTGTTCTGGCCATCGCCAGCGGCATCACAAAGCCGCGACGCATGACTGCACCCACCGGCGCACCGCTCGCCGCCAGCAACTCGGCCTCCCGCGCACGTGCTCGCTGTCCAGGGCATCCGCACCAGTCGCCGGTGACTGCGACTTCGGCCGCGTCGTCAACGGCAAGATGCTCACCCGCCCGGTCTGGCGCCTGCTCACGGTGTCGCCCCATGCGGCGGAGAGCATTGCGAGCGTGCTCGGAGCCGAGCCCCAGCGGCGATTGGCCAACGCCTTGGAGCAGTTCGAAGTCGTAGCCGAGAAGGCCAGTCTCCGAGTCGTCATCGAGAATCCCGGCAGGCTGACAGGGCAGATGAAGCTGTGGGACTCCCGTGGCCTGGCGCACCACTGCGACGGGCGTGTGTTCCTGTCCCCGGAAGCTGATGCAGGTCACCCTTGTGGGTGCCCCAACACCATGGCCGAGCGCAAGGCGCGGGCCAGGGCCGGCCAGGGGCCGCAGCCGATCACGACACTTCTGTTCCGCCTGGCTGAATGCCCTGCCATCGGCTCGTTCCGCTTCAGGTCCTCCTCCTGGCGCTTCGCCGAGGGGGTGCAACGGATACACACTCAACTGGCCGCAGTGGATGACGCTGCGCTTTGCGAACTCGCGATCCAAACGGTCGAGTTCCCGAACCAAAACGGCCGCCGGGTCTGCTACCACAAGCCCGTTGTGAAAGTGCTCGGCCCCTGGGTGCCCAGCGCTGCGCTGAGCCTCGCTGCCTGAGTGGCGTTTCCGAACGAATCCACCCCGCGTGGCAGGCCCCAGCCTGCGCGCACCCCAGGAGCACTATGGAAGACACCTTCCCCAACCCACAGAACACAACGAAGGCCATCTGGCCGCCGGTCGCCATTCCCGGCCAGACGATGCTGTCGCTCGGATCAAATCCCGACGGAGACCCCGCACGTCCCCAGGGCGGGGACCGCATTGCTGAGCCGGTCGGTCCCCACGGCTCCGGCCCCGGGGAGCGGGCCACCACAGTTGATCCGCTGCCTGGCTCCCCGAGCGACGGTAATCCCCTGTCGGGCATGGGGACCACGCATGGCACCACAACAATGGACGCCGGGGACCGGTCCCCGGAACAGACAGGGACCGCACCTGGTACGGACGGACCGGAAGCCGGGGACCTGGTGGGGACTTCCGTTCAGCCAATCCCCGGATACGGTCTCCGAGTTCCGGTCGCGCAGACCACGAAGGGGGATCGCCGTGGGGACGGTCCCCAGGGCGCTTCGGGGACCACGGTCTCCGATGACGGGTCGGGGACCGATGACCATGCTGATGCAAGCGACCAGGTGGCCGTCGAGGGAGCCGTGCTGCTGGACGAGCTACGAACGGCGATCGGCCGGTACGTAGTGCTGCCTAGCGAGGAGGCGCTGACCGCGGTCACCCTGTGGGTGGCGGCCACGCACATCCAGACGGCTCTGCAGCACGCGCCACGTCTGGCGGTGGTTAGCCCGACGAAGGGATGCGGCAAGTCCCGGGTTCTGGACGTGCTCCACGAGACAGTGCGCCAGCCGATGATGACGGTGAACACCTCCCCGGCGGTCATCTTCCGGATCATCGGCAAGAACCCGCCCACCCTGCTGGTGGACGAGGCGGACACCATCTTCGGCCCCAAGGCGAGCGGTGACAGTGAGATCCTGCGCGGCCTGCTGAATGCCGGGCACCAGCGCAACCGGCCCGCGTGGCGGATCTCCGGTCCGGATCACAAACCGACCCCGTTCCCCACCTTCGCCATGGCCGCTATCGCGGGGATCGGCGACCTGCCGGACACGGTCATGGATCGGGCGGTCGTTCTGCGGATGCAGAAGCGTAAGCCGGGCGAGAAGGTCACCCCGTTCCGCTCCCGGTATTCGGTGCCGGAACTCAACGCGGTGCGTGACCGGCTGACCGCCTGGCTGGGTCCTCTGCGCGGGCAGGCTGCCCGAATGGTGCCGCAGATGCCGGTGGAAGACCGGGCGGCGGACACCTGGGAGCCGCTGGTCATCATCGCCAACCTGGCAGGCGGCCAGTGGCCCGCCCAGGCTCGTGCCGCCTGCTTGGCCATGACCCGCCACGAGGCGGCCCAGGACGAGCAGAGCAGCCTGAAGACGCGGCTCCTGCGCGACATCCACCGCATCTTCGCGCAGGCGGACAACCCCGAGGCCCTGGCCACTCAGGATCTGGTCGCCGCGCTGCTCCAGGACGCTGAGGCCCCGTGGGCGGAGTACGGCACCAAAGGGCTGAACGCGTACCACCTGAGCAACCTGCTGCGGGACTTCAACATCAGCCCGGCCAACTACCGTTTCGACAAGGGCAGGCAGGCCAAGGCGTACATGCGCAACCGGTTCCTGGACGCCTGGGCCCGCAACTGCCCGGACCTCGTCGAGGCGGCACCCGAGCCCGAACACGGCGCCGCCCCCGCCCGCATGCCGCAGGGCAGGCCGCCCGCCGCCCCGGCGGGGACGCTGCCTGTCGGCCCGCCCGGTGGCCCCGTCGGACCGAAGCGCGCTCTCTGATCCCACCGGGGTCCGTATCACTTCGTCGCATCCGTCCCCGCGCAGGTCAGCGCGGGGACGGACTCTGTCGCCGGGACGGAGTTCTCCGTACCTGCCCGCGTCTCCGTACCTGTGTTGACCAGGCATGCGACGGATGCGACGGATGTGACACAGCCCGATCCCCCCTCTCCTTCGGAGCTCCACCATGTATACCGAGAACGACACGAACCCCTCTTCGTCGCGCCGCTGGGGTTGGTTCAGCCGGGACCGGCGAACAGCAGCAAGCTGGAGCGAACGAGCCCCTAAAGAGGCTTCGTCCGCGCTTGCCTCCGCCCCTGGGGTGGCGGAGGGCGAGGGGGCCGGGCGCCAGCGGGCGCCCGAGCCTGAGAAGGGGGTGAACGAGCCCCGCACCGCGTCTGCCGCCGACAGCGCCGAGCAGCTCGTCGCCGACTCCATCACCCCACTCACCGAGCCCTCTGCCCGTCAAGCGCCCGCCGCCGTGGAGCAGCTCTCGTGGCGTGAGCCCGGCGCCCCCGCACTGCCCGCGCGGATGAACCGCAAACGCACCGCCGAGAAACGCGACCAGGAGAAGAAGATCCGCTTCACCCCGACCGCGGTCCGCCTGCATCGATGCGCCGAGGCCAGGCGGCGCCATCAGAAGTTCGCCGGCTTCGTCGGCGACGCCGCCCTCGCCGTCGCGCTCGGCAAGGCGGGCATGGTCGGCAGCCCGGAGGACGACCCCGTCCGCCCGCTGGTGGAGGCCGTCGAAGCGCACACCAAGGCGCTGAACCGGGATCGGCACCAACCTCAACCAGGTCACGACAGCCATCCACTCCGGCGCGATACCCGAGCGTGCCGAGGCCGTCCTCGACCGCATCGAGCAGGCTGCCCAGGCCAGTTACGCACTCATCGACCGGCTCCTGGCAGAAGGAGCCGGTCATGGTGCCTGACGTCTCCACCGGCTCCAGCACCCTCGGCCTGATCGAACTACCTCTTCGGCCCCGGCCGCCGCGACGAGCACACCGACCCCCACATCGTCGCCGCCTGGGACATGGCCGGCGCCCCCGACCCCGGCCGCGACCCCGAGGCCACCTACACCCAGCTCGCCCGGCGCCTGGACCACCACGTCGACCTCCGCACCCGGGAACTCGGCGGCAAGCAGCCACCGCAGCACGTGTGGCACTGCCCCGTGCGCACCGCGCCCGGCGACCGCTACCTCACCGACGCCGAGTGGGCCGAGGTCGCCCGCCGCGTCGTAGCCGCCACGGGCATCGCCCCCGAAGGCGACGACAAGGCTGCCGCTGGATCGCGGTCCGCCACGCCGACGACCACATCCACATCATGGCCACCACCGTCCGCGCCGACGGCCGCCGCCCTCGCACGAACCGCGACGGCTGGCGGGCCCAGCCGAATGCCGCAAGATCGAGGACGAGTTCGGGCTGCGCCGCCTCAAGTCCGGCGACCTCACCGCCCCACGACCCCGACCGGCGCCGAGCGGGCCAAGGCCGAACGCCAGGGCCGGACGGAGACCGCACGGGAGTGGCTGCGCGAGCAGGCGTACGCGGTCGCCGCCGCCGTACGCAGCGAGCGACGAGTACTTCACCGTGCTGCGGCTCCCTCGGCATCCAGGTCAAGCACGCGCATCGGCCCCGAGACCGGCGAGGTGACCGGCTACAGCCTCGCCGCGCCCGGCGACACCAACGCCCAAGGCGAGCCGGTCTGGTACGGCGGCTCGAAGCTCGCCCCCGACCTGTCCATCAACCGGCTCCGCGAACGCCTTCCCACCCAGGACCTGGCCGACCGCCCTCAGCAGGCGGCGGACCCGGCCGAACCGTGGCATCGCGCCGAAACCGCCGTCCGCGACAGCCCACACCGTCCTCGACTCAGGCGACGACGCCGCGGCCCAGGGCCACCTGGCTGCCTTCGGCGACGCCTCTCCACAACCTGGCCCTCGCTACCACGGCCGGGCACCGGGCCGAACTGCAAGCTGCGGCAAGGGCGTTCAACCGCGCCCGCCGCTCCGCGATCCAGCGCCGACCACCAGGCGGCCACCGCCCTGCGCGAAGCCGCCAAGGAACTCGCCTACGCCTCACACGAGCCGGGCGGATTCGCCGTAGCCCTGATCTTCGCCGCCGCTCCACGCTGGCGCGCGCCGCCGCCAAGTGGCACGAGCAGCGCGGCCACGAGCAGCAGGCTGCTGCGGCCGAAGAAGCCTTCCGCCACCTGCAGCGCCGGTTACCAGCAGGCCGCCCAGCCCGTCTTGGCGGATCTCGCCCGCCGCGCACCACGCGCCGCAACCGCCAGCCGCTTCGAGGCAGGATCTGCGCGCAGTCCTCCCCGACCACGCCGACCGCATCCTCGCCGACCCCGCCTGGCCGGCCCTGACCACGACCCTCGCCCATGCCGAGACCGCCGGCCACGACCCCCGACACCTCCTGACTGAAGGTCGCCGCGCGGCGAGAACTCGACAGTGCCGAGCATCCCGCCGAGGTCCTCAACTGGCGCATCACCGTGCAGCCGAACAGGCGAGCCCAGGCAGCTCGCGCGCGGAGCACCCGCATCGCCACACCCGTGACGCCCACACCACAGCCCACGTCCACGTCAGCGGGCGATCGGTCTACGGAACGCGGCCGACGGCGCTAGCCAAGTCGGACCTCAGCGACGGCAGACGAGGATGCCTCCCAGGCACGTGACCGCGAAGGCCCCGTGTCGGGCGATGCGATCGACGAGGATCGCGCGGGCCCGCTCGATCGTGGCCTCGAAAGGCACGTCGTGCTGGTCTGCCCACGCCCGGTAGGAGGCCATGTACGCGATGACCGGCTCGGGGTCCTGGACCGTGATGGTGCCGGGCAGTTCGATCGTCTCCACGCGGCCGAACTCCTCGCCCAGGAAGGCCGGGGCCTTCTCCAGGGAGAAGCAGGCGCTGAGTGAGATACGGGCCGGGCCGCGTCCGGTACCGAGGACGTCGCCTGCGGCCCGCTGCCACAGGTCGTCGAGTTCGGCCTTGTCCTGGTCGCTGTTGGTGGAGGCGATCATCAGCCCGTCACGGGCGACGACGCGGGACAGCTCCCGCACTGTCTGGGGGATGTCGGGGACGTGGTAGAGCATGTGCAGGACCAGGGCGGCGTTGGCGCTCGCCGTGCCCAGCGGCAGGCGGGTGGCATCCGCCACGGCGACCGGGCCCGGCACGCTAGCGAGGATGCCGGGGGCGATGTCCAGGCCGAGCAAGGCCAGATCGGGCCGGTCGTCGCGAAGCCGCTGGATGAACTTGCCATTGCCGCAGCCGACATCGACCACGCGCCCGTGCACACCGCTCAGTTGCTCGGCGACGATGCCGGGCAGGTCGTAACGGGGCTTCTGCCACTGGTAGAGCGACTGACGGGCGGCCAGATCCCGGTCACTGCTGTAGGCGCTCCCAGCAAGGCGGCTCCGGTCGGTGACAGCGGCGTTTTGTGCGGCGGACAGGTCGGTCACGTCGGCAGCTCCGGTGGGTGGGCGGAGGGTGAGGCCATCACCCCAACCGGAGGTGCCTACCTCGACCTGCGACCCTGTACCGCAACGCGGTCAAGGAACTCGCCCTGTCCAACCCCCACGGCACACTCCACGTCATGGTCAAGGGCGGCGACTGGGTCTTCGGCTCCCACTTGGTGGACGAAGCCCTCCAGGCAGTCGGCCTCACCCGCGCCCAGCTCCCCGCCCGTCTGTTCTGCCCGCAGGTCGTCACCGACACCGGTGCCAAACTGTCCAAGTCGCTGATCCGCGAGGGCCGTGCGCCTCTACCTGAAGGCGCAGGTGACTGGATGCTCGACACCCGTGCATGGCCCGGCACCATCGCGGAGTACGTAGAGCAGCTGCTGGCCATGACCGATACGTTGCTGTCCAACCCCCGACACTTCTTCCGTGCGTACTCGGCCGCCGAGATCGGCCACATGATGACCGCACCAGCCACCAGGAGCGTTCCCGCCCCATGACCGACATCACCGCCCGCGTCCACGAGCTCAACCTCTACCGCCAGTACTTCGACCTCGTCGCCACGGGCACCAAGACCATCGAGGTGCGGGTGAAGTACCCGCACCTCGCCCACATCGCCCCCGACGACACCATCCGCTTCCGAATCAAGGGCACCGACGAGATTTGTGAGGTCGAGGTCAAGCGGGTTACCGAATACCCCGACTTCGAGGCACTGCTCGACGGCGAAGGACCGGTCAACGTCAACCCGACCGCCACCCGCGAGCAGCAACTCGCCAACATCCGCGCCATCTACCCGCCCGAGAAGGAAGCCCTCGGTGCACTTGCCATCGAGATCCAACGCGCTCTTGAATGATGTGACCTGAGCTGGAGGGCGGCTCCCGCCCCCAGCTTCGGACAGGTACCACCGCAGGCACCCGCTGAGCTGCCCGAAGTCTGGCGGAGGCCCGTCTCCGACGCGGCGCTGCCGTCACTCGGTGCGCAGGACCCGGGCGATGGTCTGCCGAGCCGCCGCCCGCGCCGGTATCACCGCGCCCAGTGCAGCGATCGCCACCCCGGCCAGCGCCAGCAGCGACATGGTCCCCGGGTGCCACACATTCAGCATCCGTGCCGGGAAGGCGAGATGGGCGCTGTGCTCGGTCATCGGGATCACCAGGCGGTACGCGGCGACCCCGAGCGGTAGCCCCAGGATGCCGCCGACCAGCCCCAGACCGGCCATGGACACCACCATCATCACCGTGACCTGGCGTGGAGTCATGCCGATCGACTTCAGCATCCCCAGGTCGCGCCGCCGCTCCCGGCTGCTCAGCACGACTGTGTTGAACACTCCCATCGCGGCAACCACCGTGAGCATCAGGGTCAGCGCGGACGCGGAACCGATCACCGTCACGGCTCCGGCGTTCACCGATGTCTTCACGCTCGGGTAGAGCCCGGGATCGGCGGCCCGGACGGCCTTCATGTAGGCGGCGACATCGGCTCCAGGCATGAGCCGGACCCAGTACTGACCCGCCTGTGCGCCCGGCGCCAGGGCAGTCACCGTGGCCCAGTCGGCGCGCAGCGAGTCCGCCGGCCCGGACATGACTTCCCCGACCAGCCGCACGCGCTCCTGTCGGCCGTCCGCCGCGCCCAGGGTGAAGGAGTCACCGGGCCGCAGTCCGTGCATGGACAGGAACCTTCCGGAGGCCACCACCTCGCCGGGCCTCCGCATCCAGCGTCCCCTGGCCAGGTCGTCCTGGAGAGTCGACCGCCCGCCGCGCACCCCCTCGATGGTCACGTCCTGGCTCTGCCCGGGCAGCCGCACGTTGACGTAACCGACGGCGGACACGTCCGCCGCGTGCGGCAGGCCACGCAGCAACGCCTGTGCCGGGGCGTCACCATGGTGCGGGACGGTCTGCCCGACCCTGGCTTCCCCTCGATCGACCATCACCTGCACCTTGCCGACGCCCTCGACCGCGTCGCCGTAGGAGACCATGGTGGCCGACAGGCCGGTGGCGAGGGTCACCGTCGCCACCCCGAGCAGGACGGCGGAGAGGGTGAGCAACGCCCGTCCGGGCCGGGCGAAGGGCAGCCCCAGGCCCAGGATCACCGACCGCGGCAGCCGCACCCCGGTCAGCCACCGCTGCACCGCCAGCCCCCGTCCGCCACCGGGGGCGCTGCCCGCGCTGATCGCACGTGCCGCGGAGAGCCGGTGCGCGCGCAGCGCCGGGATCAGTGCGGCCAGCAGCACCACCGCAGGCATGCCGAGCGCCGTGGTCGCGTACACCCAGGAGCCGATCGTCGGCGTGATCATCACCGTGCCGAGGTCCGCGCCCGTGAAGACCTGGTGCAGCAGCGGCTGTGCCACCACTGCGCCGAGAGCCGTGCCGGTCGCCGCACCCGCCGCCGCCGGGACGCCGACCATCACCAGGTAGACCGCGACGACCTGGTTGGGTGTGAATCCCAGGGACTTGAGCACCCCGATATGCCGGAAGCCGGACACCACGGCGCCGCTCACCACATTGCCCACGATCAGGACGGCGACCAGCAGCCCGAGGACGCCGAAGGCCATGAGGAACGGCACGAAGGCGTTGGGCTTGGAGGCGAGCTGTGCCTTCAGGGTCAGGTAGGGCTGGTGGGCCAGCAGGGATCCGGAGGGCAGGCCGGCGGTCGCCGCTGCGGTGTACACGGTGATCTGACGGTCTGTCGTGGCCTGGTCGAAGCGGTACAGCATCTGGTACGCGGTGGGGTGCAGGGCATCGATCTGCTGCGGGGAGACCCATGCCTGCGCGGTCTCGCTCACGCTGGACGCGAGGCCCACGACCGTCAGCGGTGCCAGCCCAGGCAGCTGGATGCGCTTTCCGATCGGCGAGTTGGGGCCCTTGCCCAGCCCGGGCGCGTCCGGGAAGGCCAGGACGATCTGGCCACGGCCGGTGGCCCAGTGCCCGGCAAAGAGGTCCAGCCGGTCGACCGGGCCGCCGGGGGCCGCCCGCCCGACCACCGTCATCGGGCCGGGCGCCACCCCGAGCTGCTGGGACGCCACGTTCTGCGGCACCTCGACCACGGCCTCGGGGAACGGTCCGGCAGAAGCCCGTACGCCCGGACGGTGCGCGGTCCGTGCCAGTTGCGCGCCTGAGACCTTCGCCGCGTCGAAGGTGGCGACGACGTGCGCGCCGTGCGCCTGGCCGAAGAGCCGGTCGAACGGTCCGGATGCGACGTCCAGCAGGCCCAGGGCGACCACGAGGGCCGTGCTGGAGACGAGGACCACTACACCGATCACGACGGTCTGCAACCGGCGGCGGCGTACGGCCGCGCGCGAGGCCCGCCACACCGCGCTCATAGCGGCCGCTCCACGGTCCGCTCGCCGGTGATCCGGCCGTCCGCCATGGTCACCAGCCGACTGGCGCACCGCGTGGCCAGCCGCTGGTCGTGCGTCGCCAGCAGCAGGGTCTGGCCCAGTTCGTTGAGGTCGATGAGCAGGTCCATCACCTGCTCGCCCGAGTGGCTGTCCAGGGCGCCGGTCGGCTCGTCCGCCAGCAGCAGTGCGGGACGGTTCATCAGCGCTCGGGCCACCGCCACCCGCTGGCGTTCGCCGCCGCTGAGTGCGGCGGGGTAGACGTTCCGGCGGTCGGCGATGCCGAGTTCGTCCAGCAGCTCCAGTGCCCGGCGGCGGGCCTGGCGGGCCGGGGTTCCGGTGAGCTGGGCGGCCAGGGCGACGTTGTCGATCGCGGGCAGGTCGTCGATGAGGTTGAAGAACTGGAAGATCATGCCGATCCGGCGGCGCCTGAAGAGTGCCAGCTCCCTCTCGTTGATCCGGCCCAGGTCCTCGCCGTGTACGCGCACCTGGCCCGTGCTCGGCCGGTCGAGCCCGGCGATCATGTTGAGCAGGGTGGACTTGCCGCAGCCGGACGGACCCATCACCGCCACAGCCTCCCCGGCGCCGATCTCCAGCGACACGCCGTTCAGGGCGACGGTGTCGCCGTACTCCTTGCGCAGGCCGCTCACCCGCACGACTTCCTGTTCGCCTACGTCGGCCGGGACGGCGCCCGGGGGTGTGCCGCTGATGTCTTCGGTGGTCATGGCAGGGACGGTAGGCGGCCCGGACCGTCAGGGCGTCAGCCCCCGGAGGTAACCAGTGGCTGTGGTCATCCTGGCGATGTACGGGGTGGATCCGCAGAGGGACGTCCGCTCGCCGGCTGCCTGGCACGATGGATGACGTGTGGAGATCGGAAACGGGTTGGCTGCTCATCACCGTCGCGGCGGTGAGCCTGGCGGTGGCCGGGGGCAGCACCGTGCTTCTGGCGCGCGCCCGCCGCCGCTACCGCCGGGTCCTGGAGGACCGGCGCTGGCTGCTGGAGCGCGAGCGGGAGGCCGCCGCCCGCACGGCGGTGGCGGCTGAGCGTGCCCGCATCGCCCGCGAGCTCCATGACATCGTCAGCCACAAGGTCAGCCTGATGGTCGTACAGGCGACCGCAGCCCGCGAGGTACTGGCTGCTCTGCCGGATGCGGCGGAGACCGCGCTGCAGGCCGTCGAGAGTGCCGGACGCGCTGCGATGACCGAACTACGCCACCTCTTGGGCCTGCTGGCGCCGTCGCCCGACGGCGACGACGATGACCGCGCATCCGGCCATGGCGAAGGAGACGTTTCCGGGCTCACACCGCAGCCGAGCCTGAGCCAGCTCGGGACCCTCGTCGACCGGATCGCCTTCGCCGGTCTGCCGGTCGAGGTGCGCATCTCCGGGGAACCGCGCCCGCTGCCGCCCGGTGTCGACGTCACCGGCTACCGGATCGTCCAGGAGGCGCTCACGAATGCCCTCAAGTACGGCGACGGTGGCACGGCGACCGTGACTGTGCGTTATGCCGACCACAGTCTGCGGGTCGAGGTGCTCAACAGCGGACCGAGCGTGCTGTCCGCCGACCACAAGGACACGGGTGCCGGATCCCGTGTCTGCAAGCGCAGGGAGGACGGCACTGGGCGCGGCCTGATCGGTCTGCGCGAGCGCGTCGCCGTCTACGACGGCCACTTCGACGCCCGGCGGCGCATCGGCGGCGGCTACCGCGTCCGCGCCCGCATCCCTCTGGAGCGCCCGTGACCGAGCCCGCCGACCGCCACATCCCCCACGCCCCGAACCGGATTCCGAACTCTCAGAGCCCAGGCCCGGACCTGAGCCGGGAGACCCACGATCCGCGCGTCCTCATCGCGGACGACGAGGAGCTGATCAGAACCGGCTTCCGCCTCATCCTCACCTCGCGCCGCATCGATGTTGTCGGCGAGGCTGCGGACGGCGTACAGGCCGTCGCGGAAGCCGAACGGCTCCGCCCGGACGTCGTTTTGATGGACATCCGGATGCCCAACCTGGACGGTCTTCAAGCCGCACAACGCGTCCTGCGGCTGGTCCCGAACTGCCGGGTTCTCATGCTCACCACGTTCGACCTCGACCGCTACGTCTACGCTGCGCTCGCCGCCGGGGCGAGCGGCTTCCTGCTCAAGGACGTCACCGCCGCCCACCTCGCCGCAGCCGTACGACTGGTGAACACCGGCGACGCGCTGCTCGCCCCCTCGATCACCCGCCGTCTGGTGGAGCGCTATGCGGCCACCCCTGAGGCGGACCAGGTCGGGCCGGCACACCGCCCTACCACCGCGGCGACCACGGCCCGCACCCCCGCGATCCACCGCGACCTCGCTCCGCTGACCCCCCGTGAACGCGAGGTGCTGACTCTGCTGGGCCGGGGCCTGTCGAACACCGAGCTCGCGGGAGCCCTCACCCTCAGCGAGGCCACCGTGAAGACCCACGTCGCCCGGATCTTCGCCAAGCTCACCCTCCGCGACCGCGCCCAAGCCGTCGTCCTCGCTTACGAGACGGGCCTGGTCGCTCCTGGCGGCTCTGACGTCGACTGATGACGTCGAGCCGACAGCAGTCCGCACACAGTCCGCAGGACACCCGATCAAGACCGTCGCACCCCATCGCCACCAATCAGCAAAAGACCAGGTCAGCGACCCACAGGAGACATCCCCGCAGGTCACCGACCCGGCCCATTACTAGGAGACCAAGAAGGCAGCAGCAAGTGGCAGACGGGCCCGCCACTGTCAGGGGCGGGCTCGCGTGCATGCAGCTTCAGCGAGCCCTACAGTCCGCCCTCAGACATCCCGTGCACGGCCGGGATCGTGCCCAGCCGCCCTTTCTGGAAGTCCTCGAATGCCTGCTGAAGCTCCTCGCGGGTGTTCATGACGAACGGGCCGTAGTGCGCCATCGGCTCACGGATGGGCTGCCCACCAAGGAGGACGACCTCCAGGTCCGGCGTGTGGGAGTCCTGCTTCTCGTCCGCGTGGACGGTCAGCGAACCGCCGGCGCCGAAGACCGCCGTCTGGCCCAGCTGGATCGGACGACGCTCAGCACCAACCGAGCCCTTGCCCGCCAGCACGTACGCGAGGCCGTTGAAGTCCTCCCGCCACGGCAGCGTGACGTCCGCACCCGGTGCCACCGTCGCGTGGATCATCGTGATCGGGGTGTGGGTGATACCGGGACCCTGGTGACCGTCCAGCTCACCGGCGATCACGCGAAGGAGCGCACCGCCGTCCGGCGTGGTCAGCAACTGGACGTTGCCGCCGCGGATGTCCTGGTAGCGCGGGGCCATCATCTTGTCCTTGGCCGGGAGGTTCACCCACAGCTGCAGCCCGTGGAAGAGACCTCCGGACATCACCAGGGACTCCGGCGGCGCCTCGATGTGGAGCAGGCCGGAGCCAGCCGTCATCCACTGGGTGTCGCCGTTGGTGATGGTGCCGCCACCACCCTGACTGTCCTGGTGGTCGAAGATCCCGTCGATGATGTACGTGACGGTCTCGAAGCCGCGGTGCGGGTGCCACGGGGTGCCTTTCGGCTCCCCAGGCTGATAGTCCACCTCACCCATCTGGTCCATCATGATGAACGGGTCGAGATGGCGGTAGTTGATCCCCGCGAACGCCCGACGGACGGGGAAGCCCTCACCCTCGAAACCGCTCGGCGCGGTCGTCACAGCGAGCACGGGACGGGCCACAGCATCCGCTGACGCGGCCACGCGCGGCAGGGTCAGGGGGTTCTCGACAGTTACAGCAGGCATGGGTCCGACTCTCCTCTAGGTGGAAGTTTCCGCAGGTCAGCGAGAATCCGTCGGGACACTCCCCCAACTGATAGAGTCCTTGGCCTCGCCGGGCGCGTACTCCACCTCACCCATCTGGTCCATCATGATGAACGGGTCGAGGTGCTTGTAGTTGATCCCGGCGAACGCACGGCGCACCGGGAAGCCCTCGCCCTCGTAGCCGCTGGGTGCGGTCGTCACGGCCAGCACCGGGCGGGCCTCGGTGTCGGCCGGGACAGCGACTCGGGGCAGGGTCAGGGGGTTCTCGACGGTCACTGCAGGCATGGTGGCGTCCTCCTTGCGGCAAGTTTAGTTGAACGTAGAACTTTCTGCCACCTTGCCCAACGTGAAACGCCCGCAGGGGATTCCCTGCGGGCGCGCAGTTCGCGGACACTCTCTGGCCGAGGACGGAAGATCGCCCTGCGGGCTCTCGTCCTCAAGCGCCTGACGGGTTTCGACAAGGCCGGTAACGGGTTTCAACAGGGCCGGTTCGGATGCGACGGGCCTCAGCGAAGCCTGCGCCCCGAGCGCCGGGCAGGTCGCATCCCAGCCGCCAGACAGGCCGCATCCAGGCGGCCGGACAAGCCTCGGCGCAGGTCCCGTCGGCCCGCGGCACCCGGCGTCGCTTTGCGTCGGCCGCACACACGGCGGCGGCTTCCGTCAGCCGTACATGCGGCGCATGGCGAAGTCGACCATTTCCTCGACCGCCTTGGCGTCGAAGACCATGCGGTGGTCGCCCTCCATGTCGAGGACGAAGCCGTATCCGGTGGGCAGGAGGTCGATCACCTCGGCGCCGGTGATCACGAAGTACTTGGAGTCCTTGCCCGCGTAGCGGCGCAGCTCCTTGAGCGAGCTGAACATCGGGATGACGGGCTGCTGTGTGTTGTGCAGGGCCAGGAAGCCGGGGGTGTCGCCGCGCGGGCAGTAGACCTTCGAGGTGGAGAAGATCTGCTGGAAGTCCTCCGGGGCCATGGAGCCGGTGGTGAAGGCACGTACGGCGTCCGACAGGGAGGGCGGGGAGGGCTCCGGGTAGAGGGGCGGAGGCTGGCCGTAGCCGCCGGGCATCTGCGGTGGGGGCGGCGAGTACTGCTGTCCGGCGCCTGTGCCGCCTGGGTGCTGGTCGTAGCCGTACATGTACGCAAGCGTACCCATTGCCGGAGGGCCAGGGGTGGGGCGCAGTCGAACGTCTCGGGCCGGTCTTCCGCGCGGCGGGCCGATAGGTTGCCCGACGTGCCAGGACAGCTCTTTGGTCACACTCGGGCGATAGGGGTTGAATTTTATTACCCACGGGTAGCATCATTTTGGCTACCAGCTGGTAGAAGGACACAGCTGTGTATCCGTGCCTGCGGATGCACTCGCAGACAGATGAGGACTCAGCCCCTCCGACCCCCTTACGGAGCCGTTGCCATGGGCCACTACAAGTCGAATCTCCGCGACGTCGAGTTCAACCTCTTCGAGGTGCTCGGCCGCGACAAGCTGTACGGCACCGGCCCGTTCGCGGAGATGGACGCAGAGACCGCCAGAGACATCCTTTCCGAGATCAACCGCCTCGCCGAGCATGACCTGGCGGAGTCGTACACGCAGGGCGACCGCACCCCGCCCGTCTTCGACCCGGCCACGCACACGGCGCCGGTGCCCGCGGCCTTCAAGAAGTCGTACGACACGTTCATGGACGCCGAGTACTGGCGTCTCGGGCTGCCCGAGGGGATCGGCGGTACCACCACACCGCCGTCCCTGATCTGGGCGTACGCGGAGCTGGTGCTCGGCGCCAACCCGGCGATCTGGATGTACGCCTCCGGGCCCGCGTTCGCGCGGATCCTCTTCGAGGAGGGCACCGACCAGCAAAAGGAGCTCGCCAAGCTCGCCGTCGAGCGCCGCTGGGGCGCCACCATGGTGCTGACCGAGCCCGACGCGGGCTCTGACGTGGGCGCCGGCCGCACCAAGGCCGTCCAGCAGGACGACGGCTCCTGGCACATCGAGGGCGTCAAGCGCTTCATCACCTCGGGCGAGCACGACCTGGAGGAGAACATCCTCCACTACGTGCTGGCCCGTCCCGAAGGCGCCGGACCGGGCACCAAGGGCCTGTCCCTCTTCCTCGTGCCGAAGTACGAGTTCGACTTCGAGACCGGCGAGCTCGGCGCGCGCAACGGCGCCTACGCGACCAATGTCGAGCACAAGATGGGCCTGAAGGTCTCCAACACCTGCGAGATGACCTTCGGTGACACGCACCCCGCCAAGGGCTGGCTGATCGGCGACCGGCACGACGGCATCCGGCAGATGTTCCGGATCATCGAGTTCGCCCGGATGATGGTCGGCACCAAGGCCATATCGACGCTGTCCACCGGGTATCTGAACGCGCTGGAGTACGCCAAGGAGCGCGTGCAGGGCCCGGACCTCGCGCAGTTCATGGACAAGACCGCGCCGAAGGTCACCATCACGCACCACCCGGACGTGCGCCGCTCGCTGATGACGCAGAAGGCGTACGCGGAGGGCATGCGCGCCCTGGTGCTGTACACGGCGACCGTCCAGGACGAGATCGCGGTCAAGGAGTCCAGAGGCGAGGACGCCGCGCAGCTGCACGCGATGAACGACCTGCTGCTGCCCATCGTCAAGGGCTACGGCTCCGAGAAGGCGTACGAGCAGCTGGCGCAGTCGCTCCAGACTTTCGGCGGCTCCGGCTATCTGCAGGAGTACCCGCTGGAGCAGTACATCCGGGACGCCAAGATCGACACCCTCTACGAGGGCACCACCGCCATCCAGGGCCAGGACTTCTTCTTCCGGAAGATCGTCCGCAACCAGGGCCAGGCGCTCAACTCGCTCGCCGAGGAGATCAAGAAGTTCCTGGCGGTCGGCTCCGGCGGCGAGGGCCTCGCCGACGCGCGGGAGCAGCTGGCGAAGGCGGCCGTCGAGCTCGAAGCGATGGTCGGCACCCTGCTGACCGACCTCGCCGCCACGGAGAGTGACGTCAAGAACATCTACCGGGTAGGCCTCAACACCACCCGGCTGCTGTTCGCCACCGGCGATGTGATCGTCGGCTACCTGCTGCTGCGCGGCGCAGCCGTCGCCGCGGAGAAGCTGGCAGGGGCGGGCGCGGCATCGAAGGACGTCGCCTTTTACCAGGGCAAGGTGGCCGCCGCGCGGTTCTTCGCACAGAACGTGCTGCCGCAGGTCGCCGTCCAACGGCAGATCGCCGACACGGTGGGACTGGACCTGATGGACCTCGACGAGGCAGCCTTCTAGGGCCGCGACGGGTACCGTTTGCCCGTCAAGAAGCGGCGTTCGGTACGTGCTCTGTGCGTGCCGGGCGTCGTGACGGGGCGAACGTCGCCAGTCGCGGCACCAGTAGTCGACCGCACAGGGTCACCCTGAGGTGCCCCAGGCGGTGCGTCGTGCGCTCCACACAGTCAAAGTCCCGACCGTTCACCCGAGCGGCCGGGGCCCGGCCGACAGGCCGGGATCCCCACCCCCGACCGACAGCCGGGGCATGGCGGCCATCCTCGCGGACCGGCCGGCGGCCCCGGACGACCGGTCCGGTGTCCCTGTGGCCCCACAGGAACCATGGTCACCGGTCAGGTCCCATCCTCGTTCGAGGGCCCGTCTCCCAACCCAGGGAGCGGGCCCTCGCTCGTCGTTAAGGTGAACCCATGAGCAATCGCGCCCGCCAGCCCGCCGCCGCCCCCGCACGGGGCGCTTCGCGCGCACCTCTCACGTTCGACCGCGGCCACACCGACGATCTCCTGTCCTTCCTCTCCGCGAGCCCGTCGCCGTACCACGCCGTACAGAACGCCGCCGCCCGTCTGGAGAAGGCCGGCTTCCGCCAGGTCCTGGAGACCGATGCCTGGGACGGGTCGAACGGCGGCAAGTACGTGCTGCGCGGCGGTGCCATCGTCGCCTGGTACGTGCCGTGCGGCGTGTCGGCACACGCCCCGTTCCGGATCGTCGGCGCACACACCGACTCGCCGAACCTGCGCGTCAAGCCGCTACCGGACACCGGCGCGCAGGGCTGGCGGCAGGTCGCAGTCGAGATCTACGGCGGGCCGCTGCTCAACTCCTGGCTCGACCGGGACCTGGGGCTCGCCGGGCGGCTCACCCTCCGGGACGGCACGATGCGGCTCGTCAATATCGACCGGCCGCTGCTGCGGGTGCCGCAGCTCGCGATCCATCTGGACCGCCACCTCGGCTCCGAGGGACTCAAGCTCGACAAGCAGCGCCACATGCAGCCCGTGTGGGGCCTGGGCAGCGCCCGTGAGGGCGATCTGATCCGTTTCCTGGAGGAGGAGAGCGGACTGCCCGAGGGCACGGTCACCGGCTGGGACCTGATGGCGCACTCCGTGGAACCGCCGGCGTACCTCGGCCAGGGCCGTGAGCTGGTCGCGGGGCCGCGGATGGACAACCTGGTGTCCGTGCACGCCGCGACCGCCGCGCTGGCCGCGGTCGCGGCCACCGACAGCTCGGACGCCAACACCGCGGACGGCCTGTCGCACATCCCGGTCTTCGTCGCCTTCGACCACGAGGAGAACGGCTCGCAGTCCGACACCGGCGCGGACGGACCGCTGCTCGGCGGCGTGCTGGAGCGCTCGGTGTTCGCGCGCGGTGGCGTGTACGAGGACCGGGCGCGGGCCTTCGCGGGCTCGGTCTGCCTCTCGTCGGACACTGGGCACGCCGTGCACCCCAACTACCCGGAGCGGCACGACCCGACGCACCTGCCGCGAGCGGGCGGCGGCCCCATCCTCAAGGTCAACGTGAACAACCGCTACGCGACGGACGGCAGCGGGCGCGCGGTCTTCGCCGCGGCCTGCGAGAAGGCGGGAGTGCCGTTCCAGTCGTTCGTGTCGAACAACTCGATGCCCTGCGGCACCACCATCGGCCCGATCACCGCCGCACGGCACGGCATCCAGACCGTTGACATAGGAATCGCCATCCTGTCCATGCACAGTGCCCGCGAACTGTGCGCTGCGGACGACCCGTTCCTGCTGGCCAATGCGGTACGAGCGTTCCTGGACGGCTGAGCCGGCCAACTCCACGGCACTCACCTGCGCGTTCGCCGCCACCGCGCCGAAGTCGCCCTTGCCGTCGCCGAGTCGACCCTGCATGACCACGTCAGGGCAGGGTACTCGGATCTGACGCAGCAGTCAGACCGGAGCGATCCGGACATATATTCCGGACACATGCCCCTGACGTAACGTCATGAGACTGACGGACAATCTGGATGGTCCGGACAGTCTGGAGGGAGCGACACCATGGGACTGGGCGGATGCATCATCCTGATCGCCGTAGGAGCCATTCTCACCTTCGCGACCGATTGGCACATGAACGGCGTCAATCTCGACGTCGTCGGCCTGATCCTCATGGCCGTCGGCCTGATCGGCACCGTCACCTTCAGCAGCATCGCCCGCCGCCGCCGGGTAGTGGTACCGAACGCTCCGGTGGTGGAGGACGACGGACACTACCCGCACTAGTGCGAGGACTACGGACGGCAGGACTGCTGACGGCAGGTCTACGGACGGTACGAGTGAGCCGCGCCCGTTCTCAGCGGAGCAGCCGCGCCCAGAGGCCTGCCAGCGCCTCTAGGCCTCCTGTGCGTCCATCCCCGCCAGCACCAGCGGCAGCCGCCGCGCCCCGTCCGCCGTGAGCCGCACCGGAACGCCCCAGTCCTGCTGGTGGACATGGCAGGCGGGGTACTCGTTGGCACTGTCGTCGTCGCAGGAGGCGGCCATCGCGGAGATGTGCAGGACGCCTTCGGCGACGGCCGGGTTGAGGGTGAGGGCACGGGTGAGATCGGTGCCGGTGCCGTCGCCTTCGAGGAGCAGTTCCGGCGGGGTGGACGACACGAGCAGGCGGGTGGACGGGCCGTAGCGGGTGTCGAGCTTCTGGCCGGACGGCGCCTGGAAGATCACGTCCAGTGCGAGGGTGCCGGCGGCGACGTCGGTGGCGGCGCGCTGCGTGCGGTGCGCGACGGAGGCCACCCGCACCGCCTCCTCGGGCAGCCTGAGCCGGGTGAGCCGGTGCCGGGCCGACTCCACCACCATGACATGGTCGCCGACGACTACCGCGTCCGAAGGTTCCCGCAGGTCAGTGGCGAGGGTGGTGACCTCGCCGGTGGCCGGGTCGTAGCGGCGCAGAGCGTGGTTGTACGTGTCACTGATGGCGACCGAGCCGTCCGGCAGCGCGGTGACGCCCAGCGGATGCTGGAGCAGCGCCTGCGCGGCGGGCCCGTCGCGGTGCCCGAAGTCGAAGAGGCCGGTGCCGACCGCGGTGTGCACGGCGCCTTCGGTGTCCACCCAGCGCAGTGCCGAAGTCTCGGAGTCGGCCACCCAGAGCCGGTCCCCGGCCGCCGCAAGACCGGACGGCTGCGCGAACCAGGCCTCGGCGCCCGGGCCGTCGACCAGGCCTTCGTTGGTGGTCCCGGCGGCGACCGCGACGACGTCCGCCGCCGGGTCGTAGGTCCACAGCTGGTGCACGCCCGCCATGGCGATCCACACCTTGCCGCCGAAGAGCGCCACGTCCCACGGCGAGGAGAGGTCCACGTCGAGCGCCGGGCCGCTGGTCGGCGCTCCCTGCCACCACTGGCGCCCGGTGCCCGCGAGGGTGCTGACGGTGCCGGTGGCGAGGTCGACGCGGCGCAGGGCGTGGTTCACGGTGTCGGCGACGACGACCGTCTCCTCGTCGAGCAGTGCGAGCCCTTGCGGCTCGCTGAAGCCCGCAGTACCGGCCGGGCCGTCGGCACGGCCGCGCTGCCCGGAGCCGATCCGGCGTACCACGCTCTCCCCGTCGGCCGCGAGCTCCACCAGCTGGTGGCGGGTGGTGTCGCAGACCAGCAGGTTCCCGGACGGCAGCAGCAGCGCCTTGCCCGGGAAGCGCAGGTCGGTCGGGACCGGCTCCGGCGGTACGTACGGTCCCTCGCCGCGCCGCAGCGTGCCCTTCGCCTCGTGCTCCGCCGTCAGCTCCTCGACAAGACGGGCGATGGCATGCGCATGCCCCTCCCCTGCGTGCTGGGCGACGACATAGCCCTCCGGGTCGATCACGACGAGCGTCGGCCAGGCCCGTACGGCGTACTGCTTCCAGGTCACGAGCTTCGGGTCGTCGAGCACCGGGTGCGCCACCCCGTACCGCTCCACCGCGTCCACGACCGCCGCGTGCTCGGCCTCGTGCACGAACTTCGGCGAGTGCACACCGACGATCACCAGGGTGTCCCGGTGCTTCTCCTCCAGCTCCCGCAGCTCGTCGAGGACGTGCAGGCAGTTCACACAGCAAAACGTCCAGAAATCGAGGACGACGATCCGTCCTCGCAGGTCAGCAAGGGAAAGTTCCTTGCCACCCGTGTTGAGCCAGCCACCGGCCCCGACCAGCTCGGGGGCACGGACTCGGGGGCGGCGGGGGACGGGGGAGGCGGAAGTGCTCATGCGGTCCAGAATGCCAGGTGAGGAGAGGGTATTCCCGGCGCGGACCGGGCCCCGGGGAGTACCGTGCGTCACTCCCGCCCGCGGCGGCTGTCCGCCGGAGCCGCTGCACTTTGCCCGCATGCGCGTATCTCAGCCCATCGGCGCATTGGCGGCGTTTGCCACCGGTCCTCGGGGCATCGGTACGGTATGAAATTTTTCGTACGCGACCGGATCCTGGGTATCGGCGAGGACTACTGGATCGAGGACGAGCACGGCTCCAAGGCCTTTCTCGTCGACGGCAAGGCGCTGCGCCTGCGGGACACCTTCGAGCTGAAGGATCTGCACGGCCAGGTGCTGATCGACATCAAGAAGAAGATGTTCGCGCTGCGCGACACGATGGTGATCGACCGGGACGGCGAGCGCCTGGCCACGGTGAAACGCAAGCGGCTCTCGCTGCTCCGAAACCACTACCGCGTGGCTCTGGCGGGCGGTTCCGAGCTCGACATCAGCGGCAAGATCCTCGACCGTGAGTTCGTCATCGAGTACGACGGTGACCTGATCGCCCATATCTCACGGCGCTGGCTGCGGATGCGGGAGACATACGGTGTGGAGATCGTGCGGGAGGACGCCGATCCGGCGCTGCTGATCTCGGTGGCGGTGTGCGTGATCCATCTGGCGGAGCAGGAGCAAGGGGGCGGCGAGCACGACTGACGGCCGCCGGCTGACGGGTGTCAGCCGGTGACGGTCGGCGGTGGCGGCCCCATGGTGCGGCCTCTCACCTGCCCGGCGCCGCGACCCCCAGTACCCGGTCCTTGAGTGCCGGAAAACTCTCGCGCGTGGTGCCCACCTTCGACGGATCGAGATCCACCGTCAGGATCTCCTCGTCCGCGCCCGCCTCGCCCAGCACCTCGCCCCACGGGTCCACGACGATGCTGTGCCCGGCCTGCTCGACGCCGGCGTGTGTACCGGCGGTGCCGCACGCGAGCACGTACGCCTGGTTCTCGACGGCGCGGGCCTGCGCCAGCAGCGTCCAGTGGCCGCGGCGCCGCTCCGGCCAGCCCGCCGAGATCACCAGCACCTCGGCGCCGGCGTCCACCAGCCCACGGAACATCTCAGGAAACCGCAGGTCGTAGCAGGTGGCAACGCCCATCATGGTGTCCGCAAGCCGGACCGTGACCAGCTCCGAGCCGGCACCCATCAGCACCGCCTCGCCCTTGTCGAAGCCGAAGCGGTGGATCTTCCGGTAGAACGCGGCGAGTTCGCCGTCAGGAGAAAGGATGAGGGAGGTGTTGTAGAGGACGCCGTCCGCGGCGCCTGCACCGGCCGGCGCCCGCTCCGGGATCGACCCCGCGTGCAGCCACACCCCCGCGTCGCTCGCGGCCTTCGCCATCGTCTCGTACGTCGGTCCGCGCAGCGGCTCCGCTCCGGAGTCGAACGCCTCGTAGGCGAAGGCACCCACGGTCCACAGCTCGGGGAGTACCACGAGGTCGGCGCCCTGCTCGGCGGCTTCCCGCACCCGGGACACCGCGTGCCGCCGACGCGATTCGACCGATTCGCTGTCGTCTACGCCGATCTGGATGAGAGAGGCGCGCACACTACCACCGTCCTGGCAATCGAGCCGTCCATACCGGCATACCATCGTCCCCAAAGCACTGCAGGGTTACCTTCCGGCAGCGTACTGTCCTTTCCGGGGGATTCCCCGGTCCTCCGCCACCCATGCGGAACTCCACCGCAGCCACCAGCCGCCGTCATCAGCCACACCGTCACCACACCCTCGTCGATCCGCACCCCGCACCCGTCTCCGGTTCCCGTGGGGCCCGAGTCGGCCCACCCTGACCGCCCGTCACAGATGCACGCAACAAACGCCCGAGGGGTCTCGTGAGTCTCCATCCCAGCCTTCAGACCTATGCCGATGCCTGGACCCACTCCGTGGAGGCGATAAGCGAGCTGGTGCAGCCGCTCACGGAACGGCAGTGGAGTCAGCCCACACCCTGCTACGGCTGGTCGGTGCGGGACATCGTCTCCCATGTCATAGGCCTGGACTGCGAGGCGCTGGGCGACCCGCGGCCGATCCACTCGCTGCCCCGCGACCTGTACCACGTGAAGACCGACAGCCAGCGGTACATGGAAATGCAGGTGGACGTGCGGCGCCACCACACCGCGCCGGAGATGACCGCCGAGCTGGAATACACGATCATCCGCCGCACCCGGCAGCTGCGCAACGAGTCCCGTGACCCGCAGACCATGGTGCGTGCCGCGATGAGCACCGAGGACACCCTGGAGAACTCGATGCGCATGCGCGCGTTCGACGTCTGGGTGCACGAGCAGGACCTGCGCACGACGCTGCACAGGCCCGGCAACCTCGACTCACCCGGTGCCTATGTCGCCCGGGACCTGTTCCTGTGGGCGCTGCCCAGGGTCGTCGCCAACAAGGCGAAAGCGCCCGCGAACTCGGCCATCGTCTTCGATGTGCACGGCCCCGTCGAATTCCTGCGCACCGTCCGCATCAACGCCGACGGCGTCGGCAGCGTCGACGGCTCCCCCTCACTCGGTCCGCTGGCCTCGCTCAGCCTCGACTGGGAGACGTTCGCCAAGCTTGCCTGCGGCCGGATCAGCCACGAGTCCGAGGCGGCGCAGGGCAATATCAAGCTGGAAGGCGACCTGGAGCTGGCGACGACGATCCTCAGGAAGTTCGCGATCACACCCTGAGGCGGGCCCTCACCTCACTGGTGCACCGGCTTGCGCCACGTCTCGACCCGGCTGACCACCAGCCGTTCCCGCTCCCTGCGGGCCGCCGTGCCGCGCAGCCGCAGGACCTGGCCGATCCCCAGCGCCTCCAGCACGAAGATCACCAGGAACGCCAGGCGGTAGTTGTCGCCGGTCGCGTCCAGCAGGATGCCCACCGCGAGCAGCGTCGTCATGGACGCGACGAAGCCGCCCATGTTGACGATGCCGGCCGCCGTCCCCTGGCGCTCCGGCGGATTCGCGGGCCGCGCGAAGTCGAAACCGAGCATGGACGCCGGACCGCACGCCCCCAGCACCACACAGAGCGCGACGAGCAGCCCCACCGGCGCCCGTCCGCCGGGATACCCCAAGGTGAGCGCCCACATCGCCGCCGTCGCCGCCACCGTGCCGAGCGCCAGCGGCATCCGCGCCGCGTGGTGCCGGGCGACGAGCTGCCCGTAGACCGGGCCCACCACCATGTTGGAGACCACCACCAGCGTGAGCAGCTCACCCGCGCCCGCCCGCGTGAGCCCCTGCCCCTGGACGAGGAACGGCAGCCCCCACAGCAGCAGGAAGAACATCGCCGGGAACTGCGTCGTGAAGTGCACCCACATGCCAAGACGGGTGCCGGGTTCGCGCCACGCGGCGGCGATCTGGCGGCGCACGTACGCCGCCCCGCGGTGGTGTACGGGTGCGGGCTCGTAGCCCTCGGGATGGTCCTGGAGGAAGAGCAGCAGCAGGACGAGCACCAGCACACCGGCGAACGAGCTGCCCGCGAACGTCGCGGTCCAGCCGACCGAGTGCAGCAACCGGGCGATGAACAGTGTCGACACCAAGTTGCCCGCCATGCCCACCAGACCCGCGAGCTGCACCACCAGTGGGCCGCGCCGGACCGGGAACCAGCGGCTGCCGAGCCGCAGCACCGCGATGAACGTCATCGCGTCCCCGCAGCCCAGCAGCGCACGCGCGGCGAGCGCCGTCCCGTACGACGGCGCGAGCGCGAAGGCCAGCTGTCCGGCGGTGAACAGCACCGTGCCCAGGGCCAGCACTTTCTTCGTGCCGAGCCGGTCGACGAGCAGGCCGACGGGGATCTGCATGCCCGCGTAGACGAGCAGTTGGAGGATCGAGAAGGCCGACAGGGCCGAGGCGCTCACATGGAAGCGGGCAGCGGCGTCCAGGCCAGCGACGCCGAGGGAGGTGCGGAAGGTGACGGCGACGAAGTAGACCGCAACGCCTATGCCCCACACCACCATGGCCCGTCGCCCGCCGGGTGGATCACTGGGCACGGATATGCCGGACGGTTCGGACGAGGAGGAGGACGAGGACGAGGACGAGGAGGAGCCGGACGACGGTGATCCGGACGGGGGCTCGCTCATCGCACGTCGCCTCTGGCCAGGTTCTCGAACCACCTGACGTGCCGGTGCACGATCTCCACCGCGGCCTCGGCGTCGCCGGAGCGCAGCGCGCCGAGGATCTCCTCGTGTTCCGTGAGCGTCTTGGCGATCCGGTCCGGGTGGGCGTGCATCACGGCGACGCCCATGCGCAACTGCCGATCGCGCAGCTGGTCGTAGAGCCGCGAGAGGATCTCGTTGCCGCCGCAGCGCACGATCTCCGCGTGGAAGGTGCGGTCGCTGACCGCGACCTCGGCCAGGTCACCCGCCGCCGCCTGCCGTTTCTGCTGCTCAAGCAGCTCTTCGAGGCGGGCGATCAGACTCGGCGGCGCAGGCACCGCCTTGCGCGTGGCGTGCGCTTCCACCAGCTGTCGGGTCTCCACGACGTCGGCGATCTCCTGCGCGGAGACGGGCAGCACGAGGGCGCCCTTCTTCGGGTAGAGCCGGATCAGGCCCTCCACCTCAAGCCTGAGCAGCGCCTCACGGACCGGTGTCCGCGAGACGCCGACCGCCTCGGCCAACTCGCCCTCGGTGAGCAGCGTCCCACCCTCGTAACGGCGCTCCAGTACGCCCCTCTTGACGTACGCGTAGACGCGGTCGGCGGCGGGTGGCTGCTTGACGGGCGGCTGGGGGCGCGAGGGCTTTTCGGCGGTGGGCGGGGTGGCGGTTGCGATGCCTGAGGCGGGTGCGGCGGGACTGTGCGCTGGCATGCGTACAGCATAGATACAAGATGCACATAAGATGAGTGCCTTCCATGATGCGGACGAAGCAAAGGCCCAGGGCCGCGCATGACGAACACCTTGTGCGGGTGCCTGCGCCCGGCGGCCGTGCACGCGCGCGGGGCCGCCGCCACGACGCGGCGCTGAGCCGGGCGAACCGGCGTTAGAAGGCCGTCAGGTTGAGCCGGGAAGCGTTTCCCGGCCAAAGAACCCACCGTAGGATCTGCGCGTGCCTGACCGGATACAGGAGATCGTGACGGAGCTCCCTCACATGAAGGGCGTGACCAGGGTCTGGGGCGAGGCGAAGCGCCACCTTGCCCGGAAAGACGCCGCCTTCGTGGCCGACCTCGGGATCGCGCTGGCGAACCAGTACGGCTGCGGCGATTCGCCGATGTGGCAGTACCGCAACGTCCTCGACCAACTGCTGCGGCTGCTGGCCGGCACACCCGGAGCGGACCACGTCGAGCAGGCACTCCGCCTAGTGACCGCTGCCGCGTCCGCCGACCGCAAGCCGGCCCGCTACGCGGCGTCCCTGCTCGCCGCCAGCCAGTCCCCCGAGCACCTGGTACGCGCCTTCGCGGGCCGCATCGCCGACGCCGCGGGGCACGCCGGCGCCCCTGAGGAGTTGCGGGCCTGCCTCGTCCACGAAATGGTGCTCAGAGGCGTGGCCGTCGAGCGGTTTCCGGAAATCGTCCGGTGGGCGGACTCGCCGCACTGGAGCCGCCATCCGCTGCACTGGCTGCCGCTGTCGCTGTCCAGTCTGGAGGACAAGCCCCCGCTGCCGAGGTACACCGTCGACGGCAGCAGCTGCGCACTGCCCTGCACGACAGGCGGCCCCGCAGCCCTGATGCGTGGGCGCCCCTGGGTTCCCGCGGCGACGGAGACGACATCGGACGCGGCGGTGTCCGCCCTCGCCAGCGCCGTGGTCAACTGGGCCGACGAGTCCAACGGCCGCATCGAGGCCAGAACGTACGACCTCGCCGAGCCACCTCCCGGTGCCGAAGCCGTTCCCGCCCTGTTGAGAGGGCTGGGGCTGGAGTGTCTGGACGGGCTGGACTCCGGCAGAGGCCTCGGTGTCTCCTCCTGCCGGCCGGCTCACGCCTGGCGGGTTCTCTTCGCCGCGGCGTCGGCCGGCGGGGCGTACAACTACGGCGCGTACGGCGCCTACGGACGACTGGCCGCCTGGCAGTCCCTCGCCGCGCTGTGCGGCACCGCCGACGACGCGCCGTTCGACGCGGTGGAACAGCGGGCCCAACAGAGCGACTGGTACGGCTTCGGGGCCGACACACCATGGTTCGGGCACGTGGCCTGGGACATCGGCCTCGTCGCCCTCCACTCGGAGCGCCGTCTGACGGTGCTGGCCGCCACGGACACCGACTGACACAAAAACGATCCGGCTCCCGGATATCCCGCACGCTGCGCCCCGACCGTGCGGCTCGACGTGTCGCGCCGCACCCAGGGAGCGCAGTTCGAACGGTGCAATCGCGCTGTCAGCCGCCGCACTGCTTCAGCATCATCTGCCGGTCGGAGGCGGTCACCGACAGCTCGTACTTGTGGGCGGCCTCGGCGAAGCGGACCACGTACGCGCAGCGGATCTGCTTGTTCGGCGGAAGCCAGGACGCGGGCCCGGAGTCTCCCTTGGCCGAGTTGGTGCGCCCGTCGACCGGGATCAGGTTGAGGACGTCGTTCGCGAGTTGCTTGCGCTTGCTCTCCGGCCAGCCGGAGGAACCCATCTGCCAGCTGTACGACAGCGGCACCACGTGGTCTATCTGCACGTCGGTGGCCTGCTGCTTGCGCCACTCGATGGTCTTGCCGGTGTACGGATCATGCAGCGTCATGGCGATGACCACGCACGTGGAACCGGCTCGCAAGCGCAGGTTCTCACCGTCGCGCTTCAAAAGATCATTTCGCGTGTCGCAGCCATTGTGCGCCAGCGGCACGCCATCGGCCGTGTCCATCCAGGCATAGCCGAACTTGTCGCGTGCGTAACCGGTCTTGGGGCCGCGGCCCTTGGTCCGCAGCCCCGCGATGAGCTTGCGGCCCGCGGCCCGGTCCGCGGCGGTCGTCAGCGGGGCGAGTCCCGGCTTGGTGCCGTCGGAGTTGTGCAGCGGGCTGGTGGCGTGCCGGTCCGCGGGCGCGGGTGCGCCCGTCGCGGTCGAAGATCCCGACCCCGAGCCCGATGAGGCGCCGGCGCCGCTGAGTTCCTTGCATCCCGAGACGGACAGCGCGGCCGTCACCAGCACCGCTACGGCGAGTACGGGCCGATGCGCCGTACGCCTGCGAGGTCTTCCGACCGCACACCCTCGCCTGCCTGGATCGTCCCGCTTCTGGAACATCCGCCGCCACCCCCTGCCTACGCCGGGCAAACATCCCCATCATCGGGCACAAATCCGCCCTTGGGCAGAGCCCCAGCTAAATCCTGGAGCCCCGCCCGCCCGCAAGGGCCGTGAAAAACCGCGCGGCCGTCTCCCACCAGCCGCCCAGAAGCCTCTCCCACCAGGGGCTATCCCCAAGTGATCAACCGCTTGGGCTCCTCCAGGATCGCCGCGACGTCCGCCAGCACCTTGGACCCGAGTTCGCCGTCGACCAGGCGATGGTCGAAGGAGAGCCCGAGCGTGGTGACCTGCCGCGGCTTGACCTTGCCCTTGTGGACCCACGGCTGGAGCTTGATCGCGCCGATCGCGAGGATCGCCGACTCACCGGGATTGAGGATCGGCGTGCCGGTGTCGATGCCGAAGACGCCGACATTGGTGATCGTCACCGTGCCGCCCTGCATAGCGCCGGGGGACGTCCTGCCTTCCTTGGCCGTGTTCACCAGGTCGGCGAGGGCCTTGGCCAGCTCGGGCAGGGACTTGGTGTGGGCGTCCTTGATGTTCGGCACGATCAGACCGCGAGGAGTCGCCGCCGCGATGCCCAGATTGACGTAGTGCTTCTGGACGATCTCCTGACTGGCCTCGTCCCAGGCGGCGTTGACCATGGGATTCCGCTTGATCGCGACGAGCAGGGCCTTCGCGATCAGCAGCAGCGGATTGACCCGCAGCCCGACCAGGTCGTACTTCTGGGCCTCCTGCTTCATCTCGTCGATGAA
Organism: uncultured Actinomycetota bacterium; assembly: GCA_963761765.1. Lineage (GTDB taxonomy): Bacteria > Actinomycetota > Actinomycetes > Streptomycetales > Streptomycetaceae > Streptomyces. Next base: position 152,475 of record CAVXIJ010000014.1, read on the forward strand.
CTTCATGGTGCGGGTCACATCGACGGTGACGAACTCGGTGACATGCGGTGCGGTGAACGCGGAGCCGACCATCGCCTGCGCCGTCGCCTTCCGCACTCCCTTGACGGGGATGCGGGTCTCCCGGCCCGCGGCATCGGTCCACGGAGCCGGCGCGACGGGCGCGGCCACCGCCTGACCTGCGGGCGCCGCCTGCGGCTGGCCCGCGGGTTCGGCCTGCGGCTGAGCTGCGGCCGGTGCCGCCTGTGGAGCGGGTGTCGCTGCCGCGTACACGTCCTCGCGGGTGATGATCCCATCGGGTCCGGTGGGCACCACCAACGCCAGGTCGACGCCGAGGTCCTTGGCCAGCTTGCGCACCGGCGGCTTGGCCAGCGGACGCGTACCGGCGGCGGCAGCTTCGGCCGCTGCCGCCGGGGCGGACCGGGCCGCGGCGTCCGGTGGAGCCACGGGAGGCGCACCGCCGGGCTCGGAGCCCGCGGCGGGCACTGCCGTGTCCGCGTGTCCGTTCAGCTCCGCCTGCACCGCGTCGGCCACCGGCGACTTCCGCGGCCGGCGTTTCGTCGAGGACTCGGAGACCCCGTAGCCGACGAGCACCGGCTGGCGGCCCTGCGGCTTGGCCTCTTTCGGGTCCGCGGCGGGCGCCGTGTCCGTACCGGACTCGTCGGCCACCGGCCCGTCGCCGACCTGCGAACCGCCGGCCCCGTCCGTCACCTCGACGGAGATGATCACCTGGCCGACGTCGACCGTGCTGCCCTCGGGAAAGCGCAGGTCACGCACGACGCCATTGAACGGGATGGGCAGCTCCACGGCGGCCTTGGCGGTCTCGACCTCACAGACCACCTGGCCGTCGGTGACCGTGTCACCGGACTGCACGTACCACTTGAGGATCTCCGCCTCGGTGAGCCCCTCGCCCACGTCGGGCATCTTGAACTCGCGCACCGCGCCACCCATGGTCTGTGTGCTGGCTGTCTGACTGGTGTTACTCATCGTCACGCCCCCTCAGTACGCCAGCGACCGGTCGACGGCGTCGAGCACCCGGTCAAGGCCCGGCAGGTACTCCTCCTCCAGACGCGCGGGCGGGTACGGGGCGTGGTAGCCGCCGACCCGCAGCACGGGCGCCTCCAGGTGGTAGAAGCAGCGCTCGGTGATACGCGCGGCGATCTCCGCGCCGGTTCCCAGGAACACCGGCGCCTCGTGCACCACGACGAGCCGGCGGGTCTTCTCCACGGAACGCTGGATGGCGTCGAAGTCGATCGGTGACATGGAGCGCAGGTCGATCACCTCCAGGGAGGTACCCTCCTCCTGGGCGGCTGCCGCGGCCTCCAGGCAGACCTTCACCATCGGGCCGTAGGCGACCAGCGTCAACTGGGAGCCCTCGCGCACCACACGCGCCGCGTGCAGTTGGCCCGGGATCGCCTCGGTGTCGACCTCGCCCTTGTCCCAGTACCGGCGCTTGGGCTCGAAGAAGATCACCGGGTCGTCGCTCTGGATGGCCTGCTGCATCATCCAGTACGCGTCGGACGCGTTGGACGGCGACACGACCTTCAGGCCCGCGACATGCGCGAACAGCGCCTCGGGTGACTCCGAGTGGTGCTCGACCGCGCCGATGCCGCCGCCGTAGGGGATGCGGATGACGACGGGAAGCTTGATCTTGCCCAGCGCCCGGGCGTGCATCTTCGCGAGCTGGGTGACGATCTGGTCGTAGGCGGGGAAGACGAAACCGTCGAACTGGATCTCCACCACCGGGCGGTAGCCGCGCAGTGCCAGGCCGATCGCGGTGCCGACGATGCCGGATTCGGCGAGCGGGGTGTCGATCACACGGTTCTCGCCGAAGTCCTTCTGGAGGCCGTCCGTCACGCGGAACACGCCGCCCAGCTTGCCCACGTCCTCGCCCATGAGGATGACCTTCGGGTCGGCCTCAAGAGCGGTACGCAGCGACTCGTTGATCGCGCGGGCCAGCGGAAGCTTCTGCACAGTCATGATCACCGGCCCCCTTCACTGTCGGCCTGGTCGTCGGAGTCGGCGAACGCCGCCTGGTAAGCGGCGAACTGCGCGCGCTCCTCGTCGACCAGCGAGTGTCCGTCCGCGTATACATGCTCGAACATGGCGAGAGGGTCCGGGTCGGGCATGGCCCGCACCACCTCACGCACCCGCTTACCCAACGCTTCACTCTCGGTGTCGAGTTCCGTGAAGAACGCCTCATCGGCATGGTGTTCGGATTCCAGGTGGGCGCGGAGCCGTGCGATGGGGTCCTTGGCCCTCCAGATCTCGTCCTGGTCGGAGGAGCGGTAGCGCGAGGGGTCGTCCGAGGTGGTGTGCGCGCCCATGCGGTACGTGTACGCCTCCACCAGCGTCGGGCCCTCGCCGCGCCTGGCACGCTCCAGGGCCCACCTGGTGACCGCGAGGCAGGCGAGCACGTCATTGCCGTCGACGCGCACGCCCGGGAAGCCGTAGCCCTGTGCGCGCTGGTAGAGCGGCACCCGGGTCTGCTTCTCGGTCGGCTCGGAGATCGCCCACTGGTTGTTCTGGCAGATGAACACCATCGGGGCGTTGTACACGGCGGCGAAGGTGAACGCCTCCGCGACGTCTCCCTGGCTGGAGGCGCCGTCGCCGAAGTAGGCGATCACGGCGGAGTCCGCGGCGTCCATGGCCACGCCCATCGCGTAGCCGGTGGCGTGCAGGGCCTGGGAGCCGATGACGATCGTGTACAGGTGGAAATTGTTGGAGTTGGGGTCCCAGCCGCCGTGGTTCACACCGCGGAACATCCCCAGGAGGTTCGCCGGATCGACACCGCGACACCAGGCGACGCCGTGCTCGCGGTAGGTCGGAAAGACGTAGTCGTCCTCGCGGGTGGCACGGCCCGTGCCGATCTGGGCGGCCTCCTGGCCGAGCAGCGAGGCCCACAGGCCCAGCTCGCCCTGCCGCTGGAGCGCGGTGGCCTCGGCGTCGAAGCGGCGGGTCAGCACCATGTCCCGGTACAGTCCGCGCAGCTCGTCAGGGGTGATGTCCGCGACGTACGAGGCGAATTCGGCGAGCGACGTCTGCGGCGATCCCGGGCCCGCCGTCACACGCGACGTGCGCGCGCTCTTGACGTTCTGCGCGCTCTTGACGTTCTGCGCGCTCTTGGGCGGGACGATCCGCTTGCCCTCGGGGGTCAGCAGCTGTACGAGATCCGGGTCGGGTGCGTCGCCCGGCGGCGTCTTTGCGCCAGCGCTCTTGCGCGGTTTGCGCGCGGCAGTGCTCTCCACGGTCACGTTGCTCCTCCGTCGGTCCGGCCCCTGGGGTCTCCAGGAACTGGGAACCCCTCCGGTTCGGGTGAACCGAAGGGAACGGTTCGCCCGGTCCCGGACCCCGCACGGGGTGGGTGCGACTCGGCCCGGAAGCAGGCGTGAGAAATGCTCCGGCGAGTGCCCTGCTAAAGGCACGTTACCCAGAGCTTCGCATATCTGCGAAACCCCTTCTGACCTGCGATTTTGCTTTGATTTCCTAGTAAAGTCCAAGATACGCCCAACGCCGCTGGTCACGGCGGTGACCAACCTTCGACCTAGCCTCGCAGGCCACCGGAACACCGGCACGTTATCCCGGCAACCGGAGCAGTGGAAGGGATCGTGAAGATCACACCGCTAGTCATTACCTGGCGCGCGGTACCACGGGGCCGGCGGAATTAACGACTCCGCGGGACGGACTGCGGCCCGGAGTCATCCGATTGCGGTGTGTCTCGTAATCGCCGGTATCCGGAGGAAGCGGGTCCGCGAGGATGTCCGGGAATCCATCGCGCACACCCTGTCGTCCTCGCCGCGCGGCGGCCCCGGGCCGTCAGCCCGGGGCGCCGGTGCCGTCAGCCCGCGGAGTCTTCTCCGTCGCCCGAAGTCGTCGCGCCGGCGTCCGTGCCGCCCGCCGTCTCGGTGGGCTCGCCGGTCGTCTCGGTCGGCGTGGGGGTCGGCTTGGTCGGCGGCTTCTGGCTCTGGGTGGGCTTCTGGCTCTGGGTGGGCCGCTCGGAGGGTGCGCTCTGGGACGGGGTCGGATCGCCGGTGTCGCCGCTGGTGGGCGACGTCGACGGGGTGTAGTCGGTGCCGCCGTCCGAACTGTCGCCGGGCTGCGTGGCGTCGTCGGTGTTCTGGTCGCCGGGGTTCTGGTCCTGCTGGTCGTCGTTGGTGGACTGGGTGACGGAAGGCGGCTGATTGGTGTCGGGCGCCTTGCCGTTGCCGTTCAGCGTGTGCAGCGCCACCGCGACGCCCATCGCGATGACGATCACCGCGAGCACGGCCCACAGCCATCCCTTGCCGCGGCCTGAGCCACCGCTCCGGTGCCCACGGCGGCCGTCGAAGCCGCCGTCGTCGCGGCCGGGCCGGGGCAGCATGGGCTGTTGTGCGGTACCGGGGTCGCCGGGGTGCGAGCGTGCGCCGGCGCCCGACATGCCCATGGCCGGCGTGCTGCCGCCCTCGTGCATATCGACGGGCCCGGTGTTCCACGTGCCGGTGTGGCCGCCCTGCTCGTAGAGCATCTGGAGCCCGTACTGGACCAGGCCGCGCATCTCCTCGGCAGTCTGGAAGCGGTCGTCGGGCTCCTTCGCGAGCGCGCGGATCACCAGGCCGTCCAGCTCCGGCGGAACGGCCGCGTCCATCCGGGACGGCGGCACCGGCGGGTCCTGAACGTGCTGGTAGACGACCGACAACGGGGTCTCGCCGGTGAACGGCGGGCGCAGCGCGAGCAGTTCGTAGAGCAGGCAGCCGGTCGCGTACAGGTCGGAACGGTGGTCGACGGCCTTGCCGAGCGCCTGCTCCGGCGAGAGGTACTGGGGCGTGCCCATGACCATGCCGGTCTGGGTCATCGTCTGCTGCGCGCCGTGCAGGGCGCGTGCGATGCCGAAGTCCATCACCTTCACCGCACCGGTGGTGGTGATGATCACATTCGCTGGCTTGATGTCACGGTGCACGATGCCGTGCTGGTGCGAGTACGCCAGCGCCTCCAGCACGCCGGAGACGATGATCAGCGCCTGCTCGGGGCCCGGCGCCTCCGCGTTGATCAGCAGATCGCGGATGGTGTGGCCCTCGACGAGCTCCATGACGATGTAGGGGACGGTGTTCCCGCCGATGATGTCCTCACCGGAGTCGTACACCGCGACCACCGCGTGGTGGTTGAGCCCGGCGACCGACTGGGCTTCGCGCGTGAAGCGCGCCTTGGAGACCGGGTCCTCTGCGAGGTCGGCCCGGAGCAGCTTGACGGCGACGGTGCGGCCGAGCCGGACGTCCTCGGCGGCGAACACCTCGGCCATGCCGCCTCGGCCGAGTCTGCCGGTCAGGCGGTACCGGCCGTCTCCTACAAGCCCGCCGTTCCCCCACATTTCCGGCGTCTCTGACATGCCACCGCCAGTCGCCTCGGGGTCGGACGGGCCCTGAGCGCGCTGCGTCTGTGCCATCAGTCCTCGCCGTCGTTTCTGCCCGCGTTCCGCGCGGTAGTGCTGCCGCGCCCGCGGTGGTTGCTACGGTCCCGCTAGGCCACGCTACAGCCTTCGCGCACCGGACCGTCCCGAGCTGAGCGCCCTCGGGCGACCGCCCGTAGTGGACCGGTCATCAAACCGCGCGCTGCCGCACGGGCGCAAATTCTGTCCGTATAACGGGAATGACGTGCGCGTGCGCGACCGCGCGCGGCCTGGACAGGACACCGCAGGCCCGGCGGCGCCGTGCGCACGGCCCGCGCAGACGTACGCCATGGCGCGCGAAGACAGCGGTGACAGCGGTGACAACCGCCACGCTCGCACGGACGTATGTGCTAGCAGGCAGGAAGCCATGACATGACCTGCGGGGACCGGGTCTCTGACCGGATGCGCGTGCGGGACGACACGTGCTGACGCGTGCCCGCACAGGTTCCGCGTCACCGCCGGTCCACGTGGCTACCGGCGGTACCACGCCTGCCGCCCCACCTGTAACGCTTACGCGACGCTTCTTGCCCGTACGGTCACGGAACGGGCACCGAACTTGACGTGTCAGTGCCCTCGGGCAGACTTGGCCAGGAATAAGTGATCGATCACCAGCCGCGGGAGCACCGTAGCAGCTACCGCCCGCGCCGATGGGGGACGCAGAAAATGAGCCAGGACGGCGCACAGGGCCGGTACGCGGGGCGTGCAGTGGCCGGCGGGCGATACCAGCTGCGTGACCTGCTCGGTGAGGGCGGCATGGCTTCCGTGCACCTCGCGTATGACGCCGTACTCGACCGCCAGGTCGCCGTCAAGACGCTGCACACCGAGCTCGGCCGCGAGCAGTCCTTCCGCGAGCGGTTTCGCCGCGAGGCCCAGTCCGTGGCGAGACTCACACACGCGAACATCGTCTCCGTCTTCGACACTGGCGAGGACGAGCTCGAAGGTATCGGCACCACCCCGTACATCGTCATGGAGTACATCGAGGGCCGCCCGCTCGGCTCGGTGCTCGACGAGGACGTCAGGCAGTACGGCGCGATGCCCGCCGACAAGGCCCTCAAGATCACCGCTGACGTGCTGGCCGCGCTGGAGATCAGCCACGAGATGGGCCTGGTCCACCGGGACATCAAGCCGGGCAATGTGATGATGACCAAGCGCAATGTCGTCAAGGTCATGGACTTCGGCATCGCGCGCGCCATGCAGTCCGGCGTCACCTCGATGACGCAGACCGGCATGGTCGTCGGCACCCCGCAGTACCTCTCGCCCGAGCAGGCCCTCGGCCGTGGCGTCGATGCGCGCTCCGACTTGTACTCGGTCGGCATCATGCTCTTCCAGCTGGTCACCGGACAGCTGCCGTTCAACGCGGACTCGCCTCTGGCGATCGCGTACGCGCACGTCCAGGAAGAGCCGGTTGCCCCGTCCACGATCAACCGCGCACTGCCCCCGGCCGTTGACGCCCTGGTCGCCCGCGCCCTGAAGAAGAACCCGAACGAGCGCTTCCCCTCCGCCGAGTCGATGCGCGACGAGTGCCTGCGCATAGCCCAGTCGCTGCACCCCGCCGCCCCGAGCATCGTGCCGGGTGTCCAGACGTCCAGCGGCGCGGGCGTCGGCTCCGCGGTCTTCCCGCCGCTCGACCCGTTCACCCAGGCCCCGCCGAACTCGGTCCAGACCCCGTACCAGCCGGGCGCCTACGGCAGCCCCACACCGGGCTACGGCTATCCGCAGCAGGGCGGTTACCAGACACCTGCGCCGGGCCCGCAGACGCCGACTCCGTACCAGGCGGGCCCGCAGACCCCGACTCCGTACCAGGCGGGCCAACAGACTCCGGCCCCGTACATGCACTCGTCGCAGCCGTCGACCACGACCTCGCACTCCACGGGGGGCCGCGGCAAGAACAACACGCCGCTGATCATCGGCTCGATCGTCGTCGCGCTCGCCGTCATCGGCGGCCTGATCGCATTCTTCAGCCTGCACGGCGGTGGCAGCGGCGGGGGCGACGACCAGGCGAGCAAGCCACCGACCGTGGTGGCCGGGCACCGCGGTCCCGACCTGTCGAAGACCATCGACTCGACCAAGTGCACCGAGCCAGACGAGTCGCTCAACGACCCGGACAAGATACAGATTCCCGACTTCACCTACAAAAACTGGACGTCGGTGCAGGCCTGCCTCCAGGCCGCCGGCTGGCACTACGACACCACCGACGTCGACGAGAACACCTACGGCCAGGACACGGTCATGCGCCAGTCGCCGAAGGCGGACACGGACATCGACCCGGACAATCCGGGCACGATCCAGTTCGACGTCTCGACAGGAAACCCGCCGCAGTAGTAAGCGGTGGTGACACCCTGGGTGCCCGATCAGCCAGCGACGCCTGGCACCCGCGGTGTCACCGCCTCGCAGGGCCCCGCCACCGCGCGCGATCCGTGGTGGGCAGGCAGGCCCCGGGGCGCGCATGGCCGTTGCGCGCGGGCGCTCCTCCGAGGCTGCCCATGACCGTTCGGACACTGGGGCGCGCGTGGCCGCCAGGCTCTCAAAGCACTGGCGCAGAACGGGCGGGCACAACGCGTGGGCCCAACGCAACGATCACCCGACGGACGCCTTCCGCATCCCCGGCCCGGTCATCACTCGTAGCCCGGTACGACCGGGGTGGCCGCAAGCTCTCCTGCCGCCACCCCGCTCACGCACCGCTACAGATACGGCCCGCCGGACCGCCCGCCGATGTGGGGATCCTCGCCCTCGTCAGCGGGCATGACCCCGGGCGGCAGCGCCCTGCGCATCTGCTCCAGCTGCGCCCGCGCCGCCATCTGCTGTGCGAACAGCGTCGTCTGAATCCCGTGGAAGAGTCCTTCGAGCCACCCCACCAGCTGCGCCTGCGCGATCCGGATCTCCGCATCGCTGGGGATCGTGTCATCGGTGAAGGGCAGCGAGAGCCGCTCCAGTTCCTCCACGAGCTCCGGTGCCAGACCGTCTTCGAGCTCCTTCACGGAGCTGGAGTGGATCTCCCTCAGCCGCTGCCTGCTCGCCTCGTCCAGAGGTGCCGCACGGACCTCTTCGAGCAGCTGCTTGATCATGCTGCCGATGCGCATGACCTTGGCGGGCTGCTCCACCTGGTCCGTCACCGGGACCTCTCGGAAGTCCTCGTCTTCGCCGCCGCCGAGCGCCATCCCGTCCTGGCCCACTACCAGAACCTTCGGGCTCTCCTGCGACCTCTCGTTCCTCGGCATCTCCATACCCCCATTGTCTCGCACGCCCCCCGCCCCGGAGAGCCCCGCCCCTGGCGACGCGTTGCGTGCATCAGACA
>CAVXIJ010000015.1:0-188533 GCA_963761765.1 uncultured Actinomycetota bacterium
TCATGTGTTCGGAGGGACTGTGGTGGCAATGCCATCGGCGAATCGTCTCCGACCAGATGATGGTCGGCGGTCGGGCCATCCGACACATCATGCCCGACGGCAAACTGCAGACGCATCGGCTGCCCGACTTCGCCTCGGTGGTCGAAGGCCGAATTGTTTACGACGGCGGCCAGCAACCGCTGATCAAGTAGGATTAATCGCGCGCCCCCGGCTCAATTGGCGGCGGCGGACGTTGCCGATGCCGCAGAGGCGTTGCGGCCGCGTTGCCAGGCCGCTTTGACAGTCGCGTAGACGTCGAACGGATCGCAGTTCCAGGGCAGCACGTAGGTCGCGCTCTTGTCGCTAAACGTGACTTTCACGTCGAGGTAGCGCTCGGCCTTGCTGCCCACCACGAACAGGCCTACGGCCTCGATGTCCGCGTAGCTGAGCACGCGCGGCCGCATCCCCCTGGCCACCGTGAGGTCCTGCTTGCCAACCGTCAACTGGCGCACCGAGCGAAGTCGCCACCTAGCGAATGCCCCCAGCAGCAGGACCATCGCAACTGCGCCCAGCAACTGAACCACCGGGCGTCCGCGCATCAGAAAAATCACAGTGCCGAATACTGCGATTAGCGCCGCTCCAGCCACCAGCGTCCACCGCGGCGGTTCCTGCGCGAAAACGTGCGGCAGCGATACCTCCGCCATAAGATCGGAAAGCATGTCCGCCACAAACTGGAACACTTCGTGCGCGTCCTCGAGTTCTGTACGGGAGGCTGACCCGCAGGCGGCCCTGAGTATCGCGGAGATCGACACGTTGATAGGCGCGCACCGGTTCGAGACCGCCAATCTCGGCCCAGGTAATTTGACCGGGGCTGGCGTAGTGGACCCCGTGGTCATCGATGATGACGGGCCAGCTTTTGCGGCTGCGCAGGGTTTGCAGTTCGCGCAGCAGCGTCCAGGCCAGGAACAACGACGCCGCCGCGGCGATGGAACACCCGAACGCGGTCCTGTACTGCGGCCGGCTCCATAGCGCAACGACGGTCACGATGAGAAAGAACGCGCTCGATCCGATCGTGATTAATTGATCTCGTCGGGATTCTTCCTGGACGCGAAATTCCTGGGCTGCCATCTCTTCGGTCCCCCTTCCTCAGAGCCGCAGACGCCCGCACTTATTGTCTACCGGCGTTGTTGCTCAGGTCATCCAGGATGGTCTTGCGCTCGCCCGAGGTGAGCGGCGTTAATCCGGTCTGCTTCATGCGCTCCTGCATCAAATCAACCTGCGCCGCCCACATCGTGGCCGTCATCAGGCTAGGGTCATATGGCTGATGACACTGCCCGCATCTATTAATGTAAAGCTGCGCCGCATAACTTCCTTGGTTCGGTATTTTGCCGTTTTGGCACGCGGCAAGCAAAGTCATAGCGCCCAATACGACGACAGTTATCAACCGGCGCAACATTGAAGTGATTGTTGGGTTTCGATGCACCGCCCGCCCTCCATAGCATCCACGAGCATCCACGGCCTACGGGAAGGACATCCTGGCGAATTTCGTGGATTTATCGCCCGACCGCGACGCGAGTGCCTGAGACCTGGCGGCTCAGTTCGGCCGCGAGTATCTGGATAAGTCCGCGCCGGTCGGAATCTTCAAGTGTCACTTTGCGTTCCGGCTCGGGCCGCATCCATACCGGTGCCGCGCGCATCGGGTACGACTCAAAGCGTGGGAAGACGTGCCAGTGGACGTGCGGTTCGAGATTGCCGAGACATTCGTAATTGAGCTTGAGCGGCGATGTAGCAAGCGCGATCGCGCGGCCGACCGCCACCGTCTCGTCGAAAAGAGCGCGCGCTTCCGCGGGCGGCAAAAGATGAATCTCGTCGACGTGGTTCCTTGCAGCACCACGCAGTCGCCAGATAGAACTGCGCGTCACCCAGGATTACGAACGAGTGCGGCAGTTCGATTACGAAATCCGCGAAGGCGCCCGCGCGGCATCGCTCGATGAGCGCGCAGATTCCACACGGCCGCGCCGTGGGGCCGCCGCGTGCTCCCTCGCCACCCTCAGGTGGGTACATCCGCGGCCTCCGGCGCCACCTGCACGAGCTTTACCGCCGCATGCTTGAGACTCGCCAACCGTATGCAGCTTGTACTCGCGCCCATAGTAGACGGTGCGGATGCCGGTATTGATGAGCACCTTGAGGCAGTGGATGCAGGGCGTGTGAGTCACGTAGATGTCGGCGTCGCGAATCGCGGCGCCATTTTTGGCAGCCTGCGTAATCGCATTAATCTCGGCGTGGATGGTGCGCCAGCAGTTCTGCTCGATTTCGCCGTGGGGCATACGCGACTCATAAATGAGGCATCCGACCTCCCGTGCAATCCGGCATCCCGGCAGGCGATCCGTTATACCCGGTGGCGAGGATGCTGCGGTCGCGCACGATCACCGCGCCCACCTTGGCCCGCAGGCAGGTCGAGCGCTCGGCAACTTGCCGCGTAATGGTCATGAAATACTGATCCCAGCTCGGCCGCTTCCCCCCGCCACTCATTTCAGAGTCCTTTGAGCGGCACCGAGGCGGCCGGTCGCGGCGGCGCGGAATGATAAACGACGCTGTAGGTTTTGTCCCCGGGCTGCTCCTGCGGGTTCTGAGTCCCCACGGCGTACCATGCCGGGACCGGACTGAAGGTCACGATGAACAGCACGATGGTCGCCCACGCAAACGCCCTCCGCCTCGAATCGAGCGGCGTATCCGCATCGACGGTTGCCGGATGCCCCAGGCCAAGGAAAAAAAGGAACACCAGCCAGAAAAGCCACCCGCCCCAGTATGCCGAGCCCATGAGCAGCGGCACCGCCACCATCATTACGCACGCCACGATGAACAGGCGCGCAATCGTCCGATGCCAACGGCCAAACAACGCGTAAACCACGTGGCCGCCGTCAAGCTGGCCGACCGGCAGCAGGTTAAGGGTCGTCACCAACAGTCCGATCCATCCGGCAAACGCGACCGGATAGAGATGCACATTGACCGAATTGGGATCGACCCCGAGCATCGCGTACGACAGCGCCCAGAACAGGATCGAATTGCCAAGCTGAAGTCCGCCCCCGGACGTGTCGAGCGCCGACACGTCAGAGAGTTTCAACCCGATAGCCACCGCCAGCACCGCAAGCACCGCTCCGGCCCCGGCCCCGCCGCACCGATGTCGAACATCACGCGCCGCGTGCGCGCCGGCGAGCGCATCCGGATGAACGCGCCGAAGGTGCCGATGAAAAAGACCGACGGCAACGGCGCCGGGATGAAATAGGGCGGGCTGACGTCGACGTTGTTACGCCGGGCCACCAGGTAATGCCCCATCTCGTGCGCGAAAAGGATCATCATCAAAGGAATCGAGAAGGACAGCCCCGCGGCGAGGTTGCCAAAGGTCGCAAACGGATGCGCCAGCGACACGTACGCGCCCGCCATGTCCGCCCCGGCCATCGTGGTGGTCAGCAGGGTCAGGAGGAAGGGTCTGATGTGCGCCCGGGTGACGCCGGAGGGCCGTGCGCGCGTGGGCGCGACCACTTCGGGCTCGTAAACCGGCGCGGGCGTGATGCGCGGGATGTCGGTTAAGACTTGTGACTCGTCGTGGGCGGTGGAATCAGCCATGATTTATTTTGCGTATTTCTTTTACGCCCGTAGTTATTTTGCGCCGGGGTTCAGCGCCGGGGTTCACGACGAGCCGTACATCGCCGCGGGCGGACGGTTACCAAAAAGCCCGGGCCCGCCGCAAAACGCACGGCGGCACTGCCGTCGCGCACGGCAATTTCCAGCAACTCGAAACTGCCAAACGTAGCGAGAGGAACACCTTTGCGGGGTCGCCGTACGCCTGAAGTATCTCCATCGGCGCGCTCGTACCGATCCTAACGCAAAGGCGCATAGCGGGAAAGCGCGCTTCGAAACGCGCCAGTGCGTCGCGTCCGATGTTGCTCACGAGATTGCCGAAGGCGTCGGTATAGAGCACTTCGCCGCGCAGCTCCTCTACCCCTTCGCGCGGCTCCGCCAGCTCCAGATGCGTCAGGCCGTCGCGCACCCGCGGCCCCAGCGCCTCGAGTTTGACCCCACGCCACAGATGCGCCGCGGCAGGCGCAAAATGTCGCGGCCGTGAAAGGTTGCGCTGACGCGCGCAAGCCGGTACCGCGGCGCTCGCAACTCGACCGCACGCAACGCCCCCGCCTCCTCCAGCGCCAGTGAGAGCACGCCATTGTCGGGACCGACGAAGCGCGCTCCGCCGCGCGTCTGCACCGCCACCGCCAACCGCGACGTGCCGGCGCCCGGGTCCACTACCACCAGGAAAATCGTCCGCGGCGGAAAGAGCCGCCAGCTTTGCGCGAGCGCGAGTGCGCCGGCCGTGATCGATTGCGCCGGCACGCCGTGGGTGATGTCGATTAGCGGGGCGCCGGGCGCGATCAACGCGATCGCGCCCTTCATCGCGCCCACGTAATGGTCGCGATAGCCAAAGTCGGGGAAAATCGCGATCGGTGGGGCGGCGCTGCTGAGCGGCCCGTCGCGCTACGCGGCATCGTCAGCTCCGCCGCAGGCGCACGAGTTCCAGCTGAGAGTCAGGAGTTGCGAAGTCGTCTTCCACGGTCCGGCTAGAACAGTCCGATTATAATAAGTTCGGTTACAAATCCGACCTAAGCGCCACCCGTGAGCGGTTCCAGATGATCGATTTTCATCGGGTCCCAACCAACTGAATATCAACTGTGGCTCGGTACGTTGCCCTCGATGCGTTCTGACGCTGCTCGAGCGTTCCGGGAATGCTCAGGCGGATGACCCCGTCCTCTCGGCTCTTCACCACGGCAGTGCCCAACGGGGTGAAGCGCTGGCTGCCCAGAGGGGCGCCTTTCGCGTCGAGCCACCCGTCCATTCTTTTCATAAATTCTTTCCAGCCATCCGCCGTGAAGTCAGGCTTCGCGTCCATCAGGCTCGCGCGATCTCCCTGTTTGTAGTCTAGCGCCCGAACGACGGCTTTTTGCGCTGAAGCTACAATAGCATCCTCGTCTTTCGCGAATGGCGGCGCGCTTCGGGCCAGACTTGGAATACCAACAAACAACGCCATGAGCAGCACCAGGCGACGGCACATCGGAGGTTTTCCTCAGCTACGCCGGCGCGCCGGTCGCGCAAGTTCCTCGCGCACCGCGGCGGCCAGCAGCGGGAACATCACCTCATGATGACCGGTGAGTGTGATGCCGCGTCCACTTTTCCGGTAGGCCGCTCGACGACATTGTTGCGCGGCCGATAATGCCGAATGAAATCCATGTCGGCGGCGGTGAAGTTACTGACCTTGCGCCCCAGGTTGCGCGCGAGGTTGAGCGCCTTGAGAAACACCTCCGGCATCACCACCGCGGAGCCCAGATTGATCACCACCCCGCGCGAGAGTTCCGCGACCACAGCGGTTCCGTCGTTCCGTCGTTCTTTCGTTCCGTTCCCGTGCAGGTCAGCGGACGGTGATCGTGTAGACGTAGTAGGCGACCTCGTCGTCCGACTCCAACGGGCCCGCCGTGGTCGTGGCCGTCGGGACCGGGCTCGCGCTCACCTCCGAGGCGCTCCCGCACAGGCCGTGCGGGCAGAACAGCAGTTTCACCGTCGTCCTGCCGGCCGCGTGCGCCTTGAAGTCGAAGAACTGGGCGCCGTCGCCGCTGCCGATGACGTCTTTGTCACCGCCTTCTTCGTCCGCTCGCCTGCCCTGGTACGTGACAACGCCCTTGTCGGGGTACGGGCTCGCCAGGTACCAGTTCTGGCCGAGGGCGGCGTTGGCCGGGGCCTCGAGGGTGAACGTGTCGCCCTTGGCTACGGAGACGCTCCGCTCGCCCGGCCCGAAGGCGGTGGGCCCGGTGGAGCTGCCGCATCCGGACAGGGTGACGAGGGCGGCGACCGCAGTGGCCGCAGCACGCACAATGCCGACGTCGTAGCCTGAGGCAAGGGGTTTGCCGGCCTGGTCCGACATGCCCTTGTGCCCGACCTGGTAGCCCCCCCGCAGCGGTCATGACCCTCCCCCGTTTCCCGTGTCCCCGACACGCCTTTCGAGCAAAGTAGTTGGGTCAGGTTGCAGCCGTCAGGATGTTTGCAGGAGACGGCCCTGGACACGCTCGGCACACAGGTTCCCCACAGGACTCCAGTGCATGTGCCACCCGGCGACGAGCGTCACACCCACCCGGTCCACGCCATACGGCGGCTGCCCACGACCAGCACCGGCTCCGGCACTGGCACGGTCGTACAAGCGCGGCTTTCGGGGCCGGCCGCGCCTACAGACCGTGCTCGTCGAGGAGCCGCATCAGGTTGCGTTTGCGTTTCTGGCCGGCGCGCAGGGCCGTGAGGTACGTGGTGAACTCTTCCGGGGTGCCCAGGTGGCGGTGGCAGTCGCGGATGCTCAGCAGCAGGCTGGTCAGATGCTCGTAGATCGCATTGCCCGTCTGCTTCGTGAGGGGTTCGGCCAGGCGTCGGTAGACGCGGAGCGCGTCGGCGGGACGGGTGGCGCGGGCCTGGTCGGAGAGGGTGAGCCACTGTTGGTCGTGGGCGCCGGTCTCGGTGGCGGCCTGCCAGGCGGCGTCGACGTCCTTGTCGTCGAGCAGAGCATCGAGCAGGACAGGGCCGCCGTACCAGCCCTGCTGCCGCCGCCCCGCGTCGGCACGCAGCAGGGCAAGCGCCCTCTCGCGCTCGGCCGGCCAACAGTCCGCGGCCTGGGCGGCGGACCGCAGTTGCTGGTACGCGAGCAGGGTGCGGCGGGCACCGAAGTGGTCGCGGCGCAGGGCGACGGCATCCGACAGACGGTCCGCCTGGGTGTAGCGGTCGCAGAGGTAGTCGACGAGGGCGATGTCGGCGGCGGCGAGGTCCCGGGAGTCCTGGATGCCGCGTTCCGCCCAGCGCAGGGCTTCGTCGGGGCGCCGGGCGGTGTCCAGTTCGTGGGCGATGACCAGGTGTGTGTGTCCGTTCGGTGAGAGGTCGGCCGCGTGCACAGCGATCACCGCGTCAACGTCACCGCCAGCCTTGGCCAAACGCTCCATCAGGTATTTCTGCGCCCAGCCGCGACGGTTGCCCCGCCACACCTCGACCGCCAGCTTCCGCAGGACGGCCATGCCCTCTTCGCCGAGGGTCTCCTCGTAGTCGAGCGGATCGATGTCAGTGAGGCCGTCGTCCATATCGCCAAGCGCATGGCCGACCAGCCAGCGTGCGAGTTCCTCGGGTTCGGGGCGTGCCGCACGGCACGCTTCGAGGTGGGCGTTGGCGAGGTCTGTACCGACCTGCCCGAGCCAGCCGTCGGAGTCGTCGACGCTCTCCACCGCGTCGGCCAGCAGCCGCATCGCCTCCCGAGCCAGCGTGATCGCGTCGTCGGCTCGGCCCGAACCGGTGAGCTCGCCGATCGCGGACACCACCTGCCCGGCCTGGTGGGCGTAGGCACGGGCGTCGGCGTACTCGACGTACCCGTACCGCGCGAACGGGCCGATGTCGAGCAGATCGCGGATACGGACACGGACCGCGGCAAGGTCCCCGCGAGCGCTCGCGGCCCGCAGTTCCAGGCGCCCCTGCAACTCGCGGTCCTCGCCGACCTGTTCCCGCAGCAGTGCGAGCAACTCGTCCTTGGACAGACCGGACAGCCACCTGTCCAGGTCCTGCGCGCGGTCCCGGGCTGCCTTCCGCTGACGCGGCAGGCTCTCCCGCTGGGCGAGCACCACCAGGCCGAGGGCTACCAGATGCTTACAGAAGTTGCCCTCCATGCCGTACGGGCAGTCGCACTCTCCGGACAGCCCGTCGGGCCCGTCCAGGGTCAACTCCACCTCGTACCGCTCCGTGCCGTGGACACTCGCGCTGACCCAACCGTCACCGATCTGAACCCCGGATACCGCGTCCCGGTACCCCTGTCCCCGTTCGAAGGAGCGCGGACCGGCCAACGTCCGCAGAGCCGCCTCGCTGAACCCTTCCATGGCCTTCCTCTGCTCTCGTGCCGCTTGCTGCCTCCGGCATCCGCCTTTTGGGAGGGATGCCTCTCCCCCGGCTGATATTGCCACGCGCGGACCAGGTCGCCCGGGCCCCAGTGCACCGCGAGCGGTTCAGTGCGCTGCCGGCCGAAGGTGGCGCGCTCGCCCCACCCCTCAAGAAAACACGGACACCTGCCGAAGGGAGTCGAAGAAGCCGCCGGTGGCGGTCTGTACGCGGACCGCCGTGACGTGGGTGGCTGTCAGCTTTCGGATGTACACGGTGGAGGTGTCGTCGACGGCGGGACCGTGCGGGGCGGCGAACGTGCGGCCGTCGGTGCTGATCTGCACCTTGCAGGTGAAGCCGCAGCCGCGGACGACGAGCAGGGTGGCGTTCAGTGGGTGGTCGAGGGTGACGGTCACGTCGCGGTGGTCGGCCTGTGCGGTGCCGGGGCACGGTCCGTTGACGCAGGCGGGATCGTCGTGCGGTTGCCAGCCGTCGTCGAGGTTGCCGTTGGTCAGCCCGCAGGGATGCTGGGGCAGGCCCTGGCCACGGCTGCCCTCGATCACGCAGCTCGCACCGCGGCTGGCCGGTATGTCGTGGCCGGTGATGGCCAGACTCGCCGAATACAACGCCGCCAGGCCATGCGCGGCGCCTGTCTGCCTGCCTACCAGCATCGCCCGGCCGTCTTCCACGTCTCGTGTGTCGAAGCCGTGGCTGACGTCGGTCTTTGCGGGTGCGCCGGCGGACTCGTCCGCGGAATCGGCGAGCGGGGACATCTGAACCGTGGCGTGCCCGCTGCCGCCGGAGACGGCGGGCAAACGCAGCGTCGCCCGGGTGCCGTGGCGGGCGAGGACCGCCGGGTCGCCTGCCAGCGGCACGGTCTTGATGGTGCGGCCCGCCGTTGCCGTCGCCGGCAGGAGGAGCGTGGTCTCCACGCGGGCATGGGCGCCGCGCGTCGCTTCCACGGTGAGGGCCAGGCCGTCGCGTTTGGTGATTCCGTGTGGCACGGGGAGCGCGAACTGTCCGTTGGCCGCGACGACGGCCCTGACGCTGGGAGCCGTGCAGCCCTGTTTGTCGAAGCAGGCCAGACCAAGGGTCGCCCACGCCTTCGCGTCGCGCCAGAGTCGCTCGGAGGGCCGAAGCGCCTTGGTGAGGGTCACGGTCGCCCCCGCTCCCAGGTGCCCATGACTGTCGATCACGGTGCCCCGGATCGCGGGGCCACTGACCGCGGAGGGCGTCGCCGGGACGGGCCCGTCGAGCGGCTTGGTGTCTCCCGCGTCACCGATACCGCCGACGCATCCTGCCGTCGTCGCCAGCATCAGCACCAGCACGAACACGGCGCCTAACGCCCGGCTCCTCCTGCGGGCGACCGTGCCCGCTCTGTGGTGCCCGACCGCCGATATAACCGACATGGCTGGTATCGCTGGTATCGCTGACATAGCCGATCGGAACCCCGTTTCCTGCTGCACCCCGTGAAATTTGCGGCAGAGTGTCTCACGGGGGCACGCCGGAACATGACGGTCCGTCCGTCGACGCCGCTCGCCTACGACGTCCAGGTGTCCAGGTGTCAGACATCCGGACGTGAGGCATCAGACGCGGGTGGTGCCTCCCCGGCGCGCAGCCTGGGGCCGGGAACAATGGCATGGCGGCATGCATGAACCGTGGCAGTACCCCATATGCGGTGTCCGAGTCTCAGGACCCGGTAGCCGGCCCCGCGTCGTACGGCGCGTTCCGCGGGGAACGTACAAGCCCCGCGGACAGTCAGGAAGGTGGACCATTGAGCACCGATGCCCTCGAAGGACTGCTCGCCCGTTCCCAGAAAGGCGTGCTGACGACCCTCAAGTCCGACGGCCGTCCACAGTTGTCCAACATCCTCTATACCTACGCACCGGACACCCGCCTCGCCCGCGTGTCGGTCACCGCGGACCGGGCGAAGACCGCCAACCTCCGTCGTGACCCCCGTGCGAGCCTCTACGTCACCACATCCGACTTCTGGACGTACGCCGTCGCGGAAGGCACCGCGGAGCTGACGCCCGTCGCCGCGGACCCGTCCGACGCCACCGTGGAGGAGCTGGTCCAGGTCTACCGAGCCCTGTCCGGAGAGCATCCCGACTGGGACGAGTACCGCCAGGCCATGGTCCGCGACCGCCGACTCGTCGTCCGGCTGCACGTCGACCGCTTCTACGGCGCCGGCGGAGCCTGACCCGGCCGGAACGGAGACGAGACCGGAGCCCATCACCCCGGAGCCCAGCACCCCGAAGCCGACACCCCCGCACCCGACATCACGCACCCTCGCACCCGCTTGCACACCGTTCGCGCAAGCACGACCGCGCGTTGCGACGGCACACCAGGGCACCTGCGGAGTCGCATCCGACGGCGGCACACGGAGCGCGCATCGGACCGGCTTGTGGCGGGGGTTCGGGGAGGTCGGCGTGCCGTCTATGAGCGGCTGCGCAGGCGAGGGATCATCGTGGAACGGAGGGTCCGGCACGAGGCCTCGTGCGCGCTTCGCGTCACTCCCTCGCCAGGGAAGTGCATTTGCAAACGTTCAGGTGATACGCCTTGTTGCATCGGCCGCCCAGCACGAAGTGAGCCTGACCCTCGGCTCCTCGTGCCGCAGATTACCCCATTTGAGTGATGCAACGTTTCATCGAAGCACCCATCACATCCGTAATCCACACATGTGACGCACACCACGTGACAGAAAAATTCCCTTCATTGTAAGGATTTCGGAGTGGATGCGATAAGGGTTTTATCGAACAACGAAAGGGCTCGATCGATTTCTATCACCGCACATGCCATATGACTATGCGTGAAGTGTTAATCTCTTTAATCCGATGAACACTGTTGCAACTCTCTGCCTGTTGCATCGGCAAGAACGTATGGAATCCGCGGTGCGCTCCCGCTAACGTGCTTCCCCCAAGGGCGCCGATGCCTCGGCGCCTGATCCCACGCGAAAACCCCCGGGTGGGTAGTGACCACTCCGGGGGCTCGCGATCAAGTGAAGGAGGTTTCCTCATGCTTGACCGGTATAACCGCAGTTCTGGTATTAGCGCGCCCGCGGTTTCTCGCAAAAATAGCATTCCTGTCCTGCCGTTTCCACAAACGCGACTGAGCGTCTTGGATGCTGAACTGTGTCCGGGACTCGTCGTGGTGGTGGTCGTCGTGCTGTGCCGGGCGATCGCTGATCCTCGCTGGGTGGCACTGGGACAGGCCGCGGGTGCGCTCGCGGCCGTCCTTGAGTGCAGGTCCGTGATCCGCTACCGCCGCATCCGGCTGGTCTGACACCGAAAGTGGCGTCCGCGACCGGCCATCGGCCGCGGACGCCACCGTCCGCCTCGGCCCTTTGGAGGATGTGTGTCCGGTGGGCCGGGTGCGGGCAACGGGAGGAGGGGACACCCATGGGGGATTCACCAGTTTTCGGCCGCTGCGACTTCTGCAACAGGACGTTCGAGCGTCGCGGCGGTCCCGGCCGGCCTCGGGACTACTGCGGCGAGACCTGCCAGCGGAAGGCGCAGCGGCAGCGGGACCGTGAACGCGCGCGAACGCGGTCCTGTGCGCCGCCCGCCGTGCTGCGGTCGGTCGCCGACATCGCCGATGACCTGCGCCTTAGCGCGGGACAACTGCCGTACCACGGCGCGGACAAGGAGCCCTTAGCGGTAGGGCTCGCCCGTGCCGAGCAGATCACGCGGGCGGCGGTCAGCTACCGTGCCGCCGTCGTGCGTCAGGCCCTGCGGGACGGCGAGACCTGGGAGAGCGTGGCGGCCTCGGCGGACGTGAGCGTACGCACGGCGCACGCACGGTGGAGCGAGCCACGGATCCGGCGCCTGCTCACCGTGCCGCTGCCGCCCTTGCCCGCGCCTCGTGGATCGGGCATGTCAGCGGAGCCGTCCGGCGCGCCTCAACCGGGCGAGGTGATCGCCCGGCCGCCCCGGGAACGCTTGCGGGCGGCGCTGTCGGCCCTGCGGCGCACCTCGTGTCTGACGGTGGTGGCCGCGGCCCGCCAGGCGCTGCTGCCGGCCGATCAGGTGCAGCGGGTGCTGACCGGGGAGGCCGGCTGTACGTGGCCCGTGCTGCACATGCTGGTCACGGTTCTGGGCGGGGACGCGACCGAGTTCCGGTGGGCGTGGGAGCGCGCGTACCGGGCGCTGCCGGATGCGAGACCGTCCGGCGGCCACGCGGTCGGGGAGCTGGCCGCCGCGCTGCGCGGCCTGTATCTCGCCGCGGGACGACCCGACCTCTCGCAGCTGTGCGCCGGTACGCCACTGCCGCCGGAGCAGGCCGCGGCGGTGCTGCGCGGCACGCACGCTCCCGACTGGGCCACGACCGTCTCGCTCGCCACCCGGCTGGCCGCGGCGCCGTTGGAACTGCGCCCGCTGTGGGAGGACGTCCACTACAGCGTGCTGGCGGCCCGGCACGCGTTCCCGGCCGGCGGTCTACCGCGCACCCCGGCGGACACCTGACGGCTGTCACCGCTCCGACCCGTCTTCGCCCGGAAATCCGAAAAACCCGGAAACCCGCAAATGAGGAAACCTCATGCATCCGGCCCCCTTACTGTCATCCCCGGCCCGTGCTCTGCTCTCCCGGCCGCCCGCGCACCGCCCCACGGTGACGGCGCTGCCCCTGGACTACCAGGCCTTCCGCGACCTCACCCAGGTGCCGTATCTGCGCTACGCCCAGGCCCGCACCGGGGAGCCGGAGGCCGCGGTCGGGGCCGTGGACACCGTCTTCGACGACCTGGCCGTGGTCTGGTCGTATGTGCTCAGCAGTGCCCGGGCCGCCGCCGTGGCCTGGGACCTGCTGGGTGGCGCCCTGGCCCGGCAGGCGACGTGCTGCTGCCGGTCCCCGGCGGGCCACGCCTACTGTCTCCTGCCGGCACCGCTCGCCGACGCCCTGGTCCTCCGCGTCCACCTGGGCATGGGCTGTCCCGCGGCGGCCCATGTGATGGGCGTCGACACGGCTGAACTCTGCGGGCTGCTCACCCTCGCCCAGCGCCGGGCGCCCCGCTGCCTGCTGACACACCTGCGTCCGCAATACGCCTGGCCCGCACAGCCCGCCACCGGATCGGACGCCGTCACCTGCTGGTGCCGCGGCAGCTGCTGCCCGCCCGTAGAGGAGCGGCGTCCGGTACGTGGCCTCGGCGTGCCGGACGGGAGCGGCCCGGTGCGGTGAGGCGGGTGCCCCCTGTTCGAGCGGAGTCG
The DNA here is from genome assembly GCA_963761765.1 of uncultured Actinomycetota bacterium. Taxonomy (GTDB): domain Bacteria; phylum Actinomycetota; class Actinomycetes; order Streptomycetales; family Streptomycetaceae; genus Streptomyces. The sequence goes on from CAVXIJ010000015.1 coordinate 13,119, forward strand.
AGAACGTGGGAAAGGGCGCCGGGCGGCGCGACGGGATGAACGTCGTCAGTACCGGCATTGTGTCCGATCGTCGAATGCCCGTCTGTCGTGCGCCACCGCGCGGGCGCGCACGCTTGCCGCGCCGGGCACACATCCAAGTACATCCGTGCGCTGGTCCGTTAGGACTATGCGGCATCGTTTTTCACCCCCATGGGGCGCGTATTTCCGCCAGCCTGCCCATTCTCCCGTTCCTGGCCTGGCCGTGGAAATTACCTCGCGCCTAGCATGTGACCTGCGACAACTCTCCGTTCTGGCAGGCCATATGGGGGACGTATGAGCGATGGGTTACGAAATGATTCTCACGCGATCGACGTCAATACACCAAGCGTCGCCCGAATGTACGACTACCTTCTCGGCGGCGGGGACAATTACGAAGTCGACCGGGCGGCGTGTGCTGAGCTCATCAGGATCGCCCCGAGCAGCAAGGCCCTGGCCCTGGCCAATCGCGCGTTCCTGCGCCGTGCCGTTCGGTTCCTGGCCGCCGAATGCGAGGTGCGCCAGTTTCTCGACCACGGTTCAGGGCTGCCCACGCGGGACAACGTGCACCAGATCGCGCAGCGCATCGACCACACGTCCCGCGTCGTCTACCTGGACAACGACCCCACCGTCGTGGCCCACAGCCGCAGCACGCTCGCGGAGAACGACGCCACCGCGGTGCTCTACGCCGACATGCGCAACACCGACAGCGTCTTCGACAGCGCAGCCGTCAAGCGGCTCATCCGCCGCGACGAGGCGACGGCGGCCCTGTTCGTCTCGGTCCTGCACTGCCTGCCCGACAGCGACGAGCCGGGCGAACTCCTCAAGCGGGTGGCCGGACGGCTCGCTCCGCGGAGTTATCTCGTGGTGTGCCAACTGGTCAGCGACGATCCTCGGGTCGCCCACGACGTGACCGACCTCATGGCCGAGGCCACGCACGGGAAGTGGGGACGGGTCCGCACCAAGGACGAGGTCCGTGCCTACCTCGCCGACTGGGACGTCCTCGATCCGGGACTCGTGGAGGTAGCCCGGTGGCGCCCGGACGGTGATCTGCCGCTGCGGCGCGAGGGGGCCGAGTGGGAGGCGTGGGGCGGTGTTGTCCGCCTGTAGCGGTGCGGGCGGCAGTGGCGGAGGAGGGCGGAAGTGTTCTCAGCGGGCCGGAGATCAGTTCCCTTGTACGTCCGGCAACCGCCGCGTGCAGCGGCCCTCGTAGTACGCGATCGCCCCGTCCAGCAGCTCCAGCGTGCGCTCCCGTTCCGCGGCGACCAGCATCACCTCGTCGACCACGCGCCGGTATTTGTCTATTTCGGAGGGCCGCGTCAGATACAGGGCGGCTTCCACCTGCTCGACATAGAACACATCGCGGGACCCTCCGTCGCTGAAGCGCAGATGTGTCAGCGGATACGGCGGGGACACGCCCGCGCCCGCCTCGAACTCGACAATGCGCAGATGCACGCCGGGTCTTTCTCCGACCTCCCGCAGGTACTCCAGCTGGCGTCGCATCACGGCTCTGCCACCGCGCGGACGCAGCAGGACCCCCTGATCGAGAAAGACTTTCACCACCGGTGGGGAATTGCGCCCGAGCACCGCCTTTTGGCGATCGAGGCGCAGCGCCACCCGCCGCTCATTGTCCTCGTCCTCCGGCAGGGCGGCTTCCAGCATGGCCCGGGCGTAGTCGGGGGTCTGCAGCAGGCCCGACACCACATGATTCTCGTAGGTCACGATCCGGTCGGCCGCGCCTTCAAGACCGATCAGCCGCTTCAAATAACCCGGGGTCACATCGCTGTACTTGGAGTACCAGGCACTTCCATGCGCCTGCAGCAGCAGCCGCTCCGCGTCGTCCCACTGCTGAGGCGAGGCCAGATAGGCGCCCAGCAGTTGATGCACATCGCATTCCTTGGGGGTGCTGACTCCTCGCTCGGCACGGCTGATCTTCGACCCCGAGGCCCCGATCACGTCGGCCGCCCCCCGTACCGTCATCCCGGCCTGTTCGCGCAGTTGGCGCAGCAGCCCGCCGAGCAGGCGCGCCGCAGCTTCCGCGGGCCGCTCACGCCCCTGGGCAAGCGAGGTGAGCGACGCCATGGAAGCCTCACCCTTCAAGGGATCACCGGCAGACACACATGCTCCCAGAGACCGACATCTCATGGTCTCTCAGAGTAATAGAGCGTGTACGCAAGCAGGGTGAGAATGCAAGAAACGGGAATACAACCAGCCCGTGAGCCGGTCGGCCCGTCTACTCCGTCAGCCCGTCGAACTCGCCCTGTCGTGCTCCTTGGACGAACGCGGCCATCTCGTCCCGTGTGAACACCAGTGCCGAGCCCGCCGGGAAACGGGAATTGCGCATCGCCACCCCGCTCGCTCCCAGGTCGGCGATCTCAACGCAATTCCCCGCGCCCTGACTCGCGCTGCTCTTGCGCCACACCGCGCCCTCGATCTGCCCGGCAACGACCCCATCGCCGTACTGCATCTGTCTTCCCCTCTCCGAACCCCGACTCCCGAACCCCGAATCCGCACGCGCATTCCGACCGTGTGCCACCTGCAATTGCAGAATGCCGGAACAATGCAACGGTAGCCCGGCACCAAGGCCCGCGGTGTCCCCCACACGGGTACAACGAGTACAACGGATGCAGCTGGAGCCTCGCTCAGCCGAGCGGGCAGGAATTGACGAGGTCGCCGGGCCGGCGGGGCACGGTGTGGTCGGCGGGCGGCGGTGTGCCGTGCTCCACCCAGGCGGTGAGGGCGACGAAGGCCGAGCGGTAGCAGGGCAGCAGGGGACGCAGGCGGTCCGGGTACGTGTCGTAGAGCCCGTCGACGTGGTTGCCGCCTTCGACGGTGTAGAAGCGGTGCAGCGGCCCTCGCCCCGCCGCGCGCACCATGCGGTCGTAGACAACGGAATTGGTGGCGATCGGCAAGAGCGTGTCCAGGTCGCCGTGGAGGGTGATGAGCGATCGGCCGATGGCGCCGGTGAGGGCGATGCGGGCCACCGCGTCATGCACCGCGGCCGGGCGCCGTGCGTAGTCGTAGTCGGCGTCCGACGGGCAGGGCGCCAGGATCTGCTCAAGGGTGGAGCCGGCCGACAGGCCGGGGCAGTCGGGGTCGTAGCCGGGGTCGAACTCGGCGCGGTAGACCTTCTGCGTCAGGCCCCAGTACGCACTTTGGTGGTAGGGCCACAGGAACTCGGAGCCCGCCGCGAACCCGGCCGCGTACATGTCCGCGGCCGTCGCACCGCCCGCACCGTAGGCGATGGCGGTCGGCAGTGAGGTGAACGGGTTCGGGCCCCGCGCCGTCCACAGGGTGCCCTCTCAGTCCACGCCGCCGTCGTAGAGTTCCGGATGGTTCTCCAGCTGCCAGCGGGTCAAATAACCGCCGTTGGAGATGCCGGTCATATAGGTGCGGCGCGGTTCACTTCCGTAGCGCTGCCGCACAACGCTGCGGGCGGCCCTGGTGAGCTGTGTGGTGCGCGCGTTCCATTCGGCGAGCGCGTCGCCCGGCCGGTGGCCGTCCCGGTAGAAGTCGGGTCCGGTGTTGCCCTTGTCGGTGGCCGCGTAGGCGTATCCCGCGGCCAGCGCGTGGTCCGAGATGAGGATGTCGGTGGAGTACTGCTTGCGGTTGCCGGGCGCGCCGGTGACGACCAGGCCGCCGTTCCAGTGCGCGGGGAGCCTGATGACGAACTGGGCGTCATGGTCCCAGCCGTGTTCGGTGTTGGTGCGGGACGTGTCGGGGAAGTAGCCGTCGATCTGCATGCCCGCCACACCCGACGGGCTCTGCGTGCCTTGGGCCGCGAGGCCCGCCTGGTCGGCGGTGTCGGTGTAGGGCGTGCCGGCCAGCGCCGCGGTGGTCAGGTCCGGCAGGCAGACGGCCTGCTGCCGCTGGGCACCGGGCACGCTGACGTGCGCCGCCGCGGGGCACGAGGGCGCGTCCTGTGCCGCCCGGCCCCGCCCCTGCGCGGGTGCGGTGGCCAGCGCGGCGGCGGCCAGGACCAGTGCTGCGACGGTGAGGTCACGCAGGGGCGGACGCATGCGGGTTCTCCAAGGTCGGTGCTGGGAGTGGACAGGGCGGGCGGGTGCCTGGGCCCGGCCGGCGGCCCGCGAGGCGGTGCCCCAGGCCGCCCGCACGGGACCTGGGCGGACGTTTCAGCTGGTACAGGAGTCGTCGGCGATCACGTAGTAGTCGGGCGCGGTCTGCTTGAGCGTGTGGGTGATGAAGACGTTGTACAGGCCGAGGTCCTGATCGGAGCCGTTCGCGTAGGCGTGTCCGCCCGTGGTGTACGCGCGTCCGGCGGCGACGTGGTCGTAGTTGCTGGCGGTGCTGCAGGTGGCGGCGAAGCCGGTGGTGCTTGCCGTCAGGGCGGCCGAGGCGGCTCCGGTCGCACCGGCGGAGTCCACCGCCGCGACCGTGTAGTGGTAGGTGGTGGCGGAGGTGAGCCCGGTGTCGGTGGAGGTGGTGCCGGCCGTGGCGGCGACCTTGGCCCCGTCGCGGTACAGCGTGTAGGACGCGGCGCCGCTGACCGGTGACCAGCTCAGGGTGATGGAGTCGTCGGTGGTGCCGGTGGCCGTGAGACCGGTGGGCGCGGGCAGTGTCCCGCCGCCCCCGCCGCCCGACCCGCCGTCCAGGCCCCAGAACAGGCTGGTGTAGTAGCTGGAGCAGATGGTGTCCAGGTAGTAGGCGCCCGTGCTGCCGCACTGGCCCTCGGCGCTGCCCGGGTCGACGGCGAGGGCGTGGCCCATGCCGGAGATCGAGAAGAGGGCGACGGCTGGAGTGCCGGACGGGGCGTTGTAGAGGGTTTCCGTGGTGTTTCCGGGCAGGCTCTGCGTGGCGCTGGGGGTCTGGCTGATGCCCCACACATCGGTCCACTGGTCCCGCAGTTCGGTGCCGTTGGCGGGGATGACGGTGTAGTCGGCGGTGCCCTGCCAGATCGCGACCCGCGGCCACGGGCCCTGGTAGCCCAAGTGGGCGGCGCGGACCTTGTCGCCCCAGGCGGCGGGGGTGAGCTGCTGGGCGCTGTACTGGCAGCCGCTGGCCGCGGTCAGGGTGGTGGCGCACTGGGCGGGCAGTCCCGAGTCGACGGAGCCGCCGGCGAACAGGTCGGGATAGTCGGCGAGCAGGTCGGCCGTCATGCCGCCGCCGGCCGAGAGCCCGGTGACGAAGATCCTTGAGCGGTCCGAGCCGTGGTCGCCGGCGGCCTTGTCGACCATCTGCGCGATGGAGGCCGCCTCACCCTTGTCACGGGTGTCCTTGGTGGCGTCGAACCAGCTGAAGCAAGACTGGGCGTTGTTCGCGGTCGACGTCTGGGGGAAGACCACGGCGAAGTGCCATCGGTCGGCGAACTGCGGCCAGCCGGAGTGGCCGTAGTAGTCGCTCGCGCTCTGGGTGCAGCCGTGCAGGGCCACGACCAAGGGCGCGCCCGCGGGCAGGCCGTCCGGCACGTATTCGTACATGGCGAGGTTGCCCGGGTTGGACCCGAAGTCGGTGACCTGCTGGAGGCCGGTTGCCGCGGCGCCGGAACCGGCCAGCGCGGCGACGTCGAGCAGGGCCGCCAGCAGGGCCATGACGCAGCCCAGGGCGAGGCGACGCGGCAGGCTGCGGCGGCCTGGCGGGGTACGGCGGTGTGGCACGGTGCGCGGTGACGACAGTCGCATGAGGGCTCCCGGACCGTTGAGGGGGCAGGACGGCACGCCTCGGGTGGTCGGCTGGTCCCGCAGGCCGACGTGGGGCGGGGCGGCTGCCGTCGTCTGTGAGGGAGAAGGTACGTCCGGCCACCGGCCGCGCCTATGTGGTGCGTCCACATCCTGACGGCCGCTCAGGTGGCGTACGGCGCGCTACTGGCACGGACGGGCGCGGCGTCGCCGGTGCGCGCGGCCTGGGCTGCGGGGCGGCGGCTGTGCCGTCGGTCCTGGGACGGCGCGGCTTGGGTGTCCGTGCCGGGCAGCACTCCTGGCGTGGCGGTGTGCGCCACTGCGATGTGCTGCTTTGTGTATGCCGCCACCATAGGGTGGCCCGTCGCCCGCTTCTACGGTGACGGCCATGGAACGCACGAATGAGCCGGCGCCCACCGGGGCCGCCCGTCCGGCGCAGTCGCGGTCCGGCCGGCCGGACGGTCTGCTGCAGGGCCGGACCGCCCTGGTGACGGGTGCGGCCGGCGGCATCGGAAGAGCCTGTGCGGCCGTTCTCGCCGCCGAAGGCGCGCATGTGCTGGTCGTCGACATCGACGCGGAGGGAGCCGCGAACGTCGCCTCCCAGGTGGGCGGCACCGCCTTCCCCGTCGACTTGGCAGAGCCGCGGGCCGTCGACGGCCTTCCGACGGACGCGGACATCGTGGTGAACAACGCGGGTCTGCAACGGGTGGCGCCGGTGCACGAGCTCGACCCCGATCAGTTCGCCGTCATGCAGCGGATCATGGTCGAGGCCCCGTTCAGGATCCTGCACCGCACCCTGCCCGGTATGTACGCACGCGGCTGGGGACGGGTCGTCAACATCTCCTCCGTCCACGGTCTGCGTGCCAGTCCGTACAAGAGCGCCTACGTCGCTGCCAAGCACGCCCTGCAAGGGCTCAGCAAGGTGGTCGCTCTGGAGGGCGCGCCACACGGTGTGACCAGCAACTGCGTCAATCCCTCCTATGTGCGCACCCCGCTGGTCGAGCGTCAGATCGCGCAGCAGGCCGATGTCCACCACATCCCCGAGAGCGAGGTGATGAGCAGCGTGCTGCTGGAACGCTCCGCCATCAAGCGGCTGATCGAGCCCGAGGAAGTGGCCCACGCCGTGTTGTGGCTGTGCGGCCCGCACACCACGTACGTCACCGGTACGGATCTCGTCCTGGACGGCGGCTGGACCGCGCACTGACCCGGCCCCGTACGCCCTTCGCGCCTGCCTGTCCCGACCCTGCCCCTGCGCCGCTCCATCTCCGCTCGCCGCTCCCTCTCCCCGCTCCCCCGCCGCTCCCCTCCGCTCTCAAGGTGATGCCCGTGAATGCCTCGACCTCCGCAGGACCACCCGGTACCGCGCCCGCCGCTCCGCCCCGGCTGGGGCGCGTCGTGGCCGCCAGCCTGATCGGCACCACCGTCGAGTGGTACGACTACTTCCTCTACGGCTCGGCCGCCGCGCTCGTGTTCGGCAAGGTGTTCTTCCCCGACTCCGACCCGCTCACCGGAACCCTGCTCTCCTTCCTCACCTACGCCATCGGTTTCGCGGCCCGGCCTCTGGGCGCCGTCGTCTTCGGGCACTTCGGGGACCGGGTCGGCCGGAAGAAGCTGCTGGTCACCAGCCTGCTGCTGATGGGCGGCTCGACGATCCTGATCGGCTGTGTCCCGGGCTACCACACTATCGGTGTGGCCGCCCCGGTCCTTTTGACACTCCTGCGCCTCGTCCAGGGCTTCGCGCTCGGCGGTGAGTGGGGCGGCGCGGTGCTGCTCGTCTCGGAGCACGGCGACGCTCGACGCCGGGGCTTTTGGGCCTCCTGGCCGCAGGGCGGGGCGCCCGCGGGCAACCTGCTGGCCGTGGGAGTGCTCTCGCTGCTGACCAGCACCACCAGCTCCGCGTCCTTCGAAGCGTGGGGCTGGCGTGTCGCCTTCCTGCTCTCCGCGGTCCTGGTGGGCATCGGGCTGTGGATCCGGCTGAGCGTCGACGAGTCCCCGCTCTTCAAGGCCGCCCTCGCCAAGGCGGAAGTGCGCCAGGCCGAGGAGCGCGCCGCACGGCTGCCGTTCGTCGAAGCCGTACGGCAGCACTGGCGGGACATCCTCGTCGCCATGGGCGCGCGGATGGCGGAGAACATCTCCTACTACATCGTCACCGCGTTCATCCTCGCCTACTGCGTCGGCCATCTGAAGCTGCCGGAACAGACCGCGCTGAACGCCGTACTCATCGGCTCGGCCGTGCAGTTCTGCCTCATTCCCGTCTTCGGTGCGCTCTCCGACCGGGTCGGCCGCAGACCCGTCTACCTCGTCGGCGCCATCGGCACCGGCGGCTGGATCTGGGCGTTCTTCGCCCTCGCGGACACCAGGTCCTTCCCGGCCCTGACCCTCGCCGTGATCGTGGGCCTGATCTTCCACAGCGCCATGTACGCCCCGCAGGCGGCCTTCTTCTCGGAACTCTTCGCGACGCGGTTGCGCTACACCGGAGCGTCCATCGGGGCCCAGCTCTCCTCGGTGGCCGCCGGTGCGCCTGCGCCTCTGATCGCCACCGCCCTGCTGGGCTCCTACCACAGCTCGGCGCCCATCTGCGTATATGTCGGTGCGGCGGCCGTCGTCACCGTCGTCGCGGTGCTCGCGGGACGCGAGACGCGAGGCCGCGACCTGGCCGAGGTGCCCTCCGAACGCGGCCGGCCGCGGCCCGTGCCCTTGGCGCACGAGGAGGCCGTCGAGTCCTCGGCGTGAGTGCGCCGCCGCACGCCGCACGGGCGGGCGCGGCATCTCCTCCCGCACGGCGGGCGGACGGTGCCGCACCTGCCCTGCCGTACGCGAGCGCGCCTATGGTGGTCGCCGCGCGGGAGCGAAGTCCCGGCACACCCTGTCCGCCCCACCCAGGGAGGCCGCCATGCCGAAACCGCCCTCGGCGGCACCGCATCTCAGACGCCTGCTCGACCTGCTGGACTCGGGCGCGCCCGCCGAGGCGTTGAGCGCCGTCGTCGCGCAGGCCAGGGCCCGGGCGGTGGGCGCGGCGGAGCTGAGAGAGGTACAGGAGGCCGCCGACACCGCGCTACGCATCCGCGGTGCGCTGCGTCAGCACCGCAGGCGCGAACTGGAGCTCTCGGCGCTCTTCGACACCGCGGGAGACCTCGCCGCCGCCACCGACCTGCACACCGTCCTCAAGGCCATCGTGCGGCGGGCGCGCAGTCTGCTGGGCGCCGACACGGCGTATCTGACCCTCCCGGACGAGGAGGCCGGCGACACCTACATGCGGGTGACGGACGGCTCCATATCGCCGCTCTTCCAGCGGCTGCGGCTCAACCTCGGCGACGGACTCGGCGGGCTCGTCGCACAGACCGCCCGCCCCTACGCGACCCCCGACTACCGCACCGACACCCGCTTCCACCACACCCAGGGCATCGACGCGGGCGTGCTGGACGAGGGGCTCGTCGCGATCCTGGGTGTCCCGCTCCTGCTGGGCTCCCGCAGAGGAGGCACCGGCAAGGTCATCGGGGTGCTCTTCGCCGCCGACCGCGCGCCGCGCCCGTTCAGCCAGGACGAGATCGCCCTGCTGCACTCCCTGGCCTCCCATGCCGCCATCGCCATCGACACCGCGAGTTCGGTGGCCGAAACCCGGCATGCCCTGGAGGAACTGGAGGCGGCCAACCGGACCATCCGCCAGCACGCCGCCGCCCTGCGGCGCGCCGAAGAGGCGCACGACCGGCTCACCGATCTCGTGCTGCGCGGCGGCGACCTGCCCGATGTGGCCGCCGCCCTCGCCACCCTGCTGGACGCCCCGATCACCCTGCACGACCCCGGCGGCGCGCTGCTGGCCGGGCACGATCAGCGCGGTCGGCCGTTCACGGACGGCCCCCAAGCGCGGGATCTCGCCGACGCGGCGCAGGAGTCGCGGGCCGCGGCACGCGCGGTGGACTGCGGCGAGAGGTGGGTCTGTGCGGTACTGGCCGGACCCGAGCTGCTGGCCACCCTCGTCCTGCATGCCCGCCGCGCGCTCCAGGACGCCGACCGCAGGCTCTTCGAACGCGCCGCCGTCGTCACCGGGCTGCTGCTCCTGCTCCGCCGCAGGGCCGCCGAGACCGAGAACCGGCTGCGCGGAAACTTCGTCGCCGATCTCCTCGACGCCCCCGGCCAGGACGCCACCCAACTGCTGGAACGGGGCCGCAGGCTCGGCATCGACCTGCAGCGTCCGCACCTCGTCCTGGTCGCCCAGACCGCCCAGCCCGTCCGCGAGCGGCTCACCATGGCGGCCGTCTCCGGTTTTCCCGCGTCGCGCCCCGGCTGGGCCGGCGCCGAGTACCACGGCACCCTGGTGCTGCTGCTGCCCCGCGATCCGCACTCCCGCGCCGATGACGCACCAGGTGCGGTGGCCCGGGAGCTGGCCGCCCGGCTGGGCGTCCTGGTCGGGGCGCCGGTCACGGTCGCGGCGGCCGGCCCCGCGCACGGCGTCGGCGAGGTGGTCGCGGCCCACGCGGAAGCGTCCCGGTGCCTGCACGTCCTGACGGCGCTCGGCCGCACCGGCGAAGGTGCGAGCACTCCCGAACTGGGCTTCCTCGGCGTGGTGCTGGGCGGCGGCCGGGACGCCCGCGACTTCGTCGACGCCACCCTCGGTCCGCTGCTGCGCTACGACGCCGAGCGCGGCACCGAACTCGTACGGACCCTCGACGCCTATTTCGCGTGCGGCCAGGTCCACACGCGTGCCAAGGACGCGCTGCACGTCCACGTCAACACGGTCGTACAGCGCCTGGACCGGATCGAGACGCTCCTCGGGCCCGACTGGAACCAGCCCGCGCGCGCCCTGGAACTGCACATCGCACTGCGGCTGCGGGCGCTGTCCGGGGCGCCGTGAACGCTCGCCGGGCCCCGGCCGGGCCGTCCGGGCTATCCCGCCGACGCCCCCGCCACCTTGGCCTCGAACGCGGCGGGCGACGCCGCCAGCCGGCGCCGGCCGGGCACCGACCGCCCGGTCCGCGCCGAGCACTTCGACAACGCCACCAAACAGGGCGTGGTCGTGGCCAAGAACATCCTCGGCAGGGCGGCCGTCCAGGACGAGCCGCAGTGGTTCTGGTCCGATCAGTTCGGCCTCAACCTGCAGCAGTGCGGCGACACCGGCGGCGCGGACCGGATCGTGGTGCGCGGCTCGCTCGCGGAGCGCGACTTCATCGCCTTCTATCTGACCGCGGGCGTGCTCACCGGTGCCTTCGCCGTCGAACGCGGCGGTGACATCTTCACCGTGAAGGAGCTGCTAGCCCGGGGCGCCACCCCGGACCCACGGCTGCTGGCCGACGCGTCGGTCGAACTTGACGAACTGGCTGAACTGGCCGAGCCGGACGAACCGGCGGAACCGGCCGAGCCCCCCGCGTCCGCCGCCTCTGCCGGGCCCCTGGCGGCCAAGAGCGTGCCGGCAGGAGGGAACTGAGCGTGGAATTCCACCGGGTCGCGCGGTCCGGCCAGGTCCCCGAGGGCGTCGTACGGCGCTTCTTCGTCGGTGACCTGGAGCTGGCGGTCTCGCGCTTCGAGGGCGAAGTGCACATCAGCACCAACTACTGCAGCCATCTCGCCTGTCTGCTGTCCTCCGGGAAGGTCACCGAGGACGGCCTGCTCTGCTCCTGCCACGGCAGCGTCTTCGACTACGCCACCGGTGAGCCGCTCTCACCGCCCGCGGTGCGGCCGATCCGGGTCTACCCGGTGCGCGAGGCGGACGGCGAGATCTTCGTGGGCATCGCGGAGTCCGCCGCCACCGGATGCGGCGCGAACGGCGCCTGCGGCGCTACCGGCTGACGGTGCGTACGGACCGCCGGCCCGGCCGGTCGGCGGTCCGTACGCGGTGCGGCGGTCGCGGCGACGGCAGGAGCCGTCCTCTTGCCATCGACATACGGTCGCACGTATTGTCTTCTCATGACCCCGCCGCCCGTCCCCGGACCGGTCTCACCGCATACGAGCGAGCTGGTAGCGCTCGCTCACCGGCTCGAAGCGCGGCGTGCGGTCGGAGATCTCCACGGCGCGCAGTTCGGGTCCCGGCCGCACTCCCAGCTCCTCGTTGAGCACCCGCTCCGAGTTGCGGTAGGCCTCGACCGCCTCCGCGTACCGGTCCATGCGCCGCAGCGCGACGATGTGCCGGGCGCGCATCGACTCGTTCAGCGGATCGTCGGCGATGAACTTCGCGGCGTTCAGGACCACTTTCTGGTTGCGGCCGAGCGTGATCCAGGCGTCGATCAGGGTCTCGCGGGCGGCGGCGCGCCAGCGGTGCAGTTCGTCGGCGGCGCCGGCGACCAGGGGTCCGCCGAGGGCGTCGAGCAGGGCGTCGCCGCGCCACAGGGCGAGCGCGTCCTCCAGGATGCTGGCCACCACCGACGGGGTGCCGGGCGCCAGGTTCAGGGCGCGTTCGACCAGGTCGACGAAGCGGTGCGCGTCCACCGCGTCGCGGTCCAGGTTGAGCCGGTACCCGGAGTTGACCGTCTGGAGTATCTGGGATCTGCCGTCATGGATCTGGAGCCAGCGGCGCAGCCTGGCGACGTGGGCGTGCAGCGCATTGACCGCGTCGCCCGCGGTGCGGGACAGATCCAGCTCCTCGATCAGTTCGTCACGCCGGACCTCGTCGTTGGTGCGGAGCGCGAGCAGGGCGAGGATCGTTCTCAGCTTTGCCCCGCTCAGCGTCACTTCGACGTTTCCGAATTTTGGCCGCAGAGGGCCGAGAATATTTATTGATCCGAAACTCAAAGGGTTCTATTCGAGGGTGTAGCGGACGTGTGGGCCGCCGAAGTAGCCGCGGACGATGTGCGGCTGGCGTTGGCGGCGGTGGAAGAACCGGCGGGTCTCGGTGGCGAGTTGGGCCTGATCGCGGGCCCGGCTGTGCATGGGCAGGCTGCGCTTGAGGTCGGCGTTGACCAGTTCGTCGGGGTTGAGCTCGGGCGAGTATGCGGGCAGGAAATGCAGTTCGATCCGGTCGGGGTGGTCGGCGAGCCAGGCGCGGACCTTGCGGGAGCGGTGAGCGGAGTGGCCGTCCACGATGAGGTGCACCTTGCGGGCGAAGTGGCCGATGAGTCGGTCCAGGAAGCGGCACATCACGTCGGCGTCGAAGGTCTCGGTGAAGACCATGAAGTGCATCCGGCCCTTGGTGCTGATCGCGGACATCGCGTTCACCGAGAAGCGGTTGCCCGAGCGGCGCACGATCGGGGTGCACCCTTTGGCGCCCCAGGTGCGGCCGGTGACCTGGTCGGAGCGGATGCCGACCTGGTCGGCGAAGAGGACCTCGCCGCCCTCGGCCTTCGCCTTCGCGTGGATCGCCGGCCACGTCTCCTCATGCCAGACCCCCACAGCCTCGGGATCCTGCTCGACGGCCCGCTTGTCCGGGCGCTGGAACGACAGGCCCCAGCGGCGCAGGTACTTGCCCACGCCCTGCTCGGTCAGCCGCACCCGGTACAGCTTCGCGATCAGGCCCCCCACCCCGGCGCGCGTCCACAGCTGCCCCGCCAGCCCCAGGTCACAGGGCCGGTGATCCAGTACGGCCTGCCGGATCGCTTGCTGCTCGACCGCATCGAGAACTTGATGTTCACCGACCCGACGTCCACGCGGCTGGGCTACGAGCGCTTCACGCCCGCCGGCCAGCCACTTCGCCCACCAGTTGTCCACCGCCTTGAGCGAGACCTGGAACACCGCCGCGACATCCTCGCGAGTTCGGCCCGCCACCAACGCGGCCACCGCCCGCAGCCGAAGGGCCTCCTGCGCCGACGGAGACAACTGCCGAGCATCCCCCACCAGTTCACTCACGCAGGGATCAACGACCCAGAACACCTATCGTTTCGGATCAATATGCCTGCGACAGCCATTCTCACATTCCTTCTGCTGGAGAAACCAAAGCCATGGGTCACACGACAATGGAGCGGCGAATCCATCGATACGGAAAATCGATTCTGGCGGCGCTCACAGAGACCGAGACATCCCCAACGACGAACCGTCTCCTCCTCACACCGGATTCGGCAGCAGCGGCCAAAGCCTATCCAGGTGATTGTCCCGGGGGGGGACCCGCACGAATGAGTAGGCGACCCCGCGCGGACGAGTAGTCGGGCCGCGGCTGCGATCACCTCATAGCGGTGTATGTGTGCGCAGGTCACACCTGGCGCGCGCCAGAGCGCTAACTTGTGTACCGCCGTCCGGAAGAACCGCCGCGCGCACCACCTCCGTGTGCGCGGGCCCCCTTCGGGCCGGAACGGGGCGGGGCCGTCCTGGAACATTGCTGACATGTTCAGCAGTTCCCGACAGGCCGGCATGAGAATACCAACACGAGAGTACGGTCGACCGTATGGGCAGGGTATCGCATCAGGAAGTTCCGCAAAGTGCGCACTATTCGCAGTATGTGAGGGGGGAGCTCTCGGCACTCCTTTCTCAGGAGGGCGCCCAGGAGGAGACCACCGACAAACGGCTGCTGCGCGGTGCGAGGACGCGGCAGGCCGTGTTGCGGCAGGCCGTCGACATCGCTTCGCTCGAAGGGCTCGGCAGTGTCAGCTTCGGCCGGCTGGCCACCGACACCGGGCTCAGCAAGGCCGGCGTGCAGACCTTGTTCAGGACGAAGGAGGCGCTGCAACTGGCGGTCATCTCCTACGCCCGCGAGAAGTTCATCGACGCGGTGGTGCTGCCCGCCCTAGCGGCTCCGCCCGGCACCGTGCGGCTGCGTGCCCTGCTCGACCACTGGATCGCGTACGCGGAGACACCGCTGTTCGCCGGCGGTTGCTTCCGCGCGGCCAATCTCGCCGCGTACGACAGCCAGTCGGGCCCCGTCCACGACGCGCTCTTCAAGGACCACGAGGAGTGGATCGGGGCCATCGCGGACGAGTTGCGGGTGGCCATGGACGCCGGTGAGATCGCCGAAGGCGACACCGGTCTGACCGCCTTCCACATCGACGCCCTGCTGTGCGCCGCGAACACGGCGCTGCGGGTCGGGGACGACGATGCGACGAACAAGGTCCGCCGCATCGTCGAAGGTCTCCTGGCACCGCCGCACTGAGCACCGCCGCGCCGAGTGCCGTGGCACCGGCGACCACCCGCGGGCGGCGCTCACACAGGGTGCGTCGTGGCGTCCGGCAGCGGCTGGGGCCGGCCGGCCGCGGTGTCGGTGAGGGTGAACGCCTTCGGGTCAGGACGGCGGGTGGCACGCCAGTAGCCCGTGCCGGTGCCGGGCCAGGACTGCCGGTTGTGCCCGGTACGGTCCAGGAACCAGCTGTGGCAGCCGCCCGAGTTCCACACCGACGTGGCGAGCTTGCCGTGCAGCCAGGTGTTGAACGCGCGCTGGACGTCCGCACGCACTTCGAAGCGGGTGGCCCGGCGCTGCTTCATCATGCGCAGGCACTCGACGACATAGTGGAGTTGCGCCTCGATGACGAACAGGATCGACTGGGCGCCGCCGCCCGAGTTGGGACCCATCATCATGAACATGTTCGGGAACCCGGCGACGGTCATGCCCAGGTACGCCGTCATCCCGTCGCGCCACGCGTCCTGGATGCGCTGTCCGCCGCGGCCGACGATGTGTTCGTGGGCGCAGCGGTTGTCGGTGGCGAAACCGGTGCCGAGGATCACCACGTCGGCCTCGTGCAGCGTGCCGTCCGCCGTGCGGACGCCGTCCTCGGTGAACTCGTCGATCTGCTGGGTGTGCAGGTCCACGTCGGGGCGCGCCAGGGCCGGATAGAAGTCGTTGGTGAGCAGGATGCGCTTGCAGCCGATCCGGTAGCCGGGTGTCAGTTTGGCGCGCAGCTCGGGATCCGCCACCTGCTTTTTGAGCGTGCGCCGTGACGCCGACTCAAGCACCGTGAGGAACTTGGGGTTCATAAAGCCGAGTACCGGTACCTCGTGCGTCCAGTAGGCAGCCATCCGGTACAGCCGTTGCACAAACGGCAGTGTTCTGAAGAGCCGGTGCTCGAAGGTGCTGAGCAGCCGGTCCGCCTTCGGCAGCACCCAGTGCGCGGTGCGCTGGAAGACATCGACATGGGCCGCCACCGGGGCGATCTCGGGGATGAATTGCGCCGCGCTCGCCCCGGTACCGATCACGGCAACGCGCTTGTTCCGCAGATCGATGGAGTGGTCCCACCGGGCAGAATGGAATACGGGACCCTTGAAGCGCGCCATCCCGGGAAAGTCAGGAATATTGGGCAGATGCAGTGCGCCATGTCCCATGACGACAATGCGCGGATGGTATTCCTCACCCGATCTTGTTCTCACGCACCAGCGGTCTTCGTTCTCGTCGAATTCATACGAGACGGCTTCCGTGTTGAACCTGATGTGCGGTTCTATGCCATGATCCTTGACCACTCGCTGGATGTAGTCGAGGATTTCCGGCTGAGTGGCGTACATTCTGCTCCAGCTCCGGTTGGGAGCGAAGGAGTACGAGTACATCATGCTGGTGACATCACAGGCACAGCCGGGATAGGAGTTCTCACGCCAGGTACCGCCTACACCGTCCGCCTTCTCCAGCATGACGAAGTCCAACTGGCCTGCCTCCAGCAGTTTGACCGCCATGCCGAGTCCCGCGAATCCGGTTCCTACGATCAGCACATCCGGTTTTGCGACTGGTCCTGCTTCCGTCGGTACGGCTCCCACCAGGCTCTCTCCTCTGCTCGGCCGTTGCGAGTGGCACGCGGTACGCGTGACTCAAGGGCACGCAGTACGCGAAGAGCATCGACATCATTCTTGGGATACCGATCATCCTGGATATCTCTGAAACGCCTCTGCCCGCACTCACGGGCCCACGTCAGAGGTTCGTCAGATCGGCCTGGGATGCTGGGAAACCGCTCTCTGCGCACCCAAAGCAGCGGATTATCCAGATTCTTAAACCCGGAATCTTCACATCCGCCTGAGTTGCGCATGAAAAACAATCACGTGCGCCCGCATTGCAGATCTCTTGATGACGTCGCGACAGCGGGTGTGCTTTACTGACCGAGAGACGTTCAACTTAGTCAGCATGCGGGGGGAATCGACTAGTGGACGGTTTAAAAAGGAGCACCGTCCAGACGGCGGAAAATGCGTCCGGATCGGCCGATTCGGACGTTTACGCACCGGCCTCCGTCAGTGATGTGCTCTATCTCATCGCAACTCAGCGCGCGGACAGACTGGAACCCGGGACCGCCCAAGAACTCAGCCGTGCGAATATCTGTTTCATTCGGGGCGATCTGCCTGCCGCACTGAGCTCGGTCGACGCGGTCCTCGCCGGACTCGACGCCACAAGGCCCGCCTACGGCGACATCTACGCGTTCCGTGTGGTGCTCATGTGTGCGCTGGGCCAGGACCCGGCGCACCCGGCACATACAGGACCGGCCGCGCACAGCACCGCCCTGCCATCCGTACAACTGCCCTCCCAGGCCACGGAATTCGTCTCGCTCTGTGTCGAGTCGAATCAGCACTGGAACTCGGGAAGCCTGTTCCAGGGATTACTGCTGAATCGGTCCGCGATTGTGCATTCGCATGACGGAGTGCCGGTATGGCGCATGTTCGCCCATCTGCTCCTCGCGCGAAAACTCTCCGACATCCATGTCTTCCAGCAGGCGTCCCGGATGCTCACGGAAGCGCAGAGTCTTATGCACGACTCCGGGCTGCTTGCCTTCGAGTCGGCGGTGGAGGCCATTCACGCGGTGCTGTATCTGCACCGCGGACACTTCGACAGCGCGCTGCTGTCCGCCACCGCGACCCTGCACATCGCAGAACGGCGAGTGACGACCATCGGCGTCAAACTCGCCCTGTCGGTGGCGGCCATGGCCCGTCTAGGGCTCGGTGACCGCGACGGTGCCGCCGCGACCCTGGCGTCGTTCGCGGAGCAGCGGGCGCATTATGTGCCGCCCGACTCCGTCACCCGTACCACGTACACCCGTATCGCCCTGCTCGCCGCGGCCGAAGGACCCCGTGCGGCGGCCGGCCTCGCGCACGCCGACTGGCAGTTGCTCGGCACCGGGTCCGCGTCGTTCATCGAGGAAGTCACCCGGCCCGCCTGGCTGGTCGCCCTCGCCCAGCGCGCCGACGACGCCGAGCTCGCCAAGCGCGCCCTCGCCGCGATCGAGCGACTGGCCGGGAACAACCCGGAAGTCCCCGTGCTGGAGACGGCGGCGGACCACGCGCGCAGGGCCTTCTCTGGCGAGCAGCCACGGCCCTCGTCGACCCTGGACCTCGCTTGCTTCCCCCGCCGTTCCCGCCGCCCCGCACCGGCCGGCACGCCACGGGCGCACGACTTCGCACCCGAGCCGCAGCCGCAGCCGCACGCGCCGGTACTCGACGGGCTCTTACCGCAGACGCCCGTGCCGTTCAGGATCGTGCCGGACGTCTCCCTCCTGGACGACACCCCCGCACCGGATCTGCCGGGCCACCCCCGCGAACCGCACCCGCGCCCGCACCCGGCCCCGCCCGCCGCCGCCCCCGCGCCCGGTTGCTCGGCCCCCGCGCACCTGCCTCCGCTGAGCCGCCGGGAGGACGAGATCGCGCGGCTCGTCGGCGGCGGGATGACGAACAAGCAGGTCGCGAAGTTGCTCGGCCTCTCCCCGCACACGGTCAACTTCCATCTGCGCAGCATCTTCCGCAAGTTCTCGATATCCACCCGCGTCAAGCTGGGCTGCCTCGTCGCCCAGCTCGACCAGCGGCCCAGCCCGCCGGCCCAGCCCGCGGCGAGGCGGCAGGGCACAGCCCGCACCGAGCAGGAGCGAAAGCCCCGGTGAGCCGGCCGGCGCCGGACCTGCCCGACCCCGCCCCGCTCATCCGGACGAACGAACGCGAGATCCCGCCGACCGCCGTGCTCAGAGCGGATTCCCGTCGCCCACCGCGGCCCGCAGCGCCCGAACGGTCTGTGCCGTGTCCAGTTCGCCGAGCCGTTCAAGGTCGACGAGGGCGGCCGGCGACCCTCCCGTGGCGAGGAACTTCTCCCGTACCAGCGCGCGGTGCTCCGCCCGGCTCGCCGCGCCCGCGGAGCCGATCGGCGCGTCGCAGACCTCCGTCACGGTGCTGCCGTCCGTCAACTCCAGGTCGACCCGGGCGCCGATCGCCATCGTCGCGTTCTCGAAGGTCTTGGCCGGCGCGCCCAGTTCGGCCAGCAGCCGTGGCGCCTCGGCGCCGCCCCAGGTCAGCAGCTCGGGCCAGTCCAGCGCACGGTCGCCTGCCTGGCGCAGCGCCTCGCCGAGCGGGGAGGTCGCCCACGCCATGAGCAGCGAGCGGTCGAAGTCGTGCTCGACCGTCACCTTGTCCGCCAGCGCCCAGCGCGCCGGCTGCGAAAGGCCGGCCGCGGTCAGATCGGCCACGGTGAACGCGCCCGTCAGCAGCAGTGTGGCCATGCCGTAGCCGACCGAGAGGGTGGCGGCGGGCACGCTGGTGCGCGGTCCGTCCAGGTACGGGGCGACCTTGCGTTGCATCTGGTGCGTCAGCAGCGACCCGTGGACGACGATGCGCCGCACCCGGGACGCCTCCACGGTGCCGAGCCGCTGGTGCAGCCGCTCGGCGCAGTCGAAGGCCGCGTGCAGGTAGGCGCTGCCAGGGAAGCGTTTGTACGTCAGTGTGTCGGTGTGCCAGCGGCGGCCGAGGCCCGCGGTGACGGCGTCCGGCAGCGGCACCGTCGACAGGTGCGCCAGCAGTCCTTCGCCGTTCTCCAAGATGGTGCCGGAGCCGGTGAGACCGTGCGCCGCCGCGTCGCAGGCGTCCAGGGCGAGCCGGATCGGCGCGGCGGCGGTGAAGGCCTTGACGTCGCTGTCGACGACCGCGTGGTGGAGCGGCACGGGCAGGATGCCGAGTGCCAGACCGAGCCCGGCCGTCCACTCGGCGAGGGACGCGCCGCGCGCGTGCAACCGGGCCCCCGCCGCACTCGCCAGATGGCAGTGCGTATTGGTCTGGCCGCGGAAGAACGGGCTGAGAATGGTGGCCGCGCTGATCCGCGCCCCGCACTCGTTGCCGGTGACAAGCGCGGCCAGCAGCGATTTCCCGTCCAGGCCGCTGCGTTCCACCTCCGCGAGCGCCACGTTCACGGCACCGGCCGACACATGCCCCGAGTAGGCCACCTCGTCGAAGTCGAGTGCGGTCGCCAACGCCGAGAGCACATAGGCCGACCGGGTCGGATCGTCCTGGAAGGCCGGGCCGAACGCGGCGACGATCGCGCGCCCGACCGGGTGCCGCAGCGACGCCCGCACCGCCGCGACGTTGGAGATGAGCTGGCTGACCGCCGCCCCGCGGGTCAGCGGCGGAATGCCGTCGAACGCGACCGTGCGCGCCCAGGCGGCGAGCCGCCCGGACAGGCTCGCGGACGGCGCGGGATGCGCTGGGCCTTGGTCGGACGGCGCCGGGCGGTCAGCGGACGTCGGCTGGGCGGGCGTGGTGGACGTGAACGTCATGACCGGTTCCCTCGGTGTGCGGTGAACAGCACGGACTCGTCGGGTGCGAAGGACTTCAAAGGGGTTGCGGAGGTCGCACGGGCCAACTGGCCGCAACGGGCTCTCGGGCGAGGTCGGCGGTCCTTCAAAGCGCCGTGCCGACCGCGTGCACCACGTCGGGCAGCCCGTCCAGGGCCTGGTACGCGCCCTCGTGCCAGAGCAGCGGGCGCCCGTGTCCGGCCCGTACCTCGGTGAGCCGCCCGTAGACGACGACATGGTCACCGACCTCGTTCAGGGAGTGCAGATCGCACCAGCCGACCGCCAGCGTCCCGCCGATCACCGGGGCGCCCCGCAGCAGGCGCACCTCGCGTCCCAGGTCCGTGAAGCGTGACTGGCCGGGGACCGGCCTGCTGAAGCGGTCGGCCAGGTCCTGCTGGTCGTCGGTGAGGAGGTGGACGGCGAAGCACCGGGCGTGCCGGATCGCGGCCAGGGTCCTAGAGCCGCGGGTGACGCAGCACAGGATGATGGGCGGTTCCAGCGACACGCTGGTCAGGGTGCTCACGGTGGTGCCCGCCCAGCCGGCCGCGCCGCAGGCGGTCACGACGGCGACCCCGGCTGCCAGTTTCCGGTAGTACGCCCGGCACGAGGCGGGCCCCGCCGACGATTCGCCGCGCACCTCCCGCGTGCCGAGCACACTGCGCTCCGCGCCGCCGCCCGGCCGGAATGCGCCGCCGCCCGCCACCGGGATCACCGCTTGCCGAACCATGGCAGCGGCGCGGTCGGCGAGGTCAGCACGGTCAGGGCGGCCGGCACCGTGGTGATGTCGTAGGAGGGCATGGTCTGCGGCATGACCTCGCCGTCGTGTTCGAAGAGCAGCGGCTGCCCGTCGGTGCGCTCCACCGTGATCCGCTTCCCGCGGCCGGTGAGGACCCCCGGCACGCGGTACACATGGCCGGAGAACGCGGCGTCCGCGAAGACGCCCATGTCCACATCGGAGGTGACCACGGTGATGTCGAGCAGCCGGTCGTCGACGACCGACTCGGGAACCAGGTTCAGAAATCCTCCGCGGTAGCGGAAGCCGCCCACGATCGTGACGACGACACCGCCCTCGTGGACCGGCTCGCCGTCGACCAGGACGCGCCCCTGGTACGGCACGTAGGTCTTGGTGGTCGCGAGCGTCGCCGCCATCAGCAGTTCGCGGCCCTTCTCCGGCCGGCCCTTGGTGGCCAGCAGGCTCGCGGCGAAGAGTCCGCTGCCAGAGCCAAGCATCACCAGGTGGTCGTTCTGCTCGATCCTGGCCAGGTCGAGGGTGCGCGCGAGCGCTTGGCCGCGCAGGGCACGCTCGGCGACGGTCTCCCACAGCTCGTCGTTCCACAGGCCACGGTAGGTGGAGTTGCCGGTGCCCGCCGGGCCCACCAGCAGCGGTGGCACGTCGGCGGCGCCCTCCGCACGCGCCCGGTACAGACCGGTGGCCACCTCGCAGACGGTGCCGTCGCCGCCGACCGCGGCGATGATGTCCGGCGGCGTCTGAGAACTGGCCAGTTTGTAGGCGATGTCCTGCGCGTCGCCCGCGGCCCTGGTCCTGATGGGTTCGACCGTGGCGTCGGACACCGCTTCCATGGCGGCCACCACCCGGTCGCCGTCGCCGCCGGCCACCGGGTTGACGACGGCGGCGACACGCAGACGTTTCTTCATGACGAACCCTCTCGTGTGACGCTTGGTGGCCGCGCCGCCGGACTGACGGCCGTGCTGCCGGGGCGCGGCGCGCTGGGATGGGGCAGAGCCCGATGAGGCCGGTCGGCACTTGCGTCGTCCGCCCGGAGGGCTGGCCGTGCGGGGAGCCGCACGGCGGACGGCAGTGTGCCGCGACGGGGCCTCAGCGGGGCGCCGCCCGCGGGGCCGGGTGGCGCACGGACGTGAACGCGGGGTCGGAGGCCGCGGTGAGATGGGCGAGATAGCGGTCGAGCACCTGCTCCACCAGGCGCCCGCGCGGCATCCACGGCGCCTTCGTACGCATCCAGGGCAGGGCGGACGAGTGCGGCTTTGGCTGTCCGTGCACGATCCAGCGGGCCAGTTGCGCGGCGTTGTACACCGAGACGGCGAGCCCGTGCCCGTTGCAGCCGCCCGCGTAGTACAGCCCCGGGTCGTTCGGATGGCGTCCCACGACCGGCCAGCCGTCGCGGGTCATGCCGATGGGTCCGGCCCATGCCGCCTCGATCTCCACGGCGGCCAGCGCGGGGTCCAGACCGCGCAGCGCGGCCCGCAGCCGCTGCGGCAGCGGCGCCACCGACCCGAGAGGACCCCGCTCGACCGCTCCCCCGCCGACCACGATCCGCCCGTCGGGCGTGAGCCGGAAGCAGGGCGCCAGGTCGCCTTGGACGATCAGTGGCTCGGTACGCAGCGTGTCCACCGCGTCGAGCGCGTCCTGCGGCAGTTTCTCGCTCACCGCGGCCTGTACGCGCAGGCCGACGACGCCCGCCGGGGTGCGCAGCGGTGCTCCGTAGGCGTTGACCGCGACGACGGCGTGGGTGGCGGAGACTTCGCCGTCGTCGGTGACCAGGGTGGTCCGCAGTCCTCGGCTGATCCGGCGTACCGGGCTCCGTTCGAAGATCGTCACGCCGCGCTGCTCACCGAGGCGGGCGAGCTGCCCGGTGAGCGCGGCCGGGTCCAGGGTGGCCGCGGGCGCGTAGCGCAGGCCGCTGGTGTAGCCGCGGGCGAGTGCGGGCAGCGCGTCCGGTTCGACCATCGTGATCGATGCGGCGGGCAGGCCGAGCGCCCGCGCGGCGTCGGCCTCGCGGTGCTGGGCGGCGCTGTCCGTGGCGCCGCGGGCCACGACCAGCTGGCTGCCCGGCGTGAGGTCGCAGCCGATCCGGTGCCGTTCCACCAGGTCGAGGACGTGCTGGACGGCGGCCTGCGACCACAGGTGGGCGGCGCGGGCGATGTCGTCGCCGTACCGGCGGCGGGCCACCGTCAGCGCGGGGCCGATCCTGGGTCCGAGCAGTCCGGTGCCCCGGCCGCTCGCGCCCGCCGCCACCTGGTCCGCTTCGAGTACGGTGATCGTCAGGTCCGGGTCGAGCCTGGTCAGTTCCAGTGCGGTGGCGCATCCCGTCAGGCCCGCGCCGATGACGGCGACGTCGCAGCGGTGCGCGCCGTGCAGCCGGGTGCGGGAGCCGGCCGGGCCGCCCGTCGCCCAGGGAAGACCGGATCCGTGCATCAGCGGCTCCGCAGCGCGCGCCGGAGCCGGCCTCCGGCGATGGCGCGGGCGATCGCCTTGGCGTCCACCGACATGTCGGGCAGCTGGCCCGGCGGCAACCGGTAGCCCTGGAAGTAGAGGTTCGGGGCGTGCGGGGCGGTCTTGGCGCCGAAGACGAGCGGGCGCCCGCCGGGCTGGCTGAGCACATCGAGGTGACCGAGCAGGCCCTCCATCTCGGGGCGCTGGCCAGTGGCCGAGATGACGACGTCGGGAGTGATGCTGGTCTCCCCGTCGAGCAGGACGGCCTTCTTGTCGAAGCCGGTCACGCCCGGCACGATCGACACGGACCCTTCGCGCAGGGCCGGGATCAGGCCGCGGTCGATGGAGCCGTGCGCGTGGCCGCTGCGTGCCGTGCCCGCGAGGACGCCCTCCTTCGGTGCGGCCAGGCCGAATTCCGTGAGGTCGCCGAAGCGTATCCGGTGCAGCATCAGGCTGACCTTGTTGACCAGCCAGGTCGGGAACGGGCCGTGCTTGACGGCCTGCGACAGCAGCGAGGTGGCGGGGCTGAGGGTGAGCAGGATCGGGGTGTGCCGCACCGACAGGCGCACTCGTTTGGCGCCGCTGCGGGCGAGTTCGATGGCGATGTCGATGCCGCTCGGTCCGCAGCCGACGACCAGGCAGTCCTTGCCGACGTACGCGTCGGGCTCCATGTAGTCGCGGGCGTGCAGGAACTCGCCCGCGAACTCGTCGAGTCCCGGCCAGGCGGGCACGTGCGGCCTGCGGTGCAGTCCGGTGGCGACGATGACGTGCTGTGCGGGCAGGTCGCCGATCGAGGTGCGCACCACCCAGCGGTCCGCGTCGGTGTCGCGGTCGACGCGGTGCACCTCGGTACCGAAGCGAATGTCGGCGTCCAGGTCCTTGACGTACTTCTTCATGAAATTGATGAAGTCGTTCCGCATCGGCCATGGCCCGTATTCGGCAGGCAGTTTACGGCCCGGGAAATGGCTGACGCGGCGCCAGGAGTTCATGCGCAGCGAGGGATAGTACGTGTTCCAGCTGGAGCAGGCGACCTTCTCCCGGTCGAGGACTATGGGATTGAGTCCGGCCGCCTTCAGGGTCCAGGCCACCGCGATGCCGCCGGGCCCCGCGCCGATGATGACCGGGCGCTCTCCGCTTTCCGGAACGAGTTCCATCGTTGACTCTCCTTGTGTTCGGATACGTTCAGGCGCCGGTCGATCGCGCTCAGGTGTCCATCGGTCGCGCGCGGGAATGCGCAGGCAGCGCGCGTGCACAGGCGGTGCACCGGGCGGCGTCGGCCGGCGCGGTGGTGTTCGTCAGATGCGCTCAGGCGTTGGAATGGCACTACGGCCGGGTTTCGCGGCACGCTTCTCGAATTCGGCGAAAGCGTCCAGCGCCACCGGCTCGAAAGGCACCGTGAAGGACTTCAGGAAATTGCCAAAGAGCGCGCGGTCACCGCACAGGTGGATCGGCACCGCGAGAAAGGCCCACTGGAATCCGTCGAACGCGGCCCAGATACCGAGGACGGCGGCCTGGGTCACAAAGCTGTGCATGGTGTTGTAGAGGACGTAATAGGACTTCGGGATGGCGCCGCCCGGGGTGCGCCGGTAGGCGATCGCGCCGGGCAGGTAGCCGATCACGTCGATATAGACGAACAGCGCGATCGCGGGCAGCCAGTGGATGTCATCCAGATGCTCAAGGAGGAGCACGGCGCAGGCCACGAGCGCGATGCCGTATTCGGCGCGGAGCAGCCGGTAGGTCGTCTTGCTCTCGAAGCGGTTCACATGGTCCATGGGGTCTCCGCGGGTCGGGGGGCGGCCGGGGTCACGCGGTCAGGGCTTCGGTGGCCCGGCGGCGGCTTTCCAGGCGGGCGGCGACGGCCGCGGCGATGGCAGGGTCGCCGACCACGCTCGCCTCGCCGAGCAGCTGGTGCACGATGAGGGCGATACCTTCCTTGAGCACCTTGGTGGCGATGGGTTCGAGGACGCCGGCGAGGCTCGGTATGCCGAAGTCGAAGGTCGCCTCGAAGGTCACCTCGCAGCCGCCGGGCACGGGCTGCACCTGCCAGGAGCCGCGGAACACCTCGAAGTCGCCGGTGATCTGCTCGAAGACGATCCGGCGCAGCGCGGGCTGGAAGTAGTCGACCTCCGACCAGCGCAGTGGCCCGCTGCGGAAGAAGATCTCCCAGTCGCTCACCAGCGGTTCTCCGCCGCCTTTTCCGTGCACGGTGACGGACCGCACCTCGTCGACGAATTCCGGGTACCGCTCGAATTCCGATATCCGCCGGAACGCGGCGTCGGGCTCCGCGTCCGCGGTGTGGGACCGCAGGGTCAACTCCAGGCTACGCATGCGCAGACACCTCGTACTCCGGGTTCCGTTCGGCGACCAGCTCAGCCGCCCGTTCGAATGACTGGACAAGGAAATCCACATCGGAATCCGTCATCGTGGCGGGCGGTGTGAACCGGATGACGTGTTCCGAGTTGAGCGAGACATTGGCGACGACACGGTTCTCGGCGAGTGCCATCAGCAGATCGGCCGCCAGCGACGGTTCGGCGAACTCGATGCCGATGAGCAGGCCCACGCCGCGCACCTCGTGCCGGTGGTGCGGCAGATGGGCCGCCGTGATCCGCTCGAATGCGGGCAGCAGCCGCCTGCCGAGCACGGCGGCCCGCTCCACCAGGCCGTCGTCACGGATCGCCCGGATGGCCCCGCACACCGCGGCCATCGCGATCGGCGCCGCGGAGAAGGTCGACGTGTGCAGCACCGGGTCGCGGTCGAGCACCGCGAAGGCCTCCGGCGTGGCGAGGGTCGCGGCGACCGGGATGACCGCACCGCCAAGCGCCTTCCCGGAGAGCAGGATGTCCGGACATACGCCTTCCAGGTCCGCGCCCCACCAGGCGCCGAGCCGGCCGAGCCCGGTCTGTATCTCGTCGACGACGAGCAGCGCACCGTGCTGCGTGCACGCGGCGCGCACCGCGGCGAGGTAGCCCGGCGGCGGCACGATCACTCCGCCCTCGCCCTGCACCGGCTCGACGATCACACAGGCCTCGCCCGGGTGCCTGGCCAGTTCGGCGGCGAGCGCGGCGGCGTCACCGAACGGCACATGGACGACGTCCGGCAGCAGCGGCCGGAAAGGGTCCTGGAACACGCTGCGCGCGGTGACGGACAGCGCGCCCAGGGTCTTGCCGTGGTAGCCGCCGGTCATCGACACCAGATGTCTGCGGCCGCCCAGCCGGGCGAGCTTGAGGGCCGCTTCCGTGGCCTCGGTTCCCGAGCAGGAGAAGTGCACCCGCTCCAGGCCTCGCGGGGCGACGGACATCAGGAGTTCGGCGGCCCGCGCGGCGGCCGGGTCGAGGAAGATCCGGGTGCCGATCGGATGGCGGTGCAGCTGCCGTTCCACCTCGCGGACCACGGTGGGATGCCGGGCGCCGGTGAGGAAGACTCCGTAGCCTCCGGCGTTGAGGATCTGCACGCCTTCGCTGGTGGTGAGCCAGGCGCCGGATGACGCCACCTCCACGTGCCCGCCGAGGACGTCGGCGAGGCGGGCGCGGCCGGAGCTCATGGTGCGCCGGTACACCTGTGACACTCTTTCGCGCTCTGTCACGTCGGCGTGGGCGGTGTTCCCCATGCGCGGCGTCACCCGATCCGCAGGACGTCGCCGGCGAAGCTCGCCGCGAGCGCGCGGCGGGTACCGGCGAGCGACGGCGGGTGGAAGCTGACGCACTGGCAGGCCGCCACGAGATGGGCGATCTGAGGCGACGAGATGAACGCCATCCCGCCGAGCGCCTCCACCGCCTTGCTCGCCACGTCCACGATGGCCTGCTGCGCGCCATAGCGGGCGATCATGGTCTGGGTGAGCGCGGCGTTGTCGCCCTCCTTGGCCATCAGCCGGCGTCCGATGCCCTCCAGCAGCAGCGCCGCCGTCTCCAGGCGCACTCCCAGGTCGGCCACCTGGTCGGCGCCGAGCTTCTTGCTCGCGAAGGCCCGCTCGACCAGCGCGCTCGCCATGCCGAGGTAGCAGGACGTGATCAGCATCTCGAACCACATGAACCCGATGGTCTGGAGTTCGTCGAGTTCGCCCTGTTCGCCCATCTCGGTCGGTACGAGCAGCCGGTCGTCGACGAACACATCGGTGAGCCGGACCTCGTCGCTCTCGGCCCCGGCGAGGACGTTGCTGTGCCAGAACGGATGGACGGAGACGCCCTCGGTCGCGGCCGGGATGAGCATCAGCACGATCTCGCTGCCGCCGCCGTCCTTGGGCACCGACACGCTCGCCGACAGCAGGTCCATGGACCGGGCCATGCTGCACGGCTTCTTGGCGCCGTTGACGACGATGCCGCCGTCCTTGCGGACCGCGCCGACGGTGGGCGACAGGATGCCCTGGCCCGGATTCCCCTCCGCGAACCCGGACGACACCAGCAGGTTCTGAGTGGCGATGCCCTCCAGCAGAGCCCATTCGACACCGCTGGATTTCAGGCTCTCCGCGAGAGTGAAAATGGTCGCCACGGAGAAGTGGTGCATGGTCGACGCCACGGCGAGCGACGGCGAGGCCGCACCGATCGCCCGGGTGACCTGGATGGCCTCCAGCGGAGAGGCGCCCGTTCCCGCGTATTCCTTGGGAATGACGAGTCCTGGGCCGCCGCAGGACTTGAAGAGTTCGAGTCCTGGATTGCCGGGTTTTTCGAGGGCGAGCAGACCTGTTTCCGCCAGTTTGCTCAGCAGGCCCGGCAGATGGGATTCGCAGACTTCGCGTGCCTCATCGAGTGTGCGCATCGCGCGGCGCTCCCTTCGTGGCCGGGGCTTCGGACGCACCCTCGCCCGTGTGGCCGTCCGTGTGGCCGTCCGTGATGACGGAGACGCCCTGGATGTGCGTGGTGCGCAGGACGGGATAATTGGCCTCGCCGAAGGATCCGCCGGTGAGTCCGGTGCCGCCGTGCGACGGCAGCGGCGCGCTGAAGGCGATATGCGAGTCGTTCACTTTCAGAAGTCCGCCCGTGACTGTTTCGGTGACAAACCGTTCGATGATGTTCTCGTCACGTGCCCAGAGCGAATTGCGCAGCCCGTAGAGGTTCGAATTCACGAATTCGACGAAGCTGTCGAAGAGCATGTCGTCGTCCCCGTTCCTGGGCGCTTCGGACGCGTCCGGCACGATGACCGGCAGCAGCGGGAAGAACGTCTCGTGCTTCACCGCGTCCATCCGGCGCGCGTCGCGCAGCCCGTCGACGCGGATGACGGTCGGTTCGAGGAAGAAGCCGGCGCTGTCGCGCTGACCGTCGATCTGCATGCCGTGTCCGCCGGTGATGACGACCGCGCCCTTCTCGACGGCGTCGTCCAGGCACCGGTGGAACTTGTCGTGCCGCAGCACCGGGGAGAGCAGCACGCCTTCCTCGTCCGGATAGCCGGGCCGCAGCGCCTTGGCCCGCTCGACCACGCGTGCGATCAGGTCGTCGGCGATGGCCGGGTGGACGACGGCCTGGTTGGGGATCATGCACAGCTGTCCGGACCCGTAGAAGCTCTCCACCAGCGCGTCCGCGGCCCGGTCGAGGTCGGCGTCCTTCCACACCAGCACGGCGTCGTTGCCGGCGAGTTCCAGGATCGGCTTCTTGCCCGCTTCGACGCACTGCCGCTCGATCTTCAGACCGCTGGGCACATCGCCGAAGTGCATGATGTCGTTGACGTGCGGGCTGCTGACCCAGGCGTCGAGCAGCGGCCCCGGATTGCCGCAGACCACGTTCAGCACGCCGGGCGGCGCGCCCAGTTCTTCCAGCACCGGCGCGATCATGGTGCGCAGTACATAGCTCACACCGAACGGTGCGGAGCGCGGCGCGCGGACCACGACCGCGTTGCCGCCGGACAGGGCGGCGAGTCCGAGCAGCGCGCTCACCAGCGGCGCGTTCGCCGGCGGGTTGATGCACACCACGCCGTCGGCCTGGCGCCTGACGATGTTGCGGCGGCCGTCGACGTTGAACTCCTGCCACAACTGCCCGCGCAGGAAGTCCTCCGATTCCTTCCTGGTCAGCTCGTACATGCCGGATAGCTCCCACTTGGCCAGTTCCCGTGGGTGCCCTTCCAGGGTCAGCATGCGGATGATCTCGTCCTCGTTCTCCTGGATGGTGGCGCGCAGCCGTTCCATCCAGGTGCCGAGGCGGACCGAGAGCGGGGCGGTGCGCCAGATCTTGGTGGCTTCCGCCGCGGCGGCCAGCGCGTCCGTGATGGTGTCGGGCTCGGCGACGGCCACCCGGCCCATGATCACGCCTTGTGGGGCCTCGGCCGGCGCTATCCGGCCCGCCTCCAGATTCCGCTTCAGAGTAAGACTCGCAAAGGAGTCATCCAGTACGGCTCGCGCGGAGAGTGCGTATACCCATTGGCCGCTGTCGACGTCCTTTCCTCGTACGAAGCTTCCGAATGAAGGAATCTGATGGGCCGCCACGTTCGCTGTCAACACGCCCCCGAAATGTAGGTGCCGAGCAGTGGTTATTTCGTCCTTCCGGAGAACGAGTATCCACACGGCCTCTGAAACGGCTCTGACGTCGTTTCCGGCGACGTATCGCTGCCGTGTCAGGGGTGTTCGCCTACGGTCTGGCGGAGTTGGAGAATCCGGACGTGGCAGGCCGCATCGCGGCCGCACTGGGAGGCGTTCATGGAGGTACCGGACACGCTCAGCGCGAAGCGTGCGGGTGTGACACTGTCCGCGCTTGAACGGTACGCGGACAATCCCAGCGCATTCCTCGCGCTCAACAGCGGAAACGAGTACTTCAGCTGTGCGAGCGTCGATGGTTTTGTGTGCTATCGGCCGCACGGCAAAAGATGGCTCCAGTTCGGCGGGCCTTTCACCGGTGGCGGCGACAGAAAAGAACTACAGGCCCGCTTTCTTGAGCATGCCCATACGCAGGGCCGCCGCATCATCGGCGTGCAACTCCAGCGCCCGGACGCGGAACTCCTCGCCGGTTTCGGCCTCACGGTCAACCAGGTCGGTGCTTCCTACGCCGTGGAGCTGCCGGATTTCTCGTTGCGCGGCAAGCGGTTCATGCGGTTGCGTAACAAGGTGTCGCGCGCGCTGCGGGCGGGCCTTGAGGTGTCCGAGGTGAATGCCACTCAGTTCGCGGCGGGCATCGAGGATATCGACGCGCGCTGGCTTCGCGAGAAGGGCCGGCACGTCAAGGAGCTGAGGTTCCTGATCGGCGAGGTCGGCGGGCCCTGGCAGTCGCACCGGAAACTCTTCCTCGGCACCATCGACGGCACACCGGTGGCGTATGTCTCGTACGTGCCCGTGTACGGGTCACGGCCCGGCTGGCTGCACGACCTGAGCAGGCGCCTGCCGGACTGCCCGCCGGGCGTGATGGAGGCGATCAACGTCCATGCGCTGGAGCAGGTCCGCGGTGCGGGCGCGCCCTGGCTGCACTTCGGCTTCACACCGTTCACCGGGCTCGACGAACGCGAGCAGCTGCCCGCGGCGGGCCGGGCCACGGCCCGCATCATCCGGTTCCTAGCCGACCACGGTGAGAGCGTGTATCCGTCGAAGAGCCAGCTGGAATACAAGATGAAGTGGCATCCGACGGCGACGTTCCCGGAGTATTTCGCTTTCGACGGCGGGGTTTCGGCGCGGTCGTTGTGGAGTCTGGCGCGGGCTACGAATATCGTCTGACAACGGCTGGCGCACTCATTCCGAGGAATGCTCCACGATGAACTGACGACACTTCCGCGCACGGTCCGCTATTTTTCCGCCTACGGAGGAGAACTCGGCCAGGTAGTGGAGCAAGTCAGCGACATCGTCGCGGTCCGGGTCTGTTGACAGGAATGCCTCGGCTGCTTCCGCCACGTTTTTTTCAGGTTCGAGGAGCAGTACCCGGAACAGGTCGAAAAACTTGTCCGCATCCTCATAAGGTGTTTCCATTGGGGAATTGAGCAGTTCGGTCCACCGCTCCATACATGCCGCGAGCCCTGACGTCACCGTGTTGAGCAGTAATTTCGCGAAAAGCAGGCCAGGGGCATCAGGTTCAGATGCGGCAGCCCGCTCAAAGTCCTCCTGTGCACATGCATAGCGGCCTGCCTGTCGATGCATCTGCCCTCGTTCGGTGAGGGCCCACGCGAGGGTGGGGTCGTGGTCGATGGCGGCGGTCAGGTCGGTGATGGCTTCGTCGAGGCGGCCCGCCCGCCGGTGCGTCACCCCTCGCTGAGCGAGGGCCTCGGCATCGGTGGGGTCGAGGTCGAGGGCGGCGGTCAGGTCGGTGATGGACTCATCGAAGCGGCCCGCCCGCCGATGTGTCTCCCCTCGCTCGGTGAGGGCCCAGGTGTAGGTCGGGTCGAGGTCGAGGGCGGCGGTGAAGTCGGTGATGGCTTCGTCGAAGCGGCCCGCCAGCTGGTGCGTTGTCCCTCGCTGAGCGCGGGCCCAGGCGCTGGTGGAGTCGAGGCCGAGGGCGGCGGTCAAGTCGGTGACGGCTTCGTCGAAGCGGCCCGCCCGCCGGTGCGTCACCCCTCGCTGAGCAAGGGCCACGGCATCGGTGGGGTCGAGGTCGAGGGCGGCGGTGAAGTCGGTGACGGCTTCGTCCAAGCGCTCCCCGAGCCGGTGCATCTCCCCTCGCTCGGTGAGGGCAACGGTGTTGGTGGGGTCGAGGTCGAGGGCGGCGGTCAGGTCGGTGATGGCTTCGTCGAGGCGCTCCGCCATCCGGTGCGCCATGCCTCGGGCGACAAAGGCCCAGGCATTGGTGGGGTCGAGGTCGAGGGCGGCGGTGAAGTCGGCGGTGGCTTCGTCGAAGCGCGCCGTGAGGTGGCGTGCTGCCCCTCGCTGAGCGAGGGCCCAGGCGTTGGTGGGGTTGAGGTCGATGATGGTGGTGAAGTCCGTGATGGCTTCGTCGAGGCGGCCCGCCTGCCGATGCGTCCTCGCTCGCTCAGTGAGGGCCCACGCGAGGGTGGGGTCGAGGTCGAGGGCGGTGGTCAGGTCAGTGATGGACTCATCCAAACGGCCCGCCAGCTGGTGTGCCACCCCTCGGTAAGCGAAGGCCCAAGCGTAGGTCGGATCAAGAGTGATGGCGGCCGTCAAGTCAGTGATGGACTCATCCAAACGGCCCGCCAGCTGGTGTGCCACCCCTCGGTAAGCGAAGGCCCAAGCGTAGGTCGGATCAAGAGTGATGGCGGCCGTCAAGTCAGCGATGGCCTCATCCAAGCGGCCCGCCAGCCGGTACGTCACCCCGCGGTGAGCGAGGGCCACGGCGTAGGCCGGGTCAAGGGCGATGGCGGCCGTCAGGTCGGCGATGGCCTCATCCAAGCGGCCGTGCCAGCGGTGGAGTTCGCCCCGGTAGGCCAAGGCGTGGTGGTTGTCCGGGGAGGCGGCAACGGCGCGGTCAAGTTCGGCGAGAGCTTCCTCGTCGCGGTCGGCGAAGTAGAGGTGTCGGCCTCGGTAGGTGAGAACCCAGGCCCGGGTGGCGGGGGTCAGCTGGCCGTGGGCCAGCAGGGCGGTGAGGGAGGCGAGGGCGGGATCGTTGTCGGCGGCGGCGTTTTGGAGGCGGTCCGTCCAGGACAGGAGAGTGGGGTCGGCGGTGTCCCGGGCTGCTTGTTCCAAGGTGTCGGTGCACTGCCGCAGTACTGACACGTCCTGTCCGGCGGCATGAGCGGTCTGCTCCAGAGCTGTCTCAAGACCGGCTGCGGGGTGTGCACACAGCCGGTGGTAGGTCTCGGCCAGGCGGTGCTGGCGCCACCGGGGATCGTCCCACCACTTCGCTTCGGGAATGTCCTGCTCGGCGTCGGTCCGCCAGGCGCAGTGGGCGTCGGCGAGGCGGAGGTGCGCCGCGGTCCAGCGCTGGGGCGAATGGATGCGCTCGCGGCGCACCATGCTGGCGCGTACCACTGCGTGATACTGCTTGAAGTCGCCGTGGCCGCTGACGAACGGCTGCCCGCACAGCCACCCCCACAAGCCCTGTGCCTCCTGAGGTGCGGCGGCGGCGAAGACGTCCTCGTTCAACTGCGGTGGCAGTGCGCACGCCAGCACTGCTTCCTGCTGCCACGGGTCGCCGATCCACTGGACGAAACGCTTGACGGCCGCGTCCACGGCGTCTCCGCCCCGGTCCACGACCTCGGCGGTCGTGGGCCGGGTCAGCGCGCAGAGTTCCACGAGCAGGGGCAGCCCCATGGACAGCTGCACGATGGCCTGCACCGCCTCGGGCTCGGTCACCCCGCGTGCAGCCAGCAGTGCTCGCGTCTCGGCCTCGGTGAACACCTCCAGCGGTACGTCCGTTGCGAGGTCCCGCAGTGGTGCCCATGCGCGCTCCGCGAGTTCGTCGCGCCCGGCGAGCACCACCAGCACGTTGGCGGGCAGCGGCCCGAAGGTGTCCTGGAGCAGATCGCGCAACCACTCGTCCAGATAGCGGCTGGTCTGCTCCCAGGTGTCGAAGAACAGCACCACCCACCGGTACCGTCCGCACAATCGGTCCAACTCGGCGACAAACGCCCGGTTCAGCGCGGCCACGTCACCCCCGCGCCCCCGACGCCCCCGGGCCCCGGCATCTGCCCGCAGCCGATCAAGAACCTGCGCTGCGGCCTCCGGGTTCGCCATGGCGGTGAACGCCGAGACTCCGGGAACCATCGACACCACCCCCAGCGTGGCCTGTGTCACCAGTCGGCTCGACAGCGACGCACCGCCTTCGGCCGCGCCGGCGCCTTCTGCCGGTGCCGACTCGGCGGCTGCCTCCTGGTCTCGGCGGAACTGCTCGGCTGCCCGGTCGAACCCCTTCAGCGGGCCCGCCTCCTCGGCCAGCTGCCGGACCACCTCCGACAACGCCTGCGTCACGCCGTGGACATCGTTCTCGTCCACCACCGCGGTGACCGCACCCGCCCGCTGAGCCGCCTCCCGCCACTGCCGCAGCAACGTGGATTTCCCCACCCCGCCCACTCCGCGCACGTGGAACAGGAACTCCGCCGGATCCCCCTCCGAGAGCGGATCCCTCGCCAGGTTCTCCACGAACAGCGACAACTGCGCACGTCTGCCGACGAACTGTCCCAGCGCACGCTTTCGTATCAGCTCGCCACGCGAGGGACGCTCACGACCCGACCCCGACCCCGACATGCCATCGCCCCCTGCTGCCCAGCCTGCCGCACACCGCGTGCGACGCCGCACTCCAGCAGTATGACGGCGGTTCAGGGCGGTTCAGGGCAGTTCAGCAGACGCCATTGCATACAGATCCTGGTCGCGACTGACCGCCGAGTCGGCCACCCGGAGCATCACTTCCGGCCAGGCCCCGAGGGCTGCAGAGGCCGCGGGGACTGCGGAGGCCGCGGAGGCTGCGAGTGGCCCTGTGATGCTTTCAGCGCGTCTCTCAACCGTGTGAGCCGCTCGATTTCCGCGTCGAGCGCTGCGACGCGCTGCGCCACGACTCCCGCCCCGACGCCGCCGGGGTCCGGAGCGCCGGGCGTCGCGGAGCCGCAGTTCGGTGGCGGATCTGCGGCGAGCAGAGGCAGCCGGTCCGCGATGCGGTGCAGGTCCTCGACGGTG
Source organism: uncultured Actinomycetota bacterium (assembly GCA_963761765.1). Lineage (GTDB taxonomy): Bacteria > Actinomycetota > Actinomycetes > Streptomycetales > Streptomycetaceae > Streptomyces. The sequence goes on from CAVXIJ010000015.1 coordinate 47,793, forward strand.
AGCCCGAGACCAAGGAGTCGCCGGATGACACGCAGCAGGGCGAGCTCGTCGGGACTGTAGTCCCGCTGCCCCGCCGCGGTGCGGCGCGGTGGCGGCAGCAGCCCGCGCTGTTCGTAGAAGCGCAAGGCCCTGGGGGTCGTCCCTACCGCCGCGGCGGCGTCTGCGATCCGCATACGGACAATCTTCCGCCTGCCGTGGCACCGGCCGTCAACCACGCTTGGCCACATCCACGACGGCCGTGCCGAATCCCTGTCCCGCGATCAGTTGCCGCAACGCGTGCGGGGCGCGCTCGATGCCCGCGATCCGGGTGAGCGGAAAGCGGATCTCGCCGGACCGCAGCCAGTGCGCGAACCGCTTGGTCCACTCCTCCTCCACCCCCGGATGGGCGCTGCCGAGATATCCCTTCAGCGATGCCCCGAGAAGCACGAGCCGATAGGCGTCGATCTCCACCATCGCGCGCTCTCCGGAGCCCTCGGCGGCCAATTGCCCGGACAGCGATCCGACCACGGCGATACGGGCACCTTGCCGGGCCGCGTCCACCGCCGCGGTGAGCTGCGGGCCGCCCACCAGGTCGAGCACGACGTCGACGCCGTCCGGAGCCGCCTGGTCCAGCTGCGCGGCGAACTCCCGGTACGCGGTCTTCGGGTCGGCGGCAGCCCCCGCGCCGCGCCATGATCCCGCGGTGAGCACCGCGTCGTAGCCCAGCTCGGACGTCAGACGTGCCGCCTTTTCCGGTGAGCCCGTGGTCCCGATCACCCGCGCGGCGCCCAGCAGCCGCGCGATCTGGCCCGCCAGCGACCCCACCCCGCCGGCGGCACCGGTGACCAGGACCACATCGCCCGCGCGCACCGGAGCAACACGAGTCAGCGCTCCATAGGCAGCGGAGCCGGACGAGAGCTGGGCAACAGGGTCGGGAAATGCCGGATCGACAACGGCGCACCCGCTCACGGGCACGCAGGCGTACTCGCGCCAGCCGAGCATGTGCGTCACCGGAGTGCCGGGGCTCAGCATGCTGCCGGACGGTGCGGCGACGACCTCGCCGACAGCCGGCCCGAACAGCGTGTCCCCCGGCTCCAGCCCCGGCAGCGGAGTGTTCTTCGCGGCTCCGCCGATCAAGGTACGCAGACCGGCGAAGACCAGGAAGTGCCGGTTGCGGACGAGGACGTGGTCCGGCTCCAGAGCGGGCAGCGGTGTCTCGACGACCGCGAAATCCGCAGGCTCGGGCAGCCCGTCGGGCACGGCAGCGAGCCGGACTTCGCGACTGGTCGCAGGCAGCAGTGTCTTCATGATCGACTCCTTGAGGTCAGTGAGCGGGCGACGGGTCGGTGCCCGGCAACGTGAGCCACACCCGTCCGACGCCCGCGTCAACGGAACGGCGCGCAGACGCTAAACCCTGACCCGCACGTCAGAGGCAACTCCGCGCTGGATGAGAAGAGACCGGCAGTAGGCGCCATTTGAGCCTGGGGTGGTCGCGCGCTTATGGCAGCGGTAAGGCGAGCGAGCGAACGGCAGCTGAGCTCACGGAGCGTCTCAACCTCTGCGGGCAAGTAGGAGAGGTAACGGCTCGACCAGGAAGTCACCGATCCGCCAGGGAAGCACACCATCGGTGAAATGGCTGGTATGCGGATACCGAAGGCGGATATTCTGCCGCCTGTGTATATCTCCGATCCGCACTGACAGATCGCCGGTCCGTTCCCGCACCGCGTCCTCGTGACAAGTGGTGGCCGGTGAAACGGCGCGCAGATCCGTCATGCCCGCGCGTGACCGGGCCAGGCCATGGCCAGGTGCCGGCACGCCCACCTCGGAGAGCCTCATGCCAAGCCCCGACAGGGGCGGTGCGTCCTATCGCGCTGTCCTCGCGCTGCCTCATGCCCGCAACCTGTTCGCCGCCGCTATGCTCGCGCGGCTCTGCTACGGACTTCTCGGCCTCCCGCTGCTGCTCACGCTGCGGGAGGGCACCGGCTCCTACGCCGTCGCCGGTACCGCAACCGGCCTCTTCGGACTGACCGGAGCCCTGCTCGGTCCCGTCAGGGCCCGACTGGTCGAGCGTCATCCCCCCGCGCTGATGCTCCTGGCCGTCTGCTACGCGCTGCTTCTGTCCGCCCTGGCCGCCGCCTGCGCCGCCCGGCTGCCTGCCCTGCTCGCCATCTGCCTCGCCGTACTGGCGGGGATATGCCCACCTCCGGTCGGCCCGCTGATGCGCACCTTGTGGGGCAGGCTGGCCGCGGACAAGGCGCAGCAGCAGTGCGCGCTGAGCCTGGACACGGCAGCGGAGTCCACCGTCTTCGCGCTCGGTCCCGTCCTCGGTGGGTTCCTGATCGCCGTCTCCTGTGCACCCGCCGTGCTCACGGTGTGCGCGGCACTGGTCATCACCGGCTTCGGCCTGCTGACAACGGCCCTGCGCCGGACCCCGGTGAGTGTGCGCGCGACATCACCCGCCGCCGTCCGTCCCCGAAGCCCTCTGCGCGCCCTGGGGTTCATGCCCTTGCTGCTGCTTGTGCTGGGTACCGCAGCCGCGCTGTCCCTCTTCGAGATCGCGATCGTCGCCGCCTGGGGAACGGTGACGGCCGGGGTGCTGACGACGCTGTTCTCGGCCGGCGGCGTACTCGGCGGGCTGCTGTACGGCCGAGGCCACTGGCGCGGCGCCCTCGCACACCGACCGCTCGTACTGGTCGCTGCCTCCGCCATCTGCTACGCGCTCCCCGCACTGGTGTACGCCGCGCCGGCCGCGGGGGCGGCCCTGCTGCTCGCCGGAGCGTGCGCCGACGTCCTGCTGATCACGGCCTACCAGCTCGTCGACGCGCTCATCCCTGAGGGCTCGCGCACCGAAGCCGGTGCGTGGATCAACACCGCCTACAACCTGGGCGCAGCCATGGGTACGGCCGTCGGCGGTGTCCTGGTCGACCGGTCCGGTCCACCGGCAGCATTCGCCGTCACCGCCGGGGGGCTCGGCGCATTCGCCCTGATCCGTGCGCTATACACACTTCGGAGTCGCGCGACGGACGCTGAAGGAAATCCAGTATCGTCCCGACCCGAACTCCCGGTTGCATCATCAGGGTCAGCCTGATCATCGAGGCCCCGTGAAGTGAGTGCGTCGACTCGGTTCGGTGAGCCAGAACGGTCGGCTGTGGTTGGGTCGGACGGATGGTCGGAGGTGGGCTGTGGGTGCTGGTCTGGTGGACGAGACGCGGTGGCTGGACGCGACGGAGCAGGCGGCGTTGGTCGCCTCGGGGCAGGTGACGCCGTCGGAGCTGCTGGAGGCGGCGATCGAGCGGATCGAGGCGTACGACCCGGCGGTGAACGCGGTCGTGATGCGCTGGTTCGACCATGCGCGCCAAACTGCCGCCGGCGGCAGGCTGCCCGACGGCGTCTTCCGTGGAGTGCCGTTCCTCCTCAAGGACTGGATCGCGGCGTATGCGGGCCAGCCGCTGGCCAACGCCAATGTGCGGTTGAAGGCGGCAGCGCTCCCCTCCCGTGCCGATACCACGCTGGTCTCCAGATTCCGGGCGGCAGGACTGGTGATCGCGGGCCGCACGAACACACCGGAGTTCGCCGGTCAGGCCACGACGGAACCTCGTGCGTGGGGGGCGACGCGCAATCCGTGGAGCCTTGCTCATTCGCCCGGCGGGTCGAGCGGGGGGCGCGGCGGCTGCGGTCGCCTCGGGGATGGTCGCCGTCGCCCATGCGACCGACGGCGCGGGATCGATCCGCATTCCCGCGTCGTGTTGTGGCGTGGTCGGTCTCAAGCCGACGCGGGGCAGGATCACCGCCGGGCCCTACGGTGACGAGTCCGGTCCCGGTGTCGAACTCTGCGTCAGCCGCAGCGTCCGGGACACGGCGGCCCTGCTGGACGCGGTACACGGGCCCGGTGTCGGGGACGCGGTGAGCACGGCGGCGCCGAGCCGGCCGTATGTGAGCGAGCTGGACGCCGACCCGAAACCGCTGCGAGTGGGGCTGCTCGACCGTTTCCCGGACGGCGAGCGGGTCCATCCCGACTGCGCGCAGGCCGCGCGTGAGGCCGCACAGTTGCTGGAGGAGCTCGGGCACCGGATCGAACCCAGCGCGCCCGCCGCCCTGTCGGATGCCGGTATCAGACGCCATGTGCGGGTGCTCGGTGCCGCCAGCACCGGCGTCCTGCTGGAAGCCCTGGCGCAGGTGCTGGGGCGCGAGGTCACCGCCGACGACGTGGAGCCCATCAGCTGGGCGCGGGCGCAGCAGTCCCGGAGCGTGAGCGCGACCGATTACGTGCGGGCGGCGCGGGCCTGCTCGCGCTTCCGCCGGGAGATGCACCGATGGTGGGCCGACAGCTTCGACCTGCTGCTGACACCCACGTGCGGCGAGCCGCCGGCCCGGATCGGCGCCTTCGCGACGCCTCCGTCCGACCCGTTCGCCTCCTCGCGGCTGTCGGCCCGGTACATCGGTTTCACACAGCCGTTCAACATCACCGGCCAACCGGCGATCAGTCTGCCGCTGCACTGGAACGCGGAAGGCCTGCCCATCGGCGTCCAACTGGTCGCCGCTTCCGGCAGAGAAGACATCCTGATCAGTGTCGCCGCCCAGCTCGAACGAGCCCGCCCCTGGTCACACCGGCAACCATCCCTCGCGCGTTAGCCGTCGTCCGCGTGGCGTTGCCCTGCCCGGCAATCCGTAGGGTGGCACGCATGGACGAGCCCGACTGGTACTGCCGCGAGGTCATTCCCCGCACGATCGACATCGACGTGGTGATGGAGACCGAGGAGGTGTTGGCGTTCCGTCCGCCCATCCCCGGTTTCGGGACGGACCATGTGATCGTGGTGCCGAAGCAGCACGTGCGATCCCTGCTGGAGCTGGACGCGGTCGTAGGGGCTCAGCTACTGGAGGTCGTCCAGTCCGCCGCACGGCAGGTGGTCGAAGAGCACGGCGGGTGCCAGGTCCTGACCACGCTCGGCAACGAACAGCACAACCGGCATCTCCACGTTCACATCGCTGCCGGAGAGGGCGTGGCACGGTTCATCCCGCGCGCGTGACTCCGCTGATATCCGTTGCTCGTTTCACCTTTCAGCGTGCACGTCCAGAAGTGTCTGGCGAATTTTCCGCAGATCATCGTGGATAAAGTGGCGCATGTCCACGTTGGCAGTGGTCAAGCTCGGCTCCACTCGGTGCGGTAGCGCTCGGTCCAGTCGCGTGCGGCGGCGTTGCGCGGTGCGAGAGTCGTCAGGTCACGGTGGTAGTCACCGAGTGCCGAACGCAACCGGCCTGGGCGGTACTGTCCCGCCATCAGGTCGAAAACGTCGGCGGCGGTGGAGCACGCCTGATCCACTTCACCTTGGTGGAGCTGGGTAGCGGCAAGCCGGACGGTGGCCATGGCACGATTGCGGCGGAACGGACCGGGAATGGTGGCCAGGGCCTTGTGTCCGTTGGCCTCGGCCGTGGCTGAGTCACCCAGTTGGTCAAGGGCAACCTCACTGAGGAGATGCAGCTCTCCGGGGCCGTAGAAATTTGTCCATGCCGGTCGGGGTGCCTTCTGGTCGGCCTTGGCGAGTGCTTCACAGGCGTAGCCCAGGGAGCGCCGGGCAGCCTGCCGGTCGCCTACGTGGGAGTGGCCGATGGCCGTACGGGCATGGGCGAGGGAGGCGAAGAACGGGTCCCGTCGTGTGATGGGAGTCGCCTGTGCCGCGTTTCCGGCATCCACGGCAAGGACGTAGTCGTTGCGCTGGTAGGCCAGTGACGAGCATAGGTTCCACACTTGCAGCTCAGCCGCTGGATCGTTGGACATGCGCGCCATGGAGAGGGCCTGCGTCAGGTGGTTCTTGGCACGGTCCAGGCAGAAGTCATCAATCGCAGACCATGCGGCAGCTGACATATATCCCGCTGCCACCGCGTACAGCCGTTGCCGAACACGCTGCGTCGTTCCTTGCTTCAGTAACTCCAGTGTCCGGCCCGCACCGGACATGGCCTGACGCTCCAGCGCGCCGTGCCCGCCCATCTTCTGGTCGACGGAAGGGAGCGTGTCCAGACCGGCGCGGAGTCTGATCACGTCAGATGTCCCCACGGAGGGCCTTGACGCCACGAACGGTATGGCTGCGGCAGTGGTCGTTCCTGTGGTCGCGGTGAGGAAATTACGACGCCGCACGGGATCCTCCGGTGGGCTGACCGAGCTCCGTCTCCCGCGTGGGGGCGCAAAGCCCAGATCGACAATGGCGCATTCGAATACTGCTTCCAATGCTTCCCGTTGCCGAGGGTACGGACAACGTACTTTCCCGGCCAGCCAGTAACGGACGGTGCGGTCGCTGACGGTTCCGTCGCACCCCGCGCTCCGCAGGTACTTGTTCACGACTTCGGCCAACGCTTCTTGAGTGAAGCCCGCCTCGGCCATGCGACGCACGAGCTTCTGGTTCTCCTGCATGAGGCTCACGGTAGCCATCCGGCTCCGACGGGCAAAAGTGACACCTCTTGAAATTTCCGGTCGCCGCATCGTACGGAGTGCATCGCTTTCCTGACTCAATGTAATCACGCATCGTTGACTGTCACATCAACCCCCTCCCAGTCACCGAGGACGAGGTCCAGATGCCCGTGACCGTCGCCCCCAGCCCCACCGGGCACCCCGCCTACAGCGAGACCTTCCGGTGCGTCCCCGCAAGCGCCTGTGACGCCCGTCGGCTCATCCGTACCGCCCTGTTCACCTGGGCCCTGGACGAACTCGCCGATGACGCCGCACTCGTGGTCTCCGAACTGGTCACCAATTCGGTGCTGCACGCCCCGTGCCGCCTGATCCGCGTCACCGTCACCCGCCTCGCACCGGAAACCATCCGCATCGGCGTCGTCGACAAGTCCCCGAAATTTCCGGTTCCGTGCGACCCGGAACACACGGCGACCAACGGCCGCGGCCTCGCCGTGATCGGGAAACTGACCACCCGCTGGGGCACCGACCCTCTTCCGTGGGGCAAACGCGTCTGGGGCGAACTCGACCGCCGCGCGGTGAACCGCGCACAGGAGTGCGCAGCGGGCCACGCACCGGAAGGAACCAACCGATGACCAGCCGCCCCGCCCCTGGCGTCCTCTGGATCGGCGACCAGGTGTACGACGCCGCCACCGACCGTCAGGCCGTCATCACCGATGTCGAGAAGGACGACGTGTACGTCCTGCGCCCCGTATACGGCGCGGGCAGCCGGTGGACCGCCACCGACCCGGCCCGGCTCACCCTGACGATGCCTCGCGCACAACGGGTCGCGGAGGGCCGGATCTGACCCGGGCCCCGGGCGCGAGAACCCGCAGGCTCACCGCGGCGGTCGCCGCGAACGCCAGCATGCCGCAGCCCACGCTGACCCCGGCGCACAGCGCGGTCTCATGATCGAGCCCCGGATACCGTTCGAATGCCAGGGCCGCCAGGGCGGAGAAGACGGGCGCCAGACAGAGCGCGGCCAGGTGCAGGCGCCACTCCTCACGCGCCCACGTCCGCCCGGCCCGGCCCGCGCGCCACTGGCAGACCAGCATGATCACGTACGCCGCGCCATACGGCACGAGATACCCGCCCAGCAGCCGCCGCCCCTGCACCCCCCACTCCACAAACGCTCGCGCGATCAGCACCAGAGCGACGGCACCCGCCACATGCGCCACGGCGAGCACCGGCAGCGGCACCCAGGTGCGCGCCGCCGCAGCCGACTGCTCCGCCGGGGCCGGCGGCTCGCGCCGGTCCAGCGCACGCGCGGCCACCAGCGCACCGAAGGCGACCACCGAGCCGAGGTGCATGATCGCGATGCGGTTGATCTCCGCCATCGTGAGCCCGGGCAGCAGCCACGGCAGCCCGCCCCACTCCAGGCGCAGCAGCGGCGCGGTCATCAGGAAGCCGTAGCAGAGCAGCATCCAGCGGCGGTGCAGGCCGGGAAGAGCGCGGACGGCGGCGGCGATGCCGAACGTCACGCTCGTCACCGTGCCCACCAGGATGGTGGCGAGCACGATCCAGAACACGGCCCCGCTGAACGCGTCCGCGGGCGCGGTGCGTGCCAGATAGACCGCCGCGCCTGCCATCGAGACGTACACCGTCAGCGCGAACACCACACCCATGGCGCGGTGCAGGCGTATGCGGCGGCGCACGGCGGACAGCAGCTGGACGGGGCCCAGGAGCATCAGCGCGCCGCCGAGGACCGAGTGGACGATCAGCGGGATCAGGCTGTGGCGGTAGGGGCCGAGGCGGTTCACGACGACGTCGGCGACATAGTGGGGCGACACCATGTGAGACATCACCCAGTTTCCGAACGCGGGTGCGCCCGGGTGCGCGTAGGGCCACAGGTCGGTCATCGCGATCGGTGCGTAGGCCACGCAGACGGCCACCACCGCGACCATGGCCACCCTGCCCCAGGTGATCTTCCTCGGTCGGTGCACGGCTGCTCCTTCGTCACTGACCTCGCCCGGGCGGCGCACGATAGTCCTGTCTGGACTATCGCCTGAACGCGAAGGTACGGCGATCCGCCACGGCGGTCAACGTCCCGCAGGAGCCCATGAGCGCACTGCCGGTTGCCGCGCCGCCGGTTGCCGCGTCGGCGGTAACCCGTGCGGGGCACCCTGGCTCCCTGGCGATGACGCGAACGATTTAAGTGATATGTGATGATTTAGAGCACTTTGTCCTTTGCGTAGAGGAGCATCTCCATGGCACAGCAGGCGTCGGCACAACAGGCGTCCGTCCGTCGATCCCGAACACTCACCAGACGGCTGATGGTGGGTGCGGTGGCCCTGGGCGCCGTCGGCGCCCTGTCGGCCGCGACACCGCCGGGAGGGCACCCGTCGGCGCGGTCGGATCGCAGCTTCCAGGAAGTCGACCTCGTCTCCGACATCCCGGGCAGGGCACAGAAGACCGACCCGAACCTGGTCAACCCCTGGGGCCTGGCGGCGGCGCGCACCGGAGCGGTGTGGGTCTCGGACAACGGCAGCGACAAGTCCACGATGTACTCGGGAGCCAGGCGCGGGCAGCCGGTCAGGATCTCACCGCTGGTGGTGTCGATCCCGCCGGGCGGCGCGCCGACCGGGATCGTGCGCAACGACACCAACGACTTCCGGCTCAGCCTCTTCGGAAGGAGCGTGCCCGCCCGGTTCATCTTCGCGGGAGAGGACGGCGACCTCTTCGCGTGGAATCCGATCGTGTCCCTGACGCACGCCGTCCGGGTCGCTCACGAGAACAGCGACGGCGAGAACGCCGTGTTCAAGGGCCTGACACTGGTGCCCGGCGAGAAGCACAAGAGCTCCATGAAGAACATGAAGAACAAGAGCTCCATGACGGACGAGAAGCCGGAGCTGCTGGTCGCGAACTTCCGTGACGCACGCATCGACGTCTTCGACGGCCGTTTCCGCCTGGAGCCCTCCGCCGGCCGCTTCAAGGACCCCCGCATCCCGCGCGGTTTCGCGCCGTTCAACGTCAAGCTCATCGGCTCGAAGGTGTTCGTGACGTACGCCAAGCAGGACGCCGACAAGGAAGACGACGTCGCAGGTCCCGGCAACGGCTTCATCGACGTGTTCAGCACGAAGGGCAAGCTGCTGCAGCGCTTCGCGAAGTGCGGTGTGCTCAACTCGCCGTGGGGTCTTGAGGTGGCGCCCAAGGGATTCGGGAAGTTCTCCGGCGACCTCCTCGTCGGAAACTTCGGAGACGGCCGCATCAACGTCTTCGACCCGCGCACCGGGCACTTCGAGGGCACCGTCAAGGACGGCAAGGGGCACCCGATCAGGATTCCCGGACTGTGGGGTCTGCTGCGCGGCACCGCCCAGTCCGGCGGCCGGGACGCGGTCTGGTTCGCGGCAGGAATCAACGACGAGGCCAACGGACTGCTCGGCGTCCTGCGCGCCAGGCCCTGACCTGGACTGAGCACGAGGGCGGGCGCCGGAGCAGCAGCGGCGCCCGCCCTCGGCCGGTCGGCATGGTCAGGCGGGACGTCACGCGCCGCGTTCGTCCACCCACTGCCAGAAGTCCACCATCATCCGCTCGTAGCGGATGCCGAATTCAAGTGCCTCGCGCTCACCGCGCGCCAACTGCTCACCGACGCTTTCAGCGAGCTCCTCGTACTCGTTGAGCGTGCGGCGGTGCTCGGTGGCCTGCACCGGGGCGACGATCTCCGGGCGGGCGCCGAACCAGAGCTTGAGGATGCCGCGCTCACGTGCCTCCACCGGTACGAACTCAGGGTCGGCGAGCCACTCCCGAAGAGCGGTCCCGCCCCGGCCGGTCAGCCGCATCACCCGGCGGTGCCGCCCGCCCTCCTGCCGTACTTCCGACAGCAGCCCCGCCGCCAGCAGTCGGTCGCACTGCGCGTACACCTGCGCGTGCGGCACCGACCAGAACGGCGCCACCGTGCGCGCGGCCTCCACCTTCACGTCGTACGGACTGGCCTCGCCCAGCTTGTCGATGATGCCGAGCACGAGGAACGAAGCGGTGGTCAACCGGACGTCAGCCATGCCGCGACCGTATCGCGGCGGCCCGCGCCTACGGTCACCCTCCGCACGCCGCCTGCGACGGCTGACGCATCTTCCGCTCCAGGACACCGTGTCGTCACGCAGGACGGGAATGCTCCTGTTGTCCGCCCGTCCCGCTCAGACCCGTCCGCCCCGCATCCCCGTGCGGGCGCGGGACAGAAACGGCGTGCCCCGTGTCCTCTTTCGAGCTCGCCGAGGCGGCCCCGACGCCGCCCACCGCTGTCCCAGCTCCCGTTCCCGGCTCCGCTCTCGCCGCCGTCTCCGTTGGCGCTCCGGTTCCCGTCCCGGGCCGTTCCCGGTTCCGCGCGCAACACCGTGTCCGCCAGGCCCTGTGCCTGCTGCCGCTCCTGCTGATCGGGGTGTGGACGGCAGCCAACCGGCATGTGCTGCACGACGGTGTCGCACGGCTGGCCACCGCGGACCCGGGCTGGCTGCTGGCCGGTGGCGTCTTCACCTGCCTGGGCTGGGTGGCGACCTCGTGCATCCGGCAGGGCGCCGTTCCCGAACGGCTGCCGCCGGGAGTACTGCTCGCTTCGCAGTTCGCCGCGGGCGCGGCCAACCACATCCTGCCGGCCGGCCTCGGCGCCCATGCCGTCACCTTGCGCCTGCTGCGCCGCCGCGGCATCGAAGTGCCCCGCGCCACCGCGTCCCTCGCCCTGTACTCCCTGGTCAAACCGGTCGCAACGGTCCTGCTGATCCTCGTACTGCTCGCCACCCGCGGCACGGCCCCGCGGCTCGGCCCACTCGCCCCGGACGGGCGGACCCTGGCACTGGCCACCGCGGGCGCGGTCACCGCACTGGCCGCCGTGGTCCTGCTGCTCGCCGCAGTGCGCCCCGTGCGCCACCTGGTCACCGCGTTCCTGCGCACCGCCCTGACCGACGCCCGCGCACTGCACTCCCGGCCGAGCCGGATACTCGCCCTGTGGGGTGGCGCGGCGGCCTTTCCGCTGCTCCAGGCGAGCGTGGTCGCCTCCGTCGGTGCCTCGCTCGGACTGCCGCTGACATGGCCGCACGTGGCGCTCGCCTATCTCGCGGCCAACGCGGCGGGCGCGGCGGTGCCCACACCGGGCGGTATCGGCTCGGTGGACGCGGCGCTGGTCCTCACGCTGACCGCGAGCGGCACTCCGACGTCCCTCGCCACGGCCACCGTCATCGGCTACCGCATGCTGACCGTCTGGCTCCCGCTGCTGCCCGGCGCGCTCGTGCTCGCACTTCTCGTCCGGCGGGAGGCACTGTGACAGCGCATCCCGAACGGATCCGACGCGGCCTGCGGCGCGCACGGTCCGTGTTCTCGACACCTGCCGAAGGTTACTGACAGTTACTTGCCATATGCCCGTTTCCTTGGCCTTGATGGATCATTCTGGTGGTTGGTAGCTCCCCTGCTCACCGGGGGATTTCCCGGCCTGCCCGAGCTGCGCACCCGCCCCGGGCAGGCCGACGAGGAATAGGAGCTCAGCCATGCGTCGCATCCGGTCCTTCGCCGTCGCCGCGGCTGCCGTCATCGCCGCTCTTGGTGCCGTCCCCACCGCAACCGCGGCCACGACCGCGGCCCCAGCGCCGGCCGGCGGCACCCGGGCGGCCTACGACTGCACCGACGGATACTTCTGCATCTACAGCGGCTGGAACGGCGGCGGCACCCGCTGCCAGTGGTCGCAGTCCCGCAAGGCGAACACCGCCGACGACTGCTCCTTCATCCAGAAGGGCAAGAACGTGCTCTCCGTGCGGAACAGAACTCCACACCGCGTGCAGTACTACAAGCAGACCAACTACAACGCACGGGTCGGTTCCACCACCTCCGGCAACCGCGGCAACCTCCAGGGCAACTACCAGATCCGTTCCTTCAAGCCTCAGTAGGAGCCACGGAGAGGCATCTCAGGGACGTGGGACAGGGCGCCTCCATCAGGGGGCGCCCTGTCCGGTCCTCGGATCCGCGACCGCGCCGGTGCCAATGCCGATGCCGATGCCGGCGTGCCGGTGCCGGCGACCGGGCTACAGCGACTTGTGGGCCACCGGCAGGTCGTACTGCCGTCCCGTCGTGTAGTAGTCACGCGGCGCCGACATGATCACGAACTGGTTGTCGTCACCGTCCATGTCATAGGTGGCGGCGAAGTCCACCTCGTGGGCGGAGTCGAGGAGGCTGCTGGCCCCGACGTGGTCGACCAGCACGTTCGGGATGCTGAACTGCCCGTTCGCGTCGGTGGTGACCGGGCCGAGCTGCTCCGTCTCCGTGTGGATGGGGTCGATGGGATCGCTCCACGGGTTCCAGGTGGTGAAGATGACGGACTCGTCGACGTTGAAAGGTGTCGCATGGCGACGTCGGGCCGTCCCGGGATGCCGGACGGGCAGGGGCGCGGCCTGACTTGGTTTCAGGCTCATGGCGCGCCGGGCACCATCTCCCGGCCGGACGTCACAGACGGCACCCCGACCTCGTGTGCCGCACCCGGCACACAGGCCCGGGGCCACATCCTCTCCCCACCCCAGGAGGCGCAGTGCCGCACCTTTCCCGAATGGCCCACCGGGCCCGAATATCCCTGGCAACGGCGGTCGCCGGGGGCCTGATAGTCAGCGGTGCCGCGATCGCTCCGTCGATCGCCACGGCTTCGCCCGCGCAGCGCACGGTGAGCCAGGCGGCTCCGAGCGTCCAGGCCGCGACCATCACCCGGGCCGAAATGCTGCGCCGCGCGGCGATCTGGCTGACCGCCAACAACGGCGTCCAGGTGCCCTACAGCCAGACATCCATCTGGTCCGACGGCTACCGCCAGGACTGCTCCGGCTACGTCTCCATGACGCTCGGACTGTCGAAGCCAGGGCCCAACACCGTGGAGTTGGCGGGCAACAGCAGCCTGACGACCCCGATCAGCCTGAGCAGCCTCACGCCCGGCGACCTGCTGATCGACGCCACCGGCACCAACACCACCCGGCATGTGGTGATCTTCGCGGGCTGGACGGACTCGTCCCACACCGCCTACGACGCCTACGAACAGCGCGGCGGCCACGGCACGGACCACCGCGTCCTGACCTACGGCCTCGATTCAGGCAGCGAGTTCAAGCCGTACCGTCCGGTGAACCTCAGCGACTCCGGCACCCCGACCCCGTCCTGGCCGAGCCTGTCGAACGGCAGCTCAGGTGTGGACGTCGAGGCCGCCCAGCACCTGCTGACCGGCCGCGGTTACACGACCACCGCCGACGGCTCTTTCGGCGCGGCCACGCTCACACAGGTCAAGGCGTTCCAGAGCGCGAACGGCCTGTCGGCCGACGGGGTCATCGGTGACCAGACCTGGTCCAAGCTGATCAGCACCGTCTCCACCGGCGCCTCAGGTGACGCCGTACTCGCCGTCCAGACCGAGCTGAACGCCCAAGGCTACGGCCTCACGGTCGACGGCAGCTTCGGATCGAGCACGGACTCGGCGGTCAGGAGCTTCCAGGGAAAGCAGAGCCTCGCGGTCGACGGCGTGGTGGGCCCGCAGACCTGGGTCGCGCTGATCGGAAGCTGAGGGCCGGCCGTAATCCGCAGCGGCGTCGGGTGCGGGCAAGCGCATATCGCAGAAAGGACAGGGAAGGCTCCCGCGCGACCGGAGCCTCTCCTTGCCCGGCTCCGCGAGCTCGTCCGCCCCGGCGTCCTCGATGAACTGAGCGGCGAGCACTCGCTGTGCAAGGTGCGCCCAGCGCCACAGCCGCTTTCCTGCGTGGCACTGGGCGCACCTTGTCACTGAAGGAGCCATGTTCGCGCTCCCGTCACGATGTCGTGTACGGGACCTCCGTGAACGCCTGGCTGCACTGGGTGCCGCAGGACGACGGAAGGTCAAAGGTGTAGACGCGGCCGTCGTTGATGAGGCTGTCGTCGACGTCGCTGACCCGGATCTGGTAGTGCGTACCGGCCGTGACCGTGGGCTTGATGATGAACGACTGGCCCATGTCACTGTTCATCACGGCGTCCTGCCAGGTGCCGTCCTGGCCCATGTACTGCACACCGTGGATACCGTTGGGCAGGTGGGCGACGGAGATGGCCGACCACCAGGTCTGGGCGCCCTGGAGGAAGCCGACCTTGATGTCGCCGCTGTAGGCGGGTGCGGAGATGAATTTCCAGGAGACGTGGCGGTTGTTCCACTTGTTGCCGAGGCCGCTGACGGGCGCGCCGTTCAACTGGAAGTTGTTCAGCGAGTTGGTGACGAGGTCCAGGTGGTACGGGTCGTCACGGCACCAGGCGTTGCTGTCGCCGCAGCTGTCGGCCACCAGCATGTTCAGCGTGGCACCGTTGTACTCGTCGGCGACCCAGCCGCCGTTGCGACAGAAGGGCTGGCTCTGGGCACCGTCGTTCGTGCCGTTGCAGTAATCGCCGACGCTGACCTGGACCCACCGTCCGCAGTTGTGGCCGTTGTCCCACACGCCCATCTTGTCCGCCTGGTCGGCGGGGATGGGACGAGGGTAGAAGGAGTAGTCGCCCGGCGTGTCGTAGACGTTGAGCGCCACGAAATCCTGACTCTCCAGCTCGGCCTGCGGAAGTCCGCAGCCGCCGTAGGGAGAGCCGAGGCCGTCGAAGTGGGTGGCGTTCCCGGTGACGGGCGTGTCCACGGGCGGCGCGACAGCCGCCGTCGACGGTGCCTGCGACAGCAGCGCGAAGGTGAGGCAGGCGAGAGCCCCCACCGCCAGCGCCCTCAACCGGGCCCGTGTGCCCCACTCCCGTGTCCTGCCCGGGGCCGTGCCCCGTCCCTGTGCGCTTCTCATGACTGCCGTCTGCCGAAGACCCATGGTCTGCACCCTCTGTCCGCCGGGAGGCGCGGGCGTGTGCACACCCGCGCTTATGGGAGCGCTCCCACGATGGCTCAGGCTGCTGTCGGTGTCAACTGGCTGAACACAGCGACCAGTTGACGACCGATACGCCTACTCGTTTTGCCTGCTTGCCCGCCTGCTCGTTCGCCTGCCCGTCTGCTTACTCGTCTCGCCTGCCCGTCCGGCTACTTGTCCGCGCCGTCTGCGGTGAGGTCGACGCGCAGGGTCAGCAGGTCGGTGCCGACCGCGCGGACGGCCGCGCTGTTGAGGCGGGGCAGCGCCTTCAGGCGGGCGTGGGCGTCGTCGTCGGGCAGCAGGTGGGCGGTGCCGGTATGCCACCGGCCTCGGATGCGGACCCGGACCCGCGGATCGGCCTCGATGTTCCGTACGTACTGCGACTTGCCGCCGAACTCGGAGACGATCCAGAACGCGCCGTCGATGACCCGGCCGCCGACGGGTGTCCGCCGGGGCAGGCCCGACGTGCGGCCGGTGGTCTCCAGGAGTGTCTGGCTGGGCATCCGCCGCTGGATCGGATTGGCCACCCGCCTCTGGAGCGTGGTGACCGCCCGGAACTTGATCTCGTCGTAGCGCGCCATGGCTCTCGCTCTCCTGTTTGCTGCGCCGCTTGTCTTTCGAAAGTCTCCGTGCGGTGCCGTGAGTCTCTGAGAAGTTCCGTCAACTGCCGTGAGCCGCCGCACGTTTCCGCAGGTCATGGCAGGTCCCGCCGACCTGGCCAGGCTTCCGCGAGCCCGGGCAGGTCAAGGCAGACCACGTCAGCTCACAGCCGTTCGAGGCCTTCGCGCACCGCCTGGAGGATGTTCAGGTCCAGGACCGAGCCGCCGCCGGTGCGGGCCGGGGAGCGGGCCGTGAGGCGGCCGGACTCGATGAGGTCACCGATCAGGATCTTCGTCACGGACACCGGAAGGTTCAGATGCGCGGCGACCTCCGCCACGACGGCAGGTCTGCGGCACTGGTCCAGGATCTTCCGGTGCTCGGGTTCGAGGCCGCGTTCGATCGCCGGGTCGTCCTCGGAGGTGATCGTGATGATGACGCTGATCAGTTCGAGATCGCGGTGCTCGGATGCGGTGCGGCCCCTGGTGATCGTGAATGGCCGGACCAGTGAGTCATCGGCGTCCGGCTCCAGGCCGTCCGTCCAGTGGCTCACCCAAATCCACCACCGTCGCGCATCGCGGCATCCGAACGGTGCTCGGTGCCCAGTCTCCTACCGACCTGCTGGATCAGGGTGTGCATGGCGACGGCCATGACCTCCGCGTCCACGTCCTGCGAGGCGACGACGGCAAGGTGCGTGCCCCGGCCCGCGGAGGTGATGAACAGCCACAGCTCCGCCAGTTCGACGATGACCTGACGCACCGCACCGCCGTCGAAGAGGTCGTCGACGCCTCGGGCCAGGCTCTGGTGACCGGTGGCTATGGCCGCGAGGCGTTCGGCGTCATTGCGGTCGATGGTGTCGGACTGGCTGACGACCAGGCCGTCGTCGGACAGGACGATGGCGTGCCGGGTGCCCGCGACTTGTGCGACCAGGCCGTCCAGCAGCCAGTCCAGGTCCCGGTCGGTCGCAGTGGTTCGCTGTGTCATGGGGCATCTTCCGTGTGGTTCGAGCGGGATTGCGGTGTGGCTTCGCCGGCCGGGGCGCGGTCCTCGCCCGGCGCCGATTCCGCCGGGCGCGCGGTATCGCGGGTGAGGCGCGACTGCCGCTGGAAGGCGCCGATGGCGGCGCCGGAACGCGCACTCCGCGCGCCGTCCGCCGGATCGGGCGGCTCGTCACCACCGGACCGCCGAGACCGTTTCGGCGGTTCCTTCAGGCCGGGGGCGAGATTGGCCTGACGGACGCGTTTGGGCAGCGGGTTCAGGTCGTCGGTGGGGCCGTCGGCGCCGGACAGCGCCTGCTCCAGCGCCCGCCCGCGCGAGCGGCCCGGCAGACCGGGCAGCCCGGCCGACCGTGTGCCGTCGACCCCGGCGGACGTCTCGGATGCCCTGGGCGGGTCCGCGGGCGGCGTGCGCACGGCCCATGAGGGGTACGGCGGGGCGGGCGCCGCCGGCTGTGCGGACTCGGCACGCACGTCTTCCGTGGGCGGGTGCTCCGCGCGTGCGTGCTCTGCCCGTGCGTGCTCCGCCCGTATCGGGTTGGCGTACGGTGCCTGGTCCTGATGCCCGGCGCGCTGCGCGTACGCGGCGTGATCCGGGGCTGCCGGTTGGTCCGTGTGCGGCGTCTTTCGAGGGTGGCGCGGTCCGGCTTGGCCTGGGCCGCCGCGCTCCTCCCGTCTGCCGCTTGCGTCCGATGCTGCCACCTGGTTCGACGCTCCCCCGTACTCCGGTGCTTCCGCGTGCCACGGTGCCGGCGCCGCGGTCAGGCCCGTCACGGGTGCCGCGGGTGCCGAGGCGGTGTCCGGCTCCTGGGACCCGTTCGGCGCGCCTGGGTCCCGACCTCCGGACGGTACGCCGGAGAGTGCGGCGGAACCAGCCGCCGCGCCGGTGTGCCGGGCCTGGGCGGGCACGGCCGGCTGGCCGGAGTCCTCTCCGGGTGGCTGTGCGACCAGGTCGCCCGGGACCATCACGATCACCCGTGCGCCGCCGTACACCGACGGCCGGAACTCGACCTGCAGACCGAGCCCGGAGGCGAGCCGTGACACCACGTACAGGCCGAGCCGGGCGTCCTCGGCGCGGGAGACCACGTCGAGTTCTGGCGGGTCGGTCATCATGAGGTTGATGCGGTCGTAGTCTTCGGGCTCCATGCCCAGGCCGCGGTCCTCGATCTCCACGGCGAGGCCGCGCACGGCCATGGTGGCACGCGCCTCCACAGGGCTCGGCGGCCGGGAGAAGGCCGCCGCGTTCTCCATCAGCTCGGCCAGGATGTGGACGAGAGGGCCCACCGCGCGGCCGGACAGCCAGAGCCCGTCGGCGACTTCGATCCTGATGCGGCGGTAGTCCTGCACCTCGCCCAGGGCGGCGCGCAGCACGTCGACGACGCGTACCGGCTTGCGCCAGCGGCGCTGCGGCTGGCCGCCGCCGAGCACCACCAGGTTCTCCTCGTAACGGCGCAGCCGGGACGTGAGGTGGTCCAGGTCGAAGAGGCCCTCAAGGATCTCGGGGTCTTCCTGGCCGCGCTCCATCTCGTCCAGCTTCTTCAGCTGGAGGCCGATGAGTAGCTGGGTGCGGCGGGCGATGCGCTGCAGCATGCGCTGGAAGCCGCGGTGCTGCTCGGTCTCGCGCACGGCGGTCTCGACGGCGGTGCGCCGGGCGAGGTTGAGCGCCTGTCCGAGCCGGCCCATCTCGTCGTCGCGGTAGGCCACCTCGCGGACTTCGGTGTCCACGTCGACGTCCTCGCCGCTTCGCAGCCGCTCCATCACCCCGGGCAGCTCCGTCTCCAGACGGGCGGCCTCGTCGCGCAGGGCGAGGATGCGGCGGCGCAGTGATCCGGTGAGCAGCACGCTGAGGGTGATCACGATGATGACGCTGCCGAGGCAGATGACCGCGTAGGTCCACACCCGCACCTGAAGGTCGTGCACGGCCGACTTGGTGACGGAGTCGTCCACCGCGGCGCGCTCTTCGATGACCTTGGTGAACAGCGGCTGCACCGTAGTCATCGCCTGCCGCCACTCACTACTGGTGAACGGCAGCACCGTCGGGTCCACCGGGTGGTGCCTGGCGAGGATGGCCTCCACCATCAGCTTGGTGTTCCACGCATCGTTGCCTTGGAGGTCCTGGAGGCTGAGCCGCTCGGCATTGGTCAGCCGAGGGGTGATCTCGCTTTCGAGAAGGAAGTTCTGGGTGCCGATCCACTGGCTGAAGTTGGACTGGTCCACATCGCGGATCTCGTCCGCGGCCCAGCTGTAGGTGAGCACCGCGTCCTCGCGGGACAGCATCTCGTCGGCCCACATCAGGTCGGTCAGCGGTTTGAACGCGGCGACCAACTCGCCGTTGTCCGCGTTGCCGAGGGCTTCGAAGTACGCCAGGTTGGACTCGATCACACCGGTGAAGGACTGGAACGAGATCTCGGCGGTGATGGTGCCCTCGTCAATGGCGGTGCGGATGCCCTTGACCTGGGTGAGCGAGTTACGGTCGTCGACGAGCGCGTCGCGCAGCTGCTTGCGCAGCAGACTGGAGAGCTCGCCGTCGGTGGCGTCCTGGAACGCCTTGACCGCGGTGTCGGTGCGCCGCCGCTGGGCGGTCAGCTCGGCGGTCGGCGAGGTGTGGTTGGAGGCCAGCGCCCCGCCGGTGATGCGGCGCTCCTCCTGGAGCTGTGTCGTGACGTTGCGGGCGAGAGCCGCAGTCTGGTCCGTCAGAGCGTCCTGCTGAGCAAGTCTTTGCCAGTCCAGGCCCAGTTGGGCGGTGTTCAGACCCCACAGGCCCAACAGCGCCAGACTGGGAATGACGGTCAGGAAGACCAGAACCATTCGGAGCGAACCGAGACGGGAGACCTGGCCACGGTCTCGCTTCCGCCTCGACCCGCGATCACGCGAAGCCATTTTCCCCCGCAGCAGCGTGCAGCATCGAACAAACGCCACTCCCGTACGCGGCGTCATAGTGGCGCGATGTTAGTGCTGTTCGCGGCGTAGAAGGAATACGACTGCAGAAAACCATTGGACATCCGCGTCCGTCTGTCACCTGCGCCACTGTGCCAGAGCCTCGGAACACGGGTCAGGGCGGGGCCCTGCGTCGGGCAATCGGACCCGACATACCTCTGCAATCCCAGTGGCATATTCCAGCCAGCACTTCGGTGATTTCACCGAGAGTGCGACATCTCCCCTCGACTTCGAACCCGTGTGCGCCCTCCTGGCGCCCGCCCCGCCGGCCACGGTCTACCGAGGCCGGCGGGGCGCTGACGGCCGCCCAGTCGGCCGTGCGTGGGCTCCTGTCCGCCTCTCAGCCCGCGGTGAGGAGGTCGTGGTCGCCGGCCGTCTTCGCCAGCTCCGCGCAGCCGTCCACGTCGCGCACGTCGTCGGCGATGAGGACGTCGTAGCGCAGCTCAAGCGCCTCGCCGTCGGCGACAGGGTGCTCCTCGTCGTAGAACGGCGCCGGGCAGACCACCGCGTACATGCCGGACCGCACGAACCACTTGGTGGGGAAGTTGTAGTTCGTCTCGTGGTCGCGGAAGACCAGGGTCGAGCCCACCCCCGCGCCGTCGTGCCGCCCCACGAAGCCCAGCCAGGGTCCGCTGCACCCCATCAGCTCATCGCCGCCGGTGCCTTCGGGCGTCACCACGACACCGCCGGAGAAGGACCGCGGCCCGCGCCAGAACAGGCCGCTGTAGCCGGCGGCCTCGCGGCCCTTGGTGGTCGGGCTGCCGAAGTCGACCGTCGCACCACTGGTGTTGATCAGCTGCGAGGAGTACGACAGCTGCCAGGCGCCCTGTTCGGGGTGCGGTCGGACGGCGAAGCTGCGGCGCTCGGTGAACATCTTCTGGCCGGCCTGGCTGATCCAGTCCAGGGTCTCGACGACCCGCACCTGCTCGCCGTCGCCGGTCACCTCAAGCTGCTCGAAGCCGGTGTGGCGCTGCTCGCCGTTGTTGTCCAGGTGCTGGTAGGCCTGGGCGGCGCGGGTGTAGGTCGGGCCGCCCCAGAAGTTCTCCGTGCCGACATTGCACAGCGCCAGGGAGATGCCCTTGTGCCAGACGTGGTCGTGCGGGCGGTACAGGCTGACCAGGTCGCCGCCGAGGGTGCGCAGCGGGTGGAAGTAGGGCTTCGGGGACTCCAACTGCGGCTCCCAGGGCCGGTAGACGTAGCGGAAGAGGTCGCTGTCGTGCCAGCGCACGACGAGCGCCCTGTCCTGCTCGTGCAGGAGGCTCAGCCCGGTCCTGGCGGGTTCCTGACCGCCGGGGCCCGCTACCCGGCCAAGTTCCAGCGATGGTGCCATGGTGATCTCTTCCTCTGTTGCGAATGCCGCGTGTGCCGCGTCGGCACTGCGGATGGCGTGAGCCTGAGATAGAAAGCGCTTGCATTACGTGCGTGAGCCTGGCGGGTTTCCCTTTGACGGCACTGCCAGGAGAGGGAGGCGCACGGGTTCGAGGATGCAGGTGCGGGCGTGAACGCGTAGGCGCGCGGATGTGCGCGGGAATGCGCCGGTCGGCCCCGGCCGTCACCGGAGCCGACCTGGGAGCCGGCCTGCCGTCAGACAGGCCGGCTCATGAACGACGGCGCCGACCCGCCGCCGTCAGAGCCCGACCGCCCTTGCCGGCCCGCACGCCGCTACCAGACGGGCCCGCCCCCCTGCATCGCCCGATAGAACGGGGAGTCGGAGCCGAGGTCGGCGGCGTCGATCGGGGTGCGGCCGAAGGCGGACGCGTAGATGCCGGCGACCAGGTGGAGCGTGCGGCGCGCTTCGGTGCTGGTGACCGGGGGCGCGGTGCCCTCGTGCAGGGCCTGCACGATCTCGCGGAACTGGGCGATGTGCTCACTGCGTATCGCCGTGGGCCCGCTCTCCCAGGCGGCGTTGACCTGCGCCTCGTGCCCCGGGGCCGCGGTGACGGTCCAGTCCGCGTCCGTGTAGCCGTACAGGTGCCTGACCTCGACCGTGGCGAACTCGAAGTCGAAGCGGAGGTAGCTCTCCTCACGTGGCGAGAGGACGCTGTTGACGACCGAAGCGACCGCGCCGTTGGCGAAGGTGACGTGGGCAAGCGAGACGTCCTCGGTGTCCACGACGCGCGCCTGCTTGCGGGCGACGGCGCTGACCGAGGTCCAGGCGCCGAGCACCGAGAGCATGGTGTCGATCTGGTGGATGCCGTGGCCCATGGTGGGCCCGCCGCCCTCGGTGTCCCAGCGTCCGCGCCACTCGACGTCGAAGTACGCCTGGTTGCGGTACCAGACCGTGTCGCACAGGGCGAGCAGCGGGCGGCCCGCCGCACCGGACTCCAGCAGCCCGCGCAGCCGCCGCACACCAGAGCCGAAGCGGTGCTGGGAGACGGTGGCGACATACCTGCCGGTGGCCTCCTCCGCCGCGATCAGGCGGTCGAACTCGGCGAGGGTCAGCGTCGCGGGCTTCTCCAGGACGACATGACCGCCGGCCTCAAGGACGGCCAGCGCGATGGGGGTGTGCGAGCCGGGCGGGGTGCAGATGTGCACCAGGTCGATCTGCTCGGCGGCGAGCAGGGAGTGCACGTCCGTGTAACCGGTGAGCGAGAAACTACTGGCGAAGTCGGCCAGCCTGCCCGAGTCGGTGTCGGCCGCCGCGACCAGCTCTACCTGGCCCGTCTCCTCGGCGATCTGCTGCAACGATGACGCATGACGGCTTGCGATGTTCCCGGTGCCGACGATGGCGGTACGAAGGGGCTTGACGGACAACGAGCACTCCCGGTCGAAGGGTTCGGCGGCCTTCCCGGCCTGGGGGCGGCTCTGCCCCACAGGATGGAAACCGCTTTCCATGAAGCCTAGATCGATGGATCAGAACGGGCAATAGCCATCGGGGCCATGATTGCGTCAGCGAACCGTGCCACCTGCGCGCCGTGCCCGTCCCGTCCGGCCATGCAGGTCATCGCGGTACGTTCCGTAGAACTCTGCCCCACGGGCCGCGCTCGCCCGCATCGGGGTGCCGCGGACCGCGCCGCGGCGCTGTGTGCCCGCGGCACGGTCGGCGCCAGGCCCGGATGGTCGGCCGCGACCAAGTGCAGCCGTGCCGCCCACCATGCGCCTGCCGAGGCGGCCTGACCGCCGCCTTCGGCCTGTCCCGAGCCGGCGCGCCTACTCCCCCTTGATCCCCTTGATCCCGGCCTGATCGCGCGGATACACCGCGAGGAAGCCGCACATCCCCAGCACGTCCTGTTCCGGGGCCGCGATCTTCGCCACCGTGGCCTGCCGTAGATGCTCGACGTCGCCGCGGCGCAGCGCCGCGATCTGGGCGCCGGTCGCCTCCGCGGCGGCCAGGGCCTTGGCGCGCCAGGCCGCCTCCCAGGTGTCCAGACGCCCGGCCACCAGCGCCGCCGCCGACCGGTAAAACTCCTGCAACGCCTCGCCCGAGCCGTTCTCGACGTCGTCGACGAGCCGTTCGAAGCCCTGGATCGCCAGGTCCCGCCGGGCACGGGCGCGTTCCTGCCGCTCGGCGGGCAGGCCGTCGCCGAGGGCCGCGGCGGCGGCGTACGCCTGGGGATCCGCCAGATGTGCAGGCGGGAAGGTCATGACGGCGTCCCCGGCCTCGGGCAGACCGTCGTTCTGCATGATGACCTGCACCTGCAGTCCGTCGATGTTGACGGCCCGGTGGATGGTGCCGGGAGTGAACCAGACGGCGTCGCCCGCGGCGAGCGGCACCCGGCGCAGCCCGTCGGCGGTCAGGGTGTGCAGCTCGCCGCGGCCACCGAGCACCGCGTAGCACTCGGTGCAGGTCAGATGCATGTGCGGGGAGCCGCCGTGCAGATGGTCCGCGGTCTCCCAGGGGTAGACGCGCAGCCGGGACAGGCCGACGCCCGCGGGCAGCAGGGGGGTCTCATCGGGCATGGGTTCTCTCTCCGCCTCTTCGGGTTCCGGCTCTTCCGGTTTCCTGATTCCCGTCACCGCCGTGACACGATCGTCGTCACGCCTGATCGTCGTCGCGCCGCGGTCACCGTCAGGATGTGACCGTCCGCATCTCGCGCTCACCGCCGCGACACGATCTGCGTCGGATTGACGAAGGCCAGCGCGAGGGCGAACACCACCAGGGACGTACCCATGTAGCAGACGGCCATGGCCGCGAGCAGCGGCGGCGTGGACCCCGCCGGATTGGACGCGGCCCCGAACACCGCCACGATCAGCGACTCACTGCCAGGACCCGACACGAAGAACGTCAGCTCGAAGGCGCCGAAGACCCGTACCAGCGTGAGGATCGACGCGGCCAGCACACCCGGCAGCAGCAGCGGGCCCACCACCCGCAGGAAGATCTGGAAGGTACCGGCTCCGAGCACTCGCGCGGCCTGCTCCACGTCCGGGCGCACCTGCTCGACGAACGGCATCACCACCAGGATCACGAACGGCAGCGCGGGCACCAGGTTCGACACGATCACACCGGTGAGCGTGCCGCCGAAACCGGCCGTGTAGATGAGCGACGACAGCTGGGTGGCGTATGTCAGCGGCGGCAGCATGACCGGCAGCAGAAGAAGCCAGCCGGTCAGTCCGTCCGGCCACCAGCCGCCGTGCCACGACGTCGCGAACGACTCGACGACGACGGAGGCGATCAGGCCGAACAGGATGAGCACGAAGCAGGCCGCGGCGGCGTAGGTGACGACACCGGTGGCGGTGGTGCGACGGCGCCACCGGGCGCGCGGCGCACCGCCGGTGCCGGTGCCGCCTCGCGGCGGCGCGCTGAGGGTGGAGGTTGCCATGCTGATCAGCCCTTTCCGCCGGTCGCCGCGCCGCGGTAGAGCCGCGAGCGGATGAACGTGAGCACACCCAGGACGATGATCTCCACGAGGATCATGATGGTGGCGTCGGCGGAGGCCGCCGAGTAGTCGAAGCGCTGCTGGGCCGCCTGGTAGATCGGGATCGACAGCACATGCGTGGCACCGTTCGGCTCACCGACCAGCACCGCGGACGGGAAGACGGCGAACGCCTCGACGAGTCCCAGGCTGAGCGCGGTGATCAGGCCCGGCAGCACCAGCGGGAAGAGCACCCGCCAAAAGCGCACCGCGGGAGAAGCGCCGAGCGCCGCGGCGGCGTCCTCCAGGGCCGGGTCGATCCCGCCGAAGAAGCCGATGAGCAGCAGGAGCATCAGAGGGACGATGCCCAGCACCGCGGCGATGAACGTGCCCCAGTAGCCGTACAGCACGGTCGCCGGGCCGAGTCCCACCCGGCCGAGCACCAGGTTGAACCAGCCGTGCGGAGCGAAGATCGTGGTCATGCCCTCGGCGAGCACCACACTGCCCAGCGTCACCGGCAGCAGGAAGACCAGGGTGATCGCGCGCTTGCCGCGGAAGTCGCGGCGCAGCCGGTAGGCCAGCGGCACCGCGAGCAACAGGCCCACCGCGGCCACCGGCAGGGCGAGCCGGATCGTGTACCAGATGGTCTGGCGCAGGAATGGATCGGCGAAGAAGGAGCGGTAGTTCGCGAAGGCGCCGCCCTTGAGCGGGCTGAAGGAGATCAGCAGGCCGTAGACGAACGGGTACACGAAGAGCAGCGCGATGATCGCGACGGCCGGCACGAGCAGCAGGAGCATCCGGTCGATGCCCCGCTCGGCCAGCCGCGCCTTGAGGGTGCTCGGCCCGGGCGTGCCGTCCTGGGCACCGGACCTGGCGGGCGCCGTCGGCGCGGCGGCGCTCATGCGACCTGCTCCGCGAGCGCTTCGAGCTCGTCCGCGCCACTCTCGCCGGCCGCCTCGTAGACGAGCACGCGGTCGGCGGGTATGTGCAGGTCGCAGTGGTCGCCGCGGGTCAGCGGGCGGTCGGTCTTGATACGCAGTGCGGTGCCGTCCGCGGTACGGGCCACGGCTTCGACCGTGCGGCCGTGGTACTCGACGACCTCCACGGCCGCCGAGAGGGTGTTCGCACCGAAACCGGAATCGGCACCCGCCTCGGTGCCCGCGGCTCCCGTGCCCGATCGCCGCTCGCCGTCCGACCGCTCGCCGTCCGTCCCCGGCACCAGGTCGTCCGGGTGGAGCGCGACGACGACCTGCTGGCCGGCGCGCGCGCTGCCCGGTGACATGAACGTGCCGCGCACCGACTGCCCGCCGAGGCTGACGCGCACCCCGTCCGCGTCGACGGAGGTGACAGAGCCGGTGAGCGTGTTGCGGTAGCCCATGAAACGGGCCACGTACGCGGACGACGGGGCGCGGTACAGCTCCTCGGGCGGGCCGACCTGTTCCGCGGCGCCGTCCTTCATCACCACGATCTTCGTCGCGAGCGACAGCGCCTCGCTCTGGTCATGTGTCACATAGATCGTGGTCAGGCCCAGTGACTCGTGCAACCGCTTGATTTCGGCGCGCAGATCGACTCGCAGTCCGGCGTCCAGGTTGGACAGCGGCTCGTCCATCAGCACGATCTCCGGTTCGAAGGCCAGTGCGCGGGCGATGGCCACCCGCTGCTGCTGACCGCCGGAGAGCTGTCCTGGCCGTTTGCCGCGGTGGTCGGCGAGTCGGACGGTGCGCAGCGCTTCCAGTGCCTTGGCCTGCCGCTCGGCGCGCGGCGCCTTGCGCATGGCGAGGCCGAACTCGACATTGCGCTGCACGGACAGGTGCGGGAAGAGCGCGTAGTTCTGGAACACCATGCCGAAGCCGCGCTTCTCCGCGGGCAGGCCGTCGAGCCGCTGCTCGTCGCGCCAGATGGCGCCGGAGGTGAGCGGCTGGAGGCCCGCAAGACAGGCAAGAGTGGTGGACTTGCCGCAGCCTGAGGGGCCGAGCAGCGCCAGGAATTCGCCGCGCGCCACCTCGATGGTCAGCTCACGCAGCGCGGGCACCTTGCCGAACCGGCGCGAGATGCGGTCCAGGCGCAGGGTGGAGAAGGACGGTGGGGCGTCGGGATGTTCCCGGAGATTCACGAGACTGCCTTTCGTCTGGCGTCCTTGGCATCGACAGGCGCGAGAAGACGGAAAGAAACAAGAAACACGGAGGACAACCAGAAAACGAGAACCGAAAAAGTGGAGAAGTGAGGAAGTAGAGAAGTGGAGAAATGAAGAAGAAGAGAGCGAAGAAGCGAAGAAGTTGAGGAATGGAGAAGTTACAGAAACGAGGCGCCGGGCAACTCGGCGACCGTAGAGAAGACGAGGAAACGCACGGCATGCGGCGCAGGAGAACGGTGCGAGAGGCACCGAGGGGCGCGGGGCAGGGGGCGCCGCGGGGCCGGGTCAGCTGCCCTGGCTGCCGATCTTGCGTTGCCAGAGGTCGAAGGCCTGGGTGAGGACCAGGGGCGGCAAGGGGGCGTTGAGGCTGCCGACCTTGAAGGCGTGGTCCAGGTAGTCGACGCGGCCGAATTTCCGTACCGTCGCCTACGCCTCGGGACTCGCCTGGGAGAGGGTGACGCTGGTGGTCGCCTGGGAGAGCGTTCCCGAGCTGAAGGTGCGCACCTGCTGCTCGGGCTTGAGTACCCAGCTGATGAACGCCAGGTCCACGTACAGCGTCTCGGGCGAGATGCCGCGCGGCACGATGTGGAAGTGCCCGTCCATGATCCACGCCTGGTCGTCGAAGATCGTGAAGTCCAGGTTGTCGCCCCAGATCCCGGTCCGGTGGTTGTTGAAGTCGGACGCCGTGGAGGTGGGCACCAACCAGACGCTGCCGTCGGCCAGCTGCTTGTTCATCAGGGTGGAGCCCGCCGGGTACGAGGCGGTGTACTTGCCGAGTTCCCGCAGATAGGCCCAGGTCTTGTCCCAGCCCTTGGCAGGATCGGACGGGTCCTTGTCGCCGAGTTCGTAGGTCAGGGACATCATCAGCTGGCGGCCGGGGCCCGAGTTCGGCGGCTGGGCGTACGTCATCTTGCCCGGGTGCGCCTTGGCCCAGGCCAGCAGCTGCTGGGGGTTCCGGGGCAGGTCTTCGGGCGTGATCTTCGTCTTGTCGTAGGCCCAGGCCGGTCCGCTCGGCCCCCACATGTTCATGATCCCGTAGCCGTGCGCGATGTTCTGCAACCGCTGCCGGGGCGCGTCCTGGATCTTCGTCAGATCGGGCAGGTACCGCTGATAGCGGGGCAGCAGCCGGGTCAGCAGCCGCTGCTGCTGAAGCGCGCCGACGATGTCGCCGCCGCCCAGGATGAGCGAGATGCCGACATGGTCGCTGAGCGCCTGCGCGCGCAGCTTGCCCAGTACGTCGGGCGAGGCCGCCGTCTGGAAGTGGATGGTGTCCACCAGGTGCGGATGGGCTTTGGCGAAGTCCTGGTAAATGGCCTGGTAGACCTGTAGATCGCCCGAACCGTCCAGGATCGTCATGTCGATCGGCTTGGACGGGGCGCGCGGGGTGATGTTCTCAGGAGCGCTGCTGAGCGTGGGTGGCGCACAGGCCGCCATGCCCGCCGCCGCGAGCGACATGGCCCCGAAGGACGACACGAAGCGGCGTCGCGAGAAGCGGATGCCGCCCGCCGGGTCGCCGGTGCCCCCTCCCGCCGGGGGATTGCCGAGTCGTTGCACGAACCTGGCCTTTCTGTCTGCTCCGTCCAGCGCGTTTCCGTACCTGGGCAGAGCGCGCCGGACGGCGCAGTGCCCGGCTACCGCGCCGCGCACGGATAGCGGGAAACGAGTGGTGGGATGGTGAGGACAGTTGGGTAACCGCTTTCTTGGGGAGGTTACGGCAGCGTGTGGTGCAGGGCAATGCGTCACCTTCACGTGAGCCCGAGTCGGTGTGGCGTTTCCTGATGAAAAGACCGAGATGCCCGATAGCGGCACGGAGATTGCGCAGGCAGACGAGTAGAGACAGGAAGGACGGCTTGGATGCCGGACGGAGCGGCGAGCGGGTCAATGTCGCTCTCCGCTTCCGAAAGCGCTTTCTATCACTATCCCGGATTCTGAGATTCCGCACATCAGTCGACCCGGCCTCTGGACGTATCGCAGAGGCCGGGCCGGTGCGCATCGCGCGGGCGGAGGAGGCGCATCACTGGGGCGCTATAGGCGCCTGTGGAACGGACACATGGGCGCCCTGCCGACACGGCGGAGCCGACGGCCGCGGTCGGCTGGAGTGCGGTCGACAGGAGCACGATCGGCTGAAGCACGGCCGACTGGTGCGTGATCGGCTGGAGTGCGGTCGTCTCGTGCGGTCAGTCCGCGGCTCGGCGAGCCTGCTGGGTTTCGCGCAGCAGCGCCCAGGCGTCCGCCACGGGACCCATGTGGCCGAGCTTGTCGGGGTTGATCACCGAGCGGATCGTCTGGATCTGCCCGTCGAGGATGTCGAGGGTCCAGGTGTTGACGACTTTGCCGTCCCGGTCGCGGAAGACCGCGCCAGGCTGGCCGTTCACCTGGTGCTGCGCCACGACGCCGCCGCCCTTGACGAACGGCGGGACGAGTGCGGCGAGCACGCGGATCACGCGCTCGGTGCCGATGAACTGGCTGGCCCACTGCGGGGCCTTGCCGCCGCCGTCGCCGACCAGGTGGACATCGGCGGCCAGCAGCTCCCGCAGCCCGTCGACGTCTCCTTCCCGGAACGCGTCGAAGAACCGCTCGGCGAGTTCCTCGCGTTCCCTGCGGTCGGCCTCGAACCGGGGCCGGCCCTCGTCCATATGGCGGCGCGCCCGCACCGCGAGCTGGCGGCACGCCGCCTCCGACCTGCCCACGGCCGAAGAGATCTCCGGGAAGCCGAAGGCGAAGACCTCCCGCAGCACGAAAACCGCGCGCTCCAGCGGGCTGAGCCGTTCCAGCAGGAGCAGGGCCGCCATGGACAGCGAGTCGGCCAGCTCCGCCGAGCGCTCCGGGTCCT
Source organism: uncultured Actinomycetota bacterium (assembly GCA_963761765.1). Taxonomy (GTDB): domain Bacteria; phylum Actinomycetota; class Actinomycetes; order Streptomycetales; family Streptomycetaceae; genus Streptomyces. Next base: position 77,301 of record CAVXIJ010000015.1, read on the forward strand.
GGTACGGGTCGGTCAGCAGCGGCTCGGGGAACCACGGTCCGACGTACTCCTCCCGCCGGACGCGAGCCGAGCGCAGCACGTCGATCGAGATCCGGGTGACCACGGCCGAGAGGAACACCTTGGGCGAGGTGGGTTGCGTCGAGGAGGACTCCCAGCGCAGCCAGGTCTCCTGGACCGCGTCCTCCGCCTCGCTCACACTGCCCAGGATCCGGTAGGCGATCGAGAACAGCAGCGACCGCAGCCGTTCGAACTCCTCGGTCCTGGTCATGCCAGCTCCTCCTTGAAGCCCTGTCGCCACGACGGATAGCGCAGCTCCCAGCCGAGTTCCCGCTTGGCCTTGGCGTTGGTGAAGCCCCGGCCTTCGGTCATCATGGACACCGCCACCTCCCCGGCCACCAGCCGCGCCAGCCACGCGGGAAGCCGCATCGGCTTCTTCGCTCCCGCGCACGCCGCCAGATACGGCAGCCACTCGCTCGCCGGAGCCGGTTCGTCGTCGACGATATTGAACACGCCCTTCGCCCGCTGTTCGACGGCCAGCACGGTAGCGCTCGCCGCGTCGTCCAGATGCACCCATGAGGCGTACCCGGTGCCGGCCCCGACCAGCGGGAACTGCCGCAGGCGCACCAGCTCGACCTGGTCGTCGATGGCGCCTGGACCGTAGAACGCGCCGTATCGCAGGACCGCTCCACCGGCCTTGCGGACCACGCTCTCGACGTGCTGGAGCGCCGCCATCGACGTGTGCGCCGCCGTCCCCTCGTGCAGGTCCAGCGGGTCCTCCTCGGTCTTCACCCAGCCGCCCTCGCGGATGCCGTTCCAGTTGGCGTAGCCCTGTGCGACGACATGGGGCACGCCGGTCGCCTCTGCGGCAGCCAGTAGGTGGTCCGTGCCCTCGGTGCGCAGCCGGACGGTGGGGACGGCCCACCGGTCGAAGTGCTTCAGATCGGGCTTGCCCGCATGCGCCAGGGAGATCCCCGTCATCTGGTGCACGATCGCGTCCGGCCGGGCCGAGGCCACCGCCTCGGCCACCGACACCGCATCGAGCCCGTCCATCACGACGCCCGTCGCGCCGAACTGCTCCAGCAGTCCCAGCTTGGCCGCGCTCGTCGTCGTGGCCGTCACCTGATGGCCCACGGCCACCAGCTGCGGTACCAGCCGCTGTCCCAGAACCCCGGTCCCACCTGCCACGAACACCCGCACAACCATCACCTGCCTGTTTCCGATGTCAGCTTCCACTCCCGGAGACGAGACAGCCCCGTCGTCTGTGACATCTGCGGCATCGGGACAGGGCCGTTGCCGCCGCTGGGCCGGGCCGTCGGCGCTTGGGCGGCTGCGCGTGTCACAGCCGACGGGGCTGTCTCGTCTCAAGGGAGGTAAGCGACACCAACAGCAAGAGGAGTCCATCGTGGACGCTCGTTTGAACCCCATCGGGGACCCGGTCGCGGACAAGTCCCTGAAGCACCTGGTCTCGGCAGGCCGTGTGTTCTCGAACTCGTCGCTGCCGGTCTCGACGCAGGAACTGGTGAGGGTCCGCGCCAGCCAGATCAACGGATGCAGTGTCTGCGTCGACATCCACACCAAGGAGCTCGCGCACGCCGGGGAGACCGCCACGCGCCTGAACCTGGTCGCGACCTGGCGGGAGGCCACGGTGTTCACCGACGCCGAACGCGCCGCCCTGGAGCTGACGGAGCAGGGCACCCGCATCGCCGACGCGGCCGGCGGCGTCCCCGACGAGGTCTGGGCGAATGCCGCCAAGCACTACGACGCGGAGCAGCTCACCGCCCTGGTGTACGTCATCGCCCAGATCAACGCCCTCAACCGCCTGAACGTCATCACCCAGCAGCCGGCCGGCGGCTATCAGGTCGGCCAGTACGCCTGACGGGAGGCCTGGGCCCCGTCATACGGGCCCAGGCCGCCTGCCACCTCTGCCGGTAGTCGCCTCCGCGGTAAGCCGGCCCTAGTGACTCAGTCGAGCGCGCGCAGGACGCGCCCGTTGATCGGTTCGACCGGTACGCCCCGGTTGGTCAGGGCCGCGTGGACCCGCTGGTCGCCAAGGCGGACGACGAGTGACGCGGACGCACCGGGCAGCCTGCCCGGGTGCCCTGCGATCTTCCCGGACGGGTCCAGCAGCCAGCCAAGGCCGACATGGCTGCCGGCCGGCAGCTCGGCCTGCGGCGTGAGCGCCTGGTGCACCAGTTCCGACGGGAGGAGCGTGTGCCAGCGGTGTCCGAAGCGCGCTAGGTCGGCCGCCGTGATCCACAGGCCACCTGCGGCCGGCATGGTACACACGCGCGCCGAAACGGGTTCGAGGGTGCCGCCAGCCGCCGGGGCGTAGCCGGTGACCGCCGCCGTCTGCTCGTCGGTGGTGGTGGGCCGGTGGTCGGGGAACGAGACGTCGTCCATGCCGAGCGGCGCCAGGACGAGGTCGGTGACGGCCTGTGGATAGGGCGATCCGGTGACGTTCTCGATGAGCAGGCCGAGAGCGGCGTAGCCCGCGTCGCTGTGGACGTAGCGCCCGCGGTCTCCTCCGCACGCGATGACGTGGCCGAACAGGTCGACGGGGTCCGGTAGGTGGTCGGCCAGCGGTTCGACCTGCGCGTTCACCCCACTGGTGTGGCTGAGCAGTTCCCGGACGCTGACAGTGGAGTCGGCGAGGCGGACGGTGTCCAGGTACCGGTTCGCCGGAGCGTCGAGGCCGACGCGACCCTCGGCGACCAGGCGCAGCACCGCCGTGGCCGTGACCAGCGTGGTGACGGGGCCGGCAGGGAAGCGATGCCGGGTCGTCAGCGGTTCGAGCGGGTCCAGGCCGCCCCAACCGTGCGCGAGCGACCAGACGCGGCCCGAGGCGTCGGCTCCTGCCAGGGCCAGCCCCGCCAGAGCGAGTTCGCAAAACGCCCGCTCCGCGATCGTCAGGGCCGCCGCGGGCACCTGGCCGTCGGTTTGAGTGCCGGGTGCGGTCAGCCTGGTGTCGTTGACCTGGCCGGTGGCGTAGGGGCGCAGTCCGATCAGCCGGTGCGGCGGGCCGGGTTCGGCAACGGCCTGGAGCTGGCCGGTGTCGAGCTGAACCAGGGCGTGGGTCGGCGTGTCCTCGACCAGGGTCAGGCCCTCGCGCAGGCGCGGCGCCAAGGCCGTCAGCATCGGCAGCAGCTTCGCGGACGGCATCGCTTCGAGGAACTTCTCATGGAAGTGGGCGCGCAGCTCGCCGTCGTCCGGAGCGACCCAGCCGGCCTCGCGGGCCTTGCCGAACCGCGACGCGATCCACCGAAGGTGCGCGCCCGAGTGCTGCTCCGGAGGAGTCGTACTTTCGACGAGCCCCTTGAGCGTCGCCCAGCTCGACTGGCCATGCTCACGGGCGATGGCCAGCTGCGCGTCGTGCAGAGTGGCGAACTCGCCCTCGCGCAGGCGGCGCTTGGCCTCGATCTTCAGGTACCGCAGGTGGGGGCGGTCGGGCAGGGAACGGGAGTGATCGGACACGGTAGTCCTTCCTCACGCCCGCGGGTCCGCGACGTCGGGCAGGAAAGACCGGTAGTCGATCGCATCGTCATACGCCGATGGGCTTGCAGCCCTGCCCGCGGACCCAGAGGCGGCCGGAACCACCTCTTTCACACTACCGCGCCACGTCAAGACCCGCCCTGCCGAGGCCACGCGCGCGAGCCGGACCCGCCGCACCAGCTCATGCGATCCATGAACGAATTATCCGATCACCCTAAAGATTCGACTTTTCATTTTCCCAAGTAGGTAATGGATAGATATCCGAGCCCTGGGGTAGAGGGTAAGCGTTCGCGCCTTGCCGAGCCCTCACGTTCGACCACCACGAGGCACGCAGCACTCAAGCAGCGGAATCCATCCTGCTCTTCCACGACTCTTCTTCTCTTCCGTTCTTCTCCTCTGCTCTTCCGCTGCGTTTTCCGCTGCCTTTTCTGCTCTTCCTCCGCGCCATTCGATGAACGCGCTCCCGCAGCCGAAAACATAAGCGCGCCCGGCAGCGGACTGCATTGCATTGCACTGCACTGCTCACCTTCGAAGACCCCTCAAAGCCTCCGGAGAGGACTGCCGCCATGACCCACCAAACCGGCACCAGCCACGCGGCCACCACTGACGAACAGGAACAGTCCAGCGCATGCGCCAAGGCCGACAACCTGAGCAATTGTCCCTCTGAACTGGGCTGCGGAGAGCCGACCCTGCTGCGCGCCGAGCTCTTCACGCTGACCGGAGACGACGACAACAAGGACCACGACACCGGCATCTACATCACCGTCAAGTCCGGTGACGAGAAGATCCTGATCGCCTCCGTCAACAACGCGGACAGCTCAGGAAAGGACATGACCGAGTACAACGATGACTCCCATCACATCGTGCCCTTGGTCGTCGAAGCACCCGGGGCGACCAGGTCGATCTGCGAAGGATTCAAGGTCCGTATGTGGATCAAGACGAACGGCAGCGATAAATGGACCATCGACGACGCACGCATCACGCTCTATTTCAGTGACGGCACGACCCTCGTCGCCGACAAGTACAACTTCGCTCTCGAAGACGACGGGGACAGCACCGACTTCAATTCCCCCTGAGTCCGCCACCTGAATTCCGGCACACGGGTCCAGCACCGGGCCGTGCACGCGGGTGCCGGAATGCGTCCGCTTTCTCAGCGCCGGTGGCTGTTCCGTCGTTCTCCCAGGCCGCCGTCGCGCCGAGTACCCGTGCTGTTCGTGCGGTCGCCTCCGTCGACCTCACGTCGGCCTTCGCTGCCGCCGCGGTCCTGGTCGCCCGCATGGCCCTCGCGGTCGTGCGCGCGACGCCGGTCGCGGCGGCGGGCGGCGGCGTCGGCGAGGGCGACGAGCAGTGCGGCGGCGACGAAGATGACGGACACGAGGAGTCCGGCGTCGTACGCGGCGGCCCAGCCCTCGTGCATCACCCGGGTGAAGAAGACGGACCCGACCCCGGCGATCCCGATCGCCGACCCCACCCGCTGCCCCGTCTGCAGGCTCCCTCCGGCGCTCCCCGCCGAGGCCACCGGCACCTCGGCCAGCGTCAGCGTCTGGTTGGGCGCGATAACGAGGCCGCTGCCGAGCCCGCCCACCAGCAGCGGGAGCGCCATCGCCCACCCCACTCCCCTGCCCGGCACCAGGTGCACCGCGAGCGCCGTGCCGCCCAGGCCGACACCGACCACCGTGAGCCCCACCACCACCAAAGGCCGCCCGAACCGCGCCACGAACCGCCCACCGGCGATCGCCGCGAGCCCGGACCCGACCGCGAACGGGGTCAGGGCGAGCCCCGCCATCAGCGCCGAATAGTGCAGCCCGTTCTGGAGGAACAAGGTGCTGGTGAAGAAGATGGATGTGAACCCGGCGAAGTACAGCAGGATCAGCACACTGCCCGCCGAATAGCTGCGGATCTTGAACAGCTCAAGGCGCAGCACCGGATCCTCACCCCGCGCGCTCCAGCGCAGCTCCCATGCCACGAACGCTCCCAGCAGTCCCGCGGCCACCAGCAGCCACAGCCACTTGTTGCCGCCGTGCCAGCGCTGCGCCTGCACGAACGGCAGCAGCAGCGTGAACACCCCAAGGCCCAGCAGCAGCACTCCGGCCGGGTCCAGGCGCCGCAGCGTCAGCCGCCCCGCGCACGGCGTGTCCGGCAGCAGCCGCCGGGCCAGCGTCAGGCAGACGGCGCCCAGCGGCAGGTTCACGTAGAAGACCCACCGCCAGCCCTCCTGGGGCCCCGCGGCATGGATGATCAGGCCGCCGAGTACCGGTCCAACGGCCGTGGAGAGCCCGATGGTGCTGCCGAACATCCCGAACGCCCGGCCGCGTTCCGCACCCCGGAACATCTGCTGGATCAGCGCCGAGATCTGCGGTGCGATCAGACCGCCGGAGAGCCCCTGCACCACACGTGCCGTCACCAGCCACGAGTCCGACTGGGCCGCACCGCACGCCGCCGACGCCAGGGTGAACAGGGTCAGACCGGTCATGAACACCGGCCGCCGCCCCCGCGCGTCACCCATCCGGCCCGCCGGAATCAGCAGCAGTCCGAAGGCGAGGGAGTAACCGGACACGATCCACTGGATCTGCTCGATTCCGGCGTGCAGGCCGGTGCGGATGGACGGCAGGGCGACGTTGACGATCGACACGTCGAGGAGGGTCATGAATCCGGCGACGAGGCAGACGGCCAGCGCCTTCCAGCGCCGCGGGTCCGGGTCGCCGTTGTGTTCCGCGGCACGTCCGCCGCCCGGCGTGCCGCCGTGCTTGCCGTCACCGCCCGGTGTGCCGCCGTGCCGGCCGGCGCCGGGGTGAGCGCCCTCGCTGTGGGCGGGCGGTCTGGCGTCGTGGCGCGAGGACATGGCACGGGAGCCCTTCGGCCCGGCGGGACCAGCCGGCGCGACTGGTCCGGGTTCGGCTGGTCCGGCCGGGTTCTCGGGCGACGGAGCCACCGGGCTGCCTCCTTGTGGTCGGGCACGGGATGCGGCGCGGCTACGGTGTCGGGCGGATAACCACCCGGTCGCAGAGAGCACGCGTCACGGTGCCCCCATGCTTACGTACCCGCGGGAGCGCGGCGGACCGGCACACCGTGCAAAGGTGCCTCGAAGAGGCGGACCTTGGACGCTCCTTGTCAGCCGGTCAGCCGATCTGCCGATCTGCCGGACGAGCTTGCCGTGTGCCTGTCCTGATCGGCTCAGCTCGACGGCCGCCGCGCCAGTCGCGAGGTTGTACCAGACGAACCACATGATGACAGCATCTGCTGTCGCTATACTCCCCGAATGGCACGATGGGAAGGCAACGCTCGCGGTCGGCTTGAGCGTGCGGCACTGGAGCTGTTCAGCGAGCAGGGCTACGACCGCACGACGGTCGCGCAGATCGCGCGGCGCGCGAACCTCACCGAGCGGTCGTTCTACCGGTGGTTCACCGACAAGCGTGAGGTGCTGTTCGGCGGCAGCGAGGATCTTGAGAACCATCTCCTCGCCGCGATCGACACCGTGCCCGCCGGCACTGATGCGCTGCAGACACTGTTGACCGCGTTCGCCACCGCACCGGAGGTGTTCCGGCCGCGCGAGTTCCGCCAGGAGCGCGCGGCGGTCATCGCAGCCAATCCGCCCCTGCAGGAACGTGAACTGATCAAGCTGGTCTCGATATCCGAGGCTCTGATCTCCGCCCTGCTGAACCGTGGCTGCGACCAGCAGACGGCGCGGCTGGCCACCGACGTCGGTATGGCTGTCGCCCGCCTGGCCGCCGAAAGGTGGACCGCGGCCGAGCAAGCCGATTTCGCCCAGGTACTGTCGGCCAGCGCAGCGGACCTGCTCGCCGTCACCGCGGGCATCGGCGGCTCGGCGGAGCCGCCGCTCTAGGGTCCAGTCCAACCGACGGACCTCGTCCGGCCGTAGGGCGGGGCGATCTGACCGACGCCGAGTGGTGGCCCGTGTCGCAGGACCCGCACCGCCGGGCATCCTTCCGATTCGCCCTGCCCGCCGCGGAGTCGGTCGTCGGCGCGGCCCTGGCCGGCCTGCTGCCCGGGCCTCGTTTTCACTCGGCCTCCCGGGCGGCCGCGTCCAAAAGCGCCGGCCGGGGCGCGCTCTGCCGTGCGCGGACCGGATGCGTAAGGTACGAGCGGCCCGGGAGCCGTGCACACGACACGACCGTGGGGCCGACGACGGGGGTGGCGGGGATGACGGACGCGACGGACGTGGGGCGTGCGGATGGAGCCGGAGAGGACGAGGCCGGGGCCGGGGCGGACAGCGAGCGGATCGCGCCGCTGGATCGGCGGGTGTTCGCCGTCGCGGGGGTGGTCTTCGCCGTGCTGATGGCGTTCTCCACGCGCTACGGCTTCCACCGGGACGAGCTGTACTTCCTCGACTCCGCCCGACACCTCCAGGCGGGTTACGTGGACCAGCCGGCGTTGGCGCCGCTGCTGGCCCGGGTCTCGCTGTCGCTGTTCGGAGTCTCGGCGGCGGGCCTGCGGCTGTGGTCCGCGCTGGCCACCGCGGGCACGGTGATCGTGGGTGGGCTGAGCGCGCGGGAGTTCGGCGGCGCGCGGCGGACGCAGCTGCTCGCGGCGATCGCGACCGGCACCATGCCGCTGCTGCTGGGTAGCGGGCACGTCGCCAACACGACGTCGTACGAAGTGCTGGCGTGGGCGGCGATCGCGCTCGTGGTCGTGCGGATCGGCCGCACCGGCGACACGCGGTGGTGGCTCGCCGCGGGAGCACTGGTCGGCCTCGGCGCGGCGGACAACCACCTCGCGGCGATCTTCGCGGCGGTCCTGCTGGCCGCCGCGCTGCTGGGCCCGGCCCGTCGGACCGTGGCCGATCGCTGGCTGCTCGCGGGCGCCGCGATCGCCGTGCTGTTCGTGCTGCCTGACCTGTGGTGGCAGGCGCGGCACGGCTGGGCGATGTTCGAGATGACGCGGGCGCTGAACGAGGAGCACGGCGGCCCGGCGAACATCATCACCTGGATCGTGGGGCAGTTCGGCGTCTCCTGCCTGGCGATGACGGTGCTGTGGTTGGCGGGCCTGCGGTTCCTGTGGCAGTCCGGCCGGCCGCTGTGGCGGTGCCTGGTGATCGCGTACGCCGTGCTGTCCGTGCTGTTCGCCGTGACGACCGGAGCGCAGGTGTACTACCTGGGCGGGCTGTACGTGTGCCTGCTGGCGGCCGGGGCGGTGGAACTCGACGGGTGGCTGCGCTCCCGCCCGGACCGGATGCGCAAACTGGTGATCGCCACCACCCTCTCAGCCCTGCTGTCCGCCCTGATCGTGCTGCCGGTGCTGCCGCCCTCCAACGCGGCCTGGACGTACGGCGTCAACTCGGTATCGGGAGAGACCCTGGGCTGGCCGCAGCTTGTCGGAACCGTGCGGCAGGTGTGGACCGGGCTCCCGGCCGGACAGCGCGCGAACGCGGTGATCTTCGCGGCGGACTACGGCGAGGCCGGCGCCATCAACGAACTGGGCCGCGGCACCGGGCTGCCCACCGCCGCGGGCGCCCAGAACACCGACTGGTGGTGGGGCCCCGTCAACCCGCACGCCACGACCGTGGTGGCCATCGCCCCCGGCCCCGACTACGCCCCCGGATACGCCGCACAACTGCGCCGCTACTTCCGACACGTCCGCGTGGCCGCCACCCTCTCCAACCCCAACGGCGTGCACAACATCGAATGGGGCGGCCACGTCTACGTCTGCACCGGCCCCCGCCACTCCTGGGGCACGATATGGCCCGAGCTGCGCAACTACGCGTGACGCCAGAGCCAGAGGATGCGTGCCCCAGGACGCGACGCCAACTATGCGACGTTTGCTACACGTTCACGGGTTTTATGTGTCCTAAGGCTGTCCCGCAATGGGTTTGAGGCAACCGTCACCGCGCCTGACCTGGGCACCCTCCGGCCACAGCACTAGGACGCACTTCAGTCGCAGACGAGGTCGCAGGTCAGCGAGGGAAGATCCGGTGCACCCGTCAGAGCCATGGCATGAGCCAGTTCCGAGGTGAAGTCGGCGAGCAGCCGCTGTACTCCGGCGGCTCCGCCGACGGCGAGCGCCCACAGCGCCGGCCGCCCCACGAATACCGCTCTAGCGCCGAGGGCGAGGGCGGTGAGCACGTGCCGGCCATTGCGGATGCCGCCGTCGACATAGACCTCGGCAGTCGTATCGGCCAATGCTTCGACGACCGGCCGCAGGGCCCGGGCGGTCGCGACCGCGCCGTCCAACTGCCTTCCACCGTGATTGGAGACCCAGATCGCCGAAGCGCCGGCAGCCACGCATTCCCGCGCGTCGTCGGCGCGCAGCACGCCTTTGACTACGACCGGAAGCCCGGTAGTAGTACGCAGCCAGTCGATCGAGGCGGGCGTCAGATCGGCCGCCTTGTCCAGTCGTGTCTCCTCCAGCACTTGCCCAGGGATGTTGGCAAGGAGGTGCTCCGGGGGAACGGTTTCCCACACGCTGGGCCCGGTGCTGTGCTTCTGCCCGACGACAGGCGTATCCGCGGTCAGGACCACCGCCTTTGCCCCAGCCAGCCGAGCCCGCTCCAGCATGTCCACGGTCAACTGCCTGTCCCGCAGCACATATGCCTGCACCCACCACGGGGCGGAGTCTGCCAGGACCTCGAATGGCACTCCGGCATTGCTGGACACACAGACCAGCGAGTTCGCAGCGGTCGCACCCTGCACCATGGCGGCCTCGCCTTCCTCATGGGCTTGACGCTGCAACGTCGTAGGGGCGACCAGCACCGGGGTCCCCACCTCGGTGCCGAGCACCGAGGTGCGTGTGGAGACGGCGCTGACGTCCCGCAGGACATGCGGCAGCAGCCTCAGGGCATTCCAGTGGCTCTCAGCCTCCGCTGCCGACAAGCCGAGTCCGGCGCCCTGCCGGAAGTAGGTCAACACCGGACCAGACAGACGCTGCTCGGCCTCATGCATCAACGTGTCAATCCACATGTCGAGCCCTCCGCAGTGACGTGTCCAACTTCCAGCAACAGCCGAGCCGACTGGACACTCCAGGGCTTGCCACAGGACCACTCGCCGTGGGTGAAATGATCTTGTCGTGGCTGGTGTGATCACGGCGTCGGAGCCGTCCTGGAAGCCAAACGGCTCCTCGCGCACGAGCGCCTCACCGCGGCTGGCCGTGCCGGCGCGCTCGGCTTTCCCGACGCGTCCAAATTAATCGTGTCGGCTTGATGGAGCGATCGAATTCATTCAACCATCCGATCTTCCTCTACAAGATCAAACGCCTTCACGATGCTTGCAGCACGTGTCCGCAGCCAGGCCTCAGTGTCTGATTCGGCAACTTCCGTCAAGAACTCCAGGAACTGTCGATAACCTGTGAATGAAGCTGCCCAAAGTGCAGTGTACCGAATTCGTGGATCTTCGTCGGTGAGCGATTTCTTGATGCGCTGGAAGCATCCATCGTCAATATTCGACGGCGCCGCAAGCCCGATCCGCAGAGTCAGTTTACCGCGTTCTGCGAGGTCAGAAACTCTGTCGAATTCCGAGAAAAGATCCGGAAGGGTCCATGGAACCAGCGCCTCCAACACGTATGGCATGTGGGATTGCACAGTCGCCTCGTTCACACCGGCAAGCGCAACATAGCCTATGCCGGACGTTGCATCAACCGTGTAATGAATCGATGTCCCCTCGGTCGATTGCCAGGACATCTGCCCATCGCACCCTTGCGATTGATCACGAGGTGAATTGTAGACCAACGGCCACTCAAAATACCTGGCCACACGGTCTACATCATCCCAATGCTTTTCAGGACGCATCACATATCGATGCGTCCGATAGGTCGGCTCCATCATAAACTCAAGTCTCCCTAATGCTAATGCTTTGCAGTTGAAGTGAGTTTCCTACTTGCCAGTTTCGCGAAACGGTCTCGATCGTGGATATTTCGGATGATCAGCTCTCTGGCGGCTTCGATCCTTGGTCGGGCGTGGTGGCTATGACGGTTCGGCTCGGCACGTACGCGGATCGTGCTGATGCGCGCGGAGGGGCGCTCTGCGGCGGAGATCGCAACGTTGCCGGGCACCACGAAGCCGACCGTTTACAAGTGGCTGGACAGGTACACCCGTTCCGGCACTGATGGGCTGGTGGATCAACCCCGGTCGGATCAGCCTCGGTCGGATCGGCCGCGAGACGGTCTTGGGACGCACCCGCGCATCGAATACGGCGAATGGCGCCTACCCGACGACTCGTCATCGGCTACGATTACCACTTCGACGCCACGCCCGACGCCTGAGCCGCACCCCCTCTCCGGCCCGAAGCTGCAAGGGGGCCGTTTAGCTTTGCCAGTGATGCGGAGGCGCCGATATGACCGAAGTCGAAAGTCGACCTCTTCGCGGCCATCCGCCGCGACTCGCAGACCGAGGGGTTGTCAATCCGGGCTTTGGTCCGCACGTATGACGCGCACCGCAGGACGGTCCGTGAAGCATTGTCCTCGACTTGGCCGGCGCCGCTCCGCAAACCTCCGCCCCGCTCGTTTGATGGTCTCCCATGGCTCTCGACGGGCTCGGCGGAGCAGCGGTGAAACGCCCTCGGAAACGAGGACCGCCTGCAATGATCAAAAAAGCGTCTCACGACACGCATGACCGCTCACGATCACCAGCCGAGAGGCTCCCATGGACATATCGCTGCGAGAACTGACACGGCAGCTGTAGTTCGTGAGGCGTGAGGTTCCTGTCATGTGATGACTACTGCTGTGACGTTGTTCCAGCGACGGTGGAAGCCGGCTGCGCGATGCTGATGTCGTCGGCGCCAGTGGGACCAGCGGAGTGCGTGTGCGGGATCAGCGTCCTGGCGGGGGCGGGGCAGGGCGAAAACCCTGATCAGAGCGAGGAGTTCGTGCGGGCTGACGGGCACCATGACCAGGTCGTCGGGGTCGGCGGGGGTCGTTCGTCGCCGGTGGTGGAGGGCGCCGACGGCCACGAGGGCGTAGGCGAGCACGCTCATCAGGCTCCAGCGGTGCCAGGACGTCCAGCACGTGACCTGGCCCTCGTCGAGGTGGGCCAGGCCCTTGGCCCCTTGAAAGTCCTCCTCGATGCGCCAGCGGCGGCAGACCGCGCTGACCAGCACCGATATCGGTTGTGGGTCGAGGTGCCAGGTGCGGTAGAAGGAGAGCGTGCCGGTGCGGCGGTGGCGCCGGATGAGGACCTGGCTGTGTCCGGCGGCCTGGCCGGGCGGGGTGTCGTCGCCGGTCACCTCGATCATCGCCCAGTCGTAGAGCCGCTCACCCTTGGTGCCGTGGCCGGTCCGCAGCCGCATCCAGGCCCGTTTCGGCACCCGCGCCAGCAGCGTGGTGACCTTGGTCTTCCCGACGCCTGGTGTGGTGACGCGGTGGCTGGTGGGCACGGCGATCGCGTAGCCGTAGCCCAGGTCGCGGATCTGGCGGCGTAACTCGCGGCCGCCATAGACCTCGTCGGCCGCCACCCACGCGGTGCGGATGCCTGAGGCGTGCGCTTCGGCCAGCATGTCGCCGGCCAGCTGCGGCTTGGCGGCGAACGCTGTCTCGTCGGGCACCTGGGCCAGTTCACGGCGTTCGTCATCGGCGGCCCATGCCTCGCCCAGGTAGAGGCGGCGGTCGATCAACGCGTGTCCGTCGGCGCTCACGTAGGAGAGATGCACCGCGACCTGGCACAGTCCGATCCCACCCAGGGCGCCGGAGTACTGGCGGGCCGCGCCGACCGCGTCGAGGGAGGATTTCTCATCACCCGTCTCGTCCACCACCAACATCACCTCCTGGCTGCCGAGTTGCTCCACCGTCCAGGCCGCGGCCGACCGGCGTATCGCCTCGGTATCGAAGCGGGCCCGGGAGAGGAAGTGATGCAACACGTGCGGGCCGGTGTGGCCGATCGCCTCAGCCAGCGACCAGCAGTTCGCCGAATCCTTGACCATCAGCAGCCCCTGCACCATGTTCCGGCAGGTCAACCGCGTCTCCCGGCGTGGAAAGCACCCCGCTACCCGGCCCATCAAAGCCTCGAAGGACTCGCTCCACAGGGCGTGTACTACCGTGACCTGCGCGGCCACCGCTTCGTTTTCCGTCTTCACAAACGACCACGATGCAGGTGGCCGCACCTCTGCCCGCAGGCACCCAACCCACCCATCACGCCGACCAGCAGACGCCAACGGCGGTAGGTTCAGGGGATGCGACTCGTGAAGTGGCTCGGTGGCGTGGTGTGGATCGGTTCCTGGTACCTGATGTACCTCGAGATCACCCGCTGGCACCACGTCAAGCCGTCCCTGGCGTTCAACTCGGACATAGCCCCCGGTGCCCATCCCCGGCTGGCGCTGATCGTGCTCTACATCGCCTGCGTAGCGGCCCCGCTGGTAGTCCTGACTACCGTGGCCAAGCAAATCCACCGGAACCGGGCTGCCCAGTAGGCACAGCCCGTTTCCGCTCGCCCTACGCCTCACGAACTACAGCTGCCGTGACTGAGAGACGACGATCTGCCCGTCTTCTTCGCTCAGATGAACGATCCCGAGGGGATCCAGATGGCAGCGTTCACTGCCAAAGACCCAGCAGACAGCGCCTATTTCCAGGCCCACTGGGCACGAATCCGCCAAGATCCAGCGATCATCGCGCGCACCGTCGTCGGAAAGAACCGTGAGATCGTCGGGCACGTTTCTGTGTTCGGCCCGCCCGAGGAACGCGAGGTCACGTACTGGATCGGACGGCAATACTGGGGCCGAGGAGCTGCCACCGCCGCGCTGCGAGAGTTGCTCCGCGTCGCGCCGGAGCGCCCGCTGCGCGCCCGAGCGGTCGCGGACAACGCCGGCTCTATCCAGGTCCTGAAGAAGTGCGGATTCGTTGTCACCGGCAGCGGGCGAGGTTTCGCGAACGCGCGAGGCGAGGAAGTCGACGAGATACTCCTCACCTTGCTCGCCTGACCCCATATCCGCCATCCCACTGCCGCCCACTCGACCTTCGGCCACACGGAATGGTGGACGCGGAGGTCAGCCCTTGCCGGCGTAGCTCCACAGCTGCGCGGAGTTGGCGGCGTTGCAGTCGGTCACCTTCGCGGAGCTGGCCGGCACGACCTCCGTGCACTGCGAGTAGGTGGTGCTCTCCAGCGTGCTGCCGGAGGACTTCGTGCTGCCGATCCGCCAGTACTGACCGGAGTTCGAGCCACACGCGTCCATGTTGATCCAGCCGCTCGCCATAAAGGCGGTGAGGCAACTGCCGCTGCCCTTGTTGATCACCTTGAACGTGCCGTTCGGCCCAGGCGAGAAGGTCCACTCGGAGTAGGAACCGTTCGTCGAGGAGCAGGACCTGCTCACGGCGTACGTGCCGGGGCTGCCACTGCTGGTGTCCTGTTCGAGGCAGCCGCCGTCGGACGCGTCCTTGATGCGGTACGTACCCGAGGAACCGATCTTGATCGTGCCTCCACTCCCGCCACTGGACCCCCCGGAGGACGTACCGCCCGAGGACGAGGACGACCCCCGGCCCCCCGACGTGCCCCCACTCTCCCCGCCTGAACCGCTGGACCCGCCGGAGGACGAATTGCCTCTCCCGCCCGCCGACCCCGCACCCGACTTCTTCTTCGCATTCGATCCCGGCTTCGCGGTCTTGCCGGAGGAGTGCGCCGAGGCAGACGCGGACGCCGACGCCGACCCGTTGGTGGACGGCGAGGCGGACAGGGTGACCGAGGGCTTGTCGGGCGACTTCCCGTCGGTGTGCGAGGACGCGTACGGCAGGAGGCCGACGATGGAGATCCCGCCCGCCGCCACGACGATCGGCACGATGATCGGCAGCCGAAGGAAGCGCCGCGTGCCCTCACCGGACTTGCGCCGGCGCTTCGCCGGCTCGCCCCCGGCCGCTGCGGCTTCGACGGGAGACGGCCCCACAGCCGCGCCTTCCTGCCCGGCCACCTCCCCGGCGACCGTGCCCCCGCCCGCCACCGCAGGCGGAGGAGACTTCAAGGCCACGGTAGAGGTGTCGAGCTCGTCGGGCGCGGGCACATCCGCGGCGAACGCGGCGCGCTGCTCAAGGCGTTCGACGACGGCCGCCGGCCAGATTGCGCCACCGGGCTCGGGGCCTTCCGCGCAGCGTTCGAGCAGGTCCGCCGCGCTGGGCCGGGTGGCAGGGGACTTGTCGAGGCAGTCGGCGACGATGGCGGCCAGGTCCGGGTCGAGGTCGCGCAGCGCGGCGAAGTCGGGCTCGTTGTGCACGATGCGGTAGAGCACATCGAGGCCGGAGCCCTCACCGAAAGGCGACGCGCCGGTCGCCGCATAGAAGAGCAGGCTGCCGAGCGCGAACACATCGGCTGCGGCGGTCAACCCCGCCTGACCCTGAGCCTGTTCAGGTGCCATGTACTCGGGCGTGCCCAGCACCATACCGGTCCTGGTCAGCCGGCTCTGGTCAGCGGCACGCGCGATACCGAAGTCGATGAGGGCGAGTCCGTCGAGCGTGATCATCACGTTGGAGGGTTTGACGTCCCGGTGCAGCATTTCCAGGGCGTGCAACGTCTTCAGGCGGCTGGCCAGTTCGCGCAGCAAGTACCACAACGCCGAGCTGGGCAAAGGACCGTCGTGCAGGCATACCGCCTCAGTCAGGGTGAGCCCGGGGATGTATTCGGTGGCGAACCACGGCGGATTCTCGGTGCGTCCTGTCTCCAGCAGCGGGACGCTCACACCCGCGGGAAGCCGGGCCAGATTGTCGAGTTCGTGGTTGAAGTGCCGCAGGAAGTCGGGGTCCTGGGCGAGCGCCGGAAGGACCCGCTTGACCGCGGCGTAGCGTCCCTGTGCCACCCCGAGGTAGACCCGGCCCATCCCGCCCACGCCGAGCAGCCCGACAAGCGGGTACGGTCCGATCTGCCGCGGGTCCTCCGCGACCAGCGGCGCCGCCCCACTCCCGTCGAGGTCGACGTTACGGCTCCCGTCCTGCCCCCCGTGCGCAACCATGCGGGCACGCTATCCGAGACGGGCCGGGGCCACCCATCTCGAACGTGCCTCCCCACCAGACTTGTTACGACACTCGCACACAGTCCGAGTCGAGGACGACGTGCTGCTCGCCGAAGTGAACGCGGCGGCCCGGCTGGACTGCTCCAGGTCCGCGCCCACCGGCCCGCCGCATCGTGCCGGCCATCACCCGCCGCGGCGACTGGGCATCCGCTGGGAACACCGAGCCGACCTCCACAAAGCCTTCCTCAAAATCGCCTGCCGCCCGATCACACTGCGGCAGATCAATTCATTTGCCATCTGTTGTTAGCGTGTCCGGATGCCGTCTGAAAACCTGCGTCATGCAGTCCGCGCAATAATCCTCGACGAGGACAACCGCATCCTTCTGTGCCGTTTCACGATTCCAAAGCCGGCAGGAAGGGTGGTGTGGGCAACTCCCGGCGGAGGGATCGAGCCGGGCGAGACACCGCTTGCCGCGCTGCGCCGCGAACTGCAGGAGGAGATCGGCTTTGTCCTTACAACCGATCCGCCGCATGTCTGGCACCAGGAAGTCGTGGCCCCTGGACATGCCCCGGGCCACAACGGGGTCATCAACGACTACTTTCTCGTACGCACCGCCCAGTTCACTCCGCGCGGGACGCTGTCCGACGAGCAGCTTGCCGCGGAGCACATCAGCAGTCTGGATTGGTGGCACCCGCGCGAAATCGCGTCTTATGCCGGTACCGACCTCTTCTCTCCTCGCGACCTTGCGACTCCTTTGACGGCACTTATCACCTCTGGAGTTCCAGCCGTGCCAGTACAGCTCGGCCTCTGAGCGGACAGCTCGTGTCATGGTGCGAGCAGGACTCGCTTTCGCGGGAGAACGAAGCTGGCCGTTCGGCCGAATTCCTGGGCTCCGCGGGTTACCGGGCGCCGTGGTAGATCAGGCCCAGAGTCAAGGCGGCCACCGCGGTCGAGAGGAACACGATCCCGCCCACGATGTCGCGGGAGCCGACCCGCAGGTGGGCGATGATCGCGCCGATGAAATACAGCACGAGGCCGGCGGCGGCGAGCGTTCCAAGGAGCGGCACGGCGAGCCCGGCCAGCAGGCCCACGGTGCCCGCCGCCAGCAGCACGCCCAGCACCGGTACCCACTTCCGAGGCAGGCCCTTCATGTCCGCCTGGGTCTTGGGGTATTCGTGGCCGATCAGGTAGGTGACGGCGGCGGCTCCGTTGAAGACCGCGCCGATGATGGTGACTGTGACGTAGGCGGCGAACACGATTTCTCCGTTTCTCTGCGCAAGAGTGTTGCTGGGCACTCCGTGGTGGGATGCCGTTCTCCTGCACGACGAGCGAGCGACTCGATGTGTGACATCGATGGGCAGTCGGGCAGCCGGTGGCCTCGAAAGCCCGGTAAACGTGGAGAAGCACCGCTCGATGGTGCTTGGTGCTGCCGGGGGTTGCCGGGATGCTTCCTGTGCGCTGGAGGTCGGCGCGCGGCCGGAGAGGCTGCGAACGTGCGCGGGTGTTAGCTTCTTTGCCGTGGTGGGGCACCAGGACGAGACCAAGGCAGCCTACGACGGGGTCGTCGAGCTGTACGCGTCGATGTTCGCTAATCGGCTGGAGACGCAGCCGTTCTCCCGGACCGTGATCGGCACCTTCGCCGAGCTGGTGCAAGGAACGGGGAATCCGCGGGCAGCCGACGTCGGGTGCGGGCCTGGACATCTGACGGCCATGCTGCACGACATGGGGCTGGACGCTTTCGGGCTCGACCTCTCCCCGGCCATGGTCGACCACGCCCGTCGGGCCCATCCGGCGCTGCGGTTCGACGAGGCGCGGATGGAGGCCCTACCGGTCGAGGACGATTCGCTCGGCGGTGTATTGGCCCATTACTCGATGATCCACACCCCGCCTGAGGAATTGCCCGCGCTGCTCACCGAGCAGGTGCGCGTCCTGGCACCAGGAGGCCTGCTCCTGGTCTCGTTCTTCGCGACCAACGGAGCGGAGCCGATCCGCTTCGACCACAAGGTGACGCCCGCTTACAGCTGGCCGGTTGACCGGTTCGCCGAGTTGCTGGCCCGGGCCGGGCTCGTCACGTTCGCCCGGCTGCTCCACGACCCGGCCTCCGAACGGGGCTTCCTCGACGCCCACTTGCTGGCCCGCCTCCCGTAGAGCGTGCCTGTGGTCTTTGGTGATGGGTTGGTATAGATCACGATCGGGAGTGGGCGCTGCTGGAGTCCATCCGCGTCCGCCGCCGGAGCGTCCACCGCCTGCGCCAACACCGCACCGTCGCCACCCGCTCTGACAGACGCAGCTACCTCGCTAGTGCTGTGGCCGGGAAGGTTCACCGGCTCGCGACGCCCGGCACGGCACCTCGCCGCGTTGTCGCATCACCCGAGTACATCCAGTACACGGGCAATGCTCCGCCTTGCGATGCACCGCACCATGGGGGCACCTCCCACGCCTTTCAGGCAGTGGGGGAGCCGCGAGCTTCCGGCAAACCTTCCCGGCCACAGCACTAGCCCTCCGGATAGAAGAGGAACAGCGTGCAGCCGGTGGTGGTCGAGGGCACGTGCCACGAGCCGGCCGGGGCGTGCAGGAACGTGCCGGCCGGGTAGCCGCGTGCTCCGTCGTGGAAGGTGCCGGCAACCACGTAGACCTCCTCCGGGCCGGGCTCGTGGATGTCGCGGCGCGGCCAGGAGGTGCCCGGGTCCATCTCCAGCATGTTGGCGTGCGCGCCGGACGCTCCCCGCCACAGGGGACGCAACCGGATCCCGGGAAACAACGCACGGACCGGGGATTCGTCGACGGAGGCGGAGGTGTAACCCTCCTGCGCAAGAATCTCGGGGTACATGTCCGCAACAGTGCCGTGGGCGGCCCGCGGCGAGACAGAGTCCACGATGACATCGTGGGGTACTTTCCTGCCATGCATCGCGTGGTGGCCCTGGTACGGCCGGTGCAGTCGACGTTCGAACTCGGCTGCGCCGTCGAGGTCTTCGGCACGAGGCGGACCGGAGTTCCGCAGCACTACGCATTCGAGGCGTGCACGGAGACGCCCGGCCCGGTACCGACCACGGGCGGGTACGCGATGTCCGTGACACAAGGCCTATCGGCGCTTGAGGCAGCGGCCACCGTGATCATCCCGGGCTGGCTGCCGGTGGAGCAGCCGCTCTCCGAGAGCGTGCGTCGCGCGCTGCTGCGGGCGCACGCGCGTGGCCCGCGGCTGGTCACGATCTGCTCCGGGGTGTTCGCGCTGGCCCGCACAGGGCTGTTGGACGGCCGCTCGGCCACCACGCACTGGGCGCGCACCGAGCAGCTGCGCCGCGAGTTCCCCCGGATACGCGTGGAGCCGGACAGGCTCTACGTGGATCACGGTGACGTCGCCACCAGCGGCGGCGCGGGCGCGGGGTTCGACCTGTGCCTGCATCTGGTCCGGCGGGACCAGGGGGCCGCGTACGCCGCGCTGCTCGCGCGGCACATGGTGCTGCCACCGCATCGCGAGGGCGACCAGGCGCAGTACGCGCCGCCGGCACCGCCCGGGGACGCGCTGGGCGGCCTGCTCAAGTGGGCCACCGAGCGCCTCGGGACACCGTTGTCGGTCAACGACCTGGCCGCGCTACCTCGGCGTTTCGCCCCGCACCCTGGCCCGGCGCTTCGCCGACCAGCTCGGCACGAGTCCGGGTGCATGGTTGCTCTCCCGGCGGGTGGCCGCGGCGTGCACCCTGCTGGAGGAGACGGACTTGCCGGTCGAGGCGATCGCGGCCCGCGTCGGCCTCACCTCCGCGGTCAACCTGCGCCGCCGCTTCCGCGCCCAGCTGGGCGCGACCCCGGGCGCCTACCGGCGAGCGTTCCGGGGCCCGTGATCCGCCCGGCGCGGTCGCCGTCCCGCGCCGCTTTTTAACGCGTGGCGTGCGACAACCGGCTCCGGTAACGTCGCCGATCCGCCGTCCTGTCCAGCGTCCCGTCTGCCGGGTCTCAGCCGTGCCACACGCACTCGCTGTGACCAGCGGGAAAGCGCGAGGACGGTAGAAGAGCGAGGAGAGGAAGCAGCAGATGCGCCGAGCGTTCATGTCCGTTCAGGAAATTATTTCCGACCGTTTCAGGGACATGGAGCTCAATGCATTCGCTCAATCTTGGAATTCTCGCGCATGTCGACGCGGGTAAGACCAGTCTGACCGAGCGGCTGCTGTACGCCGCCGGGGTCATCGAAGAGATCGGCAGCGTCGACGGTGGCAGTACGCTCACCGATTCACTCGCGCTGGAGCGCCAGCGCGGCATCACGATCAAATCCGCCGTGGCCTCCTTCGTGCTGCGGGACGACGTCACGGTCAATCTGATCGACACACCCGGTCACCCGGATTTCATCGCCGAAGTGGAACGGGTTCTGAGTGTGCTCGACGGTGCCGTTCTGGTGATCTCCGCCGTGGAAGGCGTACAGGCGCAGACCCGTATTCTGCTGCGCACTCTGCGACGGCTGCGCATTCCCACGCTGCTTTTCGTCAACAAGGTCGACCGGAGCGGCGCGGACGCCGTCCGTACGCTGCGGGACATCGCCGAGCGGCTGACCGGTGATGTCATCCCGATGGGACGGGTCGAGGGGGCCGGGAGCCGGCAGGCCGCCGTGACGCCGTACGGGCCCAAGGACGCCGCGCTCACCGCGCGTCTCGCGGATGTGCTGACACGGCATGACGACGCCCTTCTTGCCGCCTGTCTGCGCGGCGCCCAGGCCCCGCTCCCCCACCGGCGGCTGCGCGACGCACTCACCGCGCAGACCCGGCAGGTCCTGGTGCATCCGGTGTTCTTCGGCTCGGCCATCACAGGCGTCGGCGTGGCGGCGCTGACCAGCAAGATCACCGAGCTGCTGCCGAGGGCGGCAAACGACGCGGACGCGGGGGCAGCCGGGGCCGTCTTCAAGATCGAGCGTGGGTCCGGCGGGGAGAAGACCGCGTATGTGCGGATGTTCTCGGGAACCCTGCGGGTCCGCGAACGGGTGCCGTTCGGCCCGGCGCGGCACGAGAGAATTCCGGCTCACCACACGGAAATACAGGACGGGAAAATCACCTCGATCGGCGTATTCGACCGGGGCGCGGTCACTCCTCGGGTATCCGTGAGCGCGGGGCAGATCGCTCTGGTGCGGGGGCTGGGCGGCATCCGGATCGGTGATGTGATCGGCGCCGGAGGATTCTCTGCGCGCGGGCAGGAACAAGGCGGAGAGCAAGGTGAGAACGAGAGTCAACAACGGCCCGGAACTCCGCTGCGCACACCACACCAGGCACACACCGTCCACCATTTCGCGCCGCCGTCTTTGGAGACCGTCGTCGTACCGCGGCGCGCCGTCGACAAAGGCGCGCTGCACGCCGCACTCACACAGCTCGCCGAGCAGGACCCGCTGATCGGCCTTCGGCTCGACGAATTCCGTCAGGAAATCTTCGTGTCGCTCTACGGCGAGGTGCAGAAGGAAGTCATCGAGGCCACGCTCGCCGATGACTTCGGTGTGCGGGTCACGTTCCGCGAAAGCACCGTGATCTGTGTCGAACGGCCGGTCGGCACCGGCGCGGCCATGGAATACGTCGGCGGCCCGACCAATCCGTTCCTCGGCACCGTCGGGCTGCGGATCGAACCGGCGGCGGTCGGCTCCGAAGTGGCCTACCGCCTGGAAGTGGAGCTCGGCTCGATGCCCGCCGCGTTCATGCGGGCCGTCGAGGAGAGCGTCCGGCAGACGCTGCGCCAAGGGCTGCACGGCTGGCAGGTCACCGACTGCACGGTCGTCCTCACGCACTCCGGGTTCGTGGGCCCGCTGAGCACGGCGGCCGATTTCCGCAATCTGACGCCGCTGGTGCTGGCGGACGCCCTGCGGCAGGCGGGCACCCGGGTGCACGAGCCCATGCACCGGTTCCGTCTCGACATCCCGGGCGATGCGCTCGACCAGCTGCTGACCGTTCTGGCACGGCTGCGCGCGCTACCGACGACGACCACGCCCACCGGGGCGTCGTATGTGCTGGAGGGCGATATTCCGGCGGCCCGGGTGCATGAGCTCCAACAGCAGCTGCCCACCCTGACCCGCGGCGAGGGCGTGTGGGAGAGCGCCTTCGATCACTACCAGCCGGTCCGCGGCGATGTTCCCGTCCGGCCGCGCACCGACAACAACCCGTTCAACCGCAAGGAGTACCTGCTGCACGTCGTACGACGGGTGCAAGGAGACGCCACGTACGTCAGCAGGTGATCCCGCGGCAACCGGTCAACCGCGGCCTCCGACACCGCCCGCACCGCCCGGCCGCGGAACCTGCCGACCTGGCGACAGGTCAACCCGTCCTGCTCCGCCGAGCCGTGCTGTCCGGCGGGTGGCCGGCCCCAGCGGAATGGACCGTGCGGGGCTGCGCCGCCCGGGGGCGCATGGTGAGCGCGGCGACGTAGTAGGTGCACGGAACGCCTACGTCCCGCCACACCGTCACCACTTTCGACGAGACTCCGCGCTCCGTCGCCGACTGGGAGCAGCGGCTCGACGATCTCACCAGCCGAGGCCTGCCGTTCCTGGTCGCCGAACTGTCGGGCGCCGTGGTGGGGTTCGCCTACGCCGGACCCTGGCGTCCTCGGCCGGCGTACCAGTACACGGTGGAGGACACGATCTACCTGGCCCCCGAGGCCACCGGCCAAGGACTGGGCACCGCTCTGCTGGGCCCTTTGATCGCCGAGGCCGTCGCGGCCGGGAAAAAAGCGCATGATCGCGGTCATCGCGGATACCGGCAGCGACGCCTCGACCGCGCTGCACCGGCGTTTCGGCTTCACCCACGCCGACCGGCTCACCGCGGTCGGCCACAAGCACGGCCGCTGGGTCGACACGATGCTCTGTCAGCGGCCCCTGCCGGCACCGGAGCCCGAATGAGTCGCGGCGCCCGCGGTGCTCCCGCCACCGGCCGCGCTCCCCGGCCCCGTCCCGGCAGCGTCCGCGAACTCACCAACCCCACCGGCGAGAACAGCAGCGAACACCCCGCGTTCACCTCCGGCCACCACATCCAGGACCGCAATTCCGGGAATCTCTGCGCGAGTCGTTGACGTGCATGGCGTTCGATTCTACGGTCCGTTCGCAGTTACGAGCAGCATTCGGCATATCGAACGCGCTTGGGCATGAGGTTGCCCGGACATCCGGGTTTCCGGCACCGCGAACACCTGGGGTGGATATGGGACCGCCTTCCCTGAGCCGCAAGAACCACGGGAACGACAAGAATCACGAGAACGGCGATAACTACAAGGGCGACAAGAACGAGAAGCACGAGAAGCACGACATGAACGGCGAGAACACCGGACACCGTACCGTCCACGAGGGCGACGGGGACGGTGTGGCCCGTGGCGAGCACACGAGCGCCGACCGAGCCTGGCGCCCCGGCCCGACCCGGCGCCGCACCCTGGCCGGCCTCGGCTCGCTGGCCACCGTCGGAGCCACCGCAGCGCTCGGCGCGGCAGGCTGCGCCGCGCCCTCGTCCGTCGCCGCGGGCAAGACCCGGATGCGGTACTGGCATCTGTTCGGCGGCGGCGACGGCGTCAATATGATGGCCATGGTGGACGCCTTCGCGAAGTCCCACCCCGGCATCGGCGTGGAGGCCACCCAACTCGCTTGGGGCACCCCGTACTACACCAAGCTCGCCATGGCGGGGGTGGGCGGCCGGGCGCCGGAGGTGGCGGTGCTGCACATGGCACGGCTGCCCGGCTTCGGTCCCGGGCGGCTGCTGGACGCCTTCGACCTCGATCTGCTGGCCTCGCACGGGGTGCGGGCCGACCAGTTCCCGGCGGACATCTGGCGGCGCGGGCGGATCGACGGCAAGCAGTTCTGCGTGCCGCTGGACACCCACCCGATGGTGCTCTTCTACAACACCGACATCTGCAAGAAGGCGGGCCTGCTGGACGGCAGCGGCAAGCTCCGACCGATCAGCGGCGCCGACGACTTCGTGGCCGTACTGCGCGCCGTGAAGAAGGCCACCGGACTGCCGGCCGCGACCACGGAGACGCTGGGCCCGGGAGCGGTCGGACCGTGGCGTCTCTTCTCGACCTTCTACTCGCAGACCGGCGGCACCCTGCTCTCCCCCGACGGCAAACGCCTGGCGCTCGACGACGCCAAGGCCCTGAAGGCACTGGAGTACATGGCGATGCTGACCAGCGAAGGACTGCTGGTGCGGCGCGCCGACTACGCGGGCACCGTCGGCATCTTCAACGGCGGGAAGACCGGCTTCTTCCTCAACGGCGAGTGGGAGGTGTCCACGTTCACCAACAGCGGGATCCCGTTCTCCATGACGCGTATCCCCGCCCTCTTCGGCCGCCCCACCGCGCAGGCCGACTGCCACTCCTTCGTCCTGCCGCACCAGGAGGGCCGGGCGGGCAGCGCGGGCAACGAGGCCGCGCACATCTTCGTCGCTTGGATGCTGGGGCACTCCGTCGACTGGGCGAAGGGCGGCCACATTCCGGCGTATGCGCCGGTGCGCAAGGACCCGGCGTATCTGCGCATGGAACCGCAGTCCGAGTACCGCTCAGTGATCGACGACGTGGTGCTCGACGAACCCGCCTGGTTCACCGGGTCGGCCTCCGAGTCGCAGATCGCACTGGCCGAGATCTTCTCGGGCGTACTCACCGGCTCCCGCTCACCGCGGGAGGCGCTCGCCGCCGTCAAGTCCAAGGTGCGCGCGCTGCTGGACACGCCCAATCCGCTCGGCACGACAGGAGGTGCCGCATGACCGCCCCGACACCTGCCCCGGCCGCCGTGCCCGCGCCCGCGCCCTCGTCCGGGCAGGCCGCGGCGAGCGCGCGCACGGCCTCGGCCCGCGCGGGCTCGGGGCCGGTCACCGTGCACCGCAGCTGGAAAGAGCACGGGCTGATGTTCGTCGGCCCGTTCTTCGTCGTGTACGCCGTCTTCCTGCTCTGGCCGCTGGTGTACGGCGTGGGGCTGAGCCTGCGGAGCGACAACATCACCGGAAGCGGCGGCACGTTCACCGGCTTCGACAACTACGTGGCCGCCCTACAGGACCCGGCGGTGTGGTCGTCGCTGTGGAACACCGTGTGGTTCACGGTGCTGTCCACGGTGCCGCTGGTGGTGATGGGCCTGGTCCTGGCACTGCTCGCGCACCATCTCAGGTTTGTGCAGTGGCTGTGGCGACTGACCTGGTTCGCGCCGTTCCTGCTGCCGTCCGGAGTGGTCTCCCTGCTCTTCATGTGGGTGATCTACCCGTCCGACTTCGGCTTCGCGGACCAACTGCTGGCCGTGTTCGGGCTGCACCCGGGCATCGGGTGGCTGACGGACACGCGGTACGCGATGCTGTCGGTCGTGCTGACCACCGTCTGGTGGACGGTCGGCTTCAACTTCCTGCTCTACCTGGCCGCCCTCCAGGCCGTCCCGGCGCACCTGTACGAGGCGGCGGAGCTGGACGGCGCGGGTGGCTGGCAGCGGCTGTGGCACATCACGCTGCCGATGCTGCGCCGCACCACCGGCGTCGTCGTGGTGCTCCAGATCCTGGCGTCGCTGAAGGTCTTCGACCAGATCTACATCATGACCGGCGGCGGCCCGGACGAGTCGACGCGGCCGATCCTGCAGTACGTCTACGAGACCGGCTTCACCGGTTACCGCATCGGCTACGCGTCGGCCGTCTCGTACATCTTCTTCGCGTTGATCGTGATCGTTTCCCTGGTGCAGCTGCGGTTGTCCCGGCGCAATGGTGAGGAGTCCCGGTGAGTGCCGTCGCCCCAGTGAAGGCCGAGTCCCGCGGCCAGGGCCGCCTCCGCGACGACGACAGCGGCGGACGGCGGCCCCGCTGGACGCCGGGCCGCGTCGGTCTGCTGCTGGTGTCCCTGCTGCTCTCGGTGGTGTGGGTGCTGCCGCTGGCATGGGCCGTCTCCACCTCCCTGAAACCGGACAGCGAGGCAACCAAGACACCGCTTCAGTGGATCGGTTCGAAGATCACGTTCGGCGCGTACCGGCGGGTGTGGGAGTCGGGTGACCTGGGCCACTGGCTGTTCAACACCGCGTACATCGCGGCGATGACGACCCTGCTGACCGTCGTCCTGTGCGCCATGGCCGCCTACGGTTTCGCGCGCACCGACTTCCGCGGGCGCAAGGTGCTCTACGGCATCGTGCTGGCCGGGATCATGGTGCCGCCGCAGGTGCTGATCGCGCCGCTGTTCGCGGAGATGGTGCAGTTCCACCTGATCGACACCTACTGGGGCGTGATCCTTCCGCAGGTCGCGGTGCCCGCGATGGTCTTCATCCTGGTGAAGTTCTTCGACGGGGTGCCGCGTGAGCTGGAGGAGGCCGCGTTCGTCGACGGGGCGGGCCGCTGGCGGGTCTTCTGGACGATCGTGATGCCGCTGTCGCGTCCGGTGCTCGCCGCGGTGGCGATCTTCACCTTCATCTCGACCTGGAACAACTTCCTGTGGCCGTTCCTGGTCACCACCGACCCGAACGGGATGACGCTGCCCGTCGGCCTGGTCAACGTGCAGTCCTCGTACGGGGTGCGCTATGCGCAGATGATGGCGTCGGTCGTCGTCGGAGGGCTGCCCCTGCTGATCGTCTTTGCGCTCTTCCAGCGTCAGATCGTCCGCGGGGTCGCACACACGGGCCTCGCGGGGCAGTGACAGCTCTTGTCCGACTTCATGTCCGACCAACCGTCAGGAGACCTCTCATGAGCCGCCTGAGCCGCCTCGTCACACACCGTGCCCGCGTCAGGGCCCTGGTCGCCTTACCGGCCGCCGCCCTGCTCGCACTGCTGCCGACCGCCGCGTCGGCCTACCCCAACCCGGGGGTGGTCAACGGTGACATCGTCGTGCACGACCCGAGCATGATGCGCACCCCGTCGGGTCAGTACCTGCTCTACTCGACCCACAACGGCCTGGAGCTGCGCACCTCCAGCGACCGTACCGCCTTCAGCCGCAGCGGCTCCGCCTTCTCGTCGGCGCCGAGCTGGTGGAGCAAGTACACCTCAGGGACGGACGCCTGGGCGCCCGACGTCTCGTATCACAACGGCACGTACTGGCTGTACTACGCCGTCTCGTCCTTCGGCTCCAACACCTCCGCCATCGGGCTCGCCACCTCAAGCACCGGCCAGGCGGGCAGCTGGAGCGACAAGGGCACGGTGTACACGTCCACCTCGTCGAGCGACTACAACGCCATCGACCCGAACCTCTTCGTCAACGACGACGGTTCGTGGTGGCTGTCGTTCGGGTCCTGGTGGACCGGGATCAAGATGATCCGTATCGACTCGTCGACGGGCAAGCAGTCCGGCAGCGACAGCACGCGCTACTCGCTGGCCTCCCGGCCCACCGGCACCAAGGCCATTGAGGGGCCGGGCATCGTCAAGCACGGCAGCTACTACTACCTGTTCGCGTCGTACGACACCTGCTGCGCGGGCACCAGCTCCACGTACAAGATCAAGGTGGGCCGCTCGTCCAGCGTCACAGGCCCGTACACGGACCAGAGCGGCGTCGCCATGATGAACAACGGCGGCACGCCCGTACTAGAATCCCACGGCCGCTACATCGGCCCCGGCGGCCAGTCTGTGCTGCACGACTCGGACGGCGATCTGCTCGTCTACCACTACTACGACGGCAACGACAACGGCACCCCGAAGCTCGGCGTCAACCTGCTGGACTGGGGCAGCGGATGGCCCCTCGCCTACTGAGCGGTGGCAGCGAGGCCGGGTAGCGAAGCGGTGCAACGAGGCCGTTCAGCGCGGCCCGGCCGCGTGACCGGGCCGCGGGCTCGGGCCGCGCAGTGCGGATGACAGGAGAAGCGGGCCGTGCCGATTCGATGGCACGGCCCGCTTCTTGCGGTCCGCATATTCCATGCTTCCCGAATATTCCACGTGCCGATGACACGACTCGGCGCGACTTCTTCCGGGGGAACTTCGCGTGCCACATTGACACGCGGAAATCAATGATCCACCGATGCCATATCGGCGATTTTCCCTATCAGGCTCGGTCAGCCCTGTGGTGCGGAAATGATTTCGTCCCTTTTACGAGAGCGCCCCCTTCATGCCCGCGGCCCGACTGTCGCACAATCCCTCCGACCCGGCTCTACAGTTGATGACCCACCCAGGTGCCGTTCATAAGAAGATCACGTCAGGTACGGACCAGACGCCGGGTGAATCAGAGCCGAATATCACTCCTCGGGGGAGCGTCATGTTCAGGGGCTATACACCGGAGCAGCTGGCCGTGCTGCAACACTCTGGAGTTCTGAAATCCTGGCCGCGCGGACGCGTTCTGATGCGCATGGGAGATCCCGCGGACCAGGTCATCCTGCTGGAGGAGGGATTCGTCAAGGTCGTCTCGGCATCCCCGAACGGCTACGTCAGCCTGCTCGCGTTGCGCGGTACCCACGACCTCGTCGGCGAACTCAGCTGCCTGGACAGCGGCCTG
This sequence comes from uncultured Actinomycetota bacterium, assembly GCA_963761765.1. GTDB lineage: Bacteria > Actinomycetota > Actinomycetes > Streptomycetales > Streptomycetaceae > Streptomyces. Next base: position 106,028 of record CAVXIJ010000015.1, read on the forward strand.
CGGTCGGCGTCGGTGATCGCGATGTCCACGGTGCGCGGCGTCGTCATCCCCGCCGCCCGCTTCACCGAACTGCTCGAAGCGGACTGCGCCCTGGCCAACGCGGTGCTGCGCAGCATGGGCAGCAGGCTGCGGCACTCCGACGGGCACCGCGCCGCGCTGGGCGCGAGCTCGGCCGCGTTCCGCGTGGCGCAGGTGCTGGTGGAGGTCTCCGCGCGGTACGGCACCGAGGCCCCCCAGTGGGCACCGCGCGCCTTCAGCGTCGAACTCACCCAGCAGGAAATCGCCTCCGCGGCGGGCACCTCGCGGGAATCCGTCGTGCGCACCCTGCGCGAACTGCACCGACGCGAACTGGTCGTCACCGGGCGCGGTTTCGTCGTGGTGCTCGACCCCGGCGAACTCGAATCCTGGGATCCGGAGAATATCTGACGGCCTTCTGCAACATCTGAGGCAGAAGAGAACACGGCGCAGCGGTACTTCTAGTGAGGCGGCAGCCGCCACGCGTGCAGCGGGGGCACCTGGCGGCTGTCGTCGAACATCAGATCCGACAGGAAGACCGACATGAGCGCCAAGCCGCACCACTATTCGATGCTGGTGCTTGACATCGAGAAGTTCGGCAGCCGTACGAATCCCGAACAAGAACTGCTGAGACAGCGAATGTACGACCATACCGAGGCCGCACTGACCGATATCGGAGTGTCCCTCAAGGACATAGCCGGGACGGGTGACCGAGGTGACGGGGCATTCTGGCTGATCTCTCCGCGGGTGTCGAAGGTGGATCTCACGGGTGACCTGATAGAGCTGCTCCAGTTCCGGCTGCGCCGCCATGCCCACCGCACCGGCGAACCCGAACTCCGGCTGCGGGTCGCCCTGCACGCCGGCGAGGCCGCCCGCGACGCCCGCAACTGGGTCGGCGCCGACCTCAACACCGCCTGCCGCCTGGTCGACCTCGACGCGCTGCGGACCACGCTGGCGGCGGGACGGCGTTCGGGGCTCGCGCTCGCGGTGTCGGACCACTGGTACACGGCCGTCGTCCGGCACGACTACCCGGGCGTCGCGGCCCGGGCCTTCCGCCAGGTCGCCTTCCGGGCGAAGGAGGTCGACTCCACGGCCTGGCTGCGGGTGCCCGGCTACGAGAGGCCGCCCGGGATCGACCGCGTCCGGCCCGCCACCGGGGTCCGGCCCGCGCCCCGGGTCACGGTGGACGGCAAGGGCGGCACCGGCGCGTTCTTGGGCGCGGTCTTCCACGAGGTACAGCGTGTCTACGGCGGCGACCACCACGACTACAACCCGGCGGCGCAGTACCCCGGGCAGCCGACGGAGGAGTTGTACGGCGACGAGGGGGACGCGTGGTGATCCGGCGAGTGCGGCAGCCCCAGGCGGCGCCCGCCCGGCAGGCGGCGGGCCGGGGCAACCGGGTCGGCGCCCGCCCCGGCCGGCCGGGCGCCCGCGGCAGCGGACACCCGGCCGGCTCCCCGGACGCCGACTCCCGGGACGCCGGCGGCCCCGTACGGAACGCGGCTGCCGCGCCGGACACGGCGGACGCCGCGGCGCCCGCGGCGGGCAGGCCCGACGGCGCGGCGGCGGACCACGCCGACCCGGCCGACGGCGCCCAGGACACCCGGGACACCCGGGACACCCGGGACACCCGGGACACCCGGGACGCAGCCAGGGACAGGACAGACGGCAGGAACCAGGCCCGGGACGCCCAGAACACAGCCAGGCACACGCCCGGCGGCAGGAAGGACGCACAGGACGCGAAGCACGGCCCGGCCCTCGCCCCGGACGCGGCGGACACCGCGGACCCAGCGCACTCCGCAGCCGACGACCGTGCCGTGGACACCGCCCGTGCCCCGGACGACCCGGCCCCGCCTGCCCCGCCGGAGCCGGACATCGCCGACTTCCGCCGCGGCCTGGCCGCACGGGCGGCGGCGCCGGGCGAGACCGAGGAACGGCTCGGCGCCGAACGCGAGGCCTGCTCGGTCCTGACCAGCCTGACCGGCTCCGCGCGCGCGGACGTGCGCGCACACACGGTGTACGGCGGTGACCACTACGAGGTCGTCCTGGGCCGCGGCGCCCGCGCGGTGCGCGCGTACCAGCTCTCCGAGGAGGAACTCGACGAGTACCGGGCGGCCTACGCAGCCCCCGCGGGCGCCGGTGACGGCGGGCCCTTCGCGGGCCGCGACCCCTGGCGGCTGGTGCTGCTCACCGGGCCGCAGGGCAGCGGGAAGTACGCGGCGGCCTGCCATCGGCTGCTCGGACTCGGCCACACCCGACTGCAACGCCTGGCGTCCGGGGCCGACCTGACCAGGCTCGATGTCGCCGCGCTGCGGCACGGGCACGGCTACCTGCTGCCCGACATGCCCCGGCAGGCCGCCGCGCGCACCCTGTCAGGATTCGAACTCGCCCGGCTCGCCCGCGCCCTGGAGGAGCGCGACTGCCGACTGGTGATCACCCTCCAGGACGACGCCGTACCCGCCGACCAGGACCTCACCCCGTACCTCGTGCCGGTGGGCCCGGCACCGGCCGCCGACGCGGTCTTCGCGGCACACCTGCGCTGGCAGCTGGGTCCCGGCGGCGGGCCGCGCGTCAGCCGGCTGCTGGCCGCCGCCGAGGTACGGGACCTGGTGGCCCGGCAGACCGCGGTGCCCGGCCACGCCCTGAGCCGGGCGGCGGAGGCGGCCCGGATGCTGGCCGGTGCCGCGGGCACTGGCGAAGCAGCCGCCGCCGAGGTCGCCGGGCGGCTCGAACTGCGCGACACCCAGGGCTTCGACAGCTGGTTCGGCGGCCTCGGCGACCTGCACACCCAGTGCCTGGCGATCAGCATGGCCGCGTTCGCGGGCGAGGCGTACGAGACCGTCGACGAGCTGGCCCGTTCGCTCAAGGAGCGGTTGCAGCAGCCGGAGACCCCCGACCACCCTGACCGGCCCCGCAACGAGGCGATCCAGGCCACTCGGGCGTCCCGGCTGCGCAGGCTGCACGCCGGTGTGGTCGACGCCGAGGTGGCGGGCCGGTACGGCGACGCGCCCGCGAAGGCGGCCCGTTACCTGGATTCCGAGGTGCCGCCGCGGGTGCTGCGGACGGTCTGGGAGGAGTACGACGGCATCCGCGCACTGCTGCCCGGCTGGCTGCAGGACTGCGCCCGGCACGAACTGCCCACCGTGCGCGCCCGTGCCGCGGTCGCCGCGGGCTTCCTCGCCGGACTCTCCTTCGACACCCTGCGCTCCGGCGCTCTGGCGCCCTGGGCGGCGAGTCCGGTGCCGATGCTGCGGGAGGCCGCGGCGACGGCGGTGCGCACGGCCGCCGGACGCCCGGGGCTGCACGGTCCGGTCCGTGATCTCGTCCAGGCCTGGTCGGCGGACCGGTCCGCCGCCTACCGGGCCGCCGCCGCCCGCGGATTCGCCGCGCTGCTGCCCGAGGGCACGAAGGACGACGGGCCGCGGGGCGGTGCGGCGCGCGGCAGTCACGAGGCCGTGGCGCTGCTGGACACGCTGGCCGGGGAGCAGGAGCCGGCCGTGGTGGAGGCGATCTGCGTCAGCCTGGCCGAGTACCTGTCGCTGGCGGGCCGGCACGAGAAGAACGCGCTGGCGCTCATCCAGCACTGGATCACGGGCCGTGACGCCGGCCGGCGGACGGTGGGCGAGCTGGCGTTCCTGTTCGCCGCCGCCGATCTGCGCCAGGACATGCCCGGCGCACCCCGGCGGGATCGGCCGCGCAGCTGGCCCAGGCTGCTGGCGATCGCCGCCCGCGACCCCGTGCGGCAGCGCGACATCGCAGGACTGTGGGCGGCGGTCCTGCTCTCCCCCGAGCCGCAGGCCGCGGCCTGTGCGGTGCTGCGGGAGTGGGCGCGAGCGGTGGACGACGACCCAGCGGGACGGCGGGCACTCGCCCGGCTGCTCTGCGCGGCCCGCGCGCCCGCCCCGGCGCGCCTCGACCGCGTCATCCGCTACCAGGTGCGCGGCTGGTGCCCGGCGGACAGCCGGGCGCAGCACACGGCGCGAGCGGTACTGAGCGCGCTGGACGACAAGACCGGCCAAGCGGCCCCGGGCACGGCATGACGCGCCCCGCCGGCTTCCCACGCCCGCGGACCTCCCAGGCCTTTGACGATGAGGACACAGCAGTGAGCACGGAACAGCAGGACAGACTGATCACGGGACCCAAGGGAGCGGGTGCGGTGCGCCGCGGCGAGACACCGCGGCCCGGCGTGGCCCTCGTCTTCTCCCTGGATGACGGCGAGGCGGTGGTGCTCCCCCGCAGACCGTCTCTGTGGGAGTCGCCGCGCTACCACTACCGGTACGAGGTCGACATCACCGACCACTCCTGCGCATGGCGCGAGGAGCTGCCCAGCGGCACCGCCGGATTCGCCTTCGAAGCCGACATCAACGCCCGGTGGCGGGTGAGCGCGCCCGACACGGTGGTGCGCCGCAGCATCAGCACCGTCGAACACGGGGAGCACCTGGTGCGCGGCGCGCTCGGGGCGCTGCTGCGCGCCAAGGTCAGGAAGTACGACATCGAGGACGCCCCGGCCGCCGAGGAGGCGGTGAGCCACCTCTTAGTCAGCCGCGACCACATGCTCGACTGCGGCATCACGGTGTTCGGCTGCACGCTCCGCCTCGGCCCCGGAGGTGCCCTTGAGCCGTTGCAGCGCAGGCGCAAGGCTGAGTGGGAGAAGGCGTCCGCCAAGCAGCGGCACGGCCTGGAGATGCAGCGCGGCGAACACGAGAACCAGCAGACCGCACTGCGGGCGCGGGCACTGCGCGAGGCGGCCCGCGGCGAAGGCGGCCTGCTGCTGCACCTGATCGCCCAGGACCCTCGCGAACTGCGCAGCATCCTCCAGGAGATGGCCGAGCGCCAGGACATCGCCATCGACCGCAAGCACCGGATCCTGCACGATTCCGTGGCGCAGGGGCTGCTGCTGCCCGCGGAGGCGTCCGAGCTCGCGGCGAAGCTGCTCGACCAGGAACTGCCGTTCGGCAACGGCTCCCACCTGCCACCTGTGTCCGCCGGACGCACCCCGCCCGCGCTGCCCGGCGGTGCGGCGCCGATGTGGCAGGACACGGGCGGCGGCACGGTGGCCGTGGACGCCGGGTACCCGTCCATGGGTGCGACGGCCGCGTACTCCGTGCGTGCCACGCCCGCCGGACCGCCGGCCTCCGGGAGGAGGCACGGGAACGCGGCGTCCGGCCTGCCACCGCACGCCGCCGCGTCCGCGTCTGCCGCCGGGGCCGCCTTCGTCGAGGCACCAAACGCCGATCCGGCGCAGGGCGATGCCGCTCTGGGGCCTGTGGCGGCGGGCCCCGGCGACGGCGTCGTCGGCTGGAAACCGGTCGGCAGACCCGGCAGGAGCGCCTCCGACCGGGACGAAGACGACGCATGACCCAGGGATACGGCGAAGACCGCACGGCGCGCGACCCGTCCGCCCGGCCTGCGGGCCAGGGCCGCACCGCACGCCACGACATCGCCCGCGCACTCGGCCCCGGGCGCCTCGACGCCCCCGTACCCGGCGACGGAAACCGGCCCCGCGGCGGCACCGCGCGCCGTGGCCGGCGCTCGCGCAGGCAGCGGGTCGGGCCGCTGGTCCTGATCGGGCGGCGGGTCCCGGACGGATCGGGCGGCCGGGCCGACGACCGCGGGGCCGGAGCTGGCGTCGGGGCCGGGCAGTACGGGCCTGGAGGGGCCCGGCCGCTGGCTGCCGTCGGGCCGGCGGGCCACGGCGCCGTGGTGCGCCACTTGACCGCGCAGGTTCTCGTCCTGCTGGCGCCGATCGTCGGGGGAACTGTGGTGTTCGGATCCGTGGGCGCCCTGGGCGGCACGCTCGTCGCGGTAGGCCTGAAGGCCACGTCATACGCGGTGGAGGAGCTACGCAGACCGCACCGACCGGAGCCGCCATACGCCCCGCCCACCACCGCCCGCCCCCCAGCCGTCGCCCACCCGCCTCGCTCTCGACCCGCACAAAAGGCCCAAGGACCCGCGCCCCGACCGGCTCTTTGTGCCCCCGCCGATGGACCCGCTGCCGTCCCCGCCGCGCCTGCACAACCGGTCCAGGCCCGCGGCGCTGCCCTGGCGGCTGCCGCCCGTGCCCGCGCCGCCCGCCATGACGGCGGACTCGGCGCGCATCGGCGACCTGGAGGTACGGGCCGCGTCGGTGATCGGGCCGGGGCACCGCAGCGACGAACTGCGCGCCGGGCCACGGCAGGACTCCTACCGGCTCGCCCGTGACACCCGCTCCGAGCATCTGATCGCGGCGGTGGCGGACGGCATGTCCGACAGCCGGCACTCCGACCTGGCCGCGGCGGTCGCCGTGTCGGCGCTGGTCAACACCCTTCGCCAACGACTCGACGCCGGCCAGTCGCTGCTGAACCTGCGGGAGGACGCCGGCGACATCTTCCTCGAAGCGGCCCGCCAGGTGCAGGGCGTGGCCGAGCAGCGCGGCTGGAGCGACGGGGACGTGCGCACCGTCGCGGCGGTGGCCGTCGTCCCCACCCGGCCGCTGCCGGACGGCGGACGCAACCTGTGGTTCGGCAGGATCGGCGACGCCTCCGCGTGGTTTCGCTACTACGACACGTGGCGGCCGTTGTTCGCCGAGAAGGAGGCCGGTTTCGACTACGGCCGGGTGCAGCACTATCTGCCGCACACCCCGGACCGGTTCGAGGACGACGTCTTCAGGCTGCCGTCGGGCGGCGGCACGCTCGCCCTCACCACCGACGGCGTCGGCGACGTGTTCGCCCGGCTGCCGGCCGCGGCCCAGTGGTTCCACCGGCAGTGGGCCGCTCCGGTGAGCGCGCAGGACTTGCTGCTGCACATCGGCTTCGAGGCACAGCAGCGCAACGACGACCGGACGGCGGTGCTCCTGTGGTGGGGTGCCGACGGGCCCGCCGGGGGTGCGCGATGACCTCGCCGCCGCAGGACCGGGCCCCCTCGTGGTCCGGCAACCCGTTCGGGCCCAAGACGTCGCGCAGTTCGCTGCGGCTCGCTCAGGCGAGTCTCGGCGAGGGCGGCGAGTCCCACGGGGTGCGGGAGATCACCGGGCACTCGGGCTGGGTGGCCAAGCTCTACAAGGCGCCGCTGCCCGCCGCGGACACGGAGCGCCTGGGCCGCCTCATCGCGCTGCCGAACATCCTGGCCGACGACGAGAGAGCGCTGCTCGACCGCAGCATGGCCTGGCCCGTGTCCCGGATCACGGACCCGGACGGCACCGTCGGAGTGATCATGGCCAGGATCCCCGCGTGCTGCTACGTCCGCTTCGCATACGGCAAGGACGGCAGGACCGGGCCCCGGGAGCTCCAGCTCGACCATCTCGTCATGGCCGACGCGAAGTTCGCGACGCTGGGGCTCGACGCGCCCTTAGCGGCCCGCCGAGAGCAGCTGGCCGCCCGCTTCCTCGCCCTCGGCGCACTTTTGGAACGCCATGACGTGGTGTACGGCGACTGGTCGTACCGCAATGCCCTGTGGAGCCGGCAGACCGGCGAGGTCTTCCTGATCGACCTGGATTCCTGCGGCATCGGCAGCCGTCCGTGGATCCGCTCGCACCACTGGGAGGACCCGCTGTTCCCGAGCGGCACCCTGCTCACCACCGGCAGCGACCGCTACCGGATGGCGGTACTGGCGCTGCGCGTGCTCACCGGGACCCGCGGCGATCCGCAGCAGGCTCTCAGGCAGTTCGAGAGCCAGTGGGCGGCGAGCGGCGGGAAGGGACGCGGCAACGCCGAGCTTGTGGCACTGCTGTCCCGGGCCCTGACCACCTCGTGCGTCAACCAGCGGCCCACCGTGGCCGCACTGCTATCCGCCCTCGAAGCCGGGCACACACTCACCGGCACGGCGGACGGCCCGAGCGGCGGAGCAGGCGGCGCGCAGGACTCACCGAGCGCCGGCGCGGGCGGGGCGAACGTGGTCGGCTGGCGCACGGTGCCGCCGCCGGTGACCGCGGGACGGCCGACACCCGCCGGAGTCGGCCCCGGCCCCGCCGGTCCTGGGCGGGCGGGGCGAAGGCGCGCCGGCCCGGTCCGGCCCACCTCCGCGGCGAAGGGCCAGCCGGCACCGCGCCCGCACGTCAAGACACCTGCGTCGCCGCCTCCCGCACGGCAGGAGATGAAGCAGTTCACGGCAGGTGTCGTGAGCTGGACCATCTTGATCTGCATCAGCGTCGCCGTGATCGCCCTGTTCCACTGACCCGCGTGGACACACCCCGCACACCCACAGACACGCCCATGAGGAAAACCCCATGAACAACACACCCGACGAGGCTCCCGTGTTCACCGACTCCGGTCTGCCGGTCTACGTGGTCCTGGACACCTCAAGCTCCATGAAGGACTTCGAGGACCTGCTGAACGACACGCTGGAGTCCATCCACCAGACGATCGTGACCTCGCCTCAGGTGCAGGAATTCGTCCATCTGTCCGTGCTCTCGTTTAACAGCCAGGCACATGTCGTCACGGCCATGATGGACATCGACAGCATCCAGAGCCTGCCCGTCGTCAACTGCTCGGGCCGCACCAACTTCGGCCCCATGTTGCGGCTGGTACGCGCCAGGATCGAGAGCGACGTGCCCGAACTGGGCGGCAGGGGCATCGGGGTGCTGCGTCCTTTGGTGTTCATCCTGACCGACGGCGCGCCCACCGACGAGAAGGACTTCCCCGACGACCACTGGCAGGACTACCTGGACGAGCTCATCGACCCGCACTGGAAGCCGCACCCGAACATCATCACGTACGGCTTCGGGCACGCCCGCGAGTCGGTGCTCAAGCGGCTCTCGACGGTGGCCGCCTTCGTGGCGGAGCAGGGCGGCGACACCGACCACAACAAGGAAGCGCTGAAGAACGCCATGAACAGCCTGCTCAACTCCATGGTGGCGTCCGCGGAATCGCACACCATCCAGGTTCCTGAGCACGTCAAGGGCTACCGGTCGATGCCGCTCGATTTCGTGCAATGAGGCACGCGGGCGCCCACGATACCGGCGGGCGGCCTCGGCAGGGAGCGGGCGTTGGGCTGGGGCGCGGGGCCGTGGCGGGGCGCGGACGCGGCGGGTGGGCGGCCCCGGGCCCGGCGGACCGGCAGGCCGGCACCACCTCCAGGAGCGGTTCCCGCGGTCTTCGGACCAGCAGTCGGCGGCAGAGACGCTACGCGCGTAACAATCCAGTCTCCAGGGCGAGTTACGCGCGTAACATCGGGGTAAGTCCCAAGCGCCCGCGCGGCCTTGGCCGCAAAAGCGCCGGTGACAGAACGTCACCGGCACCCCGGTTTCCCCCCACATAAGGAGTACCGCTCATGCGTCGCAGATTCGCCGCACCCGTCGCGCTCGCCGGACTCGCCCTCGCCGCCGTCCTGCTTCCCACCACGTCCGCGTCCGCGGCCCCCGCCGACAAGCTGAGCGTCCTCAGCAGCTGGACCCAGACCAGCGCGGCCAGCTACAACTCCTTCATGGCCGCCCGCAACAACCAGGCGGCCTGGTCCGCCTACGGCTTCGACTGGTCGACCGACTACTGCAGCGACTCACCCGACAACCCCTTCGGCTTCCCGTTCAAGGACGCCTGCTCCCGGCATGACTTCGGGTATCGCAACTGGAAGGACGCGGGCCAGTTCCCGGCCAACAAGGACCGCATCGACAGTTCCTTCTACGAGGACCTCAAGCGCGTCTGCGCCACCTACAGCGGTGCCACCAAGACATCTTGTGACGGCACGGCCTACGTGTACTACGAGGCCGTTCACAACCTCGGCACCCTGGCCCCGGAGAAGAACGCGGCCTGACACGCCCGACCTGTCCCGGTCTCGGGACACGCCCGGCCGGGTTCCTGGGGAGGTGCGGCTCCCCAGGTCCCGGCCGGTGCGGTGACTTCGTGAAGAGGGCGCCAGGGCCGCGACGTTCGTGTGATATTTGGCCTCTCCCCACGCTCAGGCCCGCGTGCGGGGGCGCGCGGAACCTGTGCCGTACCAGTATGAAGAGGGACGTTGTGAACCAGGCTGGCCGTGCCCGCCGCGATGGACCGCACAACCAGGTGCTGGAAGAGGCCGTCGCCCGCGCCCAGGAAGGAGACGAGGAGGCCTTCGCCACGGTCTACCGCACAGTGCACCCCGGCATCCTCGGCTACACCCGCGCGCTCGTCGGCGACGACGCGGAGGACGTCGCCGCGGAGGCGTGGTTGGAGATCACTCGCGACCTGCGCAGATTCCGTGGCGACGCGGGCGGTTTCCGCGGCTGGACGGCCGCCATCGCCCGGCATCGCGCGCTCGACCACCTGCGCAGACAGAAGGTCCGCCCCCGCTCCGCCTTCCTCGATCCGGCCCTGCTGGAACTGCCCGGCGGGCTGAACACCCACGAGCAGGCGATCGAGGCCATCACCACCCAGCAGGCGCTCAGTCTGATCGCGGACCTGCCGCGGGACCAGGCGGAGGCCGTACTGCTGCGCGTGGTCGTCGGTCTGACCGGACCCGCCGCGGCACGCGTCCTCGGCAAGCGCCCCGGCGCGGTGCGCACCGCCGCACACCGCGGTCTGAAACGGCTGGCCGAGCAGCTCGGTGAACGCGGTGTGCCGGACAACGGACCCCATACGCTGGGGAAGTCGATATGAACACATCCAAGCCCTCGTCCGGCGGTGTGCGGGACGAGGAGCCACGCGACAAGGAACAGTGGCTCGCGGAGCTGGCGCCCGGCGAACTGGCCAGCGCGGAGCAGCGGATCGTCGCGGCACTGCTGAATGCCGTGCGGCGGCCCTTGGCCATCGACCCGATCGCCGAGGAGCGCGCGCTCGCCGCCTTCCGCAGCGCCCGGCTGGCCGGACCGGCGCGCACCCGACGCTGTGACGACTGGCGCCCCGGCCCGCGGCTGCGCCGAAAGAGGGCCTGGCGCATCGCGCTGGTGGCCTTCGTGGCGAGCATCGCGCTCGGAGGTGTCGCCTACGCCGCCTACGTCAACCGCCCCGACCACGGCAACCACGACCGCCACCCCGTCCCGCTCACCTCGCCGGCCCCGTCGCCCGGGCTCGGCGGCCACGCGGCGCCGGGCGACACCCGGCACGCGCACTGGCCGTCCGCGTCCGCGGACCCGTCCTGGGACTCGGCAGGGCCGGGCGCCGCTTCGTACGAGACGGCGCGCTGCCGCGTCTACCTGGGCACCGCGAAGAAGCACCCGCACCACCGGAGCGCCGCCGGATACCAGCGGCTGGCCAAGGCCGCGGGCGGCGCCGACCGCCTTCCGGCGTACTGCACCGAACTGCTCCTGCACCGAGGCCAAGGCAAGGACACGCACGGCTTCCGCGACGACACCGAGAAGGCGCACGGCCGGTCCACGCCGGGCACCTCGTCCTGGTCCGGTCATGCCGCGAAGTCGGACGGGACCACCGCGAGCCCGTCGTACGGCGCCGACGGCTCCGCCGGGACATCATCTCCCCGGACGAGCAAGAGCGAGCGGTCCGGGCAGCCGGGCGAAGCGTACGGTCCTGGCGACCCGCGGGACGGGCAGGGCACGGGTCAGACATCGAAGCCGGGGCGGTCGCAGGCGCCGGGTGGACGGGGCTCGTCGCGGCGGCCACGGCAGGGCGGTGGCGGTGACGCCGGGGCGGCGGACGGCGCGCCGGGCGGCCAGGGGCCCACGCAGTCGGGACGGCCAGACGACGACCGGACGCCGGGCAGCGGCCCGCGGAACGACGGACCGGCCGCAGATCCCGGATCGGAAACAACAGGGTCGGAAGCAGCCGGAACGGAAACGGCCGCAACGGGCGAGACCTGACGGCAGCGCGTCCCAGGGGCCCCGTCAGGCGACGGTCACCACCAGCCGCCCGCCGCCACCCCGCACAAGCCACGCACCCGCGCCCCCTCAAGCCGACTTCCGCCCCCGCGGGCTGGTCTTCTTCTGCTCGGTGGTCTTCTTCCTGGCCGTCGACTTCTTCCCGGCGGTCTTCTTGGCCGCCGTCTTCGTCGACGCCGCCGACTTCTTCTGCTCCGACTGCTTCCTGGCCGACCTGGCGGAACCGACCGGCGTCGGCTTCTTCTGCGCCGTACCGCGCTTGCCCGTGGCCCGCCGCCCGGCCGTGGAACGCCCGCCGCCACCTGCCGCGGCCTCCTCGGGCTCAGCGGGCTCCTCGGTTTCCTGCGATGCCGCGTCCGCCGCCCCCTCGCCGCGCGACGCCTGGGCGGCGCGTACGGAACTCTCCAGGGCCGCCATCAGGTCGATGACCTTGCCGCCGCCGCCTTCGGGCCTCGGCGGGCTGTTCCAGCGGCTGCCCCGAGGCTTCGCGGCGATCAGCTCCTCGAGGCCTCGCGGTAGTCGTCGTGCAGCTCGTCGAGGTCGACCTCGCCCAGCGTGTCCATCAGCGCGTCGGCGAGATCCAGCTCGGCGTCCCGCACGGTGACCTCCGCCTCGGGCGCGGCGCCCTCGGGCGCCCGGATCTCGTCGGGCCACAGCAGGCCGTGCATCGCGATCACGTCGTCGACGACCCGCAGCATGCCGAGGCGCTCCCGGCCGCGCAGGGCGAACTTGGCGATCGCGACCTTCCGCTGCGCTGCAGCGCCTCGCGCAGCAGGGTGTACGGCTTCGCGGCCGGGACGCCGTTCGCGGCGAGGTAGTAGGCGGCGTCCATCTGGAGCGGGTCGATCCGGTCAGCGGGGACGAAGGCCACGATCTCGATCGTCTTGGCGGTGGGGATCGGCAGCGAGGCCAGATCGCTCGTCCGTGATCGGGATGATCGCGCCGTCCGCGGCCTGGTACCCCTTGCCGATCTCCGTCGTGCGGCGACCTCCTTGTCCTCCAGCTCGCAGACCTTGCGGTAGCGGATCCGGCCGCCGTCCTCGGGTGGATCTGGCGGAAGGAGACGAGTGGCTCTCGGTCGCGTTCACCAGCTTGATCGGGATGCTGACCAGGCCAAAGGAGATGGCGCCGTTCCAGATGGATCGCACGTGGCACCTTCCGCGTATCTTCATGCGCTATAGGTACTTTCATGATTTCAGGTTTCATGGGATGCTCATCGTATGACGCCGATCACGGAGGTGGAGGGGCGGCGGCTCGCGCTCAGCAACCTGGACAAGGTCCTGTACCCGGCGACCGGCTTCACCAAGGGCGAGGTGCTGCACTACTACGCGACCGTCGCCGGGCCGCTGCTGGCCCACCTCCACGACCGGCCAGTGTCCTTCCTGCGCTACCCGGACGGCCCGGAGGGCCAGCGGTTCTTCACCAAGAACGTGCCGCCCGGCACGCCCGCCTGGGTGACAGACGGCCGAGGTGCCCCACTCGCGAGGCCCCGCCCCGGCAGGTCCTGGTGCAGGATCTGCCCTCGCTGATGTGGGCGGCCAACCTGGTCGCCGAGTTCCACACCCCGCAGTGGCGGGCCGACGCGCCCGGACAGGCCGACCGGCTGGTCCTCGACCTGGACCCCGGGCGAGCCGGCGGCCGTGGTGGAGTGCTGCGCGGTCGCGCTGTGGCTGCGGGAGCGGCTGGCGCGCGGACGGACTGGACGCGTACGCCAAGACCTCCGGCTCCAAGGGGCTGCACCTGCTCGTGCCGCTGGAGCCGACGCCGTCCGACCGGGTCACGCGCCTACGCGAGGACGCCTCGCCGTGGAGGCGGAGCGGGCGCTGCCGGAGCTGGTCGTGCACCGCATGACGCCGCAGCCTGCGCCCCGGCAAGGTCTTCGTCGACTTCAGCCAGAACGCCGCCGCCAAGACCACCGCCACGCCCTACACGCTGCGCGCCCGCCCGGAGCCCACCGTGTCGGCCCCGGTGACCTGGGAGGAGGTCGCGGCCTGCCGCACCCCCGCCGAGCTGACGTGTGACGGCCGGCGAACTGCCCGACCGGCTGCGCGACCCGGCGACCTGCTCGCGCCACTCGCTGGACGCCGGACGCGCGCGCGGCCCCTGCCCGGACCATGACCGCACGGCGAGCACACCACTGACGGTTCGTCAGCTCACAGTGCCAGCCAGGTGTGCCGATCGCGGGCGGTCGCGTACACGGCGTCCACGTCGGCCGGTTTCAAAACGACGCCCTGACGGCCGAGCGACGGCAGATCATCGGCCCGCATCACCCGTACGTCCCGCGCCGGCGCCGCGCACTGCACATCGGCCGGGTCCACCGGCACCAGTACGGCTCGCACCTCGACGGCGAGCGCGAAGGAGGCACGGTCGGCGTCCGCGGCGAGCCGGGCGAGCAGCGGCGCGGGCCCGCCCCGGCCGGTCGTCGACCACCGGCGGTGTGATGCGCACCCGGCGCCGGTGCGCGGGCAGCGCGTGCAGCGTGAAGGTACCGCCGGGGCCGATGAGCAGATGGTGGATCCGGTCGCCGCCGGGCAGCGGGACGGAGTGCAGGGTGCGCCAGCCCGCGCCCTCAAGCTCGTCGAGTGCGTCACCGACGGCCTCCTCGGCGGCCAGCGCCCGCCGCCGCGGGTCCGGGCGCAGCCGCCGCACCGGTCCTGGTGTGCGGTCGAGCGCGGTGCGCAGCGCCTCGCCCGGACGGTTCGGGGCGAGGTCGTCGTCCGGGTGCAGGGCGAGCCGGGCGAGCTCCGCGGGGGTCGGCACCGGTGGCGGGCCGACCGTGACGTCTCCTGCCAGGAACGGCGCGAGGGCTGTCAGCACGCCTTCGGTGAGGTCCTGGCGCAGGACGGTGACCCGGGCCGCGTCGCGGTCGAACCACGCGGCCTTCGCCCCGTCAGGAAGGATGACGTACAGCCACTCCCGGCCGTGCCGCCAGGACGGTACGACCCGCAGCCCGCTCATGCCGCCCCGCCTTCCGAAACGCGCGCCCTGACCACCCGCACCGCTCGCCTCCTCCTGAACCAACGCCGCCCAGCGCACCGTAACCCGCGGGCGCCTTCGCCTCAGCCGGACCGGCAGCCATCGGCCCCGGGCGTAACCGGACCATGGGACCAACGCCGACGCCGCCCCGCAAGAACACCTGTACGCAAGCGGCTTGTCCACGACGCGATCGCGCCACGCACACCGAACGCGCCGCGGAAACCGACCGCATCCGGCGCCGCCGCGCACGAACGGGTCAACTCCGTACCCCGATGGCTCAGTGCGGGCTGCGGCCCCGATGGACATATCCCCACGATGAGTTGAGGCATTTACTCCATTATGCCCCTTCCGTCAAGGAGGTCATATGTCTCTGCGGTCCTCGCCCAGGCCCCACGGTCCTGGGAGGTGCCCCCACCTCGTCCGGTTCGCCGTCCTCGCGGCAGGCGGCACGCTCGCCGCCCTCACCGCCGCGGGCCCCGCCCTCGCGGCGCCGCCCCCGAACCCCGCACCCGCCGCCTCTTCGGCCGCGCCAGGACCGGCCCAGGGCCACCCGGCCACCGCACCGGCCGCAGGCGGCGGCGACTCCTCGTCGGTGACCTACTACGGGCGCGTCATCGCCCGCACCGGTCTGCTGCTGCGTGACGCGCCCAACCGGGGTGCCGCCGTCATCCGCAGCGAACCGTACGGCGCCGTCGTCCCCATCTTCTGCAAGACGACCGGCGAGAACGTCGACGGCAATGACCGCTGGTACCTCCTGACGGACGGCACCTGGGCCTGGGGCGCGGCCCGGTACATCGAGAACATCGGCACCCCGCCCCGCTGGTGCTGACGGAACATCGGGCCTCCTGACGAGCGCGCCGCCCGGCCCACGGGCGGCGCGCCGCATCCCGACTAACGGGGACACCCCCACCGCTCGTGAGGTTTTCGGATATGACGGGAGCGCCCCCCACGAACTCCGCGGCCCCGTACCCCACGGAGCCCACGCCCCCGTACCCCGCCCCGCGCCCCTACCCCTCCACCCAGCACACCGCGACCCCGACCCCGGCCGGACAGCCGCGCCCCCCGCACCCCGAACCCGCCGACTCCCTACCGCTCACCCCCGCGCCTCCACCCGACGGCGCCCCCCGCCTGCCGCGGCGGCGCGGCATCGAACTCGCGCTCGTGCTGTTCGCCATCGGCATCGCCGGCTACGGGTACTGCGCGGTGAGCCTCGGCACGGACGGGTCGCTGCCGCACGGGGCGACGCGGTACGGCGCCGGGCTCGCCGCGCTGGCCCTGCTCGCCCACCTGGCGGTCCGGCTCGCCGCGCCGTACGCGGATCCGCTGCTGCTGCCGATCGCCGTGCTCCTCAACGGCCTCGGCCTGGTGCTCGATCTACCGCCTCGACCTGGCCACCCCCGCGGACCGCGCCGCGCCCGCGCAACTGGTGTGGTCGGCCCTGGGCGTCGCGCTGTTCACCGTCGTCGTGCTGCGACGCTGCGCGACCACCGGACGCTCCAGCGCTACGCGTACGTGTCCGTGGCCGACCGCGCTGGTGCTATGCTGGTGCCGGTCTTCTTCCCGGCGGTCAACGGCGCCCGCATCTGGATCCGGCTGGCCGGATTCTCCATCCAACCGGGCGAGTTCGCCAAGGTGCTGCTTGCGGTCTTCTTCGCCGCCTACCTGGCCGCGAACCGGCGGCGCGCTCGCGTACACCGGACGCAGGCTCTGGCGGCTGCGGCTTCCCGACCGGGCGGGTGCTCGGCCCGGTCCTCGCGATCTGGCTCGCGAGCGTCGGGCTGCTCGTCCTGGAGCGGGACCTCGGCACGTCGCTGGTCTTCTTCGGCCTCTTCGTCGTCCTGCTGTACGTGGCGACCGGCCGCAGCGGCTGGATCGCGGTCGGGCTGCTGCTCGCGGGCGCTGGGCGCGTGGGCGGTCGGCGCGCTGGAGCCGCACGTGCACTCCCGGGTCGAGGACTGGCTGCACCCGTTCGCGAGCGATCGACGCGGGGCGCGGCCCGGGCCAGCTCGCGCAGTCGCTGTTCGCGTTCGCCTCGGGCGGACTGCTGGGCACCGGACTCGGGCGGGGGCACTCGGCGCTCATCGGCTTCGCCGCGAAGTCCGACTTCATCCTGGCCACCGCCGGCGAGGAGCTGGGCCTGGCCGGACTGTGCCGCGATCCTGCTGCTGTACGGGCTGCTGGTGGCCCGCGGCTACCGGGCCGGGCTGGCGCTGCGGGACCCGTTCGGGCAGCTGCTGGCGGTGGGGCTGGCGTCGATCGTGGCGCTCCAGGTGTTCGTGATCGCCGGCGGGGTGACGGGCCTGATCCCGCTCACCGGCATGGCGATGCCGTTCCTCGCGCAGGGCGGCTCGTCGGTGGTGACCAACTGGGTGATCGTCGCCCTGCTTCTGGATCGCCCAGCGACGCGGCCCGTGCCGGACGACGCCCGGGAGCGGCGGTCCGGCGCAGCGGTGCGGCCGCCGGGGCCCGCCGGACCGGCGCCGTCGGCGAGGGGCCGGCGGCGCGGTGACCGGGCACGTCCGGCGGGCGGCCGCCTTCTGCCTGCTGCTGCTGCTCGCGCTGCTGGTCAACGCCTGCCCGGGTGCAGGTGGTGCAGGCGGCGGACGGCTACACGCCAACCCGGCCAACCGCCGGACGGCCATCGCCCGCTTCGGCCAGCCGCGCGGCGAGATCACGGTGGCGGCCTCCGCCGTGACCGGTTCGCGCGACAGCGGCGAGCAGCTGCGCTACGAACGCACCTACGCCGACGGCGCGCTGTACGCGCCCGTGACCGGGTTCGCCTCGCAGACGTACGGCACCACGATGCTGGAGTCCGCCGAGGACGGGGTGCTCGTCGGGCGACCGACCGCCGCTCGCCCCGCTCCCGCTGTGGACGACGCAGCACCTGCGCCGGGCGCGGGCGGCACGGTCGTCACCACGATCGACGCGCGGCCGTGCAGCGGGCGGCCCACCGCGGGCTCGCCGGGCGCAAGGGCGCGGTGGCCGCGCGTCGAGCCGTCCACCGGACGGATCCTGGCCCTGGTGCGGCGCCGTCGTACGACCCCGGGGTGCTGTCCGGCAACGGCGCGCCACCGCGACCGGGCGTGGCGCGGCTGAACGCCGACGCCCGACCGTCCGATGCTGAACCGGGCGATCGGCGCAGACCTACCCGCCGGGCTCGACGTTCAAGGTGGTCACGGCCGCAGCCGCGCTGGACGCGGGCATGGTCACGCGACGTCGACGCGCCGACGGACGCCCCGGAGCCGTACGTCCTGCCCGGGACCGCGACCCGGCTGGGGAACGAGGCGGCGGGCTGCGCGGACGCCTCGCTGCGGTACGCCTTCCGCGTGCTCGTGCAACACGGTCTTCGCACGCTCGGCCGTGCGATGTCGGGCTGGAGGGGATGGGCGGCCGCGGCGCGGGTTCGGGTTCAACGACGCCGGGGCTGCGCGATCCCGTCCGCGCCGTCGCGCGCAGCACGCTTCGACCGGCGGATGGACGCGCCCGGCTCGCGCTGTCCTCGATCGGCCAGTTCGACACCCGGCGACGCCGTTGCAGATGGCGCTGGTCGCGCCGCGGTCGCGCGACGGCGGCGGTGCAGGGCGCCGTATCTGGTCGAGCGGATCACCACGCACGACGGCGCGCTGGACGCTGCGTGGCCATGACCGGCCGGTGCCGCGGGCGGGCCGCCAGGCGATGAGCCCGGCCACGGCGGCGCAGCTGCGGCGAGCTGATGGTGGACGACGTCACCGAGGGCACCGGCACAGCGCGGCGATCCCGGGGGCGACGGTGGGCGGCAAGACCGGCACGGCGCAGCACGGCATGGGCAACTCGGGCGTGCCGTACGCTGGTTCATCTCCTGGGCCCGGCGGCCGGGGCCGTTCGGCCCGCGGTGGCGGTGGCGGTGGTCGTGGAGGACGGGACACCACCGGCGGACGGTACGGGGCGCGGCTGGCGGACCCCGCATCGGGCAGGACGTCACGGGCGGCGGCTGGCCGCGCCCATCGCCAAGGCGGTCATGGCGGCGGTACTGCCGAGCTGAGTGGGGCCGCGTCGGTGCCCGGTGCCGGCGCGCGGCCACGCGGTCCGCAGGCCGTCCGCCGTCCGGCCGTCCTCTCCAAGGGATTGACGCCTATGCCAAGGAGCGATCTCATAAGGTTGACCGGCGGGAACACCTGGGCCGAGATACTGGCTGAGGCACCGGCACCAAGGACGGACGAGGTGGGGACAGCATGACGACCCTGACGGACAGCGACAGCGGGGTGCTGCGCGACGCGCTCGGTCTGCTCAAGGACCGCGAGCAGGTGGCCGAGCGGCTGCTGGAGGCCTCCGCCAAGCACTCCTTCGACCCCGACACGGAGCTCGACTGGGACGCCCCGTCCGAGGAGGGCAAGTGGTTCTGGCCGCCGGAGCTGGTCTCGCTCTACGACACCCCGATGTGGCGGCGGATGTCCGAGGAACAGCGGATGGACCTGGCCCGGCACGAGGCCGCGTCGCTCGCCTCGCTCGGCATCTGGTTCGAGGTCATCCTCATGCAGTTGCTGGTACGGCATATCTATGACATGTCGGTGACCAGCGCACACGTGCAGTACGCGCTAACCGAGATCGCCGACGAGTGCCGCCACTCGAAGATGTTCGCCCGACTGATCACGCAAGGGCGGCACCCCCACGTACAAGGTGACCAGGCTGCACCACAATCTGGCCCGGGTGATGAAGACGGTCTCGACCACGCCCGGCTCGTTCGCGGGCACCCTGCTGGGCGAGGAGATCCTGGACTGGATGCAGCGCCTGACCTTCCCCGACGAGCGTGTCCAGCCGATCGTGCGGGGCGTGACCCGCATCCATGTGATCGAGGAGGCCCGGCACGTGCGCTACGCGCGCGAGGAGCTGCGGCGCCAGATGCTGACGGCCCCGCACTGGCAGCGCAGGGCGACCAGGCTGACGTCCGGCGAGTCCGCCCGCGTCTTCGCCCTCTCCTTCGTCAATCCGCAGGTCTATAGCGAACGTGGGCCTCAACCGGCACGAGGCCGTGGCCCAGGTGAAGGCGAGCGGTCACCGCCGCGACGTCATGCAGACCGGCGCCAAGCGCCTGACGGACTTCCTGGATGACGTCGGCGTGCTGCGCGGAGTGGGCCGCCGGCTGTGGAAGTCCTCCGGGCTGCTGGCCTGAGGCCTTGGGCCAACCGTGCACGGCACGGGCGCTCCCGGCCGCGGACGTCCGGGCCGGGGCCGCGAAGTACGGGGTGCGCGCACCGCTCGTTCCCGGCCGGGTGACACTGGTGCCGTGAGGAGTGAAGACACCCCCTTCGTCGGTGGCCCGCTGGACGGCCGGATCCTGCCGGTGCTGGTCGGTCCGACCGGCCATCCGCCAAAGGTCTACCGCGTCCCCGTGCCGGACGCCGCGGGCGGCCCGCCGACCGTCCTCGTCTACCGGCGCGTCACCGGAGCCCGCAGCCGGCGCCTCGGCCTGCACCTGAGCTGGGCGTACGAGTACGACTCCGACCCAGCCGGCGGCACCAGCAGCGGCCTGAAGTGGCCCTGGTCGAAGCCGGCGGGCGGCGGCTGACGGACCGCCGGACCGCGGCGCACGGTCCGTCAGACCGGCCGCGCCGCGCCGCCTGGGCGCCGTCTTTGCGCAGTCACTCCGTCCGGCTATCAGCTCTGTCTGACATCTGACATACGACAAGTTCACCGCCCGCCGTCCCCCGCAGGAGTGAGATCTTTGGGCCGAACCGCCCAGCACAGGTGAGGGGCCCACCCTCGGCCCGGGACATACCACCGTGTGGCGCGTACGGACCTTCCGTCGCCCGCTGCGGAGGTGACCACATGGCGCGCAGACTGGTACGTGGGTTCTGCACGGCCGCGGCGGCGGCTGTCGCGGCCGGTTCGCTCGTCGCGGGCGGTCCGGCGGCGGCACAGCCCGGGCGGCTGCCCCTGGCGCCAGGCCCGGCGGCCGGCAGCTCGGGACCGGAGTCGACCCAGGGCCGCCCGGCACCGGATCGTCCGACGGGCACCAAGGAGCGTTCCGTGTCCGCTCTCCTGACCGATCTGCAGCGCCTCTACCGCCAGGCCGAGGACGCCGACGTGGCGTACCGCGCGGCCCACAAGCGGCTGCGGCAGCGGCGCGAGGCCGTCGGCGGCCTCGACGACAAGCTGGCGAAGGCACGGCGCGCACTGCACGAAAGCAGGGCCGCGGCGGGACGACTGGCACGGATCCAGTACCAGGGCAGTGCCGAGCTCTCGCCGTACGTAAAGCTGCTGCTCTCCCGCGACCCGCAGCACGCGCTCGAACAGAGCGACATGCTGCAGCGCGTGTCCGCCGCACGCGCCGCCGTGGTGCGCCGCCTGACGGACGACGAGCGGCGCGCGCAGCGCCTGACGGCCGCCGCGCGCCGGACGCTGAAGGCACAGGAGACACTGGCGCGACGGCAGCAGAGACAACGCGCCGCGGTACACGCCCGCCTGAGCACCGTCGAACGCCTGCTCGCCACCTCGCACACCGGGCGCCAGAGCGCCGACGGACGAGACGGCGACGGACGGAACTTCCCCCAGTCCAAAACGACCCCACCGGACACGCAGGGCCCGCAGGCCGCGCAGGGCGCCACGCAGCCGCTGCTCGCGAAGGCGCTGCGCAGTTCACGCCCGCCGTCGCTGAGCGGCAGCAAGGCACTGCGGTACGCACTGCGCCAGATCGGCAAGCCCTACCAGTGGGGAGCGACGGGACCCGACGCGTTCGACTGCTCAGGTCTCACGTCCCAGGCATGGGCGAGCGCGGGGCACCCGATCCCGCGGACCAGCCAGGAGCAGTGGGCCCGGCTGCCGCGGGTGCCGATGGAGCAGCTGCGCCCCGGCGACCTGGTGATCTACTACCCGACCGCCACGCATGTCGCCCTGTACGTGGGCGGCGGCATGGTCGTCCAGGCCCCGCGGTCCGGAGAGCGGATCAAGGTGTCGCCGGTACGCACCAACCCGGTCCTGGGCGCCGTACGCCCCGACCAGGGCGAGCCACCGCTGTAGAGACCGGACGGCCGGACACCGGCACAGGACGCCGGGCCGCTACTCCGCCGCCTTCGCCAGGTACGCCGCCGCCTTCTGCGGGTCGAAGAAGCAGTGCTCGAAATCGGCCGGGTCGTTGAAGCCGCCGGCGAAGCGGTCGGCCACGTGCGGGAAGGTGCCCGCGGCGCCGATCAGGTCCAGGACGTGGCTCGGGCGGCTGCGGCGAGCATCGCGTTGGTCCACTTGGTGACGTGCCGTGCGATGTCCCAGTACCGGTCGAAGGTCTCCCGCATCCAGACCTCGTCGAACGGTTTCGCACCGCGCGCGATGATCGCGTCGAGGTAGACCGCCGCGCACTTGGCGGCGGCGTTCGCGCCCTGGCCGGTGATCGGATCGTTGGCGACGACGACATCGGCGACACCGAGCGCCACGCCGCCGCACGGGCAGCTCGTCCGACGGGCTGCCGGACGGTGGGTGCGTAACGTCCCGACAGGGTGCCGCCCGCGTCGGTCAGTTCGACCCTGGTGGCCCGCGCGTACTCCCAGGGCGTGAACTCCTCCATGAGCTCCAGCGTCAGCGCCAGATGCTCCGAGGGGTCCTTGACGCCCTGGAAGACATCGACAGGGCCGCCCGGCACGCCCTCCCAAAAGAGGACGTCGGCCGGCCCCGACGTGGTCAGCGTGGGCATCACGAAGAGCTCGCCGACCCCGGGAACCAGGTTGCAGCGCACCGCCGCCACGTCCGGATGCTCGGGCCGCGCGCCGAGCCCGTGCACATAGGAGACGGCCAGGGCCCGCTGCGGCTCGGCGTACGGGGAGCGGGCCGCGTCGCGCGGGAACATGGCGGCGAGGTCGCCCTTGCCAGCGGCGACCAGCACCAGGTCGTAGGTGCGGGCGAAGTAGTCCAGGTCGGAGACGGTGGCGCCGCTGATGACCAGCTTCCCGCCGCGCTCCGCGAAGGCCTCCATCCAGCCCGCCATCTTCACCCGCTGGTCCACGGACTGCGCGTAGGCGTCGAGCCGGCCCAGCCAGTTGACGGCGCGCGTCACCGTGCCGGTGCCCAATCCGGCGGCCCGGCGACCGAGACGCCAAGACCCTCGATCCGCGGGGCGGCCGACTCCCAGAAGTTCAGTCCAGATCCCGCTCGTGCTGCAACGCCGTGTCGAACATGCACTGGGTGGACATCACCCGGCCGGATCGGATCTCGTCGGCGGTGCGGTTGGACACCAGCGTGACGTCATACCCATGGGACTGGAGTCCGAGGGCGAGCTGGAGCCCGGACTGGCCGGCTCCGACGATGAGTACTTTGCGCATCGCGGGATCTCCTTCGGCTGCTGACGGCTGCCTGCCGGCAGTGGGGGTGACGGCTGCTCCGAAGTCCTGGCTGCCGGGCGGCGAACTGATCACCGACCCTCGGGCACTGTGACCAGGCCTTACAGCGGGTGGACGCCAGCGCATGGCCCACCAGCGCGAGCAGAGTGTCGATCACCGGGATGCGCAACCGGGCGTCCATGATCATCACGGGGATATGCGGTGCCACCGTCAGCGCCTCGCGGACGTCCTCGGCGGCGTACTTCTCCGTTCCCTCGAAGTGGTTGACGGCCACCATGTACGGCATGCCACAGCCCTCGAAGTAGTCGAGCACCGGGAAGCAGTCCGGCAGCCTGCGGGTGTCCACGAGGACGACGGCGCCGATCGCGCCGCGCGCCAGGTCGTCCCACATAAACCAGAAGCGCTGCTGCCCCGGCGTGCCGAAGAGGTACAGCACGAGGTCGTCGTCGAGTGTGAGCCGGCCGAAGTCCATGGCGACCGTGGTGGTGGCCTTGCCGGGCGTGGCGGTCAGATCGTCGGTGTCCGTACTGGCCTCGGTCATCAGCGCCTCGGTCTCCAGCGGCGTGATCTCCGAGGCGGTGGTGACCAGCGTGGTCTTGCCGACGCCGAACCCGCCGGCCACCACGATCTTGGTGGCGACCGGCGCCTGTGTGCGGTCCAGCTGCCAGGGGCGCAGCTCGTGCTCGGGTTCGTCAACGACGGCGGGCCGCGTCCATGCGGCGGACTCCGCCCAGAAGTGGGCGTTGTCGCCGAAGCCCGCGATACGGGCGTCGGGCCCGGGCTCGCAGCCGTGGCTGTCGGACTGTCTGGTGGCAGGTGGTTCGGCGGGCGGTGGCTCGGCGGCGGGCAGTTCGGTGGCAGGCAGTTCGGTCTCGTCAGAGGCGGCGGAGTCCACTCAGCACCCTTTCCAGCAGTGCGCGGTCCGGCTGCGTGGCGCCGTGACCGGTTCCGTACACGCGGATCTTTCCCTGGTCCGCCAGGTCGCTCAGCAGGACACGGACCACGCCGAGCGGCAGCTTCAGCAGCGCGGCGATCTCGGCCACCGTCCGCATGCGGCGGCAGAGTTCCATGATGGCCCGTGTCTCGGGCATCAGTTTGGCGACGCCCGCCGCGGGCGCACGGCGCTCCTCGGGGGCGTCGGCTGCGGCGACGAACGTCTCGACGAGCAGTAGATGGCCGTAACGGGTACGGCCGCCGGTGAGGGAGTAGGGGCGCACCCGGGCGGGCCTGCTCTCGACGTCGCGCCGGGGTAGGCCACCGCTGCTCACTGCGTGCTGCCCGTCGGCCCGCCCGCGAACTGCGGCTGTGCCGCGGCGGCGGGCCCGTGCACCGCCGTCTCCTGCACCATGGACTGTCGCAGCTCGCTGCGGAGTTCGGGAGTGAGGACGTGTCCGGCGCGGCTGACGAAGAACGCCATGTGGTACGCGACGATGCTCATGTCGCACTCCGTGGTGGCGTGCACTCCCAGCAGCGACCCGTCGCTGATCGCCATCACGCACAGGTTGCCCTCGCGCATCGCGACCACGGTCTGCTTGACCTTGCCCGCGTCCATGAGCTTGGCGGCGCCGAAGGTGAGACTGCCGAGTCCCGAGACGATGGTGGCGAGGTCGGCGGAGGACGCGGCGAAGGCCGCTCTGATCCTGTCCGACCCCGTACCGGCCGCGCCGGGAGCCTCAGGGGAGGCGTGCGTGCCGGTGGCGGCGCGCGCGTTGACGACGCTGTGGGCATCTCTCGCGGGATCGGAGGAGAGCAGCAGCAGTCCATCGGAGGAGACCACCGCGACCGACAGCAGGCCGGGCACTTCCTCGACGAGATTCGCCAGCAGCCACTGCAAATTGCGTGCTGCTCTGCTCAGGCGGTGCTGCGACGGGGTTACGGGCGCGGTCAACTGCTTGCCTCCTCGACGGTGTCCCCCTGGATGCCACCTTCGACGTCCGCGGATGGTCCGACCGCGCCGACCGCTTCGTGCTGCCGGGCGCGCTGCGCTACCGGTGCCGTTGGGTGCGGGGTGAGCGGGGTGGACCTGGGGCGCGGGGCCGCCGTTGCCGGTACGGGGCGGGGGACGGCTTGGTGCGGTATGCGGGGCGCGACGGCGCCTTCGGGTGCGCGGTGCGCGGTGACGTTCTCCGGGACGGGGCCGGGGGCGGGGTGTGCCGCGTCGCGGTATCCGTCCTTGGCGCCCTGCTGGAAACCGCCGAGCCTGCGCCGCAACTCCTGTGCGTCCACGGCTTGGGTCCCGGACGCGTGCAGGCCGGCCGCCGGGGAGATCCGCGGCGTCCGCTTGGGCAGGCCCTTGTCGGTGACACGGTCCCAGACGGGTACGCCGGGCTCGACGGGGGGTTCGTGGGCCACGGCGGGGCCGGGGGGCGCGTCCGTGGCCGCGGGGGTCGCGGCGTCGTCCCGGGCGCGGTCGTGGGTGTCGGGGCCGATGGCGTACGGATTGGCGCCGCGCACCGCGCCCGCCTGCGGGCTGCTCTGCGCGATCGCGTGCGGATGGCTCCCGTCACCGGGCTGCGCGTGGGTCCTGTCACCTGGCTGCGCGTGGCTCTCGTTGTCCGGTTGTGGGCCGCTTTCCAGTGCGTGCTCCGCCGCCGCGATCAGCGAGTCGGCGAGGCCCCGCGCGGGAAGTACGGAGGAGTTCGTCTCGGTCACGGCTGTGGGCAGCCGTGCGGGGGACGCGTCGGCGACCACCCGCACCTCGCGCGGTGGTGCGACCACGCCCGCCCCGGCCTCGGCGAGCACCTGTCCGGGAAGGACCACGTCGGCCGCGACGCCCCCTTGTTGCCGCGCCCGCAACCGCACCCTCACCCCGTGCCGTTGCGCAAGCCGCGCCACCACGTAGAGCCCGAGACCGAACCCGTCGCCCGCGCCGCCCGCGGCCTGGGCACCGGCCGAGCCGGCCGGACCGTCCTGGTCGGCCAGATCGGCCGGCGAGTCGCCGCCGATGTCCTGTGCCGTGTCGGGCGAGAACCGTTCGAGGCGCGTGTTGAACCGGTCGATCCTGTCGGCCGGGATGCCGATGCCCTCGTCCACGACGGAGAGCATGAGGGCGCCGTCCTCCAGCGGCCAGCCGGAGACCTCCACGGCCGCGTCCGGCGGGGAGAACGAGGTGGCGTTCTCCATGAGTTCGGCGAGCAGATGGCTGAGGTCGTCGGCGGCGAAGCCCACGACGTGCGCGTGCGGCGGCACCGCGGCGATACGGATGCGTTCGTAACGCTCAACCTCGCCGCCCGCGGCCCGCACCACGTCGATCAGCGGAACGGGTCCTGACTGCTGCTGTCCGTGATCGGCACCGGCGAGCACGAGCAGGTTCTCGCTGTGCCGCCGCATCACCGTGGCGAAGTGGTCCAGTTTGAAGAGCGTGGCGAGCCGGTCGGGATCGTGCTCCTGCTCCTCCAGCTTCTCGATGACGGCCAGTTGCCGCTCGACCAGGCCGAGGGTGCGCAGTGCCAGATGCACGAACGTGCCCTGGCCGACGCTCTTCGCGGCGCCCTCCAGGCCGTTCTTCGCGCCCGCCAGACTGTCGGCGACCGCGTCCAGGGCGCTGCGCAGCCCGGCAGCGCACTGTCCCTGCCCGTCGACGGCGTCCTGTGACGACTGCCCGGCCGGGTCCGCCGCACTCTGCTGCCCGTCCCGGGCCGGTCCCTGCGCGGTCTCCGGTGCCGTCTCGTCGCGTACCGGCCGGTCACGGAGGCCGAGCAGTCGTGTGTGCAGTGCGTTGACGGAGCGTATGACCTGCGCGAACTCGTCGTCGCGGCCCGTGAAGCGGATCGGCTCCTCGGCGGCGGGGTCGGCGGCGAGGCGGGCGGAGCCGAGGCGGAGCACGGCGAGCGGGCGGGTCAGGCTGCGGGACATCGCCATCACGACACCGACGGCCGCCAGCAGGCAGAGGCCGGCGAGCGCGATGCGGATCTCCAGCGCGGTCACGTCGTCATCGCGCAGCTGGGCGAGCTGGTTGGCGCGCGCAGTGTTCAAGGACGCCTCGGCGCCGCGCATCATGTCGATCCGCGCGGTGAGCGCGGCATCGAACTTCTTGCTGTCCGTGCCGCGGTCGTCGTCGGACAGCGTGGGCTGGTCGGTGAGCCGG
Organism: uncultured Actinomycetota bacterium; assembly: GCA_963761765.1. Lineage (GTDB taxonomy): Bacteria > Actinomycetota > Actinomycetes > Streptomycetales > Streptomycetaceae > Streptomyces. Next base: position 133,134 of record CAVXIJ010000015.1, read on the forward strand.
ACGAGGTCCTTCTCGGCGGTGACGACGTCGGGGCCGGTGACGGTGGTGTCGTACGCGGCGCGGTAGACGGCGGGCGCACGGTCGTGGAAGTCGGCGAGCGAGGCCTGTTCGCGCAGATGGGCCTGCTGGGCCGCGGTGCTCAGCTCGTTGCGGTGCTTGGTGGCGGCGGGCGGTTCCACGGGGACGGTGCTGGGCAGTCCGGTGATCGGGTCGATGACGGTGGTGGTGCCCGTGGCGCCCGGCACGGCGAACGCGGCGCGCAGCAGCCCGCGGGTGGCCTCGGCCTGCTGGACGGCGTTGTCGAGATCGGCGAGCGCATGCGCGCCGGTTCCGGCCCGAGGCGGGATGTGGTCGGCCAGATCCTGAGCGATCTTGTGCAGGGCCAAGCCGATGTCCGCGTACGACTGATACGCCTTCAGTGCACTGCTTTTGCTGGTGAGCGCTGCTTTGCGCACGGCGGCGATACGGTCGAGGTCATGGCCGAGCGCGGTGGGCGCGGCCTCGCGGAGTTCGGCGATCTGCCGGTCGACGAGCGCGCTGTGTGCCGCGGAGAGCCCCTTGCCGTGGGGCCGCCCGGCGGCGATGTAGGCGGTGACCTCGTCGCGCTCGTCGGCCAGGGAGTGCGCCAGGCTGAGGGCTTGCTGGGTGCGCCCGGCCTCGTCCACCAGCGTCTGGGAGTCACCGACCCGCCCGGAGGCCGCGAGCAGCCCCGGCAGACTCGCCCCGGCCGTCGCCGCGGCCACCACGGCGACGGCCACGATGAGACGGCTGCGCACACGCACACGACGGCCCCTGCCGACGGGAGCGGGTGGCTGGGAGTCGACAACAGGGGCGGGGGCGGGTGCGGCAGAGGAGCAGGCGGGCTGCGCGGCGCTGCGGCGCGGTGCGGCATCGGCAACGGCGGCTGGCGTGCTTCCGCCGGCGGAGGCCGTACCGCGGGCCGTGCCGCCGGAGACCGGCGACTTGGTGACGGCGGTGGCCGCAGGCTGCGCGACGCCCCGGCCCGACGTGCCGTCGGCACCGGAGCCCGCGGTCCCCGTGCCGACAGGACTCTTCTTGCGCGCCCGGCTCGCCCGGTTCTCGCCGTTGTTCTGATTCTGGCCGTTCTTCAGACTCTGGCCGTTCTTTCGGCTTTCGCCGCCCTTTCGGCTTTCGCCGTGATTCTGGCTTTCGCCGTTTTCCTGGTTCGCGGAGTCCTTGCTCCGCCGGTTCGCGGAGTCCGCGCTTTCCCGGTGCGTGGAGTCCGTACCGTTTCCGGCGGCGCCGTCTGCGTCCTCTTGGCCGTCGTCGTCCGTGCTCTTGCCGGTCACGTCGTTCGCACCGTCCGCGCTCTTGCCGTTCACACAGTCCGCGCCCGTACCGCTTTCGCCGTTCCCGCTCTCGGCAGGAATGGAGTTTTCACCGCACTCAGGGCTTTCCGCGCTCTCGGGGCCATCAGAGCCGTCGGAGCTCTCAGAGTTTTCGGCGTTCCCGACGCTCTCAGCCTCCTCGACGGTCTCGCGCTTTTCGGCCTTCTCTGCGGTTACAGCGTCTTCAGCGTTTACAGCATCTTCAGCAGTTACGGTGTTTTCAGCTTTTTTGGAATCTTCTGTGTTTTTGGCGTTTTTGGCGTTTGCGCTCACGCCGTCGCGTTCGGGCTCAAGCGCCTTCATCTCGCCCTGATCCCTGTCCGCGACTGGGGTGCCATCGCGGGACGAACCCGCATCGGACGCCGGACCCGCCTCGCCGGAAGGCTCCGCAACCTGCGGTGAACGCTCCACGTCGCGCACCGCTGCCGCCGCATCCGTACCCCGGCAAGCCGCGCCCTGTACCGCCGTCGGCCGCGCACCGCGCACCTCAGGACTCGGCATGAGACTCCCTGTACCGGTCGAGGAAACGGAAAGAACGGAAAGAGCCGAAGAAGCCGAAGGAACAGAAGAAGCCGACGCTGCTGGCGAAGTCGGAGAATCCGAGAACTCCGAAGAAGTCGAAGAATCCGGGGAATCCAGGGAAACCGGAGAAGTCAGAGACGTCGGAGAGGAGGACGCCAGGGAGCTAGAATCCCCCGCTTCCACTCTGGCCGAAGCGGCGAAAACATCCGGTATGCCGCCGGTTCCCGTCTCCTCCGGAACCTCTCCCAGTGCCTCAGGGGCCTGGGAGGTACCCCCACGCTGCGTCTGCTGCCTGCTCTCGCGCCGCGGCGGCTTCTTGTGCACCGGTGCTCGCAATCTTGACTCGTCTGCCCATGGACCCGGGTGACGATCCGTCAACACGAGCTGTCTTGGGGTCCGGCTCCCGACCATCCCAGTGCCCGTGAGAAGTGGACGCGCATCGCCCCACCCGCCACCCGAAGGAGTGAACCGTGACCGTGAATCGGCGGCAAGTTCCACCGTCATGACCAGCAAGCATGTGCGGTAGGCCAGTTGGACGTGGCGCGCGGCCTTTGGCAGGATGCCCCGCCGCGTCCCGCGAGCAGGTCGCGATTTTACCCGAAACTCGCTCTTGACCTGCGGCTACCCCCTAGTGCACGAACACCGACGGTGGCTGGCCGAGCGACCTGGCACCCCCTGGTACAGACTGGCCGAATGCGCATGGAACTGGCCACGGCCCCGGGCGACTCCGCACGCCTCAACGAGGACTACGCATCCCTGGCGCTGCCGGCCTCCGGACGGGGCGGCGCCCTCGTACTGCTGGACGGGGTGACCCCGCCGCAGGGCGAGGACGGGTGTCTGCATTCCGTCCCCTGGTTCACCGCCCGACTGGGTGGCGCGCTGGGCGAACTGTCCGTTGCGTGGCCGGATCTAGCGCTTCGTGACGTACTTTTCAAGGCGATTCTGCGCACCGCCGAAGCACACCGCGCAACCTGTGACCTTTCTCACCCGCGCACTCCTCAGGCGACGGTCGTCCTGGCCCGCTGGGACGAAGAACGCGTCGAGCATCTGGTGCTGTCCGACTCGGTATTGCTGGTGGCGGCGCCGGACGGCCGGGTGACACCCGTCCTGGACGACCGTCTGGCCCGTCTGCCGCGCAGTTCGCTCGCCATGGCGGCCGTCACCGATGCCACCGTGCGCAACAAGGAAGGCGGTTTCTTCACCGCCGCGGCCGATCCGGAGGTGGCCGCGCGTGCGGTGACGGGTGTACGAGCGCGCGGGGAGGTACGGGCGCTCGCGGCGCTCACCGACGGGGCGGCGCGCTGGGTGGAGACGTTCCGGGAGGGCGACTGGTCCGACTGCTTCGCGCTGCTGCGCAAAGAGGGGACCCAGGCCCTCGTGGACCGGGTGCGCGACCTGGAGCGCGCCGACACGGAACGCGTCTTCCTGCGCCACGGCAAGACCCACGACGACGCGGCCGTGATCTACGCCGAGCTCTGAAGCGCGACGCCGACGCCCGCCAGGCAAACGCGCCGCGCCCGGTCAGCCCGCGCCCCCGCCGACCGCCGCACCCTCGTCCGCCCGTGCCGCCCTTTTACTCCGCCGCCTTCACCCCTCCACCCCGGTGGCGGCGTTCAGCTGTCGCAGCAGCCGCGCCAGTTCCGCGACCTCGGTGCGGTCCCAGTCGGCGAGTTTGCTGACATAGCGGGCACGGCGGGCGTCGCGCACCGTGCGCAACCGGGTGCTGCCCTGCTCCGTGAGGTGGATGAGCCAGGCGCGCCCGTCATCCGGATCAGGTTCCCTGGCGACGAAGCCAAGCGTTTCGAGGGCGCGCAGCTGGCGGCTCATGGTGGCCTTGCCGACACCGATATACCCGGCGAGGTCGGTGGCCCGCTGCCGGCCGCCATCCTCCAGGCAGACGAGCAGGCCGTACGCGGCCGGTTCGAGGTCCGGGTGGACCGCGCGGGCCATCTCGCCAGAAGAGGCCCGGGCGCGGCGGAGAAATACCGTCAGTTCCCTTTCGAGGGAGAGGAATTCCTGGTCGGCGCCGCTTTCCGGCACACCGTTTCCCGGCCCGCCGAGGTGCGCGGCGTACCGCCCGCCGTTTCCGTCGCCGCGCACGTCTGCATCCGTACTCCGCATTGCGTGGTTTCCCGATTCTGAAAGTTTTTCACCGGATACGGTCATCGCCCCAGCTCGGCCAGTATTCCGCAGGGGTAGACCACCGGCAGCAACACAGGCCTCTTCCCACCCGGGTTCTACGTGCGTAGACTCCACGGCACGGGAGACAGCGACATGCAACGGACAACGTCGTCCTGGTCATTGTCACCCGTTCCACCACGTCCGGGAAGATCACCCACCAGCGCCCCGCAGAGCCACGAAGATCCCCCGGACATCCTCTCCAGACATCCCACCTGGATATCCCCGAATATCTCCCCCCACCGGGCTCGTTTTGAGCTTTCCCAGCTCACGGGCTCCCCCAGGCCTTCGGAGGCACGTCATGTCCGTGCGTAGATCCGTAACGGCCCGCCGCTCGCGCCTCTCAGCGGTCGGGACTCTCTTCGCAGCACTCAGCCTGCTCTTCGCGCTGCCCGCCGCGGCCCAGGCCGTCGCACACCCTTCTGACGCCGTCCCCGCGCGCGGCTCGGCCTATCTGGGCATGGGCGTCATCGCGCATGACGGCCAGGGCTCGCAGTCGTCCCGCCAGCCTCGCGTCGAGCAGACGGAAGGCGTCGACGTCTCCAGCTACCAGGGCAACGTGGACTGGGCGACGCTCTGGAACAGCGGTGTGAGGTGGGCCTACACGAAGGCCACCGAGGGCACCTACTACCAAAACGATTACTTCGCCCAGCAGTACAACGGCTCGTACGACGTCGGCATGATCCGTGGCTCGTACCACTTCGCCACCCCCGACACCACCAGCGGCGCCACCCAGGCGCAGTACTTCGTGAGCCACGGCGGCGGCTGGTCGGGCGACGGCAAGACGCTGCCGGGCATGCTGGACATCGAGTGGGACCCGTACGGCGCGGACTGCTACGGCCTGAGCGCAGGCTCCATGGTCAGCTGGATCCAGGACTTCACCAACACCTACCGGTCCCTCACCGGCCGTGACCCGGTCATCTACACGGCGACCAGCTGGTGGACCGAGTGCACCGGCAACTCCGCCGCGTTCGGCAGCGTCAACCCGCTGGCCATCGCCCGCTACGCCAGCGACGCGGGCACCCTCCCGGCCGGTTGGGGCTTCTACACCATCTGGCAGTACACCTCCACGGGCCCGACGGTCGGCGACCACGACCACTTCAACGGCGCGCTGGACCGCGTACAGGCCCTGGCGAACGGCTGAGCCAGCCGCCTACATCCCGGCCGAGGCGCCGAGGCTCTGACCGGCACCTCGGCCGATGCACCACCCGGCCGCCCGGGTCACCGCACACCCGGCCGGTGACCCGCGGCCGGCCCAGCGCACCGCCCCCGGACGCCCGGTGGTCCCGCGCCCCGTTGCGGGAGGGGACCACCGGGCGCATCCGTGCGGCGGGTGCGCCAGACGCGCCGGACGGCTGTCAGGCCGCCAACGGCAGCCGCTCCGGCGCGTCACTCGTCGCAGGCGACAGGGCGAGGTCGAGCACCTGGCGGACGTCCGTGACGGTGTGCACGTCGAGCTTCTCCAGGACGTCGGCAGGCACCTCGTCGAGATCGGGTTCGTTCCGCTTCGGTATGACCACGGTGGTGATACCGGCCCGGTGCGCGGCGAGCAGCTTCTGCTTCACCCCGCCGATCGGCAGCACCCGTCCGGTCAGGGACACCTCGCCGGTCATCGCCACATCCGTACGGACCGGACGGCCGCTGAGCAGCGACGCGAGGGCAGTGGTCAGCGTGATGCCCGCACTCGGGCCGTCCTTCGGGACCGCGCCCGCCGGGAAGTGGATGTGCACACCCCGGTCCTTCAGGTCGCCCACCGGCAGTTCGAGCTCCGCACCGCGCGAACGCAGGAACGAGAGCGCGATCCGCGCGGACTCCTTCATCACGTCGCCGAGCTGTCCGGTCAGGGTGAGCCCGGAGGCGCCGGTCTCCGGATCGGCCAGCGACGCCTCCACATAGAGCACGTCGCCGCCCGCACCGGTGACGGCGAGCCCGGTGGCCACGCCCGGCACCGACGTACGGCGCTCGGCCGGGTCCTGCGCCGACTCGGGCACGTGCCGGGGCCGCCCGAGCAGGCCGCGCAGCTCCGCGTCGGTGACGGTCAGCGGCAGCTGCTGCTCGCCGAGTTCGTGCCGGGCGGCGGCCTTGCGCAGCAGACGTCCTATGGCACGCTCCAGATTCCGCACGCCCGCCTCGCGGGTGTACTCGCCGGCGAGGCCGCGCAGCGCACTCTCCTCAAGCGTCACCTCGTCGGCCGCGAGCCCGGCCCGCTCCAGCTGGCGCGGCAGCAGGTGGTCACGGGCGATGACGACCTTCTCGTCCTCGGTGTACCCGTCGAGCGTGACCAGCTCCATGCGGTCGAGCAGCGCCTCGGGGATGGCCTCCAGGACATTCGCCGTGGCGAGGAAGACCACATCGCTGAGGTCGAGTTCCACCTCCAGGTAGTGGTCCCGGAAGGTGTGGTTCTGCGCCGGGTCGAGCACTTCGAGGAAGGCCGCGGCGGGGTCGCCGCGGAAGTCGGAGCCGATCTTGTCGATCTCGTCGAGGAGGACGACCGGGTTCATCGACCCGGCCTCCTTGATGGCCCGCACGATGCGGCCCGGCAGCGCGCCGACATAGGTACGGCGGTGGCCGCGGATCTCCGCCTCGTCGCGCACGCCGCCGAGCGCGACGCGGACGAACGTGCGGCCCATCGCGTGCGCCACGGACTCACCGAGCGAGGTCTTGCCGACACCGGGCGGCCCGACCAGCGCGAGCACGGCACCCCCGCGCCGTCCCCCGACCACGCCGAGCCCGCGGTCGGCGCGCCGCTTGCGCACCGCCAGGTACTCGGTGATCCGCTCCTTCACGTCCTCAAGACCCGCATGCTCGGCGTCCAGGACGGCCCGGGCGGCCTGGATGTCATGGGCGGTCGCACTGTCATCCGTGCGCTCGTTCCACGGCAGTTCGAGCACGGTGTCGAGCCAGGTCCTGATCCAGGAGCCCTCCGGGCTCTGGTCGCTGGCCCGCTCCAGCTTCTCGACCTCTTTGAGAGCGGCCTCGCGGACCTTCTCAGGGAGGTCGGCCTCTGCCACGCGGGTGCGGTAGTCGTCGGGCTCGTCGTCCGCGCCGTCGCCGTTGATCTCGCGCAGCTCCTTGCGGACGGCGTCCAGCTGGCGGCGGAGCAGGAACTCGCGCTGCTGCTTGTCGACGCCTTCCTGGACGTCCTTGGCGATGGACTCGGCGACGTCCTGCTCGGCGAGGTGCTCGCGCAGTTGCTCGGTGGCGAGCTTCAACCGGGCCACCGGGTCGGCGGTCTCCAGCAGGTCCACCTTCTGCTGGGTGGACAGGAACGGCGAGTAGCCGGAATTGTCGGCGAGTTGCGCGACATCGTCTATCTGCTGGACGCGGTCCACGATCTGCCAGGCGCCGCGCTCGCGCAGCCAGCTGGTGGCGAGGGCCTTGTACTCCTTGACCAGCTCGATGACGGCACCCGGCAGCGGATCGGGCACGGATTCCTCGATCACGGTGCCCTCGACCCACAGAGCACCGCCGGGGCCGGTGGTGCCCGCACCGATCCGCACCCGCCCGCGGCCCCGGATGAGCGCCCCGGGATCGCCGTCGGCCAGCCGCCCGACCTGCTCGACGGTGCCGAGCACACCGGTGCCCGCGTACATCCCGTCGATACGCGGCACCAGCAGGACTCTGGGCTTCCCCGGCTCCGTACGGGCCGAACCAGCGCGCGTGGCGCTTCCGTCGAGGACGGCGGGAGACGCGTGGGCCTGGGCGGCTTCCACGGCGGCACGGACGTCGTTGTCATTGAGATCGAGCGGAACCACCATCCCGGGCAGCACCACGTCGTCGTCGAGCGGCAGCACGGGCAGGGCGAGCGGTGCGGCGGCGGAAGCGGACTCGGTTGGCATGATCTCCCCTTCGGCAGTCAAGTTGAGCTTCACCGACTCAATGCACATGAGCCCCCTGATGTTCCCGACACTCAGGGTTGTTCGCTGTGAGCGATCAGTTGTTGTTCGAGTGAGTGACGGAGAGCGTGACTGGGGACCGCAGGCCGAGCCACTGCTCGGCGTCCCAGGCATGGAACCGCTCCACCTCGGTGAACCCCAGCTTTGCCGCGAGGCGCATCGAGGCGACGTTCGCGGTCTGAGTGGCCAGCACCACCGGCTCACCGGGAAGGACGCCGTCGAACCAGCCGAGTGCCGCCGCGCACGCCTCGGCGGCGTATCCGAATCCCCATGCCCGCGGCAGGAACAGGTAGCCGAGATCGGCCTTCCCCACGGCAGCCGGGCGATGATGCTCCGGTGCTCTCCTGAGCAGGATCTGACCGATCATCGACCCGTCGAGTTCAACGACGAAACTCCCTGGCCACCGCTCGGGCACCTCGGGCATCTCGCGCTCAAGCTCGTCACGCGGGCGGGGGCCGCCGAGGTAGGTGTGCACCTCTGGCGAGGCGAGCAGTTCGATGAACGCCGCACGGTCCCGGGTCTCGGGCTCACGGAGTACGAGCCTGTCGGTCTTGATCGGGGCAGGTGGCCAGGCGACGGGTCCGAGCTCAGTCATACCGGCCAGCCAATCAGCAGGCTCGGCAGTGATCAAGACTCCCAGACCGAGCAAGCCACCGGCCCGGCCCACCCAGTCCCGGCCGGCACCCGCCAGCCGGCACCCGCGCCGCAAAGAACCGCCGCACCGCCCGCTCCCGCGAAAACCGGTTGCGCCCACCCGTACGCGTGCTCTTCCGTACCCCTGTGACCGAACCCGCACCGAAGACAGCCGCCCTGCGCGCGGCGTACGACGCACAGATGCGCAGCGTCTCGCCGAACCTCGCGGCCGGGGTGCACGTGACCAAGGACGGCCCCCTGACCCGCGTGGTCGGACAGTTCCGCGGCTTCGTCACCGCCCCGCCCGACCTCGGCGTGCACGGCCCCGACCTCGACCGGCTGATCGCACGGCAGCGCGACTTCTTCGCGGCCCGGGGCGAAGCCGTCGAGTGGAAGACCCGCGGACACGACCGCCCGACCGACCTCACCGACCGGCTGCGCGCGGCGGGCTTCGTTCCCGAGGAGCGGGAGACCGTGCTCATCGGCCGCACCGAGGACCTGGCACAGGACTCTGACCTGCCGGACGGCATCACCCTGCGGCAGGTCACGGCCGACGCCGACCTGCGCCGCATCGCCGCCATGGAGTCCGCGGTCTGGGACCAGGACATGTCCTGGCTCGGCGAGGACCTGATCGGACGGCTCGACGCCGCACCGGACGACATCGCCGTGCTGAGCGCCGAGGCGGACGGCCAAGTGGTCTGCGCGGCCTGGCTCGTCTTCCGCCCCGGCACCGATTTCGCCTGCCTGTGGGGCGGCTCGACGCTGGCCGCCTGGCGGGGCCGCGGCATCTACCGCGCGCTGGTCGCCGCTCGCGCCTCGATCGCCGCGGCCCGCGGCGTGCGGTACCTGGAGGTCGACGCCTCCGACGACAGCGCCCCGATCCTGCGCCGGCTGGGTTTCGAGGCGGTGACCACCACAACGCCGTATGTCTGGTCCCCACCGCCGCGCGACCCCGCCGCGGCACAACCCTGAACCGCTCGTTGAACTGGCCCCGCCCACCGGCACAGCGCCAGGATGACCCCATGCCCACCCCGCACCCCGCGTCCTCGCACCCCACGCCCCCAAACGCCGCACCCGACGACACCCCCGTGGTGCTCGACCGGCGCGAGGGCCCGCACGGCGAAGTCGTCCTGCGCAGGCACGGGACGGTGCTCCAGATCATCGCCAACGGCTGCTTCCTGATGGACACATCCAACGGCCGCTCCGAACGGCTGCTCGTCGACGCGGCCCTGGACGCGCTCCAGGGCCGACCCGCCCCGGCCGTCCTCATCGGCGGCCTAGGCGTCGGCTTCTCACTCGCACACGCCGCCGCCGACGCCCGCTGGGGCCGGATCACCGTCGTGGAACGCGAGTTGGCCATCATCGACTGGCACGGCCGCAATCCCACCGCCCCGACCCCACAAGGCCCCGGCGCTCCCGCACCGCTCGCCACACTGACCGCCGAGGCCCTCGCCGACCCGCGCACCGAGATCCTGCACACCGACCTCCTCGCGCACCTGCGCACCACCACAGCGGTGTACGACGCGCTCTGCCTGGACATCGACAACGGCCCCGACTGGACCGTCACCGACGACAATCAGAGCCTCTACTCGCCATCCGGTCTCGCCGCCTGCCGCACCCGGCTCACATCCGGCGGCGTGCTTGCTGTATGGTCCGCGAAACCTTCGCCTGATTTTGAAACGGCATTGCGAAATGCCGGGTTCCAGGCGGTGCATACCAAAGAGATCCCCGTTGCCCGAGGCGTTCCGGACGTGGTGCATATCGCGCTGGGACCCAGATAGCCGCGGCACGGTTCATGCCCGTACGCTGCAGACCGACGCAGATTGATTCAAGCGTCAAGCGCACGGTTGGGATCACCCCCACGATTCCGAAAAGCAACAGTCAGGGCGGGGCGATGGAGCAGACACACACCTCCCATAACGGCAGTACCGCGGCCACCGGCGCGCAGCGCCGGGTACTTGTCGTCGAGGACGACCCGACGATCGTCGAGGCCATCTCCGCCCGGCTGCGCGCCGAGGGCTTCCTTGTACAGACGGCCGGCGACGGTCCCGCGGGCGTGGACACCGCCGAGGCCTGGCAGCCCGATCTGCTGATCCTCGACGTGATGTTGCCCGGCTTCGACGGCCTTGAGGTCTGCCGCCGGGTGCAGGCACAGCGACCGGTTCCGGTCCTGATGCTCACGGCGCGCGACGACGAGACGGACATGCTGGTCGGCCTCGGCGTCGGCGCGGACGACTACATGACCAAGCCGTTCTCGATGCGTGAACTGGCTGCCCGGGTACACGTCCTGCTGCGCCGCGTGGAGCGCGCCGCACTGGCCGCCACCACGCCGCGCAGCGGGATACTGCGCCTCGGTGAGCTGGAGATCGACCACGCGCAGCGCCGGGTTCGGGTGCGCAGCGAGGACGTTCATCTCACGCCCACCGAGTTCGATCTGCTGGTCTGCCTGGCCAACACACCGCGCGCGGTGCTCTCCCGCGAGCAGTTGCTGGCCGAGGTGTGGGACTGGGCGGACGCCTCCGGAACGCGTACCGTCGACAGCCACATCAAGGCGTTGCGCCGCAAGATCGGCGCCGAGCGGATCCGCACCGTGCACGGTGTCGGGTACGCGTTGGAGACGCCTACACCATGACGCCGACTTCCCGAGAGGTCACGGCGAGCGGATACCGATGAGCGGGATCAGCGGAGCAAGCGGTACGAACGGCGCGCAAGGACCGGCCGCCAGCGGTCCCGAGAGCACCAGCGCGAAGACCGCGCGGCACCGGGCACTCGCCCGCCTGCAGTCCTTTCGCGCGACCCGCGCCCTGCCGCTGCCCCGCCCGCGTCCGCCAGGTCGCACCCGCACCGCCGGCGAGCACCGCCCGCCGGTGCCCGACGCCGACCGCGCACAGCCGCGCGCCCCTCGCCCCTACGTCCCGCACCGGAACCTGCCCACGGCCTACGACGCTCGGGACGACAGCAACCGGGTGGCGCTGTGGATCTCCCGCGTACGCCCGTTCTCCGTGAAGACCAAACTCGGTACGTTGGTCGTCGTATCGGTCTTCATCACCACCGGACTGCTGATGATCGCGGTCCGCACCGAGACCGAGCTGCGCTTCATCACCGTCTTCTCGGTGATAGCCACCCTGCTGATCACCCAGTTCGTGGCGCATTCACTCACCGCGCCGCTCGACGAGATGAACACCGTCGCCCGCGCCATCTCGCACGGCGACTACACCCGCCGGGTGAACGGCGTGGGCCGCCGCGACGAACTCGGCGACCTGGCCGCCACGTTCAACCGCATGGCGGCCGACCTGGAGGCGCAGGACCAGCAGCGCAAGGAGCTGGTGGCCAATGTCTCGCACGAGCTGCGCACTCCCATCGCCGCGCTGCGCGCCGTCCTGGAGAACGTCGTCGACGGCGTCTCCGCGGCCGACCCGGAGACCATGCGCACGGCCCTGCAGCAGACCGAACGGCTCGGCCGCCTCGTCGAGACCCTGCTCGACCTGTCCCGGCTCGACAACGGCGTCGTCCCTCTCAAGGCGCGCCGCTTCGAGGTGTGGCCGTACCTGTCGGGCGTGCTGAAGGAGGCGAACATGATCGCTTCGGCGCGGGCCGGCATCGCCTCGGGCTCCGGCAGCCACACCCGCACCGACGTCCACCTCCACCTGGACGTCTCACCACCCGAGCTGACCGCGCACGCCGACGCCGAGCGCATGCACCAAGTGGTGGCCAACCTCATCGACAACGCCGTCAAGCACAGCCCGCCGCACGGCCGCGTCACCGTACGGGCACGGCGCGGCGCGGACCCGGCAGTCACTGGACCTGGAAGTGCTGGACGAGGGGCCGGGCATCCCGCGCTCCGAGTGGTACCGCGTCTTCGAGCGCTTCAACCGCGGCAGCCACCGCGAGCCGAACGCCGGGCACGGACCGGACAGCGACGGCGGCACCGGCCTTGGCCTCGCCATCGCCCGATGGGCGGTCGACCTGCACGGCGGCAGGATCAGAGTGGCCGAATCCGAGCGCGGCTGCCGGATCCAGGTCACCCTTCCGGGACGTCCCTCGCTGCTGAGTTGACTCAGGTCCGAAGCTCAGCCGCAAGAGCCACCGGCGCTCGCCACAGCGGCCCCGTGTGACAGGCGCAGGCCCGCGCGTCGACGGCCGAGGCCCGGCCGAGCCATCCCTCACCCAGCGGAATCACGCTGTTTCCCGCCCGCCAGCGCCGAAACCCCCTCTTCGGTGTGACTTACATGACGGATGACCGGCCCGGACTGCATCTCCACCTCAGGAGGCGTAGCCTTTATTCCCGCTGTCCAATCACCATGTGAAGCGGAAGAGGGCGGTTACCGCCGTGTCGCCACAGTCCCCCAGTAATGCGAGCTCCCCAGCCTACGGGCGGGCGGTGCACCTCGGACCGACCAAGAAGGCCAGGGCAAAAACCCTGCCGCTTCGTTCGGTGCCAATGAGTGGCTCGTCGATGAGATCTATCAGCAGTACCTCCAGGACCCGAACTCAGTGGACCGCGCCTGGTGGGACTTCTTCGCCGACTACAAGCCGGGCGCCGCGGCCACCGCGACGACTGGTGCCGCCGCCGCGGGGGCTGCGGGCACCGCCACCGCCCCGGCACCTGGGAGTACCTCCCAGGCCGCGCAGGCCCCGGCCGACAGCCCTGAGCACTCCCGCACCGGCCGCCGCGGCTCCGCAGCCCGCCGCGAAGGCCGCGCCCGCCCCGGCCGCCGGCCGCCCCGGCCGCACCCGTGGCCAAGCCCGCCGCGGCCCCGGCCGCCGCGCCTGCCGCAGGACCCGAGTACGTGCCGCTGCGCGGCCCGTCAGCCGCCGTCGCGAAGAACATGAACGCCTCCCTGGAACTGCCGACGGCCACCTCCGTCCGCGCGGTCCCGGTGAAGCTGCTCTTCGACAACCGCATCGTCATCAACAACCACCTCAAGCGCGCCCGTGGCGGGAAGATCTCCTTCACGCACCTCATCGGGTACGCGATGGTGCAGGCCATCAAGGCCATGCCGACGATGAACAACTCCTTCGCGGTCAAGGACGGCAAGCCGACCCTGGTCAAGCCCGACCACGTCAACCTCGGCCTCGCCATCGACCTGGCCAAGCCGAACGGCGACCGCCAGCTGGTCGTCGCGGGCATCAAGAAGGCCGAGACGCTGAACTTCTTCGAGTTCTGGCAGGCCTACGAGGACATCGTCCGCCGCGCCCGTGACAACAAGCTCACGATGGACGACTTCTCCGGCGTCACCGTCTCGCTGACCAACCCGGGCGGCATCGGCACCGTGCACTCCGTGCCCCGCCTGATGCCCGGACAGTCCGTGATCATGGGCGTCGGCGCGATGGAGTACCCGGCCGAGTTCCAGGGCACCTCCCAGGACACGCTGAACCGTCTGGGCATCTCCAAGGTGATGACGCTCACGTCAGCACCTACGACCACCGCGTCATCCAGGGCGCCGCCTCCGGCGAGTTCCTGCGCGTCGTCGCCAACCTCCTGCTCGGCGAGCAAGGCTTCTTCGACGAGATCTTCGAGGCGCTGCGCATCCCCTACGAGCCGGTCCGCTGGCTCAAGGACATCGACGCCTCGCCACGACGACGACGTCACCAAGGCCGCCCGCGTCTTCGAGCTGATCCACTCCTACCGGGTGCGCGGCCATGTCATGGCCGACACCGACCCGCTGGAGTACCGCCAGCGCAAGCACCCCGACCTGGACATCAACGAGCACGGGCTCACGCTGTGGGACCTGGAGCGCGAGTTCGCCGTCGGCGGCTTCGCCGGCAAGTCGATGATGAAGCTGCGCGACATCCTCGGTGTGCTGCGCGACAGTTACTTCCGCACCGTCGGCATCGAGTACATGCACATCCAGGATCCCAAGCAGCGCAAGTGGATCCAGGACCGCGTCGAGCGCCCGCACGCCAAGCCGGAGCGCGAGGAGCAGCTGCGCATCCTGCGCCGGCTGAATGCGGCGGAGGCGTTCGAGACGTTCCTGCAGACCAAGTACGTCGGCCAGAAGCGCTTCTCCCTGGAGGGCGGCGAGTCCGTCATCCCGCTGCTGGACGCGGTGCTCGACTCCGCGGCCGAGTCACGCCTCGACGAGGTCGTCATCGGCATGGCCCACCGCGGCCGGCTGAACGTGCTGGCCAACATCGTCGGCAAGTCGTACGCGCAGATCTTCCGCGAGTTCGAGGGCAACCTCGACCCGAAGTCGATGCACGGCTCCGGCGACGTGAAGTACCACCTGGGCGCCGAGGGCACCTTCACCGGTCTCGACGGCGAGCAGATCAAGGTCTCGCTGGCCGCCAACCCCTCCCACCTGGAGACGGTCGACCCGGTCATCGAGGGCATCGCCCGCGCCAAACAGGACATCATCAACAAGGGCGGCACCGACTTCACCGTGCTGCCGGTCGCGCTGCACGGCGACGCGGCCTTCGCGGGCCAGGGCGTGGTGGCCGAGACCCTGAACATGTCCCAGCTGCGCGGCTACCGCACCGGCGGCACCGTCCACATCGTCATCAACAACCAGGTCGGCTTCACCGCCGCGCCGGAGTCGGCCCGCTCCTCGATGTACGCCACCGACGTGGCCCGCATGATCGAGGCGCCGATCTTCCACGTGAACGGTGACGACCCGGAGGCCGTGGTCCGCGTCGCGCGGCTGGCCTTCGAGTTCCGCCAGGCGTTCAACAAGGACGTCGTCATCGACCTGATCTGCTACCGCCGCCGCGGCCACAACGAGTCCGACAACCCGGCGCTTCACCCAGCCGCTGATGTACGACCTGATCGACAAGAAGCGCTCGGTGCGCAAGCTCTACACCGAGTCGCTGATCGGGCGCGGCGATATCACGCTGGAAGAGGCCGAGCAGGCCCTCCAGGACTACCAGGGCCAGCTGGAGAAGGTCTTCACGGAGGTCCGCGAGGCCACTCAGCAGCCCAGTGGCCCCCAGGTCCTGCGACGTGCAGCCGGAGTTCCCGGTCGCCGTGCACACCGCGATCTCCCAGGAGGTCGTCAAGCGGATCGCCGAGTCCCAGGTCAACATCCCCGACCGCGTCACGGTCCACCCGCGGCTGCTCCCGCAGCTGCAGCGCCGGGCGACCATGGTCGAGGAGGGCACCATCGACTGGGGCATGGGCGAGACCCTGGCGATCGGTTCGCTGCTGCTGGAGGGCACCCCGGTCCGGCTGTCCGGTCAGGACTCGCGGCGCGGCACCTTCGGCCAGCGGCACGCCGTCCTCGTCGACCGCGAGACCGGCGAGGACTACACGCCGCTGCTGTACCTCTCCGACGAGCAGGCGCGCTACAACGTCTACGACTCCCTGCTGTCCGAGTACGCGGCATGGGCTTCGAGTACGGCTACTCGCTGGCCCGCCCCGACGCGCTGGTCTTGTGGGAGGCGCAGTTCGGCGACTTCGTCAACGGCGCGCAGACCGTGGTCGACGAGTTCATCTCGGCCGCGGAGCAGAAGTGGGGCCAGACCTCAGGCGTCACCCTGCTGCTGCCGCACGGCTACGAGGGCCAGGGCCCGGACCACTCCTCGGCCCGTATCGAGCGCTTCCTCCAGCTGTGCGCGCAGAACAACATGACCGTGGCGACGCCCACCCTCCCGTCGAACTACTTCCACCTGCTGCGCTGGCAGGTCCACAACCCGCACCACAAGCCGCTGGTCGTCTTCACCCCGAAGTCGATGCTGCGTCTGAAGACGGCGGCGTCGAAGGCGGAGGAGTTCACCACGGGCGGCTTCCGTCCGGTCATCGGCGACACCACGGCGGAGGCGAACGCGGTCCGCAAGGTCGTCTTCACCGCGGGCAAGGTCTACTACGACCTGGACGCCGAGCGGGTCAAGCGGGGCGCCACGGACGTGGCGATCATCCGCCTGGAGCGTCTGTACCCGCTGCCGGGTACCGAACTGCAGGCAGAGATCGCCAAGTACCCGAACGCGGAGAAGTACCTGTGGGTCCAGGAGGAGCCCGCGAACCAGGGCGCCTGGCCCTTCATCGCGCTCAACCTCATCGACCACCTGGACCTGGCGGTCGGCGCCGATGTGCCGCCCGCCGAGCGCCTGCGCCGCATCTCCCGCCCGCACAGCTCCTCCCCCGCGGTCGGCTCCGCCAAGCGCCACCAGGCGGAACAGGAACAACTGGTGAACGAGGTCTTCGAGGCATAGGGCCACGGGCCCGTCCGCACGCGGCGGGCCCACACCCTGCCTTCGAGATCCTGCGGTAGTGCACAGGGCCCGGCCCCGGGGCAAGCCCGCCCCGGGGCCGGGCCCTGCCGCGTACCGTGAGGACAAGAGCACGGCTGGACCAGGCCGCACCAGGGTGCGTGCCCGGCCCCCCGCGAGCTCGTAGCCTAGATCGGCTGCGGCTCGAAATCCCAGAACGGCCGCCGCGACTCGGCGACGAACCGCGTGGCGGGATTGTTGTCACCCAGCACGTGGGTGAGCCGGGCCAGCGCGTCGGCCCGCAGGAACTGCGCCTCGTCCCGCTCGCCCGACGCCCCGAGATCCAGCGCCAGTGCCGCCTTGACCGTACTGGTCAGAATGTGGCCCTCACCGAGCCTGCGCAACGCCTGCCCCAGCGCATCGCGTCCCAGTGCCACCGCGGCCTGCACGTCACCGTCCGCCGCGAACGCGGCAACACGGTTCACGGCGCACCCGATCGTCCAGGGGTGATCGCGCCCCACCGCATCCGTCAGCCATCCCAGCGTCTGCCGCGACAGCTCCAGTGCCGACGCCACCTCGCCCGCGTCGACCATGAGCATCGCCACGTTGTCCCGGGCACCCGCGGTGTACGGATGGGTGGTGCCGAGCAGCTTGGCGTACCCGTCGGCGGTGGACTCGGCGAGTTCGCGCGCCTCGTCGGTATGGCCGAGATGGCGCAGCAGCATCGCGTAGTCGCAGGAGACCATCAGCGTGTCCGGGTGCTGTGCACCGTAGCGCCCGAGCAGTTTCTCGCGCACCGAGCGCAGCATGGCGTGCGCGAACTGGGAGTCCCCGACCCGGCGCGCGCAGAGCGCGAGATTGTGCTCGGCGGCCAGGGTGTCGGCGTGCTGGCGGTCCAGGACCTGACCGAAAAGGCGGGAGTTGTGCTCCTGTTCGGCCAGCGCCTCCCGGTACCGGCCGAGCAGCCGCAGCATGCGCGCCGTGCGCATCGCGGAGCTGAGCGTCAGAGCGTGCTTGCCGCCGAACAGGTCGACGCGGGCCTCCAGAATCCTGCGGTGCAGAGCGAGCGACGCGGAGTAGTGGCCCTGGAGTCCGATGACGATGGCCAGGTTGTGGCGGACCTGGAGGGTGCGCGGAATGTTCTCGCCGCCGAGCTCCGCCGCGGCGCGGACCGCGGCGCCTTCGAAGAGTTGGCGTGCCTCGTCGAAGCGGCCGAGCGCCATCAAGGTGCCCGCCAGGCTCTCCTCGGCGCGGATCAGCTCGATCGGGCGGACCCCGCGGACCGGCACCGTGCCCGGCGGCGCCGTGACCACGCTGGACAGGCTGCTGATGCCGCCCGGCGGGATGTCGTCCTCCGACGGATCGTGGTCCCGCACCGGTTTGCGCACCGGCTGCCCGCCGGGCTGGCTGCGCACCGTTTCCCTGAGGCGGTCCAGGGTCTGTCTGCCCACGGCCTCCGCCTCCGAGTACCGGCCCACCCTGCGCAGCATGCCGGCGAGCTGGTGCACCGCGATAAGGACGGCACGGTCGGTGTTCCCGGACACCGCACGCCAGTTGTCGACGACCTCACGGGTCAGCCAGAGCCCGTCCTCGTGCTCGCCGCGCAGGCGCTGGTACTCGATACAGGTGAGCACCATGGCGCGCACGGCCCGGTCGTCCGACTGCAGAGCGCCGGACGGCTCCAGGTGCGGGATCAGCTCGGCGTAGCGCGCCCAGTTGGAAGGGGACGACGGGTCGCGCGGGTCTGCGGAGACCAGCACCTTGCGGGCGATGGCCGAGTACAACCGGGCGTCCTGGGGTGCCTGCACGGAGCGCACATACTCGTGGAAGAGGCGGTGCATGCGCAGGGTGCCGACGGTCTGGATGTCCATCCGCGGGCCCTGCTCGTACTCGACGCGCATGGAGGTGATCTCGGAGAGCTGGCGCAGGACCTGGTTCCAGCTGCTCGGCTCGGAGACGAGTTCCTGGAGGTCGACTGGGAGGTCACCGGAGCGTGCGGTGGCCAGCAGGCGGACCGGAACGAGGTCGGGCGAGAAGTGGGCCAGCAGATTGAGCAGCCGCCAGGCCGGGACGGAGTTCTCCCGCAGGGTGTTGAGCAGCTTCGCCCAGGCGATCCGGAAGCTCTGCGGATAGGTGGGAGAGGCCGCCACCTCGAACTTCTCCGGCCGGCCGTACCGGATGTCGCCGATGTACGAGGTAACCGACGCACTCGGGTTGAGGTCGAGCCACGCCGACGTCTGGTCGAGCAGCAGCGGCACATCCTCGACGGCCTCGGCGAGCTGGTTCGCCTGGTCGGGGCTGAGCCGCCGGGTGCGCCGGGAGACGAACGTGACGGACTCATCGCGCTGGAAGGCGGACACGGCGATCGGCTCGGCGTGCGCGGCCCAGTCACTGGTCTGCGTGGTGATCAGGACATGGCCCTTGGTGCCGGGCATGAGGTCCTGCAGCCGCTCTGGACTGCCCGCGCCGTCGAAGACGATCAACCAGGGGCGTGCCGTGCGGTTCAGCTCGTGCTTGACCGCCTTGATGGCGGTCTCCAGGCGGCCGTGCTCACCCAGGCCGAGGCTGGGGGCGAGCCGGGCGAAGTTCTCGCGGGCGGCGGCCCGGCCCGCGGCACCGACCCACCACACGATGTCGTACTCGCCCTTGAAGCGGTGCACGTACTCCAGCGCCAGCTGCGTCTTGCCGATACCGCCAGGACCGTACAGCGCGACGGCGTCACCGGGCGCGGACAGCTTCTCGTAGACCTCCTCCAGGAGCTCGGTGCGGCCCACGAAGCGGCGGTTGCGGCGCGGGGCCTGCTCCACGGCGAGCGGGTCGTCGGGGAAGCGCGGGCCGCGAGCCAGGGAGACAAGCGTGTCGGGGGCGGGCACGCCCGCGCACTCCAGGACCCGGGCCCTGGCCGCTTCGGGGCTGAGCCCGCGCAGGCCGACGGGAGCGAGCGCGATGACCTCGTCGGGTACCGGCCGGGTGGTGACGCTGACGGCGGCGATGCGGTCGCGATGACGCGGCAGCACCTCGCCCAGGACCCGCGCCCAGGCCGCGAACCTGGGGCTGGCCAGCTGCTCGTACCAGTCGTCTATGACCAGCAGCATCCGGCCGGGCGCGGTGAGCAGGTCGGTCAGGCTGGCGGCGGTGGGCGGCCGGCGCAGCGGGTTCCAGCGCACCAGAGTGCTGGGCCGACCCGCGCGCTGTATCTGGTGGTCGATCCATTTGGCCCAGGATTCGCTCTGCCCTGCGAAGACCACCGTGACGTGCAGGGAGGAATCCTGCGGCGCTGCGTGCTCTGCCGGTCCTGTGGTCATGTCACCCGTCTCCTCGGCCCGCGGGCCACCAGCTCTCGCCCGGGGCTTGTCGGGGTTGTGGCCGCCGTGCCCGGCGTACTGCGGCACGCCCGTCGTACTCGTCGTGTGCGGTGGTGCGTCGTGCGCCATGCACGTCGTGCGGTGGGCGGGTCGTCACGTGCGGTCATCGGGCATCGTCCCCCAATGGTGTCAATTGTGCGTCAGAACTCCCCCACACGGAGCGAGTTGGACGCGGACGCGGTGTGTTGCGCGGTGTGACTCAGACGGTGTGCGACATGGCGTATGAGGCGTTCCAGGTCGGCGCAGTAGACACTCGGGTGGCGAAAGCCACTGCCGGGCGCGTACCGGTGCACATAGTTGCCGCCGCCGCACACCTGGTGCACCGGGCAGCCGCGGCAGGTGTCGGCCAGAGCACGCTCGCCGAGCTGCCTGGCCGCTATGCCGGGGTGCCGCAGGGCATCGTCGAAGGGGTGCCGGAAGACGTCGAGCCCGGTGGCGGGCGCGCCCGGGTAGGCCGACTTGAGCGAGTCGACCTGCTCGATGGCGCCGTCGGTGTCCACGACCACGGCGGCCATTGGGGAGAGCCCCACGGCTTCCACGGTGCTGGGCGCGCCGAGCAGCAGTGCGGCGATCTCCTGGAAGAGCCGGATGCGCACCGGCGCGGCGGGAGTGCTCCCAGGTGGGCCGGCGGGGCGCGGGGGCAGGTGCCACCAGGTGTCGAAGAGGGCGGTGAGCCAGTCCCCGTACGGAGTGAGCCGGGGCCGGTGGCGGCCGGGCGGTCCGCCGGAGCCGAGGCCGGGCGGGGGCACGGCCCAGTTGCCGTGCGGCAGCAGGAAGTCGACGCCCGGCGGGCGCAGGTCGAGCAGCGAACCGTAGACCTCCTGCGGCCCGGCGGCCAGGTCGATGGTGCACAGGATGCCCGCGTAGGTGTCGCCGCGGGCCGCGAGCAGCCGGGCCGCCCGGCGTGCGGCGGGCCAGGCGGGGCGCCCGGCATGGTCCGTGCGCCGGTCGTTGTGCGCGGCCAGACCGCCGTCCAGACTGAGGCCGACCCGCACCCCGGCGGCGGCAAGACGGTCCAAGGTGGGCTCGGTGAGCAGCGTGCCGTTGGTCTGCACGGTGGCGGTGACCTGGCAGAACGCGGGCACGGCGGCGCGTACCGCGCGGGCGTAGGCGAGCGGCGGCTCGG
This sequence comes from uncultured Actinomycetota bacterium, assembly GCA_963761765.1. Taxonomy (GTDB): domain Bacteria; phylum Actinomycetota; class Actinomycetes; order Streptomycetales; family Streptomycetaceae; genus Streptomyces. The sequence goes on from CAVXIJ010000015.1 coordinate 154,348, forward strand.
GACCTGCCAGCAGGGGTTCGCCGCCGTGCAGCTCGATGCGTATGCGGCGCAGCCGGTGGGCGGCCACATGCTCCGCTATCCGGGCGGCCGTCGCGCGCATGGTCTCCTCGCCCGCCCGGGCGGGCCGGTGCCGCCAGCTGCCGTCCTGGCCCTCGTAGATGTAGCAGTAGCTACAGGCCAGGTTGCAGCGGCTGTGCACCTTCAGCACGAACTGCCTAAAGGGCACGGGCCGGTGCCCGCGGGTGTCCAGGGTGGCGTGCGGCCAGCGGGGGTGACGGGCTTCGGCCGGGCGGCGGCCGGGGGCGGTGCCCGGGACGGCGGCGGGTCCAGCGGCATCCTGGTGACCGGTGGGTGGCACGGGGCCGAGGGCGCCGTCGGGCCGGGCAGCGTCCCGGGTGCCGTCGGGCTGCTCTCCGCGGGCGGCCGTCACGGCGCGTCTTCGTAGAACGAGACGATAACGACGGGAACGGGAACAACGGGGACGGGCGGTGGCGGGGGCGCGGGCTCGCACGGGGCGGCCCGGTCGGCGGCGCCGCACTCCTGCGCGGCGGCCCGCTCCGCCGCGGCCGTGCGCTCGCGGACGCCCGCGAGGATGACCGCCAGCACGGGGTGGTCACTCGCGGCCGGGACGGCTATCGCGGGCAGAGGCAGGTCGCTGTCCTCCAGGGGAACGGTCACGCGCGGCCCGCCTCGGGCGCCAGGCGGGCGACGGCCTCGCGCAGCTCCGCGGTGAGTTCGGGCTCGTCGGTGACGTCCAGCGCCTCGCGGTACAGGCGCAGGGCACGGTCCGGGGCGCCGCGCCGCTCCAGGAGCAGTCCGCGCAGCTGGCGGGCACGGGCGATGCGGGCACCCTCACCGGTCTCCTCGGCGTACTCCACGGCGGTGTGCAGGTAGCCGTCGGCGTTGTGCAGCAGGGCCGGTGAACCGAGCCGGTCGGCGAGCTCCATGACGACGGCGCCGCGTTGGAGCCAGCAGTCCTGGGCGAGCTCCGTTTCCGCGGCGCCGCGCGCGGCCTCGCCCAGTATCCAATCGGCCTCGTACAGGTCGGCAAGCACCTCCTGGGACCTGAAGCGCAGGAAGTGGGCGATGCCCAGGGTGCGTCTGCGGGCGGGCAGTTCCGGGTCGTCCTCGGGGGTCCAGTCGACGGCGAGCCGCAGCAGGCGCACGGCCGCGTCGATGTCGTCGGCGGCGCCCATGTGCTCGCCGCGGCGTACCAGGGTCGCGCCGTACTCACTGAGGACGCCGGGCCGCCTGGGGTCGTCCTGGGCGGGCAGGTCGGCGGCTTCCTGCCAGGCGTCGACCGCGCGGTTCAGATCGGCCGCCCGGCCGATCGACTCGAAACGGTCGCGGTACAGGCGGGCGGAGAGCGTGTGGCACTCCAGGAGCAGTTCCTCGTCGTCTCCTGCGGCGGCCAGGGCCTGGTGCACGGCGTCCATGATCCCGGGCTGCTCGCCGCCCGCGGTGCCGGCGGCGGCGCCGGCAGAAGGGTGCAGCGTGCGGAAGGTCTCGATGGCCGAGGCCATGTCCAGCCAGGCACGGCAGCGCTCGGCGGCGGGCAGCACATCGGATCTGCTCAGAGCGGCCATCAGGTCTTCGCCCGCGCCCCGGCCCGCCCGCGCGGCACGCACCACGCCCTCTTCGTCCACCGGCCCCTCGTGCGCGACGGCGCCGCGGCCCAGGTACTGCCTGGCCAGGTCGAGCAGGATCCGTCCGCGTACCAGGTGGCCGCGCTCCGGGTCGGGGTATTCCAGGCGCACCGCGGCGGCCTCCGCGGCCCGCTGGAGGTGGGTGAGGTACCAGGCCTCGGGGGTGGCGGCGCGCAGCGGCCCCTGGGGGCTCACGAGCGGGGCGCCGGCTTCGGCCAGGGCGCTGCGGACCGCGGCCAGTGTCTCGGCGGCGGTCTTGCGCCAGTCGGGTCCTTCGGGCGACGTGGGCACGGCGGCGGACGGCGGGGGCGTGCCGGGCGGGAAGTCCGTGCTAGACGAGTCCGTGTGCGGCGCGATCGGCGGCGGCGCTTCGGGGCCCGCGCCGAGTGCGGCGGGCCGCTCGGAGGACGGCGGCGCGCTGTCGGACGACTGCCGGGGCGGGCCGGACGGTCGGGCGGGCGAGGCGGGTCCGGAGCCCGGGCCCGGCAGGATCCGCAGCCGGGTGGTGGACGCGGAATCCGCCGTGTCGCCGAAGACCACCCAGGTGAGGTCGGTGTCGGCTCTGAGCAGCAGTGCGCAAAACGCCCACCGGGTGGTGGGCCGCCCGTCCCGGTCGGCGGCGGCGTGCTGCTTGGACCAGCGGCGCACCTCGTCGGGCAGGTCGTCGACGCCGAGCCAGGAGCTGTGCAGCTCCCCGGCGAGCAGCCAGTGGATGGTGCCTCTGAGCAGGGCGCCGCGCTGCGAGGTGACACGCTCCGCGCGCACCACGGCCAGGGCCTCGCGCAGGTCGTCGCCGACGCGCCGCACCCGCCAGCGGGCCAGGAGCGCGTTCGCCAGCTCCTCGGCGGCCCGGCCGCGCTCGGCGGGCTGGCCCGCGACCGCGTCGGCCTGCTTGAAGAGACTGATGGCGTCGTCGAGTTCTCTGACCAGGCCCTGCGCCTCGTATCTGCGCAGCGCCGAACGGCCGCGGTTCAGCAGTTCGTCGACGCCCAGGCGCGGGTCGAGCGTCTGGGGCAGCGGCCAGGAGGCGCGCTGGCCCAGTTCGCGCAGCACGTCGGAGGAGACCTCGGCGAAGGCCCGCAGCCCGGCGCGTTCCTCGGGGGACGGGGTGCTCCGCGCTCCGCCGTGCTCGCCGGTCCGCGCCGCCGCCGGATCGACCGCGCCGCGCAGGAAGGCCGCGGCCAGTGCCGGGAAGTTCCGCGCGGTGCGCCCGAAGCTGCGTTCGATGTACTCGGAGCAGTGCTTGAGCAGGAGCTTCGCCTCGTCCGAGGTGAGTCTCTTGCGCAGTTCGGTGGCCACACCGGGCAGGAAGTCGTAGCGCACCGCGCGCGGGTCCGCGGCGTCCTCGCGGCGCTTAAGGAGCCCGCCGAGCAGCACTTCGGAGAGCACATCGGGGCCCGTCCCGGCGAGCATCGCGTGCTGGACGAGCTGCATCACCGGCAGGAACAGCGGCACCGCCGACAGATAGCAGGCCAGCCGCCGTGCGTCGGGCGACGCCTGCCGTACGAAGGCCTGCACACGGTCCGCGCCGGGAACCTCCTCGGCGGCCCGCACCGGCGAGGTGGCCGGAGCGTGCCAGGCGCGCACCCAGCCCGCGGCGGTGGACAGGCTCTGCCCGGTGGAGCCCGCCACCAGACGTGCCCAGCCCTCGACGGAGGATCGGCGCAGCGCGAGCACCGGCACCGGCAGCGCGTCCCGTTCGCCGCGCCCGCGCTCAGGTGTGAACACCAGGCGCCCGGCCGGCCCCTCACGCCGGCGCAGCAGCCCGCGCCTGGCGGGCAGATGGGTGCGCATCCACATGCGTTGCGGCAGCGGCTGAACGACGGCCACCGGCGCGGCCTGCGCCCACCGGTACAGCAGACGCTGGATCCGGCCGCTGCGCCACATGGGGCCCGCGCAGTCGCTGAGCACCAGCGTGAGACGGCGTCCCGTGGGGTCGCTGAGCTGCTCGGGTGCGTGCAGCGAGCCGGTGCGCTCCGCGGTGGCCGCGTAGCCGGGCAGTCCTTCGTCGGAGGCGTGCAAGTACTGGACCTGCACCTCGCGGAAGGCGCCGGCGCGCTCGCAGACCTGGCGCAGCTCGTCCAGCGCCTGCTGCCACACCACGGTGGACGTGGAGACGTCCATGAGGAGCAGCAGCCGGGCCTCGCGGCGCCGTTCGACGCGCAGCACGGGCTGGACCAGGCCGGACTCGGCGGCCCGGTCGGCGGTGCGGCCCTCGTCGAGGATGTGTCCCGTCGTGGGGCGCACGGGCGCGCGGTAGCGCTGGAGGATGCGCAGCCCGCGCTGGAGCGCGAGAGGTTCGGGCAGCGCGGGCGCGGCGGGCACCCGCACCTGCCGCAGCTGCGCGGAGCCCGTCTCGGGGCCGGATTTGCGGACGAAGAGACGGGCGGATTCTTCCTCGGCCGCGCTGTCCTGGTGGGCGACGGAGAGCGGGTACGAGCGGATGCCGCGGCCGTTGCTGTCGCCCGGCCGGGTGGACGACGGGCGTTCCTCAGGGAGCTGTTCGGGCGAACGGCGCCGGTCCGGCGCGGGCAGCCAGCGGGCGAGCCAGAGCGCGTCGGCCATCTCCTCGACGCTCGGCGGGATCTCCGCCTCGACGCATCCGGGCGATGAGGGCCGCGAGCGCCTGGCCCGCGGCGTTGGGGCCGGCGCAGCCCGAGGCGGACCGCTGGGCATCGTCCGCCCCCGGGGCACGCCTCGGCTCCGCGCTGCTCACCAGGGATCACCTGGGCCCGCGGTCCAGGGGCTGCATCAGCAGCTCGGTGATGTCGGCGCGCTGCACGGCGGTGTCGCGGGAGGCGTCCCGGGCGGCGTGCTGGGCGAGGAAGATCGCGTTCAGCAGCTGGTCGGTGGGGCGCAGCGCACCATCGGCGTCGGCCTCCGTGAACTGGTCGACGATGTCGTGGTTGTCCTCGTACGAGCCTGCTCCGAAGTGCGCCTGGACAAGCGCGGCGAGCCGCTGGTCACGAGGGGCTTCGAGGTCGAGTCTGATGCAGCGGCGCAGCAGCGGCGCGGGGAACTCGCGCTCGCTGTTGCTGGTCATCACGACGAACGGGAACGCACGACAGCGCACCTGTCCCTTGGTCACGGGCACCCGGTGCCCGTCGTCGGTCAGGATCTCCACGGTCCCGAACCCGGGCCGGTCGGCGATCCGCTCCAGCTCGGGAATGCCGAACTTGCCCTCTTCGAGGACGTTCAGCAGGTCGTTCGGCAGGTCTATGTCGCTCTTGTCCAGCTCGTCGATGAGCAGCACGCGGGGCCGCTCGGCGGCGACCAGGGCGGTGCCGAGCGGGCCGAGCTTCAGATAGCGGCCGATGTCCGAGGACCGGGTGGCGCCGGTGCCGTCCGGGGAGCCGGCGCTATCGGGCTCGCCCAGCACATGGGTGCGGTCGAGCTGGGCGTCCTGGAGACGGCCTATGGCGTCGTAGGTGTACAGGCCGTCCTTGAGTTCGCTGCGGCTGACGATCGGCCACTCAAGGACACGGCCGAGGCCGAGCTCGTACGCGATGGAGTGCGCGAGGGTGGACTTGCCGGCGCCCGGCGGGCCGGTGACGAGGAGCGGGCGGCGCAAGTACAGGGCGGCGTTGATCAGTTCGAGCGTGTCGTCGTCCTGGACGGGCAGCGGCACATTGCGCGCGCCGAGCCTGCGGGCGGTGGACGAGTCGAGCGGCGGCACCTCGTACGACACCGCAGGGGCGTCGAAACGACGCCAGGGCGGCGGGTCGGGCAACTCATTGATCTTGTCCGGATCCGGCCCCCCGGTACCCCGGTAGATGAACCAATCGCTCATGGGGTGCTCCTCGTCAACGGTCGGTGGTAGACCACGTCCTGGCCGACCGGGGCGATGGGCGCCCACAACGGGCCCCTGAAAATGTACCCAGGCCAGACTTTCCATACCGGTGTTTTCGGCCAGTCTGTTGCGGCGTTGTCGGGGCCGCGGACACGGTGGGTACAGGGCACGTCCTGAGGGCGACGCGCACTCTGAGGTGCGACGCGCCGCCCGGGGTCGGTGGTACGGGCGCCGGGCGCGGCGGCGCGAGACCTGCGCCCGGCCGCGGCCGGCACGGGCACGGCGCCCCGGACGGCGGAGTGGTTCCCGGCGGCGTTCACAGCGGCGTTCACAGCGGCGCGTCCACGGGAACGGCGTCCTCGGCGGGCAGCGGGCGCCTGGGGTCGTCGTAGAGCAGCGCGAGGGGCTCCGCCCAGCGGCGGTCGGCGCGCTGCTCGGTGATCTCCTGGCGCAGCCGGCGCAGTCGGTCGGGCAGTTGGGTGACGGACTCCAGAGGTTCGAAGAGCCACTTGGTCTTCGCGTGCAGATCTTCGCAGGAGGTCCCGCAGCCGGCCCCGTCGTGGCCGTCGATCCGCCAGAGCAGGACGCCGTGGCCGCCGTCCAGGGCCAGCTTCACGGTCTGGTACCCCGGGCCGTGTCCCACGGAGCGGCAGATGACGGGCACGGCGGTGTGCGGGGCATTGCGGAACTGGCGGGCGTCGGGCCGCGCACCGGACACCCGCCAGCCGCTGAGCTGCGCTTGTGTCGACATGGCCTGCCAGCGGGCCGCCCATAGATTGTCCGGTTCTCCCCGGCGCTCAAGAGAGCGCAGAACGACACGGCGCTGCGCCCCCAGCGGATACTCATGCAGCTTGTCGTACAGCCGCCAGCGGTGTACCGCGGTGCTGAAGTACTCCGGAGGCAGCGCGACTTCCAGCGGCACCGGCCGGTCCGCACGGTCCTTGTCGTGGAACACGTCGATCAGCTTGGGCCGCATGGCCGCCACCACGTCGCCCGGGCGGTGACCGTGCAGCGACCGGTCGGCCTCGTACAGGACGGGCTCGCCGTCCCCATCGTCGATCCAGATCTGCCAGAAGAAGTGCGTGGGGTCGGAGCCGATCACGGGGTCGAGCAGCACCGCGATGGTGGTTCCCTCGCCCGGGCCCGGGTACGGGATGACGACGCGGGCGGAGTCGGCGGGGTCCGGCCGCAGCGTGTCGGGCAGCCGGGCCTCGGTCACGAGGGCGGCCATCGCGGGCCACGGATGATCGGCGAGACGCTCGCCGATCCACTCGGTGAGCGCCTCGGCGGCGCGGTCGCGGCTGTGCTCGTACAGCGCGACGAGCTGCAGGTACCGCAGCATGTTCAACGAGCCCATCGGCCGGGAGTCGTCGTAGAGCAGGCCGTGGCCGTCGCGCCAGCTGTACAGCTTGAGGCTCTGCTCCTGGGGCTGTGGCCAGTGGCCGCCGCTGATGGCCGCGCGAGCGAGCGTCCGCACGGTGGGGCCGTCGGGCGGCGGGGGCAGCACGGCGAGCCTGCGCAGGGCCGCCTGCCGGTCCCGCGGGGTCCACTCCTCGCCGCCGGTGGGCCGGCCGCCGGTGACCACGGCGTGCTGTGCGGAGATCCAGGTGCTGCGGCCGGGTGCCGCCGCCTTGCCGTGCCAGGCGTCGTGCGCCCGCATCACCTGGCCGTAGGTGGTGCCGAACTGGCGCAGCGCCAGCACCGACACGGCGAGACCGCCGTCCCGGCCGCCGCGCCGCGCCTTGGTGACGGCGACGACGGCGCCGGCGTCCGGGTCGAGCATCGGCCCGCCCGAGACGCCGTCCGGGAACTCGATGGTGGACTCGAAGCGCAGCCCGTAGTCGGTGTCGCGGACGTTCACCTGGGTGTCGCCGCTCCAGGGGCGAGGCCGTCCGTCCTGGGCACCGGGCCGGTAGCCGTACGCCCTAAGGGGACCGGTGTGCTGTACGGCCCGGTCGGGGAGCCAGACGCATTCGTGCTCGACCGTGTCGTCGAGCAGCCGCACCAGGGCGAGGTCCTCCTCAGGAGGCGGGGCCTGGGCGCCGCGCCGCTCGTCGAGCAGCCACTGCTCAAGACGGGCCGGGACGGGCACACCGTCGTTGAAGTCCGCGCTGCCGCACACCGCGAACGTCAGGTTCCGGTCGCGTGCCAGGTACGGGTGCAGCACATGGGCGGCCGTGAGCACCCAGCCGGGCGCCACGAAGAACCCGCTGCCCCACATCGGCCGACCGGACTCTTCGTACGACAGCAGGTGCACGGTGGCGGCCTTGGCGTGCGCGTCGAGCCAGCCGTTCAGCTCGGTCATCGGATCGCGCTCCCGGGGTGGTCGCCGGAGGCGGCGACAGGCTCACCGTCGGCCGGGGAGCGGGGCGCGGGTGCCGCGGGCACCTCTTCGTCCTGGCCGGCTTCGGACGCGTCCTGGGGAGCGGTGGGCGGCTGCTTGTCCAGGTGCCAGGTGAGGGTCACCTGGACGGATGCCTTGGCCTCGCCTTCGGCGAGCACGGCGAGGGCCTTGCCCGAGCGCGCGGCCAGTTCCACACCGAAGGTGATGGCCGCCTCGTCGGGGCGCACGGCACGCGCGGCACTCAGCACGGACGAGCCGACGGCGGTGATCAGCTCACCGAGTTGCTCGACCTTGGCGACGGCACTTTCGAGAACGCCGACGTCCCGGTCGTCCGCCCCGTAGACATCAGGGGCGCTGAGCCTGGCCAGGACGACAGTGCCGTCCGGTAGCTCGATCTCCTGAATCTGACTCATCCTGCGTCACCCACTCCCCCGTCGGCCGACCCTGGGCCGCCCACCCCACATGCCGAACTCCACGTGAATCGCGACGAAACTAGTGCCCCGTCTGGTTGCGTGCGAGACAGCTTCGTCGACATTGTCGGCATTCCGGTAAGTGCACGACGGCCTACGCTGTCAAGAAAGACAGCGGTGACACACCCATCCGCATCAGGAGCAACAGTTGTACTTCACCGACCGGGGCATCGAGGAACTGGAACAGCGGCGCGGCGGCGAGGAGGTCACTTTCGAGTGGCTCGCCGAACAACTGCGTGCGTTCGTCGACCTCAACCCCGATTTCGAGATCCCGGTCGAACGCCTCGCCACCTGGCTGGCCCGTCTCGACGACGATATTGACGACTGACTCGGCCCGACTCGGCTGACTCGACTGACACGGTTTCCGTGCTGCGCACACGTGGGGCTGCGCACACGCGTGGCCCCCACACCGCCGTCGCAGCACTCAGTTGCCGCGGCGGCCGTGGGCGATGGCGCCTACCCGCGTCCGCGGGCGCACCCGACAGCCGCCGGCGCTTGCCGCTGAACGTATCCGGGCTCTGCGGCCGGTGCGGCGAGCGTGCGTGCCGGGCCGGCGGAAATCGGCAAGGACGGTAAGGACGGCAAGGACACAGTCTGGTGCCGCGGAGGCGATTGCGCCGGCGCGCACGCCTGCCAACGTCGCGCACCGGTGTTCCTTGCTCCCACACCCAAAAGATCTCTTGACTTTCGCACGGCGCGATATATCGTGAATAACGAGAGACGCGATATGGCGCGTCCCGCTCGGCCGAGGGAGGTCAGCAGATGTCCGTGTGGTCCGTGGCAGAGCCCCGAAAGCTCTCCTTCGACACCCCGGTCACCGCCCTACACGTCCGCATCGCCAACGGCACGGTTAACGTCGTCGGCACCGACGAGGGTTCCCCGCGGCTGCATATCTCGGACATAGAGGGCCCACCGCTGATCGTCACCGAGCAGGACGGCACGCTGACGGTGGCCTACGAGGACCTTCCTTGGAAGAGCTTCCTGCAGTGGCTGGACCCCAAGGGCTGGCGGCGCTCCGCCGTGGTCTCCCTGGCCGTGCCGACGGCCACCCGGGTCGAAGTGGGCGTCGTCACCGCGAGCGCCGTCGTCTCCGGCATCGAGGGACGCACCGATGTGAAGGGTGTCTCCGGTGACACCACACTCGTGGGCCTGTCGGGACCCGTGCGCGCCAACACCGTCTCGGGCAGCGTCGAGACCCAGGGCATGACCGGCGACCTCCGGTTCAACTCGGTCTCCGGCGACCTGACCGTCGTGGATGGCGCGGGCTCCTCCGTGACGGCCGACTCGGTGAGCGGTTCCATGATCGTGGACCTGACCTCGGCCAACACCAGCCCACTCGGCCGCCCCACCGACATCACCGTGGCCAGCGTCTCGGGCGAGATCGCCATCCGCCTCCCGCACCCGGCCGACACCCAGGTGGAGGCGAACACGGCCAGCGGCACCGTCTCAAGCGCCTTCGAGGATCTGCGCGTCGGCGGACAGTGGGGCGCGAAGAAGATCACCGGGCGACTGGGCGCGGGCCAGGGCAGGCTGAAGGCGACGACGGTCTCGGGCTCGATCGCCCTCCTGCGCAGGCCTTCGACCGAAGAACCAGTCGAGCCTTCGCACGAGAGCACCGAAGGCCAGCACGCCCCCGCCGACAGCCCGACCGACAAGAAGGTGCTCTGACATGCCTCCCGTCTTCGCCCACGGTCGGCTGCGGCTCTACCTCCTCAAGCTGCTCGACGAGGCACCGCGCCATGGTTACGAGGTGATCCGGCTCCTCGAAGAGCGTTTCCACGGCCTGTACGCCCCCTCAGCCGGCACGGTGTATCCACGCCTGGCCAAGCTGGAGGCAGAAGGCCTGGTCACGCACACCACCGAGGGCGGACGCAAGGTCTACTCGATCACGGACGCGGGCCGGGCCGAGCTCGCCGACCGCAGCGGCGAGCTGGCGGACCTGGAGCTGGAAATTCGTGAATCCGTCGCGGAGCTGGCTGCCGAGATCCGTGATGATGTGCGCGGCGCGGCCGGCGATCTACGCCGCGAGATGCGCGCCGCCGCCTCGGAGGCCCGGCGCACTGCGACGGACCAGAAGGGCGAGCGCGAGCGCGGCTTCCCGGATTTCGGGGACCTCGGCGACCTCGCGGACTTGAGCAGCAAGCTCGGGGACAAGGAAGCGTGGCGGGCGGCGAAGGAGGAGATGCGCCGGGCCAGGCAGGAGTGGAAGGAGCAGACGCGCCGCGCGAAGGACGAGAGCCGCCGCGCCCGCGACGAGGCACAGCGGGCCCGCCACCAGGCCAAGGAGGCGCAGGAGCAGGCCCAGACCCAGGCCCAGGCCCAGCAGGAGATGCAGCGCATCGCCCGACAGGTCCAGGAGCAGGTTCAAGACCACTTCACTCGCGGTGACTGGCCCACCGGCGTACGCGAAGGCCTCACCGAACTCGCCAAGCAGTTCACCGACTTCGGCAGGGGATTCAGCGCGGACACCGGCCCTCGAAAGGACACCAGCCCCGGCAAGCGCGCGGACTTCACCAAAGACACGGATGCCAGCACGGACACCGTTCCCGGGACACCCGCCGACGCCGAAAAGGCTCCGGCCCCGCCGACGGCGCAGGGCGGCACCCAAGAACCCGAATTCCTCCCCGGCGACGAATCCTTCCCCGGTGTACACGTACCGTCCTGGGCGCACGAGGACTCCACCGGCAATCCGGCACGCGACCTGGACCGCCTGCTCGACCGCTTCCGTGACGACATCCGTGACGCGGCCCGCGACCACGGCATCACGGAGGACCAGCTCCGCGAGGCGCGCCGTCATCTGTCGACGGCGGCGGCGCATATAGGGGCATCGCTGCGAGCGTCCCGGGCGTCCGGCTCATCGGACGCCTGAGTCCGAGGACGGGGAGCCCGGCTGAAGGACGCGGCCTCCCGGGAAGGGCTCGACCGGGTGGCGGCGTCCACCAGCCGGTCGTGAACGGCTCACGCGGTGGCGACCGTATGGACGGTGGTGCGTCAGCCCGCCTTGCTGCCTTCCTCCCCCTGCGACCCGGCGCCGTAGAGCGCACCCTCGACGGCCGTGTAGGTCACACCGTGTGCCGTCAGGGCCTCGTTCGCGACGCCGGGGCGGACGAGGAGCGCGAGGAGGAGGTGTTCGTCGCCGATATGGCGGTCATGGCGACTGACAGCGATGCCCAGGGCTCTCGTCAGAGTGTCCTTGGCACCCGGCGCGAACGGACGGTGACCCGTCAGCCGTCCCTTCTCTCCTCGACTCTCTCCTCGACCGCGGCCGGAGTCCGCCGCCATCGCTCCCACGCCGTGCACTTCCTCGACGCGGGAGATCAGCTCGGAGAGGTCGATGCCGAGCCCGGCGAGGGCTTCCGCATCGGCCTGCGAGAGCCCGGCGCGCCGACGTGCCTCAGCCAGCGCCGCCGCGATCGAGTCCCGGCGCTCGCGGGCACCGAGTGCCGTGAGAGCCAAGAACGCCCGGCCGCTCTTCCGGTCGAGCAGGGCCAGCAGTACATGTTCGGTGTCGACCAGCGCCGCCCCGGACCGCACCGCATGTTCGACAGCGCCGCTCACCACAGCGCGGGCGTCCTTCGTAAACCGTTCGAACATCACTGCCCCCTGTACTTCTTGTGCACGGCCTGCCTGCTCACGCCCAACTCCTCGGCGATCTCCTGCCATGACCAGCCCTGCTGGCGTGCGGCACGCACCTGAACCGCTTCGAGTTGTTCCGACAGCCGCCGCAGGGCGACCACGGCACGTAGCCCGATCCGCGGATCGTGGTCACCCGCGCGTTCGACGAGATCCGTTGCTTCGGTCATGCATGTCAACTTACGTTGACGCGCCTCCATTGTCAACCAATGTTGACAACACAGGCGCGTCTCCCGACATACAGCCCTCTCGTCAGCCCCTCACACCCACCCGCCCCTACGCCGCCGCACCCACCCGCCGACACGCCGCATACCGCCGCGCCGCGCACTTCCGTGCTCTCACACCGTCAGCACGATCTTTCCGAACTGGTCGCCCGCTTCCATCCGTGCGAAGCCCTCACGGGCCCGGTCGAGCGGCAGGGTCTCGTCGATGACGGGGCGTACGCCGGTGGCGGCGCAGAAGGAGAGGAGGTCTTCCAGTTCGTCCTTCGACCCCATCGTGGAGCCGACGACCTTGAGTTCAAGGAAGAAGATGCGGGTCAGCTCGGTGTGCGAGGGCCGGTCGCCACTCGTCGCACCGGAGATCACCAGGGTGCCGCCGGGCCGCAGCGACTTCACTGAGTGCGACCAGGTGGCCGCACCGACCGTTTCGATGACGGCGTCGACGCGCTGCGGCAGTCGCGCACCGCTCTCCAGCGCTTCCACGGCGCCGAGCTCCAGTGCTCGCCGGCGCTTGGCCTCGTCACGGCTGGTTGCGAAGACGCGCAGCCCCGCCGCCTTGCCGAGCACGATCGCCGCGGTGGCGACGCCGCCGCCGGCGCCCTGGACCAGGATGGAGTCGCCGGGACGCACACCCGCGTTGGTGAAAAGCATCCGGTAGGCGGTCAGCCAGGCGGTCGGCAGGCAGGCCGCTTCTTCGAAGGAGAGTTCCTTGGGCTTGGGCAGCAGGTTCCAGGTGGGGACGGCGACCCGTTCGGCGAAGGTGCCCTGGTAGCGCTCGGTAAGGATGGAGCGGGGTTCCTTCGGGCCGACTCCGTGTCCGGTCGCGCCGACGACGGAGTAGAGGACGACCTCGTTGCCGTCCTCGTCGATGCCCGCGGCATCACAGCCGAGGATCATCGGCAGTTTCTCCTCGCTCAGACCAACGCCTCGTAGCGACCAGAGGTCGTGGTGATTGAGCGAGGCGGCCTTCACGGTGATGGCGGACCAGTTGGGCCGGACTTCCGGGGCGGGCCGCTCTCCCAACTCAAGGCCGGAAAGCGGCTGGTCACGGTCGATACGGGCAGCGTAGGCAGCGAACATGGCCCTGACGATAGGCCCGCCCACCGGACCACGGAACCACCCGACCCTGTGACACGCGACGCGCCGGGCGACGGACGTACACCGGGCAGCCGCCCCGGTGGACCGGCCGGCGCAGGCCCACGATCGTCCACCTGCCGGAACGGAAACCGCCCGCCCACCGCACAGGATGGACGGGCGGAACACCGAAACCGCGCCGAAGAGCCGAAGCCGCAAGGCCGCACACCCGCCGGAGCACACCGGCAAGCCGCTCCACAACCTCAAGCGCCCCGCAGCCCCGGGCGCACCGCAGCCAGCACACGCTCGACCGAGGCACGCCCGAACCGAGGCGCACCGCGGCGCACTCCCACCAGGGGACATACCCGGGCCGAGCACGGCTCCGCAGGCTAAGGCGTGCCGTGGATCAACGGCGCGCCACTCCTTCGGCCCGGGCCGCCGCAGCCACCGCCGCGGTCACCGCGGGGGCGACCCGTTCGTCGAAGGGCGACGGAATCACGTACTCCGCGGCGAGGTCGTCCCCGACGACCCCCGCCAGCGCGTCGGCCGCCGCGAGCTTCATGCCCTCGGTGATACGGGAGGCCCGCACCTGGAGGGCGCCCGCGAAGATCCCGGGGAAGGCGAGCACGTTGTTGATCTGGTTCGGATAGTCGGAGCGGCCGGTGGCGACGACGGCCGCGTACCGGTGGGCGATGTCCGGGTGGACCTCCGGGTTCGGGTTGGCCATCGCGAAGACGAAGGAGTCCTTCGCCATCGAGGCGATCGCCGGCTCCGGGACCGTGCCGCCGGAGACCCCGATGAACACGTCCGCGCCGTCCAGCGCCGACTCCAGAGACCCGGTGTGTCCACTCTTGTTGGTGATCTGCGCGAGCTCTCGCTTGACCGGGGTGAGGTCGTCCCGGTCGGCGCTGACCACACCCTTGCGGTCGGCGACCGTGACATCCCCGATGCCCGCTTCCAGCAGGACCTTGGCGATGGCGACGCCGGCCGCGCCCGCACCCGAGATGACCGCACGCAGGTCGCCCAGCGTCCGCCCGGTCAGCCGGGCGGCGTTGCGCAGTGCCGCGAGCGTGACGACGGCCGTGCCGTGCTGGTCATCATGGAAGACCGGGATGTCGAGACGTTCCTGGAGGCGCCGCTCGATCTCGAAGCACCGCGGCGCGGCGATGTCTTCCAGGTTCACGCCGCCGAAGGACGGCGCCAGCCGCACAACCGTCTCGATGATCTCGTCGACGTCGGTGGTCGCCAGCGCCAGCGGCACCGCGTCCACCCCGCCGAACTCCTTGAACAGGATCGCCTTGCCCTCCATCACTGGAAGGGAGGCTTCCGGGCCGATGTCACCGAGCCCGAGCACCGCGGTGCCGTCCGTCACCACGGCCACGACCTGCGACTTCCAGGTGTAGTCGTGCACCAGTTCAGGCTGCTCCGCGATGGCCGTGCAGACCCGGGCCACGCCGGGCGTGTACGCGAGGGACAGGTCGTCCTTGTTACGGACGGGGATGGTCGAGCGCACCGCGAGCTTGCCGCCGCGGTGCAGCGCGAAGGCCGGATCGAAGGGCTCCGCACCGCCCTCGCCTGCCGCCGCACCGTCGCTCGGGCCGGCGCCGGCGCCCTGTTCCGGACCGGTCCACGCTTTGGTGGTTGCCGTTCGGCCTTCCGACCGGGTTTCAGGAGGTGCCGACCCGGCGTCATTGCTCGGTTTGACGATCTCCGCTGCCACTGGTTGTACCCCTTAAATTTTCACGATTGAGGGTTGCCACTCCTGGTTGAGGGGTGGGCGGGCACCGCGTAGGCCACGGTGGGTCCGGTGCGTACGGCACATACGCGATGGGCGCGCCGCACGCGCGCCCTGAGCCCCGGATGAGGGGTGTGAGCCACCTTCTTACCGGAAGCGCCCCGCCCGAGACGAGTCCCTATGATGCGGGTGAGAAGTGTCATAGCCGACTTATGGCAACAGATCTACGGTGCGAGACGGAACCTACGTCCGCAATCTGCGGCAAGGCGGAGATTGTGCGGCCCGAATGCTTCGTTCCGGTAAGAACAGCGCCCCGGCGGGTTGGGATTACGGGCCCTCGGGGATCACCCGTTATGCGATTTTGACATGAGGGGCCCGCAGAAAACTTTCGCCCGAATGGCAAGATGCGGTAATCACACGTGGTCGCGTCACCCGATGGTGTGTGCGAGTCGACTCATCGGTATTACCTTCACCGCCGGAGGATCCTCTATGACCCCCTCGACCTGTCGCACGAACGCCGCCAAGTCCGCGGCGGCGCCCCGGATCCCCGTGGGTCGGGCGAAGACCCGGCTAGTCGCGATCGGTGCGATCGCGGTGGCCGGTGCGCTGCTGCTGTCCGGCTGCGGTGACCAGACGAAGGACAAGGGCAGCGACAACGGGGCCACCAGCGGTGCCAAGACGGCCAGCGCTGCGCCGCTGGCCCATCTGCTGCCCAAGGAGATCCGCGACAAGGGCGTGATCAGGGTCGGGTCCGACATCGCCTACGCTCCGGTGGAATTCAAGGATAAGAGCGGCGAAGTGGTCGGCATCGACCCGGATCTGGCCTCCGCGATGAGCAGCCTGCTGGGCGTGAAGTTCGACTTCCAGAACGGCACGTTCGAAACGCTGCTCACCGGCCTGCGTTCCAAGCGCTACGACATGGCGATGTCGGCGATGACGGACACCAAGAACCGGCAGAACGGCGTCGACCCGGACACCGGCAAGAAGGTCGGCGAAGGCGTCGACTTCGTCGACTACTTCAGCGCGGGCGTCATCCTCTACACGCCCAAGGGCAAGACGCAGGGCATCACGGACTGGCCCGACCTGTGCGGCAAGAAGATCGTCGTACAGCGCAGCACGATCTCGGACGACCTCGCGAAGGCGCAGGCGAAGAAGTGCCCGGCCGGCAAGACGCTGTCCATCGAGCCCTTCGACGACGACCAGCAGGCCGAGACCCGGCTGCGCTCCGGCGGCGCGGACGCCGGCGCCTCGGACTTCCCGGTCGCGGCCTACGCGGTGAAGACCTCCGGCGGCGGCAACGACTTCCAGCTCGTCGGCAAGCAGGTGCAGGCCGCCCCGTACGGCATTGCGGTGAGCAAGTCGAACACCCAGCTGCGGGACGCGCTGAAGGCGGCCATGGACCAGTTGGTCAAGGACGGCACGTACGACAAGGTCATACAGCGCTGGGGTGTGACGGACGGTGCCGTCAAGACGATCGGCATCAACCTCGGCAAGTAGGGACGGAGCGCCGCGCGCCGCACACCTTCCGGCGGGACGCACCGCACGCCCCTCGCGTCCCGCCCTTCGCGCCACGCACCAGCATCGCGCAGCGCACCCGTACCGAGGCCCCCGGCACCAGGACATCCCAGGTGCCGGGCGGCCGTGATCTTGCCATCGAGCTGTTGAAAGGCAACCCCCGTGTCAGATGACACCGACAAGGCGGGCAACGTTCCCGAGGACGCGTCGCCCACCGCGGCGCCAGAACCGCAGGCCACCGCGGCCACTCCGGGCGGATCAGCGGCCGAGGCCGCCAAGGTGCCCGCCGCGCCGTTGGTCATCAAAGCGGTCCCGGTGCGCCACTACGGCCGCTACCTGGCCGCCCTGATCGCCGTTGGCGTACTGGCGTCGATCATCTACGCCTTCGCGCAAGGCAAGATCAACTGGGGTGCGGTCCCCGATTACTTCTTCGACCACCGCATCCTCAAAGGCGCCGGCCAGACCCTGCTGCTGACCGTGCTGTCCATGCTGATCGGTGTGGTCGGCGGCATCGTCCTCTCGGTGATGCGGCTCTCCCGCAACCCAGTGACGTCGTCCATCGCGTGGTTCTACATCTGGTTCTTCCGCGGTACGCCGGTCCTGGTCCAGCTCTTCGTCTGGTTCAACCTGGGCCTGGTCTTCGAGTACATCAACCTCGGCCCGATCTACAAGGACTACTGGTCCGACTTCATGACGCCGTTCCTGACGGCGCTGCTCGGACTCGGCCTGAACGAGGCCGCGTACATGGCCGAGATCTGCCGGGCGGGCCTGCTCTCCGTCGACGAGGGCCAGACGGAGGCCTCGCACGCGCTGGGCATGAGCCACGGCAAGACCCTGCGCCGCATCGTGATACCGCAGGCCATGCGGGTGATCGTGCCGCCCACGGGCAATGAGGTCATCAACATGCTGAAGACGACCTCCCTGGTCTCCGCGGTCCAGTACTACGAGTTGCTGCGCAACGCCCAGGACATCGGCCAGGCCTCCGGTGCCCCGGTCGAGATGCTCTTCCTCGCCGCCGCCTGGTACCTCGTCATGACCTCGGTCCTGAGCATCGGCCAGTTCTACATCGAGCGCTACTACGCCCGCGGATCGAGCCGCAGCCTGCCGCCCACGCCCTGGCAGCGGCTGCGGGCGAACCTGCTGTCGTTCGGCCGTCCGAAGGGAGCCCTGGGATGACCACCACTCCGCTGAGCAAGGGCGACGGCGGGCACACCGCCGCGCCGGCCCCCGCCATGGTCAAGGCCGAGGGCGTACACAAGTCGTTCGGCAGCGTCGGCGTCCTCAAGGGCATCGACCTGGAGGTCGCGTCCGGCGAGGTCTTCTGCCTCATCGGCCCCTCGGGCTCCGGCAAGTCGACCTTCCTGCGCTGCATCAACCACCTGGAGCAGATCAACGCGGGGCGGCTCTACGTCGACGGAGAACTGGTCGGCTACCGACAGCAGGGCGAGAAGCTCTACGAACTGCGCGATCACGAGGTGGCCCGCAAACGCCGGGACATCGGCATGGTCTTCCAGCGCTTCAACCTGTTCCCGCACATGACCGCCGTCGAGAACATCATGGAGGCGCCGGTCCAGGTCAAGGGCATGAGCAAGGCGGCGGCGCGGGAGCGCGCGCGGCAGCTGCTCGATCAGGTAGGCCTCGCCGACAAGGCGTCCAGCTACCCCTCGCAGCTCTCCGGCGGCCAGCAGCAGCGGGTGGCGATCGCCCGCGCACTGGCCATGGACCCGAAGCTGATGCTCTTCGACGAGCCGACCTCGGCGCTCGACCCCGAGCTCGTCGGTGATGTGCTCGACGTGATGCGCGATCTCGCCGAGTCCGGCATGACCATGATCGTCGTGACGCACGAGATGGGCTTCGCCCGCGAGGTCGGTGACTCGCTCGTGTTCATGGACGGCGGCGTGGTCGTCGAGTCCGGACGTCCGCGGGAGGTCCTCACCAACCCGCAGCACGAGCGGACGCAGTCCTTCCTGTCAAAGGTGCTCTAACGCGCACGGTTGTGATGATCACCGGTACACCTCCGGCGCACCGGCGCCCGCCAGCGGCGCGGGGAACTGCGCAATCAGCCACCACGAGACCCGCAGGCCGCCACCGGCCCGAACGGGCGACGCCCGCCGTATCCGGACCACCGGCGGCGCGCGACGGGTCGCACGCGCAGTTCCTCACGCCCGCTCGGTGCGCGCCCGTGACCGCGTTACTTCACGGCGAGCACCAACGCGTCATTCGGCGACCGCCACACACCGCGCGCCTCCGCGAACCCGCTCTCGCGCAGCACCCGCACATGCCAGTCGAGCGGCATGGCCTCCCCCTCCGCGTGCTCGCCGTAGATCTCGAACCGCCGCGCGGTCGGCTCCTTGAGCAGCGGGTCCTGGGCGGCGAGCGCCCACCACTCGGCCCAGTCCAGCGCGCCCGCCGCCTTGGCGCGCTCCATGGCGGCGTGCCGGTGGGCGCGCTCGGCCGCGTTGATGCGGGGCGTGTCCGGGTCGGGCATGTGGTCGGCGTTCATGAAGACACCGCCGTCGCCGACCAGGCCCGCGAGCTGCCCGTAGAGCGCGGCGAGCGGTTCGCGGTGCATCCAGTGCAGGGCGGTGGCGGTGAGTACGGCATCGTACGAGGAGTGCGGCAGCCGCGCCGTCCAGTGCGGGTCCTTGAGGTCGGCGGTCACGAAGCCGACCCGTTCGTCACCGGCGAAGGTGCCCTCGGCGATGGTCAGCAGCGCGGGATCGAGATCGACGCCCGTGCTGGTCGCCGCGGGCAGCCGGCGCAGCAGCCGCGCGGTGATACTGCCGGTGCCGCACGCGAGGTCGAGCACCCGGGGCGCGGGTCCCGCCAGCGCCTCCACCATGTCGATCATCACCCGGAACCGCTCCTCGCGGTCCGGCATGTACCACTCCTGCTGCCGGTCCCAGCTCTGCTGCCAGACGTGCCAGTCGGGCTCTGCCGTCGTTTGCGTCATATGGGGTGCCACCGCCTCCTGATGAGTCACGTACGCGCAGCCTCTCCCGTACGCGCCGCGCTCCCCGTGCGCGCACACGGCGGGCGCGGCCTCCTCGAAGTAATACCCTCGAACGATACGCAGCCATTACTCGTACGGTGTCGACCCTAAGCGGCACTCGGTAAGGATTACAAGTGGAACTGGCCCATTACTCGGATTACGCCGTACGCCTGGTCAACACCGAGGAGCCGAGCCGCGGCACGGACACGCTGACCTCCGTCGACGCGGTGCGCGAGCTGTTCGGCGCCAACCAGTCGGCGGCGCGCCGGGCCACCGACGCCGACGTGACCCGCTTCCGCTCGGTACGGGCCCGGCTGCGTGCCGTCTTCGAGGCTGCGGACGGCGGGGACGCCCGGCTCGCCGTCGACCTGCTGAACTCCCTGCTGTTGGAGTTCCCGGTGAACCCGCAGATCTCGGGGCACGACTTCCTCGACGAGGCGGGCCACCCCCGCTGGCACATGCACCTGGCCGACCATCCGTCGAACGCGACCGCGGGCTACGCGGCGATCGCCGCCATGGGCCTCGCCTTCCACCTCACCGAACACGGCGCGGACCGGCTCGGCCTGTGCCAGGCGGCGCCCTGCCGCAACGCCTACCTGGACACCTCGACCAACCGGTCGCGGCGCTACTGCTCCGACCGGTGCGCGACCCGCGCGAACGTGGCGGCCTACCGTGCCCGCAAACGCCAGGAGGCGGGGCGCGCAGGCCGCCCGGAGAGCACCGGACGCACCGCGGACAGCACCCAGGTGGTCCAGGAGACGATGCCCGCCAGGGGCCACTGACCGCCGCCGCCGGCCCGCGGCCGGTAGCGCGCGAAGACCCGCCCCAGGATCAGCTCGTCGGGCACCACCCCGTACACCGTGCTGTCCGCGCCGGCCCGCGCATTGTCCGCGAGCACCCACCACCCGCCCTCGCGGCGCTGCACCGCGCGCTTGACGATCAGCAGATTCTGCTGGAGCGGATGCCGCAGCACCACGACATGGCCCCCTCTCACACGCGCGCCGTACCGGACGAGCACCTGGTCGCCCTGGTACAGCGTCGGCACCATGGAGGGCCCCTCCACCTCGGCGACCCCGAACAGCGCCCGGACCTCCCGCCCCTGAGCGGCCTGTGGCATCAGCAAACCTCCCGGTCCGTTCCTCGGCCATCCCCCACGTGCCCAGTTTCACCCGGGACTTTTGACGTAAGCCCTTGGGGGCACTCGCGAAAACACCTCTGCTACGGAGTAATGTCTCACCTGAGAAGACGATCACGAGGAAGGACAGCTCCATGCTCTCCCGCCTGTTTGCCCCGAAGGTCAAGGTCAGCGCCCACTGTGACCTGCCCTGCGGCGTTTACGACCCGGCCCAGGCCCGCATTGAGGCGGAGTCGGTGAAGGCCGTCCAGGAGAAGATGGCCGGCAACGACGACCCGCATTTCCAGGCGCGCGCCACCATCATCAAGGAGCAGCGCGCGGAACTGGCGAAGCACCACGTCTCGGTTCTGTGGAGCGACTACTTCAAGCCGCCGCACTTCGAGAAGTACCCCGAGCTGCACCAGCTCGTCAATGACACCCTCAAGGCCCTGTCCGCCGCAAAGGGTTCCACCGACCCGGCGACCGGCCAGAAGGCTCTGGACTACATCGCCCAGATCGACAAGATCTTCTGGGAGACGAAGAAGGCCTGACGTTTCGTCATGCCCTTTGACCTGCAATTTACTTGTTTGCAGAGTCTTTATGTCCGCACCTGGTCCGCAGGCCGCTGAGCACGGCGCCCGCATGGATCGGGTGCGGTCTTTTTTGTCCTGCCGCGGACGAGTGAAGATCCACGGCAGGCGGCGTGTCCGCTCGCGTGGTCCGGCAGCCGTGCACAGGGCGCGACGAGCGCGATGGGTTTCAGGCGGCCTGTGCGCTCACTGATCGTCTTGTCTGCCGGCGCCGAGATAGGTGAGAACGGCACGGACCCGGCGGTTGGTGTCGTCGTCGGCGGCAAGGCCGAGCTTGGCGAAGATCGTGGTGGTGTACTTGCTGATGGCGCCCTCGCTGAGGAACAGCCGGCCCGCGATCGCCGCGTTGGAGAGCCCCTCGGCCATCAGCGCGAGCACGGAGCGTTCCCGCCCGGTGAGCGTGGCGAGCGGATCGGCTCGCATGGGCCGGCCCAGCAGTTTCGCGACCACCTCCGGGTCGAGCGCCATACCGCCGCCGGCGATGCGGCCCAGCGCGTCCATGAACTGGGCGGCGTCCAGGACGCGGTCCTTGAGCTGGTAGCCGACGCCGCCGTGCCCGTCGGCGAGGAGCTCGCGCGCATAGAGCTGTTCCACGTGCTGCGAGAGGATGAGCACGGGCAGCCCCGGCACCTCCCGGCGGGCGGCGAGCGCGGCCTGAAGTCCTTCGTCGGAGAACGTCGGCGGCAACCGCACGTCCACGATCGCCACATCCGGCCGCGTGTCGAGCAGCGCGTCGAGCGTGGCGGGCCCCGTGTCCACGGCCGCGACCACCGAATGCCCGTGCGCCTGGACGAGACGGACCAGTCCGTCGCGCAGCAGGAAGAGGTCTTCGGCTATGACGATGCGCATGGCACCGCCACGGTGATGCGGGTGGGGCCTTCGGCCGGGCTGTCGATCTGCAAGCTGCCGGCGAACGCCGCCATCCGGCGCTCGATCCCGCTCAGCCCGGAGCCTACCGACGCGACCGCGCCAGCCGATCCCGTCGTCGGTCACGGTCGCGGTGAGCGTCCGCGCCGCATAGCCGAGTTCGACCGTCACCCGAGTGGCGTGGGCGTGCTTGGCCACATTCGCCAGCAGTTCCGCCACGGCGAAGTAGACCGCCGACTCGACCGGACGTTCGGGCCGAAAGGCCACGGTGCTGCGCACGGCGACCTCAACGGGAGCGTCGAGCGCCAGGGCCCGGACAGCGTCCACCAGGCCGCGCTCGGTGAGCACGGGCGGGTTGATGCCGCGGACCAACGAGCGCAGTTCGACGAGCGCGGCGGCCGACGAGGCACGGGCCTCGGCGAGGATCACCTTCGCGGCAGCGGGATCGGCATCGACGAGTTGTTCGGCGGCCTCCATCGACATTCCCATGGTGACCAGCCGGGTCTGGGCTCCGTCGTGCAGGCCCCGCTCGATGCGCTCCAGTTCGGCCGCCTGCGTCTGGCTCATATCCGCTCGGATGGCTTCCAGCGCCGCCACCCGCCGACCGAGCCGCGCGTGCGGAATCGGTCCGAGGAACCGTATCGCCAGGGGCCCGAAAATCCGCCATGCGAACGGGGCGCCGGCCAGGCCGGCGGCGATCACGGCGACGCCGTATCCGAACAGACCTGGCGTCAGCGTCAGGTACACGCCGCTGACGAGCCCGAGCGGCGGCAGGGCCGCGACGGGCAGCACGGTCACCGCGGCAAGCAGGCCCCACAGCCCGTCCCAGTGCAATTGCGGATCATGGAATCGTGCGTGCACCCCGGCCCGGCGGCGCGCTTCGCGCTCGGACCGGTGGTACTCGCGGCCGTCCCACCAGTAGCCCGTGGCCATCCGAGTGACCGGCGAAACGGCACGGTAGGCCACCTGGATCCGTACGCCGAGCCAGCGTCCCGCGAGCCGGCGCGCGGCCTGACTGAGCGACCGGCTGGTCAACGGGTGCACGATCCACAGGGCCGCGGCGATCCACACAATCACCATCAGGGTCTCTCCGACGGCCGCCAGCACCCGGACGACCAGGGGCGCGGTCAGCTCCGCAGACCAGGAATAGGCCAGCTGGGAGCCGCCCAGCCCGACCGCGACGCCCACCGCCGGCAGCACGGCGGTGAGTCCGGCCAGCACCACGGACCGGTAGAGACCGAGCACGATCTCGGAGCACCAGCGCAGCGGACCGCCTCGTGAAGGCAACCTCATCGACGCGACCCTTTCAGCACGTCGGCCATTGTGCCAGCCGGGCCCGGCCGGGGAACTTCCCGCCGAGCGCACGCCACTGGCCGAGGAGCGCAAGGTGAGGTCGGCAGCCAGGCGCAGGGATCAAGACGGCGCAACAGGATGAATAACATTGTTTATCTCCAATTCCCCGGCCGGTACCCGATTCACCCGGCCGAACACTGGAGAACGTACGGTCGGCCGGCCCGCGCCCGGTATCCCACTACGCCCCGCAGGCAGTGGGTCTGGCCCCACTCGCGGTCGGCCGCCGCGGTGCGCGGCAGCGGGGCGGCCGACCGCGGTACTGAGGCGCCGCGAGCGGCCTTCCCGGAACTTCAATCGGGCTACTGCTGACAAGCCGAGTCGGGTACCGTTGGGCCGAGTTGATTGCCTCTGCCTTCCGCCGTAGGCGACGACCTGGCCGTGGCTTGGGAGGAGTTGCGCTCAGCGTTGTCCGGAGCATCGACAGCCCGTATCGGCCGCTGGGTTCAACAGCGCAGTGCGGCGCCCCGCGTCTCGCGAGCGCGGCCCGCAGGACCGGTCACCCGGCCCGTACCGGCTCCCCGAACTGCACTGGAAGCCCGGCCGCTACGGCTTTGAGCGGGACACCTGTCGCTGATACCGGACCAACGCCCATCCATGCCCGGAACCTGCACCCGCACCTGCATCCGCATTCAGTGAACCGGCTATTGCACCTGTCACGGACCGCAACACAGAACCATAAGCAAGCGCAGCACTCCACCCTCCCGCAGATCGTCAGCAATTCCCTCTCGGAACGGCGCCAACACCGGTAAGAGAGCAATGAATTCAGCGAATTCGAGCGAATTCAAGGAAGTTGAGGATTCCGATGTCCCAGCCCACCTTCGTCGCCGGAACGGCCCCCGGAGCCGTGCCCGTAGTAGGGCACGCCTGGCAGATGATGCGCGGCCCGTTGCAATTCATGTCATCACTCTCCGACCACGGTGACCTGGTGAAGATCCGTCTGGGCCCGACCTCTGCCTATGTCCCCTGCCATCCCGAACTGCTGCGGCACGTGCTGATCAATGACCGTGTCTACGACAAGGGCGGCGCCTTCTACGACCGGGCCCGGGACATCGCCGGCAACGGCCTGGTCACCTGCCCTTTCAGCGACCACCGCAGACAGCGCCGCCTTATGCAGTCGGCCTTCCAGCGTTCGCAGCTTGAACGGTATTCGCCGGCGGTGAGCGCCGAGATCGAGGCCACGGCGGCGAGGTGGCACGACGGCATGGTCGTCGACGCCTTCCCCGAGCTGTACGGCATGGCGCTGCGCACCGTGGCCCGCACGCTGTACTCCACTCCGGTCAGCAAGGAGATGGCGCAGGGCGTGGAGCGCGCCTTCGAGACCGTGCTCAGCGGGCTCTTCCGCCAGATGTTTTTACCTCGGTTCGTGCGGCACCTGCCGAGCCCGGGCAACCGCCGTTACCGAAAGAACCTGCGCTATCTGCACGACACCACGCAGGGCCTGATCGACGACTACCGCCGGGACGCGACCCAGCACGACGACCTCCTCTTCGCGCTGCTGTCCTCCCGCGACGACGACGGCGGACAGCTCGGCGACGAGGAGATCCACGACCAGGTCATCACCGTGATGGCGGCCGGCACCGAGACCGTGGCCGGCACCCTCACCTGGATCTTCCACCTGCTCTCCCGGCATCCGGAGATAGAGACCAGGCTCTACGACGAGATCGACACCGTCCTGGACGGCAAGCCTGCGCACTTCAGCGATCTGGAACGGCTGACCCTGACGGACCGGATCATCACGGAGACGCTCCGGCTGTACCCACCGGCCTGGCTCTTCACCCGCCTCACCGCGTCAGACGTCGATATCGCCGGCCTGCACCTGCCCAAGGGGACCACCCTCGTCTTCAGCCCCGCGGCCGTGTCCCACCACACGGAGGCCTATCCCCACGACACCGAGTTCGACCCCGACCGCTGGCTGCCGGAACGCGTCTCGACCCTCGCCCGGCACTCGTTCCTCGCCTTCGGCACCGGCGCCCGCAAATGCATCGGCGACCTCTACGCCCGCACCGAATGCACCCTCGCACTCGCGACGATCCTGAGCCAGTGGCGGGTCACCTGCGAGCCCGGCGCCGACATCCGCCCGGTCCCCCTGGCCACCGTCTACCACCCCCGCCGCCTCCAGCTGCGCCTGACCGCGCGTACGCCGCATCAGCAGGTCCAGGCCTGACAACAGGTCCGGCTTCGGCAACAGTCCCCTTCGCCCGTAGCTCTCCTCCCTGAGGACTCGGGAACGCGCTCCCCGCGGTGCGCCGCGCCCGGCAGCAAAGGCCCGCAGGCCGCATCTGGTC
Organism: uncultured Actinomycetota bacterium; assembly: GCA_963761765.1. Classification (GTDB taxonomy): domain Bacteria; phylum Actinomycetota; class Actinomycetes; order Streptomycetales; family Streptomycetaceae; genus Streptomyces. The sequence goes on from CAVXIJ010000015.1 coordinate 179,977, forward strand.
CACGGGCCGCCCGAGTCGGCGTCCCGAGGGCCGGGGGCGGCCGTTCCCGTTCGCGCCGCCGACGCGCGCCGCCGCCTTCTGCAACCGGCACGCACGTCCGGCGCGTCTGTTCCGCTGCCGTGCGCAGTCCGGGCCAGCGGTATCGGCCGCGGTGCCGACGGTCCGCGGGGCCTGTCGGACGGCCGGATGCGGGCCGGTGAAGGGGCGGTCGCGGACCGTGGATATGTGCGCCGGGGACGGACGAGTGGATGCGCTCACCGGGAGAAAACGGTGGGCGGGCGGGCCGGGTGGTTCCGGTGGCCGCGCGCCGGGCGGCAGGGCCCGTTCATACGGGTCGCAGCAGGCCAGGCCGGGGCTGGACCTGGCAGTCGTTCAACTTCCTCAACCGTGCCCGTCATGGCCCCGTGTGATGCGGTGTCACAGCACGGGGGATCAGGGGGATGGTGACACGGTATGGCGGACGACGGCATACGGGGCAGGTCAGGCAACGGTCCGGGCGGCAGCGGGGGAATCCGGCAGCTCGGCGGCGACGACCCGGTGCGGCTCGGCCACTACCGGCTGCTGGGACGGCTCGCCTCGGGGGGCATGGGACGGATCTATCTGGCACGGTCCGCGACCGACGGTTCGCTCGTCGCGGTCAAGACCCTGCTCGCCGAAGGCGCCCTGAGCGACACCGACCGGCGGCGGTTCGCCCGCGAGGTGCTACTCGCGCGGCGCATCGACAGCGCCTTCACGGCCCGGGTGCTGGACGCGGACACGGACGACAGCGAACTGCCCTGGATGGCCATCGAGTACATACCGGCGCCCTCGCTCTTCGAACTCGTCCGCCACGCGGGCCGGCTGCCCGGCTCCGCGGTGCGCTGGATTGCGGCCGGCACCGCTCAGGCCCTAGTCACCCTGCATGACGCGGGCATCATCCACCGGGACGTGAAACCCCAGAACATCCTGTTGCCGTCGGCCGGGCCCCGCCTCATCGACTTCGGCATCTCGCATGCCAACGACGTCACCCGCACCACACTGACCCTGGGCACCATTGCCTTCACCTCGCCGGAACAGGCCCGCGCCGAGCCGTCGACCACCGCATCCGACGTGTACTCGCTGGGCGCCACCCTCTTCCACATCACCGTCGACCGCCCGCCCTACGCGGACACCAGTGACACGATCCGGCTGCTGACCCTCGTCCAGCGCGGCGAACTCGACCTGACCGGACTGCCCAAGGAACTGACGCCGCTGATCCGCCCGTGCCTGGCCGCCGACCCGGCCGACCGGCCCACACCCGCCGACGTGCTGCGGGGCTTCCTGGAGGAACTCGACAGGACCCCCACGTCGAAGCGCGGCGAACGCTGGCTGCCTCCGCGATGGACGGCCCTGATCGAGGAGTACCAGGCCCAGGGGCAAGCGCTGGGCGAGTCCGGAGATCTCGGTGGGCCCGGACATGGTGACGGGGACGGCAACGGCGACGAGGAAGGGGGCCAGGACCAAGGCGGAGATCCGCGGGCGCCCACGGTCGATCAGCGGACCCGTCATGTGCCGCCACCTCCGCCCACCCGCCCCTACACCGAGAAATGGGCCGCTCCCCAGGAGCCGGCAGACCAGGCGGCCCACCAGGAGCAGGAGGCGGCGCGGGCCCGCGCCGTACGCCAGGAGCAGCAGGAGCGGGCCCGCGAGGAGTGGGAACGCGAAACGCGCGAGGCCCGGGACCGCCAGGCACGCGAGGCCTGGCGGCGCCGACAGGAGGAGCTGGCCAGGCGCGAGACGGCCGACAGGCAGACGGCCGACACGCTCAAGGCCGAGGAGCAGCGGCGCGAACGCGAAAAGCAGAGAGCACGCGAACGCACGAAGGCAGACAACTCAGGAAGGCCCAGGCCCCCTGGGAGCGCCGGAAAACCACCAGGCCCAGGCGCCTCGGCGAAACCACCGGGCCCAGGCGCCTCGGCAACGTCACCAGGCTCAGGCCCGGGAAAGCCTTCGGGCACCGGGAAGAAGGCGGGCGCAGGCCCAGGTAAGTCGCCGGGCAGCAAAAAGAAGGCCGGTACCGGAAAGTCACCGAACGCAGGGAAGACCTCCGGCACCGGAAAATCATCGAGTACCTGGCAGGCCTCCAGCACCGGAAAGTCGTCCGGCTCAGGAAAGCCGTCGCCGTCGCCGTCGGCGACCAAGACCGGCGGCTCCTCCTCCGGCCCTTCTTCCGCGCGCTCCAGCGGCTCTTCTGCTTCGTCTTCCGGTTCCGCTTCCTCCTCCGGCGGTTGCTTCTGGACCGTGGCCGCGATCATCGCGTTCGTCGTCTTCGTGTGGCAGCCGTGGGACAACCACGACAAGGCGGATACGAGCGGCAGCACATCGAGCAGTTCGACGGGTGGCTCGTACACCGGTGGCGGAACGACGAGTGACGGGCTCACCAGCGGCATCACCGGCTCCGCCACCACGGGCGGTGCATCGAGCGGCACATCGGGCGACACGTCAGGCGGTACGTCGGGTGACACGAACACCGGTGACAGCACCGATTCCGGTTCCGATGACACCACGTCCCAGCCGCCCGACCCCGATGACGAGGCCTTCGAGTCCGTCCGCACCGGCCAGTGTCTCGACGCGTACCAGAACGGCTACGGAGACTGGAACCGGTCCACACCCGAGCAGGTGAACTGCGGTGCCGCCAACGCATATGTGCGGGTGCTCACGGTGGGCGACGGCGCGCAGGTCTGTCCGCCCGGCGGCGGACGCGGCGGCTGGGAGCACACCGCCCAGGATTTCTCGTCGACCACGGTCTGTGTGGAGCGGCAGTTCCGCAACGGCCAGTGCTTCCTGGCCAAGGCCAACGGCAACCAGCCCGGCAACGCCGACCTGCTCACCCTGTGGAACTGCAACGCCGCCAAGGTGCCACAGGGCTTCAACTACATCATGCAGGTCACGGCCGTCCTCTCGTCCTCGGCGGGCACGAACGCCTGCCCGGGCGATCCCGGCCACTACCGCTACGCATGGAATGTCTACGCCGGCGCAACGATGATCTGCGCGAAGGTCGCCTGACACCCGGACCCCCGGCCCTCGCTCCCGACCCGGCCCGCTTCGGCTCCCGGCAGGTCACCGCGGTCCCTGGTCCGTGTCACGTGCCGTCGGAGCGCGCTTGCGGTCGCCACGGTTCGAGGGCGACCACCGCGGTCACCGGGAGCGGGCCGTAGAGATGCGGGAACTCCTCGGCACCCGGCTCCATGGCCTCATAACGTACGGGGGCGGTGAGCCGGTCGCCGTCGATGACGAGAACCACCAGCTCACGAGGGTCGGGATGGTCGCCGTACAGGAACGCGGCCACGGGCGGAAGCTGGTGCCGCAGCGAGAGATGGATGAAGCCCACTTCGCCAAGGGTGCGGCCTCGCGTGGACATCTCGTAGGTGCCGGTCTCGACGGCCGCTTCCCAGACCGGGCGTTCGGTGATGTGCAGCAGTTCGGTCATGCGGCAACGCTAGTGCCGTGGACCTGCGCCGGACCGGCGAGCCGCCGAATCCGGGGCACCTCTTCCACCGGTACCGTCCCGCGTCCGCACCGGGCTCAACGGCGCACGTCGGCCCGGTGGGCGCCACGACCCGCACCGAGACCCACGTCCCGGCGGCCGGTCTTGGCGGACGGTGCGGAGTGCTTGCCGCAGTCGGGGTTGGCACATGGCTCCGGGATCCAGCGGGGCACGAACGTGCCCAGCGTCTTGTACCGCTTCACGGCGGTGCCGACGCGATGTCCGCAGACCGGGCAGAGCGGAACGGACTGCGCCCGGCCGGACCTGCGCCCTTCTTCGTACATGGTCGTCACGCCCTTCGGTGCGCCTGCTCCCAGGGTAAGGCGGCACCCTCCGGGCTTCCTGTCAAAGCCGGGCCCGCGGTGACGCACCGGTGCGGGCGCGGCGAGAGCGCGGCGACATCCTAGAAGACTGATGAAGATCTTGGTGTGGTCTCGGCTTGGTTAGGTGGTGGCTGGGATGTGCCAGGTGGTGCCGTTGTGGTCGAGGCCGAGGTTGATGAGGGTTCGTAGGTTGAGGGCGGCGGCGCGGGTGTGGAGCCAGGCATTGTTTTTGATGGTGCCGCGGTAGCGGAGTCTGCGGTTGCTGTGGGCGACGAGCCAGGCGACGGCGCGTTCGACGGGTGGTCTCCATCGTCGGTAGGCGGCCTGCCAGTCGGGGTCGGTTGCTGGCCTGGCGGCGGGCGGTGGTGAGCAGGTCATGGTGCGGTCGGATGGTGATGATCCGGCCGGCCTTGGCGGTGGTGCACTGCTCGCGTTGGGGGCAGCCGGTGCACTGGCCGGTGAAGACCGCTTTGCGTTGCCTGTGCCGCCCGGACGGCTGGGAGAGCGGGACGGTGTGGCCGGCGGGGCAGGTCACCGTGCTGCCCGCGGTGTCGATGGCGAAGTCGTCGAGGCTGAACCCGCCGCGGACCGCGGTCTTGAGCGGGGCGGGTTTGAGGAAGAGCCGGTGTCCTGCCTGCTGCAGACTCTGGCAGGTGTCGCCGGTGGAGTAGGCGGTGTCGCCGAAGGCGTCCACCGGGGTGGTCTCGTCGGCGAGCAGGTCGACGCCGACGGTGGCCTCGTGATGTTCGCCTCCGGTGCCGGGCCGCAGGGCGACGGCGGTGTATAACCCGGTCTCGGGCTCGATGGCCAGGTGGGCCTTGAAGCCGTCCTGGCGGTGTGTGCGGGTCTTGTGGACATGACGGGCTTCGGGATCGACGGTGGAGATCATCCGGTCGTAGGCGGTGCCCCGGGTGATGCGCCAGCGACCGTCGCGGCCGTCGGAGTCCTCGGCGGGTTCGACGTCCTGTCCGGCGACCAGGGCCAGCAGGCCGACGGCGTTCGCGGCCTTCTCCCCGAGCTGCTGCTCGGGCAGGTGTCCCAGCAGCCGCACCGCGTCGGTGACCAGCGCGTCGACGAGGTGCGGCGCGGGCCTGCTCGTCGTTCCAGGCGATACGGGGTTTGCCCGGATCGGCGTAGTCGTGGGCGGTGCACTGCACTGCTGCCACCCCAGCCGCTCGAGGGACCTCGCGGATGACTGCGCGGATGGCGGCGATGATCTGGGTGACGGTGTCCTGGGTGGCGACCGCGTCGTCCAGCACGGTGGAGTCCAGCGCCCGCCGGTGCTTGCCCTTGAGCACACCGGTGGCCCTGACGACTTCGCGCACGGTCTCGAAGATCCGGTTCGGGCGGACGGAGCGGGCCAGGCGTCGGCGGAAGTAGGCCAGCAGCGACGGATCGAACGCCATGTCGTGCAGACCCAGCCCGCACGCGGCCTTCCACCGCAGGTCGCACCGTAGTTCCTGGACTGTCTCGAAATCCGACAGCCCGTGCAGGGCCTGCAGCGTGATCGCGGCGGCCAGGATCTGCGGCGGCATACTGGGCCGCCCGTTCGCCGACGGATACATGTCCGCGAACATCTCAGCCGGAAACAGCCGCCCCCGATGCTCGGCCAGGAACGCGAACACACTCCCGGCCGGGATCAAATCCCGGCACGTCTCCCACACATCCGGCCCGACGGTCTCCCCGACCCACTCACCCATCACCACAAGACAAGTCTGGCCCTGCCACCCACGCGGCAGGGCCAGAACCCAAGATCTTCATCAGTCTTCTAGCGCGGATCACGCCACATCGGCCACATCGCGGGCCCGTCCGGCAGCTCGACGGTGTGCCCCATAACCGCGAAGCCCAGCCGCTCGTACAGACCGCGGCTACGCGGTGTGCTCGCCTCCAGGTAGGCCGGCAGGCCGTCGCGGTCACAGCGGTCGAGGGTCGACGAGATGAGCGCACCGCCGAGGCCCTCGCCCTGGCGGTCGGGCTCCACGGCCACCAACTGGAGATACTCATGCGCCCGGTCCGTGGGATGTACTTCCTCGGTGAGCCGACCCACCACCTCGATGCGCTCATTGGCCGGGTCGACCGTCTCGCGTATCACCGCCGGACCACCGTCGTCTCCTTGCTGGCCTGCGGGCACGAAGAGCCACAGCGCCGCCGCGGTGCCGTCCTCCGTTATCTCGACACGGCCGTCGGTGAGCGTGAGGTCGAGAAACGCGCCCATGAGGACGCCGTGTCTCACATGACGATCGGCCCTGTCCGGGAAGACCCAAACGCTCACCGGATCGTCCACGAACGCGACATGCAGCAGTCGGCTGACGACCGACCGGTCGCTCCGCCGGGCCCTCCGGATCGCCACGCCCATGCCTGCCCCGCCTCTCGTCCCCAACGGCGCCCGTCGCATCAGACATATGCAGAATGTTGAATAATAAACTATTCTTTTCCGGCCGTTGAAATCCAGGCGATTATATTCGGCCACAAGTGACGTGTTCCGTAGGCCGATTTGATCGGGTCGGCGCGCCTCCCCGGCAGTCTCAGGCGCGGCGCCGGGTGACGAACTCGGCGAGGGCCAGCAGGTCGCCCGCCGCCGCGGGGTCGGGCACGCGCGGGAGAGGTGCTGCACGGCCCGGGCCATCCGGTCGGCCGCGTGCGGTCTGGGCCCAGTCCCGGCCGCCGGCCCGGTCCACCGCGTCGGCGGCGCTCCGGTCCGCTCTCGCCCGCGTGTCGGTGCCCGGTATAGCTCGGCGAGTCCGCGGCCGCCGGGGTGCCCGGAGGCGCAGCGCGGCCACCACCGGCAGGGACTTCTTGCGCGCTGCCAGGTCGGCCCCGACCGGCTTGCCGGTGCGCCGCCGGGTCTCCCCAGATACCGATCAGGTCGTCGATGAGCTGGAAGGCGAGGCCCGCCTCGCGCCCGAACGCGTCCAGCGCCGCACCGTCGCTCGTCCGGCGCCCGCGTACAGCGCGCCGAGCGCGCAGGCGCAGCCGAGCAGCGCGCCGGTCTTGGCCTCGGCCATGGCCAGGCACTCGTCCAGCGAGACGTCCGGGCCCGCGGTGCTCGAAGGCGCAGTCCGCCTGCTGGCCCGCGCAGAGCTCGACGACGCAGGTCGGCGAGCCGGGCCGCCGCGGCCGCCGCGGCGGGATGCGGGTCCTCGGCGAGCAGCCGCAGGGCGAGCGCCTGCATGGCGTCGCCCGCGATGATGGCGTCGGCGATGCCGAAGACCGTCCAGGCGGTGGGCCGGTGCCGGCGGGTGGTGTCCCGGTCGATGACGTCGTCGTGCAGCAGCGTGAAGTTGTGCACCAGCTCCACGGCGACGGCCGCCCGCACGGGCCGTCGGCCTCCGAGGCGTCGCCGCGCCAGCGCGGCATGCCGCCGCGCGGCCCGGCGAGGACCAGTGCGGGCCGGATCGCCTTGCCGCCTGCCCGCGCGGCGGACGGGTGCCGTCGGCGTGCTGCCAGCCGAAGTGGTACATGGCGACCCGGCGCATCGCCCCGGGCAGCGTCCGACCGCGCGCGCAGCTCCGGGTCGACGGCGGCCCGGGTCGTGCCGAGCAGCGCCGCGGCCTCGCGGCCCTCCGTCGACGGCGTCCGCTGGTCAGGTCGCGGTCGACTGCCTCAGCGCGCGCGTGACACTGGCGTCGGACGGCCCCGCGTCGCCTGCGGCCGGGCGCCCGCCGCCCGAGCCGCGGAGAGGTCACCTGCCAGCGGCCGACCTCCACGTTCTCCAGCACGCCGAGGGCGTCGGGGACCAGAACGGCGGCGGAGTAGTAGGCGCTCACCAGGTAGGAGATGATCGCCTGCTCGTTGATGCCCATGAAGCGGACCGAAAGGCTCGGCTCGATCTCGTCGGGGAGGCCGGTCTGGTGCAGGCCGATGACGCCCTGCTCGTCCTCGCCGGTCCGCATGCAGATGATCGAGGTGGTCCGGGCGTCGCTGACCGGGATCTTGTTGCACGGGAAGATCGGCACGCCGCGCCAGGCGGCACCGGTGTGCCGCTCGACCTCGACGGTCTCCGGGACGAGACCGCGCTTGTTGCACTCGCGGCCGAATGGCGGCGATGGCGCGGGGATGGGCAAGGAAGAACTTCGAGCCGCGCCGGCGGCTGACAGCAGCTCGTCCAGGTCGTCGGGGCTGGGCGCGCCGTCGTGCGGCTGGATCCGCTGCCCGTATTCGCAGTTGTTCAGCAGGCCGAACTCCCGGTGGTTGATCAGCTCGTGCTCCTGGCGCTCGCGCAGCGCCTCGACGGTGAGCCGCAACTGCTGCTCGGTCTGGTTCATCGGCTGGTTGTAGAGGTCGGCGACCCGGCTGTGGACCCGCAGCACGGTCTGGGCGACGCTCAGCTCGTACTCGCGCGGCGCCGATCTCGTAGTCGACGAAGGTGGCGGGCACGATCGGCCTCGCCGACATGGCCCGCGGACAGGTCGATCTCCGCCTCGCCGTATTTGTTGGTGCGCTGGTGCGGGCGTGGCGCGCAGCCGCTGCGAGGTGCGCGCGCAAGCGAGTCGGCACGCTCGGCGACCTGGTCCAGCACGTCTGCCCGGGGCAGGGCCAGCACGGTGCAGGCGGTGACGGCGCGGGCCGTGTACTCCCAGATGGCGTCCGCCTCGATCAGTGCCTGGTCACCGAAGTAGGCGCCGTCGGCCAGAACGCCGAGCACCGTCTCGTCCCCGTAGGGACCGGTGCCGATCTTCTCGACCTTGCCGTGCGCCAGCAGGTAGACGGTGTCGGAGCGGCTTCCGAA
>CAVXIJ010000016.1:0-41213 GCA_963761765.1 uncultured Actinomycetota bacterium
GGTGAAGAAGCCCTGGAGCAGGGGTGCGAGGTTGCTCACGGCTGGCCCCCGAAGCTGTGCTCCAGACGGGCCGCGGCCAGGGACAGCAGTTCCGGTGAGCCGGAGAGATACCAGTAGGTGGACTTCGGGTCGGCATGGCCAAGGTAGGTGGTCAGCAGCGGGAGCTTCGCCTGAACATCGGCGCCGTCGCGGTACCACCCCAGCAAGGTGGTGGTCGCGAACGTGTGCCTCAGATCGTGCAGGCGTGGCCGGCGATGGCCCTCGCCTGCGGTGATGTCTGCGGCGGACAGCAGTTGGACGAAGGTGTGCGGGAGGTTGTGGGAGTCCAGCCGGGTGCCGCGGGTGGAGACCAGGAAGGCCGCCGTGCTGGGGGCGGGCCGCTGGAGATCGCGCTCGCGGGCATACCTGCGCAGTGCGGTGACGGTGCTGGCATGCACCGGGACCTGCCTCGACTTGCCGAACTTCGTCTGGCTGACGGTGAGAAGACCACCGGCGAGATCACGTCGGTGCGGTCCAGGCCGCAGGCCTCGGACGTGCGCAGGCCGCTCACGGTCAGCAGGCCGATGAGAGTGTGCCAGGTGCGAGCCCTGAATGCCGGGCTCAGAGCACGAGTCGCCGCGAGCAGACGGTCCAGCTCGGGGTGGGGTGAACAGGTGCGGGGTGATGCGCCGGTAGTGGTGTGGCAGGGCATCATCGGGCGGGATCTCGGTCGCCGGTTCCAGAGTTTTCAGGTGCCGGGCGAAGATCCTCACGACCATCAGCCGTCGGCTCCAGTGCACTTCATCGGTGCTGCGAGGCGTATCGGTCGCCCAGTCGAGTGCGGCCCGTGTGGTCAGGACGGGTTCGCCCCTGTGCTCCAGGTAGCTGATGAAACTCATCAGCTTCTCGCCGAAGGTGGTCAGTTTGAATCCCAGCCGTCGGCGCATGGCCAGGTATTCCTGCGCGTGCTGGCGGAGTGTGGTCATCGTGCACCGCCTTCTGGCCAGGGCTTGGCCAGGGTCCGCAGGGCTTCGTGGTCGACTTTCGCGTAGATGGTGGTGCTCAGCTGGCTGCGGTGGCGCAGTACCTGGCCCACTTCGGGCAGCGGCCTCGGCCCGAAGGATGGTGGTGGCCAGCGTGTGGCGGAGCCGGTGGGCTCCCAGCTGTGGCAGTCCGGCCCTCTCGCAGGCCCGCCCCATGATCGCCCGGATGCAGGTTTCGGTCAGCGCCTGGTAGGGAGCCCGGGCGGTGAGGAACACGGCTGTGGCCGAACACCGTGGCCGGTCCTTCATCAGGTAGTTGGAGAGCGCCTTTCCGACCTCGGACGGCAGCGGCAGTCGCTCGACGCGCGAGCCCTTGCCCCGCACCGCGATCTCGCCCGCGTGCCAGTCGATGTCGCCCAGCTGAAGGGCAGCAACCTCCGCGCCACGCAGCCCGAGACGGGCGAGCACCGTCAGCACGGCCCTGTCCCTCCGTCCTGCCGGGGACTTCGGGTCCGGTGCCAACAGCAGCGCGGACACCTGCTGTGCTTCCAGGCCGCGGGGCAACGAGGCGAGCCGCCAGCCCGCCACTGCGGGAACCGACCCGGTCAGCGGTGCCGGGATCCGGCCGTCCACGTGCAGGTAGCACAGCAGCGAGCGGACCGCGGTCACCAGGGCTTTCGCCGACCACACGCTCCCGGCGTCCGTGGTGTGCCGCACCATGAACGCGGTCACCTGCGCGGCATCCAGACGGGCCAGCGAGTCGTCCAGCGGAGCCGGCAGCGCGGCAAGGAACTTCCGGGCCTGGACGCAATAGCAGCGGACCGATTCCGACGCCAAGCCCCGCTCTCCACGCAGGTAGGCGCCGTAGTCCGCCAGCACCTCCTGGACCGCGTCGCCGCCGGTCCCGGCCGGAACCGGAACCGTGCCGGCGTGCCGCAGCACCTTGATCACTGCCCCCACCGACCGCCGGGCCACCGGCTCGGAGGAGCACACCGCCCGCCGGAAGGCCAGGAAGTCTTCCACCCTGGTCGGCGTCAGCTCGCCCGCGACGAGTTCACGCCGGTCCATCCACAGGCTCAGACGCCGCATCATGAGCACGGCGTCCCTCACCGAAGACACTGCGTACCCGCGGGACGTCAGCTCCGTGCGCACCAGCGACTCATACGTGGCCAACGGCCCTGTCACCACCAGCGGCACCTGCCCACGGCGCCGCCCTTCGACCACATCCATGATCGTCTCCTGTCTGCAGACAACTCGCCTACGCAGACAGGGATACGAGCCACCCAGGGCGGAGACCGCCGGTTATGCTGAATTTTTCGAAACCAGACCCCAGGTCCGTCATGCTGTCGCCGCCGCAGTCGGCATAACCCGGCACACGGCATAAGCGGACCTATGCCGAACTCGGCATAGGTCCGCGTAGCGGACGAGCCGGTAGTTGGGCAAGCGGTGACGACGGCGCTTGGCTCTCTCCGTCTGGCTTGAGGCGGGTCCGCCGCGGCCTTGGGCGATGTGCTCGTCCAGGACCGTCAGGGCCACGTTACTCAGCAGCGGTGAAAGGATCGAACCCTGCGGGGTTCCGGCGCGGTTCTCTCGCAGCATGCGGTCCTCACCGAGGATGCCTGCTTTGAGGAACGCCTTCACCAGTGCCAGGACGCGCTTGTCTCCGATTCGTTCCCGTACCCGGTCTATCAGGGCCGGATGAGAGATTTCGTCGAAGCACGCCGTGATGTCTCCCTCGACGACCCACTCGTAGGAGCGGGACGCGAAGTAGCGCACCTCAGCCACGGCGTCGTGAGCACGACGATTCGGGCGGAACCCGTAGGAACACGGGTAGAAATCCGCTTCGAAGATCGGCTCCAGCACCAGCTTCAAGGAAGCCTGCACCACTCGGTCGGCAATGGTGGCGATCCCCAAGCGGCGTAATTTGCCGCCCGCCTTCGGGATCATCCGTTCCCGCACCGGCAACGGGCAGAAACTGCGGTCCTTGACCTGCGACCGCAGCCCGTCGAGGAAGTCCACGACGCCCTGCCCGGCCTCGATGGAACGGGCCGTGCGCCCGTCCACTCCGGCCGTGCGCGCTCCCTTGTTGCCCCGCACCCGATCCCACGCGACCAGAAGGAACGCGGGATCGGCAACGAGGTTGAACAGATCATCGAACCTGCGATGAGGGTCATCACGGGCCCAACAGTGCAGCTTGGTCTGGATCTTCAGTACCCTGCGCTCCGCTCCGAACAGAACGGAGTCAAGTTCGTCGGTATTCACCGGCGACAGCCTCCTGACCTTCCAGTACGTCCACTGCTGACTTGCTGGTCTCCTTCGCCATGTACGCGCCTCTCGCGCGCTCGGACTACTACGAGACCTCCGCCCCGCCCAACGGCCATCAGTTGGCAACGGACCTGCCCGCCTCCGAACTGGCTGTCCGGCGGGAAGGGCGACCGCAGGCGGTTCCCACGTTCACTACAGAATCGATCAAGGAGGGAGGTGCCCACCTCTACCCCGACAGCCTCGCCGTGCCTACGCCGCAGGCTTTCGGCATGGCCTCCCCACCGGACCTAAAAACCGGCTTCGGAGTTGAACTCCACTCAGACGAGTGACAGTTCACGCGCTGCAACCCGGCCCGTATCCGTCAGGTTTGAGCCGAGCGGGACACTTACGGGGCGTCAGACAGCGGTTCCTCTCGTACACCTTCTCCTCGCTGCTTGCCGGACCCGGGCCGTCTGACAGTGCCGACCCGTCCCGTACGTTGTCGGGGCTGCTTCCCGCCGCCACCTGCGTTCCCCCGTGGCGACTGCCCCCAGCTTCACCGGGCGGCTGCGACCGCCCGGCGGTGGAGTCCTTTCACCTCCACTCGATTCGTAGCGCCTCGTGGCGCACTTCAGGTTGTCCCAGATGAGCACGATCGGGCCGCCGAGCTGCTGGTGGGCGGCGATCAACAGGTCCCGGTAGTCACGCCAGGAGAAGCTCTTGCGCCCGTCACGGCGGCCGTCGTCACGGCGTGGCCGATAGATCAGCCGGGACCGGTGGCCGGGTTTGTAGCAGGCCAGGGCTGCGATGGATATCCGTCGGCGGGAACGGCCGCGGACCCGCACCACCGGGGTCCGGCCGCGCTGGGACCAGGTCTTCGCCTGCGGCGGCGTCATGGAGAAGCCGGCTTCGTCCTCGAAGACGAGCCAGGCTCCACGCGCCGCCGCGAGTCTTCCGCGCAGGGCCACACCTCCTTGACCCAACCGGCTACCGCCTCGTCGTCCCGCTCGATCGCCCGCCGAGCCGGGACCTGACAGGACCAGCCATTGCGCACCAGCAACTTGCGAACGCCCTGAACCGTGTAGGTCAGGTGGAAGCGCCGGCCGATCACCGTCTTCACACGGCTCAGGGTCCAGCGCTGGTCCTCCCAGCCGTGTGCGGCCGGCCCCTTGGCCAGCTCCGCCTCAAGCTGGGCGAACTGCTTCCCGCTCAGCCTCGGCAGCGACGCCGGCCCCTGCGACCGAAGAGCCCGCAGACCGCCCTCGTCCCACATCTGCCGCCACCGCTGCACCGACCGGACACTGACCCGCAGGTCCTTGGCGATCACCGAACTCGCCTCACCCAGAGCGAACCTCTCTGCCGCCCTGAGCCGTAACTCCTCGCGGAACTGCTGACGTTCGGCGGTCAGCCCGCCCCCTTGTGGATACCGCATGCCCCGGTAATACCGCACGAACGACAAGCCGTCAGCCCCTACGACTCCACGAGTTCAACCTCAGTAAGTACGTCTAAGCACGTCGGAACAATTCCGCCATCACTGTCGATGACGACTACTGGCTTTCCGGTGCGCCGTAGGTGATGTGCGCGGGCGATCTACTGGGGACGAAGTGAGCCTGGTGCGAGCGGAATACGGCGAGATCGAGTCGCTCGGTGACGGGGCCTGGGAAAGTTCCGCGCGTGACATCGGCTTCGATTTTTCGTAGCCCGTCGCGAAATATCGAATCCGGCAGGCCGGCCAGTGGACTCAACGACCGAGTGCGGGCCTTGCGGAGTAACTCGTTGCCGTCAGTCGCGAACAACTGGGCGACCGTCAGGTGGGCTATCTGGCACAGGCCGACACCGGCCAACAGGTCGGTGATCAGCGGCAGCGGTGGATGCGTCGATTCGGTCGGCCAGGCCATCGGGAAATAGCGATACAACGGAAGACGTGCCACCGGGCCGAATCCGCCACGCAACAGGAAGGTTCCGTCCGGTTTCAGAACGCGCCGCACCTCGTGGGCGAACTTCGGCAGATCCGTGAGGTGGTGGATGACCTGGGAGGCCCAAACGGCGTCGAACACGCCGTCCGCGAACGGGATGGCTTCCGCCGTTCCGGCGACGAGGCCCACCTCGGGTAGGCAGCTGGCCCGGCAGACCTCGCGCATGGCCGGGGACGGCTCGCAGGCGATGACGGTGGCCTGGCAGGCGTGCGCCAGGGCCATGCTGAAGCGGCCCGTTCCGGCACCGATATCGAGGATCCTGCCCGACTCGTCCGGCAGATAGGAGCGAGCGGCCGTCATCCATGCGTTGATATCGGCAGATCGCAGACTTCGGCCGGCGACATAGGCGGCAGCCATGGCGGCGTCGTAAGTGGTGCCCGCCACTCCCTGTTGGCTCATACGGTGATGATGCCAAGGGCCGCAGCCTCGCCGCAAATAATATGCAGGCGACCTCGGCCGGTGTTTGTTGAGGCGTCACCAGCGAAAGAGGCTGTGGGCGAGTGCGAGACGAAGGCGTCGTGAAATGCGGTGCGGCGAATCCATGACTTCGCGCGGAATGCCGCGTCTGCCAAGGAGCCCGGCGAATGACCGCCCGGGCGAACGCAGGGGCATTGCGTGAAGGTGCTTCGTCGGGTCTATCCGTGACGTGTCGGCATGTCAGGGTCGGTCCGGTTCCGGGGCGGAACGCAGTTCAGGAACGGTGTCGTTGATCATGTGAATGTCTACGTCCCGTGAACACCGAGCGAGCCCGTGCCCGCCCCAGGGCGGCGTCGTTCAGGCGGTGTGTCCTGGTTGATGGGACTTCAGGAGCTGGGACAGGACCGCGGAGCGCTCGCCGGGGGCTGACGCGGAGGCAGGCACGACTCCCGGTGATCATGAGGTGTCGAGTCCCTGATCACCACGACGGAAGACCGTGCCTGCCCGCTCATTCTCGCTCATCCCGGGCCCTTGGGGCCAGCTCACCGAAGCCGCACCGCCCGCCCCCGATGACCTCCCCAGCTTGCTGGCCTGTCTGGCTCAGGTGCCCGATCCCCGGCGGGACCAGGGCCGGCGCCATCCGCTCGCCTTCGTCCTGGGCCTGGCCGCGTGCGCGGTCCTGGCCGGAGCGAAGTCCCCGGCTGCGATCGCGGAGTGGGCCGCCGACGCCCCGCCGCAGGTCCTGGCCCGGCTCGGTGGTCCATGCCGGGAGCCGGACCACGGCCCCGTCGCCCCGGCCGAGGCCACCGTGCGCCGTATCCTCCAGCGCATCGACGGCGACGCGCTGGATACGGCCGTCGGACGTTGGCTCGCCGGGCGCGAACGTGCCGTCGGCCAGGAGGAGAACGACATCGGTCGGCCCCTGCCCTACCTCGCGGTGGACGGCAAGACCGTACGCGGTGCCCGCCGCACCGACGGCACCCAGGTCCACCTGCTCGCCGCGATGACGGGGACCGGCCTGGTCGCCGCCCAGCGCGAGGTGGACGGCAAGACCAACGAGATCACCGTCTTCCAGCCTCTGCTTGCCCCGCTCGATCTGCACGGCACGGTGGTCACTTTCGACGCCCTCCACTCGCAGACCGCCCACGCACGCTTCCTCGTCGAGGACAAGCACGCCCACTACATTGCGCTGATCAAGGGCAACCAACCCACCCTGCTCCGGTGGCTGAAGGCCCTGCCGTGGCGAGAGGTGCCACTCCTGGACAAGACGCGGGCCACCGCTCACGGCCGCGACGAGATCCGCCGGATCAAGGCCGCCGCCGTCACCGGGATCGCGTTCCCCCACGCGGTGCAGGCCGTCCAGATCGTGCGCCGCCGGCGGATCGTCACCACCGGCAAGGTCACCCTGGAACGCGTCTACGGGGTGACCGACCTGACCGCGGAGCAGGCCGACGCGACCGAGATCGCCCGCCGCGTCCGCGACCACTGGGGCATCGAGAACAAGATCCACCACGTCAGGGACACCACGTACGCCGAGGACGCCTCCCGCGTACGCACCGGGACCGCTCCACGTGCCATGGCATCCCTGTGCAACCTGGCCATCGGTGCTCTCCGACTCGCCGACCAGACGAACATCGCCGCCAGCCTCCGCCACCACACCCGCGACGCCAACCGTCCGCTGATCACCTTCGGCATCACGTGATCAACCAGGACACGTCACCTGAACGACACAGCCCTGGTGCCCGCCCCTGCAACATCGCCCATTCTTGCCCCGCTGGGCTAAATGGCCTCGATATCCGCCCCGACGCCGCTCAACGATGCCGTTGACCTGCGACCGTTCCTGACCGGGATGCCCGATCCCCGGGGCCGCAATGGACGGATCTATCCCTTCACAGCCCTGGTCTGCGCGGTGGCTGCCGCCGTCCTGACCGGTGCGAAGTCACTGGCCGCCATCGGAGAATGGATCACCGACGCGCCACCCTGGGCCCTGCGGGCACTCGGCTTCACCGCACACAACAGGGCATCGGTCAGCTCGAACAGCGTGTCCCCCCGGACGGTCAGGGAGCCGAAGAAGTCGTCTCGGAAGTGTGACGCCACCGCGAACGCTTCGCGCCGGACATCGTGATGCAACAAACTCATTCCCCACGGCCTTCGTACTGGTCAGATGCCTCTTTGGCGGGGGCGCAGGATCAGCCGGAGGCCGTGTTCACGTCCCTGGAATCCCCGTATGAGCGATCACGTTCGGGGCATCGTTCGAGGTCGGACCATAAAGAACAAGCCAAGTAGGTTGATCCATAAATGTCTTTATAAGATGTGTAGATCAGGTGAAGAACGCCCGCTAGCGGTGAATGAACTGCAACCGAGAGCATGTCTGACGGGTCTCGCCAGGTGTCCCGGCCAGGTGCCTTCGGCTCGATATTGCGGGGAAGTGCGTATGACCAGGTCCTCCAGTGGTTCGCGGAGGCATGGCGGGGGGCGGCCGGGGGGCGACGCCCCGACCGGGGCCGGCACGACTTCCGGGGCGGCTGCGCCGGGACCGGCCGGGGGCGGGCGGGCCGCGGCGCGCAGGAGCCGTAGCCGCCAGGGGAGGCGGGGCGACCGCCGGGCCCTGAAGATCATCGGCCTGACCACGGGCTTCGTGCTGCTGCTCGGCTGCGGCGCCGCCGCGTACGCGTACTTCAAGCTGACCGGCAACATCAAGTCCGGTGACCTTTCCGCGAACGGCAAGGACGGCGCGGGTCACGAGAAGCCCGACGCGTTCGGCCGTACGCCGATCAACATCCTGGTGATCGGGTCCGATACCCGCGCCAAGACGGCCGACAAGGACCTCGGCGGTGCCGCGGACTCGACAGGCGCCCGGGCTGACGTGGAGATGGTCGTGCACATATCCGCCGACCGCTCCAACGCGACCGTGTTGAGCATCCCCCGCGACCTGGACGCCAGCTGGAGCGGCTGCCACGACAAGGGCAGCCCCAGCATGGGCCCGCAGACCAACCAGAAGATCAACGGGGCGCTCAACGGCGGCCCTGGGTGCAGCGTCGTCGCCGTGCACCAGCTCACCGGGATACCCGTCGACCACTTCATGATGGTCGACTTCGAGGGGGTGGTGAAGATGTCCAACGCGGTGGGCGGCGTGCCCGTTTGCGTCGATAACGACATCTACGATCCCTACAGCCACCTGAAGTTGAAGAAGGGCGACCACGTACTCAAGGGCGACGCGGCCCTTGAGTTCCTGCGCACCCGGCACGGCTTCGGCGACGGCAGCGACAGCCGGGGCCGCACGGCGGCGCAGCACATCTTCCTCAACTCGATGATCAGCACGCTGAAGAGCAAGGGCACTCTGAGCTCTCCAAAGAAGCTGTGGGACCTCTCCAACGCCGCCACCTCGGCACTGACCGTGGACAACTCGCTGAACTCGCCGAGCAAGCTGATCGGTCTGGCCAACGACCTCAACAAGGTGCCGGAGAGCCGCATCACCTGGGCCACCATGCAGACATACGACATCAAGGTGAACGGCGTGTGGCAGACGCTGATCAGCAAGCCGCACGCGACGACGCTGTTCAGGACGATCGTCGATGACCAGCCGCTCAAGGCGAGCGGGGAGAAGAAGCCGTCCGCCACGCCGACGGTGGCGCCGGCAGATATTGCCGTGCAGGTGCAGAACGGCACGACGGTCTACCACTGGGCCGGCACGATCGCCCAGGACCTGATCGACGACGGCTTCAGCCCGCAGACCACCTCCACCAACGGCCTCCCGGGGACGGCCACCACCTCGCTCAACTACCCGGCCGGCGACCAAGCGAAGGCCCAGACCGTCGCCAAGGCGCTCGGGCTGCCGGCGAAGGCGGTCAAGCAGGGTACGGGCAGCCGGCTCGTGCTGCTGGTCGGTGCGGACTGGACCAGTGGCAAGACCTTCCCGGGCGGCAAGGTCACCGCCCCGGCCGCGAATACCGCGGATGCCCTGAGCGGCGCCAACTCCAAGCTCAGCAAGTGCGCGAAGGTCGGTACGGACAGTCAGCAGATCGGCCTGAACTCCGCCGGCCAGCCGACCTCCTCCGACCACACCTACGGCGCGACGTCGCCGAGCAACGCCTACGCGATCAGCAAGGGCGTCAAGGACTCGGCGCCGTAGGCGGTCGGGGCCCCTCAGGCCGGTGAGTCCGGTCGGACCGGGGACAGCACCTCGCACAACCGGCTCTAGCGCGCCGCCGAACGCGTGGTCGGGCGGGGTGGCGTAGCCGAGCCTTGCGCGAGCATCGCCCCGGTAGTCGCGGAAACGGCCACGTCAACGGCCTGCATGACGGCTGGGCCCGTAGTCAGCGGCCGGTGCGCAACTGCTCCAGCAGCATGCTCTCGGCGTGTTCGGCCTCGGGCTCCTCCCAGAACGACACGGGTACACCTCTGATGTGGCGGCCTTGCGGGTCCAGGAGATGGCCGGCCACCTTGAGCGGCCACAAGGTCACCGCCCGGTCCATGACGGTGAGTTCGGGGAAGCGGTCCGCCAGCCTGGCCTCCAACGCGCCGATGTCCTCGGTGGAGCGCAGCCACACCGTCAGCATCAGGTTGTGCGGGCCGGTCAGGGAGGCGCAGAGACGGGTCTCGCGCATCCGGATGAGCTGGGCGGTGATGCGGGGGATCTCGCCCGGCGGGGCGACGCCGCGGAGGGTGACCGAGATCGGCCAGCCGGACAGGTAGCGGGCCACTTCGCAGCGGTAGATAAGCGCGTCCTGCCGGTCCATACGCTCCAGCCTGCGGCGCACCGTGGCAGGGCTGACGTCGAGGCGTTCGGCGAGACGGGCGGCCGACTGGCGGCAGTCCTCGCTCAACAGCAGGTAGAGCCGGATGTCCAGCGCGTCCCGGGCGGCCAGTCCGCGGCGCGGCGCGGCCGGTCCGCGGTCCTTCGTCAGCACGTCCTGGCTGTCCGGGTCCAGCCGGTCCAACCGCCAGCGGCTGCCTTCGGTGTGGACGGCGGTCGCCGTCTGGGAGCGGGTGGCCGACACCCCGGGCAGCAGGCCGAGGCGGAACCCGACGTACCGGGCGAGCATCGCCAGGTCGGGGAAGACCGCGTTGAGCACCAGGTCCCGGGCGCCGGTGACGTACTCGATGGTGATCAGGTGCGGATCGTCGGCGATCTCCGCCGCCACCTCGTGCAGCGAGCCGGCCACGCAGTCCACTTCGATGAACGCGATGATCGGCGCAGTGGGCCCCACCGCCACCGTGTAGCAGCTCAGCCAGGCGTGCCCCGCCTCGGTGAGCCGTTTCCAGCGGCGCGCCGCCGTCGAGGCGTCAACTCCGAGTACCTTCCCGATCTGCGCCCACTCCGCCCGGGGAGAGGTCTGGAGGGGCGGTGATCAGGAGATAGTCCAGTTCGTCCAGAGGCGTCGGCTGAGCGGTGCGCGGCGATTCCTCGGACGGCACGGCGGATTCGTGCGTCGATGAGGTCATGGGTGGCGCTTTCCTGCGGACGATCATGGTTGGAGTGGTTCGTTCAGCACGATACGCCCATGTCTTTGCTCCACGATGCCCGTGATCTCGCCCCTGCCTTGGCCGAACTGCGTCACGCACTCCACCGCGAACCGGAGTTGGGCCTCGATCTGCCGCTGACCCAGGCCAAGATTCTCGGTGCGCTGGAAGGGCTGGGTCTGGAGATCCGGCTCGGTACGGCACTGAGCTCCGTCACCGCCGTGCTGCGCGGCGCCGAGCCCGGCCCGGCCGTGCTGCTGCGCGGTGACATGGACGCGCTGCCCGTCCAGGAGGACACCGGTCTCCCGTACGCCTCGGACATCGACGGCAGGATGCATGCCTGCGGACACGATCTGCACGTCACCGGGCTCGTCGGCGCCGCCCGGCTGCTCGCCGCCCGGCGCGCGGAGCTGGCCGGAGACGTGGTGTTCATGTTCCAGCCCGGCGAGGAGGGCCAGGGTGGTGCGAAGATCATGATCGATGAGGGTGTGCTCGACGCCGCCGGAGAACGGGTCGTCGCCGCGTACGCCCTGCATGTGGTGACCACCGGAGTGCCCACCGGGATCGCCGTGACCCGGCCGGGTCCCGTTCTCGCCGCTGCGGACGCGATCGGGGTCACCGTGCGGGGGCGGGGCGGGCACGGATCCTCGCCGCACTCCGCCGCCGACCCGGTGCTCGCCCTGTGTGCCATGGTCACCGCGCTCCAGACGGCCGTCACGCGCGAGATCGACATCTTCGACCCGGCCGTCATCACCGTCGGTCAGATAGCGGCGGGGACGGCCCCCAACGTCATCCCGGAAACCGCCTGGTTCGCCTCCACCGTACGAACCTTCTCCGACGCCTCGCACGCCAGGATCCGGTCCGTCATCGAGCGCACGGTGCACGGTGTGGCCGCCGCTCACGGCGTGCTGGCTGAGATCGACTACGTGGAGCAGTACCCCCCGACCGTCAACGACCCGGATGAGGCGGCGTTCGTGCTGGAGACCGCGCGGGAGGTCCTGGGCGAAGGGCACGCCGTCGAGGCGCCCAAGCCGATGGCGGGCGCCGAGGACTTCTCCTTCGTGCTGCGGGAGGTGCCCGGCGCTTTCGTGGGCCTGGGCGCCTGCCCGCCCGGCACCGATCCGGCCACGGCCCCGATGAACCACTCCGCGCACGCGGTCTACGACGACAGCGTCCTGCCGCACGCCGCCGCGCTGCTCGCCCTGCGCCGGCTCGCCACCCCGCGCACGCCGCCCACCAGCGCTGCTCCGCAGGTGTAGTTCCACGGTTGTCAGGAGCGGGTCGGCAGCGGCCAGGGCTTGCCGATGCCGATGCCGTTGGCGATGCCGTTGGCGCGTAGCGCCTCGCGGGCGGCGATGATCCGGCCGGTTGGCCATGCGCTCTTTTGGAAACGAGCAGGTCGGCCGGCCGTTACCGCGTGATGGTCACGGCCGGCCGCCGGGTCAGGCCAGCTCTGCGGCGAGAGGTCCGAGCACGGGGTTCCACTCGCGGACAGAGACATCGCTGACGAGCCCTCGCACCCGGAAGGGGTCCTTCTCGGTGGTGGCCAGCGCAGCGTCCTTGTCCGCGGCGCGAATCAGGAGCAGTCCGCCGGGCGCCTCGCCAGCGGCGAAGGGACCCGAGCAGAGGTTGACTCCCTGCTCGGCGAGGGCGCCGAGGAACTCCCGGTGGGCGGGGCGGTGCTCGTCCCGGCCCGCGGCGTCGTCGGTGTAGGTGTAGATCACGACGTAGACAGGCATGTGCTGCTTCCTCTTCGGTGGTGGTCCGGTGGTGGTGGTACGGAAGGACAGTACGGGGCGTGGCGATCCACCTGCCGTGGTGTGTCACCTGTCGACCGGCCGTGGCGTATCTCCCGGTCGACGTACGGCGTGTGGCGGCGAGCTCCTGAACACCGGCCTGCGGCTGATGCGCCTCTTCCTCGACCACGACACGCTCTCCGTGCCGGACGCCGCACGTGCGCTGGGCGCGGCCCGCTCCATCGCCCACCGCGTGCTCAGCATCTTTGAGCTGCGGGTTTCGTAACCCGCACGCATTCCGGCCGCGGCTACTTCGCCACCGCGCACTTCACCGGCGTCCCGGACGTGGCGAGGGCGGTTCGCACGGCGTGGTGGACGGCGCGGGCGAGTCGCGCGCCCCACTGGGAGCGGGGCCCGGCGAAGGCGTGGACTTCGGCGCCGTGGTGTGGACTGCGGGCGGCGATGCACACCGCGTCGGTGGGTGTGCCCGAACAGTCGTAGCCCGCGTCCAGTAACGCCTGAACCTTGGCTTCGGTGGCGGTGGCCACGGCATTGACCAGGGCGGCATCGGTCAGGGCTACCGGGAGGGCGGTGACGATGTTGATCGTGCCGGGCTCCGCCGGCACGGAGGCGCCCTGTGCCGGTGCGGCGGCCCAGCCGCGCACCTCGATGCCCGCCGTCGCGACGGCCGCCACGCCGCCGTCCTGCGCGTAGGCGGAGACGTCGGCGGCTGTCATCAGGCCCACGCCCTGGCCCGCTGCGCCGGCGTCACGCGCGAGTTCGGCCAGGTGCCGGGCCGGATCGGTGCGCCGGTAGCCGTGGCAGACCTGGGCGTTGAGGACCCAGGCGCGCTCTGCGACCCCGCCACCGAGGACAGCGCTGCTCATCATCCGCCAGCCGGGCCCAGCGGACCACAACAGGAAAGGCAACCGCTCCCCGGCCTCGATACGGCTCAAGTGCTGCACGGCGAGCAGGCCCGAAGGGGTGCGTGGCGGAGGTACGACGGCGGTCATCGGCGCTGGCTTTCCTGTGGAGGGCGAGACAGCCGATGGTATGGCTGCCCGGCCGCTCCCGGCTCGGTACGCCGAGCGCGCCGGTCCGCTGGGGCGGTTGCCAGGAAGGGGACGCCGTCAGGGCGCGTCCAGCCTCGCGCAGTCAGAGCGGCATGACCGGATAGATCTTCGAAACTTTCGGCTACATTGACTCGGATCTTGATCTTCGAGTTGAGGTTTCCATCATCCGAAGCCGAATCGGACCGGCCATACATGGCCTGTGGCCAGGCATGATGACTTCTCAGCAAATCTCCGCCAGGGAAAGGGTTTTCGCAATCATTGCGGGAACCGTTGACAACTCTACGGAGCCGGACCAACCTATCGCCATCGACAGGCCCCAACACTGTCGAGCTGGGTCACCCGCGCGACCTGCTCCTTTGGCCATGAGCCGTACGACGACCGTCCAACCCCTGCCGCGTTGCACGACAGGCCGGAACGCGGTCGGCGTTCCCTGGCCAGCCGACAGGTCCGCCGGGATGTATCACCCTGCCTGGCCTCCCGCCAGCTGTCCTGAGGAGGAAGCATGACCAAGGACAACACCCCCACCAGCCAACCGTTCAGCCGCCGAGGATTCATCGGCGGAGCCGGCGCCCTCGCGGCGGTCGGGACGGGGCTGCTGTTGCCCGGCACCGCGCACGCCGACACGACGATCACCTCGAACCAGACCGGTACCGACAACGGCTACTACTACTCGTTCTGGACCGAGGGCAGCGGCTCGGTCTCCATGACCCTGAAGACCGGCGGCAGCTACAGCACCTCGTGGAGCAACGCCGGCAACTTCGTCGCCGGCAAGGGCTGGAGCAACGGCTCGCGCAGGACCGTGAACTACTCGGGCAGCTTCAGCCCGTCAGGCAACGGCTACCTGTCCCTCTACGGCTGGACCTCGAACCCGCTCGTCGAGTACTACATCGTCGAGAACTTCGGCTCCTACCGGCCCACCGGCACGTACAAGGGCTCCGTCACCAGCGACGGCGGCACGTACGACATCTACGAGACGACGCGCACCAACGCCCCGTCCGTCGAAGGCACCAAGACCTTCAACCAGTACTGGAGCGTGCGCCAGTCGGGCCGGACCGGCGGCAGCGTCACCACCGGCAACCACTTCGACGCCTGGGCCAGCCATGGCATGAACCTGGGCAGCTTCAGCTACTACATGATCATGGCGACCGAGGGCTACCAGAGCAGCGGAAGCTCCAACATCACCGTCAGCTGATCGACGTCCCGTCCTCCGAGGCGGGCGAGACGGCCCTGAGCACCGGCGCCATCACCTGGCCGGCGGCCCGCAGCGCTACAAGCTGACCCTCGGAACACCCGGAACACCCGGAACTCCCGAAACACCGCACCCGTGGCGCGGCGGCCCCCGACCGCCGCGCCACACTGCTGCCGGTCCATGGCCGACTGCCCGCCGCCGTCAGTCTTGAACGGATCGGTCGGCCCCGCGGAGTTCCTGCCGGCCGACGACTGGCAGATATCCGAGCGCAATCAGCGCGGCGTACAGAGCAGGTACCTGATGGCCCGAGCCCACCGACGTACCCGGAGATGACCGGGCGTGATCTGGGTGCGCGCCGAGATCGGCCGCGAGCGCGCGGAGTTGTTCCGCTCCTGCTCAACCGCGAACAGTCCATCCCCGCCCTGTCCTTTCTGATCCGACAAGGAACTCATTCGACAGGTGTGTGTGGCGTGGCATCCTCCGGTGACCGGCGGGATCTTCCTCCTGTATGGCCGAAATGCGTTGCCTGACGGATCACCGGTAAGCCTTCCCGTATGCCCGTATGCCCGTATGCCCGTATGCCCGTATGCCCGGACGTCAGCGCGGATGCGGTCGGCGGCTCGTCCTGTATTCAGAAGCCGAGATCGTCATCCTCAACGCCCGCTCGCCGTTTCGTTCTGTTTTCCCAGGTCAACAGCATGATCGAAAAATTAATACGACAAGCGGGCGGTGTGCCGGGCCGAAGGAGGCCCTACGAGGTAGAATCACGGCCCATGAGTGCCCTCCGACTAGGCATCCACGGCTCTGGCCGAATCGGCCAACAGGCTCTGAAAGCTATTACCGCCCGGTACTCTGACAAGGTCCAGATTGCGGCAATTGACGAACTGCCTGATCGCCCTGCTCCGACACACCTGTCGCGCTACGACTCCGTACCCGGCCATACCCGTTATCTGCGCGTACCCGAACGATCAGAGTCTGCATGACCGGTCCCACGGGGAACTTCGCAGGACGCGTACGGCGGGTATTCGCCTGATCCCAGCGTTCACGGGATCGTCCACAGACATTGCATAGGGTGTCTCTGCTTTCAGGAGCCACCTATCCGGTGTGCCGGTTTCGTGTACCGAACACCGTCGGAGGTGACGCAGTGGCCTCCGAGAACCGCCCGGGCAATGAAGGCCGGACGGTCGGGACCGGGTCTTCCATGCCCAACTCATCATGGCGTGCCGTTCCTTGTGCACGGTACGCTCTGTTTCGATTATCAGCGGCTCGCTGACGCTGCCGGTACGCCTCGGCATCCTCAATGCACGATGTCACAAGGAGGGGACCTATGACGAACGTGACTAGGGACTACACGGACTGCACTCCTCTACTCGGCGACCGTGCGGCACTTGACCGCTTCTACGAAGAGCACGGCTATCTGTTCCTACCGGGCATCCTGGACCGCGACCTCGTCGGCAAGGTGGCGGAGCAGATGCTGGAAGGGCTCATCGCACTCGGCGCCGCGGAGCCCGGCACGACCTTGGAAAACCTCAATATAGCCTCGTTCGAGACTGTCGACGAAGTGGCGATGCACGACTACGTCAAATATGACGAGTTCTGGAACAGCCCGTCGACCATCAAGGCCTTCGAGCAAGTCCTCGGTGAGCCGGTGTTCGTCTTCCTCTCCACGACCATCCGGTATTACCCGACCGGGGCAGGCACGGAGCGTCCGCCCTCCTACCTGACGCCCTTCCACCAGGACGGTTTCTACATAGGACCCAACACGGACTTCCGTACCACCTGGGTGCCTCTGCTGCCGATAACCGAGGGCACCGGCGGTGTCGCGATAGCGGACGGCAGTCATGTGCACGGTCCGCGAGAACACGTCATCAGTGACACCTTCAAGAGGTTCAACCACCCGGTGCGCGGAATACCGCCGGAAATTATCGGCCAGGACGAGACCCTGCTGTTCTCGCCCATGGAGCCCGGCGATCTCCTTGTCTTCCATGCACATATGTGCCACAAGTCCATTCCCAACATGTCGGTCCCGCCGGCCATGCGGATGTCCATGGACACCCGGGTGCAGCCCGCGACGTCCCACCGTGGGTTCAATGCCCTGACGCCGTGGCCCGAATCCGCCAAAGACGCGTCCAAGGGAATCATGTCGAAGATTACCGGCACACCTACCAAAGTTGAATGACGAGTAAACGCCATGTTCGCCGGCCGTCCACCGTGACCGGCCGGCGGCGGTTCCCGTCCCCTGCGGGCGTCGATTCGAAAAGGTATGGCTTTGACTTCAGAGACGTCGCCTGCGGGCGGCCCCGTCGAAAAGGAATCCGTGACCGGGCAGGACACGCAGGAAGTGGCAGGCTTATCGACCGCCGGCTTGGCGGTGATCCTCGCGGGGTTCGCCCTGTCCATCGCTGACATGTTCATAGTCAACGTGGCGCTGACCACCATAGGTAATGACCTGCATGCCTCCGATTCCGCTCTTGAACTGGTCGTGTCCGGATACGGAATCACCTATGCGCTCGGGCTGGTGATGGGCGGGCGCCTGGGCGACGCCTTCGGCAGGAGACGCCTCTTCGTCTACGGTCTCGTCGCGTTCACGGCGACCTCCGCGCTCTGCGGTTTCGCCCCGCACATCGGCTTCCTCATCGCCGCCCGTCTGCTGCAGGGCGCCGCGGCGGCGATGCTCGTACCGCAGGTGTTGAGCACCATTCAGGCGGCGACCACAGGCGAAGCGCGGGCCAAGGCGATCAGTCTGTACGGTGCCACCGCCGGGCTCGCGGCGGTCGCCGGGCAGATCATCGGCGGTCTCCTGCTGGCTCTGGACATCGGCGACTCCGGCTGGCGGTCCGTGTTCATGATCAATGTGCCGGTCGGCCTGGTGGCGCTGCTCTTCGTGCGGCGTATGCCCGCCACCAAGGCGGCCCAGCGGCCCGGGCTCGACTATCTGGGCACCGCGCTGTTCGGGGTGGCCATGATCTGCGTGCTGGTGGTGATCGTCGAAGGCGGCTCGCTGGGCTGGCCCGTGTGGCTGTGGGCACTCCTGGTGGTCGCGGCCCTCGTGACAGCGATTCTGGTCAGAGTCGAACGGGGGCTGGAGGCACGCGGCGGTTCACCGCTGCTGCCCCCGTCGATCCTGGCCCGGCACAGCATGAGAACGGGACTGATGGCGTTCGTTCCCTTTTCCATCGGTTTCGGGAGTTTCCTCTTCGTCTACGCGCTGGTCGCACAGGAGAACTTCGGCCTCGGGGCGCTGGCCTCCGGCGCCGTACTGTCCCCCTTCGCCTCGGCCTTCTTCGTGATGGCGCTCTTCACTCCCAGGATCTCGGCCCGTATCGGCCGGCGCATCGTGTCGGTGGGCGCGGTCGTTCAAGGGGTGGGCCTGCTGCTGCTCGCGCTCCTGATCGCGGTTGCCTGGCCGCATCTGGCCGTCGGGTGGGTGCTGGTGATTCTCGCTTTCACGGGCATCGGCCAGGCGCTGATCGGACCGACCCTGTTCCGGATGGTCCTCGCCGACGTACCCATCTCCGCGGCGGGCACCGGCAGTGGAGTGCTGGTCACCAGCCAGCAGACCGCGACGGCGCTGGGTGTCACCGTCGGCGGAACCCTCTACCTCTCCCTCGGCGGCGTGCTCGGCGACGCCTCCAGCGCGCTGATCGTGCTCGGCATGCTGGTCCTGTTCTCGGCGGCCATCTTCGCCCTCAGTCTCAAGTTGCCCGAGCCCCGCTGACGTTCCTGCGCTGACCGGCCGGACAGCTGTCCGCCGGGCTCGTTCTCTCCTCGCACAGACGCGGCCTGCTGGGGTGGGGCAGCGGCTGCGCGACGACTCGTCGCTGTCCGTAATGTCACGAAATACCCAGTAATACCCTGAAGGCGTGGAGGAAGCCGCATGCATCTGCAACCGAGGACGGCCGTGGTGACCGGCGCGGCAAGCGGTATCGGATTCGCGCTCAGCGCCCGGCTCGCCAAGGCCGGCGCCCGAGTCGTGATGACGGACATCGCGGGTGACCGGCTGGAACGAAGCGCCAAGGAACTCATGGCGCATGGCGCCGACGTCACTTTGGTGGTCGCCGACCTCACCGATCCGACCGCGGTGCAGGAGCTGGCGGACGCCGCCTTCGGCAGCCTCGGCGAGATCGACGTGGTCTGCAACAACGCCGGTGTCGTCGGGCCGGTCGGAATACCGCTGTGGAGCGTCCCCCTGGACGAGATGCGCAGCGTCTTCGACATCAATTACTGGGCGCATGTCCATGTGGCGCGTGCCTTCGTGCCACGACTCCTCAGCAGCGGGCGCCCCGCGCACCTCGTGCAGACCGCGTCGATGTCCGCGTTCGTCGTGGGCGCCGCCACCGCGGCGTACGCGGCGTCCAAGCACGCCGACCTGGCCGCGGCACGAAGCCTCCGCGCCGACCTCGAAGGCTCTCCCGTACGGGTCTCGGTCCTGTGCCCCGGGCGCGTCGACACGCCCATGACACGGGGCCTCGTCGCCCCCCGGAACGCGACCGGGGATACGACGATCAGCGCGGACGAAGCAGCAGAGGCCGTATGGGAAGCGCTGGGATCCGATCGATTCTATATATTCACAAACGCCGATGCGCCGATCAGGCTCAGTGACCAGTTCAATGACGTGTGGCGCCACCTGAAATCTGATGAATCCTGGATCGCATCCTCTTCGTGAAATGTTGACGAGTTCTCTCCGATAATGTCCTGATGTTGAGGGAGAAAGCCGCCGCGGCGCACCGCAAGGTCACGCGGATTTCCCTGCGGAAATGGATTTCGACATCTTTTGAAGGAGATATCGTGGTGGGCCCTGGGGGCGGCGGCGTTACCGAAGAAACGATGAATGGCGTCGATATCGAGGCGGTGCGGCAGAAGTATCGCGAGGAACGCGAAAAGCGCGTACAGGCCGACAGCGGCCGGCAGTACAGGAGCGCGCAGGGAGATCTCTCCCGTTACGCGGACGATCCCTATTCGGAACCTCTGGAGAGGTCACCTCTCTCGGACGAGGTGGATGTGACGATCGTCGGCGCCGGTATCGGTGGACTGCTGGCAGGTGCGCGCCTCCGCCAGTCGTGCGACTTCCGCAGCATCCGGCTCGTCGACACAGCGGGAGACGTCGGCGGCACCTGGTACTGGAACCGCTTCCCCGGGCTGCGCTGCGATGTCGAGAGCTACGTCTACATGCCGTTGCTCGAAGAAATCGGCAGCATGCCGTCCGAGAAGTATGTGACCGGTGCCGAGATATTCGAGCACTGCAAGGCCATCGCGCAGAAATACGATCTCTACGACGATGCGTGCTTCCAGACCGGGGTCACGGGACTGAGCTGGGACGAGGGCGCCAGACGGTGGCTCGTGTCCACGGACCGCGGCGATTGCTTCCGGTCCCGGTTCGTCTGCATGGCGATCGGTTCCCTGCACCGGCCCAAACTCCCCGACATACCCAGGATCGAGACCTTCGGCGGCCATTCGTTCCACACCAGTCGCTGGGATTTCGACTACACCGGCGGTGACCTCGACGGAGGCCTGGAAAAGCTCCGGGACAAGCGGGTCGGCATCGTGGGCACCGGTGCGACGGCGGTCCAGTGCATTCCGCACCTGGCCGAGTGGGCGTCACATCTGTACGTCTTCCAGCGCACACCGTCGACGATCAACGTGCGCGGCAACAGACCCACCGATCCCGACTGGGCCGCGGGGCTCGCACCGGGCTGGCAGCAGCAGCGCATGGACAACTTCCACGCACTGACATCGGGCGTCAACCAGGACGTGGACCTCGTCCAGGACGGCTGGACGGAGATCACGGCCAAACTCGCCGCGATACTGCCGAAGTCGTCGTCCGACACGGACCCGAAGGAAATGGGCGCCGCGATCGAGCTGGCGGACTTCCACAAGATGGAGGAGCTGAGAAACCGGATCGACGCGGTCGTCCACGACCAGGACACCGCCGCCGCCCTGAAACCGTACTACCGGCTCTTCTGCAAACGGCCGTGTTTCCACGACGGTTACCTCGACACCTTCAACCGGCCCAACGTCACCCTCGTGGACACCCAGGGGCGTGGCCTGGAGCGCCTCACGCACAATGCCGTGGTCGTCGACGGCCTGGAATACCCCGTCGATTGCCTGATCTTCGCGTCGGGCTACGAATCAGAATTCGGCATCCCGTACACGGACCGCGCCGGATTCGACATCACAGGCCGGCACGGTGTCCGTCTCTCCGAGAAGTGGGCCGAGGGCGTCCGCACTTTTCACGGACTACAGGTGAATGGCTTCCCCAACTACTTCATCATGTCCAAGGCGCAGTCGGGACTCCATGTCAACGTCCCCTACATGCTCAATGAACAGAGCAAGCACATCGCTTACATACTCAGCTCCGTTCAGGAACGCGGCCGGCAGGTCGTGGAGGCGTCCGTGGCGGGCGAGAAGGAATGGGTCGACACCATTCTGAGGCTGGCGAACAGGAATCTCGATTTTGCCGAGTCCTGCACTCCTGGACTGTTCAACAACGAAGGAAATCCCCGGAATCTGGCTGTCCTCAACTCCAGTTACGGAGGCGGTTCTGTCCAGTTCGTGAACGTTCTGAAACAGTGGCGCGAGGCCGGTGACCTCGCCAACCTTGAGCTGTGGGACTAGTTCCGCCGCGTCTGAACCAGGAATCGTCAAGAAGAATCAAGAAGAATCAAGAAGTGCTAAAACGACGTGAAGTGTAGGTGTTGAAGGCAGTGGACATATCACGGATACCTGGGTCACCCGTCGGTGCCGTCGTGCAGGGTGCCGACTTCTCGGGCGCCATTGAAGCGCAGCATGTCGCCGAGATATGGAAGGCGCTCGACGAGAATCTCGTCCTGCTCTTCAGAGGGCACAAGGACCCGTCGGACGAGGATCTGCTCGCGTTCGGAAAAATCTTCGGACACATTCCGAAGACAGGTCTGACGACCGGGGCCAATCCGAAGCACAATGAGATCCTCATCATCTCCAACATCGTCGAGAACGGGCAGAAGATCGGTGTCGGCGACGCGGGCTGGATGAACTGGCACACCGACTACTCCTTTCGACCGCGGGTTTCCCAGATCGGTTTCCTGTCGGCGGTCGAACTGCCGGTCCACGGCGGCGGCCAGACGATGTTCACCGATATGTACTCCGTCTTCGAGTCCTTGCCGGCCGATCTCCAGGAGCGCCTTCTCACCTACCGGGCACGGCATGCGCTCAGATCCGGCTACGAGGACAACATCGAAGAGGAGTACCAGGGCGAGGTGTCCATCGGGGAGTCGCCCGACCAGCCGGCCCCAGAGGACGGCACGTCGACCATCCACCCGCTGATTGCCCAGAACCCGAGGACCGGCCGCCGCTCCGTGTACGTCAACCCGCTCAACACCAAACGCATACTTGAGCTGAAGCCCGCGGAGAGCAGAGAGCTGCTGGAGAGCCTCTTCGCCAGGGCGGGCGAGCCGGCGCTGACCTACACGCACACCTGGCTGCCGGGTGACATCGTGATGTGGGACCAGCTGGGGACCGTGCACGCCAAAACGGCCTTCGACCCTGCGGACCGCCGGATACTCCGCAAGGTCGTCGCGATATTCGACAACCCGGCCGAGCCGTGGCGCGCGGGAAGAACCGCGGGTGCCCGGGTCGGCTGAGCCGATGTGACATCAGATACGAGTCCGGTCGGCCACCTGGAGGCCGTCGTCCGCAGCGGCACCGTGGCCGCCGACGGCGCGGCGCGGCACCCCGGGACCGGACGGTGGCATGTGACAGGCACAACGGCGCCACCACACCGGTGGCGCCGCAGCGTTCGTCCACAGTGGGGGTTGACGTCATGACCGTGACCCTGGAAAGCCTGCACCGCAGCCGTGACGCGCTCACTCCGGCGTTACGCTCGGCGCTCGGCAGACTCGACGAGGAGACCCGCCACCAGGCGGCGTACCACCTCGGCTGGATCGACGCCGACGGTACGCCGGCCACCGGCGGCGGCAAGGCCGTGCGCCCCGCACTGGCGCTGCTGTCGGCCCGGGCGGCCGGTGCGCCGCCCGAAGTCGGCCTGCCCGGTGCGGTGGCCGTCGAGCTGGTGCACAACTTCTCCTTGCTGCACGACGATTTGATGGACGGCGACGAAGAGCGCCGCCACCGCCGCACCGTGTGGACCCTGTGGGGGTCCGCGGGCGCCATCCTCACCGGCGACGCGCTGCTGGCGCTCGGTCAGGAGGTGCTGCTCGACTCCGGGCTGCCCAGCGGGGCCGCCGCGGCGAAACTGCTCGCGTGCGCCACCCGCGATCTCATCCGCGGACAGGTACAGGACGTGGCGTTCGAGCGGCGTGCGCACGTGACGATCGAGGAGTGCGTCGACATGGCCGCAGGCAAGACCGGTGCGCTGCTGTCGGCCAGCTCCGCGATCGGTGCCGTGCTCGCCGGGGCGCCGGCGGCCACCGTGGACGCCCTGTCGCTCTTCGGCGACCAGGTGGGCCTCTCCTTCCAGCTGATCGACGACGTGCTCGGCATCTGGGGGGACCCGGCGGTCACCGGCAAGTCGGTCCACTCCGACCTGCGCGCCCGCAAGAAGTCGCTGCCGGTCGCCTACGCGCTCAACCAGGGCGGCACGGCCGGCGCCGAGCTGGCCGCGTGGCTCAGCGCACCGGACGAGCCCGACGAGGCCGGGCTGCGCCGCGCGGCCGACCTGGTCGCCGCCGCGGGCGGGCGCGAGTGGGCCACCGCAGAGGCGGCGCGCCGGATGGCACTCGGCGAGGCCGCGCTGCACGGCGTCGACCTCGACACCGAGGCGCGCGACGAACTCATCGCGCTCGGACACTTCATCATCAACCGGGACGCCTGAACCGAGGCACGGCGGCGGCCGTCGGCTGGTCCTGGCCCGCGCTCCACGGGACCGGCCGACGGCCCGCGCACCGTTGGCGGTCCGCCGCGCACGTCGTGGCTGACCGCGGCGGACCGTCGGCCGGACGCACCTGGCGACCGCTGCCGAACACGGACCTGGTGCCGCGCGCACCGCCGGACTCGAAGAGGCAGCGGAAGCCGAAGTGGCCGAAGCGCCGCAGGTATTGCCGCTGTCCACGTCCGCACGGAGCGGTACGGCTACCGAGAGGGTGACCGTGACGCCCGTCACATCGTCGGTGTGTCGAGTGCGGTTCCACTCCTCGTGCGCCTGGTCGTCCGGGTGGTCGAGAGTGGTGCCTGAGGGTAGGAGCGGCGAGTGTGACCAGGATGTTCGGCCGGCGGCGGTCAGTACACCGCGGCTCCATAAGCGGAATCGGACGATCGGTGGTGCACAGTGGACCGGTTCGTGCCGGGTCCGCCGGAAGCGGGGACTGCTGGACCGGTCGAGAGCGTCCTCCTACTATTCAGGACAGTTCGATTCCACAGCACAGCAGCACTGATGCGATCCGCCAGTACAACGGTACTGACCTGCGGGCACGCCATCCAGCGCCGTCCACCCGCCGAGCACATGACCTGCCCGTATCACCACCGGCCGTGGGCCGGGCAATTGGGGGTTGCACTGTGCCCACGTCGTCACCATCGGTGCTTGAAGCCGTGCACCGGGCTCGGGAGTGCGGTTTCCAGGAGGAATTATGAAGACTGCCGACCACCTCTCCCGGGCCTCAGGCTCCCCGCCAGGGCCCGGTGAACGCCGGCGCACGCGCCGCTTATCGAGGACGTCTCTCGTTCTCCCGCACGACCACCGCTCCGCGTTAGCCCGGTTTTGCGGCCATCCGCTCTCCGAGCGTCCGCATCCCCCGTGCGATACACACCTCTCCACGTTTACCTGCACCTACATCCTCAGAGTCGCCCACACCCGGCGGCGCGGTCCTGGGCGGTACGGCCGGATGACCGGCGGTCGTACCGGAACGCCGGACCCGAGGACCTTCGGCCCCGATCGCTCGCACCGCTCACCGGTGCCCGAAGCGGTCCGCGCGCCGCGCCGTCAGGGCGGCCCCGACGGAGCCTGGACGCTCGCTCCCGTGCACACGTGTCACCCGCCGAGTCCGCGGGAACGCTTCTCCCGCTGCTGACCGTCCCTCTTGCTGTCAGGCGTCGGTGTCGTCGCCTGTCCTCACGACCAGCACCGCAGCCAGTGCCGCCCGGCCCATCCCCGGCAAGGCGATCACTGCCCCGGTGCGCTCGATCCCGCCCGGCCGCCGTCGTGCACGTACAGACCCGCACATCCGCACCGCGCTGACGGCCGACCGGCTGGTGGCCGATCAACCGCGACATCCGGCCACACACCGCGCTGCCACGCAGCGTCCGCGTGATCGAAAGCCGTCCCCAGCCCCACCACCGCTCCGGTCGTCCTCTCTTGAGGGTGGCCGCTTCCCTCTGCACGGGTTTTGCCCGCAGGACTGTGACCGATGCCCGCGCCGGACGTCCGGCCGGCAGGGTCGCACCTTTGTACCGATCCGCTCCGCCCTGTTCTGCAAGGCAGGCCCGTGATCCACAACAGACCCCAGGGAGACCCCGAATGCCGCAAGACGTCGACTTCTCCATGCCTCTCCCCAGCCGCCGCAGCCCCGACTGCGAGCGCGCGAGAGCCGACCAACTCATATGGCCCCGCACGCTCGGCCTGATCACCACCGAGGCCGCCGCGCAACGCCACCGCAAGGGCGGCTACGCGGATCTCGCCGCCGCCTTCTACCCCTCGGCCACCGGTCCCGACCTGGACCTCGGGGTCGATCTGATGTCCTGGTTCTTCCTCTTCGACGACCTCTTCGACGGGCCGCGCGGCGAAGATCCCCAGGAGACGAAGAAGCTCACCGACGCCGTCGCCGCCGCACTCGACGGCCCCCTGCCCGACAGCGCGCCGCCCATCGCGCACGGCTTCGCCGACGTGTGGCGGCGCACTTGCGAGGGGATGTCCGCCGCCTGGTGCCGCCGGTCCGCGCGGCACTGGCGCGCCTACTTCTCCGGATACGTCGACGAGGCGGTCAGCCGCCACCACAACACTCCTTACACGTCCGCCGCCGAGTACCTCGCACTGCGCAGGCACACCATCGGTGTGCAGCCCACCGTGGACCTGGCCGAGCGCACGGGCCGCTTCGAGGTGCCGCACCGCATCTTCGACAGCGCCGTCATGTACGCGATGCTCCAGATCGCCGTCGACACCAATCTGCTCCTCAACGACATCGCCTCCTTGGAGAAGGAAGAGGCCCGCGGCGAGCAGAACAACATGGTGCTCATCCTCGCCCGCGAACACGGCTGGTCACGGGGCCGGAGCATCGCCTACATGCAGGACGGCGTCCGTACCCGCCTCGAACAGTTCCTCCTGCTGGAAGCGTGCCTGCCGAAGGTCTACGACACCTTCGACCTCGACCCGCAGGAACGCGAGAGCGCGGAGGCGTACCGGCTCGACGCGGTGCGCTCCGTGATCCGCGGGTCCTACGACTGGCACCGTTCCTCGGGGCGCTACGCCGCCGATTTCGTCGTGTCCGCCAGCCGTCATGGCTACCTCGAAGACCTGGGCAGCATGGTCTGAGGTCTCTCGTTTGGATCATGCCGGGCTCGCGGGGTCCAGTGCGCCCGCACTGCCGTGCAGGTGTGGGGGAGTCCCGCGCCTGCACGGACGTCCACACACCTGTTCGGCCCACTGGAGCAACGGGCGCCCTTCGGGGCGGATTCCGGCGCGCGGTGGACCGCGGGGCCCGGTGTCCGGGTGGTCCCGGGGCCGGCGGGCCGGCCGGGTTTGTGGGCCCCGGGGGGACGGTGCACGCTGGGAAGCGTGACTGTCCGGCAGCGGCTTCCCGCTCTGCGGCAGCCAGGGTCATCGGGCCGGGCGCTGCTCGCGATACCGATCGCCCTCATCGTGGCCATCACCGCGGTGGACCTTCAGACGCCCGCGGGCGTCCATCTGGGTCCCGCGCTGGTGATAGCGCCCGCGCTCACCGCGTCCTTTCGCGGTCCGCGTGCGACCGCGGTCGTCGGAGCGCTCGCGGTAGCGGCGCAGATCGTCATCGCCGCGCTGCACGGCGGTCTCGGCACGTTGAACCACATCGTGCAGATCGTCACCCTCGTACTGCTGACGCTGCTGATCGTCTTTTTGTG
This sequence comes from uncultured Actinomycetota bacterium, assembly GCA_963761765.1. GTDB lineage: Bacteria > Actinomycetota > Actinomycetes > Streptomycetales > Streptomycetaceae > Streptomyces. Next base: position 27,085 of record CAVXIJ010000016.1, read on the forward strand.
CGCGGTGCGTGAACGGCGCACTGCGCAGCTGACCCAGGTGCGGACCGTGGCCGAAGCAGCACAGCATGTACTGCTGTGGCCGCTGCCGGAGCAGATCGGGCCGCTGAAGGTGGCCTGTCTGTATCTGGCCGCCGAGGACGAGGCGCAGGTCGGCGGCGATCTGTACGCGGCCACGCGCACCGAGCACGGCACCCGGGTGGTGATCGGTGATGTGCGAGGCAAGGGCATGGACGCCCTCGGCGAGGCCGCCCTCGTGATCGCCGCCTTCCGCGAGGCCGCCCACCAGCACTCCACCCTGCCGTGTCTGGCGGCCTCACTGGAACAGAGTGTGACCCGCTATCTGGCCGACTTCGAGCCGTCCGAGGAAGAGGCAGAGGCCGAGGAGCGCTTCGCCACCGCCCTGCTGGTGGAGATCCCCGATGTCGACCCCATCACCCGGCTGACCAGCTGCGGACACCTCGCACCTCTGCTGCTCAGCCCCGGTAACACGGTCACCACCCCCAGCGTGCACCCCGCACCTCCGCTCGGGCTCGGCCTGACCGACCTGGGCAACACCCTCGACGTGTTCTCCTTCGAGGCCGGGGACACCCTGCTGCTCTTCACCGACGGCGTCGTCGAGGCCCGTGACCACAACGGCGACTTCTATCCGCTGGAGGAACGGGCGGCCCAGTGGACCGACCACTCACCGGAGGTCCTGCTGCACCATCTGCGGCGCGATCTGCTCCACCACGTCGGCGGGCGGCTCGGCGACGATGCCGCCATCGTCGCGATCAACCGCACACCGACTCGGTGACGGGGCCGGGGTCGGTGCGAAACCAGCGAGTACGGCCGCGCGGCGGTGCCGCTATCCGGACGTCTCCTCCGTGCGCGGGGCCGCCGCCGATTCCGTGACCGGCTCCGCCGATTCGACCGCGAAAGCCGCCTCGTCGTCCGTGACCTGGGCCGTCGCCTGGTCCGTGGCTGTGGCCTTGGCCGTGCGCTGCTGACCCTTGTGGACCGTGGGCCGGGTGTGGATGTACAGCTGCTGCCGGTCGCCCACCACGTCGAGCGGGCGTGGCAGCGGCAGCTCGTACCGTACGGGGCGGGCGTGGTCGGCCAGCTGGCGCTGCGCGTTGTACACGCGGTTGAAGCGCCACAGCATCCGGGCGAAGTTGGTCTGTCCGCGGGCCAGGTTCGAGGCCAGCACGCGGGCCGCGCCGAAGGCGGTCCGCAGACCGAGGTGCTTGCGGTTGATCACGGCCTGGGTGCGCACCAGCTCGCCGTAGAACTCGTCCAACGGCAGCGCGGTGGGCACGACCGCGTGCTGGATGTCGAAGAGCCGGTAGTCGCGGGTGGTCAGCCGCCGTGACTCGGTGTGCCACACCTCGGTGCCCGGGTACGGCGTCATGACCGTCAGGTGGACGATCTCCGGCACCGCGAGCGCGAAGTCCCGCACCACCCGGAACCGCTCCCGGTCCCAGCCCGGGTCCACGATCAGATTGATGGCGACGCTGATGCCGAGCCTGCGGGCGACGTCGAGCGCCCGGAAGTTGTCGTCCGGGCTGACCCGCTTGCGGTACAGGTCGAGGCCTTCGGCGTCGATCGCCTCCATGCCGAGGAACATGTACTTCAAACCCAGCCGGGCCCACCGCTCGAAGACCTCCGTATTGCGCAGCAGCACGTCAGCGCGGGTCTCCAGGTAGTACTTCTTGCGGATCCGCCGGGCCAGCACGATGTCGCCCTCGGCGCCGTACAACCACCGCTGCGGTGTCTGCTGGGCGCCGGCAGCACGCATCTCGTCGAGCTCGTAGGGCGTAGGCGTCGTCGACGGAGATGTAGCCGTCGTCATCGACGTCCGCGGCACCGGTGCGGATCCCGCCCACCAGCGCGGCGGTGAACACCGACCCGGAGAGCGAGGCGTCGGTCGGATCTCCTTCGAAGGAATACTCGGTGGCCCTTGTCTCGCCGTCAGGACGACCCGGCCACGGCCCTGGCCGAGCAGCTCGTCCCCCAGCCCGACGGTGTCGTCGCCCTTCGCGCCGGTCGCGAAGGCACCGCTACAGCAGTCCAGGATCACCAGCTGACGTCGCGACCGACACTCCTCGAGCTGGTCGAGCAGCCACCGCGCCTCGACACCTGTCGAGGCCGCCGGTCCTTCATCGTGTCAGCGGCGGCGAAGTACAGCCGGCGGCGCGCATCGACCAGGCCGTGGCAGGACAGGTACACCAGCGCCAGGTCGTCCGGACCGCAGGACTCCAGGAACTCCTCCACCGCGACCCGGATGTCGTGGGAGCGACCGTGCAGCAGCACGGTGGTGACGACGAACCCGCCGAGGTCGGGGCTGGCGAGGACCTCCCCGAACGAGCGGGCGTCACCGGCGGGCGAGCGCAGCTGCCGCAAGGCCGTGTCGGCGTAGGTGGAGACCGCGACGACCAGCGCGGCGCGCCGAGCCGCGGCGCCATCGGACGACGGCGTCGACGATGCGTTGTCGGCCTGTCTGGCCATCGCTGCCCTCCGGCGTGCATGACCTGGACCGATCGTACGCACCTGTTTCGGGTGGGCGCCTCGTCCGTTGCCGGTGGCATCATCGGCGCTGTGCGGACAAGCACGACGTGGGAGGCGACATGACCACCGAGCTGCGGATCGAGATCACCGACCCGGAGGCCGACGACGAACGGCTGGCCGTGATGACCGAGACGCTGCGCCATGACCTGCTGGCCCTCGACGTGCGCTCAGTCAGGCCGCTCTCCGCGGGCAACGCGCCGGAGGGCAGCAAGGGCGTCGACGCCGCGGCGGTCGGGGCGGTCGTGGTCGCCTTGAAGAGCTGGTGAAGCTCGCGACGCAGGTCGTCGCCGCCGTGCGGTCCTGGCTGCGGCGCGGCAACCCCAAGCACGCGACCCAAGTCCTCAAGCTCACGATGAACGGGCAGTCGATCGAGCTGTCCGCGGCCACCGTCGACCAGCAGCAACAGCTCGTCGACGCGTTCGTGGCGGCCGCGACGAACCCCGGACCGCCGCCCGAAGACCGATCTCGAGAAGCGTCAGCGACCTGACAGACCGGGGGTGCTCTCCGCTGCGACGGTAGGTCTCACCAGAAGCCCACCGGAAGATCGGACAGAGACATGAACATCCTCGACACCACCACCATCACGGTCTTCATCGCGCTCGTCGTCGCCGTCGCCGCCACCGGCACCGTCTCCGCCCTGGCCCTGGTCGCCGGCGCCGCCTCCCGCACCCGCCGCCCGCGCCCCACCGTCGAGACTCGCCCGACCTTCGGCCGGCTGGCCCTGCACCGCTGAGCCTGATCTCGTCGACAGCATCCGACCTCCGTGCGACAGTCGTCGCACGGAGGTTTGCCATGAGGATCTCGGCACCGATCAGGGCACTAGCCAGACGCTGGCGCGTGGCGCAGTACGAACGGCGCCGGCTGACCGAGTCGCTCCGCGACCAACGCGCGATCGAGCACGCCGAGCGTCAGCGCGACAGGCATCCGCGACGTGCACCCGGGCGCCGCAGGCCCCTGACCGGTCATGACCCTCGCAGCCACGGGAGTCGCTCGCCAGCAGACAGCGAGGCGACGCTAGGAGTCGCGTCGCTCCATCTCGAGGGCGACGGCCCGCTCGCCGGGTCGCTCGCTCTCCCGGAGGCCCGCGACCACACCGAGACGGTCGGCCTCGGACCGGTTCTGGCTGAGCTTCGCCTTGCCCTCAACGTTCGTCACCGTCAGCTCGAGGCCCAGGATGCCGCGCAGCTGCCCGTCGACGTAGGACTCCGGAGCGTCCGCGACGTGCCACCGCTCGTCCCTCGGGCCCTCGTGCACGTCGGTCAGCTCCTCGACGGCCGAGCGCACCCAGTCCGGGTCGGCGTGCACGCGCACGCGGCCGGTGAGGTGCACGGCGCTGTAGTTCCAGGTGGGCACGACCTTGCCGTGCTCCGCCTTGGCGGCGTACCAGGTCGGTGAGACGTAGGCGTCCGGCCCGGTGACGATGAGCAGCGCGGGAGTGTCCGGCTCGAGGCTTCGCGCCAGTGCGGGTTCGCCTTGGCCAGGTGGGCGATCACAGTGTCGTCGCGCCAGATGACGGGCAGGTAGGTCGCCGAGGGCGCCTCACCTTCGCGGCTGGTCACCAGCCACCCCGCGCGTACGTCGGCGACGAACGCGCGCAGCTCGGCCTCGTTGCTCCACCGGTTGAAGGGCGGGTGTACACGACCTCGACGCCGACGTCGACCGGCATCGACTCGAGGCCGTAGACGATCGACTTCTCGCGGAAGTCGTGGTCCGCGCTGCGGGTGGCGAGGTCGGGGAAACGACGGGCCAGCGCGGGGTAGGCGATCCGCAGCTCCATCTTCGCCAGCTCCGCCCCCACGCAGCGGTGGAAGCCGTAGCCGAACGCGAGGTGCCCGGACGCGTGCGCGTCGGGGGTGCGCCGGTGCGGGTCGACGTCGTCGTCCGCGCCGACCCGGCGGTCACGACCGGCGGCGGCGAGAGTGGCAGATGACCACGTCGCCCTTCTTGATGTGGTGGCCACCGACCTCGAGGTCGGTCTTGGCGAAGCGCGGGAAGGCGATCTGCACGACGCTGAGGTAGCGCAGCAGCTCGTCGACGGTCGGCGCGACGAGGTCGGGCTCCTCGGCGAGACGGCGGTAGAGGTCGGGCCGCTCGAGCAGCACCGCGGTGCCCAGGGCGAGCATGCTCGCGCTGGTCTCGAGGCCCCCGGTGAAGGCACCGTCGGCGAGACCGGCGAGGTCGAAGTCGCTGATCGCGTCGCCGTGCTCGCGGATGATCTGGCCGACCAGCCCGTCGCCGGGGTCCAGACGCTGCCGGGCGACGAAGTCCATGAGGTACTCGCGCGAGCCCGAGATCGCGCCGAACGTGCCGGCCCCACCGCCGGAGACGTCGAACCGCGCGGAGGTCAGGGCGCGGAAGGTCTCCCGCTCCTCGTCCGGGAGCCCGAGCAGCTCGCAGATCACGAGGAACGGCACCGGGAAGGCGAAGTCGCGGACCAGGTCGGCGTCGGCGCCGGCCTGCCTCGAGGGCGTCGAGCCGGTCGGCGACGATCCTCTCGATGCCGGGACGCAGCCGCTCGAGGCGCCGCATCGTGAACTCGGGGGTGAGGAAATTCCGGAGCCGCGTGTGGTCGGGCGGGTCGGTGAAGCCGAGGCCCGCCGATGACGCCGGAGTCCTGCCCGGGCTGCTGCCCGACGAGGTGCCGGATGTCGTTGCTGAAGTCGGTGGAGTTCGCCAGCACCTGACGGCACTCGGCGTCGCCGGTGACGAGCCAGAGCGTGAGCCCGACGAAGGACGTGTGCTTGGTGACGGGGCTGGCCTCGCGGACCTCCGCCGAGCCGGGGCAGCGGGTCGAACCCGTCGCGGAGCAGCGGCCAGATCAGGCGGTCGGGGACCTTCTGGATCTGCCGGAGGTCGATCGGACCGACCCGGCGCATGATCCGCGAACGGACCATGTCCTTGAGCTGGGTCGTGATGCGTGACATGGGGTACTCCAAGGTCGATGCTGTGGCCGCATCCTAAGCACCCGCGGGCTCGGATCCGCGGTGTGACCTGCGGTCTCAGGGTGATTCCAGGGTATGCCGGGGTGGTGCCCCGGTCATCGAGCAGGACTACTCGGTCGTGCTCACCGTCCCGGCCGGAGCCAGACCGTCCACCTCTCGACGGCGTGGTAGCCCATCCGTTCGTAGAGCGGCCGGCCGTCGTCGCTGGCCACCAGGACCGCCGGCAGCGACGGGCTCGGCGAGCGTGGCGGCCCAGGTCACCGCGGCGCCCGCGCCGCGACCGCGGGCGGTGGGCAGGGCGGCGACGTACTCCACCAGCACCGCGTCCCCCGGCCAGGTGCGCCGCGGCGGTCGCGGACGGTTCCCCGTCGACGTACGCCAGCCAGACCCGGGTCGGCCCGTCGAGGACCGCCGGCGCGAAGACCGAGCCGGGCTCAGCGGCGGTCGGGCATCGGGTAGCCCTCGACCAGGACGCGCTCGGCGACGGCGAGCTCCTCGGCGTGCGCACCTCGCGCAGCTCGACCCCCGGGGCAGGGGCGGCGCCTGCCCTCCTGGGAAGCGCACCATGAGCGGCGGGTGGCCGACCAGCGCCAGGCCGTGCCGGGTGAGGTCGGGAGTGGGGAACGGGCTGACCAGGAAGCCGGCACGTGCGGAGGGGACGAGCTCGCCGAGCTTCCCCACCACCTCGGCGAAGCCCGCGCCGTCGAGGGGCCGGGTGAGCACATCACGGGGTTGGTGAGCGCGCCGGTCTCGCCGAGGTAGCCCGCGGCCCAGCGGTCGGTGCGCCCCAACGGACGGCCCAGCGAGTCGGCGACCGAGATCGCCCACGACGCGTGGGCGAGGACGGCGCGGCGGACGAGCGTGTCCGACGCCGGTACGCCGGGCTCCCCGCCGTTGGTGAGGTGCTCGTCGGGGTCCGGGAGGACCGAGGGCGTGGTCTCGCTCACGGCTCGGTGACCTGGAGGATGCCGAGGCACATCTCGTCGGTCGTGCCCTCACCCCACACCACATAGCGCTCCGGCTGCCCTCGAGCTCCGGCAACACGTCGCGCATGCGCTGCGAGTGGCGGCAGGTGACGCGCAGAGTGTCGCCTGGTTCGATGCGGGCCGGGCTCGACGGGGATGGAGCCCTGCTCGTCGAAGTTCCAGCGGGTACGTCGAACAGCGTGCGCGCACTCGGTGTGCCCGGGTTGACGTCGACCGTGATCGCCGACCCAGCAGATGCATGTGCCCGGCCACGCCGCGGACGGTCGGCGGCCTCGCGGCACCGTGCGGGTCGCAGCGTCTGCGCCGGTGCCGGCCTGGACGTGCCGCACAGCAGGTGCAGGCCTGCGGTGAAGCTGGCCCGGTCGCCGAAGCGCTGGCGACGTCGAAGACCGCCTTGTCGCGGTCGCACAGCGGGCAGATGGTCGTGACCGGGTCGGCAGGGCAGCTCGATCGGAGCCGGCAGCAGCATCGTCGTGAGCGGTTTCAGCTTCTCGGTCCCTGGCGCCACGCGCAGCCGGGCGCGCTGGTGTCGGGCTCGGTGCCCGCCAGCAGGTTGTAGTGGACCTGCATGATCACTCGGGTGCCCGGGGCCAGCGGGATGCCGATGTCGGGAGCCATCACGGTCTCTCCACCCCCGGGGCCCACGCACCGATCCAGGGCGCCTGGTCGAGACCGTCGCCCACCGCACCGAGCCCGGTGCCGCCGAAGCAGGTCCAGCCCTGACCCGGGGTGCGCTCGTCCTCGGCCTCGGCGGCCGCGACCTTGTCGGGTGGAACCTGGAACAAGATGACGTGGTGTACGACGTCGGGGCTGCCGGGCAGCACGTCGACGCCGGTCACGAACTCCGGCGCGGTCACATGCGGGTCCAGCAGGAAGCAGCGGTAGTCGTCGGTGCCGTACGTCGGCGCCTTGGGCGTGTACGCCGCGGGCATCGCGACCGTCATCGCGCTTCTCCCCCGGGCGCAGGGGGCGCGGTGCCGCGGTCGCGGTGGAGCCCCCGTGGTCGTCCTCCTGGGCAGTCCCGGTCGTCGCGGACGCCGACGGGCTCGCCTCTGCCTGGGCGGCCGGCTCCTGGCTGTCCTGGCTGTCCTGGCCGGCGCAGCCGGGCAGCACCACGGACATCAGGAGGATCAGGGCAGCGAGCACTGCGCCGAGTGCCACGCACCCTGCCTCGCATGCGGTCAGGGTACGGCCTCGCCGGGTGGTCGAGCCGTCACGACCTCAGTCCACGACCGGCAGGTGCACCTTCGTGTCCTGGAGCACCACGGCGCCCGGGATGCGGCTGTTCATGCCGACGAAGGAGTCGCTGAGCGGACTCGGGCGATGACGTAGAGGGTCTTGCCCGCCGGCACGTCGACGGCCACCGCGGGGAGGTCGACCTCGGGTGCGCCGGGCTCGTGACCGGCTGTGGGCACGTCGAGCGGGGAGCACGTTGCCCTGCACGGAGCTCGGCGTCGGCGGGCGAGGTGCCGATGCCCAATCCGAGGAACGCGCGGCTGCCGGGCGTCAGTGGTGGTCAGCTTGCCGGTGAGGTAGGGCTTCGCCGGCGACGCGGATCGGCCCCTCGGCAGACCGGGAACGCGATCGGCGCGGCCGGCCGTGTCGGTCGTCGCCACCGTCCCCGCGTCCTTCACGGCGTCCGCCTTTGACCGAGGTCGACGGTGGTGGGGGTGTTCACGCCCGGGGTGGCGAGGTGGAAGCGGCCGAACCCCCTCAGACGTGGAGCGCTTGCCCTTGAGCACCTTGTCGAAGAACTTCAGCGACAGGTCCGAAGAAGGTTGCCGCCGCCGATCTTCTTCGAGCACGGGTCGGAGGTGGCCGTGGACGCCGCGGGGGAACACCGAGGGCAGCACGTGGCCGCCGTTGTAGCCGATGAACATGCTCTGCTTGCGCGCCCGGGCCGTGATCGCTGTCCGCCAGTTGTCGATGCCCTGCCGAAGGTCGAACAGCGAGTCGGTCATGCCCTGGCCGAACAGCACGGGGACGTTGATCCTGCGCCCGTGGGCGACGTGCCAGGAAGGTCCGTTCTTCTTGAAGAACTTCGCCGAGGTTCTCGGTGCCGGGGACGCTGGGATCCAGGCCATCTCCCGGTCGCGACGCCCTCGACGAGCGCCTTGTAGACGCTCGGCGGCAGGGCCTGGCAACAGCACCGACGCGGCGCTGAGCGCGAGAGCCCGCACTCTCCCGCGCGGGACGCCCTGGGGCGCGAGGCTGTGGTTGAGGTCGTTCCAGGTGATCTCCGGCGCCAGGGCGTCGAAGACCTGCTTGCCCGTGAGACGCGGAGTTCCTCGAAGGCGGCGAGGAACTGGTAGCCACCCCCGTAGCTCCCGCCGATCGCCCCGAGGTGGGGGTCGCCCGGCCCGTCCTGCTCGACCCAACGGAGCTTGCTGACCAGGCGGGACGAGCTTGCGGACGTCGTGGCCCTCGACGGTCGGGTTCTCGACGTACGCCGTGGCCGCCGCTCTCGCCGAAGCCGCGCTGGTCGAAGGACAGCACGCCGTAGCCGGCGTCGAGGAACGCCGTGAAGTCGCTCGCGCTGGTGCTGCGCGACCCGCCCCAGCCGTGGCTGTGCATGATCATCGGGACCGGGTGCTTGGCGGACTGCACCGGCGGGCTCGAACAGCGAGTAGCAGATCTTGACCGGAGGCGGTCGTACCCGGGTCCGGCACGCTCGTGACGCACCCGTTGGTCGTGGTCGGGCCGCCAGCGGCCTGCGCAGGAGCGCCCCCGGTCAACGTCAGCGGTGCGACGGCCAGCGCGGTGGTCGTCGAGCGCGGCGGCAAGGACGGGGCGACGCTTCATCGGGGACTCCCAGGTCAGTCGGTCGAAGAAGTTACCGATGGGTCAACGAGTCGGTGTGAGGACGGTTACGCCGGCCGTGGTGCTCGTGGTCGCCCCTCCGCGCGAAAACCGGCACCAGTTTCAGGCTGCCGGGCCACCCGGACACGAAACTGGCACCAGTTTTCGGCTGGCGGCCACGCCCCCGGACTCAGGCGGCCGCGCCCTCCGGGGACTCCAGCCGGCGCATGACGGGGGTCGCGGTGACGCCGTGGACGGAGCACCGAGAGGGCGATGGTGAAGGTCACCGTCGCCCAGACCTGTTCCAGGCCGGGGAAGTGGGCCTCTCCGGCGGCGTGGGCGACGTAGTAGAGCGAGCCGACGCCGCGGACGCCGAACCACGAGGTGGCGGCGCGCTCGCCCGGGGTGAGGCAGCGGGTGCCGCCCGGCCCGGTCCCAGCCGGAGCCCCACCGAGAGGGCGACCCAGGCCGAACCCGGCAGATCGCCGCGACGAGCAGGCCCAGACGAGCGCGCCACGCCAGCTCAGGTCGGGCAGGGAGCCGCTCAGGGCCGCGCCGAGGAGGAGCAGCACGGTGAGGGTGAGCAGGCGCTGAACCGCTCGATGCTCGTGTGCATGTGCTGGTGGTATTCATGGCCCCGCTCGGCCGACCGCAACGTCAGGGCGCAGGCGAACACGGCCACGAAGCCGTAGGAGTGGGTCAGCTCGGCGACGCCGTAGGACATGAGCACCGCGGCCAGGGCCAGCAGCGGCTCCCCGGTCTCCGCCAGTCGGATGCTCGGGTAGGGCACCCGGAAGGCCAGCTTCGCGAGCAGCCACCCGACGCCGGTGCCGATGAGGGCGCCGAGCAGCGCGCGGCCGACGAGGTCCCACGCCACCCAGCGCACGCCCCACTCGGCGACACCTCCGGAGGCGGCGAGCAGCACGGCGAGGTTGACGAAGGGGAAGGCGAGCCCGTCGTTGAGCCCGGCCTCCGAGGTGAGCGCGAAGCGCACCTCCTGCTTCTCGTCGATGTCGGCGACGTCCCCGCCCGGACTCGTCGAACGACATCGTGCCGGCGACCTGCACGTCGGAGGCGAGGACGGGGTCGGTCGGGGCGAGGGCGGCCCCGAGGAGCAGCGCGGTGGCGGCGGGAAGTCCCACCGCCCACCAGCCGAGCAGCGCGACGGCGCCGATGCACAGCGGCATGGCCAGCACCAGCAGCCGCCACGTCGCTCCCCACCGCTTCCAGCTGTCGAGGCGGAGCCACTCGAGCGGGCGGTCGAGTGCGAGCCCGACGCCCATGAGGGCGACGACCACGGTGAGCTCGGTGAGGTGCTGAAGGAAGGGCCGGTGGTGGGCCGGGGTCACCACGACGTCGTCGGCCCAGGGCAGCAGGCCCACGGCGAAGCCCACCAGCAGGAGCACGATCGGCGGCGACACCGCGCGCTGCTGGAGCGCCTTGGGCAGCACGACCGACAGGAGCAGGCCCACCCCGACGACGAGGTAGACGAGATCGGCGGTCATGCCGTGACCGTAGAGGGACTCACGAAGCCCCGTTACCCCTTGGGGGACGTCTCACGGCGCCTGCGGGTGAGGCGTGGCTCACCGTGCGCTCCCCGACGGCCCCGTCAGTCCGGGCGCTTCCAGGACCGAGGTCGCGAACCGGACTAGGCTGACGGCGCGGTCGCTCGCCGGGAGGAGGTTGTCCGTGCCTGAGGACTTCCAGCACCTGGAGCACCTCACCGCGGCCCTCGCCGACGCGGTCAGCCTCGACGACACGGCGCGCAGCGCGATGCTCGGCCTCCTCGCGGTCCACGACGTCTTCCGCGTCGGCCTGGCGGTCGACAACAGCGCCGGACGCGAGCTGCGGTTCGTCTCCAGCGACGAGGACCGGCTCGGCCCGCACTGGATCCGCTGGTGCTCGATCGACGGTCTCGCCGACGTGCCGCTGGTGCGGACGGTGCGCACCGGCGAGGCGGTGTTCCTCTCCGCCGAGGAACTGCCGGACGCGTCATCCCGCCCTCGCGGTGCCCAACGAGAAGCGCGGCACCGAAGGCCTCGCCACGGTCCCGCTGCTCGCCCGACGGCCGCTGCCTGGGCGGGCTGCTGGTCACCTGGTCGACGCCGCAGGCGTGGGAGCTCCCAGCAGCGCGCCTTCCTCGCGGCGTACGCCGCCCAGGTCGCGCAGGCGGTGCGGCGCACGATGGCCTACCACGTCCAACGGTCGACGGCGGAGGTGCTGCAGCGCTCGCTGCTCCCCCACTCGCTGCCCGACGTCGAGGGCCTCGACCTGGGCGCGCACTCCCGCCCGGGCGCCGACCACGTCGACGTCGGGGGTGACTGGTACGACGCCATGCCCCTGCCCGACGGCTCGGTGGCGGTGAGCCTGGGTGACGTGATGGGCAAGGGCATCGAGGCCGCCGTGGTCATGAACGAGGTCCGCACCGCGGCCCGCGCGTACGTCCTGCTCGACCCCGACCCCTCCACCGTCCTCGCCCGGCTCGACCACCTCGTGTCGGCGTCGTCGAGCACGGAGCAGGTCGTGACGATGGTGTACGCCGTGGTGGACCCCACCAGGCAGGAGCTGCGCCTCGCGGTGGCCGGGCATCCTCCGCCCCTGCTCGTGCCCGCGGGCGGCACACCCCGGATGTTCGACGGGCCGCTCGGCCCGGCGCTCGGCGTCGGCGTCGGCCCGTGGCCGGTGAGCGTCCTGCCGTGGGAGGTGGGCACCGGTCTGCTCCTCTACAGCGACGGCCTGGTGGAGAGCCGGGAACGCGACTTGTTCGACGGCATCGAGGAGCTGCGGGACGTGGTCGGCGCCCTCGGGGACCGTCGGCGCAACGCACGCGAGCTCTGTGCTCGTGTGGCGCACGCGCTGACCCCGGCCGGCGCCGGCGACGACGTGACCCTGCTGGCGATGACGGCGGTCGCCCCGCGCACGAGTGCCAGCCGCACCTTCGGCGGTGACACGACGGCGGCCGCCCACGCCCGCCACTTCGTCGAGGAGGTGCTGCGCGACTGGGGCTTCGGCGACGACCTCCTCGAACGCGCACGGCTCTGCGTCTCCGAGGGCGTGACCAACGCGGTGATCCACGCCGGCAGCCGGACCACGGTCACCTTGCGCTCGGACGGCTCGCACCTGCTCCTGCTCGTGCTCGACGAGGGCGGCCACGGACGGGTCCGGCGCCAGGTCGACAGCGCTCCGGACAGCATCTCGGGGCGAGGCCTCATGCTCGTCGAGGCGCTGAGCAGCGCGTGGGACGTCGAGCAGAGCACCGACGGCACGTTGGTGTGGTGCGAGCTCGACCTCGCCGACGCCGCCCGCGCCGACCTCGCCTCCTGACCCCGATTCGTCTGCGGTCGTTGCGCGAGCGTTCTTGATCCTCCGCTAGACGAATCGGTGGGGAAGGGAACCCGGTCCCGACACCCATGGCCCGTTGGGGCTATGGCAACGCCGTGACCCGGAGGTCTTGAGTCGAAGGTAAAGAAAGCTTCCTCGATCCCTCGGGGGCACCATGAGCACGTCGAGCGTCGTGGCACCGGAGTACGCACGCTTCGTCGCCGACCTGCGCCGCGCCGAGCGGCTTGGGCCCGCCGCCGCAGGCCCTGGCCGAGGGCAACGTCCTCGACCGCGTGCACGTCGACCCGGGCTCGGCCTCGCGGCTCATGCGCACCGCCGCACTGCGCGCCGCCGGCATCCACTGGAAATCCTCGCGCGACACCATCGTGTGGGCCGAGGGCGGCCGCCTGGGCTCCGCCGTCGTCGTCGGCCGCCTCAAGGTCGAGACCGGTGACGGGCTCCTCGTGGTCCACCTCCCCGTCCGCTGCGACCAGGTCGGCGACGCCGTGGTCACCGTCACGTTCGCGGTCGGGTCCGAGGACCGCCCGGCCGGGTTGTACGCCGCCGCCGAGCGTCGGCCGCGCGGCCCGGCGGCCGTGGTGGACGCCTGGAGCGAGTCGCTCGTCGCCTTCGCCTGGCAGTGCCTGCTGGGCCTGCTGACCGGGCTCACCGGCGCGGTGGGCAAGGACGAGCGCGGCAACCTGCTGGTGCCCTGTCGAGCTGTCGGCCAACGCCGACGGCTTGTTCGTCACCCCGATGGCCCGGCACCGGTTCTCGGGGTCGTCCGGGCTCCGGCGATGATGCTCGACCTCGGCCCGGTCTCGACCTTCGCCACCGCCCTCGGTCTGCTGACCCCGGGTGGCGACCCCAACCCCGCGTGGTTCGGCCACCCCGAGGAGTACCTCGCCACCGTGCTGGCCGAGGAGGCCCAGCGCGAGGCGCTGGTGGCCTTCGTCGACGACGCGCTCGGGGGCGAGGACCGCACGACCGACGCCGCGGGCGCGGTGTGGCTCCCGGTCGTCAGCCTGAAGCCGCCGCAGCCGCTCCTCGACGTCTCCGTCGTCATCGACGACACGCTCAGCGACGACTTCGTCGCGATCGGCCTCGGTCTTTCCGTGCGCACGGTCGCTCCGGCGTCGCGCAGCACGATCCACGTGCCGCTGTTCCGTGCGGCGAAGAAGAACCGCAGCGTCGCCGACCCGTTCCTCCTCGGTGCGGTCGGCGGCCGGATCCAGGTCGCCACGGAGGTCACCGTCGGCGACCCCCACCTCGCCTCGATCGGACTGGGCCTCGACGTCCCCACCGCTCCGGGGGACGAGGCACCGGCGTTCTCGCTGACCTTGCGCGGGATCCAGCTGCCCGGGGCACCCGCGGCCCGGGACGTCACCGTCGGCGGCACCGGGCTCGACGACCTCGACGACGCGGTGCTGGACCTCGTGCTCTCGCTCGTGCGCGCGCAGCTCGGCGGCGCGGCCGGCACCCCGCTGCACGCCGTCGGGGGCCCTCCTCGGGCTCGTCGAGGGTGACCTCCTGCCCG
>CAVXIJ010000017.1:0-239135 GCA_963761765.1 uncultured Actinomycetota bacterium
GAACGATTGCTCACCACCATCATCTCGATGGCGATGATGGCGTCGTCAACCAGGAGCCCGAGCGCGAGGATGAGGGCGCCGAGAGTGATGCGGTGCAGGTCGAGCCCGATCGTGTACATCACGATGAACACGATCGCCAGCACCAGCGGCACCGAGAGAGCAACCACGATGCCGGTGCGCCAGCCGAGCGTGATGAAGCTCACCAGCAGCACGATGCCGAGCGCCTCGACGAAGGTCTTGAGGAATTCCGACACCGAGCCGTCGACGATATGCGGCTGATCGGCGACCTGGGTGATCTCGACTCCCACCGGCAGCTCTGCGGTGATGGCGCGCATCGCTTGCTTGAGGTTCTCGCCAAGCGTCAGAATATTTGCGCCGTCCTGCATCGAGACGCCGAGGCCGAGCGCGGGCCGGCCGCCCTCTCGCAGAATGAATTGAGGCGGGTCCTCGTAGCCATGCCGGACGGTCGCGATGTCGCCGAGACGGAACACCCGCCCGTCGGCTTGCACCGGCACGGCGGCGATCGCATCGACCCCGGAAAACGCGCCCGTGACCCGCAGGTGTACGCGGTCGGCTGAGGTGTCGACCGATCCGCCGGAGACCACGGCGTTCTGGCGCGCGACACTGTCGAAAATCTGCTGCGGCGTGATGCCGAGCGTGGCGAGCTTGGCATGGCTGAACTCGATGAAGATCCGTTCCGGGCGCACGCCGATCAGGTCGACCTTGTTGACGTCGGGTCACGCGCAGCAGGCGCTGGCGGATATCCTCGGACAGGGTTTTGAGCGCCGCCAGGCTCATCCCATCGGCGGTGATCATGTAGAGCGCCGAATAGACGTCGCCGAACTCATCATCGAAATTGGGGCCGATGACACCCGCCGGCAGTTCGCCGCGAATGTCGCTGACCTTCTTGCGCACCTGGTACCACAATTCGCGCACGCGCCGCGGCGGTGTGGTGTCGGAGAGCGTGACCTGGACGAAGGCCACGCCTGGCTGCGAATAGCTGCTGACGCGGTCGAGGAAGGGCAGCGCCTGAAGCTTCTTCTCGATCTTGTCGACGACCTGGGTTTGGAGTTCGGCAGCGGTCGCGCCGGGCCACGCCAACTGCACGTTCATGACCTTGATCGTGAACGAGGGGTCTTCCGCGCGGCCGAGTTTGACGTAGGAGTAAAGGCCGGCTGCGCCGATCAGCAAGATCAGGAACAGCACCAGTGCCCGGTGGGTGATCGCCCATTCCGATAAATTAAAACGCTTCATGACGCCGCTCCCGCGGTTGATGCTTTATCGAGCTGGTTCGACAGTGCGGACCTTCAGGCCCGGCTCGAGTTTCTGCGCGCCCAGCGTCACGACGCGCTCGCCGTTGCTGACGCCCGCGGTGACAAGCGCGGTGTCGCTGTTGAAGCGCGGCGACCTTCACGGGCCGCTGTGCCAGCGCACCGCTCTCGTCGACCACGTAGACCGACGGGCCGGTGCCGCGATTGAGCACCGCGGCGAGCGGCAGCCGGGCGACCGGCGTCGTCGCGTGCCGCTGTCAGGGTGACGGTCGCGGTCATGCCAAACGCAACGGAGCTCGTCGGCATCGACGATCGTGAAGCGCGCCGCGATACGTGCGGGTCGCAGGGATCGGCTTGCGGCGACAGTTCGCGCAACCGGGCTTGGAAAACGCGGTCGCGGTCGGACCAGAGTTGCACGGTGGCCTTCGACTGGTGCGCCTCGGCGAGCCAAGTCCTCCGGCAAGGCGACAATGGCTTCTTTTTCGCCGAGACGGGCGAGGCGTGCCACCGGTTGGCCGATGGCGACGACCTGTCCGGGTTCGGCCGGCGTCGCGGTGACGACGCCGTCGGCGTCGGCTTTGAGTTCGGCATAAGCGAGCTGATTGCGGGCGAGTTCGAGCGCGCGCTGCGCGCGCGCCAGCCGGCCCTCGGCCTCGTCGTTGGCCGCCTGCTTGCGATCGAAATCGGCAACGGCGGCGTAGCCACGCGCTTTCAGGGTGTCGTAGCGCTGCAGGTCGGCGGCGGCTTGTGTCAGGCTGGAGGTCGCGGCGGCCAACTCCGCCTGCGCGCTCTCGACCTGCAGCGTCAGGTCCTGCGGGTCGAGCCGCGCAATGACATCGCCGGCACGCACCCGGTCGCCGACATTCACGATGCGGGCGACGATCTTGCCGCCGACCCGGAAGGCGAGATCGGTCTCGTAGCGGGCGCGCACGATGCCGACGAATTCGCGCGATGACGCATTGTCCTCGTATGGCGACACGCTGCACCTGCACCGGCCGCTCGACCTTGGGTGCCGGCGCTGTTTTCGCTTCGCAGCCGGCGAGAAGCAGCGCGGCAGCGAGCGCCGCAAGCAGAGGCCGGCCCGCCGCCGGTATGCGTGACCCGGTCCGGGGCGGGGCGCGGTCCGACCCGTCTACTGAGGAATGACGGCTGATGACTGACGAAAATAAGAAATCGTCACTATTTGGGCGTGATTCGGCGGTTCGGGAGGCGAGGCATGGCTCGGGCTACCTTCGGGTGATGCCGCGTAGCAGGAAGCGGACGAGCCGGACGCAACTCGGCTTCCAGGTCTTGGCCTTGTTGAAGTCCCTCGGCGATCAGCACCGGGTGGCAGAAGTTCGATGGACGCCTTCATGATCTGTGCCGAGGTTTCGCGTGGATCGACGCGGCTCGAATTCGCCGGCCTCGATGCCATCGCGCAAAATCAGCTCGATGGCGGTTCGGATCGATCTCCTTGTGGGCCATGATGGCGTCCCAGCTCTCCTCCATCGCCACGGTCACGATGTCATTAACCTTCTGTTCTTCCAGAAGATTTTCCTTGTGATAGGCGAGGATCTTGAAGTTGGAGCTGCTCCAGCCGCTGGCCCGCCGGGCCGCGCGGTGCGTGCGACCGCCCAGACCTTCTCATCGAGCCGCTTTAGGCAGCGCTGGCAGATCGCCTGAACGATGGCCGTCTTCGACGGGAAGAAGCGGTAGACATTGGCCGGCGACATGCCGCAGTTCGGCCGCGATGTCGGCAACTGCGGTCTTGGCGTAGCCGAGCGGCGGAACAGCGTTTCCGCGGTTTCGACGATCCGCTCGCGGGTGTCGTCCGGTTTGGTCTTGGCCTGGGTGCTCATCGAACGGGATGCTCTTCCGCGAGTTTGGACGACTGATGATTTATATAATTCGTCATAGCGGCTGTCAAGGCTGGCCTCCCTGGTCCTCGAAGAACCTGGCACCAGCAAACTTGCACCATCTGAAAAATTGCAACCGGCAGGAGCGTCTGGAACGGAGTTGTGATCGGCCACGACGGTAGCTCCCGCAAACGGAGGCTGGCCAGGCTGCCGAAGCAGTGGAACGGAAGGCTGATGGCTGCAACAATTGCGCGGCCCATACACCCCATGGACCGCGACAAAGAACCACCGCGGTTTCTCCGCTCAACACCGGGACAGGCATGACGGAAGTCGCAGGACAAGGCGTAGGAGCGCGGGTCCGCCGCAAGGAAGATTTGCGCTTCCTGCGCGGGCGAGGCAGTTATGTCTCTGACATGGTGCTGCCAGGCCAGAGCGAAGTCGCCTTTCTGCGCAGCCCGATCGCTCACGGTCGCATTCGGCACATTGCCAAGCCGCCGGATAGCGAAGGGCAAGTGTTCATCCGGTCAGACCTCAAAGAGGCGGCCGCCATGGTCGCACCGACCACGGTGCCCGGCTACAAGCTCTCCGAATGGCATCCGCTGGCGCATGACAAGGTGCGCTTCGTGGGCGAGGCAGTCGCCATGTGCGTTGCGCCGACGCGCGCGCGAAGCCGAGGATCTGACGGAAGAGGTCGAGGTCGAGTTCGACGAGCTTCCGGTGCTGGTCGACGCGCTCGCCGCACGCGGCGAGAAAACGTCCGCGTGCACGAGCACTGGGACGACAATTCGTTCCTCACGCTGAACCTCGATAACGGCTATCGACGCCACGCGCAAAGGGCGCGCCGGTCGTCGTCAAGCGGGAGATTTCGCTCGACCGCCAGGCCATGGTGCCGATGGAAGGCAAGGCGATCCTGGCCTATTGGGACGAGCGCAGCGACCAGCTCGTCGTCTACTATTCGACCCAGGTGCCGCATGTCGTCCGCGTCGGGCTCGCGCAGTTCCTGGGCATCGACCAGGGCAGGGTGCGGGTGATCTCGCCCGACGTCGGCGGCGGCTTCGGCTACAAGGTCATCGTGCATCCCGAAGAGCTGTGCGTCGCCTGGCTGGCGCTCAAGTATCGCCGGCCGTTCCGCTACATCGAGGATCGGCGCGAGCACCTGGTGGCCGGCGCCAATACGCGCGAGCATCACTACCGAGATGACCGCGCACGCGGACGAGCGCGGCCGGCTGCTGGCGCTCGACGCCGAGATCACCGATCGACGGCGGCGCGTATTCGAGCTGGCCGTTCACGGCGGCGCTCGAACCGGGGCAGGCGACCGGCAACTTGCCGGGGCCCTATGATTTTCGCGGCTACCGCTGCAAGACGCACTGCGTCGCGACCAACAAGCCTGGATTCCTGCCTTACCGCGGCGTGGCCCGCACCGGGGTCTGCTTCGCCATGGAGCTGATGATCGACGCGATCGCGCGCGCGGTCGGCCGCGAGCCGTGGGAGGTGCGGCACGACAATCTCGTTCCCGCATCCGCGATGCCCTACGACAACGTCGCGCGCAAGCACTACGACAGCGGCGACTACCGCAAGGCGCTGATCACGGCGCGTGAGAAGATCGGCTTCGAGGCCTGGCGCGAGCGCCAGCGCAAGGGCGAGCCCGACGGCCGCCTGATCGGCATCGGCTTCGCGTCCTATTGCGAGCAGACCGCGCACGGCACCAGCGTGTTCTCCGGCTGGGGCCTGCCGATCGTGCCGGGCTACGACCAGGCGACCGTACGGGTGATGCCGGATGGCGGGCTCGAGGTGCGCGCCGGCGTGCATTCGCACGGCCAGGGCATGGAAACCACCATGGCGCAGATCGCGCACGAGGTGACCGGCGTCGCCTCTCGACAAGCATCCGGGTCATCCTCGGCGACACCGGCACCACGCCGTACTCGACCGGAACCTACGCGTCGCGCAGCATCGTCATGTCGGGCGGCGCGGTGGCGAACGCCTGCAAGGCGTTGTTGCCGCGCGTTCATCGCGATCGGCGCGCATCTGATGCAGGCCGCGGTGAACACGGTGCGATACGACAAGGGCATGATCGTGGGGCCGCAGAAATCGATCCCGCTGCGCGAGGTCGCCGAAGCCTGGTACCTGCGCCCGCAGGAA
The DNA here is from genome assembly GCA_963761765.1 of uncultured Actinomycetota bacterium. Lineage (GTDB taxonomy): Bacteria > Actinomycetota > Actinomycetes > Streptomycetales > Streptomycetaceae > Streptomyces. The sequence goes on from CAVXIJ010000017.1 coordinate 5,246, forward strand.
CTGCCGCCCGACGTCGATCGCGGCGGGCTTGAGACGACGGTGGCCTTCAAGCCCGAGCGCGACACCGGCGCCTTCAGCTACGCGTCGCACGCGGCGGTGGTCGCGGTCGATACCGACATCGGCGAGGTCGAGATCCTGGACTACGTCGCGGTCGAGGATTGCGGCACGCTGGTCAACCCGATGGTGGTCGAGGGCCAGTCGCTGGGCGGCATCGCGCAGGGCATCGGCACCGCGCTGTACGAGGAGAGCCCGTTCGACGCCAACGGCCAGCCGCTGGCTTCGACCTTTGCCGACTATCTGCTGCCGGGCCCGACCGAGATCCCGGCGCATCCGCATCTTTCATATGGAGACGCCGTCGCCGCTATACCGAATTCGGCATCAAGGGCATGGGCGAGGGCGGCGCGATCGCGCCGCCGGCCGTGATCTTCAATGCGGTCAACGACGCGCTCAGATCGCTGGGCGTGGAAGTGGCCGAGACGCCGCTGACGCCGCGCCGCCTGCTGGAGGCGATCGAGCGCGCCAGCCAGCGGCGCCGGCATCGTCGGGCGCCGCATGAAGGCCGCGCGTTTCGAGTATGTCCGGCCCGGCGACGTCGCGCAGGCCCTGGCTGCGCTGGCCAAGGCCGAGGGCAGCGCCAAGCTCCTGGCCGGCGGTCAGTCGCTCGGTCCGATGCTGAACCTGCGGCTCGCGCGTCCGTCGCTGCTCGTCGACGTGTCGCGGCTCGAACCGCTGGCGCGCGTGGACGACATCGGCTCGGCCTGGCGCATCGGCGCCGGCGTCACCCATTCCCGGATCGAGGACATGCGTGGACGGCTCGCCGGCGGCGAGATGCTGTGCGAGGTGGCGGCCGGCATCGCCTATCGCGCGGTCCGCAACCGCGGCACCATCGGCGGCAGCGTTGCCCATGCCGATCCGGCGGCGGACTGGCCGCTGGCGCTCGCGGCGCTTGGCGCGACGCTCAATATCAGGGGTGTCGGCGGCGCACGCTCGATCCCGGTCGAGCAATTCATGCTGGGCGCCTTCACCACGGCGCTGCGGGACGACGAGATCATCGAGACCATCGACGTGCCTAAGCTCTCGCGCGCGGGGCGCTACGGCTATTACAAGTTCTGCCGCAAGACCGGCGAGTTTGCCGAAGCGAGCGCGGCGGCCGTGTTCGATCCGGAGACCGGCGCCGCGCGCATCTATCTCGCGCGCGGTTCGACCGGCGCCGCGTCGCCGCTCGCGGCGCTCGCACGGCGCGTCGCCCAGGAGGGCAAAGTCCGCCGCCTCGGAGCGACGCAGTCGCGCGCGGCGGTCGCCGAAGCGGCGAGCGATCTCGATCCGGTCGAGCGCCGCATGGCGGCGGCCGTCGCGACGCGCGCCCTGCAGCAGGTGTTTGCGTGATGACGCCGGTCACGCTCACCGTGAACGGGCGGGCGCATGCAGGCGCTGGTCGAGCCGCGCACCCATCTCGGCGATTTCCTGCGCGAGCATTGCCGGCTGACCGGCACGCATCTGGGCTGCGAGCACGGCGTGTGCGGCGCCTGCACCGTGTTGATCGCCGGTGCGCCGGCGCGCTCCTGCATCACCTACGCGATCGCCTGCGATGGGCTCGCCATCGAGACCATCGAGGGATTTCGACGACGACCCGACCATGGCGGACTTGCGCGAGGCATTTTCGCGCGAGCACGCGCTGCAATGCGGCTTCTGCACGCCCGGCATGCTGATCGACCGCGCGCGACATCGTGCAGCGGCTGCCCGATGCCGACGAGCACCGCATCCGGGTCGAGCTTTCCGGCAACCTGTGCCGGTGCACCGGCTATCGCGGCATCGTCAACGCCGTGCGCAGCGTGGTCGAAGCCCGCCGTACGCGAGCCGGCCGCGATCTGAAGCCGGACAGGCCGCGCCGCGCCCGTGACCCCGCTTGCGGCTTTCGTGCCGAAGAGCGCCGATGCGCCACGGCAGCGCCGGTCGCCGTCTTGCGCCGGCGCCCGGACGAGCCACGCCAAGGCTGGACCCGGTTCGAGGAAAGCTTCGTGATCCGCAAGCCCCCGCGCAGTGTGGAACATATTTGCGGATATTCCCGCGGTCGCGGCGTGCCTGCCCGGGCGCGGCGGTTGACCGAATACGATGCGCATGCCGTGAAGGGAAAGATGGCGGTGAAGCTCGGGCCGATCTCGGCAGCTTTCGCCGGCTCCGCCGTCATCGAGCGCGACGACGCGGCGCTGCGCGGGGATGATCCGCGGCGCGGGCAGCGATCGGGGCACGGGCTCGCGCACAAAGGGAGAGGTGACCTATCGCCTCAAGCCGGAGGGCGACGGCCGGCAGACGCGGGTGGTCTTGTCCGTCGAATACAATCTGCAAGGCGCGCTCGCGCAGTTCTCGCGATCCGGCATCGCCCAGGATCTCGGCCGCCGCCTGGTCGCCGATTTTGCCGCCAATCTCAATGCCCGCCTCACGGGCGAGCCGACGGACCAGCAGGCGAGCGCGCAGCTCGACGTCGGGCGTTTTGTGCGGCTATGGCTGGTCGATCGGCTGCGGCGCTTGCTTGGCCGCCCACGCGCATAATCAACCGGCGGCATGTCCCCGTTGCCGTCGTCGACGGCCAGTCAATGCGTGTCGAAGACCGCCTGATAGGCGGCGACGGCCTTGCGGATGGCGTCCAGTTCTGCGGCTGTCGGCTTGTCGGGATCTTTTGCCGCCGGCAGGCTGCCGAACTTCAACAGGCAGGCCATCAGCAGGAATCGAGCCTTGATCGCGGTGAGATTGGCGGCGGCGATCTGGAAGGGCGTCGGGTCGGCAAAACCCATGGGCGCGCCGCGGCCCGCCACGGCGACCGGAATGCCGCTGAACGTGGCCTTGAGCAGCAGCTTGTTGCGCGTGTGCGATGGCGTGCGGCCGTACGGCACCAGTCCCTGAATGACGAAGCCGGTGAGCAGGCCGAGGCCGAGCTTGTGCTCGATCGAGGCGATCAGGTCGATCTCGGGCGCGGTGTCGTGTCCGTAGTCCATCCCGGAATAGCCGCCGTCGGCCGAGATGGTGACGACGGGAATGGCGTCCGGCGAGGAGCTTGCCGTTGCCGTCCTTGACCGCGACATCGATCATCTCAATGCCGCGCGGTCCCTTCGTCGCGGCCTTCACCGTGCTTCGGCAGGGTGGTGATCTTCAGCTCCGATCGATAAGTGTGCTTGAAGACCGGCAGATAGGTGAGCGCGATCCGGCCGGTGTGGCTGATGTTGCCGACGATGCCGCCGTGGCCTCCGGCCGCCACATAGCCGCCCGGCCGCGCATCGGCCTTGGTGACCTCGCGCGCGGCAAACAGTTGCTGCTCCTGGATCACCACAACGCCGCAGCGGTTGCGGCCTTGCTCATCGGCCCAGACGCGCGATCGGATGAAGCGCGCGGAGTCGACGATGTTGGCCGGCCCGTCGGCGCTGATCTGGCCTTGCGGACGTTGCGCCGCGTTGCCGCAGATCGGCAAGGTCGTATCGATCAGGAGATTGAACCAATAGGCGCTCTCTTCGATCTGCGGGCTGCCCTGGGTCCAGATCACGCCATCGTAGTCGCCGCTCGACACCAGCGCCTGCATGTCGTTGGTCGCCTTCGCCAGCGCCGGCCGCGGCGGCGCGACGGCGAGGTGATAGGGCTTGTAGCCAAAGAAATGCGTGCCGCGGACTTCCGGCGCGAATGTCTCCCTCGAACCCTTGTCGCTGCGCTGATGCGCCGGCAGTCCCTTGGTGAAGCCGCCCGGCGGCACGCCGCGGTAGAAGTCGATCGTCGCGATGGACGACAGCAGACTCGCGGTGCCTTCGACGCCGATCGACATGCGGTCGATTTCCTCGAAGCTGCGCGAGCCGTCGGGGAAGAAGCCCTGGCGGCCGTTGGGGGCGCCTGGCGAGGTGCATTCCTCCTCCCACGCCGTTCCGTCGGCCTGGGTCGCCATATAGGGCAGCGGATACAGGCCATCTTCCGGCTTCAGCTCGATCTCGTAGACCGCCTTGTCGCCGGCGTTCTGGCGTTGCTTTCGGAACACGCCGTCGGCGCCGATGTATCCGTCTGGTGGCCCGTAGAGCTCGGCCACGTCGGATTCCAACGGATGGGCGGAAAACTGCTCGACATAGACCTTGGCCGGCGCTGCGAGGCGCTGGGAGCGCAGGGCGTCATGCCGCAGCGGCGCGCCGTCGGCATCCTTGAGCAATGGCAAGCCATGCTTGGCGCGCGCCTTGTTCGAGGTGACGAGCGGCGGCGTGTTCTGGATGGTTGCCGTCGGCCCTGCCAGATGGGCAATGCGTGTCTTGTCTGCTCTGGTTCATCGCGTCCATGTCCACTCTTTTACTGGGTGTCGTTCGCGAGCTTCCAATGATACTCCACCGTTCGCAATCGGATTTGATGGCTTCGAGTTGGCCCCGTCGGATAGGCAGTGGAAAACATAACCGAGTGCACCCACCGGCCTTCACCCACCAGGGCGAACAAAGCAGCCAGTTATGGGGCGTAAATCGCCATCCCAGTTTCGGACCCACTGTACATTGGAGCCGGTTTTGCTCGGGGCCTGTGGTGAACGGGCCTTTCACGGCCCAAACAGTCGTGCCGCTCACCTGGTTACCCGCGGCGATGGCCGCCTTTCGATGCATTCGAGCGTTATTTTAGCGCATTAATTACCATCATCCCGGCGATGACCCGGGGACGTTCAGCCTGCCATGGCCGACTGGGACTCCTTCTTTTGTACCGGGAACGATCAGAAGGTCGTATCCTGCACCAAAGGGGTGCGTTCCGCTGCCAAGGAGGGAACATGCGTGCCGCTGTCAGTGCCATCGTCATGGTGATCGGCATGGCCGCGCAGCCGGCGTTCGGGCAGGCCGACCGTTCCGCGGCGGCGTTCTGGCGAGCCGTGCAGGCGCGCTGCGACGCCACCGCGGCCAAGCCCGCGACCGCGGTCGGCCGCCGCATCGCCCAGACCGCCATCGACGAGTTCACAGCTTCGGCGGCCACCGCATCGACGCCAACGGCGAGCTGTTCCACTTCGGCCTGACCGAGGCCGAGCCGAGGAGGACGACGGGGCAGCGCGCGGGCCACCCTTGGCCATCTCGGCTGGTGGCAGGTCATGAAATACTGGCGGGCGCTTTTCGGCGACGAAGCCCGACAAGATCGAGGTGCGCGGCTATCGCGACGCCTCGACCTCGACGAAGGCGACGAGCACGCTGAGGCGTGCCGACCAGCGCCGGCATCCTGATGCGCGCCGAGCGGCGCGTCTGACCCGGAGTCGCGAGAAGCGCTGCGCGAGGCGGCGTTGCGCGCCGCCATCACCGATACCGGCTGGTCGGCGGCCTTCATCAGCTACGTGATCCGCAGGCGGGCGTCACGCCCGGCGCGTTGCATTTTGCCAACGCCCACCGCGCCTATATCTACGATGCCTTCGCCACCATCCGGCCGAGCTCGACAACAAGCCCAACGAGCGCGCCTATCGCGCGTGCCCGTCCACCATGACCCGGCCTCGCGTCGGCGACCTGATCTGCCATTCAGCGCGAGCCCGTGCTTGCGGCCTTGACCGACGAGGCGGTGCGCGAGCGCATCCGCGCGGAACTCGGCGGCGGTGCCGAGTGCGTTCGGTCCGTCGCACGCATTGCGAGGTGGTCGTCTCTATCGATGTGCGCGCCCGGAAGATTTACACCATCGGGGGTAACGTCAATCAGGCCGTCAGCGCCAGGAAGATGAACCTGCAGAACGACCTGAAGTTCTCGGCAAGTCAAAAGGCCATTGCGGCGGCGCTGGCCAATGGAACTTGCCGCAGCCGCGGCCGACACCGAGCCCCCGGCCATCCGGTCAAATGCTCGCTGAACGATAGGAAATGGTTCGTGCTGCTGCAGTTGAGATGAGTCTATTATGTCTGCTGCGTCCTGCAATGGATTGTGCCATGATAACTGAGAGCGCGCGCAATCGCGTTGATCTGCGGTCAAAGGATGCAAACGGGCTTCGCTGCCGGTACGCGAGATTGCAGAGCTGCGACAGCTTGATTGCCGGTCCACTGTTGGTCCTCCTTTTATCGACTGGGGATCACAGGCCCAAGGTTCAGCCCCGCGGCTGTGCACGACGCCGCCGAACTCGCGGTGCTGCCCTCGCCGCTCGCGCCGTGGAAGGGCGCGCCGCTGCGCGTCATGCTTCGCGGCCGAGAAGCCGCTCGAGGGCGAGCTTTCGCTGATCGCGCCCGACGGCAGCGTCGCGGCCAAATCGCGCGAACGTCGCGGCGGCCCGCCGTATTTCTGGTTCGCCGAGGTTGCAACGCCGGCCGCGGGGACATGGCACGCCAAGCTCACGCGCGGAAGCTCGACCGGCCGAATGCGGCACGATCACGCGCGACATCGCGGTGCGCGCCGCCAAGCCGCCGCCGCCGCGCGCGACCGAAGGCAGCGTCTGGCCGCTGCGCAACACCTGGAACGCGGAACGGAAAACTTGTATTCGGCCTGGATCGAGAAGCTGTTCGACGCGCCGCTCGATGCAGCGCTGTCATGGCCGGCGCTGCACGAGGTGCTGCGCGACCGGTCGCGCAATTTCCTGTTCAACCATCTGGGTCTCAGCGAAGACTCGATGGGGCTGGTCATCCGCCCCGACTGCGCCGACCTTCCATACTTCTTGCGCGCCTATTTCGCATTCAAGATGGGGCTGCCGTTCGGCTATTCGAAATGCACGCGCGGCGGCGGCGGCAAACCGCCGCGATGCCGCGTGGTGGAACATCCAGAACCGAACCGCCGCCGCCTCCGCCCAAGCAGGTTGCCGCGCCTGCGAGCCAGCCGCGACCGCGAGCGATTTCGGCATGTTCGGCGCCGCCGCGCCGCAGACTCAGCGACGCCGCCGCCGAAGCCGCCCGCGCCTCGACCGCGGCCAAGCGCTCGGGCTCGCGGCCTCGCTTCGGCTACAATATCCGCGCAGCCGTCGCCGACGGCGTTCATTCCGGATCGGGCCGAACCGCGCTCGACCGACAACAACACCGATTATTATCCCGTACCGCTGACGCAGGAGACGCTGCGCCCGGCACCGTCTATGCCGATCCGTACGGACATATCCTGGTGCTCGTGCGGCGCGTGCCGCAGACCGACGGCTGCGGCCGGCGTGTTCCTCGCCGTCGACGCGCAGCCCGACGGGACCGTCGCGCGCAAGCGTTTCTGGCGCGGCAACTTCCTGTTCGCGACAGATCCAGCGCTCGGCGGCCCCGGCTTCAAGCGCTTCCGGCCGATCGTTCGCCGACCGGAGCGGCGAGCTTGCGGCGGCTGACCAATGATGAGATCGCGAAGAATCCGACAGTACGGCGACTTCTCGCTCGACCAGTCGAAGCTGGCGTCGAGGAGTTCTACGACCGAATGGACGACGTGATGTCGCCCGCGCCGCTCGATCCGTTGCGCGCGATGCAAGGAGGCGATCACATCGCTCGAAGAGCAGGTGAAGGCGCGCGTCACCTCGGTCGAGAACGGCCGCAAGTTCCAGAATGAGCGGCAAGCGGCGAGGCCAGCATGCCGGACGGCCCGGCGATCTTCGAGACCACCGGCGCGTGGGAGGATTTCGCCACGCCGTCGCGCGATCTGCGCCTGCTGATCGCGATCGACGTGGTGCGCGGATTTCCCGGATCGCGTCGCGCGGCGGCCCGAGCGCTATGCGATGCCGAGAGGGTAAGAGCGTCGCCGACGTCAAGGCGGAACTGCAGAGCGTGCTCGCCTCCGAACTTGCGGCGCGCAGGTTTTCGTATCCGCGCAGCGACGGCTCGCAATGGACGCTGTCGCTCAAAGACGTGTCGACCGCGCGCTGGACTCGAGATGGCCTACAATCTCAACGACTGCGTCGAACTGCGCTGGGGCGCGCCGGACAAAAGCGACGAGGCGGCGACCTGCAAGCGTCACGCGCCGGCGTCGCAGCGCGCCAAGATGACGGAGTTCCGCGCCTGGTTCCACGAGCGGCGCCGGCCGCCGCGCGCCTAGCGGATCATTGCGCACGGCAAGAAGTCGCGGAGCCTCGGCGGGCTCACTGTTCAAGTGAGGCCGTTAATACGGTGGCGGGGAACGCCGAGCCTGCAAACCGCAACTGTGGTATGCGGCTCTATGGCACTATGGGAGTTATGGGAGCGCCGTCGGAATGTCTTCCATCAGCACGAATATCGGGGACCGCCTTGGCCAGTTGCGGGAGCGGTGGAGTGACCCGCTTCTGACCATTCTGACGATTTTACTCTTATGCATGATGTTCGTGTTCGCGCCGCTTCAATCCGCTGAAGTCTTTGTGTTCGAGGGGATTGAGTTCGTATTCGCGTTAGCGCTCATTGGTGGCGTCCTGATCCTGTCGGGAAGTCCGACGGCGACGGTGATATTGCTGATTGCGCTCGGCATCAACGTCATTGGTGCAGTGCTTCAACTCGGACAGCAGACCAAGCTTGACATCAATCTCATTGCCGGCGCTTGGCTCCTGCTTGGCGTGACGTTGAGTGTTGTTTCCGCTCGCGCGGTTTTTGCGCCTGGACTGGTGACTTACCATCGGATTATCGGTGCAATTCTGCTTTACCTGACGATTGCATTGAGCTTCGTCGCACTCTTCACGTTTGTCGGTCTGCTCATCCCCGGTGCGATTTCAGGCGTTACGATTGAAGACAGCCCGGCACTGGCGTCGAACCTGATTTATTTCAGCTTCGTTACGCTCACTTCGACCGGCTACGGTGACATTGTGCCGGTGCATCCGATCGCGCGCAGCCTTTGCAACTTGGAGTTCCATCATTGGACAACTTTATCCCGCTACGCTGCTGGCGCGACTGGTGACCCTTGAACTTGAAAGCCGTCGCGCGTAGCGCTCGAGGGCAGGTTTGGCGAATAGACCCAGCATCCATTTGCAGTCCAAGAGCGACGGGCTTCTGCTCTGCGACGCTTGCTCACTTGGACTTGATGCTGGTGACCCGGATGACCTTGCCCCACTTGTCCGCTTCTGTGGCGATAAACTTGCCGAACTCCGCGGCGGAGCCGGTGAGCGGCTCGCTGCCAAGATCGGCAAACCGTGCTCTGGTCGTGGGGTCGGCCAGGATCGCGTTGATCTCGCTATTGAGCTTATCGACGATGTCACTGGGCGTCCCCTTGGGAACGCCAACACCCAGCCACGAGCTCACCGAATATCCCGGGACAAACTCGGCGACAGCGGGGACATCCGGCAATGCCTTGGAACGCGTCGCCGTCGTCACCGCCAGCGCGGGCAATTTGCCCGATCGGATATGCGGAAGGGCTGAAGTCATGGCGTCACAAACATAAATTGTGCACATCCGCCGGCCAGCATCCCGGCATGCGCCTGCTACGGCTCCCTTGTAGGGGACGTGGACCAGCTCGATGCCGGTCATTGGATCTTGGAACAGCTGCTCCGACAGATGGCTCAAATTACCTGGCGCCAGGCTGGAGGTCAGGTTTGATACTTCTTGCCGGGATCTGACCTTCGCATAGGCGATGAATTCCGGAACCGTTTTCTGAGCCAGCGAAGGACTGGCCAACATCACGAAGGTGCCGAGAGTAAAAGGCCGCGATCTTGGTCCTCTAATGTTCGGCGTGACGCTGGTACGCTTGCTTCGTTTCATAAAAAGCGTGACGTTGACGGGCATGCGGCGCGCCCACGAGCAAAAAGACAGTGTCGAGCCACGCCGCTCGGGGAAGCGCGCGACACGCCTGGGCAGGGCCAGATTGCCGCCGGCGCCCGGTCGATTCTCGATCACAACAGTCTGGCCGAGCCGTTGCGACAACAAATGACCGACAAAACGCGCGCTGATGTCGGGTGCGCCGCCGGCGGGAACGAAGACGACCAATGTGATCGGTCGCGACGGATAGGTGCCCCCCTTGGCTATGGATTGCAGCGCCGGCAGGGCGGCGGCGCTTGCGGTCAGCTGCAGAAAGGATCGACGGGGGACCTTCATGACACCCTCAAGTCGCCAAGCGACGGGTCACGGGCCAAACGGCATCGGGCGCCAGAGCCAGCGAGGAGGACTGGGATAGTACAGTATGGACAGCTCCTGGGCGGCAGCGAGCTGGCCAACCGTCATCTTGGTGGCAACCGCTTCGCGGATCCGTGCGGCCTGCGCGCGCATGTAAGGCTTCGTGTTCGCGCTCGACAGATTGAGCCACCGGTACGCCTCGACATAGTCTTGCGGGACGCCCAGGCCCTTGTCGTACATCAGGCCGAGCCGGTACTGGGCCGACGCCTCGGCCTGCACTGCCGCTTGCATGGTCCACCAAGCCGCAGCCTCATAGTTCTTGGGCACGCCGAAGCCAGACACAAACATCAACCTGAGCCGGGACTGCGCCTGGGCATTGCCACGCTCGGCCAAAGGGTGGAACAGACGCGCCGCCCTGGTGAAATCTTGGCGATCGTAGGCGGCGATCGCGGCACGCAGAGAACGCGGCTCGGCGTGGGCCGGCCCAAGCGCGACCAGCATCAGGAGCATGCATCGAAAGATATGTCGCATGGCGCTTGTCACGATCCACCCCGCCTGTGACAGAGTGCAAATCCAACCATGATATCGGCCGTGCCGCAACCTGCCGGGCCCGGTTTACGGAACCAGTAACGTCCATTGCAGGAGCCAGCCCAGCCATATCGATGGCGCAAGGTAGAGGCCCAGCGGCAAGACGCTGGTCGCGCGCAGCGCGCGGCCCTTGATGATCTGGCGCAGCAGGTAGCCGGCGAGCGCGGAGAGCACCGCCAGTTCGATCGCCACGGCAAGCGGCAGCCAGTCGAGCCATGCGCCGGCGACGGCTGCAAGCTTGACGTCGCCCATGCCGATGCCCTCCAGCCCGCGCCACCATCGATAGCCGAGCTTGATCGCAAGAAATGCGGCGGAGGCGAGCGCGGCGCGCAGCAGTGCGCCACCGATCGCGGCAAGCATGAATTGCGGCTCCATGGCCGCAGCACTAGCCAGGGCCAGGACAAAGGCCGCGGCGGCGAAATGATTGGGAATGATGAGGTGGCGAGCATCATGGCGCGCGATCGCCAGCATCAGCAGCGCAAGTGCGGCGCCGAAGAGGCCTCCGACGTCGGGCTTGGCGAGAATGCTGGCTGCGCCGGCGGCGATTGCGACGAGACCGAGTGTGGCTGTCTCTGCGCGAGCGATGCGCCTCGGCCGCCAGGCCATCGTGAGCGCCCGCTAGCGGAACGGCAGGCTTGACGGCGCACCGACTTGCGCCGGGGTCGAGCCCACCAACCGGCCGTGCAGCTTGGAGCGCAATTCCTCGGCAACCATGTTGGCGTCCACGGGCGTCCGGATGATCTGCGGCCGGATGAACAGAATAAGCTCGGTTCGGGTGTTGGTTCTGTACTGAGTCGCGAACATATTGCCGATGCCCGGTATCGAATCGAGAATTGGGATGCCCTTGCGGTCGAGGTCTTCCTGATCGCTGATCAGGCCGGCCAGCAACACCGTCTGGCCGCTGGCGACGGCTATCGAGCTCTTGACCCTTCGCTGCGATACCGTCGGCGTAAGGTTGGGGGTGGTGGTGCTTGAATTCGAGGTAGTGGTGCCTGCTTTGGAGACGTTGCTGATCTCCTGCTCGATCTCAAGGACCACATTGCCGTTGGCGTTGACGCGCGGCAGCACGCGCAGAATGACACCGGTGTTGCGATAGTCGATGGTGTTGACCACCGTGTTGTTGGAGGTGAGGACGGTCGCGGTTCCGGTCGAGATTGGAACCTCGTCGCCGACCTGAAGGGTCGCGACCTGGTTGTTCAGCACGACGATCGATGGTGTCGACAGGATCTTGACGTCGGTCACGCCATGCAGTGCGTCCAGAATCAGGCGTGGTTCGGCTTTCGAACCGAGCACGAAATTGAATCCAGGAAAGGCCTGGGCGAGCACGGCGCCGCCGATGCTGTTGATGATCGAGCCCTTGTCGTCCCCGAGTTCGACGTCCTTGCTCTTGAGGAAAAACTGTACGCCATAGTTGAGGTTGTCGTTGAGCGTGACCTCGGCGATGGTCGCGTCGATCGCCACTTGCAGCTGCGGCCGATCAATCTGGCGCAGGGTCTGCTCGACGAGCCGATGGTTCTGCTGATCGGTGAATACCAGAATTGAGTTGTTGGCGACATCCGCGGTGATTCTAATGTCGCCGGTCGCCGCCCCGCCGCGCCCCGCGCCAGGGTCATCCGTCGGGCGGTCGATGGCGCCGCCGGGCGCGGTGCGCGCCGCAGCCCCGGATGCTTCGGTTGTCGCGATTGCGATGGATTGCCGAGGAGGGGTCACGCCGAGCGATCGAAGGACACCGGTGTTCGAGCTGACAGCGGCTCCCCCGCCGGGGGCGAGCTGTGATCCGGCGTTGTCCAAGCTCGCGGTGGCGCCGGTTCGAGCACCAAAGATATCCGACAGCAGGGCCGCGATCTGCCGGGCATTGCCGTAGCGCAGGCGATAGACCTTCAGGTTGGTGCCGGCGTTGTCCGACTGGTCAAGCCGTGCGATCCAGGTTCCCGCCGCCGCCACCAGGTCGGGCTTGCGGCTCACCACCAGGATGGCGTTCAGGCGGGTGATCGGCTGGAATTTGACCATGTTCTGGCCCAGCCCGCCTTCGCCGGTGTCCATGATCCTTTCGATCTCGGCGACGATCGGCTCAGGCGTGCTGTTGCGGATCGGGAATATGCCGACCGATTGACCGCGCATCCAATCGGCATCGAAGCTCAGCACGGTGTTGATGGCATTGCGGCGTTCCGTGCCGGTGCCCTGAATCAGCACGACATTGCGACCAGCATCGACTCGCACCGCGCCCGGTCTCGTCGCGAAGCCGTCGAGCAGCTTGAGCATATTCTGCGCCGAGACATGACGCAGGGGCACGATCGAAATGCCGAAGCCGGGCTCCGTGGTCGCGGTCTTGTCGACCGCTGCCCCGCCGAGCGCCTCGGGTGCAGGCACCAGGCGGTATCCGGTCGGATCGCGCAGCAGCGCGACATTGTCCATGCGCAGCGCATTTTCAAGAACGTAAAGCGCCTCGGCCTTGGTCACCGGCCGTCCGGATGACAAGTTGACGGTGCCCTGCACGCGCGCATCGATCGTGTATCCCTTGCCGAGGATGTCGCCGATGATGACCTTCGCGAGCGTTGCCACCGGCGCGTTTTCGAAATTGAGGTCGTAACCCTCGCCATTGGGTTGGGCTTGGGCTGGTGCGCTCCCCATGGCAATGACAGGCGCCGGGTTGCCAGGACCGTAGACCTGTGCCTGAGCGCGGGACGGCGAGTTGGAGTTTACGGTCTCGCGCTGCTCAAGATTGCGCGGCAACAGGTCGAGCGTACGCAACCGGTCGGTGATGGTCGGCGGGCCCTTGAGCTCCGATTTCTCGAGCATTCCGCAAGCGGCGAGCACAACGCCGACAATTGCGAGAACAACAACGGCAACGCCGAAGCGAGCCCTGCCATGACCATCGGCTCGGCGGCACCCACGCATTACTCTTGCCGATCCCCTCAAGGGGCGAAAGGTTGCACGCTAGCAACGAACACAGTACCGTATTATCAATAATTCAATTCCTGGGAGTCAAGCAGCGACATCCGCTTTCAGGCGAGCGGCCGGCAGCAATGGCAGAAATCGCAGGCAGAGAATTTGCCGAATACTTGCTGGCAAAATGCGCTTTGCCTGCGAACGGCCCGCTCAAGTCGAAGAAGCACGCGGTTCAAGATGGCGAATTGAGCCTTCGCGCGCTCTGGGAATTGACTGAACTGTCGGCCAGCGGCTTCGCCGAGGAGGTCGCGAGCTTCTGGAGCATCGAGCGGCTGCGGCTGCCGGAACTCCTGGATGCGCAAGGCCTGGTCGGGCAGTTTTCCCGGCGCTTCCTCCGCGAGACCGCGGTCTATCCGTTTCAGAGCGATGACGGCTTTACGCTGGCGATGGCGGACCCGACCCATGTGGCCGCCATTCGCGCCGCCGAGATCGTGCTGAATGGCCCGGTCAAGGTCGCGATCGCCTCGTTCGAGGATATCGAGACTGTCCTGTCCGAACGCATCAGCGAGCGCGAAGTTGAGGTGGCGGCCGAAAGCCCGGCGCATGCCGACGACGACATCGAGAATCTGCGTGACCTTGCGAGCGGCGCGCCCGTGGTTCATGCGGTCAGCGAACTGCTCGAATTGGCTATCGAACTGCGGGCAAGCGATATTCATATCGAGCCGTTCCGGTCGGGCTTGCTGGTGCGCATGCGGATCGACGGCGTGTTGCGCTCGATCCCGACCCCGGTCGGCGTGCTGCCGCAAGCCCTGGTGTCGCGGGTCAAGATTCTGGCGGGTCTTGACATCGCCGAGCGGCGGTTGCCCCAGGACGGCGCCGCGCGCGTGAAAATCGGCCGATCCGATCTCGATGTCCGCGTCGCCACCATGCCGACGCAGTACGGCGAGGCGGCTGTCATTCGCCTGTTGCCGAAGGATCGCGGCCTGCTCGACCTGACCAAGCTCGGCCTGTCCAGCGCGGATGAAGAGAAACTGAGCCGGCTGCTGGCGCTGCCGCATGGGCTGATTGTTGTCACCGGGCCGACCGGCAGCGGCAAGACCACGACACTCGCCACCATGCTGACGATCCTCAACGACCGGACCCGGAAGATCCTGACCATCGAGGATCCGATCGAGTACGAAATCCCGGGCATCAATCAATCCCAGGTCAAGCCCTCGATCGGACTGACCTTTGCCAGCGCCATGCGCGCCTTCGTCCGGCAGGACCCTGATGTGATCATGGTCGGAGAGGTGCGCGACGCCGAGACCGCCAACATCGCGATCCACGCGGCACTCACCGGCCACCTGGTGCTGACCACCCTGCACACCGAGACCGCGGCGGCCGCGGTGCCGCGATTGCTCGACCTCGGCGTCGAGGGCTTTCTGCTCAAGTCGACGCTGCGGGCCGTGATCGCCCAGCGGCTGGTTCGGGTTCTCTGCGACCGCTGCAAGGCACAGCACCGGCTCACCGCCGCCGACCTCGATGACGATCCGCGATACATGCTGCTCGGCTTCAAGGCCGGCGATCATGTGCATCGGCCGGTTGGCTGCGAACGCTGCGGCGGCACCGGGTATCGCGGCCGCAATGGAGTGTTCGAGATTCTGGAGATGGCCAAGGAGGTGCGAGACTTGATCGGCGCATCGACCGACTCTGGCGTTGTCGAGCGGGCCGCGATCGAGGCCGGCATGACCACCATGGTCGACGACGCCGTCGCCAAGTGCCGCACCGGCATGACCTCGGCACCCGAGGTGCTCCGGGTGACGTCGATCCGGTAAGCCGATGCCAACCTTCCGATATCGCGCACTGACCGACGGCGGCGAACTCGTCAGCGGCGCGATCGCCGCCGGCAGCGCCGCCGAGGTCGTGCAGCGCATCGAGATGCTGGGCTACGTGCTGATCGAGCAGCCCGCCGAGGAGCGCGCCCGGTCATCGAGCTTTGGCCTTTCATCGCTGAACCGGCCGACTTTCGAGGAGATCACCCGTTTCACGCGCGATCTGGCGCTGCTTTTGCGGGCAGGCGTGCGCATCAACGACGCGCTGGAACTGCTGTCGAGCGACACCGAATTCGGCCGGCTGCGTCCGGTGGTGAACGAGGTCAGGGCGTCGGTGGTGGCCGGCGAAAGCTTCGCCGACGCGCTGTCGCATCACCCGACTTTGTTCCCAGTCCTCTACACAACGCTGGTCGGCGTCGGCGAGGCCACTGGATCGCTCGACCGCCTGCTCGAAATGCTCGGTGATGACCGCACGCGCGCCGAACAACTGCGCCGCCGGATCGGCGATGCCGTCCGCTATCCGCTGTTCGTGCTCGGCGCCGCGGCCTGCGTGTTGACCTTCTTCCTGATGTTCGTCTTGCCGCAGTTCGGCGCAGTGTTGCGGGACTTTGGCGCCAAGCTCGATCCGATCTTGAGCGGCTTCATCGGGCTCTCGAATTTCCTCAATGCCCACAGCACCGCGATCGCGGTTGCCCTGATTGTGATGCTGTGCGCGAGCTGGTTCTTGTTTCGACGTGCCACGTTTCGTGCTGCGCTGATGAGCGGCCTGTCCAAGGTGCCGCTGATCCGCGCAGTCCTGATGTATCACCGGACCGCACTGTTCTGCCGAAACTTGTCGATCCTGCTCGGCAGCGGCGTGCACCTGACCTCGGCGCTGCGCATCCTGGTCGAGGTCATGACCGCGATCGGACAGGGCGAGCGTTGGGCGAAGGCCGCGGACCGGACCAGGCATGGCGCGAAGCTCTCCGACGCGCTGAGGGACTCGGATGTGCTGCCGGTCATGGCGGTGCGGATGCTGCGCCTCGGCGAGGAAACCGGGCAAATGCCGATGCTGGCCGGCCGCGTCGCGGAATTCTACGAAGCCAAGCTGCAGCGCAGCCTCGACCGGGTGGTCGGAATCGCCGGCCCGGCAGCGATCATCGTCATCAGCATCGTGGTCGGCGGACTGATTGTGTCGGTCATGAGCGCGCTGTTGTCCGTCAGTCAGATCATCAGCTAGCTTGTTGGGGTTGCATGCGGTAAAATTATCCTGGTGGCGACGCTAAAAAGTGCAGGCATGAGCAAATTGTCTCGGCCCCCAGACCGCAAGAGATCCAAAGCGGGCTCAGCCGGATTTACGCTTGTCGAGATTCTGGTCGTGATATCGATCATTGGCCTGATCATGGCGTTGGTCGGTCCGCGTGTGCTGAACTACCTCCAGGACTCGAAGGTCAAGGCGGCGAAAATCCAGATCGAAAGCTTTTCAAGCGCGCTCGACCTGTTCTATCTCGACTATGGCCGCTACCCTGTGACCGGGGAAGGACTTGCGGCCTTGGCGCAAGCGCCTGGAGGCGCCACAAGCTGGAACGGCCCCTACCTGCGTGGCGGCATCGTGCCGAACGACCCCTGGGGCAACCCCTACGTCTATCGCTCTCCCGGACAGCGCGGCAGCTATGAGATCATGTCCTATGGCTCCGACGGACACGCAGGCGGCGCGGGCAACGCCGCCGACATTGGGAATTGGCAGCGTTGACCTTCGTGGGCAGGATGGCTTCGTTCTGCTCGAGGTTGTCTGCGTCCTGGCGATCATCGGACTGCTGATCGCAATCATCCTCCCGCAGATACCGCGCAGCACCTCGCGGACCAAGCTCGAAGCCTATGCGCTTGAGACCGCGGCGCTGCTGAAGGCTGATCGATACGCCGCAATCCGGCGGGGCAACGCCGTCGCGACGCACGTCGACGTGCCGGCACGAACCATCCGCTCGGGGTCGAACGGCCAGCAGTTGCGACTGCCGGACGATGTGCGCTTTGACGCGATGCTGGCCGAGCGTTGTGGCGGTCGTCCCGGCTATGCGGAGATCATGTTTTTTCAATCGGGCATGTCGTGCGGCGGAGTGGTGGCGATCAGTCGGCCGGGCGCCGGCTATCAGATCCGGGTCAATTGGCTGACGGGGAGTGTCGAAGTTGTCGCAAACGCCCGGCGCTGACGACATGCCGCCCGCGGCGCGCAACGGTGCCTCCGCGGCGACGAGGACGTGGCTTTTGGCGCGACTGCGACTGCTGTGCCGCGCCCAAAGCAGGGCGGTTGGCGAATCGGCCGGCTTCACCTTGATCGAAGTCCTGGCCGCTCTGGCGGTGCTGGCGGCGGGCCTGGTCTCGATCGGTTCCCTGGTCGCGGTCGGCGTCAAGGGCACGCGCGCGACCGAAGAGCATCTGGTGATGACCGAAACCAGTCGGGCCATCATGGCGGGCCTGCTCGCTCAGCGCGACGTCAAGGTCAATTCCATGGCGGGCGAAACCGCCGGGTTCCGCTGGCGCCTCGACATCGCCCCCTATACCGGCGAACCGGTCAATTCGGCTCAGCAACAGTCACGGTGGCAGCCTTTCACGATGGTGCTGACCGTTCGATCGCCTGGCGGACGGACGATCCAGATCAACACTGTTCGCCTGCAGCGGACCGCGCTGCCATGAAGCCCCGCCGCAACGCACCGGACGCCGGCTTCACGCTGATCGAAGCGCTGATCTCGACCGCGCTGCTGTTGTCGATCCTTGCCGCGCTTGCCGCAGTCACGGCGCAATGGCTGCCGAACTGGAACCGAGGTCTGGTCCAGTCGCAGCGTAACGAGCTTTTGGCCTTGGGCATCGAGCGCATCGTGGCCGATCTGTCGGCAGCCGAATTGATTCCGACGAGCGGCGAGGGCGGGGGTCTGATGTTCGAGGGGCTGGAACGGTCGGTCACCCTGGTCCGTACCGCGGTCGGCCCCAACTCGCCGCACGGGCTGGAGATGGTGAGATTGGGCGAACTGGGCGATGCCGGGGGCCCGATCGTAGTGCGCACGACGGCACCCTACGTGCCGCTCGCGTCGGAGGACATCGGCCAAATCCGATTCGGCAACCCGGTGGCATTGATCCGTCCGCCGTTCCGCCTGATATTTTCCTATGCTGGACCCGATCGCCGGTGGGCGCCGACTTGGCAAGGCGGCGAACTGCCGAGCGCGATACAGCTCACCATCCGCGACGGTACATCCGGCCGGACGCTGCCGGTCTCGACGGTGGCTGTGGTCCACGCCAACGCGCCGGCCGGGTGCGTGAAGGATGGCGGCCGCAACTGTTTCGGTCAAACGCCCGCGCCGCCTGCGGCCACGCCGCTGAACCGGCCGCCGCAATCGGGGGGGCAAAGACCGTGATGCCATGTCTCAAGAAATTCGCGGGCGAATGGCAGGCCAGCGCGGCGGCGTCTGGCAATGGCGGCTTCATCATTGTCGCCGTCCTGTGGATGCTGCTTGCGCTGATGACTCTCGTTTCAATTTACGTGGTCTACGTTGTCAACACGGCCCACGCCGTCGGTGTCAACGAGAATCGCCCGCGCTTGGAGGCGCTGGTGTCGGCGGCGCTTGAACTGACGGCGTACCAGGCGAACGCCGTCGAGATCAGCAAGCGGCCGACCTCGGGCCGGTTCAGCTTCCGCCTGGGCAGGGCGAGAGCGTCGGTGGATTACCGTTCCGAGGATGCCCGGATCGATTTGAACGCCGCACCGAAGTCGCTGATCGCCGGGCTGTTCTCGGGCCTCGGCGCGCCGGCGGCGTCAGCCCAGGAATTCGCCGACCGCGTCGTCGCGTGGCGGACCACTGCGAACGCCGACAACGCCGGCGCGCAAGACGAGGACGCGGCCGCCTACCGCTCGGCCGGACGCTCCTACCGTCCGCGCCGAGGACCGTTTCCTCATGTTGAAGAGCTCCGGCTGGTTCTCGGCATGCCGGCCGATCTGGTGAACAAGGCGATGCCCTATCTGACGGTCTATAGCGGGCGGGCCGAGATCAACATCGCCGACGCCGCGCCGGCGGTCATCGCGGCGTTGCCGGAAATGAGCCCGCAGCAGCTGTTTGGGTTCGTCAATGACAGGGCTCCGGGGACGCGCGACACGCGGCTCTTGGAGACGCTTCCGCAGGCGGCGCGCAGCGCCGTCACATTGGAGGGCAGCCCGGCGATGCGGGTGTCAATCGCAATTCAGAGCGATAGCGGCCGTCAGTCCCGCTTCGAGGCTGTTATCCTGCTGCTCGACAACGCAGCAGAGCCATATCGTGTACTGTCCTGGCATAGCGACTACGATGATGCGATCCGACGCAATCCATAGCGGCGCCTGGTGATGTTCGCGATTGCTACCCAGATCGGCAACGGCCTGACGCGATGGACCGACAGCGCAGCCAAATCCATTGTCGGGACCGTGCGATGGTTCGTCGCGCCGCGCCAAATCCGGCTGGTCGAAGAGGACGACGGCGTGTTCTCCGTCAGAGGGGCGGCCGATCAGACGTACGGGGGTCAGCGCATCACGATCAGGGCCGGCCATCTCGTCGGCTTGCCGTCATTGATCAAGCTCGTGAAGGGCAGCCGTGTCGAACTCGTGCTGCGTTCATCGCGCTTCATGTTCCGCCCGCTGCAATTGTGAAGGGCAAGCATGGCTTCCCCCGGTGGGCCCTGCTCGACGCGGATGGCCTCAAGGCGGAGCTTGCCGCATATGACGCGGCGGCCGACATCGCCAACCTGTCCCGCATCGCGATGCGCAAGTTCCAGGGCCTTCAGCGTGCGATCGACTTGACCCGGGCGGGCGCGGTGCTGCTGATCGTGGCCGCTGTGGTTGCGGCGGGGGGCGTGTGGCTGTGAGGGAGCAGACGTTCACGGCGCAGATGGGGAACTCCACGGGTGCCTGGCATGTGTACGTAATGGTGCCGGGCTTGGGGCTCTGGCCGGACTGCCAGTTCGAGGGCGCGTCTGTGCCGACCCAGCAGGAACGGGCCGACGCCTTGGCCGCGATGGGCTTCGAGGTACTGCCCGATGCCGAGTGGCGGTGGGTGGAGGACACCCAGTCGCCAGACGATCCCACATCCCCCGCGGTGCTGATCGGGGCTGTCGATGTCCGTCCGGCGGGAGGTGCGGCATGACCTCGAAGCCCTTCATGAGGCACATGGCCCTGCTGCTCATCATCCTCGGACTGCTGCTGTGGATCACCGGCCTGGTCCTGGCCGTGACACGCGAACCGTCCTGGCGCCTGGGCATCGGCTACGGCGGCCTGGCGGTCTTCATCGGCTGCTACCTGTGGCACGTCGCCCGCTGGGAGAGCGGTGCGCGATGAAGGCCAAGACGGTTCTGCCCGCTGTCGCGATGACTGCGGTGTCCATGGTCCTCACTTTGGCCGTGGTCGTGATGTGGCTGGGCGCGGCGATGCCGTGGCCCGTCGCGCTGGTCGTCGGTCTCGGGATCGACGGCGGTTGGCTGGCCACCCTCGCATACGAGCGCCGTCTCGCCGCTCAGGGCGACCACAGCCGCGTCGGTGACCGGTGTCGGCTGGTCATTCGGCCTGATCGCAACCGGCGTCCTGATCGCCCACGCGCTGACCGCCGACCACTCCACCGGCGCGTGGCTGGCCGTGGCGTGGCTGCCGATCGCGGCCAAGGCGCTGTGGCTGGTGCACGGGCTGTGGGAGCGCACCGCCCTCACAGCGATCGCCCTGGAATCAATCCGGGGCATTCAACAGGAAGCCCGCGACGAGGCGGCCGTGGCCCGTGCCCGGCTGCGGGCGGAAGCCGCCACAGAGGAGACGAGGCTGACGGCCGTGACGGCGGCCGGCGCCCGCGTCGCACGCGTCCAGGCACAGACCGCCAAGACGCTCTCCCAGGCCTGGTCGACGCTGGAGACGGCCCGCAAGGGCGAGGGCACCGGCAGGGCGCTGACCAGCGTGACGACCCCCGTCACGCCCGGCGTCACACCCCGCTGGGACCTGCCCGCGTGGGGACCGAGCGAGCCGACCGGAGTGCCCGCGCTGGAAGCGCCCGCGCTCCCCGACGACACCTTGGATGAGCTGGTCGACGAGATCCGTCACAGCCGCATTCCCGCCCTGTCCTACCGCGAGATGGCCGCCCGCTTCCGCGCTGCCGGCCACTCCGCATCCGAAGTTCGACTGCGGGCCGCCTGGAAGCGCGTGGCCGTGTGATGAGCGCACTGCCCGTCTATCTCTGGCGGTGCGCACCGGACGGCTTGGCCACGCGACGGCAACTGCGCGCCCTCGAACTGCGACCTGCAGGCCAGGACGTCGCCGCGGAACTCCAGCGGCCCCGCCGCCGGGGCCGCCCGCCGCTGGTGGCCTACCTCTACCGCATCGACCACACCCGCCCGGTCCGGCCCATGACACCCGCGAAGTGGGCGGCCCTGGCCAAGGCCAGGGCCGCCCGCCGTATCTGCCCGGCCTGCCGCCGGGATGCGGGCTACGTCATCCCCACCTCGCTCGGCACCTGCGTGCCCTGCGCCTTCCCTGATCCCTGCGAGTCCCCGAGGAGTTCCTGAACATGACCACGACGACAGATCAGACGGTTGCGTACCACTGGGTCATGACCGTCCAGACCGCCGACGGTCGGCAAGCCACCACAGACGGAACGTCGCGCGTCATTGAGGGTGTACACACCCGCAGGCAGCTGTACAACTCCGTCTACGAGCAGGTCAAGAAGCACTTCGGGCTGAATAGTGTCGGAACCACCGTCCTGTTCTTCTCGATCGAGCCGAATATGCTCGGTGGTGGCCGGTGACAGCCATGGAGAGCCGCTGCCCCGCCGCTCACCCAGACGACCCGACCCCCTGCGCCGGTCCGGTCGCCGTGACCGTGCTCGACATGCTCCTCGCCGGGGCCGACGGGTGCGAGCATCACGCCGCCCGTCTCCTGGCCTCCCTGGACGGCGGCTGGGTGGTCGCTCTGCCGGATGCGCCGCCCGGTGCCGCCATCCGCGTGTTCAAGGCAGCCGACACCACCCGCCCGTTCTGCTGGTTCGACGGCCCCCGCCTGGACCCGTCCCAGCTCAGCTGCGCAGAGAACCGCGCCCGGCGCCAGAACTGACCATCTCCACCGCCCCGGCAACCAGCCGTGACGGCGCCGGATCGAATCCGGCCCGGGGCACGCCCGCATCCCCTTCACCTCGCAAGGAGGGATGGCCCGTGGACAACCTCCCCGTGCCACACGATCAGGTCGTCCGCCTTCCGGACGGCCGCTACACCTACGCCCCGACCCCCGTGCCCTACCAGCCGCAGGCCGGGGCACCGCAGGTCATACACCAGCACATCCACCAGGCCCCGCCCGACCGGACCCTTCAGCGCGTCGCGCTCGGGGCCGGGGCCGGTGGCGGGGCGGTGGCCGCCGGGGTCTACTTCGGCCCTCTGCTGGTCGGCGTGCTCACCGCCATGGCCGCCGACCTGGCCTTCCTCGCGTTCCTCGCTGTGGCCCTGACCTGGGGCGTCGTGCACCTGGTGCGCTCCATCGGCGGACCGGAAGGCAAGGAAGCAGCCAAGACCCTCAACAAGGCCCGCCGCCGCGGCTGACCGGCTGCCTGTGGCCCCGAACACCGTGTCGGGACCGCGGGGAGCCGGGACAGCCCCGGACCAGCAGGGAGAGCAATGTTCAGCAAGAAGACCCCCGAAGCCAAGGCCGCCCGTCAGCAAGCCGTGCGCGACCACAAGCAGGCCAAGGCCGACCTGCACGCCACCCAGCGCGCCGACGAGAAAGCCGGCGTCCACGAAGAGACCGACACCTACCTGCGCCTGACCGACCGCGTACTGGAGACCGAGCAGTACGTGCCCTGGTACCGCCGCTGACGGTTGCCCGATCCGCCCGTCTGGCACGGGCGGTGAGGGGAGCCGGGACAACCGCCCCGGACCACCCGCGCGAAAGGGACCCCGTGAAGATCTTCGGTTTTAGCGGCGACGACTTCGCTCCCCTGCCCGACGACATCGAGATCGAAAGCACCGTCACCATCACCGGCGGTCAAAGCCTTGAGACGACCGACGGCCCCATCACGAACCGGTACGAGACCGCGACCACGACCGACGACGACTGACCCGTTACCCCTCGCCGACTACGCCTGACCAGGAGGAACACCCAGTGAGCGACGTCTACCGCTCCTACACCGCGTCCGAGAAGTGGCAGCGCACCAAGCTGATCCTGCGGGGCAGCAAGCAGGCCATCGCCGACGCCGTGGACCCGAAGATCGAGCGCCGGATCCAGCGCCTCGACGACCGCGCGGAAGAGCGCGGCGCCCGTGAGGCGAAAGCCCTGCTCAGGCAGGACAACCAGGCCAAGAACGACCTGGCCACTGCCCGCGCCGCGGAGCGCGCCGCCCGCCGCGGCCCGGAAAGGGACGCTGCCAAGGCCGACCGTAAGGCCGCCGAGGAGCGGGCCCGTCACACCGAAAGCGCCGTCCGCCGCGCCGGACTGGCCTGAGCGTGCCCCGGGACGGCCGCACTGCCCGCCAAGACAACCGGCCGTCCCGGGCCCGTCCACCCCGTTTCGAGGAGACAGGACTCCCAGCATGACGGACACCATTACCGGGCCGCCTCACCTGCGGCCGGTCCCCACCGACCCCGCAGCACTCGACGAGGAGAAGGCACCCATCCCGGTGCCGGTCGACAATCCGAACCTCCCCGCACCCGGGGTGACCAGCGAGAAGCGCAAGCCAGTGCTGGCAGGGTGGATGACCAACCGGCGTGACTTCACCGCCACCGCCCGCCACGCGGGCACCAACCTCGCCTACGCCTCCCTGTATCACGGGGTGCGCGCGCCCGTGTATGCCGCGCGGCTGACCGGCATGGCCCCGCGCGGGGCCTGCCGGTTCGTCGCCTCCACTAACCGGTGGATGTGGGACCGCGAGGCCGCCCCGCTGCGCGAGGCCGCCGTGCGCAGCGAGGATGCCGAGGAGTACATGCGCCTGGCCAAGCTGCGTGCCGGCCGGGTACGCCTGCGCGGCCTGGTCACCCTGGTCGCCGCGGTCTTCGGCACCTGCTTCGCCCTGTGGCTGTACGTCATGGCCCCCGGTGCCCTGTACGCATTCGCGGCGGGCGGTGTGCTGCTGCTCGGTATGGCCGGACAGCAGCCCGACGCGCCCGTCGTCGGCCCCGCGGTCCTGAAGACCGAGGTACAAAAGCTCACCGGGTCGATCGTGCTGCGCGGCCTGGACTCCATCGGCAACCAGAAGATCAGCGCCGCCATCAAGAAGGGCGGCGACATGAACGGGCTGAAGTTCACCTCGGAGATCACCCGGGACGGCCCCGGATACCGCGCTGATCTGGACCTGCCCTACGGCATCACGCCCGAGGACATCATGGAGGCCCGCAAACCGCTCGCCTCGGGCCTGCGCCGCAAGGTCGGCTGCGTGTGGCCTGCCCCCGACCCCACCGAGCACGAGGGGCGGCTGATCCTGTGGGTGGGGGACAAGCCGATGAACGAGACCACCAAACCGGCCTGGCCCCTGCTGAAGGCCGGGCAGGTCGACCTGTTCAAGCCGGTCGTCTTCGGCAATGACCAGCGCATGCGGGACGTGGACGTCACGCTGATGTTCGCCGCCGTGGTGGTCGGCTCGATCCCCCGCATGGGCAAGACGTTCCTGATGCGGCTCTTCCTGCTGATCGCGGCCCTGGACCCCCGCGCGGAGATCCACGCGTTCGACTTCAAGGGCACTGGTGACTTCGGGCCCCTGGAGCCGGTCTGCCACCGCTACCGCGCAGGCGAGGAAGACGAGGACATCGCCTACGTCCTCGACTCGCTGCGGGAGGTGAAGGACGAGCTTCGCCGCAGGGCAAAGGTCATCAAGAACCTGCCGCGCTCCCGCTGCCCGGAGTCGAAAGTCACCCCAGCTCTGGCCAGCGACAAGAGCCTCGGGCTGCACCCCATCCTCGTTGGGCTGGATGAGTGCCAGAAGGGCTTCGAGCACGAGAAGTACGGCAAGGAGATCGAAGCCGTCTGCGAGGACATCACCAAGCGGGGGCCCGCGCTGGGCATCGTCGGCTTGTTCGGCACCCAACGCCCCGACGCGAAGTCCCTGCCCACCGGCATCAGCGCCAACGCTGTCCTGCGGTTCTGCCTGAAGGTCATGGGCCAGCCCGCCAACGACATGGTGCTGGGCACCTCGATGTACAAGGCCGGATACCGGGCCACCATGTTCTCCCGCTCCGACCGCGGCATCTGCTGGATGGCCGGAGAAGGCGACGAGCCGCGCATCGTCGCGAGCGCGTACGTGGACGCCGTTGCCGCTGAACAGGTGGTTGCCCGCGCCCGCAAGCTGCGCGAGGAGTACGGCAACGTCACCGGCCACGCCATCGGCAAGGGCCCCGAGAAGAGTGCCAGCGCGGACATCCTCACCGACGTGGCCGACGTCATCGCCGCCACCGAGAAGGCCGTGTGGTGCGAGCGCATCGCCACCCGCCTCGAAGCACTGCGCCCCGATGTCTACACGGGCTGGAAGGGCGAGACCGTCACCGCCGCACTCAAGCCCTGGGGCATCAAGCCCGGCCAGGTCTGGGGCACCACCGACGATGGCGAAGGCAAGAACCGCCGCGGCATCGAACGCGTCGACATCACCGCCGCCATCACCCGGCGTGACGCTGATCGAGCTGCGGCCTAGCCCAAGCGGCGCTGCTAGACCTAGCACCCCGCCCTGCTAGGTCTAGCACCCCCACTAGCAGCAAAAACCCGCTCTGAACAGCTCACTAGCGTCTAGCGGCTGACCTGCTGCAACCCCCGAAAACCGTCCCTGGAAGGGAGAGGCCCCTCATGCTCGCCGCTATGGCAGCACTCATACTCACCGCCGCTGGTTACGCAGCGTTGTGCGCGATACGGCCGTTCGGCCACTGCCGCAAATGCCGCGGCACCGGCATACGCGAGAGGCGCACGCTCATCCTGCACCGCCGCAGCATCACCACATGCCGCCGCTGCCACGGCAAGCGCTACCGCCTGCGCGTCGGCCGCCGCCTGCACAACCACAGCCGCCGCATCCACCAGAACGGCACCCGATGATCCGCGGCCCCCTGCGCCTGGCCGTCGGCGCCGTGCTGCTCGCTCTGGTCCTGGCCGCCTGCCCCCGCACCGACACCGCGGTCCCCGGACCGGCGCCCGCCACCACCCCTGCCCCTGCTACCTCGACGGGAGCACCCACATGGCCGTGACCATATCCCTGGCCCTGCTCTTCGGCATCATCCTCGCCATCCTGCTCCGCTCAGGCTCCCTCAGCATCGGCGGCGCCTTCGTCGCCATCATGTTCGGCTTCTTCCTCGCCTCCACCGGCATGGCCCCCGACATCACCCACCTCACCAACGCCGTCGTCCACGCCCTGCCCGACCTGTGAGCACGCTGACTCTGGAGCCCAGCACCCTCGCCGTCCTCATCGGCGCACCGGGCGCGGGCAAGTCCACCTTCGCCGCGCGGTACCCGGCCAGCTGGCGCGTCAGCCTCGACACATACCGCGAGCTGGCGACCGGCGACGCCGCCGACCAGTCGGCCACCCCCGTCGCCGCACAGATCCAGGACCTGCTCCTGGACGCCCGCCTCGCCCGGGGGCTGACCACCGTGGTCGACGCCACCAACGTCTATCCGCACGTGCGGACCGGGCTGCTGGCCCGCGCCCGCTACTGGCAGCGCCCCGCACTGGCCGTGCTCTTCGGCGTACCGCTTCACATCTGCCAAGCCCGCAACGCCGCCCGGCCCCGGCAGGTCCCGGACGACGTCCTACGCGAGCTGCACCAGCGCCTGCCCACCGCCCACCAACTGCAGGCAGAGGGTTTCACCACCATCCACACACCGACCGACCAGTAACCGGAGCGGAGATCCCACATGCGACTGCGCATCACCCTGCATCGGGGCCCATCCCGGTCTCTTGTCCTGGCTGACACACCCCACCCGAAGTGCTGGCGCTGCGACGGCGACGGCTACATCGGACGCGACTACGGCGACGAAGACGGCGAGTACGCAGGCACCGACTGGGAGTCCTGCCACTGCTGGAACCCCGCCCACCGCCTCACCCTGCTGCCCCTGCCGTACATGCCCCGCCCCTGGCGCAGCCACGGACCCACCGACCCGTGGGCCACCAGCGGCTACAGCAATGAGCCGCCCTTCTAGGAGGCCATATGCCTCGACCTGGCACGCTCGCTCTGACCATCAAGCAGCCGTGGGCCGACGCGATCGTGCACGGCACCAAACGCGTCGAAAACCGCCGCTGGACTACCACCTACCGCGGCCCCCTGCTCATCCACGCAGGTCTGGGCTACGACCCCGCCGCCCGCTTCCTCATCGACCCGGCCGCACTCACCGCCTGGCCCGACGTCCGCGGCGCTCTGATCGCCACTGCCACCCTCACTGGCATTCACCCCGCCCAGGGCTGCTGCATGCCGTGGGGCGAGTCCGGCTCCGGGGTCTTCCACTGGCAGCTCACCGACGTCACCGCGCTGCCCACACCGGTGCCCTGCAAGGGCCGACTGAGGCTGTGGACACCCGACATCACTCTCACCCACCTCTGAACCCGACGGAAAAGGGAACTCATGAGCGCCGTGCTGTGGCCCGTCACAGCCCGCATCGTCACCGCCCTGAACGCCGCGAACGGCGTCAGCGAGCACGAAACGGCGATGCGCCTGCTGAAGGTCACCGAAGAAGCAGGGGAGGCCGCCGCCGCATACATCGGCATGACCGGCCAAAACCCCCGCAAGGGCACCACCCACACCCGCAACGACGTAGCCGACGAACTGTGCGACGTCATCATCGCCGCCGCCGTCGCCCTACACGCCTTCAACCCCCACCCGCCCGCGGTCCTGGACGCCAAACTCCGCGCCGCAGCCCGCCGCCTGGCAAACGCCAGCACGCCCACCCCACAGGCCGCCTACGCCCACGCCCCCGACATCCCATCCGAACTGACCTGGCTCACCACCCGCTACGCCGGACGCGAGCCGGACGCCAACACCGCCCCGGAGGATGCCCGGCTGTGGAGGCTGCGCCACGCCGCCACCCTCGACCGCATCGCCCTGCAACCCCAGAACAACGACCTGGCACACATCGAAACTGCCGACGACGCCGCAGAAGACCTGCTCCTACACGACGACATCCACCACACCGGCTACTACACAGCCGCCGCAGAGTCCGACCCCCGCGACTACGTCCGCCAGCAATACCAGATCTGGCGCACACAGGACCGCCACAGCGCCCTGGCCACCCCGGCACCCGAATGCTCCGACGCTGGGAAAGGAAGCTGATGCCCGTACGTCTCCAACGCCGCCGTACCAAGGGCTGGCGCATGCCCGTGGACGCCGTCTACGTGGGGCGCCCCTCCTACTTCGGCAATCCGTTCACAGTCGGCCAGACCACCCCGGCCAGCTGGCACGAGCCCTTCGCCGACGTGCACGTGCGTGACCGGGCCCACGCCGTCGAACTCCTCCGCGCCTACCTGGAGTGGCGCAGCAAGAAGCCTTCCGGCTGGTGCAGCTCCGCCGGACCGCGCTTTCCGTGGGAAAGCCAGATCCGCGGCCTGCTCGCAGGCAGGGACCTCGTGTGCTGGTGCCCGCCAGGCGCCCCCTGCCACGCCGACGTGCTGCTGGGCATCGCCAGCACCCCCTAGATACACCCGGACGGCCGCCCCTCTCGCCAAAGATGCGCGGCCGTCCCGGGCCCTGCCCCAGCTCACAGAACAGGAGATCCAGCATGCCACCTGCTGGCACGCCCCGGACCCCGCACACCACGGCCCCGTCCGGATCCCGCCTGCACACCGCCCTGACCCTCGCCCACGTCGGTGTACCCGTCCTGCCCCTGCGGGCGGGCAAACTCCCCGTCGGCAACTGTGGCGCCTGCGCCAAGAACAGCTGCGGCGGCAGGCCGAACATGCTCAAGCCCGGCCCCTGCCGCTGCCCGCGGCCCTGC
Organism: uncultured Actinomycetota bacterium; assembly: GCA_963761765.1. Taxonomy (GTDB): domain Bacteria; phylum Actinomycetota; class Actinomycetes; order Streptomycetales; family Streptomycetaceae; genus Streptomyces. The sequence continues at coordinate 34,362 of CAVXIJ010000017.1, forward strand.
CACGCCTGGGCCGCGGCCAGCACCGACCCCGACGTGCTCACCTCACCCGCCTGGGCCCCGGCATGGCGACAGGCCGCAGCCGTGGCGTACCACCCCGGCGGCGCCGGGCTGACCGTGGTGGACCTGGACAACGCGGACGCCGTCGCATGGGCCAGCGAGAACCTGCCGCCGACCCGCACCGTGACCACAACCCGCGGCCAGCACTGGATCTACCTGGGCACCATGCAGTCATCCAATGCCGTACGCCCCGGCATCGACATCAAATCCCGCATGCAATACGCCCGCTGGCTCGGCACCGGTACAGGCACCATGACCGCCCTGCCCAACACTGTCCGCGCCCTGGTCGAAAGAGAAGAAACCACCCTCGCCCGCGAAGAGGTGGTCTCTTCACCCGACCAGCCCGCATGGGACCGCACCGTGGCCACCGGCTGCCGCCACACCAAGACCTACGTCCGCACCGGTCTGACCCGCGGTCTGGCCCTCGTGCGCGCCCACGCCGAGCAGGGCGCCGGCTCCCGCGCCTTCGGCGTCGCCCGTTTCCTGGCCACCCAGCACATTCACTGCCCCGGCCCCTGCGGCCTGGACACTCTTGCAGCCTGCATCATTGCCGCGGCCGTCTCCGTCGGCGTCCCCGAGGCGTACGCAACACGCGCCGTCGCCAACGGCCTGAGCGTCACCCAGGGGGCCGCATGAACCCGCACGCCCCCGACCAGCCCCGCCCCGCCGAACCGGCCCTCACCACATCCGACCGTGGGGCGCCGAAGGACGCCGCCCGCAAGGGCGTCCGAACTGCTCTTCGTCCTGACCCGCACACGGTCACCGTCATCGGCATCCGGCCCGGTCTGACCGTGCGCAGCATGGGGCGCCGCGCTGTGCCGGCCGCGGACTGGCTGTGCGCCTGCGGCCACCACGAGCGCGCCCGCGGACCGCGGGCCGTGGCCGCCCTGACCGCACGGGCCCGCGTCGGCGAGTGCCCCCATCAGGCGGCCACGAGCAGTGAAGGGAGGGCGGCAGCATGACGGGCACGGAGGAACTGCCCGCGCCGTCGAATCCCATGGCCGTCGCCCGTCGTCTGCTGCCCGACTGGCAGACCAGGGACGGACAGCTCATCTACCGGCGCTGGCGTGCTTCCTGGATGCGCTGGAACGGAACCTGCTGGCGCGAGATCGACGAAGCCCAGGTACGCAAGGCCATGTACGAGCGCCTGGAGTATGCGCTGTTCAACGCCCTCAACAAGAAGGGCGAACCGGAAGCGCACCCCTGGGCCCCCACGAAACCGAAGATCAGCAACCTTCTCGACGCTCTCGGGGCCATCACTCTCCTGCCCACCGACACCGACACTCCCGCCTGGATCGACGACCAGGGCGCCACCGGACAGGATCACGGCACCATCGTGGCCTGCGAGAACGGGTTGCTGCGCATCCGGGACCGCGCGCTGATGCCGCACACTCCCGGCTTCTTCAACCTCGTCTCCATCCCGTACGCCTATGATCCCGACGCCACCGCGCCCACGTGGGAAGGGTTCCTGTCGCAGCTCTGGCCCGACGACCCCAACTCCATCGCCGCACTTCAGGAGTGGTTCGGCTACGTCATCTCCGGCCGGACCGACCAACAGAAGATCATGCTCATGGTCGGCCCCTCCCGCTCAGGCAAGGGCACCATCGCCCGCGTGCTGAAAGCGCTGGTCGGCAAGAAGAACCTTGCCGGGCCCACCCTCGCCGGACTCGGCACGAACTTCGGCCTGTCCACCCTGGTCGGAAAGCCACTGGGGATCATCTCCGACGCCCGGCTGTCCGGCAACGACAACAGCCAAGTCGTCGAACGGCTGCTGACGATCTCCGGCGAGGACACGATCGACGTCGACCGCAAGTACCTCCCAGTGTGGACCGGCAAGCTGCCCACCCGGCTGATGATCCTGTCCAACGAGCTGCCGCAGTTCGGCGACTCCTCCGGCGTCATCGCCAACAGGTTCATCCTGCTCCACACGCGCCTGTCCTGGCTGGGCAAGGAAGACCCCACCCTCACCGACCGGCTCGTCGCCGAGATGCCCGGCATCATCAACTGGGCACTGCAAGGACTCGACCGCCTCAAGCGCACCGGCCGGATCACGGAACCCGCCTCCAGCCGCGACGCAATCACCACCATGCGCGACACAGCCTCTCCCACCAGCGCATTCGTGCGCGAACGCTGCACCACCGGCCCTGCATGCACCGTCGCCGTCGACGACCTGTGGGCCATCTGGCGCGAGTGGGCCGAGGACAACGGCGTACGCCCCGGCACGAAACAGATCTTCGGCCGCAACCTGCTCTCCGTCGTACCTCAGCTCAACCTCACCCGGCCCCGCAACGGCGACTCCCGCGTCCGCACCTACACCGGAATCGCCCTGCGCCCCTCCGACAACACCTCGGGTGCCGAGTAGGACTCGATCCACAGTCCACCGGACCGCGGACCATCGCGGACCACGCCCTGTGACCTGCGATTTCCCCAAGCCCTAAACCGTGCCCATCGCGGACCAGGCCCTCTCAGCCGGTCCGCGATGGTCCGCACAAGCACCCTCGAAAAACCGCAGGTCAAAAGGGGTGGTCCGCGATGGTCCGCGGTCCACAGCAATGTCATTCCAACTGGAGGACGCAGTGAAGAAGCCTTCAGGGACCGACCCGCGCGCCGCACTGCGCGGTGGCCTGCCGGACCGCTACCTCACCCCCGAGGACATAGCCGCCCTCTTCGAGATCCCTCTAGAGACCGTCTACCAGTGGCGCCGCAAGCGCACCGGGCCCCCAGGGTTCCGCGTCGGCAAGCACATCCGCTACGACCCCGCCGCGGTCCACCACTGGACCGCGGAACGCATGGCCGAAGACGCCGCAGCCTGACCGACCATCCCAGAGCAGGGAGAGCCGCCCACGGCTCTCCCTGCTCTGCTTTTCGAGAAGGGACTCAGCCCTGTGGCTGGCCACATCCAAGACCGCTGGTACAAGACCGAGACCAACTCCTACGGCAACACCATCAAGACCAAGACCGACCGCCACGGAACCGGCATGCGCTACCGAGCGCGCTACGTCGGCCCCGACGGCACCGAGAAGTCCAAGAGCTTCCCCGACGGGCAGAAGCGCTTGGCCGAGAAGTGGCTGACGAAGACGGAGGCCGACATGGACAGCGGCCAGTACCTCGATCCGAAGCTCGCACGGACCACCTTCCGGGAGTACGCCGAGAAGTGGCTGAGCGCGCAGACAACTGATCTCGGAACGCAGTCGTCAGTCGTTACACAGATCCGCCGCCACGCGATCCCCTACCTCGGCTCTCGCCCGCTCGGGTCCTTCCTCCCGGGTCACATCCGGGATTGGCTCAGTGAGCTGCAACGAGTCGTGCCCGCTTCGTCGTACCGCCGTGTGATCTACAACAGCGTCGCCACGATTCTCAATGCCGCCGTCGACGACGGCTGCCTGTCCAAGAACCCCTGCGGGGCACGTTCCGTACGAGCGCCGGCGCCGGGGACCGGCCGCGTCGTGCCCTGGACCACCCAGCGCACGTTCGCCGTACGTGCTGGCCTGCCTGAGAAGTACCGGGCCCTGGTCGATCTCGGGGGCGGGTGCGGCCTGCGGCAAGGGGAGATGTTCGGGTTGCCAGCAGACGAGATCAGGTTCGACACGGGATGGATGCACGTTGCCTACCAGGTCAAGCCCGTGAATGGGCGACTCGTATTCGCTCCACCGAAGCGCAACAAAGAGCGCGACGTACCCGTGTCGGACCGCGTGGCGCACGCTCTGAAGCAGCACATGGAGATGTTCCCGCCCGTGGAGGTCACCCTGCCCTGGCTGCGGCCGAACGGCTCGCTCATCACGAAACGCCTGTTGTTCACCCGACCCGACGGTGACGGCGCGGTGCACCGTACAACCTTCAATGACCGGGTCTGGAAGCCCGCTCTCGCCGCTGCTGGCGCCATCCCTGCACCTGCGCCCGATGAGCGCTACCAGGCTGCTCGGCAACACGGCATGCACGCGCTGAGGCACTTCTATGCCTCGGTCCTGCTGGATGCTGGGGAGAACATCAAGGCGCTGAGCACGTACCTTGGCCACACCGATCCGGGGTTCACCTTGCGCGTCTACACACACCTGATGCCGAGCAGCGAGGGACGGACGCGGCGGGCCGTGGATGCCCTGTACGAGGCCATCGATTCCGCGTCGGACGGCCCACAGACGGCCCAGGGGTGATGAGGCGCGATCCCGCGCCGACGGTGGGCCACCGTCGGCGCGGCGGTGCCGCAGACAACAAAGCGCTCTGACCTGCGCCTACAGCACCGGCAGGTTCTTACGCAGCTCGAACGCGGTGACCTCGCTGCGGTACTCCTCCCACTCCTGCTTCTTGTTGCGCAGGAAGAAGTCGAAGACATGCTCGCCGAGCGTCTCGGCGACGAGTTCGCTGCGCTCCATCAGCGTGATCGCCTCGCCGAGGTTCTGCGGCAGCGGCTCGATGCCCATGGCGCGGCGCTCGGCGTCGGTGAGTGCCCAGACGTCGTCGTCGGCGCCCGGGGCCGAGCTCGTAGCCCTCCTCGATGCCCTTCAGGCCCGCGGCGAGCAGCACTGCGTAGGCGAGGTAGGGGTTGCGCCGGAGTCGAGGGAGCGGACCTCGACGCGGGTGGAGCCGGTCTTGCCGGGCTTGTACATCGGGACGCGGATCAGCGCCGAGCGGTTGTTGTGGCCCCAGCAGATGTACGAGGGCGCCTCGCCGCCCGCGCCCGCGGTGCGCTGGGAGCCGCCCCAGATGCGCTTGTAGGAGTTGACCCACTGGTTGGTGACCGCGGAGATCTCGCCGGCGTGCCGGAGCAGGCCCGCGATGAAGGAGCGGCCGACCTTGGAGAGCTGGAACTCGGAGCCGGACTCGTAGAAGGCGTTGCGGTCGCCCTCGAAGAGGGAGAGGTGGGTGTGCATGCCGGAGCCGGGGTACTCCGAGAACGGCTTCGGCATGAAGGTGGCGTGCACGCCCTGCTCCAGCGCGACCTGCTTCATGACCAGCCGGAAGGTCATGATGTTGTCGGCGGTGGAGAGCGCGTCGGCGTAGCGCAGGTCGATCTCCTGCTGGCCGGGGGCGCCCTCGTGGTGGGAGAACTCCACCGAGATGCCCATCGACTCCAGCATGGTGATGGCCTGGCGGCGGAAGTCCATGCCGACGTTCTGCGGGGTGTGGTCGAAGTAGCCGGAGTTGTCGGCCGGGGTGGGCCGGGCGCCGTCCAGCGGCTTGTCCTTGAGCAGGAAGAACTCGATCTCGGGGTGGGTGTAGAAGGTGAACCCGAGGTCGGAGGTCTTGGCCAGGGCCCGCTTGAGGACATAGCGCGGGTCGGCGTAGGACGGGGAGCCGTCGGGCATCAGGATGTCGCAGAACATCCGGGCGGTGCCGGGGGCCTCCGCGCGCCAGGGCAGGATCTGGAAGGTGCCGGGGTCCGGCTTGGCGATCATGTCGGACTCGTACACCCGGGCGAAGCCCTCGATGGCCGAGCCGTCGAAGCCGATGCCCTCGTCGAACGCCTGTTCCAGCTCGGCGGGAGCGACGGCGACCGACTTCAGGTAGCCGAGCACGTCGGTGAACCACAGCCGTACGAACCGGATGTCGCGCTCCTCCAGGGTGCGGAGCACGAACTCCTGCTGCTTATCCATATCCACCCATCCTTGCTGGTCAGGCCGCTGCGCGCGACGACGCTGTGGTGAACATCGATGCGCATGAGCATCCCATCACGCCGTTTCGGGCGCGTTGCAGGCGATCACCTGAACGTGCCGTATCTGATTGCTGTCGGTTCTGCTGTCAATCCGGCGCCCGCCGGTCCGGTCGCCGACCGGGCCGGGCTGGTTGCGGTCAATCGATTTCGCGCGTGGTTTCCACGCGGTACTGCTGTCGCCCCACGTCCTCATTGTGGGGTACTCCCGCGGTCGTGATCGAGCCGGGATTTCCCGGGACCCGGCACCGGCATCCGTCGCCCGTGCACCTACTACCATCAGCGGGCCCTCCTCCAGTGCCGCAAGGGCCTGAGAGATGCCCCCAGCCGCCCGAACCACGAAGGACACACCACGCCATGGGTTGTGCACAGCGCACCGGCACCGCATCCCGTCGTACCAGTCCGAGCAGCGATCCGGCAGCCGCAGAGTCCGGCGGCCCGGACCGCCTGCGTCAAAGGAGGACGCGCGGGGGCCACGGCCGCCGGGCCGGGGCGCTGCTGGCGGCGGGAGCCGTCGTCCTGGGGCTGGCGGGACTCACCGCATGCTCCCCCGACGACGATGCGAAGGCCGCCGCCAGCGCGCCCTCGACGACGGCTGCCACGTCCCCGTCCACCAGCCCCACCGGGGCAGCGGGCCAGAGCAAGCACGGCACGCCGCGGTTCACGGTGGGTGCGGACGGCGTCACGTCCTGGAACCCGGACGACCTGAGCCGGCAGCACACTACGAAGATCGTGCACTACCCGATGGTCCCGCCGGTCGGCGGCGACCACGCGCCGATCTGGTTGAACTGCAACGGCAGCGTCTACACCAAGCCGGTCCCGGACGTGAACGCCGTGCACGCCCTGGAGCACGGCGCCGTTTGGGTGACCTACACCAGCAAGGCGGCCCCGGCGGATGTGCAGAAGCTGACGTCGCTCGTCGCGCGCACGCCGTATTCGCTGATGAGCCCGTACCCGGGGCAGAAGGCCCCGATCATGCTCACCGCCTGGGGCAAGCAGCGCACCGTCAAGAGCGCCGACGACCCGGCCGTGAACGCGTTCTTCTCGGCCTTCGTACAGGGCCCGCAGACGCCGGAGCCGGGCGCGCCCTGCACCAACGGTCTGGCGCAGTGAACGCGCCGAAGGGTCGCACGCCCACGGAGCAGGCTGCCGCGCAGACCTCCGGCGCGCCCGCAGCGCCCGACGAGGAGTCCGGCGCCGTGCGGGGCTCCGGGAGCCGGCTCGCGGACAGTGGACGGCTGCGGACCGGCGCGCTGCTCGCGGCCGTACTGCTCGCCGTGGCCGGCGCCTTCGCGCTCGGCGACGCGTACGGCCCACACGGCGCGGACAGCCCGGCGTCCGGCGGGCCCGCGGGCTCCGCCGCGTCCGCCGCCCCGGGAGCGCCCGCGCAGGCGTCCGCGGACGCCGGGTTCGCCCGGGACATGGCCGTCCACCACCAGCAGGCCGTGGAGATGTCGTTCATCGTGCGCGACCGCACCCGTGACGAGGACATCAGAGGGCTCGCGTACGACATCGCGCAGACCCAGGCCAACCAGCGCGGCATGCTGCTGGGCTGGCTGGACCTGTGGGGGCTGCCGAAGGTGTCCGCGGACCCGCCGATGGCGTGGATGGGCATGGCCGCGGCGACACCGGGAGCCGACGGCGCGCTGATGCCGGGCATGGCGACGAACGCGCAGCTCGACCGGCTGCGCAAGGCGAGCGGCAAGCAGGCCGAGATCCTGTATCTCCAGCTGATGACGGCCCACCACAAGGGCGGCATCCACATGGCGCAGGCCTGCGCCGACAGCTGCACCGTGCCCGCGGAGAAACGGCTCGCACAGGACATGGTCACCGCGCAGCGCTCGGAGCTCGACGCCATGGCCCAGCTGCTGGCCCAGCGCGGCGCGCGGCCGGCGGACTGACCGCCGGCGGCCCCGCCGTCCCGTGCCGAAGCCGCCCGGCCTAAGCCGCCCGGCACGCCCGCTCCCGCGGTGGCGATCGGGACGCCCGGCCGCCGACCGCCGGGCGTCCTGATCGCGCACTCGGCTCCAGCGTGACGCAACCGCAACCTGTACATAACGGTCACACACCGTCAAAAACGCCTCGCTGACGATTCCTTGGTCTCTTCTTGGCATTCCCGTTCCCCTGGCATGAACGGTTCATGGGTCAAAGTGATCCACTACGTGTGTGTTCCTTTTGTCACACGCAACGAACCGCAGCACAGGGGGTTCTATGAGATCCAACCGCGCCGCACTGCGCGCTGGTGTGAGCTTGGCGGCGACACTGCCCATGATCACCAGCGCGCTGGCACTCGGCATACCCGCAGCGCACGCGGACACCAGTCCAGGTGTCCGCCAGATTCTGCAGGGCACCAAACCGCTGTGGGCCACCGCCAAGGCCGATCAGGGCGCCACAGCGGACGGCAAGCAGGTCAGTGCCCGGGTCTACCTCGCCGGCCGGGACGCGGCGGGCCTCGCCGCCTACGCCAAGGCGGTGTCCGACCCGCAGTCGGCCTCGTACGGCCAGTACCTCAGCGCCAAGCAGGCGCAGGAACGCTACGGCGCCACCCAGGACCAGGTCGACGCAGTGACGTCCTGGCTCAAGGACGCCGGACTCACCGTCACCTCGACCACGCAGCACTACGTTGCGGTGTCGGGCGACGTCGCCGCCGCCGAGAAGGCGTTCGGCACCCAGCTGCACAACTTCCACAAGAGCGGCAAGACCTACCGTGCCCCGCTGCACGCGGCCACCGCCCCCGCCTCGCTGAACGGCGCCGTCCTGACCGTCACCGGCCTGGACAACGCCCCGCGCAAGGCGGACCACAAGGACGAGCTGCCGCCGCCGGACGCGGTGTTCCGCAACGCGGGGCCGTTCTCCACGTACTACGGCTCCAACACCGCGAGCACCCTGCCGGACGCCTACGGATCGAAGATCCCGTACGCGGTCAAGGGGTACACCGGTGCGCAGCTGCGCGCCGCGTACGGAGCGGGCAACAAGACCGGCAAGGGCGTCAAGGTCGCCATCACTGACGCGTACGCCTCGCCGACGATCGCACAGGACGCGGCCCAGTACGCGGGCCGCAACGGCGACGCGCGCTACGCCCACGGCCAGCTCAGCCAGGTGCTGCCTGCCTCGTACACGAACACGGACGAGTGCGGTGCGGCGGGCTGGTACGGCGAGGAGACCCTGGACGTCGAGGCCGTGCACGCGGTCGCGCCGGCCGCGGACATCGTCTACGTCGGTGCCGCCTCCTGCTACGACGATGACCTGCTGGACTCGCTCAGCAAGGTCGTCGACAGTCACCTGGCCGACATCGTCTCCAACTCGTGGGGCGACCTGGAGGCCAACCAGACTCCGGACGGCGCCGCCGCCTACGACCAGATCTTCCAGCTGGGCGCGGTGGAGGGCATCGGCTTCTACTTCTCCTCCGGTGACAACGGCGACGAGGTCGCCAACACCGGCACGAAGCAGGTCGACATGCCCGCCAACTCGGCCTGGGTGACCTCGGTCGGTGGCACCTCGCTCGCCGTGGGCAAGAACAACACGTACAAGTGGGAGACCGGCTGGGGCACCGAGAAGGCCGCCCTGTCTGACGACGGCGCGAGCTGGACGGACTTCCCCGGCGCGTTCACCTCCGGCGCGGGCGGCGGCACCAGCGCCACGGTGGCACAGCCCGCGTACCAAAAGGGCGTCGTACCGAACGCGCTGGCCAAGGCGAACGGCCTCGTGCCGATGCGCACGGTGCCGGACATCGCGGCGATCGCCGACCCCAACACCGGGTTCCTGGTCGGTCAGACCCAGACCTTCCCGGACGGGTCGCAGCAGTACAGCGAGTACCGCATCGGCGGCACCTCGCTGGCCTCTCCGACGATCGCGGGCATCCAGGCGCTGGCCCAGGAGGCGCACGGCGGCAAGGCCCTCGGCTTCGCCAACCCGGCGATCTACGCGCGGTACGGTTCTGCGTCGTACCACGACGTGACGGACCACCCGCTGGGTGCGGGCACCGACCTCGCGGTGGCTCGGGTGGACTACGCCAATGCCGTCGACGACACGGACGGCCTGCTCGTCTCGGTGCGCAGCCTCGGCAAGGACAGCTCCCTCGCCGCGGTGAAGGGCTATGACGACGTCACCGGAGTGGGTTCGCCCGCGCCCGGCTACGTCGACTCCTACGCCGACGATGCATCCGGCAGCAAGCACCACCGGCCGGGACACGGTCACAATCATCACTGACACCGTCGGCGGCGCTGACACCGCTGTTGCCGGGTAAGCAGCCGCGGGCATCGCCGCCACACGGCGCCTGCCCCCGGGTCCGGGTTGATTGCGGATCCGGGGCAGACGTCTGTCCGGGAGCCGTCGGCGCGGTGCGGCGCGTGCGGCCGGCTGAACGGCCGGGACCGGTGCGCCAAGCTCGCGGCCGGCGCCGCCGAGCCCGCGAGGGCCCGGTCGCTTACCGTCCAGTGAGCCGTACTTTCCGTGCCGGACATCGGCCGTGACCACGGCACATCCGCCCACACCGCACCGCATCGCGTCGCTCTGACGATTACACTGGTGGGCGTGCCTCAACTTCGCCTCGCTTTGAATCAGATCGACTCGACCGTCGGCGATCTTGCCCTGAACGCCGAGGCGGTCGTGCACTGGACCCGTCACTCCGTCGAGCAGGGCGCCCATCTCGTCGCGTTCCCCGAGATGGTGCTGACCGGCTATCCCGTCGAGGACCTTGCCCTGCGCTCGTCCTTCGTGGCCGCGTCCCGCAAGGCGCTGTACGCGCTCGCCGGACGGCTCGCCGACGAGGGACTCGGCGAGATGCCCGGTCGTCGTCGGCTACCTGGACCGCTCCGCATCCGTTCAGCCGAAGTACGGACAGCCCGCCGGCGCCCCGCAGAATGCGGCGGCCGTGCTGCACCGCGGCGAGGTCGTGCTGAGCTTCGCCAAGCACCACCTGCCGAACTACGGCGTCTTCGACGAGTTCCGCTACTTCGTGCCGGGTGACACCCTGCCGGTGATCCGGGTGCACGGAGTCGACGTGGCGCTCGCCATCTGCGAGGACCTGTGGCAGGACGGCGGCCGGGTGCCGGCCACCCGGAGCGCGGGCGCCGGCCTGCTGCTCGCCATCAACGCCTCGCCGTACGAGCGGGAGAAGGACGACACCCGGCTCGAACTGGTCCGCAAGCGTGCGCAGGAGGCCGGCTGCACCACGGCGTACCTGGCCATGATCGGCGGGCAGGACGAGCTGGTCTTCGACGGCGACTCGATCGTGGTGGACCGCGACGGCGAGGTCATCGCGCGAGCGCCGCAGTTCGCCGAGAGCTGTGTCGTCGTCGACCTGGATCTGCCCGCCGCGCCCGCCGAGCCGCCGTCCGGCACGGTCGACGACGGCCTGCGCATCGACCACGTGACCCTCTCGGCGGACCCGCTCCCGCCGTACACCGCCAAGCGAGCCGGCGGCTACGCGGACCGGCTCGAAGACGACGAGGAGGTCTACTCGGCGCTGGTGGTGGGGCTGCGGGCGTATGTCGAGAAGAACGGTTTCCGTTCGGTGCTGATCGGCCTGTCCGGCGGCATCGACTCGGCGCTGGTCGCCGCCATCGCCTGCGACGCGCTGGGCGCGGAGCACGTGTACGGCGTGTCGATGCCGTCGAAGTACTCCTCGGAGCACTCGAAGAGCGACGCGGCCGAGCTGGCGCGGCGCACCGGGCTGCACTTGCGTACGGTGCCGATCGAGCCGATGTTCGACGCGTATATGGACGCGTTGGGGCTGACCGGGCTCGCCGAGGAGAACCTCCAGGCGCGGCTGCGCGGCACGACACTGATGGCGATCTCCAACCAGGAGGGCCAGATCGTGCTGGCGCCGGGCAACAAGTCCGAGCTGGCAGTGGGCTATTCGACGCTCTACGGCGACGCGGTCGGCGCGTACGGGCCGATCAAGGACGTCTACAAGACGACGGTCTTCCGGCTCGCCGAGTGGCGCAACCGTGCGGCCCGCGAGCGAGGGGAGACCCCGCCGATCCCGGAGAACTCGATCGCCAAGCCGCCCAGCGCCGAGCTGCGGCCCGGCCAGGTCGACACGGACTCGCTGCCGGACTACGACGGTACTAGACGCGATCCTCGAGCTGTACGTGGACCACGACCAGGGCGCGGACGCGATCGTCGCGGCCGGGTTCGATCCCGAGCTGGTCACGCGGACGCTGCGGATGGTGGACACCGCCGAGTACAAGCGACGGCAGTATCCGCCGGGCACGAAGATCTCCGCGAAGGGGTTCGGCAAGGACCGGCGGCTGCCGATCACCAGCCGCTGGCGCGAAACCGGCTGACGCCGGACGGACCGACGGGCCCCGGGATCATCCCGGGGCCCGATGCGTTCGCTGTCTCTGCTGCCGCTGGCTGTGGTGCGGCCCGGCGGTTCCAGATCCGGAGCCGGTCAGCGTGTCGGAGTGTTCAGAGTGTTCAGAGTGTGAGAGTCGCGGCCAGCGGCAAGTGGTCGCTGGGGGTGCGGGGAAGGGTCCAGGAGCGTACCGGTGTGACGCCCTTGACCATGATCTGGTCGATGCGGGCCATCGGGAACGACGCCGGCCAGCTGAAGCCGAAGCCGTCGCCCGCCGCGCCCTGCGTGGACCGCATCTGCGAGGTCACCGCGTTGAGCGCCCGGTCGTTCATCGTGCCGTTGAGATCTCCGAGCAGCACGACCTTGCCCAACGGCTCCTCGGCGATCGCCTCTCCCAGCGCGTCCGCGGACTCGTCCCGCTGACCGGCCGTGAACCCGGTGTTCAGCTTGACCCGCACGGACGGCAGATGAGCGACGTAGACCGCGAGCTCGCCGTCCGGCGTGCTGACGGAGGTGCGCAGCGCCCGCACCCAGCCGAGCTTGATGTCGACCGGCTCGGTGCCGTGCAGCGGATACTTGCTCCACAGCCCCACCGTGCCCTGCACCGTGTGGTACTTGTACGTGCTGGCCAGCGCCTTCTCGTAGGCAGGCACGGCCCCGTTGGTCAGCTCCTCAAGCGCCAGCAGGTCCGCTCCGGAGGCGGCGACGTCGCGGGCGGTGCCGGCCGGGTCGGGGTTGCCGGCGTTGACGTTGTGCGTGGCCACGGTCAGATCGCCGCCGCCGGCGGCCCGGTCGGCGATCAGACCGCCGAAGAGGTTGAGCCAGACGGCCACCGGCAGTACCAGGGCCACCAGCGCACTGGCCGACTTGCGCACCAGACCCGCGACGAGTAGCAGCGGGATGACGAGGCCGAACCACGGCAGGAAGGTCTCCGAGAGGCTGCCCAGGTTGCCCACCGTGTTCGGGATCCGCGCGTGTACCAGCATGATCAGTGCGAGCAGTATCGCGATCGTCGCGAAGAGCAGCCCGCGGCGCCACATACCGGCCCGGCCACCGCTCCCCCAGCCGCCCAGCACACGCCGGAAGCGGGACTCGTGACGACTGCTCGCCGAAACACTGTCCGTCTCCGTCACGTACGCCTGCGCCATTCTGTCGCCTCACTGCTGCCGTGCACGCCATCCCCGTCCCACGACCCTAAGCGATGAACACCCCGCCTCCGCCGCCCGGTCGCGCCTGTCTGCTCTGTCCGTCCTAGCGCATCATGTCGCGTTATGTCGCGCTTTATTCCGCTCCGCCCTGTTCCGCCACGCTCTGTCGTACCGTGGCACCTCTGACACGCCCGCCATCGGGCGCCCCGGACGGGTGCGGCCATCCCAGGGAAGAGGCGCGTCGGTACGGGCACGAGGACGTGCGAGCGGCCACGGCGAGTTCCCCGCGGCGCGTACGCGGACGCGTTCTGTGACACAACATGCACATTTTCTCCGGATCACGACCACGGGACGGCGCCCCGGGAACGTCCCGGAACGCTCACTCCTTGGGCCCAAGACCGTCCAGCACGGTGTCCACGATCTGCTGTGCGAGCCCTTCCGGCAGGTCAGCGTCGGGGCGCAGCACGGAGCGGACCAGCATGGGGCCGACTATGAGGTCGTTGGCGAGGTCGAGGTCGACGCCGGGCCGCAGCTCGCCATTGGCGAGACCGCGGCGGAGCACATCGAGGGTGGCGCGGCGGCGCGGCTCGATGACGGTGGCGTGGTAGGCCTCCCAGAGCTTGGGATGGGCCTTCATCTGTGTGACGACGTTGTGCAGCAGCGTGGAGGCCCGGTTGGCGAGGCCACGCCTGCGCAGCGCCTCAAGAACGGCGATCAGGTCGTCGCGCATGGAGGTGCCGGGCAGCTCCGGATCGGGCGGTTCCACGATCCGGAGCACATCGAGGAAGAGCTCCTGCTTGCCGTTCCAGCGGCGGTAGATGGTGGCCTTGCCGACCCCGGCCGTCCGGGCGATCCGTTCGATGGACAGCTCACCGAGCGGGACACCGTCCTCCAAAAGAGTGGCGACCGTCTCGATGATGGTGCTTTCCAGAGCCTCACTGCGGGGCCGGCCGCGCCCGCCCGCACGGCGCGCCGCACAGGCGCCGCCTCGCGGCGGCCACGCGGGGCCCGCCCGCCACCGGGTCCCGCCGGCCCGTTGGGCGCGCCCTCCGCGACCGTCAGGGAGGCTCACATCGGCTCCGTTCCGCTTTCTCGGTTTCTCGGTTTTTCAGCTTCTCTGGTTCTCGGTTTTCCAGGTCGTTCCCGGTCCACCTCGGTCATTCCCGGTCTTCCCGGATCTTGCCGGGACTCCCGGGGCTTCCCGGGCTTTCCGGGACTTCCCGTCATTCCAGTGTTCCCGGTCCGTGCCGTTTCCCGGTCCCACTCCGCGCCCGGTCCTGCGCCGCTGCGGTTTCGTTCCGCTTCCGGTCGCGGGTGCGGGACGGCAGCGGTCCACCGGGCCTCGAAGGAACCCGTTCCCGCGCGCCCTCGTGGGCCGTGGCCCGCAGGGTACGGGGCTCCGGGCGGGCCCGTACCCATGATCGGCCGGATTCAGATGTGCCGGATCGCCCGGACGCCAGGAGCACCGGCCGGGCGTGGATTTCGGCCCGGCCCGCTCAGTGGTCGGCCGTGACCGGCTCCTGGGCGGGTTCCCCGGCCTTACTCACCGGGGTGGTGGCGCGGCCCGGCAGGAAGAGGGCCGCCACCAGGGCGCCGAGCAGCGCCACGGCCGCACCGCACACGGCCGTGGTGTGCATGGCGTGCAGGAAGGCACCGTCGGCCGGGCCGACCAGTGCCTTGCCGCGCGGCCCGAGCCGCTGCGCGACACCGAGGGTGGCCTCGATGGACTCGCCCGCGGCGTGCCGCAGCCCGCCGGGCAGCACGCCCAGCTTGCTGTCGATGTCCGAGCGGTAGGTCGCCGAGAGCACCGAGCCGAGCACCGCGACGCCGAGGGCGCCGCCGACCTGGCGGATGGTGTTGCTCAGCGCGGAAGCGGAGCCCGACTTCTGCACCGGCACCGACTGCATGATCATCACACTGGTGGGCGTCATGACATGGGCCATGCCGGTGCCCATCAGGAAGAAGATCAACTCGAAGAGCCAGATCGGAGTGTCACGCTCCAGCAGGGCGAACGCCGCCAGCATCGCGGCGAGCAGCACCATGCCGCCGCTGACCGTGGCGCGACTGCCCAACCGGGCCACCACAAGACGGGCACGCGGCGCGAAGAAGATCTGCGCGACGGCCACCGGCAGCATCAGCAGACCGGTCTGCAGCGGGGAGTAGCCGCGCACGCTCTGGGTGTAGAAGACGGCGAAGAACGTCACGCCCATCATGGCGAAGAAGACAAGCCCGGTGGCCGCCATCGCCGCGGAGAAGACGCGGTTCTTGAAGTAGGTGATGTCGACGGACGGGTGGTCGCTGCGCTTCTCGTAGAGCACGAACAAGGTGAGTACGGCGAGCCCCGCGACGATGGTGGCCAGCACGGCGGGGTCGGTGAAGTCGGCGATCTGGCCGCCCTTGATGATCCCGTAGACGAGCAGGACGAGCCCGACGACCGACATCACGACGCCCAGCGGGTCGATCCGGCCCGGGTTGGGGTCGCGCGAGTCGGGGACCAGGGCGATCATCAGGATGATCGCGAGGACCACGATGGGCACGTTGATCAGGAAGACCGAGCCCCACCAGAAGTGGTCGAGCAGCACTCCGCCGGTGATCGGTCCGATGGCGATGCCGATGCCGACGCCGCCGGCCCAGATACCGATGGCCTTGGGCTGCTCGTCGCGCTCGAAGACGTTCATGAGGACGGCGAGCGTGGCGGGCATCACACACGCGGCGCCCACGGCCATCACGGCACGGAACGCGATGAGCTGGGCGGGCGAGCCCGACTCGGCGGCCAGTGCGGAGCCGATGCCGAACACGGCCAGGCCGCCCAGCAGGATCTTCTTGCGGCCGAGGCGGTCGCCGAGCAGTCCCGCCGTGAAGAGCAGTCCCGCGAAGACGAGCGTGTAGGAGTTGATGGCCCATTCCAGCTGGCTCTGGCTGGCGCCCAGGCCCTGCGGGGCGGGGGTCGCGATCGTCTTTATCGCGACGTTCAGGATCGAGTTGTCGAGCACCACGATCAGCAGGCTCAGCATCAGGACGGCCAGAATGGCCCAGCGACGCCGGTGAATGGCTTCCGGTATGCCGGGTTGGGAGCCGGTGGCAGTTGTCATGCGCTCACCTTAAGCGCTTTTCGATACGAGACCGTTTCGTATCGAAGTCGACTCGGTGGGCGTGTCAGAAACGGGAGTTTGCGGTGCGGTGACCTGGCATGCCGGGGCCTGCCGTGCGGCGAGGGTCCGGCGGTGGCGGTGCGGCGTGCCGGGCGGGTGTGATGTGGGTCCCGACTCATGCGGGTGGCCCGGGGTAGCCCGCTGTCGGTCAGGAGTGCCACCATGGACCCGATCCGGAGACGCCGTGAGGGCGCTTCGAGATGACAGAAGGAGCCGTTGCGATGACGCAGAATTCGGCTGCCCAGAAGTCCGGCCCGCAGGCCGGCAAGGGCATCTTGGGTGCCGCGGGCCCCGACAGCAGCAAGGCGCTGTACGGAGGCAAGGGCACCCGCCGTATCACCGTGCGCGACATCACCACCGCCAAGCAGCGCGGCGAGAAGTGGCCCATGCTCACCGCCTACGACGCGATGACCGCGTCCGTCTTCGACGAGGCCGGTATCCCGGTCATGCTCGTCGGCGACTCGGCGGGCAACTGCCACCTCGGGTACGAGACGACCGTGCCCGTCACCCTCGACGAGATGGCCCTGCTCTCGGCCGCCGTCGTGCGCGGCACCAGCCGGGCCCTGATCGTGGCCGACCTGCCCTTCGGGACCTACCAGGAAGGGCCCACCCAGGCGCTGCGCAGCGCCATGCGGCTGGTCAAGGACGCGGGTGTGGGCGCCGTCAAGCTGGAGGGCGGCGAGCGTTCGCACGACCAGATCCAGCTGCTGGTGGATTCCGGCATCCCGGTCATGGCGCATATCGGCCTCACCCCGCAGTCGGTCAACACCATGGGCTACCGCGTCCAGGGCCGCGGCGAGGAGGCCGCGCAGCAGCTGCTGCGGGACGCGAAGGCCGTCCAGGACGCGGGCGCGTTCGCCGTCGTCCTCGAACTGGTGCCCGCCGAACTCGCGGCCGAGGTGACCCGGGTCCTGCACATTCCGACCGTCGGCATCGGCGCCGGGCCCGAGTGCGACGCCCAGGTACTGGTCTGGACCGACATGCTCGGCCTCACCGGCGGCAAGACCCCGCGGTTCGTGAAGCAGTACGCGAACCTCCGCGAGATCATCGGCAACGCCGCCAAGGCCTACGCCGAGGACGTGGTGAACGGGTCCTATCCCCTGGAAGAGCACGCCGTCCACTGAGCACCGCACCCGTGAACCGTGCGGCACCCCCGCACGGACACCGGACCCCGAAGTCGCGGCGGCGCACGCCCTGCGGTCCCGGGGTTCCACCGCGGACCACCGGGCCCGCGGCACCGAACCACTGCGGCACGAGCGCGACAGCCCGTCGATCTTCCCCCCATCGGCGGGCTGTCGTGCGTCCTGACGGGCTGTCGTGCATCCTGCGGCAGGCGCCGGCGGGCCGGGCCGCCCCGCACCCGCCTGTCCTGTCAGGCCGCTGTCGGCCGCGGCGGGGAATCTGTCGGGGAACTGTCGGTCCCGGCCGGGATCTGTCGGTGAACTGTCGGTCGCGGATGGTTGTCCGCAAGCCGTCACGGCCTTCTCCTACGCGAAGTTTCGGCGATATATCGAGAGCTATCTGCCACATATCGAGAGCTGTCGGCAATCTGTCGGTGGAGCTCGGTCGGCTGTCGGTTGCTTGTCGGTGGCTTGTCGGTGGCGGCTGGCACCTTGGTCGGCATGACGCGAATCGACACAAGCCCCGGCGGCCGTAGTGCCGTCATCACCGTGCGGGGCCTGGTCAAGCACTTCGGCGAGACCAAGGCCCTCGACGGTGTCGACCTGGACGTGACCGAGGGCACCGTCCTCGGCGTACTCGGGCCCAACGGCGCCGGCAAGACCACCCTCGTACGCTGCCTGTCCACCCTGCTCGCCCCCGACTCGGGCTCCGCCACCGTCGCCGGGTACGACGTGCTGAAACAGCCCCGCCAGCTACGCCGCGTGATAGGCCTCACCGGGCAGTACGCCTCGGTCGACGAGAAGCTGTCCGGGCGCGAGAACCTGTACATGATCGGGCGGCTGCTCGACCTGTCCCGCAAGGATGCCC
This sequence comes from uncultured Actinomycetota bacterium, assembly GCA_963761765.1. Lineage (GTDB taxonomy): Bacteria > Actinomycetota > Actinomycetes > Streptomycetales > Streptomycetaceae > Streptomyces. The sequence continues at coordinate 52,656 of CAVXIJ010000017.1, forward strand.
GCCGCCGCGCGGACGAGCTGCTGGAGCGCTTCTCGCTCACCGAGGCCGCCAAGCGGCCGGGGCACACCTACTCCGGCGGTATGCGCCGCCGTCTCGACCTGGCCGCTTCCATGATCGGCTCCCCGGCCGTCCTCTACCTGGACGAGCCCACCACCGGTCTCGACCCGCGCACCAGGAAAGAGGTCTGGTCCGAGGTCAAGCGCATGGTCGGCACCGGCGTCACCGTGCTGCTGACCACCCAGTACATGGAGGAGGCCGAGCAACTGGCGGATGAGCTCACCGTCATCGACCGCGGCAAGGTCATCGCCGGCGGCCGGATCGACGAGCTCAAGGCCCGGGTGGGCGGGCGCACCCTGCGGATCAAGCCGGCCGACCCGCTGGAGCTGCGTCCGACGGCCGCCGCGCTCGACGAGTTCGGCCTGACAGGACCCGGGCGCGCGATCGTGGACACCGAGACCGGCACCGTCCTCGTCCCGATCCTCAGCGACGAGCAGCTGACCGCCGTGGTCGGCGGCCTGAGCTCGCGCGGCATCACGCTCTCCGCCATCAGCACCGAACTGCCCAGCCTGGACGAGGTGTTCCTGACGGTCACCGGCCACAAGTCCAGTGCCGCCCAGGACCCGGCTCCCGCATTCGAAGAGGTCGCCGTATGACTACCGCAGTGATCAACGCTCCCGTCACGGGCAAGGACGACGGCCGGATCGGACCGCGCGCCCATCTGCGCCACATCGGCGCCCTGGTCCGCCGCAATCTGCTCTGGATCAGGCAGGACCCGGAGTCGATGTTCGACGCCGTGCTGATGCCGATCGTCTTCACGCTGCTCTTCGTGTTCGTCTTCGGCGGCGCCATCGCCGGCAAGGGCAATCAGGACGCGTACGTCAGGTACGTGATTCCGGGCCTGATGGCGATGATGGGCATGAACATCGCCCAGGGCGTGGGCACCGGGTTCAGCCAGGACTTCCAGTCGGGCGTCATGGACCGTTTCCGGTCGCTGCCCATCGCCCGCTCCTCGGTACTGATCGCGAAGATCATGGTCGAGATAGGCCGGATGCTAGTGGCCACCGCGATCCTGCTGGCCGTGGGCTTCATGCTCGGCCTCTCGGTGGCGAACGTGCCGGGTCTGTTCGCGGCGCTCGGCCTCTCGCTGGTCTTCGGCTCCGCCATCATGTGGATCTTCCTCACGCTGGGCGTCACGATGAAGAACGCCCAGTCCATTCAGGGAATGGGGCTCCTGGTCATGATGCCGCTGCAGTTCGGCTCCTCGATCTTCGCGCCGACCTCGTCCATGCCGGGCTGGCTCCAGGCCTTCACCGACTACAACCCCCTGTCGTCGCTGGCCGACGCCGCCCGGGGCCTGATGAACGGCGGTGCGCCCATCGCCCACGACGTCTGGGTGACGCTGATCTGGTCGGTGGTCATCACGACGGTGATGGCACCGGTCGCCATCTACAAGTTCCGTACCAAGAGCTGAGTTCCGTAACGAAGTTCCGTACGGGCGAGTACGGCGCGGGCGCACTCGGAGGGGGTGCGTCCTCTCACAGCAGGGCGGTGGCCTCTTCGAGGGAGAGGTCACCGCCCTCGGCGTATGCCGCCGCGTAACCCGCGTCGCCGAGTACGGCCCGGGCGGTGGCCTCCACTTCGGCGGTGATCTGGCGCTCCAGCACGTTCTGGATGTGGCCGGCGGGCAGCAGCCCCAGGGCGGCGCCCATCAGCCGCGCGGCATCCGCGGCCCGCGCGCCGCCGTCGAGATGGACGTAGCCGACCGCCCCGAGCGCGAGCTGAACCGACGACAGCTGCGGTGCGATCATGTGAGCCAGCGGATCGAGGGCTTTGTGCAGCGACTGGCGGGCCAGGGCCAGGCCGTCCTCGTAACGCCCCTCCACCATGCAGAGCCAGGCGTCGATGCTGGCCACGAACCCGTCGAAGACCACGAAACCGGCCCCGTAGTCCACCCGCAGCAGCCGCAGCTGCTCGCGCGCCTCGGCCACCCGGCCGGTGCGGCTGAGCAGCATGGCGAGGAAGAGCCGGCCGGCCGGCATCGCCTCGTTGCTGCCGTGCCACTTTTGGGCGATGACCTCACGCAGCATCGTCTCGCCGCGTTCGTCGTCGCCCAGCTCGATCAGCACGCTCGCCAGCCGGGCGGTGAGCACCGCCACCTGGGAGCGGGCGCCGAGGCGTTCCGTGTGCGCCATCGCCGCGCGGTAGTCGTCCTCGGCGCCGGCGAAGTCGCCCTTGCGCTCCCGGGCCTCGGCGCGTGCCGACAGCGCCTCGGCCTCGCCCCAGGCGTCGCCGAGGGAGGTGAATATGGTCAGCGACTCATCGGCGTCCCGGAACGCGTCGCCTTCCAGGTCGCTGCGGTTGGCGAGCAGGTTGGCCCGCATCTGCAGCGTCATGGCCAGCTCCCAGCGGTAGTCGAGCGCCCGGCAGGTGCGGACGTTCTCGTCGAGGGTGCCGTGCAGGGTCTCCAGGTTGCCGGTGAGGATCACCGCGTAGAACCAGAGACTGCCCGGCACCCGGCAGGTCTGCGGAAGCCCCGGCCGGTAGGCCTGGGTGATGGCGCGCAGCCTGGCCTGACCCGCAGGGGCCTGCCAGGTCTCCATGTCCCGGTCCATGTCCATGGAGGCGATGTGGACCAGATGCACGCCGCGCCGCGCCTCCGCGAGTACGTCGGCGCGCATCGGCGGCGGGGCGTCCGTGCACCGCTCGTGCAGCGCCACGGCGGGGATGACGGGCTCCGCGAACGGATCGGGTCCGAGTTCGGCCACCGCGCGCGACCAGGTGCGGGCCTCGTGGCGCAGGTCGTGCATCTGCCAGTACCAGCACAGGGACAGGGCCAGGCACAGCGCCTCCTGCTCGTCGCGCCGGGCGACGGCACAGCGCAGGGCGGTGCGCAGGTTCTCGTAGTCGACGGCGAACACCGCGATGGCGGCGGCCTGCCCGGGGCCGCGCAACTGCGGGTCGGTGATGCGGGCGAGTTCGCGGAAGTGGACGAGGTGGGCGCTCTCGGCGGCGGCCTCGTCTCCGGCTTCGGCGAGCCGTTCCGCGGCGTATTCGGCGACCGTCTCCAGCAGCCGGTAGCGCATTCCGCCGCGCCCGTCGGGCGCGGCGGCGACCAGCGACTTGTCGACAAGGGAACCCAGTGCGTCCAGCGCGTCCGGGCCGCACACGGCCTCCGCGGCGGCCAGGTCGCAGCCGCCCGCGAAGACCGACAGGCGGCGCAGCACGGCGCGCTCCGGCGCGGCCAGCAGCTCCCATGACCAGTCGACCACCGCACGCAGCGTCTGCTGACGCGGCAGCACGGTACGGGCGCCGCCGGTCAGCAGCCGGAAGCGGTCGTCGAGCCGGTCCGCGATCTGCCGGGGCGTCAGCAGCCGCAGGCGGGCCGCGGCCAGCTCGATCGCCAGCGGCAGGCCGTCCAGGCGGCGGCATATCTCGGCCACCGCCTCCGGGTCGTCCTCGACACGGAACTCGGGCCGCGCCGCGGCGCCGCGCTCGGCGAGCAGCCGGGCGGCGACCGGCTCGGGCAGCGGCTCCACCGGGTACAGCACCTCTCCCGGCACGCCGAGCGGTTCCCGGCTGGTGGCGAGCACGGTGAGCCCCGGGCAGCGTTCCAGGAGCTGGGCGACGAGCCGGGCGGCGGCCTCCACGACGTGCTCGCAGTTGTCGAGTACGAGCAGCAGACGGCGCCGTGCGCAGTATTCGGTGAGGCGTACGAGCGGATCGTCGGCGTGCCGTTCGGCGGCGTGCCGCAACTCCTCCGCACCGGCGCCGCGCAGCACGGTCTCCCGGGCACCGAGCGCGGTGACGACGGCCTCGGGCACCGCCGCGGGATCGGCGGTTCTGTCGACGGGAGCCAGCTCGGCCAGCCAGACACCGTCCGGCATGGTGTCCGCGGCGCCCTCCGCGGCCTCCTGCGACAGCCGTGTCTTGCCCGCCCCGCCGGGCCCGAGCAGCGTGATCAGCCGAGCGCCGCCGAGCCGGCCGCGGATCGCCTCAATGTCCGTCTCGCGGCCCACGAAGGAGGTGAGGCGGGCGCGGAGGTTGCCGGGCGGCGGCGGGGCCACGGGGTGCGGCGGGGGCTCCTGGGGCCGTGCGGTGCGCGGACTCGCGGGGGCGGGGGCCACGGAGGGCCGGGACTCGGAGGCGGCGGGGGCCGCGGGTGTGGCGGGCGCGGGATCGGTTACGGCCGGTGAGTTCGGGGCTGTGGCGTCCGGGTGGCCGGGCGCGGTGCGTGCCGTGGGTACTCGGCCGGGGTGTGCGCGGGAGGCCGGGGCGTCCTGGGGGCGGAGCAACTGGGCGTGCAGGGTGCGCAGTTCGGGGCCCGGATCGGTGCCGAGGCGGGTCGACAGGTCGCGCCGCACGTCCTCGTAGGCGGCCAGCGCCTCGGCCGGGCGGCCCGCGTCCCGCAGGGCGCGCAGCCTGAGCACCTGCAACGGTTCTTCGAGCGGATGGGCGTCGCAGAGCGCGGTGAGTTCCGGCAGCACCTGCTCGGCGTGGCCGAGGGCCAGGGCCGCTTCAAGCCGGGCCCGGCGCACATCGTGGCGGCGGGTCTCCCAGCGGGCCGCCGCGGAGATCCGGTCCGGCAGGTCGGCCAGGGCGGGGCCCTGCCACAGGGTGAGCGCGTCGTCGAGCACGACGGCCGCCTTCTGCGCGTCGCCGTCCGCCAGCGCCCGCGCGCCCTCGGCGGCGAGCCGCTCGAAACGGTACGCGTCGACGTCGTCGGCGGACGCGCACAGTTGGTAGCCGCCGTCCACGGAACGCAGCGCCTGGGCCCCGATCGCCCTGCGCAGCCGTCCCACCAGCGCCTGCAGCGCCCCGGCCGCGTCGGCGGGCGGCTCGGCCGGCCACACCTCGTCGACCAGCACGGACGCGGGCACGGGACGGCCGGGCCGCAGCGCGAGCACCGTGAGCAGGGCGCGCAGTCGCGCTCCGCCGACCGGGACGGGCGTACCGTCGGAGCGCAGGGCCTGAGTGGTGCCGAGGATGCGATAGCGCACGACCCCATTGTCACTGCTCGCCGCCATGGTCCCGGTCATGGCCTCCTCCTGCCGGCGGCAGCCGGACGGGCGGCGGTGCCGCCGCCCTCGTCGCGAAATGCCGGACGTGACATGCGCCACCCCTTGCCCGGGCCCCTGTCCATGCCCTGTGTCCCGCCCCGTCCCCGTGTGCGTGCGTATGCGGGTGTCCGTCCAAAAGCACCGGACCCTGCCCGCACTAGCCCTGTGCCCCGTTCCGCAGGCGCCTGCTGTCGGGCCCGCGCCCAGGGGCGTCGGAGTCCACTTTCTTTGGAACGTTGCCTCAGGGCGAGACGTTCCGCGTACGACACGACGCTTTTTTCGTATCGTCCGCCGGTTGTGCACTGGCCGCCGCCCGGCCACCACCGGTAGCTTCGACCCTTCCGGCCACCTTGCCACCTGCAGGCCATCCCCATCCCCAGGAGCTCCGCCTCATGACCACCGCCACCACCCATCGCCCGGGCGAGCGGAGGATCAGCCCCGTCTTCCTCGGCATCGTGGCCGTCATGGTGCTCGCCGGCTGGGCCGCCTGGACCGGCGCCAGCGGCGGTACCGGGTTCGCCGTCTTCGTGTTCGTGACGGCCGCCTGGGTCGTCTCGCTGTGTCTGCACGAGTACGCACACGCCCGTACCGCCCTGCACAGCGGCGACGTCTCCATCGGCGCGAAGGGCTACCTCACGCTGAACCCGCTGAAGTACACGCACGCGCTGCTCAGCATCGTGCTGCCGGTGCTCTTCGTGATCATGGGCGGGATCGGTCTGCCGGGCGGTGCCGTCTTCATCGAGCGGGGCCGCATCAGGGGCCGCTGGCGGCACAGCCTGATCTCGGCGGCAGGACCGCTGACGAACGTGCTCTTCGCCATCGTCTGCACCGCCCCGTTCTGGCTGCACGCGCTGGACGGCGTCCCTGCTTCCTTCCGGTACGCGCTCGCCTTCCTCGCCCTGCTCCAGGTGACGGCCGCGCTCCTGAACCTTCTGCCGGTGCCCGGCCTGGACGGCTACGGCATCCTGGAGCCCTGGCTGTCCCACGCGGTACGCCGCCAGGTGGAGCCGTTCGCCCCGTTCGGACTGCTCGGCGTCTTCGCCGTGCTGTGGATCCCGTCGGTCAACACGGTGTTCTTCGACGTGATCAACGCCCTGCTGGGCACGCTGGGCGTGCACGAAGGCGACTCGTACTGGGGTCAGGAGCTCTATCGCTTCTGGCAGGGCTCAGGCTCACCCGCCCTGCCCTCCTTCGGCTGACGGCCGCAGCCTCCTCGGCCGACCGCCGCCACCCTGGCCGTCCCCGGCTCAGGCCGCCCGGCGTGCCGCCGCGCGCTCCGACCTGGCCCGGCGCAGGTAGTACCAGGCCATGTTCGAGGAGATCCCGGCCAGCAGCACCCAGACGACGCCGAGCCAGCTGCCCTGGACGAAAGAGACCACGGCCGCCGCGACGGCGAGGGCGCAGACGGCGAGAGCGTAGAGCGCGAGGCGGGGCATGGAGCCGACTCCTGTTCATGACGAGAACGACGTACTGGCGTACTGGCGAACGCGGGTGAGTGACGGACGTCACCGGCGCACGCCGGACATCGCGCACGCACCCGTGCCAGTGTCCCCCATGCCGCGCCGGGCCCGGACGTCCCCCGCGCTCCAGGCCGGACCCGAGACCGGCGCGGCCCGGTGCCGGGCTGGCCCGGCACCCTCCAGGCCCTACACGTCCGTCAGGCGCAGGCCCGTGTGGGCCTTGTAGCGGCGGTTGACGGAGATCAGGTTGGCGACCAGGGACTCGACCTGGTGGGCGCCCCGCAGCCGTCCGGCGAAGACGCCCCGCATGCCGGGGATGCGGGCGGCGAGTGCCTGCACGACGTCGGTGTCCGCGCGTGACTCGCCGAGCACCATCACATCGGTGTCGATGCGTTCGACGGACGGGTCCTGGAGCAGTACGGCCGACAGATGGTGGAAGGCGGCCGTGACCCGGGAATCCGGCAGCAGTTCCGCGGCCTGCTCGGCGGCACTGCCTTCCTTGGGCACGATCGCGTAGGCGCCCTTCTTGTCGAAACCGAGCGGGTTCACGCAGTCCACGACGAGTTTGCCCGCGAGCTCCTCGCGCAGCCCTTCGAGAGTCGCCGCATGCCCGTCCCACGGCACGGCCACGATGACGACATCACTGCGCCGCGCGCACTCGTCGTTCGCCGCGCCGCGCACGCCCGCGCCGATCTCCGCCGCCGCGGCCTCGGCGCGCTCGGCGGCACGTGACCCGATGATCACCTGCTGCCCGGCCCGCGCCAGCCGGTACGCGAGCCCCCGTCCCTGATCGCCCGTGCCGCCCAGCACACCGACCACAAGACCCGACACATCAGGCAGGTCCCAGGGGTCCTTGACGGTTTTCACCGCGGCGCTCGCGCCGGTCTTGAGGGCTTCCGGCGCGCCGGACGCGGAGGCGGGAGCGGAGCTTTCGGGAGTAGTCATAGGGGGACCCTATGTGGTGTGCGGAACGCCGCGGCGGGGGCCCGCCAGCAGGGTGCGCATGGCTTGTTCGGCGGCGTTGGCGGTGAGCCGTGCTGTTGGGCTACGGCAGTGCTTCGGGTGACGTGGACGTCGAGTTGGCTGCCGATCTTTCGGGTGCCCAGCGACAAGCCGCGGCCCCGCCGGAGGCGTTCTTCCGTCGGTCCGTGGCGGCGCCGAGCCGGGTGCGCGGTCACATCCGCAGAAAATAGTAGCCATGGCAATAGTAGCCATGTAATCTATCGGGCATGAGTAATGGCCCACCGCGCCCCACGCCCGGTTTCCTGGTGTGGCGGCTCGCCAACAAGTGGCGCGTCGCGGTCGATCGCGCCCTGGCTCCCCTGGGCCTCACCCACGCGCAGTACTCGCTGGTCGCCTCGCTGTATGGCATGCATCACGCCGGCGAGCGGCCCAGTCAGCGCCGACTCGCCGACCACACCGGCATGGAGGCGCTGTACGTCTCGAAACTGGCGCGTGCCCTGGAGTCGGCCGACCTGATCGAGCGCACCCGCGATCCCCGCGACCCACGCGCCGTACAGCTCTCCCTCACCGAGCAGGGCCAGATCGTCACGCGGCAGGCCATCACGGTGGTCCATGGACTGCTTCAGCAGTTGCTGGAGCCGCTTGGCGGCCTCGACGCCCCGCGGGTACGCGCGTTCACCGACGAGCTGACGACCCTGCTCAACGCACCTCTCGCTCCATCCGTACCGACCGATGAGAACACTCAGGGGGCAACACCATGACCACCACCGCACCTGCACGCCGACGCTCGCGTCCTCGCTTTGGCCCACTACGCCGCCCGCGGCATCCTGGAGCACGTCCTGGCCCGGCACGGCATCACGTTCCAGCAGCAGATCACCCTGCGTACCGCCATCACCGCCGACGCCCCGCTGACGCCAGACGATCTCGTCACCCAGGTCCAGGGCTCCCTCAAAGCCGATCCGGCCGACATCCGCACCACTGTCGACGAACTGCTGGCCAAGCAGCTGCTCGTCGCGGACGGGGCGCACCTCCACCCCACGGACGCGGGGCGCGAGCTAATCGCCGCCGCCGGTGCGAAGAGCGCCCCTATCTCGGCCCGCATCTGGGGCGGGATACCCGCCGAGGACCTCGCCGCCGCCGGCCGCGTCCTCGCCCTGGTCACCGAGCGCGCCAACATGGAGCGTCAACTTGACCCGGCCCTGAAGGGCCAGGCTTGGAGGTAGTGCCCAACTGGCTGCTGGGTTGGCTCCTCCGTCCAGACACCCCGGTTATGGGGTGGCAGGGACGCGTGACTCACGCCCCGCATTCCACACGCTCTCGCCACGGTGGGCGATGTTGTGGGAAGCATTCCGGTCGGCATGGGCAACGACCCCGCACCTCCGGCAGACAAAGCGGGCCTGATCGACCCGGTTCCTCTTCTCGATGTGATGGCAGGCGGCGCATTCCTGGCTGGTGTACGCCGGATCGACGTACACCAACGGGACACCGGCCCGGCGCGCCTTGTACTCAAGGAACTGCCCGAGCTGGGCAAAGGCCCAGGAATGGAGCGTGATCCGTTGGGGCTTGCGTAGCCGTACCCTCTGCCGGATACCGCCCAGGTCCTCCAGGGCGATCCCGCGCGAGGTGCGTTCAGCCTCGATCACGGTCTTCTTCGAGATGATGTGGTTGACGTTCGCGACGTGCCGCTGCTCCTTGCGGCGGCGGTCCTTCAACCGGCGCTTCGCGGACTTAGTGCCCTTGACCTGAAGCTTGCGGCGTAGTTCGAGCTGTCGCTGGCGGTGTCGATTGAGGAGGCGTCCACCGGCGCGGTAACCCGTGCTGGTGGTGGCAATGTTGGCGATGCCGAGGTCCACGCCGATAAAGCCGTCGGGCTCGTACCGCTCGGCCTCGGGTACTTCGCATGTGGCGATCAGGAACCACATGCCGTCGCGGTGGACGAGATCACTCTCGCCCTTGCGGTGTTCGGCAAGGAGCTCACGAGCCTGCTCGGAGCAGGCGAACCGCACCCCGCGTATACGTCCGGCGGTGGTCCAGATGCTTACCGTCCGCTCGTCGTTCTGCCAGCTGAGACAGCGGTCGTCGTAGGGCTGGGCTGCATCCTCGCGGAAGGTGATCGCCTTGGACTCAGCCTTGCGGCGACGCTTGGATCCGGGCTTGCCGAGGTTCCCGGCGCGGATGTTGGCGCGCCGGGTGGTGTAGGCATCGGCAACCTTTCGCAGCACATGCAGCGCAGGCTGCGCGGACAGACCCCGACCTTTCAGGTCTCGGTAGGCCAAACCCTGTAACGCCTTGCGGGAGATCTCACCGCGTTCGTGTGCCTGACCGGACAGCCAGTTCGCCGCCTCGTTGCAGGCATGCAGGGTGCGCTCCAGTGCCGATGCCACCTCGGGCGTCGGCGTGAGGCGCACCCGCACGACGATCTTCACACGAGCACTCTAGCATCGTGTCTATGTCACCGCGCTGGGAACAAAATCCCGATATCCGCCGGGGTCGTAGCGTCGTCTACACCCTCCACGCCCATCTTGTCTTTGTACCGAAGTACCGGCGCGGAGTCTTCACCGACGAAATCCTGAACCGCTGCGAAGAGATCATGCGCGAGGTCTGCGCCAAGGCGAACGCCGAACTGCGCGAGTTCAACGGCGAACGCGATCACGTCCACCTGCTCATCCACTACCCGCCACAGGTCAAGCTCTCCGCCCTCGTCGGCTCGCTCAAGGGCGTCTCCGCCCACTACCTGCGCAAGGAGTACGCCGACCACATCAAGCGTTACCTGTGGGGCGAACACTTTTGGTCACCGTCGTACTTCGCCGCGTCCTGCGGCGGCGCACCGCTGGCAGTGGTGAAGGAGTACATCGAGAACCAGAAACGTCCCGACTGAGGCCACCCGTGCGGACCCGTGCTCCAGCGCGGGTCAGAGCAGGCCAAAGAAGCAATTCCTCCCGATGCCTGAAGGCACGGGATTCCTTGCTAGGTCCCGTTGAAAAGCTCACCTGACGGCCCAGGCGTGGGGACGACGACCGAGGTCATCTGCCTGCCCCCCGCATGGGCGAATTGCACGGAACCTGCGACATGCCGCTGACCGCTGCGCCATCATGCGGACACATGGATGCCGTACGGGTCGCCCTGCTGCGTGACGTGCTCGCCGGGACCGAGTGGCTGGGGACCACGCGGCGTTTCGCAGGCGCGCTGCGCGCGTCGGTGCTGCCGCACGGCAGCGGCCTGCTGCTGGTCGGCACCCGGGAGTACGAGCCGTGGCACCTGGCCGCGCATCTGACGGACGAGGCCGCCTGGTCCGGCACGCCGGAGCTGGCGCCGACGCTGGTACGGCACCAGGTACGCACCGGCGCACCGGCGCACCTGGCGGTCGGCCTCGACCGAGTGACGGCGGCGAAACCTGGCGAGACGCTGCTGGTCGTGGCCCCGCGCATGCCCGGCGCCGGTCTGCTGGAGCGGGTGGACGACGCGCGGCGGGCCGGGGCGAGGGTGTTCGCGCTGGACGGTGGTCCCGCACCGGACGGCGCCGCGGACGCCGCAGCCGACACAGCCGCGCCGGGCGGCGCCCCGGCGGATCCCGGCGCACCGACTCCCGGCACCCCGGGCGCCCTCGCCGAACTGCGTGCCATGGCGCACGACGTGCTCTGGGTGCCCCGGGAGTCGGGGCTCGATCTGGACATGGTCCAGCACCTCGTCAGCGCGGCGGCCGGCGAGGACTGTCCGCCGCGCGGCGGCCGGCGCTTTCGTGACCGTCTCTCCCGCCTGGCCGACCGGCTGGCGGCACCGGCACCGCGGCCCTGGTGAGGCGGCCGGTCAGGCGGTGCGGGCGGTCGGCCCGGTCTACTGGTCGCCGGGTGCCGAGTCGTCGTTCCAGCGCGGGTCGCTGTCCCAGTCGCGGTTGCGCTCCGACACCGTCTCGATCGCACGCCCGGCCTCTTCGCGAGTGGCGTAGGGGCCGAGGCGGTTCTTGGCCGGGCACTCGGGGCCCTCCTCCGCCTTGCGGTGCTTGAGGCAGTAGTAGAACTCGCCCGGTTTCCCGACGGGCTCTTTCTTGAACAGGGCCATCACCAGCTCCTCGTGGTCTGCTCCTGCGGCCGGGCCTGGAGCACATGGCGGCCATGGTGCCTCAGGTCCGCTCGTTACACTCCCTGATATGTCTGGCCAGTCACTGCTCGTACCAGGAGAGCTCTCTCCCACCCGTTCCGTCCCGGGAAACATCCGGCGCCCCGAGTACGTGGGCAAGCCCGCCCCGACGCCGTACACCGGGCCCGAGGTCCAGGATGCCGACACCATCGAGCGCATGCGGATCGCGGGCGGTATCGCCGCGCGGGCCATGGCCGAGGCGGCGGCGGCCATCGCGCCCGGCGTCACCACGGACGAGCTCGACCGGATCGCGCACGCATACATGTGCGATCACGGCGCCTATCCGTCCACGCTCGGCTACCGCGGCTTCCCCAAGTCGCTGTGCACCTCGCTGAACGAGGTCATCTGTCACGGCATTCCCGACTCCACGGTGCTGCGGGACGGCGACATCATCAACCTGGACGTCACGGCGTACATCGGCGGTGTGCACGGCGACACCAATGCCACGTACCTCGTCGGCGACGTCGACGATGCGTCGCGGCTGCTCGTGGAGCGCACCCGCGAATCGCTGAACCGCGCCATCAAGGCGGTCAGGCCCGGCCGCCAGATCAATGTGATCGGCCGCGTCATCGAGTCGTACGCGAAGCGGTTCGGGTACGGCGTGGTGCGGGACTTCACCGGACACGGCATCAACTCCTCGTTCCACTCCGGCCTGATCGTCCCGCACTACGACAGCCCGCGGGCGACGACCGTGATCCAGTCGGGCATGACGTTCACGATCGAGCCGATGCTGACGCTGGGCACGTACGACTACGACACATGGGACGACGGCTGGACCGTGGTCACCAAGGACCGCAAGCGCACGGCCCAGTTCGAGCACACGCTCGTCGTCACCGACCAGGGCGCCGAGGTCCTCACGCTGCCGTAGCGCTCGGGTCCGCCGCGCCTGCGCCCGCGGCCGGTCGCGGCACGCGCACCGGCCGCCGTCGGCGCCGGACGGCTCAATCCTCCGTGGGTGACCCCGGCTCCGCCAGCGCCACCCGGCCGCCGATCTCGATCCAGCCCTGCGGCTGGGGCGCCGTCAGAAGCTGGGAGCCGCGGCCTTGGCGGATGTTGAGTGCGCGGCCGAGCCGGGCGGTGAGCAGGAGCGCGGCGGCGCCGGTGGCCTCGTCCTCGACGATCTTGTCGGCTCGGCCGGGGAAGCCGCGGGCCCGTACCAGGCCCGCGGCCTCGTCCTCCCAGGCCCAGGCATAGATCCACCGCTCGGCCGGAGTGGCGGCGGTGGCCGCGTCCGGCGGCGGCGCCGGAAGGGCGTTCACCTCCGCCGCGGACGCGTACTGGCGCAGGGTGCGCGGCGGCGCCCACTCGGGCCTGGCCTCGATCCAGGTGAACTCACCGTCGAACCGCGCGCCCACCACACCCGCGGGCGTACGGAGCTCGGGCACGTCGAGCAGCCAGGCGGCGCCGACGCAAGGGTGTCCGGCGAACGGCAGACGGAGGGTGGGGGTGTAGATGTCGACGGCGCCGCGCTCGGGGTCGTCGACGAACACGGTCTCGCTGAAGCCCAGCCGCGCGGCGAGCGCCTGCCGGTCACCGGTCGCGGGCACCGTCGAGCCGTCCCTGACCACGCCGAGGCGATTGCCCCAGCCGCCGTCGGGACCGCAGAACACCCGCAGGACGTCGAGCACACCGGCCCCGGGGACCGCGTGCGGCATGTCGCGTTCGCTCACGTGCGCATTGAAGCATCCGACTGAAGGCTCCGGTTGAAGCGTCCGAAGGAGAACGCCATCCCGCCCGACGCCGCGCGTCGGGCCGGGCCGTCGTGACCGTTTCTTGACGTTCTTGAAGTTCTTGGCACATTCATGACCCATAACGCCACTACGGCCGAGGATATGAGAGACGAATCACGGTACCCGGTGGGGCCACTAAGGCAAGCCTTCGATAAGTTAGGTCTGCCTCAGCTGTACGTCGGACACCCGACAGCCTCACCTCGGACACCCGTTCGAGAGTCAGCCGATCCAGCCATCCGCTTGGAGCCCGTATGCGAGCCGTCAGACTCACCGTCGTCACTGCCGCCGCCACCGCGGCGGTCCTGGCCTCCGTCACCGGCTGCACCCAGAAAAGCTCCGCCAAGGATGGCGACGCGATACAGGTGACCGCGGCCGACACGAGCTGCGGCACCTCCGTGAAGCAGACCCCGGCCGGGCAGGTCACGCTGGCGATCAAGAACAAGGGCTCCCGGGCGACCGAGGTGGAGATCCTCTTCCCGGATGGCCGGATCGTCTCCGAGAAGGAGAACATCGGCCCCGGCACCTCGTACACGCTGACCGCCGAGGTCAAGGCCGGCTCGTACGAGATCGCCTGCCGGCCCGGCATGAAGGGGCGCGGCGTACGCCAGAAGCTCACCGTCACGGGCGGGGCGAAGGCCGGCAAGCGCGATCCGCAGGCGGACAAGGCGGTGGACGCCTACCGCACCTATGCGCAGGACCAGGCCGATGACACGCTGCCGAAGGTGAAGGTCTTCACGGACGCCATCAAGAAGGGCGACCTGGCGGCGGCGAAGCAGGCCTACGCACCCTCTCGGGTGGGCTGGGAGCGCACGGAGCCGATCGCCGAATCGTTCGGCGACATCGACCCGAAGGTCGACACGCGCGCGGACGGCCTGGCGGACGGCCAGAAGTGGACCGGCTGGCACCGGCTGGAGAAGGCTCTCTGGCAGGACAAGAAGATCGGGCCCGAGGAGAAGACGCTGGCCGGGCAGCTGGTCACGGACCTCACCGACTGGCAAAAGCGCGTCGGTACCGCGGAGATCACGCCGACCTCGATGGCCAACGGCGCCAAGGAACTCCTCGACGAGGTCGCCACCGGCAAGGTCACCGGCGAGGAGGACCGCTACTCGCACACCGACCTCGTCGACTTCAAGGCCAATGTCGAGGGCGCGCAGCAGGCGTACGAACTGCTCAAGCCGGTGGCGGTGAAGAAGGACCCGGCGCTGGTCAAGGAGCTCGACAAGCAGTTCGCGGCGCTGAACAAGCTGCTGGACGGCTACCGTGTCGGCGGCCCGCAGTCGTACGAGTTCACCTCCTACGACAAGGTGGGCGCGGCGGACCGCAAGAACCTCTCGGACGCGGTCAACGCCCTGGCGGAGCCGCTCTCCAAGCTCGCCGCCACGGTGGCCACCTCGTAGCCTCGGTTCCCGACAGGTCCGGGCGTCAGCCCGGACACCGGACCCGTGCGCCACCACCGTGTGCGCGCCCGGGTCCCGCCAACGCCGTACCGTTCCCGAGTCAGCAGGCAGGAGCAGGAGCCGTCCATGACGGAATCCGCGGAAAACACCGCAGCAGGCGCCGCAGAGCAGAACGCGCACGCCGACACCCCGGCAGCGCACGCCGCGCAGGAGAGCACCGCGCACGCCGCACAAGACGCGCAAGCACACGGGGAGTCCGCGGGTGATGCCGTCGCGGCCGGCCACACCGCCGGCAGGCGCACCCCGTCGCGCCGCGCCCTGCTCGGCTGGGGCGGTGCGGGGCTCGCGTTCGGGGCCGTCGCGGCGGGTGGCGCCGTGGCGGCGGTGCAGGACGGCACAGACGACACGGCCGGAGCGCAGGACGGCGCGGTGCCGTTCCACGGTGTGCACCAGGCGGGCATCGCCACGGCCGTGCAGGACCGGCTGCACTTCGCGGCGTTCGACGTGCATACCGACGACCGCGCGGAGTTCGTGCAGCTACTCAAGGACTGGACGGCGGCGGCGGCCCGGATGACCGGCGGGAACACGGTGGGACACGGCGCGTACGGCGGTCTCGCCGAGGCGCCGCCGGACGACACCGGCGAGGCCCTGGGGCTCGCCCCGTCCCGGCTGACGCTGACGATCGGCTTCGGCCCGTCCTTGTTCGCCAAGTTCCCGCATTCCGGCCTGGCCGCACGGCGACCCGAGGCACTGGTCGACCTGCCGAAGTTCCCCGGTGACAATCTGGAAGCGGCGCGCAGCGGCGGCGATCTGTGCATCCAGGCATGCGCGGACGATCCGCAGGTCGCGGTGCACGCGATCCGCAATCTGGCCAGGATCGGCTTCGGCAGGGTGGCGGTGCGCTGGTCCCAGCTGGGGTTCGGCAAGACCTCGTCGACGACGCCCGACGCGCAGACGCCGCGCAATCTGATGGGCTTCAAGGACGGCACGCACAACATCGCGGGCACCGAGACCAAGCGGCTCGACGAGCATGTGTGGGTCGGTCCGAAGGACGGTACCGACTGGATGACCGGCGGCTCGTACTTGGTGGCGCGCCGGATCAGGATGAACATCGAGACCTGGGACCGCACGCCGCTCCAGGAGCAGGAGGACGTCTTCGGCCGGGACAAGGGCGAGGGCGCGCCGGTCGGCAAGGCCCACGAGCACGACGCGCCGTTCCTGCCGGCCATGAAGCCGACCGCGCATGTGCGGCTCGCGCACCCGGACTCCAACGGCGGTGTGACGATCCTGCGCCGCGGCTACTCCTTCACGGACGGCACGGACGGCCTCGGGCGCCTCGACGCGGGGCTCTTCTTCCTCGCGTACCAGCGTGACGTGCGCAAGGGCTTCATTCCGGTTCAGCGGCACCTGTCCCGCATGGATGCGCTCAACGAGTACATCCAGCACGTGGGTTCCGCCGTCTTCGCCATCCCGCCGGGAGTGCGGGACGCCGACGACTGGTGGGGCAGGGGCCTGTTCACCTCCCGAAGCGACAACTGACGGCCAGGACTGAGGGAAGGCATCATGTTCGCCAATTATCTGATCGGTCTGCGGGAGGGCCTGGAGGCCAGCCTCGTGGTCTGCATCCTCATCGCGTATCTGGTGAAGACAGGACGACGGGACGCCCTGCGCCCGTGTGGATCGGCATCGCGGTCGCCATCGTGCTGGCCCTCGCCTTCGGCTGTGCGCTGACGTACGGCTCGCAGGAGCTGACGTTCGAGGCGCAGGAGGGGCTCGGCGGTTCACTGTCGGTCATCGCGGTCGTCCTGGTGACGTGGATGGTCTTCTGGATGCGGCGTACGGCCCGGCATCTCAAGGCGGAGCTGCACGGCAAGCTGGACGCGGCGCTCCGGATGGGCACCGGGGCGCTGGTCGTGACGGCGTTTCTCGCGGTCGGCCGGGAGGGTCTGGAGACGGCACTGTTCGTCTGGGCGTCGGTGCGTGCGTCGAGCGACGGCACGCACGGCCCGCTGATCGGAGTGGTGCTCGGCCTGCTGACCGCGGTGCTGCTCGGCTGGCTCTTCTACCGGGGCGCCGTCCGTATCAATCTGGCCAAGTTCTTTACCTGGACCGGCGGGATGCTGGTGGTCGTGGCCGCCGGTGTGCTGGCCTACGGCTTCCATGACCTGCAAGAGGCCGGACTGGTCGGCGGCCTCACTGACCTGGCCTTCGACATCAGCGGCACCATCCCGCCGGACAGTTGGTACGGCACGCTGCTGAAGGGTGTTTTCAATTTCCAGCCGGATCCGACGGTGCTGCAGACCTGCATGTGGGCCGTGTACCTGGTCCCGGCGCTCGCGTTCTTCTTCTCCCCGGTAGGGTTCGGGCCCGGGAAGGGGAAGGTGAAGGGTACCGATGCACACTCAGCTCCACACTCCGCAAGCGCCCGCGGCTTGGACGCCGGCGCAGACACCGGGCAGGCAGAGGACGCCGCGCAGACCGGTGGCTCCGCGCGGGCGTAGGTTCCGGCTGCCGGGCCGCCCCGCTCTGGCGGCGGCGCTGGTGACGGTGGTGTGGGCGGCGGCTTCCGGGTGCGTGACGGTGCACGGGGAGCGGGAGGTCATCCCGTCCGCGACGAAGAACGCCGCGGGCGGTGCGCTCCAGTCCTTCGTCACCGCGTACAACAAAGCCGACAAGGCCTTCGATCCGGCTCTGGACGCGACCCGGGTCACCGGCGCCCTGAGCGATATCAACCAGTCGGGCCTGAAGGCCAAGCGCGTCAACAACCCGCACGGCAACCCGCAGCACACGGCGCTCGTGCTGACGGACCCGAAGTACACCATCCCGAAGATGGCGGGCTGGCCGAAGTTCTTCGTCGTCGAGGCGGATTCCAACCGTGACAACGACGACGATCCGCAAGCGGACAACAGCTGGGTGATGGTGTTCACCCGCGGCGGTCCGCACGCACTGTGGCAGGTTTCGTTCCTGACGGTCGTCCCGGTCGGGGACATGCCCGAGTTCAAGATCGACAAGGACGGTCTGGCCGAACCCGTCAGCACGAACGCGGCGGACCTCACGCTGGCCCCGGGCCGGCTCAGCCAGGCCTACGTCAGCTATCTCGACAAGGGCGGCAGCGCATTCGCTCCCGGCGCGCAGACATCGGGATGGCGCACGGCACGCGAGAAGAACGCCTCCCGCTCCGGGGTCTCCGTGCAGTACATCGACAAGCCGCTGACCGGCGGCGACTACGACGCCGTGGGCCTGCGTACGAAGGACGGCGGCGCGGTGGTCTTCTTCGCCACCCGGCACTACGAGAAGCAGACCGTGGCCCCGGGCCTCACCCTCACCGTCGACCCGGACGTCAAGGCCCTCACCACCGGCGAGGTCAAGCAGTCGATCACCCTGGAACGAGTCTCCAACCAGACGGTCATCGACCCGCCGAAGACGGCGAGCGGCCCCGGAGTGCGGTTCATCAGCCGCATCGAAGGGCTGACCAGCGCGAAGGGTGAGTGAGGGGCGTACGGGGAGGCCGTCGTACGCCCGGCGTGCGGTCAGCGCGCCGACACAAGTGTCCGGGCGCCGGAGGCCGGCCGCCCGGACGGTGCTTCAGCCCCGCAGCGGCCATCCCACGGAGAGCTGGTCGCCACAGAAGCGGCCCGCCGAGTCCGTCAGCACCTCAAGCAGCGACAAGGGGTCCGGCAGCGGATGCTCGGGGCCCCGTACCCAGAAGACGGACAGGCCTTCCGGCAGCCGGGCCGGTGGGACCAGTACGTACGAGCCGCGGCAGTGCCACCGCAGGCCGGGGTGCTCGTCCATGGTCTCGGGATGGCAATCCAGCTCGCACGGCCACCACTCGTCCTCGTCATCGGGGGTGCCGCGGGTCGGCGTGAAGAAGAGCATCCGGTCGTCGCCGGACTCGGCGACCGGGCCGACGTCGATGCCGGCGGCGAGCAGCCGGTCCAGGGCCTCACGCCCGGCTTCGACGGGTACGTCGAGTACGTCGTGGACCATGCCGGTGGCGGTGATGAAGTTGGCCTGCGGGTGCTTCTCGGCCCAGCGCTGGACCTGGGCGCGGTCGTCGGTGGACTGCGTCTGCCAGGCGAACGAGATCGGGTGCCTGGCGGGTGTGGGACAGCCGACGCGGTCGCAGGAACATCGGTAGCCACGGGGTGTGCGGCGGGGGCGAGCGGCAGTCCCGCGTCGGCGGCGGCAAGCAGCAGGTCCTCGCGGCCGGACGTCATCCCCCGTGTCCCGGTGAGCCCTTGAGACGGTCTCGCAGCCACTGGGAAATCCTGCCTTGCCCGCCGGACCGGCGGCCGAACTCAGCGCCCATGTATCCCCTCGCTCGCCCTCGTGCCGGTCATCGCCCGCTGCCTGAAGGTCCTCGGCCGTATGCCGCCTCAGGGTCCTCGTACGCCCTGTGCCCGGGTGTGCGCCATGCCCTTCCGAGGGCCGTCGGCACACCTGACCTGCGGGCGTCGTCGCACCGCTGCCTGGGGCCTTCGTCCCGGCGGCTGTGGCCATGTCAGCAGGTTACCTTCATCGTCCCACCATCCGACGCCTCGTGTGACACAGGCCCATATCCGGAGTGCACCGCGGCCATCCGGCGCATCCGCCCTGATCAGCGCGGGACCAGGCCGTACAGCGCGTAGTCGACGAGGGTGTCGGCGTAGGCGTGGGTGACGGGTCCGGTGCGTTGCAGCCAGCGCTGGGCGAGCGGTGAGACGAAGAGTTCCAGGGCGATCCGGGGATCGAGGTCGGCGCGCGGCCGCCGGTCTCCTGGGCGGCGCGCAGCCGGTCCGCGTACAGCCGAGCTGCGGCTCCAGCAGTTTGGCGACGAACTGGGCGCCGAGCTCTTCGTTAACGACGCCCTCGGCGGCCAGAGCGCGGGCGGGCGGCTCGAACGCGGGGTCCTGGAGTTCGTCGACGGTGGCCCGCAGCACGAACCTGAGGTCGGCCGCGAGGTCGCCGGTGTCCGGAAACACGGACGCCCGCCCGCCGGCCGCCCAAGCCGCCTGCTCACCCAGGTCGAGGAACGCCTCCAGCAGCACCTCGGCCTTCGACGACCACCAGCGGTAGATCGTCTGCTTGCCCACCCCGGCACGGGCCGCGATGCCTTCGATCGTGATCTTGCGGTAGCCGACCTCACCGACGAGGGCGAGCGCGCGTCGTAGATCGCCCGCCGCGAACGCTCGCTGCGGCGGGCGGCATCAGGAGCGGGCCGGCGGGCTCCGTCGACGACGGGGTCCTGGTCCTGCGGGTGCGCCTGGTGCACGGGCGTGGGCACGTGAACGGAGGCGGGCGCGGTTTGCGGCGGCGCGGTTTCCTGTGCGGCGGGCGCTACCGGCGGTGCGGCGAGCGGCGCTGCGGACTGCCGGCGGGCGGGCTGCTTCCTGGGCACGTGAGGCATACGGCGAATATCTCATAACGCCATAAGCCGAGACGGTCCGTCTCCTGGCCGTCTCCTGGCGCGGGCCGCGACCGGCCGTAACCGGACCGGCGGGATCACGGAGGTCGGCGCGAGAGCGCGTCAGCCCATACCATATATACGTGATTACGTAATCCCTTCGGGAAGTCTTCCGTGCAGGTACGCCTTCGACCTCACATATTCCTGTCGAATTCGACACGACCGGGCCCTGCGCACCGCACCATGTCACCATCCTGTCCACGCGGTACGTGAGGAGCTCGCGTTGTCCCAACCGCCCCGCCGCGCCACACCCCGGCGTTATCTGATGTGCCCACCGGCGCACTTCGAGGTCACCTATTCCATCAACCCGTGGATGAATCCCATGAAGCCGGTCGACGTCCCCTTGGCGTTGACCCAGTGGGGTGACCTGTGCGACCGCTTCCGCGCCCTCGGCCACACCGTCCACGAGCTCGACCCGCGCCCCGGCCTGCCGGACATGGTCTACGCGGCCAACGGCGCGACCGTCATCGACGGCCGCGTGCTCGGCGCCCGCTTCGCGTTCGAGCAGCGCGCCGCCGAGGCCGATGCGCACCTGGAGTGGTTCCGGGCGCACGGCTACCGTGAGGTCCACGAGCCGGAGCACGTCAACGAGGGTGAGGGCGACTTCGCCGTCACCGCCTCGTACCTGCTGGCCGGGCGCGGTTACCGGGCCAGTCCGCTGTCGCACGGCGAGGCCCAGGAGTTCTTCGGGCGCCCGGTGATCGGGCTCGACCTGGTCGACCCCCGCTTCTACCACCTGGACACGGCGCTCGCGTGCTCGACGAGGCGACCGACGACGTCATGTACTACCCCGACGCCTTCTCCCCCGGCAGCCGGCAGGTGCTGCGCCAGCTGTTCCCCGACGCCTGCTCGCGTCCGAGGCGGACGCCGTCGCCTGGGGTCTGAACGCCGTCAGCGACGGCCTGCACGTCGTGCTCGCCCAGGGCGCGGTGGGTCTCTTCGCGCCGCTGCGGGAGCGTGGCTACGAGCCCGTCGGCATGGATCTCAGCGAGCTGTCGAAGGGGGGCGGCAACGTGAAGTGCTGCACGCAGGAGCTACGGGACGCCTGAGCCGTCTCTTCCTGCACCCAGTGGGCCAGTGACCTGGCAACCCGGTGACTCCCGGGTCCGGGCAGGCCCCTGAACCGCGCCGGGGTGTCCGCACCGCTCCGGCGCGGTTCGGTGCGTTCCGGTGCGTTTCGAAATCGTGCGGGGCGCCCGGATGCAGCCGTCCTGTGGACAGGACAGCTCGTCCAGCGCCGCGGGCCGGTGAACCGACGCGACCAGCGGGACTGACGGGACCTACGGGGCTGAAGAGGCTGAAGGGACCGACGAGACCGGCAGCGGTGCGGGCCTCACCTCGGGGTCCTCTCCGCCTCGGGCTCGGGTTCGGGACGGGATGCGCCGGGAGCGGTGTCCTGGCGGCCCGGCGGCTGCTCCGGGGACTCCCAGGAGTCGCCCCAGGCGAGGTCGCGGGCGGCGCGGTACGCGGTGCCGTGCCGCTTGGTGACCGTGGCACGGGCCAGCGTGCCGTCGGCCGTGCACAGGTCGAGCATGACGTGGCCCTTGTGGAGCTGGGGCCTGCGCAGCACGCGCGCCGGCGCCGTCTGCACGGGAGCTCCGGCGAGTGCCTGGGGACGCACGGCGGCGACGTAGCTGAACTTCTCGTCCTCGTACGGCAGCGTGCCGCCCTTGACCTGCCGGTGCAGGGACGATCTGTTGACCCGGGCGGAGAAGTGGCACCAGTCGGTGCCGGGCTCGATCGGGCACACGGCGCCGTGCGGGCAGGGCGCGGCGATGCGCAGCCCGGCGGCGATCAGCTGCTCGCGGGCCGCCAGGACCCGTGCGTAGCCGTCCGGCGAGCCAGGTTCCACGATCACCACGACCCCCGCGGCAGCCGCCGCGGCGGCCACGGCGGCTGCCTGGTCCTGCTCTGTGAGCTCTCCCAGTACGTAGGAGAGGGTGGCGAGTCCGGCGCCCGCCGCGGCGGGCAGGGTGGCCGGATCTTCCCCTCCGCCGGGCTCCCGGGCACTACCGTGCCGGGCCCTGCCGATGCCGGTGCGGTGCCGCCGAGGCGGGTTCGGTGCCATTGCGCGGATTTGAGGCCCGGGTGCGCGGCGGTGAGTTCGCGCCCCAGGGTGAGGGCGGGCTGTGCCCAGTCGAGAACGGTCACAGGGCGCTCGCCGTCCCAGGTGGCGCTCACCGCCCAGGCCGCGGCGCCGGTGCCGCCGCCCAGGTCGAGATGGCTCTCGGGCGTCCAGCCCGCGGGCAGTGCGCGCACCAGTGCGCCGAGGGCGGCGCGCACGGCCTCGAAGGTCGCGGGCATGCGGTAGGCGGCGTACGCGACGACATCCGCGCGGTCGCGGAGTACCGGGGTGGCGGTCGGGGTGTCGCCCCGGTAGTGCGCGATCAGCCGGTCGACGGCCTGCGCCGTGTTCCGCGGCGCAAGCCCGTCGAGGGTGGACTCCAGCGCGGCGCGCAGGGTGTCGGCGGAGGAGGCATTCACTTGGCGCATTCTATGCGGGCGCTCGGGGCGTGGTCGGAGGTGGGCGCATTTGTCCGGGTCCGGGCGTCTGGTCCTGCGACGCACCGCACACCGTGGCCCCCGGACCCGCCCCCGTGCCGTCAGCCCGCGGTGACCGCTCGGGCCAGCCAGGTGGCTATGGCGGCGCGCGGCGCGCTGTCCGGCGGCCTGCGCCGCGGATGCACCGTATTGGCCAGCAGCACCGCGAACGTGTCCGTGACCCGGTCGAGCACCACCGACGTACCGGTGAACCCGGTGTGCCCGGCCGCCCCGCGCCCCGCGAGTTCGCCCATGAACCCGGGCTGGTCGATCAGGAACCCGAGGCCCGGGCGGGGCGAGCAGCAGCTCGACAAGTCGGGGCCGAGGATGCGCGCCGTGCCGTACGAGCCGCCGGCCAGCAGCGTGCGGCAGAACACCGCGAGGTCGCGCGCGGTGGAGAAGAGTCCCGCGTGCCCGGCGATCCCGCCGAGCGCCTACGCGTTCTCGTCGTGCACCTCACCCCGCAGCATGCCCCGGTCCGCCTTGGCCCACGGCCGCCGCTGGTCCTCGGTCGCCGCGGCGCCGGCGCACGGTCCGAAACCGGTGGCCGTCATGCCGAGCGGCCGGGTGATGCCCTCGCGGATCAGCACGTCAAGGCGACGGTGGGTGACCCGCTCAAGGACGTGCTGCAACAGGAGCATGCTGAGGTCGGAGTAGCGGTGCACACCCGGCGGCGCGACGGGGCCCTGCGTGCGCAGGGCCGCGAGCCGGGCGGCGGCGTTCGGCAGGTCGTACAGCGGGAGTTCCGGCGGCAGGCCCGCGGTGTGCCGCAGCAGCTGCCGCACGGTGATGCTGTGCTCCACCGCGCCCCGGAAATCCGGCAGGTACGCACCGACCCGCGCGTCGATGCCGAGGGTGCCGCGCTCCAGCTGCTGCATCGCGGCGACCGAGGTGAACAGTTTGGTGAGGGACGCCAGGTCGAACGGTGTGTCGATGCGCATCGGCTCCCACCGCTCGGGCACCAGCTCGATGCCCGAGTCGGTCCGCTGGTCGTACGCCGCGTAGCGCACCGCCCAGCCCACCGCCTCCTCGACGGCGACGACCGGGCCGCGGCCCACCGTGACCACGGCGCCCGCGCACCACGGCCGCGCACCGGTGTGCAGAGCGCGCACCTCGTGCACGAGATGGCGCAGCGCGTCCGGGTCGAGCCCGGCGCGCTGGGGCGACCCGGTGCGCAGTCTTGCGCTCAGTGCTCCGCCTCCTTCGCGGCACGCTCCGTCCCCGTGGCGGGCTCGGGCACGGCGAGCGCCGCGACGCCGCCGGCGGTTTTGACGATTTCGGCGACACCCGCCATCCCCGCCATACGTGCGGCACGTTCCCCCGAAGCATCCCCCAAGTGCTGTTCCCGCACGGAGCGCCGCACCGGCATACCCCTCTTCAGCGCACGGTCGCGTACCGCACCCTGCGCCCGGGAAGGCAGCCGCCAGGGACGGCACAGGCCGAGGAAGCAGCCCAGCGCCACCAGTGCGGCCACCAGCTGGACGACGGCCATCGGCACGGCGGTGTGCTCGCCCGCGATGCCGACGAGCGGCGAGGCGACCGCACCGACCAGGAACGGGGAGGTGCCGAGCAGCGCTGACGCGGAGCCCGCGGCCTGCGGGGTGCGCATCAGGGCCAGCGCGTTGGTGTTCGGCAGGGCCAGGCCCATCGCGCTCATCAGGACGAACAGCGCGGCGGCGATCGGGCACCAGCCCCACCCTGCCGAGGACACCGGTCGTCATCACCAGCAGCGCCACCGACGCCAGTGTGATCAGCGCGAGCCCGACGCCGAGCACCTTGTCCATGCTGACCCGGCCGACCAGGATCTTGCCGTTGATCTGCCCGGCCGCGACGATGCCGATCGAGTTGATCCCGAAGAGCAGCGAGAACGTCTGCGGTGAGGCTCCGTAGATCTCCTGGACGACGAAGGGCGAGGCGCTGAGGTAGGCGAAGAGCGCGGCGAAGGCGAAGCCGCCCGCGATCATGTAGCCGCTGAAGGACCGGTCGGCGAGCAGCCCGCGCATGGTGCGCAGCGCCTCGCCGACGCCCCCGCCGTGCCGTTTCGCGGGTACCAGGGTCTCGGGGAGTTTGAGCCAGACGAACGTGGTGATCACGGCGCCGACCGCGGTGAGGATGTAGAAGACCCCGCGCCAGTCGGTGAAGCGCAGCACCTGGCCGCCGATCAGCGGAGCGACGATCGGCGCGACGCCGGAGATCAGCATCAGGGTGGAGAAGAACCGGGCCATCGCCTCGCCGTCGTACAGGTCGCGCACGACGGCGCGGGAGATGACGATCCCGGCCGCGCCCGCCAGGCCCTGCGCGAGCCGGAAGGCGATGAGCGTTTCCACGTCGGGCGCGAAGGCACACGCCGCGGTGGCGAGAACATAGACAAGCAGCCCGATGAGAAGCGGGCGCCGACGGCCCCACCGGTCGCTCATCGGGCCCACCACGAGCTGCCCGAGTGCCATTCCGGCCAGGCAGGTGGTGAGCGTGAGCTGCACGCTGGCGGCGGGCGCGTGCAGCGCGTGGGTGACCTCCGGCAGGGACGGGAGGTACATGTCCATGGAGAGCGCGGGTACCGCGGAGAGCCCGCCGAGCACCAGGGTGACCAGCAGGCTTGCCTTTCGCAGCGTGTCCGGTGCGGTGGCGCGAAGGCCCTGCGGGGATGCGGGCGCCGGACGCGATGACGCGCCCGGCGCGGTGGGTATGTGGCCTTCCGGCCCCTTATCGTCCCGCGTGGAGCGGCCACGCTCGGACATGTTTCCTCCCCTTGAGTCGAATAGGCCCCTATGTTCGCAGCTCCAGTGCGCAAGGTGGGAATCGGTCTTCCTGGCCGCGGCGCCAAGCGGTGGCATGAGTCGGCGGAAGGCCGCGGAAGGCGGTCTCTTACGCTGCCTGCGGGGGCGGATCTCGGCGGGCAGCGGGCTCCGTGCAGGAAACGGGGCCCGGGAAGCCGTAGGCAGGATGCGAAGGCAGGGCGGGGAGCGCGGAACTGGGAGCGGTCGGCAAGAGTGAGCAAAACAGATATAACGCACATAGCACATGGAAATAGCGAAATGGTGAGGGATATGACTGGGGACAAGGTGCGCTGGGGCGTGCTGGCGACGGGCGGGATCGCGGCGTCGTTCGCGGCGGATCTCGTGGAGATGCCGGACGCGGAGCTGATCGCGGTGGCGTCGCGCACCGAGCCGGCGGCGCAGGCGTTCGCGCAGCGGTTCGGCATACCGCGGGCGTACGGCGACTGGGCCTCGCTCGCCGCGGACAGCGACGTCGACGTGGTCTACGTCGCCACTCCGCACTCCGCGCACCGCTCCGCCGCGGGGCTCTGCCTTGAGGCGGGGCGCGCGGTGCTCTGCGAGAAGCCATTCACGCTGAATGTGCGCGAGGCCCTCGAACTCGTCGGCCTGGCCCGCGAGCGCGGCACGTTCCTGATGGAGGCCATGTGGACGTACTGCAATCCGCTGATCCGGCGGATCAAGAAGCTCGTCGACGACGGAGCGATCGGCGAGGTCCGCGCGGTGCACGCCGACTTCGGGATCACCGGCGACTTCGCGCCCACGCACCGGCTGCGTGATCCCGCTCAGGGCGGCGGTGCGCTGCTCGATCTGGGCGTGTACCCGGTGTCGTTCGCGCACCTGCTGCTCGGGGAGCCATCCGACCTGGTGGCGAGTGCAGTGCTCTCGGATGAGGGCGTCGATCTGCAAACGGGAATGGTGCTCTCTTGGGAGAGCGGTGCTCAAGCGGTACTGCACTGCGCCCTGGGCGCGTCCCATCCGGTCCAGGCCACCATCGCGGGCACGCGGGGCCGCGTCGAGATTCCGCACGGCTTCTTCCATCCCGACCGTTTTGTGCTGTACCGCGACGGTCATGACCCCGAAGAGGTCCTGGCCGACCCGGCGGACGGCCCCCGCTCCTCGTACAAGCACGAGGCGGCCGAGGTGATGCGGTGCCTGCGCGCAGGCGAGACCGAATCACCCCTGGTCCCCCTGGACGGCACTCTCGCGGTGCTGCGGACACTCGACGCGGTACGGGAACGGATCGGCGTCCGCTACCCGGGAGAGTGACCGGGCGGACCGGCGGCGGCAGGACAGCCGGATGATCAGCGGTGCCCACTGGACGGGAATGGACGCACGGCAAGGCGGGGTTGACCTCGGCATGACGAAGGCAGCACAGCAGTCCCGGATCCTGCATTACGCCGCGTTCACCAGCGACCCGGCGGGTGGCAACCCCGCCGGGGTCGTGCTTGACGCGAGCGACCTCGACGACAGCGCACGCCTGGCGATCGCGGCAGACGTCGGCTACAGCGAGACCGCGTTCCTGACGTCGCCGCCCGCCGGTCTCGGCGAGCCGGGCCGCGCGTTCACGCTCCGCTTCTTCAGCCCGAAGGCGGAGGTGTCCTTCTGCGGCCATGCCACGGTGGCGACGGCGGTCGCCCTGGCCGAGCGGCACGGCGCCGGCGACTACGTCTTCGCGACCCCGGCCGGGACCGTGCCGGTGACGGTCGAGCGCGTGGCCGGCGACATGCGCGCGACGCTGACCAGCGTCACTCCCCGCGTCGAGGACATCGCCGCGGACGACCTCGCAGAGGCGCTCGCCGCGCTCGGCTGGCCGTCGTCCGACCTGGACCCGGCCATCACGCCCCGTATCGCCTATGGCGGAGCGCGCCATCTGGTGCTGGGAGCCGCGACCCGGGAGCGGCTCGCCGACCTCGCCTACGACTTCGCGCGTCTCGAAGCGCTCATGCAGCGCCTCGATCTGACGACGGTGCAGCTGGTCTGGCAGGCCTCGGACACCGTGTTCCACGTCCGGGACCCGTTCCCGGTCGGCGGCGTGGTGGAAGACCCTGCCACCGGCTCGGCGGCGGCTGCCTTCGGGGCCTACGCACGCGAACTCGGCCTCGTCCCCGCCGACGCGGAACTCACCCTGTACCAGGGCGCGGACATGGGACGCCCCGGCACCCTGACGGTGCGGCTCACCGATGGTGATCCGCGGGTGCGGGTGACCGGCACCGCGGTACGTATCGCGGGCTGAGCCGCGCACGGCGCGGGTGCGGATGCGGGTGGCCGGCGCGGGACATAGGGGCCGTGTCGCCTCGTGGCACGGCCGCCACTCGTACGGCGGCGCGGACGGGTGCGCGGGCCGGGGGTGTGCGACGGTGACAGGGCGCCCGAGGCACACGGCCCGGCGTTCGCGCCGCCCCCGAGGAGGCATCACCAGCGATGTGTGTCGACCGACGTGATGTAGGCCTGCTTCTGCTCCGCCTCGGAACGGGCGGTGTGCTCGCCGCGCACGGCTCGCAGAAGCTCTTCGGCTGGTTCGGCGGCGGCGGGGTGTCAGGCACCGCGGAGTTCATGGAGTCCATGGGCTACGTACCGGGCAAGCCGAGCGCCGTGGCGTCGGGGCTCGCGGAGGCGGGCGGCGGCACGCTGCTCGCGCTCGGCCTCGCCACACCGATGGCCGGCGCCGCCGCGGCGGGCGGCATGGCGGGAGCGGCGGCCGTGCACGCGCCCAACGGCTTCTTCGCCCAGGGCGGCGGCCTCGAACTCCCCGCCACGCTCGCCATGATCGCCACAAGCATCGCCGTGCTGGGCCCTGGCCGGCTCTCCTTGGACCATGTGCTCGGACACACCCTCAACCGCGACTGGATGGTTCCGGCGGCCCTCGCCGCCGTGGCGGCCGCGGCGACCGTAGTGGTGGGTGCACGACAGCGGCGGGTCCGGGCGGCGGCCCAGGCCGAGCCGGACACCACGGACTGAGCAGCCCGCCGGTTTCGGATCGGGCCGCTGGCCACTGCTCGGCGGGCGTCGACCACCTCAGTCCTTCAGGCCGGTGGCGACGGCGTCGTGGCCGAAGGACGCTGTGAGCGCCCGCGCGATCAGGTCGGGCAGTTTCGTCCGCCCGTCGTCGTCGGCCCAGCGCGTCAGCGCCGTGTGCAGCGCGGCCAGACAGGCGCTGGTCGCCGCCCGGGCGCGAAACGCCGCCTCGGGATCGGCCGCGTCGCCGCCGAGGGCGTCGACGACGGCCTGCTGCAGCGCGTACTGGCTGTCCAGGTGCCGGGCCCGCAGCGCGGGCGTCGAGACCATGAGCCGGAGGCAGTCCAGCAGGAACCGCTCGTTCGCCGCCGGTTCATCCCCGTCGCCGCCGGTCAATACCGTGGCCGCCTCGACGAGCGCGCCGCCGACGCGGCGCACCAGAGGGTGCGCCGGGGACGACGCGGCGACCCGCTCGGCGATCAGCAGCGCGGGCTGGTCCACCAGGACGAGGTCCTCCTTGGTGGGGAAGTGCCGGTACACGGTCATTGCCGAGACGCCGGCGGTCTCGGCGACGTCGGCCACCGTCACCGCGTCGTAGCCGCGGTCGGTGAACAGCCGCACCGCGTGCGCCTGGATCGCCCGCCGCGTCGCGGATCGCTGTCGCTCCCGCAGGGTCGGTTGCCGCTCGCTCATGTGGTAGACACTACCGCAATGTTAGTGACTAACACATGAGGGGGACGGTATGAGCGGACTGGCCGGCAGGACGGCTCTGGTGACAGGTGCGTCGCGCGGCATCGGGCAGGCGGTCGCAGCCCGGCTCGCGGCCGAAGGCGCCCTGGTCATCGTGCACTTCGGCACGGACGAGAACGGGGCGGCAGCGACGGTCGAGGGAATAGCGCGCGCTGGCGGGTCCGCTCTCGCCGTCCGGGCCGAACTAGGTGTGGACGGCGACGTCGAGACGCTCTTCGCGGGCGTCGAGGCCGGCTTGGCTGGTCGGCCGCTCGATATCCTCGTCAACAACGCGGCGGCCCCGCCGGCCGGCCCACTCGGCGCAACGACCCGGGCAGAGTTCGACCATCTGTTCGCGGTGAACGTGCGAGCGCCGTACTTCATCGTCGAGCACGCGCTGCCCCTGCTGCGCGACGGCGGCCGGATCATCACGATCTCGTCGGTGGCGACCCGGATGGCCAACCCGGCCCAGACGTCCTTCGCCATGACGAAGGCCGCGGTCGAGACGATGAGCAAAACCCTCGCCAACCAACTCGGCTCCCGCCAGATCACGGTGAACGCGGTCGCTCCCGGAGCCACCAGGACGGCGACCAACGAAGCCGTCTTCGACGTGCCGGGCCTCGCCGAACAGATCACCGGCATGACGGCGCTCGACCGGCTGGGCGGGCCCGACGATGTCGCCGACGTGGTCGCCTTCCTCGCCTCCGACGCCGCCCGCTGGATCACCGGTCAGGTCGTCGACGCGAGCGGTGGCCTGTTCCTCGGCCCACGCGTCTGACCGACGAGGCACTCCGAGTCCAGCGGACGCCGGGCCCACCGGGCCATCCGCCCCTGCTCACCCAACAGCCGCACATACGAACCCTCATGAGCGCGGCAGGCACCCCCCGCCCACAGGACCCTCAGCCGCAACACACAGGCAGCACATGTCCCCGTCTCAGCAAGGCTGCTGTCGTACTCCCAAGAGCCAACCGGAGTACCGTTCTTGGTGTCGACTTCGGAACGGAGTTACTAGCATGTCGTACCACGCTGATGATCACATCGGCGCACGAATTGCCGATTTCCGTAAGCTACGTCAACTTACCCAATCCGGTCTCGCGCAACGCGCATATCTCTCTCGCGGGACTATTGCCAAGGTAGAAGCTGGGCTCACTCCGGCCACACCAGCCGTGGTTGCTGCTGTTGCAAGAGCACTTGAAGTCGATATAACAGTGCTGAATGGTCAACCGTATCTGGAGGAGATGCGGCAGGACCGTCTTGACCGCATGATTTCCCCACTATCCGAAGCGTTAGATCTCTACGATCTCGGCCCGGACCCCGACATCACACCGAGGCATATCGATGAAATCTCTTCAGAAGTTAACACGCTATGCGCGGCTGCTTCCGCTACAGAGTATAAAGATACCGGAGAAAAGCTACCCGGACTGCTAGGGGAACTGACGACAAAATTCAGCCTGACGCAAAATGCGGAAGAGCGTAAGCGTGTTGCGGCGTCATTGAGTTGGTCGTACTGGGTTGCCTACGAATTCGCGTACCGATTGGGCTATCATCAGCTTGCGTCGATTGCCCTAGAGCGAATGGGGTGGACGGCAGATCAAGCGCAAGACCCTCTATTGCTTGCGATCCGACTGGGCAAGCGCAGTGCTATGTTGCTACGCCGGGGTAACAATCAGCTAGCCCGAAAGGTGTTGGAGCGCGGACATCAATTGATTGAGCAGCTTGATGATACCGATTCTGTATCTTCGTTGGCGGTCTCGGGGAGTCTGCATTTGGCGGGGGCAATCGCTGCGGCCCAGGCTAAGGACGAAGATTCAGTTGCCGGTTACATGGAATTGGCCCGGAAGGATTCCGAGGAGATCGGCAGGGATGTTCCCCGAGTCTACTGGGCGTCTTTCGGCACAACGAATGTAGCTCATTTCGACGTCGCGACTAATGTTGAACTCGGAAAATTTGGGGACGCTATGAAGGCGGCCCGTAAATTGCACTTTCCTGCCGAGCATCCACGGATGCGCGTCGGTCGATATTATATCGAAATGGCACGCGCGTACGCTCAAATGGGAAAGACGGCGGCAGCTGAGAAATCTTTGCACCTCGCGCGGGAAGTCGCGCCGCAACAGGCCAGATATCACCCACTCATGCGGGAGACTATTGCTGTCCTTGTACGCCGTCAACGACTCGCGCCGGAGAGACTGGCGTCCCTCGCGGCATGGGTTGGCATGTAGCAGAGTCTGAAGTTACGGCCGGAGTGTTCCACGTTTCGGGAACACTCCGGCCTTTGCATGTCGGGACCATGGCTGAACAGACAAGACCCCCGCAACCGCTCTGGCAAGGGCGCGGTCCGGGGGCATGGCCCAACCTGCAACGGAGGTTGAACACATGGACCCTATCCGAAGGATCCTCCGAGCACTGAGGCGCGCGTTACCGCCCACAGGCAGTCAACAGCACGCATGGCGCCATGCCCTGCTGCTGGCCCTGGACGGCATCGACGTAGGACCCCGGGTCATCCACGGCATGCAGGTGACCGGATGAACGGCAACCCGGCAACTGCCCGACAGCAGACGACAGAGAACGGGAAGCGTCCGGCACGCGGCACCTACCGGTTTCGGGAACACACCCTCGGTCCCGACCGGCGCCCTGAAGCCGTCCCCGTCACGTTCACGGTGTACTGCGGCACGTGTGGCGCGATGGGTCCGACCACCGAGTGTGGTGAGGACGGTATGGACTGGGCCGTTCAGCATCTCAAGGACACCCCCGGTCACCTCGACTACCGGGAGCACATCACGCGCCCCTACCGGGCCGAACCGGGAGCGTGGCGGTGAGCGGCACAACGACAACACCTCACGTGCCCGCCGTTCAGCCGACAGGAGCGGACTCCGGCGCGTCCACGGTCCTCACGGGCGCCGCATGGGTGCTCAGGGCCGTCACTGGCCCCGGCGGACGGGATGCCGTCTACGGCGCGCAGTGCACCACGTGCAAGCAGACGTCCGGGCAGGGGTCCGGCGTGGCGCGCTCCGTGGGGGCGTGGGCGGTCGAGCACACCCGCGTCCACCCGGAACACCGCAGCTACGTGTCCATCGTGCGCACACAGTGGCGCGTGGACCCGGACGCCGCCCCACCCGTACCGGACACGGTGGCGGCCCCGGTAGAGCCCGCCCCCGGTCAACCGGACCCCGCCGAACGGAACGGCAACAAGCCGCGCACGGCACGCACGCATCATGCCCGCCCTTTGCTGTCCACATGGCGCCTTGGCCTCTCCGCCGCCGTGTGGGGTGCCGGGGTGAGGCTGCGGCGTACCTGGGCCTGGATACGGGCGTGGGTTCTTCCCCTTGCCGGACCGCTCTTCCTCGCCTCACTGTCCGCCGCACTCGGCTGCTTCGTCGGCGCGTTGCTGACTCTGACGGTGAGCGGTCATGGCTGAACAGAAAAATCCGTGCAACCACCAGCATCTGAACCTGGAAACAAAGAAATGCGAAGACTGCGGCGCGCAAATCTACCCCGCACCTAAAACAGCACCTTCCGGAAACGACACACCCCACATCCGTGTCCACTTCTCCCGGCAGCCCCTGTGAAAGACGTGATCTGCACATGTACGAAGACCAGCCAGCCCGGCCACCGTCCACTGTCGAACTGACGTGGTGCGAGTGGCATCACGGCTACGCGGACACCGGCCGTGCCGTCACCATGATCGAGCAGTGCTCCGGGCCCGGAGCCGTGCAGTTCGCCTGTGCGCCCTGCCGTGCGCAATACCAGCTGGTGCCCTGGGCCGACCAGGAGCCCTGACCATCCCGAAGACCGCCCCGCCCGGCGGGCGGGGCCAGGCCTGCCCCGGGTCACGCTTCCATCCCCCGGTGCGTGCGCCCGGGGCAGGCCACCCAGCCACACCCACCATCGCCATCCGATCCTCAGAAAGCCTGTGATCCCCCTTGCGCTGCACCACCTGCGACCAGGCCATACGACCGGGCGAGCGCTACACGGTCCACGACCTGGGCGACCACACCGGCCACGCCTACACCCACCGGCCCACTTGCTCCGCCTCACCTGCTACCACCAGCCACACCAACCCCGCCGTTCCCGCTCCACGCCCGCCCCAGCCGCAGCCCACCCCCACCCGGAGGGCCGTCCGCCACTGCGGCCTACACGGCCAGCTCGTCCACCAACTGGGCCAGTTGATCGTCTCCGGCCAGCTCGGCAACCCCTTAGTGCCCGAGGACATCGGCTTCACCTACGACGTCTCACGCACCGTCGTCCGCGAATCACTACGCGTCCTGGAATCAAAGGCCTCGTCAGCGCCCGCCCCAACATCGGCACCCGGATCCGGCCCGCCACCGAATGGAACCTCCTCGACGCCGACGTGATCACCTGGCGCTCCCACGGCCCACACCCCGACGACCAGCACCGCGAACTGAACGAACTACGTCGCATGATCGAGACCTCCACAGCCCGGCTCGCAGCCGACCAGACAGACGGAGACACGGGAGAACTGCTCTCCGCCTCCACCTCCCACATGGCCCAGGCCTGGCGCAACGGACAACAGGCCGAGTTCTCCCGCGCCGACGCCGAATTCCACCGCCTCGTCGTCCAGGCCTCCGACAACCACATGCTCCAGCACCTGCACCGCATCGTCACCGCACGCGACACCACCCCACACGCCACCACCTGCCACCCGGGCACGACAACACTGGCCCACCACGAAGCCGTCACCCAGACCATCCTGAACCACGACGCCAACGCCGCCGAACAAGCCATGCGCACCCTGCTGGCGGGCCCCGCACGCCGACACCACGGACGTGCTGGCTGACCGGGTGACGCGACAACAACCGGGAAACTGTCACACTCCGCAACCAGTCCCCCGGAGCCACAACACCGCGCCCGGACACCGCCACACACCAGCACAACGGCACCCGGGCCCGTTACTCACACCATGTGACGCGCGAATGCGAAGAGTGAACCTGAGTTCGCGTCAGAGGATCACAGTTTGGGGCTGTCAGACTTGGATGGTCCTTATCTACTACTGAGGTTCAACGCGTGATGTCGCGGGGCCCTCTCCACCGACCGCGGGGGATTCGGCCGATTGGCTCGTTACGGATGTGGAGTGTTGGGTGTGCGCATGGAGAATCTCGCAGGCGCAACGAAAACGGCAATCATCGCTCCGATACCAGAGGCGGAGGTGATTGTGGGGCCCTTCCGGCACGTCTTGGATCACACGGCATCGTGGCCCGTTCCGGCGCACATCACGGTTCTCTATCCGTTCCTCACCCCTGACCGCGTCACCAAGGGCGTGCTCGACGACGTGCAAGCATGCTTGGCGACGGTGCCTGCCTTCACCTGCACGTTCTCTCGTATCGCGTGGTTCGGGCAGGACGTCATGTGGCTGGCGCCAGATCCCGATGCGCCGTTCCGTGCGCTGACTGAAGCCGCCGTACGCCAGTTTCCTGAGTGTCCGCCATATCGGGGAGCGCATCCGGACCCGACGCCGCATCTGACTGTTGGGAGCACACACCTGGCGGACCTACCCGGCATGCAGCAGGCAGCCGCGGAATTGGAAGCGAAGCTGCCGATCAAGGCCCGAATCGACCGCGTCCACTTGATCGCCGGGAGTGAGACACCGGGCTCGTGGCGCACGGTGAGCGAGTTCACGTTGCCGACCGCATAGCCAGGTTACTGATGACCTACGCGTGACGGGGCGCGGCTGACATTTGTCTTCGCAGTTCAAGGCGTACGGCACGGCGACATCACGCGTTGAACCTCAGTAACCCGCTCAGCCCCGCTCCGTCCCCACCACCGCCGCCACCTCGTCGCCGCGGCCGAGCAGTTCGTCGAGCGCCGCGAAGGCCCGCAGGGCGGGCACCGGGACGAAGCGCGCACCGTCCGCGCCGTTGGCCGGGGCGGTGCGGTGCGGGGTGGCGGCGTCGTCGTACAGGGCGCCCCAGGCGACCGCGAGCGCCGGACGGCCCGCCCGGCGGCGGGTCCGTGCCAGGGCCTCAAGCGAGAGGCCGGCCGCCGCGAGACCGGCGCGTTGCGGGGTGCCCAGTAGCGCGGCGGCCGAGGAGTACAGCACGAAGAAGTCGAGATGGCAGGAGCGGGTGAGACCGTCGAGCACTTCGGCGCCGACCGTCTTGGGGGCCAGCATCCGGCGTACGGCCTCGTCGGTGAGGTGCGTCACCGGGCGGTCCTCGGACACCGCCGCCGCGTGGACGACGCCGCGCAGCGGGTTCGCCCATGAATCCGCCACGGTCAGTACCTGTTTCATCGCCTCCGGGTCCGTGACGTCGGCCGTGTGCACTGTGACCTCCGCACCCTGCCCGCGCAACTCGGCCACCAACTCCGGGGCTCCGGGGCCGGCGCAGCCGCGTCGGCCGACCAGGTGCAGATGGCGCGCCCCGCGGTCGGCGAGCCACCGTGCGGTGGCCGCACCGAATCCGCTCAGACCGCCGGTGACCAGGTACGACGCCTGCGGTTCCAGTCGGTAGCGGACGGGCTGGTGCGCGGGGCGCGGCAGCTCCTCAAGGCCGACGACGACCTTGCCCGCGAGGCCGTCGTCCACCAGGAACGCGAAGGCGTCCATGACCCGCTCCGCGGGACAGACGTGATGCAGCACCGGCCGGTACACACCGTCCCGCACCCGCCGGACGACCTCCTCGAACGCGGCGGCGACGGCCTGTGGCCGGTCATGGGCGAGCCGTTCGAGGTCGGCCGTCGCGTAGGTGCGGTTGCTGGGGAAGGGGGCCGTCATCCGGCGGTCGCTGTCGAACGGGTCGTGCGGACCGACTGCGATGAGGCGCCCGCCCGGAGCGAGAACCGCCAGACCGCGGCCGGCCGCGTCCCCGGCCCGCGAACTCAGCACCACGTCCACCCCGCGGCCCCCGGTCAGCGCCCGGATCCGGTCGGCGCAGCCGGGGCGGTCGGAGTCCAGGACATGGCGGACGCCGAGCAGCCGCAGCAGATCGCGTGCCACGGCGGACGACACGGCGGCGACGATCCGCGCCCCGGCCTGCCGCGCGTACTGGAGCGCGGCAAGCCCGACACCTCCGGCACCGCCGTCCACCAGAACCGTCTCACCGGGTGCGAGCCGCGCCAGGTCGCCCAGGGCGTGCTGCACGGTCAGGAAGACCACCGGCAAGGTGGCGGCGGCACAGAACCCCATCCCGTCCGGGATCCGGCCCACCAGAGCGGCGGGCAGCACGGCGTGCGAACCGAGCGTGCCGCTCCCGAACCCGAAGACCCGGTCCCCCGGCGCGAACCGCGTCACCCCGGCCCCGGCCTGAGTGACCACACCGGCGCACTCCCGGCCCAGGCCCCGGTCGGACCGGTCGTCGAGCGAGAGGGTGCCGCGCGCCCGCAGCAGATCACCATGGTCGAGCCCCGCCGCGTGCACCCGGATCACCACGTCGTCGGGCCCGGGCCGCGGCATCCCGCCGGGAACCCAGGCCAGGTCGTAGGCGGGCCCCGGAGTGCGCAGCCGAAGCGTGCGGACCGGGACTTCGGCCACCGGTGTGCCGTGGCCGGCCGGTGGGACGGAGGCGGTGTCCACGGGCTCTGAGGTGGTGGCGGCCGGAGTGATGGCGGCAGGCGTCTCGGGCTCTTCCTGCGCTGCCGGCTCCCGTCCTTCCCGTACCCGGGTGACGAACCGGCCCGTGGGCGTGAGCAGGAGTTCGTTCTCGGCGCCAGGATCGGTGAACTCCGCGAGCAGCCGGGCCGCGTCCGTTTCCACGTTGCCGGCGGTGTCCAGGCTGACGCGGCGGACGGTGCAGCCCGGGAGTTCGTTACCGAGACAGCGGGCCATGCCCCAGGCGGCGGCAGCCGTGGCCGCCAACGGCCGCTCCGGCACGGGCAGTACCCCGGTCGGAGGCGTCACCAGCCACAGATCCAGGCCGTGCGCCCCGGTGCGCGCGCCGGCCGCCACTGCCAGGGACCGCAGCACGGTGGCGTGCGAGACGGCCCGATCCAGAGCCGACGGCCGGTCGTCCGCGGCCTGCCCCGTACGGCTCCGCTGCCCTGTCGTACGGCCCTTCGCCTCGGCCGTACCAGCGCCGCGTGCCGTCGTACGAACTCCTCGTGCCATGCTGCGGCCGTCCTGTCCCGTCGCAGGACCGCTCGCCATGTGACGTGGCGTACGGCGT
This sequence comes from uncultured Actinomycetota bacterium, assembly GCA_963761765.1. Classification (GTDB taxonomy): domain Bacteria; phylum Actinomycetota; class Actinomycetes; order Streptomycetales; family Streptomycetaceae; genus Streptomyces. Next base: position 89,965 of record CAVXIJ010000017.1, read on the forward strand.
CCCGTACCGCCGCCTGCGAGCCCGCCGGAGCCCGTGGCGTCCGGTGCGTCGTCGGCGGCGGCCGGTGCGCCGCCCAGCAGGAGGGCCACGCCGACGGGGCCTGGGCGGGCGGCGAGCAGGGTGGACCAGTGGTCGGGATCGGTGACCAGCACGGTGCTGCGCACCGCGTGACCGGCCGCCGTCAACTGCTCTTCGAGCCCGAACGCGAGCCGGGCCCGGGACGGTTCCGCGGCGATGATCCAACTCCTGGGCCGCCCGCTCCGGTCCCCGCCCGGCCGCACACCCGCCGCACGGTCCGGTGCGAGGCCAGATGCGAGGCCAGGTGCGAGGTCCGGCGTGGGGCCCGGTGCCGGGTGTCCGGGGCGGCGGGCCAGCAGGACCGAGCGGACGCAGCCCGCGTCAGCCCCGGCCTCCGCCTCGCCCGTGCCATCCGTGCCGCCTGCACCGCCCGTGCCACCTGCATCGTCTGCAACACCCGTGCCACCCGCCCGGCCCGTACCACCGGCCAGGACGACCGGTGTGTCCCAGCCCGCGTCGGAGAGCAGCCGGAGCCAGCCGTCCGCGGTCAGCAGGGGCCCGTCGGGGCGCAGCGCGGCATCCTCGTTCGACCAGAAGCCGGGCAGCAGTCCTGACGTGAGGGCGAACAGGGCCGGGTCATGAGCCTGGGCGGTGAGCAGCTGACCGCCCTCGGCCAGCAGCCACGCGAGATGGCCGAGGCCACGGCGCAGATCACTCAGGGCGTGCAGGGCGTCATGGGCGATGACGAGGTCGAAGCCGCCCTCCGCCAGCCCCTGCCCGGCCGGGTCCCGGTCAGGGTCGAAGACCTGGTAGCCGACGAAGTCGTAGGCCGCAAAACGCCGTTGGGCGCGCGGGAAGAAGTCCGCGGAGGCATCGGTGTACAGGTACTGGGTACGGGTGGCCGGCAGCATGTTGAGCACGCACGCCGTGGTGCCGCCCGTGCCCGCGCCGATCTCCAGGACGCGCAACGGCCTCTCCGCGGGCCACCGCGCCAGCGAAACGGCGAGGGCCGCGCGGATGGTCCGGTGCGCACACCCGTGCCCGCGGCCCTCGGTGTGCCACTCCTCCAGCAACTGCCGGTTGGCCTCGGAGAACAGCAGTTCCCGCGGGTCGCACACGCCCCGCAGCACGTCGGCGAGATGAGTTCCGCAGCTGCCGGTCAGGGCCAGTTCCATGGCCAGGCCGGGAGTCTGCGCCGCGATGGCCCGAAACCGCTCGTGCGGCACGGCGGCGGCCACGGCACGCCAGGCCTGGGTGCCCGGCGCACCGGCCGAACCAGGTGTGCCGGGCCCCAGGACAGGTGCCACGAGGCCGTGCGCGTAGGCAGCGCGCAAGAACAGCCGGACCAGAGGCTCGTAGGCGGCAGCTACGCCCGCGGTGACCAGGTCGGCGATGGTGAAGTCACGTTCGGCGCCCTCTCCCAGCACGGTGCGGACGGCCGCGGCACCGAAGTGCGCGACGAGCTCCCGTGCCTGCCGCACCAGCGCCGCGCACCCCTCCGCCGCGTCGTACCCGCCGCACGCCGCGCCCTGCCTCCGCTCCGCGTGCCCACCAGGCGCCGCACCCGCCGCGCACTCCCGCTGGACCTCCGCGGGCGCGGGCAGCGGCGCCGGGCCGAAGTGCTGGCCGGGGCGCGGGGCGGCGCGCAGCACGGTGGTGTACTGCCGCGCGGTCACCCGGTGGGCCGGTGTGCAGCGGCGTGCCCGGCAACCCTCAAGGATGAGGCAGACCAGGCCGCCCGGGGCGAGCACGGTCACGTCCCACAGCACCTCGTACGCCGACACGGCACGCGTGTGCACATGGACGTGCCCGACCGCGGGCATGCGGCGCCAGGCGCGCACCCGTGCCACGGAGACCGGCAGGAACGGGACGCCGTCGGCGGTGATGTCCTCCAGGAGTGGCGCGACGGCCTGCAGCGCGCCGTCCAGGAGCGCGGGATGCGCCTGGTATCCGGCCGTGTCGGTCACGGTACGGAAGCGGGCCAGCACCTGGCCGTCGCCGACCCGCAGCTTGCGCAGCACTTGAAAGACGGGCCCGCACCGCAGACCGCGGCGCGCCCCTCGGCGGTAGTGCTCCTCCCCGGTCCTGACCTCGGGCAGCTGGGCCATGAGCTGCGGAATGTCGTACGAGCCGGGCACGTCGGCGGTGAGCCGCCGGACCCGTCCGCGGGCATGCTGCCGCCACGGCCCCCACACCTGCGCGGTGCCGGCCGTCCCGTCCGCGCGCCCCGGTACCGCCTCGCGGCTGGCGACGACCGTCACGCCGTCGTCGGACGCGAGTGTCGTCTGGAGTTCGAGCGACGCGGCGCCGTCCCCGTCAGCGGTCCCCTTCCTGTCGCCGTCGCCGTAGGGCAGGTGCAGGGGGTGCGGCAGGCTCAGTCCGGTGATCTCCACGGGGGTGTCGAAGACGCGGTGGCCCGCGCTGAGCATCATCTCGATGTATCCGGCGGCGGGTAGGACGGCCGACCCGTCCACCTGGTGGTCGGCGAGCCAGGGCAGCCGGGCCGGTTCGAAGGGGCCGTGCCAGGTGGGTTCGGCGACGGCGGCGCGCTCGCCGAGCAGCGGATGGTCGACGGTGCCGTCGCCGCAGCCGCCCGCCCAGGCGGCGGGGCTGCCGTTCCAGTGCGAGGTGCGCTGCCAGGGGTAGGCGGGCAGGTCCACGACCCGGCCGGGACGCGGGAAGAACACGTCGGGGTCGGCCTGTGCGCCGCCCGCCAGCAGCCGGGCGACGGCCGTGCGCAGCGCCTCGGGGCCGGTCGCGTCCGGCTGGAGGGCGGGCGCGGCGACCCAGCGCGGTGCCTCGCGGCCGGGCCGCGGCAGCTGTCCACCTCGCCCGGAGTCCGGTCCTACGTCGAAGAACATGTCGCAGCCGAGGTCGCACAGGGCGGCCACGGCGGTCGTGAACCGCACGGCCTCCCGCAGGTTCTGCCACCAGTAACCGGCGTCCAGCTCAGGTCCGGTAAGAACGGTTCCGGTGGTGGCGGACGCGTAAGGGATCCGGGCCGGGACCGGCTTGATGTCGGCGAGTGCGGTGCGCAGCGCGTCCTGCTGGCCGTCCATGGCGTGGCTGTGGAAGGCGTGGTCGAGGCCGAGGTCGCGAAAGGCGACGCCGGCGCGCGCACAGTCCTGTGCCAGCAGGGTGAGCGCGGACTTGTCGCCGCTGACCGTGACGTCCTGGTCGCCGTCGACGGCCGCGACGTCCACCCGGTCCGCGTACGGCGCGAGCAACTGCCGCACCCGGGCGGCGGAGGCGCCCAGCGCGGCCATGCCCCAGTCGCCCACCGTGGCCGCCTGCGCCCTGGACTGCTCGACGACGACGCGTGCCGCGGCTGCCAGGTCGAGCACGCCCGCGGCCCACGCGGCGGCGGCCTCACCGCAGCCGTGTCCGACCACGGCCGCGGGCCGCAGCCCGTAGGTGCGCACCGCTCCCACCAGGCCCACCTGGACGGCGAAGAGCAGGGGCTGTGCGACCTCTGCGGTGTGCGGGCGGCGCCGCCCGGCGGGAGCGGCGAGCTCGTCCCGTACCGACCAGCCGAGCAGCGGACGCAGTGCCTCGTCGGCCTCGTTCACTCCCGCGCGGAACACCGGCTCACTCGCCAGCAGATCCGCTCCGGCGCGGGCCGCCGTCGCACCGCCGCCCCAGGCACCGGGGGCACCGAGCGCACTGGGAAACGCAAACACCACGCTGCCGCGCCGGGCCCCCGCCACCCAGGTGTCCTGCGCGCCGGGCCCGCGGGCCGCAAGATCGCGCAGCCGCCGGGCGGCCTCGGCCGGGTCCGCGGCCAGCACCGCGGCCCGGTACTCGTGTCTGCCGCGCCGCCTGTACGCGGTGTACGCGAGGTCGTAGAACTCCTCGGCGCCGCACCGCTCAAGCCGGTCCGCCATCCGGTGGGCGGCAGTCACGGCGGCGGCCGGGGTGCGGGCGGAGACGACTACGGGGAGCGGTGCGGATTCGGAGACGGCGGGGCGGGCGGCCTGGGTGGCGGTTCGGGGCGATGCGGTGGTGGGTGCGGCGGTTGCCTGGTCGGCGAGGACGACATGGGCGTTGGTCCCGCCGGGGCCGAAGGAGTTCACCCCGACCACGGCACGGCTGCCGGGCGGTACGCCGAGGGGCCGGGGCGCGGTGGCGGGGGCGAGCCGCCACCGTGCGAAGTCGATGTCCGGGTTCAGCGGTCCGGTGTGCAGGTCGGCGGGCACCTGACGGTGACGCAGCACCAGCAGGGCCTTCATCAGCCCTGCCATGCCGGACGCCGGTTCCAGATGGCCCAGGTGGCTGGTGACCGAACCCACCGTGAGGTCGTGGCCCGCGGTGCGCGGGGTGCCGAGCGCGCGGCCGACGGCCCGGCACTCCGCCTGGTCCGCGGCCGGTGCGCCCATGGCGCCCATCTCCAGGTACGCCATCTCGTCGGGCCCGACACCGGCGGCCGTGTGCACCTGACGCAGCAGGGCCTCCTGGGCATCGGGGCCGGTCCTCTCGGGGCCCGGGGCCCGTCCGTCGGTGTTGACGCCGGTGCCCAGAATCACCGCGTGCACCGGGTCACCGTCCGCGAGTGCCGCCCGCAGCGGCTTGAGCACGACCAGGCCGCCGCCCTCGGCCCGTACGTATCCGTCCGCGGCGGCGGACAACGGCCGGCAGTGCCCGGTGGGCGAGAGCACCGACGCCTTGGCGAGCGAGACGTATTCAAACGGGCTCAGCAGTACGTGCACCCCCGCGGCGAGCGCCGTACCGCACCGCCCGGTGCGCAGTGCCTCGCAGGCGTGGTGCAGCGCCACCAGGGACGACGAGCCGGCCGTGTCGATCACAGCGCTGGGACCGCGCAGGTCGAGGAAGCGCGCGAGCCGGACCGCGACGGCGCAGGCGGCGCCGCCCGCCGCCGTGTGCGCGTCGGCCGAACGCCCTTGAAGTCCCTGGAGAAACGCGAAGGCCTGGCTCGACGTGCCGACGTAGACGGCGGTGTCCGTCCCGGCCAGCGACTCGCCCGTGATGCCCGCCGCGTCCAGTGCCTCGACGGCCAGTTCCAGCACCAGTCGGTGCTGCGGGTCCATACGGTCGGCGTCGTCCGGCGACAGGCCGAAGTATCCGGCGTCGAAACCGCGGATGTCGTCCAGGAAACCGCCTGCGGCGCTGTACGACTTTCCGGCGCGGGCCCGATTCTGGTCGAGCCAGCGTGCGGCGTCGAAACGGTCCGCGGGAACCTCGCTGATCGCCTCGCGTCCTTCGACAAGGGCGGACCACAGGTCGTCAGGGCCGTTGATACCGCCGGGGAGCCGACAGGCGGTGCCGACAATGGCGATGGCTTCACTCGACGAGGTGACCGCCACGGAGAACTCCTTTGCGAGGCATTTCACCGGACGTCCCGGCGGATGCCCCGGCATGCACGCCTCGACGCGGCCGGCGCGGGTCGTGCGAGACCTGACGGGCCGCCGGTCCGCAGGCGGCGTGGGCCGAAATCCGCCGCGGTCACGAAGCGGATGCGGCGGACTCCTGGGCGGAGAAGCTGGGACAGAGCCGGGACGGGAAGAGCACGGCAGGGCGGGTACGGATCAACTCATCCGTACCCGCCCTGCCGTTTCTGACAGGCGCGCACACGGCGAAACAGAGCAAACAGAGCAGCAGTGAAGCGGAGAAGCCGAGAAACGCAGAAAACGCAGAAGAGCAAGAACGGAGCAGAGCGGAGAAGAGAAGAACGGAGAAGACAAGCGTCTGTGCAGAAAATCGTATTCCGCACCCCTCGACGCCCTTCCCGCCTCGCCGCGCGGTCATGAATTAATTTCCTCGTACTGCGGACTTTCACCGGATCGGCGCAATCGGCGTGACACCACCGCTCGCCGTCCGGTTTCACCGCCCGCTGCCGACTACTCACTGCCAACTGCTCACTGCTCGCCGCCGCGCCCGCCCCGCAAGGCGCACGGCCGCGTGCGGCCCGTCGACACCGCACGCCCTGCCTCACGCCCCGGCCATGTGCGGCCGAGGCGCGGCCAGGCCTCAGTGCCCCTTCGGCTCCACGAGCTCTCCGGCCAGCATGTCCATCAGCAGCCCGTCGCGTACGACCCCGTCCTCGCGGCGCTCGTACTCGCGCATCACGCCCACCGGGCGGAAGCCGAGCTTGCGGTAGAGGCTGATCGCGGCCTCGTTGTCGACCGCGGGGTCGATGGTGAGGCGGTGGTGCTCCTCGACCTCGAACAGGTAGTGGGCCAGCACGTACAGCGCGGCCCCGCCGATGCCCTTGCGGTGCCAGTCGGAGTGGATGGCGATGTCCATGCCCGCATGCCGGAAGTCCCGGGTCGTCTCCTCCCAGGCCTGGACGATGCCGACCACCGCATGATCGGTATTGCTCTGGTCCAGGGTCTCGATGGCGAAGCTCTGGACGTCCTCCGGCGGCGCGCAGGCCTCGTCGGCCTCCTCCTCGGGGTCGCCCCACCACCGTGCCACCTCGGGACAGCCGAGGATCTCAAGGAAACGCTCATGGTCGCCCGCCCCGGCCGGACGCAACCGTACGCCAAGGCCCTCGATCAACTGCATGCTGCCGCCACCCCTCCGCCGTGCCGATGCGACGATCCTAATGTCGTGGCACGGCGCCGATGCAACGACGTAGGGACACTCGACGCATGACGGCCCTTCAAGCGGCTCACCAGCGGCGGCGGGCCCGCCACCGCCCGGCTCACGCGCCCCCGCGCACCTCCGCTCCCGCCCCGGCCGACGGTTCGGCAGCAGCCCCGGGCCTACCAGCCGTGCACCGAGAACGGCTCGCCCTTGAGGTAGTGCGCGATGCCGAGCGCGTTGTACGGCACGGTGTGCTCGGGAAGCTGGTCCGCGCGGTGCCAGGACAGGCCGGCGCACTTGTGGGGCTCCGCGTTGACGAGCGTGCCGCCCCACTGCGCGGCGGCGAAGAACCAGCCGACGCGGCCCCTGCCCTGCGGGGTGCGGTAGTGCATCACGTGCACCAGGCGCAGCGACGGAGGATCGAGTCGGACACCGATCTCCTCGTGCGCCTCCCGCGCGGCGGCCTCGACGACGCTCTCCCCCTGCTCGACCTTCCCGCTGGGGAGATTGAGCATGCCATCGGCGTAGCCGGTCCCGGAGCGCTCGGCGAGGAGGATGCTGCCGTCGCTGCGCTCCATAATGATCATGACGTCGATGACCGTGTGCGGCACCAATGGAATCCCTCCGTCGCCTGCGATGCGAGACGGACCATAGCGGCAAACGGAATACGGGACACCGAAGAGTCCCCCGTAGCGGATGTGTTCGACTGCCGGCGCACGAGCACCCACAGCGGCCTGCAAAGGCGGCGCCACACGGGTGTCCGGCAGGGATCCGTCAAGACAGGTTGACCCGATGTCAAGATCGCATCGACGGACGGGACGTAGATCCCCAGGAATGGGCATATCGTCGATATGGCGCTCCGGTCTGCCTCCCCGCTTCCGGGGCGCCGGCTATCCTTCACGGCTCGATCCGGCGCGGCGCCTACCCCGGGGGCCCGCCGCCGTGCCGGGCGGCGGCGGGTTCAGCCCGCGTGGACGTGCGGCCGGCGGTTCCGGTCGGGTTCGGCCTCCCGAGCACCTCGCGGGTGACGGGTGCGACCTCACCCTGGCCGAAGAGGAAGAAACGCGCGAAGTTGTGCGAGCGGGTTGCCCTCAGTCCACTCGAAGTAGATATGCGGCCGGGCCTTGGTGACGTCCCGCACATAAAGCAGGAGCGCGGCGAGCGCGTTGGGGACGGTGGGGCTCTGCATCGTCAGGACGCGGTAGCGGCCGTGCAGGACCTCGCCGTGCACCGTCAGCTCGGACTCGAACTCCGACGGGTCGAGGACGGTGACCTCGACGAAGAGCAGGTCGTCGCCGGGTGGAATGTCGTTGTCGGCGCGGATCTGCTGGGCCTTCTCGCGGTATTCGGCCACGTCGCGGCGGTCCGGCTCGTTGGCGATCAGCCGGACGGTGCGGCTGCCCATGTCGCGGACGAACCGCTCGGCCATGCCGTCCAGTTCCACATGCGTCACGCGCAGCTCGAAGACGCGCGCGAGCCGGGAAAGCAGCGAGAGCGCGATGATGCCCGCGATGAAGCAGGCGCCGATCTTCACACCGTCCGGCCGCTCCACGACGTTCACGATGGTGGTGTAGACGAAGACGGCGGCGATCAGCCCGAAGCCGATGGTCCAGCCGTGTTCGCGGGCCCGCCGGGCGGCGATGGTGACGGCGACCGCGGCCGAGGTGATCAGGACCAGCACACCGGTCGCATAGGCGCCGCCCTGCGCGTCGACACTGGCGTCGAAGATCCAGGTCACGAGGAAGGCGACGAGGATGAAGACGATCACCATCGGGCGCAGCGCGCGGGCCCAGCTGCGGGGCCATGCCGTACCGGGGCAGATAGCGCGGCATCAGGTTGAGCAGGCCCGCCATGGCGGAGGCGCCGGCGAACCACAGGATGAGAATGGTGGAGACGTCGTAGACGCTGCCGAAGGCGGAGCCCAGCTGCTGGTGGGCGAGGTAGGCGAGGGCCCGTCCGTTGGCCGGGCCGCCCGGCTTGAAGGCGTCCTCCGGGATCAGCAGGGTCGTGGCGAAGCTGCTGGTGATGAGGAAGACACTCATGATCGCGGCGGCCGTGGTGAGAAGCTTGCGCGCGCCGCGGATCCGGCCGGCCGGCTTCTCGTACTGGTCTTCCGGCCGGCCCTTGATGTGCGGCATGACCGCGACGCCCGTCTCGAATCCGGACAGGCCGAGCGCCAGTTTGGGGAAGACCACCAGCGCGATTCCGATCATGGCGATCGGGTTGCCGTGTTCCCTGGTCAGCGCGTGCGTCCAGTCGGTGATCACATGAGGGTGCGGTGAACACCTCCCACAGGGAGTCCACGACCACGACGGCGTTCAGGATCAGATAGCAGATCACCAGGACCACGGCCACGCCGATGGCCTCGCCGAAGCCCTTGAGGAAGACGGCCCCGAGCAGCGCGATCAGGATGAATGTGATGAGGAGTTCGTGGCCGTGCAGGGCGCTGTCCAGATGCGGGTTCTCCACCAGGTGTGCGGTGGCGTCGGCGGCCGACAGTGTGATGGTGATCAGGAAGTCGGTGGCGGCGAAACCGAGGAGCGTCAGCACGAACAGCTTGCCCTGCCAGAACGACAGCAGCCGCTCCAGCATCGCGATGGAGCCCTCCCCGTGCGGGCTCTCCATCGCCACCCGCCGGTACACCGGCAGGGCGCCCAGCAGGGTGAGGGCGACCAGCACGATGGTGGCGAGCGGAGAGAGCAGCCCCGCGGCGAGCGCGGCGATGCCCGGCTGATAGCCGAGCGTGGAGAAGTAGTCGAGGCCGGTCAGACACATGACCCGCCACCACACCTGCCCCTGGTGAGCGCCTTCGGGCAGGGCGTGCGGGCCCGGCTGCTGGGCGGCCCGGTCGGCCATACCTTCCAGCAGCCAGGCTCGCAGACGGCTGGGCCGTTCGGGGGTGGCCATGAGGTGGTGCTCCTGTCGTACGCCAGATCAAGCCAATCGATCGCCCAGATCAAGCCATCGATACAGCTCGGCAAGCGTACGCAACAGGCCTGCCCGCACCCGCGCACGGGCGGTCCCTGACGCGCCCGGGCCGCGCCGCCGACAGACCGTCACCCGACCGCTGCGGCATACCCCAGACGCACATCTCTCAGGAAGAAATACCCCATTGCCCCACAGAGAACACCGCACCGAAAACAAATAGCTCTGGCCAAAGCTTTCCGGCCCGCCGTCTTATCTCAGGTAATTCCACCCGCACTGAGCTGCGATGTCCCACCATTCGGACGCATCGAAGAAGGTGGAAAATTTGTTTGATTGACTATGAGCATGCCAACGAATTAGGGTCATCGCCATGTACAGGGTTACGAGACTGGTAACTCGTCTGCATGTCGATCTGCAGCATCAGGCGAGCGCACTCTATTGTCGCTCCTGATCTGATTTCCACTGCAGCACGGGGATGACGACGACACTCCCCATTGTTTCCGCTGCCTCGCCTCCGGGCACTCTTCGCCGTTTCCTCTTTCCGGGATCCGGCATGACCCGTGGCGCTTTTCTCCTTTTCGCACGGCCGGCCGGCGCCCATGCGCCGACGGCTGCCTGAATTCCTCCTGTCTCACCGGTGTACGCGGCCTGCCGTCCTACGGCGGTGCACGCATGCGCCGGTGCGGTTCCACCGTCCGTTCCATAGGTCCAATTTGAGGTGTACATGTCATTGTATGCGTTGGGGCGAACAAGACTGCTGACCGTCGGGGCAGCGACCTTGCTCGCGATAGGCGTGGTCACGCTCCCGGTCGGCAGTACACGTGCCTACGGAGACGTCCAGGTCTCCACCGATCACGTCCAGGGCAGTGACGGCAAGGACTACTCGGTCACCAACCACCTGGTGAGCGGCGATGTCACCAAGGCCGCCGGATCGCGCAAGGAGTGGCTGCTGGTCTGGGCCGGCGACGAGAACGTCGCGGACACCGCGGTGGCCGACGCCCGGGGCGTGCTCGGCTCGGTCACCGGCGGGCTCGGCGGCGGACTCGGCGGTGTGCTCGGCGGACTCGGCGACGGGCTCGGCGGCGTGCTCGGCCAGGGCACCTCGAAGGTCGAGGACGAACTGCCCGGTCCGGACTTCCTGGCCGTCATCGACGCCACCAAGGGATCACCGTCGTACGGCAAGGTGGTGAACACCGCGACGGTGGGGCCGCTGGTCGAGAACGAGCCGCACCACATGCAGTACACCTGGCGCAAGGGCGACACCATCTACGCCGGCGGGCTCTTCGGCGCGACCACCTACGCGTTCGACGTCTCGGCGCTGCCGAACCTGCAGCTGAAGGGCGTCAGCCTGCCCACGCAGACGCTCGGCGGCTCGGTGCCGGACGCCTACTGGACGCTCAAGGACGGCACCGCCTACGGCACGTACATGGGCGGCCCGGTGGCACCGGGTCCCTACACGTACGACGACGGTTCGACCTTCATCAGCAACGGTTTCGCGGGCAGCCCCGGCGAGGTCGTGCACTTCGACCAGAACGGCAAGGTGCTCTCGCAGTCCCCGGCGGCGACCCCGCAGGGCGACAACGCCCAGCTCTGCGACGACCTGCCGACGCTCGGCCAGTCGACCTGCGCCAACCCGCACGGCATCCAGGTGCGCGAGGACCTGAAGACCATGGTCACCAGTGACTACGTCGAGCCCCGCAACATCATCCTGGACCCGGTCAAGCAGCCGTCGCCGTATCTGCGCCGGCCCACCGTGCGCACCTGGGACATCTCCGACGAGAACCATCCCAAGGTGCGGGCGGTGTCCTACCTGCCGGACGGGCCGCGGGCCGACCCCGCCGACCCGCTGCACTCGGAGAGCCGGGCGGCGATGGAGACCACCGTCACCAACCTGCCGGGCCACAAGGGCGCGTTCGTGCAGACCATGCAGGGCGGTGCGATCTTCTACACGCCCGACATCACCGTGAAGGCCCCGCACTGGCGTGAGGTCTTCGACGACGGCACGGCCAACAAGGCGTACAACCCGTCCAACGACAGCGTCGGTTCGGGCACCAACGGCGGCTGGGTGCAGACCAGCCCGGACGACCACTACCTGTACCACGCGATGATCGGACGCCCGAAGGGCGCGCTCGGCACGGACGACCCCGGTACCTCCGGTGGTGTGTACGCACTGGACATCTCCAAGCTGCTCGCCGCAGGCGACGACTACCAGTGCACCATCGACACGCTGGCGAAGGCCCGAAACGGCGGCGGCCAGGACTGCCCGACGGTGGCCGGTGCGGCGGGGATCAACCCCGACAAGCCGGGCCAGGGCCCGCACTGGGGCACGTACGACCACTTCCAGATCGGCTCGGACGGTTACTACCACGACAGCGACCAGCCGAGCCGCCTCGCGGTGTCGGACTACTTCGTGGCCCGCTCCGGCCTCGACGGTGACCACAAGCTGAACATCGTCGACCTCGGCTCCAACGGCAGCCTCAAGGTCGACACGAGCTTCCGCGACGAGATCACCGGTGATGTCGGCATCAACTTCAACCGCAAGGACTGGCCGCACGGCGCCTTCGGGAACGCGAAGCCGCACTCGGAACTGTTCGTCGTCGCCGACGCCGACCTGAAGTGACCCACCGGGCAACCGTCCGGAAGTGACAGTCCAGGGTGGCACCGGCGGCCCGTTCGCCGGTGCCACCCACCGGTACCGAGGGAACTGAGAGTCCCGATGAACATGACTGGCATGGCCATGGGCGCCCTCGCCGACGGCGCCGTCTCCAGCAGTGCCGCGGATGGTGTGGACACCGCCTCACTCGTACTGCGTCTTGTGCTGCTGCTGGGTACGGCGGTGGCCGCGGGCACGGCGGTGCTGCGGCCGTTCGTACCGCGCACGAACCGCCGCACCGTGCGTGCCGTGGCGGCGGCGAGTCTTCTCGCCGCGGCGGCGGACGTGCTCTCGCTGGTCCTGCTGCCGGTCAGTGTGCCGCCGGCCGTCTTCCAGGTGCTGCTGACGCTGGCACTGCCGGTGCTGCTCGCCCGGCCGAAAGCGTCGGCGTGGGGCGGCGGTGTGCTCATCGTGCTCCTGCTGGTCGAAGCCGCGCCCGGCCACTCCGTGCTCGCCGTGGCGACCGACACCGTCTATGTACTCGCCGCCGTCGGCTGGTTCGGCCTCACGGTGCTGCGGCTGACCGTCCCGGGCGAGCAGTGGACGGCAGGGCGGGCCCATGTGCGGCCCGGGCCCGCCGCGTGGGCGGTGGGCGGGGCGCTCGCGTTGGCCGGAATCGTTCAGGTGGCCTTCGCCGGCGTCGGCCTCGACCGGCGGCTCTACGGCACCTGGTTCGGCGTGCTCCTGCTGCTGACGACGGTGCTGCCGCTGGTCCTGGCCGGCCTGGTCGCGGTGCTGTCGCGCACCGCATCCGGCCGCGCCCGGCTGTATCCGGCCGGGGCGTGCGCGGTGGCGTCGGCCTTCCTCGCATGGACGGCACTGGGCGGCCTGCCAGTACCGGGGCCGCCGCCGACGCCGGGAGTGCCGCTGCTGACACGGGTGACCCTCGCGGGCAAGCAGGTTCCGGTGCTGGTCAGCCCGCAGCGGCCGGGCCACAACCTGGTCCATCTGCCGGCCGGTGCGGGAGCGGGCGTGTCGGTGACCACGGCGGGCGGCAGGCCGGTACCGGTCACCGAGCGGGCGGGCACCGACGGCCGGTGGGCCGAGGTCGCACTGCCCGCCGGACGCAGCGAGCTCGTCGTGGCACACGGCACCGAGCGGGCGACGGTCGAGGTCGACACCGGTTCGGCGGCCGGGCCCGCGAGCGCCACGGGACAGGACGGGCCGGAGTGTGCGAGTGCGGCGCTCGGTGGCCTGGTCGGCGGCGGCAGCGGTGCCGGTGAGGTGCTGCGCTCCTGCCCGTCGGACACGCTGGCGACCGAGGACGCCGACGCGCTGCGCGAGGTGGTCGGCTACCTCGCGGGCCGGTCCGTCGCGGACATCAGCGTCGCCGGGGACGGTTCACCGCGATCGCAGCAGGCCGCCCGGACGGTACGGGCCGCCGCGGCGAAGGCCCACCTCCGCGTCGACGAGGCCGCGGCCAAAGACACCGCCGGTGCGCGGCACCCGAAGGGCGCGCTGGTGATCGTGTCCGGCTGGACGGACGCCGCCACCCGGCTGCACGCCGTCAGCGAGGAACAGGCCACGCTGCCCACGTACGGCGCCGGGCTCTACCTCGCCCCCTGGCTGGTCCACACACCGGTGGTGAACGAAGCACTCACCTCATTCCTGCCGTTGCGGTTCAACCCGCGGGACGGCAAGGCGCTGAACTACTCGATCACCCTGTCACGTGGCTTCGACGGAGAGACGGCCTCCACCGCCGGGTTCGCGCAATGGAGCGCCGCCCGCCACGAGAGCCCTGACGAGGGCACCGCCGTGCTGTACGCCTGCGCGCAGGTCAACGCGATGCCCATGGAGTCCATGGGCACCGACATGCCCAACAACGCGAACAACGCGAACAAGACAGCCGACATGGGCGGCATGGACATGAGCCGGCGCCAGAACTCGCCCGAGGACATGGGCATGGGCGGCGGCACCTACCCGGGGCAGTGGGTCACCGGCGGCACCGTCGTGCCGGTCACCGGGCCCCTGTCGTCGTAGGCCGCGCGGGTGCGCGCGGGCCCGCACACCGGCCCGCGCGCATCCTCGTGAACGGCCGTCAGCCGTCGTCGCGAACCTCGTCCCAAGCCGTCGTACCCGGCCGCCGGAATCTCTCGTGCGGCCTCGTACCAGGCCCTCAGAAGCCGTCGCCGACCGCCGCAGGCGGCCAGCGACGGGTCCACGCTCCACCGCGATACCCGGCTCCACCACGGATGTCCGGGTCCGACTCCAGGAGGTCAACTGTGCCAAGAATGCTCACCCGTGTGCTGGCCGGCTCCGCCGCCGTGCTCGCCCTGACCGTGGCGGGCGGCGGCATCGCCAGCGCCGCGGACGCCGCTCCCGCGGCCCAGGGCGGCACGTCGGTGTGGGTCCTGCCCGGCGTCGACGCAGGCGCGCTGCTGGATCCCCTCGTCCAGGTGCCCACCGGGGTGCTCGCGCCCATCGCGGGCGTCCTGGGCGGTCTTGGTGGTCTCGGCGGTATCTGACCAGCGCCGACAACCGCACCGTCAAACACACTCACCAGTGAAACGAAAGGTCCCACAGCCATGAAGAAGACCGTCCTGCGTGGCATCGCCGCCACCGCACTCGTCGTCGCCGCCGGTCTCGCCGCGCCGATACCCGCCCTCGCCGACACCACGTCCAACGACGGCGGTGTCGTCGTCGTGGACGAGCCCGACACCAGCGGCCTCAACAACAAGTGGACCCTCGACCCGCTGGGCGTGCCGATCCTCGGCGTGATCGACTCGGCACTCGGGGTACCAGGGAAGCTCGGCCTTCCGGCCCTGCCCAGCCTCCCGTTCTGATCCCTCGCCGCACCGGGCGGTGACCGGCGCACGTACCGCGTGCCGCCGCCGCCCTGACCCACACCGGCCTGGCCGCCGCTGCTCACAGCAGTGGCGGCCAGGTCCATGAACGGCCGGCACCGCAACCCGGCACGCGCCCCGCGCGCCACCCGCCTACCGCAGCGGTGCGATCCGCCCCGGTCCCGCCCCGAAGAGTTCCTGGTCGAGCCAGGCCAGGGCCCGGCCTACCGCGCCGAGCGCCACGCACTCCTCGCCGAGCGTGGAACCGCGCAGGTCGGGCATCCGCAGGCAGACCTCCTCAAGGCGGCGGCGCAGCCGGGGCAGCAGCACATCGGCGGCGCGTGAGAACCCGCCGCCCAGGACGACGAGTTCGGGGTCGAGGGTCATCACCATGGTGGAGGCGCCGAGCGCCAGATGGCCGACGTACGTGTCGACGGCCGCGAGCGCGACCGGGTCGCCGGCGCGTGCGGCGTCGAAGGTGTGGCGGGCGGCCTCGCCCTTGGGGACACCGTCCGGCACCACCGGGCAGTCGTGCAGATGGTCGGCCGCGGTCGCCCAGTGCGTGACCGGATGCAGTCCCACCTCGCCCGCGGCGCCGCCGAATCCCCGGTGCACCGCGCCGCCGATGATGAGTCCGGCACCGGTGCGCCGTCCGGCATGCAGGAACACCGCGTCGTGCACACCGCGCGCCACGCCGCGCTCCCGCTCGGCGAGGGCGGCGAGCCTGGCGTCGTTCTCCACGTGGACGGCGCACGAGAACATCTCTCCGAGCCGGGCGGTCAGGTCCACCCCGGCCCAGCCCTGGATGCCCGCCGACACCTGAACCCGGCCCGCGCGGTCGACGACGCCGGTGGTCCCGGCGGACACGCTCCACAGGTCGTCCAGCGTGAGCCCGGCCGCGGCCAGGCAGCCCGCGACGGCGCGCTCGGTGGCCGTCAGCCGGTCATCGGTCGAAGTCTCTGGCGTCACGGTCTGACGGGTTTCGGCCAGGACGGTGCCGTCCAGGTCGGCGACGACCGCGCGGACGGTGTGCACGCCGATGTCGACACCGGCGACATGGCCGCCGTCCGCCCGGAAGCGGTAGCGGCGCGCCGGGCGGCCGATGCTCCCGGCGGACGGCGGCACCTCGACCACCCATCCGAGCCCCACGAGCTGGTCGACGACGTCCTTGGTGGACGGCCGGGACAGGCCGGTCTGTTCGGCGACGGCGGACAGGGTGAGCGGCTGGACGCCGCGCAGCGCGCGGATGACGGCCAGCGAGTTGAGGTGGCGCAGCCGGGACAGATCACCGCCCAGGGAGGCGAGAGTCGACATCTTTAACGAAGGTCTCCTACGTAAAATCCTGCAATTACCGTTGACCATACCTTCGCTCCAGGGCTAGTAATGGTCCACTCCTTCATAACTACCGTTTGTTTCACGCCATATGGGCATGTGCCACGACGGGCCGTACCGCTCTGCCGTGGCAAGCCTGTCGCCGCCGCGCGCCGCCGCGCCGTCACCACGGTGCGGCCACACCGCACAGCACACCACCACCGGGAGAGGGGCCATGCCGTTTCGCGACGTAGCCGAGGTCGGATACGACCCGCACCGGGCGCGGGTCTTCGAACAGGGCTGGCAGTCCTGGAGCCCGTCCGCCGCCTACCGGATCGGTGAGGCCGCGCCCCGTGCGGCCACGGACACCATCCAGACGCTGGCCTATCGGCCCGGGATGCCGATACCGGACGGCTGTTACCAGAGCGAGGGCGTGCTGGCGCTCGACCCCGGGGACGGCTCCGCGGTGCGTCTTTGGTCGGGTCCCGGGCTGACCGAGGTGCCCTCCCTGCGGCTGCGGCCGATGGCCGACCGTCTGGTGGTGTCGGCGAACGGGCCGGTGCGCGAGGCGGTGTACGAGGGCGGCGCGGCCTCGCTGGAGTCGGCGCTCGCGGCGTGGGCCGACGAGGTCGCCGCGCAGGCCGGGCTGGAGCCGGTGCCCGCCGTCGCACCGCTGTGGTGCAGTTGGTACGGCTACTGGGACAAGGTCACCGAGGCCGATATCGCCACCGAGCTCGCGCTGATCGAGCGGCACGGCCTGGACATCGGTCTGATCCTGCTCGACGACGGGTACGAGGCGGGAATCGGGGACTGGCTGACGGTCCGTGACGGCTTCGGCTCGCTGCCGGACACCGCTCGCCGGGTGCGGGACACGGGCCGGCGGGCGGGGATCTGGGTCGCGCCGTTCCTGGTCGGCCAGGGCAGCGAGCTCTTCGGGGCGCACCCGGACTGGCTGGTGGACGGCGCCGACGCGGGGCGGATGTGGGACCAGGACCTGAGCGTGCTGGACGTCACCCATCCGGCGGCGGCCGAGTACCTGGCGGAGGTCTTCCGCGCGCTGACCGCGCTGGGCTTCGACCACTTCAAGCTCGATTACCTCTACGCCGGTGCGCTGATCGGCCGCCGCCATGCGGACGTCGGCCCGAACGAGGCGTACCGGCGCGGCCTGGAGATCATCCGCGAGGCAGTGGGCCCCGACGCTACGCTGCACGGCTGCGGCGCCCCGCTGCTGCCCAGCGTCGGCCGTGTCGACATCATGCGGGTGGGCCCCGACATGGCGCCCACCGTGCTGCCGAAGTCCGGTGACATCAGCCAGCCCTGCCAGCACGGTGCCCGGCTGACCAGCGGCGCCCGCGAGTTCCTGCACGCCCGCTGGTGGGTCAACGACCCGGACTGCCTCATCGTGCGGCCCGGTATCGAGGAGCGCGAGCAGTGGGCGGCGTTCCTCGCGTCGTGCGGCGGGCTGCGCGGTGCGAGCGATCCGCTGGCCGCTCTGGACGCCTGGGGCCTTGCGACCACCAGGCGGCTGCTGCGTCCTTCTGCGACCGGACCCACCGCATGAGGCTGCGGCGCAACCTCACGGCGTACGCCTTCCTGCTGCCCAGCCTCTTCGGTGTGCTCGCTTTCCTGCTCGCGCCGGTCGTGATCGTGGCGGTGGTCAGCCTCTTCCACTGGCAACTGCTGGACTCCCCCACGTTCGCCGGACTCGACAACTACCGCAGGCTGATCAAGGACGGCGGCGTCGGCCACTCGCTGCTCGTCACCGTCGGCTATGTGCTGCTGACCATCCCCGTGCAGACCGTGCTGGCGCTGCTGCTCGCCGTGCTGCTCAACCAGCGGGTGCATGGTGTGAAGTTCTTCAGGGCGTTGTACGTGGTGCCGTGGATGGCGACGCCGATCGCGATGGGCCTGGTCTGGAGCTGGATCTTCGACCCGGCGGGCGGTGTGCTCAATGGGCTGCTGGCCGTCATCGGCGTCGACGGGCCCGCCTGGCTCAGCGATCCGGCCTGGGCGCTGCCCGCGGTCGCGGCCGTGCAGGTGTGGCAGTACACCGGGTACAACATGCTCTTCTTCCTCGCCGGGCTGCAGGGTGTTCCCGGCGAGCTGTACGACGCGGCGGCCACCGACGGCGCCTCCCGTGTACGGCAGTTCGTGCACATCACGCTGCCACTGCTGTTTCCCACTCTGTTCTTCGTGCTGGTGACGAACATCATCGGCTCTTTCCAGGTCTTCGACACGCTCTACGTGATGACGGACGGCGGCCCTGGCCACAGCACGGAAGTGCTCAATTTCCGGATATTCGAGACCGCCTTCAAACAGTTCGACTTCGGCTACGCATCCGCCATGTCGATGCTGCTGTTCGTCCTGATCCTCCTCGTCACCCTGCTCCAGGTGCGTTTCTTCAACCGGCGCACCACCTACGACATCAGCTGAGGAGGCGCCATGAAAAAAACCGCCGCGCCCACCGCGCCCACCGCACTCGGGCGGACCGCGATATACGCGGTGCTGGTCATCGGCGCCGGCCTGACCCTTTTCCCGTATCTGCTGGTGGTGCTGACCGCGTTCAAGGACCGCGGCGAGCTGTTCTCGACCCGGCCCTGGCTGCCGGCGCTGCCGCCGTCCATGGACAGTCTGGAGCGACTCGCCGATTCGGGATTCTTCCGGTACGTGGGGAACACGGCGCTTATGACGGTGGTGCTGACGGCGGGCCAGCTGGTCTTCACCACCTTCGCCGCCTACGCCTTCGCACGGCTGCGGTTCTGGGGCCGGGAATTCCTCTTCTGGTGCTATCTCGCGACGATGATGGTGCCCAATGCCGTCACCATGATCCCGCTCTTTCTCATCATGCGGCAGATGCATATCGTCAACACCTGGTCAGGCCTTATCGCGCCCTATGTCCTCGGCACGCCCTACGGCATCTTCCTGATGCGACAGTTCTTCCGCACCATCCCCGCGGACCTTGAGGACGCGGCCCGTATCGACGGTGCGGGTCCGCTCGCCATTCTCTGGCGGGTGCTGCTGCCGCTCTCCCGGCCGGCGCTCAGCACGCTGGCGATCATCACCGTCGTGCAGAGCTGGAACAACTTTCTCTGGCCGCTGATCATTTCCAGCGGCGACGAGACCAAGGTGGCCACCGTCGCCATGGCGACGCTCCGGCAGAACATCGGGGGCGACTACAACCTGATGATGGCCGGGAGCCTCGTCACCCTGCTGCCCATGGTCGTCATCTTCCTCTGTTTTCAGCGGTTCATTGTCCGCTCCGTGGTGCTCACGGGACTCAAATGAGGTAATCACATGCACGGTTTCAGACAACGTCCACGGATACGGCGCCTGGGCTCGGCCGTCCTCGGCCTCACTCTGCTCGCGGCCACCGCCGCCTGCGGTTCGGGTTCCGGTTCGGGCTCCGCGACTCAGTTGGTCTACCGCACCTGGGACGAACAGCAGGCGGTCGGCCTGAAGAAGGTCATGGCCGCCTTCGAGAAGAAGAACCCCACCATCAAGGTCAAGGTGGAGGTGCTGCCGTACGACCAGTACTGGACCAAGCTCACCGCCGATGTCGTGGCGGGCACCGCGCCCGACGTGTTCTGGATGCAGCCCACCTATTTCCCGGATTTCGTCACCAAGAACGTGCTGGCCGATCTCACCGGCGATATCAAGGACCAGTCGGTTTACAACAAGACCGTCGTCGACGCCTATACGTACCAGGGCAAGCTCTACGGCGTCCCCAAGGACTGGGGTGCCGTCGCCCTGCTCTACAACAAGGACCTGTTCGCGAAGACCCATGTGACCATGCCGGCCGAGCTCACCTGGGCCCCGGACGGCTCCGGCACCTTCCTGCCGCTGCTGCGCAAACTCACCGTCGACAGCCAGGGAAAGCATCCGGACCAGAGTGGATTCAACGCCAAGAAGGTCAAGACCTGGGGATTTGCCTCCTGGAACCACTACCAGACCCAGTGGATGAACTGGATGGTCTCCAATGGCGGCTCGCTCGTCGACAAGCCCTTCGGGAAATTCGCCTTCAACAGCCCGAAAGACGTCGAAGCCCTCCAATGGGGCGTCGACCTCGCCAACACCTGGCATGTGTCACCGCCCGCCACTCAGACCAATCCGCCCGCCGGCCAGGCCACCGAAATGTTCGAGCGCGGCCAGATCGCGGTCTTCCCCGCCAACAACGCACTGCTGTCGTTCGTCCAACCGGCCGCGAAATTCCATATCGGCGTGGCCCTGATGCCGAAGGGCCCCGCGGGTCGGGCCGTGAACATCAACGGTGTCTCCGAAGCCGTCTACGCCAAATCACCGCACGAGCAGCAGGCCAAGCGGCTCGCCCACTTCCTGGCCACTCCCGCCGCCCAGCAGATCATGAGTGACGGCGGCTATGTGTTCCCCGCCATCGACAGCGTCGGCCAGGGCTATGCCGACTACTGGAAGACAAAGGGCATCGACGTCAGCCCGTATGTCGAGGAGTCGAAGGGCAAGACCTTCAACCTGCCGATCGTGCCGGGCTTCTCCGGTACCGAGCAGGGACTCAACCAGACCTTCAATGAGATCTACCTCGGCCGGCTGAGCCCGCAGAAGGGCGCCGACCAGGCGGTCAAGGACGGCAATTCCAAACTGAAGTGAGTGCGGATCCGACGTGCCGCCGGTATGCAGCCGGCGTCATGTCGACCGTCCCTGGCCAGGCGTACCGCGACTGGAATCCCCGCGCACGGCAGTCGGTACGACAACGCTTGGCCGGCCGGTCACAGCGCAGGACGATTCCCGCCCGACGCAAGGCCATGTCGAACAAAGCGCAACGCCATTCCGACCGAAGCGCAAGGCTATTCCGACCGAAGTGAGGATCCGTGTCCCTGCGAAGACGCTCCCTCCTGCTCGCCGCCACCGGAGCCCCGCTCGCCGCCGGCGTCCCCGCACTCATCGCGGCGCCCGCCCGCGCGGCGGGCCACCGGATCGGCGACCCGTTCACGCTGGGCGTCGCCTCCGGCGACCCCACCCCGGGCGGGATGGTCCTGTGGACCCGGCTCGCCCTCGATCCGCTGGCCCTCGACGGCGGTGGCGGCATGCCGCCACACACCGTCCCGGTGCAGTGGCAGCTCGCCACGGACGAGCGGTTCGGGCACGTGGTGCGGCACGGCACCGTGCCGGCCCGTCCCGAGGCCGGTCACTCGGTGCATGTGGAGCCCGAAGGACTGGCCCCCGGCGCCGAGTACTTCTACCGCTTTCGCACCGGAGCGCACCTCTCCCCCGTCGGCCGCACCCTGACCGCCCCGCGCCCCGGCACCCGCAGCCGTGACCTGCTGCTCTCCTTCACCTCCTGCGCCGACTGGCAGAAGGGCTACTTCACTCCGTACGCCCGGATGGCCGAGGACGAGCCCGACCTGATCGCCTTCCTCGGGGACTACTTCTACGAGTACGGCCCGTACGGCAGCCATGTGCGCGAGCAGGCCGGGCACGAGTGCTTCACGCTCGGCGACTACCGGCTGCGGTTCGCGCAGCACCACAGCGATCCCGACCTGCAAAAGGCGCACGCCATCGCTCCCTGGGCGGCGGTCTACGACGACCACGACATCGAGAACGCCTGGGCGGGCGATGTGCCCGAACAGCCGGACCCGCCCTTCCTGCCGCGTCGCGCCGCGGCGTTCCAGGCGTACTACGAGAACCTTCCGCTGCGCCGCGCCCAGCGCCCGCACGGCCCCGACATGCGGCTGCACCGCAGGCTGCAGTGGGGCGCGGTGGCCAGTCTGCACATGCTGGACACCCGCGAGTACCGCGACCTGTACGCCTGCACGGGCAAGTCGGGCCTGGTCGGCGACGACTGCACAGCACGCCTCGATGCGGACCGCACGATCCTCGGCGCCGCGCAGGAGCGCTGGCTCGACGACGGGCTGCGCACCTCCACGGCCGCCTGGGACATCCTCGGCCAGCAGGTCTTCTTCATGCAGATGGACTGGCACAACGGGGACGGTGCGCAGTACTCGAACGAGGCCTGGGACGGCTATGTGGCCGCCCGCAACAAGGTCACCGACGCGCTCGCCGGCTACCACCGCAACGGTGTCGTGCTCACCGGCGACGTCCACTCGCACTGGGCAGGCGAGGTGAAGCGGGACTTCCAGGACCCGGACTCGGAGTCGGTCGCCGTGGAGCTGGTCACCACCTCGGTCACCTCGGAGGGCGACGGTCTCGACGAGTACCCCAACACCCAGATCCTGCTGGCCGAGAACCCGCATGTGAAGTTCTTCAACGGCCGCCGCGGCTATGTGCGCACCCGGGTCTCCATGGACCGGATGGACGTCGAGTTCCGCTCGTTGAAGTACGTCTCGACGGCGGGCGCGCCGGCGTACACCTCCGGCTCCTTCGTGATCGAGGCCGGTCACCCCCACCTGAATGAGGCCTAGTGATCATCCCTGAACCCGCCCGCGTCCACCGGCGAGAGGGCTCGTACCCGCTCGGGCCCGACACACCGCTGTCCGCCGGCCCGGCCCTGGCCCCGGTCGCCGCGATCCTGCGCGAACAGCTCGCCCCGGCCACCGGATGCGCCTTCCCCACCGGACCGGGCGGCATCGTCCTCACGCTGGATACAGGGCTCGGCGCCGAGGCGTACCGGCTGTCCGTCACTACGGACGGGGTGCAGATCACTGCGGGCGGTGCGGCGGGCGTGTTCTACGGCGTCCAGACGCTGCGCCAACTGCTGCCGCCGACGGCCCTGCGGCGGGCGGCGGTGGGCCGGGGCCCTTGGGGTGCCGCTGCGTCGAGATCGAGGACCGGCCGCGCTTCGGCTGGCGCGGCTGCCTGCTCGACGTCGCCCGGCACTTCCTGCCCAAGGCCGACGTGCTGCGTTCATCGACCTGCTCGCCCTGCACAAGCTCAACGTCCTGCACCTGCACCTCACCGACGACCAGGGCTGGCGCCTGGAGATCACGCGCTATCCGCGGCTGACCGAGGTCGGCGCGCTGGCGGCGCGGAGCAGCCCGGCGGCTGGCACGACGCGACGGCGACGGCCGCCCGCACGGCGGCTACTACACCCAGGACGACATCCGCGAGATCGTCGCCTACGCGGCCGCGCGGCACATCACGGTCGTCCCGGAGATCGACATGCCCGGGCACACCCAGGCCGCGATCGCCGCGTACCCGCGCGCTCGGCGACGGCGACCGAGCCGCTCGACAGTCGCCGGACCGGCGTGGGGCATCAACGCCAGACGTCCTCAACGTCGAGCGACGAGACCCTGCGAGTTCTTCCGCCACGTCTTCGACGAGGTCATCGACCTGTTCCCGGGCCCGTGCATCGGCGTCGGCGGCGACGAGTGCCCGAAGGACCAGTGGCGGGCCAGCCGCGCGGCGCAGGAGCGCATGGCCGAGCTCGGGCTGCGCGACGAGGACGCGCTGCAGAGCTGGTTCATCGGCCGGTTCGCGCGCAGCTCGCCGACCGCGCGGGCGGCGGCTGCTGGGCTGGGACGAGATCCTCGAGGGCGGCCTGCCGCCGGGCGCGACCGTCGTCTCCTGGCGCGGCCAGCACGGCGCCGTCACGGCGGCCACGGCCGGCCACGACGTCGTCGCCTGCCCCGCACGCCGGTCTACCTCGACTACCGCCAGTCCGACGGCTCCCGACGAGCCGATCCCGGTGGGCACGCGTGCTCGACCTGGACGAGGTGTACGCATTCGAACCGGTGCCCGCCGGAGCTGGCCGGCACGCCGGAGGAGGAGCGCGTCATCGGCGCGCAGGCGCAACCTGTGGACCGAGGCCATGGACTCCGTCCGCGGCCTCGACTACCAGGCGTTCCCGCGGCTGTGCGCCTTCGCCGAGGCGGCTGTGGACGCACGGGCCGCCGGCGACTATCGACGGCTTCCGGCCCGACTGCCCGCGCACCTGCGCGCGCCTGGACGCCCTCGGGGTCGAGTACCGCCGCCCGGACGGGCCACTGCCGTGGCAGCGGCGACCCGGGAGTGCGCGGCAGGCCCGTCGCGCTCGCGGACTATCTGGCAGGGGTGGCCGAGGACACTCGCAACATTCGCTGAGGAAGCTGTCGCCGATCTCGTGCCCATAGTCGCCGGCGAATCGCGGCCCCGGGGCAAGGCGTGCCTCTGCACAGGGCGAGCGAGGATAGGTGCAGACAAGACTTCGAATCGGCGCCTTATCTGTGGCGGCTTTTCATCATCTCCAACGCGGCACGGGGCCGATTCGTTCCAGTGCACGAGGTGACTTTTCCCGCCTTGTCCGTGCCTTCTCTTCACGGTGCTCGTGACCCCATACTCCGAGGTCGGCAGTGACGGCGAGCCGCGGTAACCCTTTCCGGCGCCGGGCAGAGCAGTCCGCCCGCAGGCAAGGCCCGTGCGTTCTCCGTCAAGGAATTCCACACCGTAGGGGAGACCTCACTCGTGATCTCGGAGACGATCACCGCGGCGGCCGCGGGCACCTGGCAGCTCGGCGACCGGAGGTCAACCGCATCGGCTTCGGCGCGATGCGCCTGACCGGCAACGCATGCGAGGCGACTCTGACGCCGCCCCGATCGACCGCGACCAGGCGATCGGCGTGCTGCGCCGCGCGGTCGAGCTCGGCGTGAACCACATCGACACCGCCGCGTTCTACTTCTCGCCGTTGCGCTCCGCCAACGAGCTGATCAACCGGGCGCTGGCCCCGTACCCGGATGACCTGGTCATCACCACCAAGGTCGGGCCGGGCCGGGGCCCCTCGGGCGAGTGGCTGCCCGCGGCCACGCCCGAGCAGCTGCGCGGCCAGGTCGAGGAGAATCTGCGCCAACTCGGCCGCGACCACCTCGACGTGGTCAACCTGCGCATGGACGGCACCGGACTCGATCGCCGAGCACTTCGGCGCGCTGGCCGAGCTGCGCGACGCCGGGCTCATCCGCCACCTGGGCATGTCCAACGTCCGACCCGAGCACCTCGCCGAGGCCCAGGCCATCGCGCCGGTGGTCTGCGTCCAGAACCGGTACGGCCTCGACCGCCGGCTCGCGGACGCCGACGGCCTGCTGGACAGCTGCGGCGAGCAGGGCATCGCGTTCGTGCCGTTCTTCGCGATCGCCGGGGATCGGCGCGAGGCGGGCGCGACCGACGACACACGACGACGACGGTGCTCGCCGTCGCCCGCGCACACGGCGCGACGCCCGCGCAGGTCCGGCTGGCGTGGACCCTGCACCGGGGCCCGCACGTGCTGGCCATCCCCGGCACCGGCAACCCGGACCACCTCGTCGAGAACGTCGCCGCCGGCGCGCTGCGGCTCTCGCAGGACGAACTCAACCGTCTCAACTCCCTCCACCAGAAAGCAGCGTGAGGTACCTCCATCAGGCCCAGGACACGCGCCCCGAGGCCGCGAACACTTCCCGGACGGCCCAGTCGTACTTGCGGCGCCGGCTCGGTGTCGAGAGCGAGTCCTGCGGCGGCGTAGGCGTCGATGACCAGGCCCTGGATGAGGGCGAACTCGGAGTCCAGTTGCAGTGAGGGCGTGGTCCCCCAGCTGAGCGTGGTCTTCTCGTGGTCGACGATGCCGGCGTACTCGATCTCGATCTGGTGGAAGGGTGCGTAGTCGCCTTCGAGGAAGACCGAGTGGTCGGCGTAGACGACGTAGACGCTTCTGGAGTCGGCGAGGTAGACGTTCGTCCGCACGCGGTCTCGCTGGAAGTACGGGGTGACGGGCACCTGCGAGGGCTCCGCCGAGGGGTCGAGTTCGGCCATCACTTCGCGGATGCGTTCCGGGCTGGCGGCTTCGACCGTCTCCAGTCGGCGGTAGACCGGATCGCCGGGGGTGCCGAGATCCTTCTTCTGCTTGAGGAGCGTCGGGCCGCCGTTCGGGTCCGACGTCATCTCGAACAGACCGGACGGACCCACGTCGTAGATCCGGTGGAAATGCCGGCAGCCACCGACCGGGGTTCCGCTGAAGACACTCACCCCGTCGCCGAATATCAGCCGCTCGGCGGCGGGGCGCGGGTCGGCTTCGGCGTCCAGCTTGAGTTCGCGCTCGATGAACGTGAGGTCGTCCCCGCGGCTTCGATGCAGGTCGACGTCGAGCAAGGCGTGCCGTTCGGCTGGCTGTTCTGCCAGCGGCGACCCGTCCGACCGCGAGAAGATCACGTCGTCTCCCGCGGTGGCGGGCAGAAATACCGCGTCGCCTTGCACGGCACCGATCGGGACGACCGCGGTGACCGCGGGGCACCGGTCACGAACTATCCTGTCGACCTCGGCGGCCGACGCCGCATAGGTAGGCCGGTAGGTGTCCGTCGCCGGAGCAGCGGCACCGGCGATCCGCGATGCGCGATCGTCCGGGATGAGGAACAGGTTTCCGGCTGCCGGGCCGAGCACGTCGACGTGCAGCTGTACGCCCAGTTCGGCCAGGGAGCGCACTCCCGTCCACTCGTTGGACTGGGCGCCGTAGAACACCTCTGTGGTGGTCGGACCGGGTGTCATCGAGGGTGCTCCTTCAGCGTCGTCCCACCGGGTAGCCGAACCGTTCCATGGCTTGGCGGAGGCTGCGTGCGAGGGCACGCGGCGCCAGGCCGGCGTCGACCATGACGCAGTCGGACGCGGCCAGCAGGCGTGCGACCGCCATACCGGCCGTCCGGAACTGCTCCACCCGGGCCTCGAAGCGCGCGAGCTCGTCATCCGGCCTGCCGACGAGATCCACTCCGCACCGCGGGCAGGAAACGTCCTGTCCGCGCACTCCGCTGTGGTCGCACCGCGGGCAGGCGAGGCGATGCGCCCTGCGTGCCCGCAGGACCGCGTCCGGCGCGTCGAAGATCACCGCGCCTGCCATCCGTCCGCCGTGGGACGCCAGCGTGCGCCTCATGTCCGCGAGCTGGGTGGCCGACCGTGGATAGCCCTCCACCAGCACCGCGTGTGCGGCCGGGTGTGCGCCCAGGAAGTCGGAGAAGGCGTACTGGACCACGGCGTCGGTGAGGACATCCCGGCGGCGCAGCTGCTCCCGGTGCGCGAGTGCCACCGGGTCGTCGACGGCGAGGAGATGGGCGAAGTGGTCCCTGACCTTGAAGTGGGCGACGTCACAGGAGGGTGCGACGAGGGTGCGTACCGCGGTGCTCTTACCGGACGCGGGTGGGCCCAGGACGAGCACCGCGATCACCGGGCGGCCGCTCTCCGCGCGTGCAACCGCTCCCAGACCGTGTGCGCAACCCGGGCGAGGTCGGCCGCTCGCGCGGGCAGATCCGCGGATCGAACGTGCTCCTCGACCGACCGCACGGTGGCCAGCAGAGCCACGACCGGGTCGTCGAGGATCCGGTCGGACAGGTAGTAGAGCTGGTTCGTGTCCACCGACGTGTCACGCGCATGCGGATAGTGGTCGGCGACCAGCTCGACCAGCCCCTCCGGCCCGTCGCGCACCAGTGTCACCGTGAGCGGATCCCGGTACAGGAACTCCAGCGCGCCGGCCCACGACGTCGTGTCGCGTAGGGACGGAAACCGGTGTGGATGGTTGCCTTCGAGGATCTTGATACCGCCGGAGGCCTCCAGGACGCACGCCAGGCCGTCCAGCTGCACGACCTCGGGACCGTTGTAGACCCGGGCCGGCACGTTCTTGCCGGTGGCGGACCGGAAGCGCTCACCGAACACATGAGCCTGTGCGGCTTGTGGAACGCTGACCGGCAAGGAGCGCAGCCGTCGGGACGTCATCCGGCCGTCGAGGATCAGGTTCTTGTAGTAGACGAGGACGTCTCGGCCGTTGGGCAACGTCATTACCTGGCAATAGTCCTCGATGGCGCCCAGTTCCGCGCCGAGATCGTTCGCCAGGTCGGTGATCGTGGTGTCGTTGTCCAGCAACACGGAACGGATATAGCAGCCGACGTCGGAGTACGTCGGGCGGCTCAGGACACGGAGCACATGAGCAACGGGTGTGATCCCCATACGCTTGGCGTGGAACCAGTCCAGGCTGAGGCGCACGGTGAAAGCCGCGTGGGCCTTGTCCGATCCGCGGGTGCGCCAGGCGCGGTGCAGCCGTTCGAGCACGCGGGCGGCATCAGCCTCCGAGGTCGCGAACGCGGCGCTGGTGATCAGTTCGATCTCCGCGAGCTGCGGCGAGTCGACATCGGCGATGAACCGCTCGCAGAAGGCAGGCTCCTCCATCGGCTCACCACCGCCGGAGAGTACCGCCTTCCATAACCCCATCTGGTTGACGAGTTCCAGCGTCCGGTCGGCGTCGTCGGCGATGGTGTACCGGTCGATGGCCTTCGACGAGCGCGGCGACGCGAAGTTGCAGTGCGCGCAACCAACCGAGCAGTCGTCCGTCGGCCAGACGTAGCAGGTGGACGCTGAAGACGGTCCGGGGTCCGGGTACTTCGGCAGCGCCGCGAGCAAGTCCTCCCGCGCCGAGATCGCTTCAAGACCGACGTCGTCACGAGCCGCTTGCGACCGAACATGCTGGCGCACAATGGACTCAGGCACTGTCCCCCGCCTCGTTCGCGCATCGTGCTCGCGCCATCGGAACTGAAGTCAACGACGCGCGACTCTAGCAGAGCGGACCGCGGCGAAGTCAGTTGTCCGGCACCGCCGAAGGTCGCCGCACGCGGCTCTGCCGGTCCGTGGCGAGGACGGCACCGGTCCCGCTTCTCAACGAGGCTCCGCCGGCATGCAGGTGAACTCGTATTCAAGGCCGTTGACGTCGTAGAGATAGACGCTTTCGGTGCCGTCGTCGTCCACGACGATGTTGGTCGGCCCGTCCGTTCTGGCGAAGGTGTACCGGCCCGATGCGTGGAGTTCGATCCACCGGTCGCGCATGGCGGCCAGGTCCTCCAAGGTCGCCAGCTGGATACAGGCGTGCTGGAACTGGAACCCGTAAGCGTCGGGACCACAGCCGGTGTGTCCTTCCCGGTCGAAGAGGTGGAAGCGCAGGTCACCGGCTTGCACCTCGATCAGCCTGCGAATGCCGGGCAGTCTGCTGCGGGTGAGTTCGGAGAAACGGTCCATGGACCAGTTCTGCTGGGCGTCGAAGAAGTCCAGATACCACCTCAGACAGTTGTCGAGATCCGCGGTCTGGATTCCGAAATGGTGCAGTCGTGGTGTGCCGGGCCGGCTCATGTCGGAAACTGCCTCCGTTGTGTGGTCACCTTGATGATGCCGCACGAGCGGCAGGCGATCCATGCCGGGAACACCCGGTTGCCGCGCGCCCCTGGCCGGACAAGGACGTTGACGCACGAGGTCCTCTTGTCAGACGACCGCGTGCTTCACATACTCCTCTCAGCGCGACCTCCCCGCCGGGGAGCGTGTATCCCGAGGTTCGCCGCACTACGGCGAATCGCGGCCTCGGTGACGAGTACGGCAAGTTCCCCCCACCGCCGCAACAGGGCGTGGCACATCGCCGCGTTACGCCCTGACCGGCCCAACCCCCACCGACTTGCCCTGTGTGTGGATGCATCACGGCAACCCCGATCAGCGCCCCCGCACGGCGCCTGCACACCTCGTCACATCGTTGTCATGCCCCTGCCTATCCACACGTAGGGGCCAGACCGGAAGGAAACCCCCCATGAAGAAGTGGCTGACCGCGTGGCAGAGACCGATGGCTGTCGTGGCCATCCTGCTGGCCGCGTTCACCGTGCAGTCGCCGGCCCACGCCAAGGGCGCCGACTCTAACCCCGGCCCCTCCGTCGTCGGCGGCACCCGGGCCGCGCAGGGCGAATTCCCGTTCATGGTGCGCCTGTCCATGGGCTGCGGCGGCGCGCTGTACTCCCCCGACCTGGTGCTCACCGCGGCACACTGCGTTGACGGGACCGGCGCCGACAGCAGCATCACCGCCACTCTCGGCGTGGCCGATCTGCAGAGTTCCAGCGCGATCGACGTCGACTCCGACTACGTCTACCAGGCGCCCGGCTACACCGGCGCCGGCAAGGACTGGGCGCTGATCCGCCTGTCGGAGCCGGTCAGCGGCCTGCCGACGATGCCGATCGCGCACTCCACGGCGTACGACAGCGGCACGTTCACCATCGCCGGCTGGGGTTCGGCCTCCGAGAACGGACCGCAGCAGCGCTATCTGCTGAAGGCCACCGTGCCGTACGTGGACGACGCCACCTGCAACGACGCGTACTCCGGCGACCTGGTGCCCAGCGACGAGATCTGCGCGGGCTACCTGGAGCAGGGCGGTGTCGACACCTGCCAAGGTGACTCGGGCGGTCCGATGTTCCGCGCCGACAGCAACGGCGAGTGGATCCAAGTCGGCATCGTGAGCTGGGGCAACGGCTGCGCCGAGCCGGGCTACCCGGGCGTCTACAGCCAGGTGAGCACCTTCGCCTCCGCGATCGACGCCGCCGCGGCCTCACTGGGCGGCTGAGCCGCCGGCCGCCGTACGGCCACCGCGCCCGGTCCGAGCTGCGGCACGGACCGGGCTGCGCAAGCAACACACCGCATATACGGGCGTCATGACGGAACGTTAGAAAACATCGCCGTAGACACCCTGCGCAGAGCCGATCAGGACTCCCGACGAAACACACGCGCGTCGAAAGTTTCGGAATCCGGATCCCGCCATGCCCACTCCCGACCCCAGGGCCGGGAGTGGGCATGCGAGCGCGGGTGGGATAGGCCAGCGGGCGATCAGCGCGTCACGAAGACGGCTTCTCGGTCAACAGCCCAAGGCGCCAGGGCAGTTGGCCGTAGTCACCGCTCGCGGCGGGGTCTATGCCCTGGTACAGGTACCGGAGGTGGCTCGGGTCGATCTCCATCCGCTGGTCGACGCCCGCGCGGATCATCTCGCCGTGGCTGATGTCGTCGCTCCAGCTGCCCGCGGGGAACGTGACGTTGGTGGCGCGGGCGAAGGGGTTGTCCTCGGTGTTGGCGAGTGACGTCCACTGGCCGTCCAGACCGTCGGCCGTCCACGAGCGGAAGAAGCGGCGGTTGTCGCTGCCGATGGCCTCCACCAGCAGCAGGTACTTGTTGCTGCCCTTGACCTTGTAGACGTTGCTGGCTTCGAACAGGTTGTACCTGTTGTCGTCCTGCAGCACGATCTTGGTGTTGCCGAAGCCGTTGGGGAAGTCGGCCACCGTGGTCTCCGAACGGTACAGGTGGCCGTTGTCGTCGGAGGAGAACAGGTAGCACTTGGCCGCGTCGCAGACGGTCCAGAAGTCGACCCAGTACCCGTTGCCTATGTTGTCGGCGATGATGTCGGGCATCGAGTCCTGGAAGTTGCGCGGTGCGGACCACGACTCGGGCTTGCTCGGGTCGTCGGTGGTGGAGTACGAGGGCACACCGGTCTGGTAGACCATGTACCACTTGTGCTGCGGGGCGAAGTAGAAGACCTGCGGCGCGGCGCGGTAGCCGGTGCCGATCGCGGACTGGTCCAAGTAGTACTGCGGCGCCGAGGCGGCCTTCGACCAGTCGCTGAAGCTGGTGTACGTCAGGCTCCAGCCGCCGGTGCGCGAGGCGGTGGTCGCGTAGACCAGCCATTTGTTCTTGTAGCGGACCACCGTCGGGTCCTTGACCGCGACGATGTCATGGGTGGAGTCCGGTCTGGGGCTGATCAGCGGCCCGCTGGAGGACCACTGGAAACTCGACGGCAGGGCGTGCGTGTGTGCCGTGTGCGGGTGCGGGGCCTGCGCAGGTGCGGGCAGTGCGGCGGCGGCCGTGCCGGTGGTCGCGGCGACCAGACCGCTCAGGGAGAAGACCATGGCGGCCAGTGCCGCCTGCCAGTGCTTACGGGGCATGGAAACTCCATCCTCGTGGATGACGAGCCCGCTGAGGAGCTCAAGAGTGGTGGGAATGCTCGGCGCAGAAGCCCGTTCGCGGACCTCTCCTGCCGGCTGAACGCAGCTCGGCTGACGCCGTAGGACGTCACTGCCGCCCCGGCGTCCGTTGTCCGACACACTCGTACCGTTCGAGATATCGGACAGTGTTCGGTTCGTTGAGCAGGAACCAGCTGGGATGCATCGCCCGGCAGTGCCTCCGCTTCGTCAGAGTGTGAATCGACTCGAAAGTTTCGTAAAATTCGTTGATCGTTACGGCCCGGGACTTTAGGCACGGTGCGTAGCGGCGTCAAGTGATCGCACACCAACGGACAGACCTCCCCGCAACGCGGGCTCCCTCTCCGCCGTCCGCAGCCCGAGCGACGGCATCTGACACCGCCCGCCGCCACCGTCGTCTTCCCCGTGCTCCTCGCCCCGCCGCTCACCTACGCGGTCACGTCCTGGCTGAGCCGCCTGTTGCGGCACTGGCTGTACGCCGAGGCATAGCGCCCGCGTCCGGCGAGAGCCCCGAGCGGTCATGTGCGCGTACCGCAGGCGGCGCCAGCGGGCGAGGGTGGGCCGCGCTCGGGTTGTGCGGGCGGTATTGACGTCCGCTGTGGACCGCCTATCATCGCAGATTGTCCGAAAGATCGGCCACCGTTCGAGACGTCGAACGTTTCTGTTCTGGATCGCTTGGTTTCCACGCAATCGCGCAATCGGCACACGACAGCACGCGCACCATCCGCACCGGTGAGGCTCCCCACGCGCCACCGTGCCGGACATTGAGAACGCCGCGATGTTCGTGTGGCGGGTCCCCGGCCGACCCCCGGGATTCCCTCATGCCTTCCTTTAGGACGCAGCCACCGGACGCGGCCCGTGCGCACGGTGACGGGCCGTCTGCCGGGCGGGCTTCGGCGACCGGATCGTCGACCACCTCGGCGCACACGTGCCGTCCGCACCGTCCTCGGCGGCGCCACGGCAGCAGCCGCCCGCACCAACCTCCCCTACCGAAACGGGTAAACCACAGCACACAGCACACAGCACACCGTCAGCCGGGGCGCCGCTCACCCGTCCCGGCCTTCTGAACACCGCGTCCAACCGATGGGAGACACCTGTGAAGATCCCCGCCCTTGTGACCGGATCAGCAAAACGCTGGCTGCGGGCAGGCACGCTCGCGCTGGCTGCCACACTCACCGCGGTGACGGCATCCGCCATGACCGTGACCGCGGCCCCACCCGCGTTCGCCCTGGGCAACGGCCTCGCCCTGACGCCGCAGATGGGCTTCAACGACTGGAACGCCTACGGCTGTAACGTCTCCGAGTCCCTGATCAAGTCCACCGCCCAGGCCATGCACGACAACGGCATGCAGGCCGCCGGCTACCAGTACGTCAACATCGACGACTGCTGGATGACCCACACACGCGACGCGAACGGCCGCCTCGTCCCCGACTCCACCAAGTTCCCCGACGGCATATCGGGCACCGTGGACTTCGTTCACTCGCTCGGCCTGAAGCTCGGCATCTACGAGGACGCCGGCAGCTCCACCTGTGCCGGCTATCCAGGCAGCCTGGGTCACGAGAGCACCGACGCGCAGACCTTCGCCTCCTGGGGCGTCGACTACCTCAAGTACGACAACTGCAACAACGACGGGTCCTCGGCGCAGAACCGATACACCACCATGCGCAACGCCCTCGCCGCCACCGGCCGGCCCATTCTCTTCAGCCTGTGCAGCTGGGGCCAGGAGAGCGTGTGGACCTGGGGCACCGACATCGGCAACAGCTGGCGCACCACCGGCGACATCCAGGCGAGCTACTCCAGCATGCTGTCCATCTTCCACTCGAACGTGGGCCTGGCCCAGTACGCCGGACCCGGCCACTGGAACGACCCCGACATGCTGGAGATCGGTAACGGCAGCCTGACCGTCGCCGAGCAGCAGACGGAGTTCAGCCTCTGGGCAGAGATGGCCGCCCCCTTGATCGCGGGGACGAACATCGCCCAGGCCACCTCGACCACGCTCAGCGTCATGACGAACAAGAACGTGATCGCCGTGGACCAGGACTCGCTGGGCAAGCAGGGCACCGAGGTGTCCTCCTCCGGCGGCCTGGACGTACTGGCGAAGCCGCTGGCGAACGGAGACGTGTCGGTCGCTCTGTTCAACGAGACCGGCTCCACCGCCACCATCAGCACCAGCGCGTCCGCGATCGGCAAGAGCGGCGCCTCCAGCTACACCCTGACCAACCTGTGGACCAACGCGACCTCCACCACCAGCGGCACCATCAGTGCCTCCGTCCCCGCACACGCCACGGTCCTGTACCGCGTCCACTGACCTGACACACCCCGCAGGACAGTGACGCCGTTCCGGACCCCGACGAGCCCGGGGTCCGGCACGGCACGGACAGGCACGGAACCGACACGCACGGCATGGACGTATTGGACCGCACGGGCACCGGCAGGCCAGGGTGGCTCCGACAGCCATGGCCATGCTCCAGGTAGGGGCCTGGCACTCCGTCCGCTGCGCACGGTGCGCCAGGACGGGGCCCAAGCGGAGGTTTGGACCATGCAGCACAGCCGTGCCCGGCGCCTCGTTCGCGGTGCGCTTGCCGCACTCGCCCTCGTCCCGTTCGCGGCCTGCGACAGCCAAGACGGTGCTCCGGCCTCGTCGGCGCCATCCGGGCAACCCGCGCCTCCGGCACACCCGGCGTCCTCGGCGCACCCGTTCGCCGGCAGGTTCAAGGAGCTTGAGCGCAGGTTCGACGCGCGCCTGGGTGTCTATGCCGTCGACACGGGAACCGGGCGCACGACGGCGTACAGGGCTGACGAGCGCTTCGCCTACGCCTCCACGTTCAAGGTCCTGGCCGCCGGCGCCGTCCTGCGGGAGCGGTCGGTCGGCCGGATGGGCAAGGTCATCACGTACTCCGCGGGCGATCTCGTCGACAACTCTCCGGTGACCGCACAGCACGTCGATACCGGAATGACACTGAATGAGCTGTGTGACGCCGCCGTCCGCTTCGGCGACAACACCGCGGG
Organism: uncultured Actinomycetota bacterium; assembly: GCA_963761765.1. Lineage (GTDB taxonomy): Bacteria > Actinomycetota > Actinomycetes > Streptomycetales > Streptomycetaceae > Streptomyces. The sequence continues at coordinate 124,884 of CAVXIJ010000017.1, forward strand.
CAACTTGTTGTTCGACCAGCTCGGCGGACCCAGCGGCCTCAACGCCGTACTCGAAGGCCTGGGCGATGACACCACCCGGATGGACCGCCGCGAGACGCAGCTGAACCAATGGGCCCCGGGCGACACGCGTGACACCAGCACTCCTCGTGCGCTCGCCAAGGATCTGCGCGCGTTCGTCGTCGGGAACGTCCTCGGCAGGAGCGAACGCGCGCGGCTCACGACATGGCTGCGGACCACCACGACCGGCTCCAAACTCATCAGGGCCGGGCTGCCCAAGGACTGGGTGGTCGGCGACAAGTCCGGAGCCGGCAGCACCTACGGCACCCGCAACGACATCGCCGTGGTGTGGCCTCCCGGCGCGGCCCCCATCGTCATGGCGATCCTGTCCCACCGCAGCAAGCCAGACGCCAACTACGACAACAAACTGATCGCAGAAGCGGCATCCGTGGTCGCCGACACGCTGAAGTAGCTGGGCTCGCACGGCAGGTCACCGGAGCACTGCTGGCCTGCGCTGCGTGCTCGGGGCTCCTAGACGTGCGCGTTTGCGGCATCGTCACTCTGTGTGCACTATATACGCACTATGCGTACCGTTGAACTGTCGCCTCAGCTGTACCAGCTCTGTTTCGAAGTCGGGCACGCCTATCTGTGGCGGGATGCCGATTCGCTCACTCTGATCGACACCGGCACGGCCGGGTCGGGAGAGCGGATCGCCAGGTCGATCAGAGGACTGGGGCTGGCGCGGCGCGATCTGGCCCGAGTGGTACTGACGCATGCACACGAGGATCACGCGGGTGCGGCAGCCGAGATCGAGGCATGGGGCGGGGTGACGGTGATAGCGCACCGGCTCGACGTCCCGGTGGTCCGAGGTGAGAGCGTCGCGGCGCATCCGGTGTTCGAGGACGCGCCCGACTGGGAGCGGACGCTGTACGAGAACAAGCCCCCGCTCCCTCCTGCTCCGCCGGCCCGCGTGGATCGGGAGCTCGACGACGACGATGTACTGGACTTCGGCGGCGGCGCCCGCGTGATCGGCGTGCCCGGGCACACGGACGGCAGCATCGCGCTGTATCTGCCGGAGCCCGGTGTGCTGTTCACCGGGGACGCCGTGGCCAACGTGGGTGGGCGGACGATACTGGGGGTCTTCAACGCCGAGCGCGGCCAGGCGATCGCATCACTGCGCAAGCTGGCGGCACTCGACGTCGAAACGGCTTGCTTCGGCCACGGGGACCCCATCGTGACGGGTGCGTCCGCGGCGCTGCAGGGGGCCGCGGACCTCCTGTGAGACCCGTCAGGACCAGTCGGGCTCCTGGGTGATCTCCAGTACCGCGCACCCGAAGACGAATCCGGCGCCCAGACCGGAGAGCACCACCTTGTCGCCCGGGCCGACGGCCTTCGTTTCGAGGAGGTGGCTGAGCCCCGCGATCTGGTCGCCCGCCCCGAGGTGGCCGAGTTCACGCCCGAAGTCCCACGTGCTCTGGTCGATGCTGATGCCGGAGACCTTTTCGATGAAGTCCCAGTCGACCACCGCCCGCCCGGCGTGTGCGTACACGAACCGAGCGATGTCCTTGACGCCGACGCCCGCGTCGGCCATGGCCCGGTCCATGGCCTCCTGTTGTCCGGCACCGAGAGAGCGGGCCAGGTCCGACACGTCCGCGCCGCTGCTCAGGTACTGCTTGAGGCGCTTGCGCATGTCGATGGGCCAGCCGTGTTCGCCCGCCGCGCCGGCCCACGGCTGCGTACCGCGGTAGGCGCCTTCGTGGGCCGTGTCGGAGACGACGGACGTGGACAGCAGTTTGGCCACTCCAAAGCCGCGGGTGAGCACCAGCGCGGTGGCGCCGTCGCCGCGCGGTATGCCCTTGTCCGACCGGTACCGGTCGAACATGGGCGGCTGGTACTTGTCGCTGGTGGTGATCAGCGCGGCACAGGGCGCCTCGCGGACCATCAGGTGCGCGGCGGCCAGGTCGAGCGCCGCTATCGCACCGTTGGACGCCTGCTGGAGCTGGACCGCCGACGCCTGGCCGCCGACGGTCCGGTGCTGGATGTACGAGGCGGGTGTCCAGTGGTCGAGGCCCTGGTAGCCGACGCTGGTGACGTGGACGACGAGATCGAAGTCCTCGTGAGGGGTCCGGGTGCGGCGCAGTGCGAGCCGTCCCGCCTCCACGGCCATGTCGGGATGGCTCATGCCGTCGGCGATGCTGACGCTCTTGTAGTCGTCGGCCTTGCATTCCTCAGGGTCGTAGCGCCCTTCGGTCGCCGCCAGCTGTACGTCCTCCCGACGGCCGGCCCAGAACGCAGCCGCATCGACGTACACATCGTTCCAGCGCATCTTCAGGTGGCTCCTAGTCTGCCTGTGCGGTCGCTGCGGATGGGTCGGCCTGAGCCGGTTTGGGGGGCACCATGCCAAGAGCGGTGACCGCGCCGACGCACATGCACAGCACGATCATGTACCAGACCTTCATAAAGGCGGCATGCGTGGCGTGATAGGTGAGGGGAGTGCCGATGAGCGCGACGAACAGGCTGACGCCGAGGACCGAGCCGACCTGGCGGCTCATGTTCACGATCGCGCTGCCTGTGGCCAACCGCGGTCTGGGCAGGTTGGCCGTGGCCAGGCCGAGCATGAAGGGCAGGGCCAGGCCGACGCCGATGCCGCCGATGAACCAGCCCGGCAGCAACTCCGTCGCATAACCGGGTGTCTGATCCAGCAGCAGTCCCTGGCTCAGCACGCTCACGGCGATGATGACGCATCCGATCGCCGCCAACCTGCTCGGGTGAATGCGCTTGGCGAGTCTTCCGCCGATGGCGGTCGCCAGAGGAACCACCACGGGTCCGGGCGCGATCGCGAGGCCGGTGCGCAACGCGGAGTAGTGCCACACCTGTTGCATCCACAGGATGGCCGCCAGGAGGTTTGCTGCGAAGGCGACACTGAACACGAGGGCGGTGAGGTTGGCCCAAGAGAAGCTGCGCACTCGCATCAACGCCGGTTCCACCAAAGGGTTCTCGTGGCGCAGCGAGCGCAGCCAGAAGGCGCCGCAGACGAGCACGCCCGCGGCGAGCACCAGGGTGGATCGCGGTGTGGACCACGTGTTGATCTGGACCATGCCCAAGGACAGCAGGCCGATACCGAGGGTGAGCAGGACCGTGCCGAACACATCAGGTACGCGCTCTCCCCGTTCGGCGCGGGAGGCCGGCAGCATCTTCGCAGCCACCGCGATCAGTACGATCCCGATAGGCAGGTTGACCAGGAACACCCAGCGCCAGGAGACGGTGGTCAGCAACCCGCCGACCACCGGCCCGACGGCGGCGGCCAGGGCGCCGGTGGACGCCCAGGTACGGACCGCGCCCGCGCGCCGTTCCGGCGGGAAGACGGAGAGCAGCAGGCCGAGGCTCGCCGGGGTGAGCATCGCCGCGCCGGCCGCCTGGACGAGCCGGAAGACGATCAGCATCCACAGCGAGGCCGACACCGCGCACCCCAGTGACGCCCCGGTGAAGACCGCGACCCCGATAAGGAATCCGACCTTCCGGTCGTACCGGTCGACGAGTCGACCGAGCGGGACGAGGAGCGCGGCGAAGATGATCGCGTAGCCGTTGAGCACCCAGGACACCTGGGACAACGGCGCACCATGGAAAGCGGCACTGATCTTGGTGAAGGCCACATTGACGATGAAGAGGTCGAGACTGGCCATGAAGGCGGCCAGCGACAGGACGCCGAGCGCGGTGCCCGTGTGCACGGTCCTCGACTTGGCTAGTGATGGAGACAAGGATTCCTCTGTCCGTTTGTCTGTTTGCCGTAGGAACGCGCGGCTGGCGCGACGGAAGTCTAGGGCGCAGAACAGGCGAACATCCAGGAGGCCGTGAACCTGGTAGTACGCATACCAGGATGACCGTCGGCCGATGACTCCCGAGGTGGCCAGTTTCCATTGTCCTGCACGCTGAAAAAACTTGAATTTTAATCTTGTCTCTGATGTGGCTTGACCATGGTGCGGTGCTCTCTGTTGGCAAGTCGGTTACCGACTGCAATGAACCGCCATCAGATCCAGGTATCCCCTTGCCTGCGAGACAACGGCCGAGTTACGTTCCCACTGCACTTTTAGCCATCATGGGGGAGGCAAGGGTGTCCGATTCGGACTTCCGTCGACGTGAACGTGCACATTTCTTGCGCACTCGAAGGGAGTCTTTGAGACCCGAGACCGTCGGGCTACCCGAGGGGCCGCGCAGGCGGACCCCGGGGCTCCGCCGGGAGGAGGTCGCGGTCCTGGCCGGCGTGAGTCCCACTTGGTACACGTACCTTGAGCAGGCGAGGGATGTCACTCCGTCACACGACGTACTGGACAGCCTCGCCGAGATTCTGCGGCTCTCGGACTACGAGCGCCTGTATCTGCACAATCTGTCCCGTCCCGCACCTCCGTTGACCGAACGGTCGACACAGCGTTCGATCGCCGTGGAGAATCTGACCCGGGTCGTCGAGTCGCTGAGTCCGCTGCCCGCCTACCTCTGTTCCCAGCTCGGCGACCTGATGGCGTGGAACGAGGAGGCGACCGACTGGTTCGGCGACTTCGCCTCACCGTCCACGCTCCGTCCCAATCTGCTGCTGTGGATGTTCACCTCCAAGTCCGCGCGGGAGCGCTTCACGGACTGGCAGGACCAGGCCCGGCGCCTTGTGGCACGGCTGCGCGCCGACGCGCTGGACTGCCATGACAGCGCACGTGTCACCGCGTTGGTGCACGATCTCACCGAGGTCAGTCCGCACTTCCGGAGCTGGTGGGACGAGCACGCGGTGGACAGCCAAGGACTCTGGCAGTGCACGATCCGCCACTCCTCGCACGGCGTCTCCACCATGCGCCGGATCGACCTGAGCTACCCGGCCGTGCCCGAACCGCTGAAACTCATCATCCATATGCCGGTCGGCGTCCCGTTGGAGGGCCATCACTCGGCGCAGCTCCCGTTACAGCGGAACTGCGCGGCGTCCGCAGTCGCCGATGCCTGATCCGGGCCGTTTCGAGTCGGCTCAGCATGGCGTGTGAAGTACCAGGCTATTCACTTTCTGGATAGTCGTCTCTGCCTGCGTAAGTCTGGGCGACGACCCGTGTGACGGCTGGCGAGCGGATCTCCTCCCAGCCAACGCTTCAACGCGTAATTCGGCTGCTCTTGCGATGGCATTGTCCCAGGATGCCGACGGCTGTTCTGGAGGAATTCTTTGTTGACACGCCGCCCTGTGATTCATTCCTGTCTGAAATCGGGAAACGAGGCGTCGCCCGAGCAAAGGTCACGTCTCGAAAGGCTCCGGCAATCACGTCTGGATACGCTGGCAGAAAGCACCGGAGGCGATGTCCCGCCCTGGGATGCCCGGCGTTATCCCGTCCTTGCCGTGCTCGCTCCTGTCATGACGTCGACTGAGGGTGAGATCACCTACCCCGGCGACCCGATGTGCCTGTATGCCGCCCTGTCGGTGGCGGTCGACCACGCACTGCGCTCGGCCCGGCAGGGCTCGGGCCTCGATGTGCCGTTCAGCGACCTGTGCCCGGACTGGGGCGCGATGCCGCAACGGGAGGAACGGCTCACCGCCGATCATTCCCTGCGCATATGGCACGACTACGACAGCGTCGCCGACCACACGGTTTTCGATCCCCGGGTCTGGGATGATCAATCCGAGGCGGACTTCCGCGAGGAACTGCGCCGCCGCAGCCCCCGGGTCCTTCTCATCAGCACCGTTTCCCCCGGGAATCGCTACGCGCTTGAGATGGCACGCATCACCAAGCAGGAATTACCGCAATGTCTTGTCGTCCTCGGCGGCCGGCACATTGACGAAACCATGCGTTATGTACCCGGCACGGATGAACTCGTCCTGGAGTACAGCAGCCCGTTGCGGGCCATCGAAGATCAGCGGATCGAGCCTGTGGTCGATTTCCTGGTCTCCGGGGAGGGCTACTTCGCATTGGATCTGCTATTGCGGGCGGTGTCCCTGGCCATGGACCTGGACCGCCGGCGGGCCGACCCCGCCGAGGTCGTCAGGATCCTCGACCTGCTCGGCGAGGCAGGGGAGCGCATTCCGGGCTCGTCGCTGATCTGCGCGGTCACCGACGACGCCGTACACGCCTTCCCGGTCCGCGGTCCTTCCTTCGATCTCGCCGACCTCCCCTCTCCCTACCAGGCGTTCGCCATCCGATCCCGCTTCCCCGTCTTCCCGCTCGCCGACGGCTCCCCGTCCCGCACCGCCCATATGACGGTCTCCAACGCCTGTCCTTACCACTGTGACTTCTGCTCCGAGGCGGCCACCGTGGTCGGTGGCCTCAAGAGGTTCGGCCGCGATCCGGCAGCCGTCGCCGTCGAGCGGATCTGCGAGTACGTCAGCTACGGCGCCGAGGCGGTCTTCTTCGACGACTCGATCTTCTGGTCCGGAACCTTCCCCGTCATCCGGGCCTTCTGCGCCGAACTCAGCGCCGTACGGCAGGCCGAGAGCCCCGACGACCTGCCGCCCGCCTGCCGCAAGTGGATCACCGAGGAAGACGACTGGCAGCGGCTGCGCCAACTGCAGTTCGGCGCCCAGGTCACCGTCGACCTGATGACCGCCCTGCACAAGGAGGACGACGTACGCCAGGTGCTGGCGGCCATGCGCGAAGCGGGATGCACCTACATCTACATGGGCATCGAGAGCATGTCCTCCGAGGTCATGCAGCACGTGCACAAGAACGTCCGCCGTACGGCCGCCCATCCCTGGAAGTCGAAGGTGCGCCGGGCGCTGGAGCTTATGCGCAACGCGGGTATACCGGTGGGCAGTTCGGTGCTCTTCGGTCTGGAAGGAGAGACCCGGCAGACCATCGAGGAGACCGTGCAGGAGGTCGGGCTGCTCATCGACGACGGCCTGCTCGGCCTGGCCAGTCCGAATATCCTGACATACCACCCGGCGACCGCCATCACTCGTGCCCACGGCATGGCCGACCGGCTCGACTACCACTCTCTCAACGTGGAGAACCGGCCTCCTTACATCTACTTCGAGGAAGCCTTCCCCAAGGTGGTCTCCCAGCGCCTGACCGAGGACGACATCTGGTTCATCCACGAGTCCACGGCGAAACGCTGGGGTACCGTCCGCAACTCTGCCGCGCCGGAGCAGCGCAACACCACCGTCTGATCCTCTTCTCTCACAGCCGTGGAGCCCATCCGTGCAAAACATCGTGGACACCTTGCGGACGATCGTCGCGGAACGCAGTCGCGACCTGCCGGACGACGACTTCCGTCTGCGCGCACTGTGGGGCGTGGACTACCGGGCGCAGCCCACCGCGTACGAACGGTTCATGGTCTACAGCTTCGTCATGGCGCAGACGGTCCGGCAGGGCTGCTGCTATGCCGACTTCGGCACCGTCTCCATCGACGCCGGCAGTGACGCGCTGATCGGCGGCGACGCCCGGGTGACCACCGGCAGGACGTCCGAGGAGAGTATCGCCGTCCTGGACGCAGCCTTCGGCGTGCTTCCGCACGATCCGCAGCGCCGGCTGGTCATCGACGGCCGCCCGGCCGACAAGGCACTGGCACGGGCCGAGACCATCGTCGAGGAGACCCTGCGGCAGTTGCGGCGCACCGGCAGCGGCAAGCGCATCGCGCAGATCGGAGTGATGGGCAACCTCATCCACCTGCTCCAGCAGGAGGACGTCACACTGGCCGTGAGCGACTTCGATCAGGAGCTGCTCGACCACGGCATCCTGGGCCTGCCCGTACACCACGGGGACCGCAGCGCGGAGTTGGTGGCCGACGCGGACGTGGCCCTGGTGTGCGGCGAGACGCTGGCCAGCGACACCCTGGAGTCCTTGGTGGTCGCTGCTCAGGAGAACGGGACGCGGCTGGTGGTCTTCGCGGTCTCGGGGTGCCACTTCGCGGAGGAGTACGTGCGCACCTTCGGCATCGACGCGGTGGTGTCCGAGCCGCAGCCCCAGTACCTCTTCCAGGGACCGTCACTGCTGGAGGTGTACCGGCGCGAGCGCTGAGTCGGGGCTTCTCGCACTTCTCACGCTTCTCGTATTTCTTGCATTTCTTGCACTTCTTGCACTTCTGATGGCCGCGCCTCCTTCGAGAGGCGCGGCCATCGGTATGACGGGTGGGGGTGCTGTTACGCCGCGAGTTCCGCGTGGATGTACTCCGCGAGCTCGACCGTCGTCGGGTAGTCGAAGACGAGCGTGCTGCTCAACCGCAGCCCTGTGAGCGCATTCAAGCGGTTGGTGAGTTCGACCGCGATCAAGGAGTCGAAGCCGATGTCCATGAGTTCGGCATCAATGTCGACCTCGGCCACCGTGTCGTATCCGAGAACAGCGGCCACCTCGCCATGGATCACGTCCAGGACGAGGCGTGCACGCTCCGGTTCGCCCAGGTCCGCGAGCTGGCCCTGCAGGCTGATGGGCACGGTCGGGTCCGGCTGCGCCTCTGCGTTCCTGACGAGGGCGCTGAGGAGGGGCGGGAGGTGTCCTTCGGTGGCCGCGGTGTGCAGCGCACTCTGATCAAGAGCGGCGGTGACCAAGGCCGGCTCCGCGCTGGCCAGAGCGGTGTCGAGGAGAGCAAGACCGTCCGCGCTGCTCAGAGGTGCGATGCCGGTACGGGCGAGCCGGGCGCGGTCTGCTGCTGCCAGCTGCTCCGTCATCCCGCTGCTCTGCGCCCACAACCCCCACGCCAACGACTGCGCAGGCAACCCCTCCGCATGACGAACCCGCGCAAGCTCATCCAGAAAAGCATTCGCAGCAGCGTAATTACCCTGACCCGCAGTACCCATCACACCCGCCAACGACGAAAACATCACAAACGCAGTCAACGGCAAATCCCGCGTCAACTCATGCAAATACCACGCACCATCCGCCTTCGGACGCAACACCGCACCCACACGCTCCAGCGTCAAACCAGCCAACGTCACGTCATCCAACACACCAGCCGCATGCACCACCCCACGCAACTCCCCACCCAACCCCGCAACCACCCCAGCCAAAGCCTCCCGATCCCCCACATCACACGCCACACCCCGCAACCGCACACCACGACCAGTCAGATCGGCGAGCCCCTCAGGAACCCCACCACCCCGGCTCAACAACACCACATCCCGCACCCCATACCGCTCCACCAAATGCCGCACCACCAACCGACCCAACGTCCCCGACCCACCAGAAACCAAAACCACACCATCCGGACCAAACACAGCACCCGAACCCACCACCGAACCAGGCACCGACCCAGACACCGACCCAGACTCCGACTCCACCACCCGAACCAACCTCGGCACCAACACCACACCACCCCGCAACCGCACAAACGGCTCACCACACGCAACCGCAGCCCCCACCACATCTGCATCAGCACCGGCCTCAGCACCAGAACCACCATCGGTCTCAGCATCGGTCTCGACCAACACAATCCGACCCGGATACTCCGCCTGCACCGAACGCACCAACCCACCCACCGCCGCCCCAACCAAATCACCAGACGACGTCACCACCACCAACACACCAGAACCCGCACCCGCACCCGAAGCAGCTACGGAACCAGAACCCTCCAACACATGACCCCGCACACGCTCCAACACCACCGACAAGGCAGCACGCACAGCCACCCCCGGATCAACAACACCAACAGCCGGCACCCGCAACACCACCACATCCGACGCCGACCCAACCCCCGCAACCACACCACCCAACACCGGCTCCCACACCACCCGATGCAACAACCCACCAGGCGAGAGGTCGGTCGTGGGTACGGCGGTGATACCCATCGCGTCGACGGTGGCCACCAGAGCGTCCGACGCGTCCGTCACGCTCAGGCTGTAGGTGTCGGGCCCGGTCGGTGAGAGCCATACGCGCAGATTGCCGGCGGTCCGGGAGGCCGGGGCGTGCAGGAGCGCGTCGCGCCATGACGTGGGCAGGTAGACCGTGTCCGGCTGCGCAGCCTTGGGCAGCAGGGGGCGCAGCGCGGTTTCCAGGAAGCCCGGGTGGAAGGCGAAGCCGGCGCCGTCGGGAACCGTCACCTCGGCGAGGAATTCGGCATCGCTGGTATGCGCGGGCGACTCGGAGAGAACGGTCCCGGTCCGAGGAGCGAGCAGGCCGCTGGCGTGCAGGGTCCAGGATTCGCCGTCGGGGCGGGCATGAACGGAGAGCGCGCGCAGTCCGGAGGAATCCGGCCCCGTCAAGACCACCTGGATGTCGACCGTGCCCCGCGAGGGCAGCAGGATGGGCCGTTCCAGAGCAAGTCCGTCAAGCTGCGGCACTCCTTCCAACTGACCTATATGCAGGGCCAGTTCGAGCAGTGCGGTACCGGGGAGTTGTGCAGTGCCGGTGCTCGGGTCGGCGAAGTAGGGATGTGTGCGCAGGGACAGCTGACCGGAGTAGACGGTGCCGAGGTTGCCCGCAATTTCCAGCACGTTTCCGATCAGCGGGTGTGAGGAGGCTTGCACACCAGCCCCGGAGACCTCTGGGGTGCGGTCGCCGTCCAGCCAGTAGTGGTGGTGGTTGAAGGCGTAGGTGGGCAGGTCGATGGCGGTGGTCGGGGAGTGGGTGAACCATGCGGGCCAGGTGATCTGCGTGCCTGTGACATGGGCGCGGGCCAGAGCACTCAGCATGCGTTGCGGGTCGGCCGTCGCACTTGCCACCACGGTGCCGTTGCCGTTGCCCTTACCGTTTCCTGTGTCGGGCTGCTTGGCCGAGTCATCCAGGTCAGTGAGGGTTTCCTCCATCGGCTGGACCATCGCCGGGTGTCCGGACACTTCGAGGAAGGTCGTCACACCGCTCTGCCGGAGATGGCGGATGGCGTCGCTGAAACGGACAGTACGGCGGATCTGGCCGGTCCAGTAGTCCGGATCGGCGAGCTCCTCGGCCGTCGCGACCCGACCGGTGACCGCGGAGACCACCGGAATACGGGCCGGCTCGCAACGAACCGTGGCCGCGACCTCGCGGAACTCGGCCAGCACCCCGTCCATATGCCCGGAGTGGAAGGCATGACTGACCCGCAGTTCAGTGGCCCGATGACCCTGCGCACGCCAGTGGTCAGCGACCCGACGCACCTGATCCACATCACCGGAGACAACACACTGACGAGGGCCGTTGACCGCCGCGATCGCCACCGCATCCGCGACACCCAGCGTTTCCAGGCTGGTGCGGACATCGGCTTCGGCCGCGCGTATCGACATCATGGCGCCGCCCGCGGGGGCGGTCTGCATCAGCCGTGCGCGAGCGGCGACCAGCCGGACGGCGTCCGGCAGCGACCAGACTCCGGCCACATAAGCCGCCACCAACTCACCGATGGAATGTCCGGCAACGAAGCCCGGTCGAACGTCGAGCGACTCAAGCAACCGGTACAGCGCCACCTCCACCGCAAAGATCGCAGGCTGCGCATAACACGTCTGAGCAAGAACCTCCTCGCCAGCATCCGCACCCAAAATCACATCCCGCAACGACAACCCAAGCAACGGATCAAACGCCGCACACACCTCATCAAACACACCCGCAAACACCGGACTCAACCCATACAACTCCCGCCCCATCCCCACCCGCTGACTACCCTGCCCCGCAAACACCACAGCCAACTCACCCACACCCACACCCGCACGCCCCACCAACACACCACCACCCGGCTCACCCGCCGCCACACCCTCCAACCCGGCCAACAACTCACCAACAGACCCACCAACAACCACCGCACGATAATCAAAAACAGCACGACCAGTCACCAACGCATGACCCACGGAATAGTGATCCAACCCCTCACACCCACGCAAGAAAGCCGCCAACTTCCCCGCCTGATCACGCAACCCCCGCTCCGACACACCCGACACACTCCACACCACAGACCCACCCTCACAAACCCCCGACCCAGCAGCAGAAGCAGAACCCACAGCCTGCCCAGCCACAGCACGCCCTGCCGGTCCCGTCGGCCCCTGCTCAAGGATCACGTGAGCATTGGTGCCACTGATACCGAAGGACGAAACAGCCGCCCGCCGCGGCCGATCCTCAGATGCGGGCCAGGGCGCGGACTCCGTCAGCAGACGTACGGCCCCGCTGCTCCAGTCGACGTGCGGAGTGGGTTCACCTGCATGCAGCGTCCGCGGCAGCGTCCCGTGTTCCATGGCCATCACCATCTTGATGACCCCACCCACACCCGCAGCCGCCTGCGCATGACCAATATTCGACTTCAACGACCCCAACCACAACGGCCCCTGCCCACCACGCTCAACACCATACGTATCCAACAAAGCCTGCGCCTCAATCGGATCACCCAGACGCGTACCCGTCCCATGCGCCTCCACCACATCAACCCCACCACCACCCACACCAGCACTCGCCCACGCCTGCCGAATCACACGCTGCTGAGACGGACCATTCGGAGCAGTCAAACCATTCGACGCACCATCCTGGTTAACCGCACTCCCCCGCACCACACCCCACACCCGATGCCCCAAAGCCAAAGCATCAGACAACCGCTCCACCACCAACAACCCCACACCCTCAGAGAAACCGGTGCCGTCGGCGTCAGCGGAGAAGGCACGGCAACGACCGTCCGGGGACAGGCCACGCTGGCGGCTGAACTCAACGAACGTCGAAGGCGTCGACATCACCGTCACACCACCCGCCAACGCCACATCACACTCACCAAGACGCAACGCCTGACCAGCCAAATGCAACGCCACCAACGACGAAGAACACGCCGTATCCACACTCACCGCAGGCCCCTCGAACCCAAACACATACGACAACCGGCCAGAGGCCACACTGCTGGCACTGCCATTGGCGAGATAGCCCTCAAGTCCGGCCGGGGGCCGCGTGACCCGCGTGGCGTAGTCGTTGTACATCACGCCGGTGAAGACGCCGGTACGGCTGCCGTGCAAAGTGCGCGGATCTATCCGAGCGTGCTCCAAAGCCTCCCAAGCGGCCTCCAGCAACAACCGCTGCTGAGGATCCATAGCCAACGCCTCACGCGGACTGATACCGAAGAACTCCGCATCAAAACCCGCGGCATCATGCAGAAAACCACCCTCACGCGCATACGACGTACCCGCATGATCCGGATCCGGATCAAACAACCCCTCCAGATCCCACCCACGATCAACAGGAAAACCAGAAACCACCTCCCCGCCCTCCGCGACCAGCCGCCACAAATCCTCCGGCCCCTGCACACCACCAGGAAAACGACACGCCATACCCACAATCGCCAGCGGCTCATCGACCGCGATCGGATTGACGGTGGTGGTGGATGCGGTCGGCTCTGTGGTGCCGATGAGCTGAGTGAGGAGATAGTCGCTCAGATCGCGAATAGTGGGCTGGTCAAAGACCAAAGAAGCGGGCAGCTGCCGGCCCACAGCCGTACTCAGCCGATTGCGGAGATCCACTCCCATCAGCGAGTCGAAGCCCAATTCGGAAAAGGCCCGCTCGACCGGCACCTCGTCCGCATCACCACGCCCCAGCACCGCCGCCACATGCCGACGCACCACGCCCACCAGCACACGCCGCCGTTCACCAGGCTCCACACCACGAACCTGCTCGGCGAACCCCGAGCCGGAACCGCCTCCGGCGCCCGTGCCGGTACGCCGCGACCGCACCTTGACGAGAGAGCTGAGAAGTGGCGAGAGGTGTCCTTCGGTGGCCGCGGTACGCAGCGCGCTCTGATCAAGAGCGGCGGTGACCAAGGCCGGCTCCGCACTGGACAACGCGGTATCCAGCAACGCAAGACCATCAGCAGTACTCAAAGGCGCAATACCCGCACGAGTAAGCCGCGCACGATCCGCCGCCTCCAACTGCCCTGTCATCCCGCTGCTCTGCGCCCACAACCCCCACGCCAACGACTGCGCAGGCAACCCCTCCGCATGACGAACCCGCGCAAGCTCATCCAGAAAAGCATTCGCAGCAGCGTAATTACCCTGACCCGCAGTACCCATCACACCCGCCAACGACGAAAACATCACAAACGCAGTCAACGGCAAATCCCGCGTCAACTCATGCAAATACCACGCACCATCCGCCTTCGGACGCAACACCGCACCCACACGCTCCAGCGTCAAACCAGCCAACGTCACGTCATCCAACACACCAGCCGCATGCACCACCCCACGCAACTCCCCACCCAACCCCGCAACCACCCCAGCCAAAGCCTCCCGATCCCCCACATCACACGCCACACCCCGCAACCGAACACCACGACCAGTCAGATCGGCAAGCCCCTCAGGAACCCCACCACCCCGACTCAACAACACCACATCCCGCACCCCATACCGCTCCACCAAATGCCGCACCACCAACCGACCCAACGTCCCCGACCCACCAGAAACCAAAACCACACCATCCGGACCAAACACAGCACCCGAACCCACCACCGAACCAGGCACCGACCCAGACACCGACCCAGACTCCGACTCCACCACCCGAACCAACCTCGGCACCAACACCACACCACCCCGCAACCGCACAAACGGCTCACCACACGCAACCGCAGCCCCCACCACATCTGCATCAGCACCGGCCTCAGCACCAGAACCACCATCGGTCTCAGCATCGGTCTCGACCAACACAATCCGACCCGGATACTCCGCCTGCACCGAACGCACCAACCCACCCACCGCCGCCCCAACCAAATCACCAGACGACGTCACCACCACCAACACACCAGAACCCGCACCCGCACCCGAAGCAGCTACGGAACCAGAACCCTCCAACACATGACCCCGCACACGCTCCAACACCACCGACAAGGCAGCACGCACAGCCACCCCCGGATCAACAACACCAACAGCCGGCACCCGCAACACCACCACATCCGACGCCGACCCAACCCCCGCAACCACACCACCCAACACCGGCTCCCACACCACCCGATGCAACAACCCACCAGGCGTCAGCAGTGAGCGGGTGTCAAGCGGACGCAGTGCGATGGAACGCACCGATACCACCGGTGCGCCCTGGCTGTCGGTTGCTGTGAGCGCGACTTGGCCGGCCGCTTCCCGTTCGAGCCGGACCCGGAGACGGTCCGGGCCCGCGGTGTGCACGGAGACCGCGCCGAACTCGAAAGGCACGGCGCCAGCGGTGTGTTCGCCCAGGGCGCCGAGGGCCAGAGGGTGCAAGGCCGCGTCCAGCAGGGCCGGATGGCAGCGGAAGCGGGCCGCTTCCGCAGCCTCGGTCTCGTCCAATTCCACCTCGGCGTACACCTCGTCGCCGCGCCGCCACAGGCCGCGCAGTCCTTGGAACGCCGGGCCGTAGTCGTAGCCCTGCGCCGCCAGCCGGTCATACGCGTCCTGGTGGTCAAGGGTCTTTGCACCAGGCGGTGGCCACGCGGCGAGGAGTTCCTTGGTGTCCGAGATATCCGAGATGTCCGCACTCAGATGTCCCACCGCGTGCTTGGTCCAGACAGTGTCCTCGTCGGCAGGCCGTGAGTGGATGGTCAGGGCCCGCCGGCCGTCGGAGTCCTGCGGACCCACCTCGACCTGAACGTGTCGGCCGTCGCTCTCGGCAAGCCGCAGCGGAGCGAGGATCGTGAGGTCGTCGACCGTGGAGCAATCGGCTGACTGTGCTGCTTTCAGGGCGAGTTCGAGGAATGCGGTGCCAGGAAGGAGGGGCGTGCCCGCCAACGCGTGGTCGGCCAGCCAGGGGTGTGTACGCAGCGAAAGCCGGCCGCTGAGCAGGAGGCGGTCCTCTTCGGCCGACGTGACCAGCGCACCCAGCAGCGGATGGTCGGCGGAGGTGAGTCCGGTGGCCGTCACGTTGGCGCCTTGGGCGACCGGTTCGAGCCAGTACGATTCGTGCTGGAAGGGGTACGTGGGGAGATTCAGCGCCTGCCGCGGGGGCTCGGCGAATGCGGTCGACCAGGAGACGTCGAGCCCGTGGGTGTAGCCCTCGGCCATCGACGTGAGGAAGCGGCCCAGGCCACCGTCGTCGCGACGCAGCGTGCCGAAGGAGGAGGCCTGTGAGGTGTCGGTGTCGGCGAAGGTCTCATCGAGCGCCACCGTGAGCACCGGGTGGGCGCTGACCTCGATGAACACCTGGTGTCCGCGGTCGAGCAAGGTCCGGGTGACCTGGTCGAAGCGGACGGGTTGCCGCAGGTTCTGGTACCAGTAGGTGCCGTCGAGCCCGGTGGTGTCCCGTTCCTCTGCGGTGACGGCCGAGAAGAACGGTATGGACGACGGTCGTGGGCTGACGGGAGCCAGCAGCTCCGCCAGACGATCCCGGATGGCCTCGACGTGAGGCGAGTGCGACGCGTAGTCCACGGGCACCCGGCGGGTGCGGAGGCCTGCTGCGGTGCAGTCGGCCTGGAGTTCGTCGAGCGCCTGCGGATCGCCGGAGACCACGACGGAGGACGGGCTGTTCACGGCGGCGACCGTCAGCCGCTCACCCCATCGTTCGATGCGCTTCTCCACCTGGTCGAGGGGGAGCAGGACCGACACCATGCCGCCGGTTCCGGCAAGTTCGGCCAGCGCCTGGCTGCGTAGCGCGACCACCCTCGCCGCGTCCGACAGGGTCAGGGCGCCCGCGACGCAGGCCGCGGCGATCTCGCCCTGGGAGTGCCCCGCGACCGCGTCGGGCCGTACACCGTACGACTCCCAGAGTGCGGCCAGTGACACCATGACGGCGAACAGGACCGGCTGTACGACGTCGACCCGGTCGAGGTCGGGTGCGCCTGGCGTGCCCTTCAGCACATCCAGCAGCGACCAGTCGGTGAACTCGGCCAGCGCCACCGCGCACTCGTGCATGCGCTCGCGGAAGGCGTCCGAACTCTCCAGCAGCTCCAGCGCCATGCCGGCCCACTGCGAGCCTTGGCCGGGGAAGACGAAGACCGTGCCCGTGGCGCCGCTCGCGGTTCCCGTGACGGTGGTCGCCGGGTCCGGTTCGCCGCCCTGAAGTGCCTGGAGGGAGGCGAGGAGGGTGTGGTGGTCGCGGGTGAGGATGACGGCTCGGTGGTCGTGGGTGGCACGGGTGGTGGTGAGGGCGTGGGCGAGGGAGTAGAGGTCGGTGTCCGGGGCCTTGGCCATGTGCGCGTGTACGCGGTCCGCGAGGTGTGCCAGCGCCTGTGGTCCGTGAGCGGACAGAACGACGGGAACGATGGCCGGTGCGGTGGCGGGTGATGCCTCCGGTTCAGGCTCCGGTTCCGTCCGTGCTTCCGTGTCCGGTTCAGGCTGCTGAGGCGCCTGTTCGAGGATGACGTGGGCGTTGGTGCCGCTGATGCCGAAGGAGGAGACAGCAGCACGCCGCGGCCGGCCGTCAGCAGCAACGGGCCACGGCACAGCCTCCGTCAGCAGACGAACCGACCCACCACTCCAGTCCACATGCTCAGTAGGCACACCCACATGCAACGTCCGCGGCAACACACCACGCTCCATGGCCATCACCATCTTGATGACCCCACCCACACCCGCAGCCGCCTGCGCATGACCAATATTCGACTTCAACGAACCCAACCACAACGGCCCCTGCGACCCACGCTCAACACCATACGTATCCAACAAAGCCTGCGCCTCAATCGGATCACCCAAACGCGTACCCGTCCCATGCGCCTCCACCACATCAACCCCACCACCACCCACACCAGCACTCACCCACGCCTGCCGAATCACACGCTGCTGAGACGGACCATTCGGAGCAGTCAAACCATTCGACGCACCATCCTGATTAACCGCACTCCCCCGCACCACACCCCACACCCGATGCCCCAAAGCCAAAGCATCAGACAACCGCTCCACCACCAACAACCCCACACCCTCAGACCACCCCGTACCCTCCGCATCCGAAGAAAACGCACGACAACGACCATCCGACGACAACCCACGCTGACGACTGAACTCAACAAACGTCGACGGCGTCGACATCACCGTCACACCACCCGCCAACGCCACATCACACTCACCAAGACGCAACGCCTGACCAGCCAAATGCAACGCCACCAACGACGAAGAACACGCCGTATCCACACTCACCGCAGGCCCCTCGAACCCAAACACATACGACAACCGACCAGAGATGACGCTTCCGGTGTTGCCTGCCGCGAGCAGACCTTCGAACTCGGGCGGTGCAGGCCTCAGACGTGCGGCGTAGTCGTTGTACATGACACCGGTGAAGACACCGGTGCGACTGCCGTGCAGGGTGCGAGGGTCGATCCGGGCGTGTTCCAGAGCCTCCCAAGCGGTCTCCAGCAACAACCGCTGCTGAGGATCCATGGCCATCGCCTCACGCGGACTGATGCCGAAGAACTCCGCGTCGAAGTCGGCAGCCTCGTGCAGAAAGCCACCTTCGCGGGCGTAGGAGGTGCCGGTGTGGTCCGGGTCGGGATGGAAGAGCGCCTCCAGGTCCCAGCCGCGGTTGTCGGGGAAGCCGGAGATCGCGTCCCGGCCTCCGGCCACCAGGTGCCACAGGTCTTCGGGGTTGTGCACGCCACCGGGGAAACGGCAGGCCATGCCCACGATCGCGAGCGGTTCGTCGACCGCGGTCGACGTGACGGTGGTGGTGTGTGCGGCCTGCTCCGTGGTGCCGACGAGCTGGGTGAGGAGATAGTCGCTCAGATCGCGGACGGTGGGCTGGTCGAAGACCAGGGAGGCGGGCAGTTGCCGACCGGTGGCCGTGCTCAGCCGGTTACGCAGGTCCATCCCCATCAGCGAGTCGAAGCCCAGTTCAGAAAAGGCCCGCTCGACCGGCACCCCGTCCGCATCACTACGCCCCAGCACCGCCGCCACATGCCGACGCACCACACCCACCAGCACACGTCGCCGCTCTCCTGGGCTCAGACTCTGGATCTGCTCGGCAAATCCAGCACCGGACCCTGAACCCGAGCCGGCACGCCGCGGCCGCACCCTGACGAGAGCACTCAGGAGAGGTGAAAGCTGACCTTCGGTGGCCGCGGTGCGCAGCGCGCTCTGATCGAGAGCGACGGTGACCAAGGCCGGCTCCGCGCTGGCCAGAGCCGTATCGAAGAGAGCGAGAGCATCGGAAGTAGGCAACGGCGCGATGCCGCTACGGGCGAGCCGGGCGCGGTCCGCAGCCTCCAGCTGCCCCGTCATCCCACTGCTCTCCGCCCACAACCCCCACGCCAACGACTGCGCAGGCAACCCCTCATCCCGACGATTACGAGCCAGCTGATCCAGAAAAGCATTCGCGGCAGCGTAATTTCCCTGCCCCGCAGTACCCATCACACCGGCCACCGACGAGAACATCACAAACGCGGTCAACGGCAGATCCCGCGTCAGCTCATGCAGATGCCACGCACCATCCGCCTTCGGCCGCAGCACCGCGCCCACACGCTCCGGCGTCAAACCAGCCAACGTCACGTCATCCAACACACCAGCCGCATGCACCACCCCCCGCAGCTCCCCAGCAAGCCCCGCAACCACCCCAGCCAAGGACTCCCGATCCCCCACATCACACGCGGCAGCGCGCAGCCGCACACCATGACCGGTCAGGTCGGCGAGCTCCTCAGGAACCCGACCGGCCCGGCTGAGCAACACCACATCGCGCACCCCATACCGCTCCACCAGATGCCGCACCACCAACCGCCCCAACGTCCCCGACCCACCAGAGACCAGAACCGCACCCTCCGGACCAAAGACAGAACCCACCACCGAACCCGCCCCGGCACCAGACTCCGCACCCACCGCCGACCCCGGCCCCGCCTCCAGCGCCCGAACCAGCCGCGGCACCAGCAGCACACCACCCCGCAACCGCACAAACGGCTCACCACACGCAACCGCAGCCTCCACCGCGTCTGCATGGACGCCGCTCTCGGCACCGCTCTCAGCATCGTTCTCGACCAGCACAATCCGACCCGGATACTCGGCCTGCGCCGAACGCACCAGCCCACCCACCGCCGCCCCGGCCACATCACCAGACGACGTCACCACCACCAACACACCCGCACCAGAAGCAGAACCAGAACTGGCACCATCATCAGAGCCGGAACCGGAACCACCGAGCACATGACTCCGCACAGCGGCCAGCACCCGAGCCGTCTCCCGATGGACGTCCTGCATGGGTTGTGGACCGGTTCCGGTCACGTGCAGGACGATCGGTTCGGGAGCGGTGCCCTCGGCGGCATCCTGCGTCTCCGCAGGCACCCAGTGCACGGCGTGCAGCGGTGGCCCGGCCGCGGCGGTCCGGGAGTCGAACGACCGCAGAGCCAGCGAAGACAGGTCCGCGACGACTTCTCCGGTGAGATCCGTGAGCGTGATCGCAACGGTGTCGTCCGTCCGCCGCAGCCGCGCCCGCAGTGTCGTGGCACCGTCCGCATGGAGGCGTACGCCGGTGAAGGAGAACGGCACCTGGGTGCGGCCGTCATGGACACCGTCAAGAGCGAGTACGTGCAGTACGGCGTCCAGGAGTGCCGGGTGGAGGCCGACGCGGGCGGCGTCGGCTCGCTGCTCCTCGGCGATCTCGACCTCGGCATAGCGGTCGGAGCCCGCAGACCAGGCAGCCCGCAGGCCCTGGAAAGCGGGGCCGTACGCGTACCCGTGGTCGGCCAGGCGGGCGTAGGCGTCGTCCAGGTCGAGCGGTACGGCGTCGGCCGGAAGCCACTCGGACGACACCGCCGGCTGAACCGCCGCCGAGCTGATGGCGCCGGTCGCATGGCACGTCCACGGCCGATCGTGCGCACCGTCCGGTTCCTGCGGACGGGAGTGGACGGCCAGTGCGCGGCGGCCGTGCTCGTCGGGCTCCCGCACCACCACCTGGATCTGGAAGGACTCCTGCGCGGGCAGGACGAGCGGCTGCTCCAGAGTGAGTTCGGCAACTTCGTCGCAGCCGGCCGCGCGGCACGCCTGGAAGGCGAGTTCGAGGAACGCGGTGCCCGGGAAGAGCGTCGTGCCCGCTATGACGTGGTCGGCCAGCCACGGCTGCGTACGCAGCGACAGCAGGCCGCTGAGCAGGAAGCCGTCCCCTTCAGCCGGCGTGACCAACGCGCCCAGTAGAGGATGGTCGGCGGTGCCCGTCAGCCCGAGCCGACCGGCGTCGCCTCCTGCCGAAGGCGGAGCCAGCCAGTAGTGCTGGTGGTCGAAGGCGTAGGTGGGCAGGTCGATGGTGGTGGTCGGGGTATGGGTGAACCATGCGGGCCAGGTGATCTGCGTGCCGGTGACATGCGCGCGGGCCAGAGCACTCAGCATGCGTTGCGGGTCGGCCGTCACACTCGCCACCACGGCACCGGGACGGTTGGCCGGGTCGTGCGGCTTTGGCGACGCGTCTGGTCCCTGCGATTTCTGTGATGTGTCGAGGGTTTCCTCGATCTGCTGAGTGATGGCCGGGTGTCCGGACACTTCGAGGAAGGTCGTCACACCGCTCTGCCGGAGGTGACGGATGGCGTCGCTGAAACGGACAGTACGGCGGATCTGGCCGGTCCAGTAGTCCGGATCGGCGAGCTCCTCGGCCGTCGCGACCCGACCGGTGACCGCGGAGACCACCGGAATACGGGCCGGCTCGCAACGAACCGTGGCCGCGACCTCGCGGAACTCGGCCAGCACCCCGTCCATATGCCCGGAGTGGAAGGCATGACTGACCCGCAGTTCAGTGGCCCGATGACCCTGCGCACGCCAGTGGTCAGCGACCCGACGCACCTGATCCACATCACCGGAGACAACACACTGACGAGGGCCGTTGACCGCCGCGATCGCCACCGCATCCGCGACACCCAGCGTTTCCAGGCTGGTGCGGACATCGGCTTCGGCCGCGCGTATCGACATCATGGCGCCGCCCGCGGGGGCGGTCTGCATCAGCCGTGCGCGAGCGGCGACCAGCCGGACGGCGTCCGGCAGCGACCAGACTCCGGCCACATAAGCCGCCACCAACTCACCGATGGAATGTCCGGCAACGAAGCCCGGTCGAACGTCGAGCGACTCAAGCAACCGGTACAGCGCCACCTCCACCGCAAAGATCGCAGGCTGCGCATAACACGTCTGAGCAAGAACCTCCTCGCCAGCATCCGCACCCAAAATCACATCCCGCAACGACACCTCAAGCAACGGATCAAACGCCGCACACACCTCATCAAACACACCCGCAAACACCGGACTCAACCCATACAACTCCCGCCCCATCCCCACCCGCTGACTACCCTGCCCCGCAAACACCACAGCCAACTCACCCACACCCACACCCGCACGCCCCACCAACACACCACCACCCGGCTCACCCGCCGCCACACCCTCCAACCCAACCAACAACTCACCAACAGACCCACCAACAACCACCGCACGATAATCAAAAACAGCACGCCCAGTCACCAACGCATGACCCACGGAATAGTGATCCAACCCCTCACACCCACGCAAGAAAGCCGCCAACCTCCCCGCCTGATCACGCAACCCCCGCTCCGACACACCCGACACACTCCACACCACAGACCCACCCTCACAAACCCCCGACCCAGCAGCAGAAGCAGAACCCACAGCCTGCCCAGCCGGCGCCTGTTCGAGGATGACGTGCGCGTTGGTGCCACTGATACCGAAGGACGAGACGGCCGCACGCCGCGGCCGACCGTCAGCAGCAACAGGCCACGGCACAGCCTCCGTCAGCAGACGAACCGACCCACCACTCCAGTCCACATGCTCAGTAGGCACACCCACATGCAACGTCCGCGGCAACACACCACGCTCCATGGCCATCACCATCTTGATGACCCCACCCACACCCGCAGCCGCCTGCGCATGACCAATATTCGACTTCAACGACCCCAACCACAGAGGCCCCCGCGACCCACGCTCAACACCATACGTATCCAACAAAGCCTGCGCCTCAATCGGATCACCCAGACGCGTACCCGTCCCATGCGCCTCCACCACATCAACCCCACCACCACCCACACCAGCACTCGCCCACGCCTGCCGAATCACACGCCGCTGAGACGGACCATTCGGAGCAGTCAAACCATTCGACGCACCATCCTGATTAACCGCACTCCCCCGCACCACACCCCACACCCGATGCCCCAAAGCCAAAGCATCAGACAACCGCTCCACCACCAACAACCCCACACCCTCAGACCACCCCGTACCCTCCGCATCCGCAGAAAACGCACGACAACGACCATCCGACGACAACCCACGCTGACGACTGAACTCAACAAACGTCGACGGCGTCGACATCACCGTCACACCACCCGCCAACGCCACATCACACTCGCCAAGACGCAACGCCTGACCAGCCAAATGCAACGCCACCAACGACGAAGAACACGCCGTATCCACACTCACCGCAGGCCCCTCGAACCCAAACACATACGACAACCGACCCGAAGCCACACTGTTCGAGCGGCCGGTGAGCAGATAGCCGTCGATGCCCTCGGTCGTCGATCCGCCGAGCCCGGCTCCTGACCCGTAGTCGTTGTTCATCACGCCGGTGAAGACGCCGGTACGACTGCCGTGCAAAGTGCGCGGATCTATCCGAGCGTGCTCCAAAGCCTCCCAAGCGGCCTCCAACAACAACCGCTGCTGAGGATCCATAGCCAACGCCTCACGCGGACTGATGCCGAAGAACTCCGCATCAAAACCCGCGGCATCATGCAGAAAACCACCCTCACGCGCATACGACGTACCCGCATGATCCGGATCCGGATCAAACAACCCCTCCAGATCCCACCCACGATCAACAGGAAAACCAGAAACCACCTCCCCGCCCTCCGCGACCAGCCGCCACAAATCCTCCGGCCCCTGCACACCACCAGGAAAACGACACGCCATACCCACAATCGCCAACGGCTCATCGACCACCACCGCGCCATTCGTGGCCTGCTCAGCCGGATCCGTCTGACCCGTCAGCGTCCGGCACAGGTAACTGACCAGCGTCTCGACGGTCGGATAGTCGAAGAGCAGGCCGGAAGGCAGCCGCAGGCCCGTCGCCGTTTCCAGGCGGTTGCGCATCTCCACGGCGCCCAGCGAGGTGAAGCCCTGCTCCTTGAAAGTCTGTTCCGTGCTGCCGGATACGCCGGCAGGACCGTCCGCGTCGTCCCGTTCGCCCAGGACCGCGGTGGCTGCCGCGTCCACGAATTCACGCACGGCGGCCCGCAGAGCGTCGCCGTCCAGCCCCGCCAGCAGATGCTCGGGCTCGGCGTCGGCCTCGGCGTCCGCGTTCTCGGAAGCGGGCCTAAAGACGGAGCCGGGAAGCTGCACGGAATCGAACTTCGGCCAGTGCGATCGGCGTTGGAACGGATAAGTGGGAAGGTCGCAGCCGGACATGCTGGCCGCGCCGGGCTCGCAGATCGCGGCCCATGCGAGGTCGTGTCCCGTGGTGAACAGTGCGGCCAGGGCGGTGGCCGCGGCAAGCGTGTCGGGGCGGTCCGGCTGGAGGGTGGTGATGACGGCCGGGCGGGTGTCCTCGCCGTCCAGGCAGGTGCCGACGGCGGGAGCGAGGACGGAACTCGCAGAGAGTTCGAGATAGGTGGTGACGCCCTGGGCGTGCAGCGTGCGGATGCCTTCGGCGAACCGGACGGTGGCCCGTACGTGCTGGACCCAGTACTCGGGATCGGTGAGTTCGGCGTCGGCGGCCACGGTCCCGGTGACGTTGGAGACCACCGGGATCTGAGGAGCGGAGTAGCTCAGGCGGCGGGCCACCGTGCGGAATTCGTCGAGGATGCCGTCCATGTGCGGTGAGTGGCCCGCGACGGTGACGGCGATCCGTTTCGTCTTGCGGTCCCGGGACCGCCACTGTTCGCACAGCGCGAGGATCGCGTCCGTGTCGCCGGAGATCACCGTGGAGTCCGGCGCGTTGATCGCTGCCACGGACACCACGGCCGCGTATGCGCCCAGTTCGGCGAGCACTTCGTCTTCCGATGCCTGCACGGCGGCCATGGCTCCGCCCGCGGCGGACTGGATGAGGCGGGCGCGGGCGACGGCGAGTTCACACACGTCGGGCAGGGTGAGCACGCCCGCGATGTGGGCCGCCGCGAGTTCGCCCATGGAGTGCCCGGTGAGGTGGGTGGGGCGCAGACCCCAGCTCTCGTAGAGGCGGTAGAGCGCGATTTCGACGGCCATCAACGCCGGCAGGGCGAAGTCGGTGCGATCGAGCAGTGCGGCGTCCTCGGTGCCCGGCGTGGCGAAGATCAGCGGTCGGATGGGGCGCGGAAGGTGCCGGTCGAGTTCGTCGCACACGGCGTCGAAGGCGGTCGCGTACGCCGGGTGGGCCGCGTACAGTCCGGCGCCCATCTGAGGTCGCTGGCTGCCTCCGCCGCCGAAGAGCACGGCGAGGCGGGCCGGTCCTGCCGGTGCGGTGGCGGTGACCAGGTGCGCAGAGGCGGTGCCGTCGGTGAGGGCGCGCAGTCCGTCGAGGAGTTCGGCGCGGGTGGTGCCGACGGCGGCGGCGCGGCGCAGGAACGCGGTACGGGTGACGGCGAGGGCGTGGCCGACCTGGTCCACGGTGGCCACGGGGTCGGTCTCGGTCAGGTGGGTGTGCAGGCGTTCGGCCTGCGCGCGCAGAGCAGGCGCGGTGCGGGCGGAGACCGGCCACACCAGCGGCAGGTGGTCGGCCGGACGCGCGGCCGGGGCCGAGGCAGACGCAGCGGACACGACGGGCGTGGCGGGCGTGGCGGGCGGTTCGGAGAGCAGGACGTGGCAGTTCGTGCCGCCTATGCCCCATGAGTTGACGCCCGCGACCAGTTCCCGGTCCGGGCGGGGCCATGGCCCGTGGGTGGTCTGCACGCGCAGGTGGTGGGCGTCCAGGTGGGCTTCGGGGTGCGGGCGGTGGTGGTTGAGGCTGGGCGGCAGTTCGCGGTGGCGGATGCTGAGGGCGACCTTGAGGAGGCCGACGATGCCCGCGGCGGCTTCGAGATGGCCGAGGTTCGTCTTCACGGACCCGACCCTCAGCGGCTCATCGACGTGTCCGGTCCCGGCGGCCGTGCCAACCGCTCGGGCCTCGATGGGGTCGCCGACGGGGGTTCCGGTGCCGTGCAGCTCGACGTACTGCACGTCGGCGGGGTCGACTCCGGAGCGACGGCAGGCGGTGCGGATGACGGCTCGCTGGGCGTCGGCGCTCGGTGTGGTGAGGCCGTGGGTGGCGCCGTCGTTGTTGACGGCGCTGCCGCGGATGACGCAGACGATCCGGTCCCCGTCGGCCTGCGCGGTGCGCAGCGGCTTGAGGACGACGAGGGCGCCGCCCTCACCGCGTACGGTGCCGCTCGCGTCCGCGTCGAGGAGGCGGACATGGCCGTCGGCCGAGAGCGCGCCGAGCCGGCCGAGGGCGGCGGCGGACTCGGGCAGCAGGTTGAGGTTGACCCCGCCGACCAGGGCGACGGTGGACTCGCCGCTGCGCAGACTGGCACAGGCGGAGTGCACGGCGACCAGGGACGAGGACTGGGCGCTGTCCAGGGTCAGGCTGGGGCCGCGCAGGCCGAGGACATACGAGACCCGGTTGGCGATGATGCCGCGGTGGGTGCCGGTGAGGCCGTACTGTCCCGCGGTGGCCGGGCCGTGACCGTGCAGGAGGCGGGACCAGTCGTCCCAGATCGCGCCGATGAAGACACCCGCGTCCGTGCCGGCGAGACGGTCGGGCGTGATGCGGGCGTCTTCCAGCGCCTCCCAGGCGAGTTCCAGGACGAGGCGCTGCTGCGGGTCCATGACCGCCGCCTCGGCGGGGCCGATCCCGAAGAAGGCGGCGTCGAAACGGTCCACGTGGTCCAAGAACGCGCCATGGGCCAGGGCACTCTCGTCGGCCCGGGAGCCGCCGCGGGTGCTGAGCGCGGCCGGGTCCCAACGTTCGGCGGGGGTTTCACCGACCGCCTCCACGCCGTCCCGCAGCAGCCGCCAGAACGCGGCAGGTCCGTCCGCCTGCGGCAGGCGGCAGGCCATGCCGATGACCGCGATGGGCTCGTCCGGAGTGGCAATCGTCCTGGTGCGCTCGCTCATGCTCGCCTTGTCCCTCGTGTCTCGTTTCACACCGGTGCCCGGCGTCCGACGAAGCCGTCGTGGACGCCGGGCAGTTGGCCGTGGCGGTCAGCCGGCGAGTGCTTGCAGCGCCTGGTTCCAGGCCGCTTCGCCACCGATCGCGGCCATCGGCAGCCAGGGGTTCCAGTAGTCCCGGTAGTGGGTGATCAGGCCGTCCTCGAAGTGGACGACGGAGATGTACTCCTGCTTGTACTGGCTGCCGGTGGCGCGCAGGGTGCAGTCGGCGGAGAACTCGGCGACGAGCACACCGTCCGGGCCACCGGTGTGGAAGACGGGTTCGCCGTACTCGACCTGCAGCTGCTGCGGCATAAAGCCCATCTGGGCGCGCAGCTCGTCCGTGCCCCGCATGACGGTGGGGAATCCGGGCGGCGCGTAGACGAATTCGAGGACGCCCTCGGGGGCGAAGAGATCGACCCACTCGTCGATGCGGCCCTCCTGCACCAGCTTCAGGCTCAGCTTGAAGATCTCTTGGAGTTCGTCGGGCTCGGGGTTGGTCACGTGGTTCCTCCTGGAGGGGTGACGATGGGGCGAAAGGCGCGGTCGAGCGCCGAATCGGGCAGCAGCCGGGTGAGCAGGCGGCCCATGCCGGCGTCGCGACCGACGGTGTAGCGGCTGCGCGGACGCCTGGCGACGAGGGCTCGCAGCACGACCTGGGTGAAGTCCGCCGGAGTGGTCTTGCTGGTGCGCGCGCTCTCCTCGTTGCGTGCCATGAAGCGCACGAACGTGGCCCGGTACAGCTCTTGCAGTGGCTCGGGGGCGGCGTCGAGGACGCGGGTGCCGGTGCCGGAGACCTTGTCCCAGATGGGAGTGAGGATGGCGCCCGGTTGGACGACGCTGACCTGGACGCCGCTGGGTGCGAGCTCCCGCCGCAGGGCGTCGCTGAAGGCCTCCTTGGCCCACATGGCCGCCGCGTAGGCGCCGAGGTACGGAATGGCGACGTTGCCGAGTCCCGAGGTGATGTTGACGACACGCCCGCCGGCGTCGCGCAGCAGCGGCAGGAACGCCTGGGTGGTGGCGACCTGCCCGACGACGCTGGTCTCCAGCTGCTGGCGCAGGTCGTCCAGCGGAAGGATCTCCAGCGGGGCACTGACACAGATGCCGGCGTTGTTGACCAGCCCGTACAGGCCCTGGTCGCCGACCTGATCACGGACGACGTCCTCGGCGGCGGCGATCGACGCCTGGTCGGTGACGTCGAGGATCAGCTGTTCCACGCCGGGCGGGAGCTGGTCGCCGGTCGGTTTGCGCACGCCCGCGAAGACCCGGAAACCGGCTGCGGCGAGGCCCTCGGCACATGCCTTGCCCAGGCCGGAGGAGGCACCGGTGACGACCACGGCGCGCCCGCCATGAGCCGGGGCCCCTGCGGACGCGGAGGACTTGAAGGACATCAGGACTCCTGTCAGGCGAGGGACGCCAGTACGGCCTCGACGCTCGCGTCGGCCATGCGCTCGGCGCGATCCCGTGGGACGGCCTGGTCCACGTGGGTGAAGTTCCAGGCCATGCGGTCGTGACTGGTGTTGACGGTCGCCACAAAGTAGGCGCTGACCGACAGGCCGGTGATGAACTCGGCGTCGCTGATCCGCCAGGAGCCGATCTTGTCGGGGAAGTCGAACCGGCCGAGGTTCGACAGGCACAACGTGATGGGTCCCTTGTCCTCCATGAAGCGCAGGAACTTATCGCTCTTCGCGACGGTCTTGGGCGCGACGAACCCCATGGTGGCGATGGCGGTGAGGTGTTCGCCGCGGCTTTTGCGGCGGGCGAGGTCCTGGCTGATGGCGCGGGCCATGGGCCATACCGGCTCACCGGGGCGGTAGGCGACGAGCGAGGGCACGGTGGCGACATAGGTGCCGACCTCGTCGTCGGTGACGGCCGGCACGAGGGCCGGACGGAAGTTGACCGGCGAGCCGATGGTGACATGGCCCGCGCCGGTACCCGCGTCCTTTGCCACGGCGGTCACCATGGCCGCGGCCAGCAGGCCGTGCACCGTGGTCTGTTCGCGTTTGCAGGCCTTGGCGATGAGATCGACCTCCGGCGCGTCCAGCTCGTGGTGGATCAGCCGTGTGGTGCGCTCCGGGAACGGCACGCGGTTGCTCGGCTCAAGACGGCTCGGCTTCAGCCGGCGCGCCGCGAACTGGTCGGACAGCAGCTGGGTCACGACCCGGGCGGCCCCGCTCACACCGCGCTGCTCCGAGGGCAGCATGGCCTCGGGCCCCGGCAGGACGCGCGCGGGTTCCAGCGCGGTGAGCTCACCGTGGTCGCAGCGGGCCGCCAGCTCCAGCCACTGCCGCAGCAGGCTCAGCACGGTGGTTCCGTCGGCGATGCAGTGCGGCACCGTGATGATCAGGTCGTGCGTGTCGCCCTGGGAGACGGCGACGGCCCGGGCCAGCGGGCCCGTGGACCAGTCGACGGGTTCGGTGAGCTCGTGCCCGTCGATCTCGCGTCGCCAGCGCGGCTCGCTGGGCGGCTCGCTGGGCGATTCGTCCGCCGGCACGGTGACGGTGCGCAGCGGAATGGGCTGCCCGGTCCGCGGTACGAAGCGTGGATTGCTGCCATCGCTCTCGGTGCGGATGGCGACCTGCAGCAGAGGATGGTGGGTCTGGAGGGCGTCCAGGCCCTGTCCCAGCACCTCTTCGGGGAGTCTGCCGCGTACGCGTACATGCCCGATGACGTTGAGCGGGGAGATCTGGTCGCAGATCCAGTACCAGCGCTCCAGGGGTGTGAGCGCTCGCGCGACGGCGGCGGGCATCACGAGTTCACCTCCGCGGCGACAGCGGCGTGGTAGTCGAGGAGTTCGATGTTCTGTTTGTCCAGCACCGAGCGGGGGGCGAGTGTGAAGAACAGGCGGCGGCCGGCCAGCTGGTCCCAGCGTTCGGTCTGTTCCAGCTTGCTCAGTGCGTGCGCGGCGTCGACGACCTTGCGGGTGCGGGGCAGCCGGGCGCTTTCGTAGGCGCGCAGCGCGCCGGGCAGGTCGCTCGCGCCGTCCAGGTGGCGGGCGAGCACGACGGCGTCCTCCATGGCGATGGCCGCGCCCTGGCCGAGGCTCGTCATCATCGGGTGGGCCGCGTCGCCGAGCAGGGTGACCGGGCCGTCACCCCAGCGTTCCAGGAAGGGCCGGTCACGGGCCGGGAAGGCGGTGATCTCGTCCAAAGGCGTGGCCCGGATGGCCGCCTCGACCTCCGGGGCCCAGCCCGCGTACGTCTGCTCGATCTCGGCCCGTGTGCCCTGCCAGTCCCGGGCCTGGTCCGCGGGCATGTTCTTGGTGCCCCACCAGTAGACCTGGCCCTTGCCGATGTTGGCGATGCCGAACCGGCAGCCCCGGCCCCAGTAGTGGGCGCCGTACTGCTTGGTGATGGCCGGGTGCGAGAAGTGCGGGGTGGCGACCCAGCAGATGTATCCGGGCTCGTACGCCGTCTCGGGGCCGGCCAGGGTGCGGCGGATCGCCGAGTTGAAGCCGTCGGCGCCGATCAGGATGTCGCCGTGGGCCTCGCTGCCGTCCGAGAAGAACACCCGCACTCCGTCGTCCCCGGTCTCATACCGGGTGGCCTGCCTTCCGAGTGTGATCGGGACGTCCTTCACCACGTCCAGGAGTAGACGTTGCAGGTCGGCGCGGTGCAGGCCGAAGCTGGGGGCGCCCAGGCGGTCGCAGATCTCCTTGAACTCCAAGGTGCGGATCAGCTTTCCCCGCTTGGTGCGGAAGTGCAGCTGCTCCAGGATCTCGACGTTGTCCTCCAGCTGGAGGTCGATGCCGAGGGTGCGCAGGGCGAGCACGGCGTTCGACATCAGCGACAGCGCACCGCCCGCCGCTTTGAGCTCCCGGGCTCTTTCGTACACCTCGACGTCGACACCGACGCTGTTGAGGGTGGCGGCGGCGGTGAGACCGCCGATGCCCGCCCCGATGACCAGGGCACGGGTACGTGGACGTGACGTCACTTCCGTTGGGTTCCTTCCGATACGGCTCGGCCGACCGACTGGACGTACGGTTCGTCGAGCAGCCGCAGGTGGTCGCCCGCCACCTCGATCAGCCGCACCTCGCCGCTGGTGAGGGTGGACCAGCCGTTGAAC
Source organism: uncultured Actinomycetota bacterium (assembly GCA_963761765.1). Taxonomy (GTDB): domain Bacteria; phylum Actinomycetota; class Actinomycetes; order Streptomycetales; family Streptomycetaceae; genus Streptomyces. The sequence goes on from CAVXIJ010000017.1 coordinate 155,785, forward strand.
GGGTCCTGGTGGAGGGTCCGGGCGGCGCCGTGCATGGGTTTCAGTGCGTCCGGCAGCGGTCCGGTGGCCTTGACGAGCGTGACGTCGACCGGCAGCGGGCCCGGCAGATAGTCGCGCAGCGCCCCCCAGTTGGCCTTGTACACCCGAAAGAGCCTGCGTACCGCGGTGCGGGCGGTGGCGGGTGCGAGGATGCCGGCCGCGGCGGCACGCTCGGCAATGAAGTCGAGCCGCTCCTCGTCGTTTTCCAGGGTGTCCGGGAGAGGTTCGATGGAGGCGTCGCCGCCGCGATCGACCCAGATCAGCTCCCAGAAGAACCATTCGAGCATGGCCCGGTCCGCCACCTCGGGCCGCTCTCCCGGGTCCGGCGCGATCGAGTCGAGGAGCACCAGCTGTTCGACCTCGTCCGTGCCCGAGTTGTGCAGCTGCCACGCCATCTCGAAGGCGACGAAGCCGCCGAAGGACCAGCCGCCGAGCCGGTAGGGGCCCTCGGGCTGGATACGGCGGATCGCTTCCAGGTAGCTGCGCGCCAGGCCGCTCATCGTGTCGATCGGTTCGGTGCCCGGCTCGCTGCCCGCGGCCTGCAGCGCGTACACCGGCTGATCGGCGGGCAGGTGCCGGGCCAGGCGGACGTAGCAGAGCACGTTCCCGCCCAGCGGGTGGACGAGGAAGATCGGCCGGCGGGTGCCCTCGGTCCTGATCGGTACCACGGAGTCGAAGGCGGCGACGGCGTCCTGGGAGCGCAGCCGCTCCGCCAGTGCCGCCACCGTCGGCGCCATCGCGAACGTGGCCAGCGGCACCCGTACGCCGAACCGCTTCTCCACGGCCACCATCAGCCGCATCGCGGTCAGCGAGGTGCCGCCGAGCTCGAAGAAGTCCTCGTCGATGCCGGGTGCGGGGATGCCGAGGAGTTCACCGAGGATGTCGACCACGGCGCGTTCCTGGGCGTTGCGGGGCGGCGTGCGTTCCAGGGCGGGAGCGGCTTGCAGGGGGCGGTTGCGCAGGTCGGCGTCGTCGCGTTTGCCGCTGGGGGTGAGCGGCAGGGCGGGCAGCCAGGCCAGCTGCGTGGGCACCATGTGGTCGGGCAGCGTGGCGCGCAGCTGGCGGCGGACGTCGGCCAGGTCGACCGTGTCCGCGGCGCCCACCAGGAACGCCGCCAGGTAGGACTCGGCGCCGTCCCGGCGGCGAGCCACCACGGCGGCCTCCTCGATGCCCGGCTGGGCCAGCGCCATGATGGCCATCTCCACCTCGGCGGGCTCGACGCGGAAGCCGCGCACCTTCACCTGGTCGTCGGCGCGGCCCAGCCACACGACGTCGCCGCCGGGCAGGGTGCGGCCGAGGTCGCCGGTGCGGTAGAGCCGTCCGCCCCAGGGTGCGGTGACGAAGCGTTCGGCCGTCAGGTCCTGGCGTCCGAGATAACCCCGTGCCAGGCACGCCCCGCCGAGCAGGATCTCGCCGCGCGCGCCGGGCGGCACCGGTCGCAGCCGCTCGTCCATGACGTACATCTCGGCGCCGGTGATCGGCCGGCCGATCGCGGGCAGGGCGGGGAAGGACGCCGGATCGCCGGTCATCGCGTACGAGCTGGCCAGGTTGGTCTCCGTCGGACCGTACTGGTTCTCCAGCACGGTGCCGGGCAGGGCCGCGCAGAAGCGGCGGATCTCGTCCGTCACCCGCAGCTGCTCGCCGGAGGACACCAGCACCGACAGGTTCCCCGGCCGCAGCCCCAGCTCACCGGAGGCGTCCGCGAGCTGCTGCAGCGCGACGAACGGCAGGAAGGCCCGCCGTACCCGCTGCTCGTCGAGCAGGCGGAGCAGCGCCGACTGGTCGCGCCGGTCCGTGTCGGAGACCAGCACCAGGGTGCCGCCGCCCGCGAGGGTGGAGAAGATCTCCTGGAAGGACACATCGAAACTGAGGGGCGCGAACTGCAGTGTGCGCTCCTGTGCAGCCGCGGTGCCCGCGTCCAGCTGCCAGCGCACGTAGTTGGCCCACAGCCGGTGCGGGAGCTCGACGCCTTTGGGCTCGCCGGAGGAGCCGGAGGTGAAGAGCAGCAGGGCGAGGTCGTCGAGGGTGACCGCGGGGCGCTCGAAGTCCGCCGGCTCGTCCAGAGCGAGGGACTCCACCGGCAGCAGCAGCGCCGGGTCAGGTACCAGTGCGGCGTGCCGGGTGTGCGCGACGACCCTGAACGGCCGTGCCCGCTCCACCATGCGCGCCAGCCGCGGCGCCGGATAGGACACGTCGAGCGGCAGGCAGGCGGCCCCGGCGCGCAGCACGCCCAGGACGACGGCGACCATCTCCAAAGAGCGGTCCATGGCGATGCCCACCGAGCCCTGGGCGGGCACGCCGAGTCCGACGAGTTCGGCGGCGATACGGTCTGCGGCCCGGTCCAGCTGCCGGTACGTCCAGGTGAGCGGGCCGAAGACGACGGCCGGCGCATCGGGCCTGCGGCGGATCTGGTCGGCGATCAGGGTGAGGACACCGGTCGGGTCGGGCAGCGGCTCGGGGGCGGGCGTGCGGTCGACGAGGAAGGTGAAGTCGATGGGCTCCTCGCCGTGTGCGGCGATATGGCCGAGGACCCGCTCGAAGGTGTCGGCGAACTGGTCGGCCTGCGCCGGGCTGAAGGAGCGTCCGTCGCAGTCGAACCTGAGCCGCAGCGCCCGCCCGTCACGCGGGTCGACGATGGCGTTCACCAGGAGGGCGAGGTTGGTCTCCTCGTATGTGGTCAGGTCGAGCAGGGTCAGCTCGGGTCGGCTGAAGACCGACTCCAGGGTGTGCAGGCGCACGAAGTTGAAGGCCGTCTCGGTGACGGTACGGCCGCCCAGGTCGGTCTGGATGGCGCTGAGCGGGTAGTCCGCGTGCGGGAAGGACTCCCTTTCCTGCTGGACCACCGTGCGGACTGTGTCGAGCCAGCTGCCGTCGGCCTTCTCCAACCGGAAGGGCATGGTGTTCAAGAAGAGCCCGGTCATCCGGTCCGCGCCGTCCACCGGTGGGCGGCCGTGGGTCACCAGGCCGGTGGTGACGTCCGGTGTGCCGGCCAGCAGCCGCAGCGTCAGGCAGTGCGCGGTGAAGACCAGCAGCCGCAGCGGCAGGGCATGGCGCCTGGCCAGGCCGTCCAGGGCCCGCGACACGTCGTCGGACAGCTCGACGTGCCGGACGGTCAGCCTCGGCTGACGCGGTGCTTCGTAGGGCACATAAGGGTCGAGCCGGACGGGTTCTGCACCGGTCAGCGCGCGCTGCCAGTAGGTGCGGTCGGCCGCCGACTCCAGGCTGCGCCGCTCGGCGCGCGCATAGGCCGCGAAGGACGGCAGGGGTGTGTCGTCCACCGGGTCGACGTCCGCCCCGAGGGTGTGCAGATAGTCCTGGAAGAGCTCCCGGATCAGCACCGCCACGCTCCAGCCGTCCAGGATCGCGTGGTGGAAACTGAGCACGAGGTCAAGCTGTCCCTCGCGTACATGCGCCCGGAACTCGTACAGCGGAGGTCGCTCGAAGTCGTAGTGCGCGGTGCGGCGTTCGGCGACGCACGCGGCGATCACATCGTCGGCTTCCGCATCGGTGACGTGGACGATCCGAAGGCCGCCGGTGGCCTGCGGCCACACCGTCTGGAGGGGCTCGGAACAGCCGGTGAGTTCGAAGCCGGAGCGCAGCGCGGCGTGCCGGGCGACGAGGCGGTCGAAGGCCGCGCGGAAGGCGGAGCCGTCCCAGTCCACCGCGAAGGTGTAGTGGAAGACGTCGTGGTAGAGCGGTGAGTCGGCCTGCTCCCTGCTGTGGTAGATCATGCCGAGCTGGAGCCGGGTCACCGGGTAGGCGTCGGCCAGGGCGCCGAGGCGGGCCCGGTCCGCGCCTGTCACCAGGGAGAACGGCTCCAGCGGCAGGTCCGCTGGGCCGGCTTCGGCGTGCGGTGCCTGGCCGGCCACGGTGGTGTGGCGGACCATGTCGGCCAGCGTCAGGCGCAGTCCGCGCCGCTCGGCCGCCGCACGCACCCGCAGCAGCAGCAAGGAGTCGCCGCCCAGGGCGAACCACTCGTCGTGCACGCCGACCCGTTCGACACCCAGGACCTCGGCCCAGGCCTCGGCCAGCGCCCGCTGGGCGGGGTCCGTGGGCGCCGCGTACGCGCCTGCGCCGTCCGGCACGGGCGCGGGCAGGGCCGCGCGGTCGACCTTGCCGTGCGCGGTCACCGGTATGCGGTCGATCCGTAGGAAATAGGCCGGGATCATAAAGTCCGGCAGCGCGTCGGCGAGCCGGGCACGGAGCCATGCGTCATCAACCGGCTCGTCGGCGACGTAGTAGCCGACCAACTGGACGCTTCCGCCGTGCGAGGGCCGGTCGGTGACGACCGTGCTGCGCACCGTCGGCAACAGGGACAGCTGGTGTTCCACCTCGCCGAGTTCCACCCGGTTGCCCCGCACCTTGACCTGCCGGTCGATACGGCCCAGGAACTCAAGCGTGCCGTCGGCGAGCCGGCGGGCCAGGTCGCCGGTGCGGTACATCCGCCCGCCGGGCACGAACGGGTCGTCGGTGAACCGCTGGGCCGTCAGTTCGGGCCGGTCGAAGTAGCCGCGGGCCAGTCCGGTGCCGGCGATGCACAGCTCGCCCGCCGCACCGGCCGGCTGCGGGTCGCCGAGCCGGTCGAGGACGTACAGCCGCAGATTGTCGATGGGCCGCCCGATGGGCACCCGGTCGAGAGGGCCGCCGTAGGGACAGTCCTGGTATGACACGTCGACGGTGGCCTCGGTGGGCCCGTACAGATTGGTCAGCTGGGGACCGTCCGGGCCGAAGATCCGGTGGAAGGCGGCGACCTGCTCCGGCGGCAGTGCCTCGCCGCTGCAGAAGACCTGCCGCAACGACGCCGCCGAGGAGCGCAGCTCCTCTTCCTCGGTGAGGAGTTCGAGGAAGGCCCCGAACATCGAGGGCACGAAGTGCAGCACCGTGACCTGCTCGGCCTCGATGGTGCGCAGCACGTCCCGCGGGTCCTTCTCCGCGCCGGGCGGCAGCAGCGCGACACGGGCGCCCGCGATGCACCACCAGAACAGCTCCCACACGGACACGTCGAACGCGATCGGCGTCTTGTGCAGGATCACGTCGTCCGCGCCGAGCGGATAGCGGCGCTGCATCCAGGTCAGCCGGTTCACCACCGCGCGGTGTTCGACCATGACGCCCTTGGGAAGCCCGGTCGAACCCGAGGTGTAGATCACGTAGGCCAGGTCGCCGGGTCCGCATTGCGCCGTCTGCGGCGGCGCCGGCACCGCGCCGGGCTCCTCGTCCACGCGCCGCACCACCACGCCGTCCGGCACCTTCAGCGGTGGTGTCCCGGGACCGGTCAGCACGGCTGCGGCCCGGCTGTCGTCGAGCACGTGGGCGATCCGCTCCGCCGGATAGCCGGCTTCGACGGGCACATAGGCGGCGCCCGCCTTCAGTACCGCCAGCACGGCGACCAGAGTGTGCGCCGAGCGTTCGAGGACGACGGCCACCCGGTCGCCCGGGGCCACTCCGTCGGTGCGCAGCACGCCCGCCAGCCGTTCGGCGCGGGCGTCGAGCGCGGCGTAGTCGAGCGTGGTGCCGGAGGCGGCCTCCACCAGCGCGGTGCGGTCCGGGGTGCGTGCGACCTGTGCGGCGAACAGGGCGTGCAGCGTCTGGTCGTCCGGAAACGGATGGCTCGTGGCGTTGGCCGTGTGGACCAGCGCCGTCCGCTCGTCGTCGGCCAGCATGGGGATCGCGCCGACCGCGCGATCGGCGTCCTTGAGTGCACCGAGCAGCAGGGTGCGCAGGTGCCGGGCGAGCGCCTCGACGGGGAAGTCCGCGTCGAACACGTCGGCGGCGTAGTCGAGGTCCACCATGAGCTCGCCGGTGCCGCCGTGTTCGCTGACGACGACGGCGAGGGCGTCCTGGTCGTGGACCCGGGTGGCCCCTGACGACTCGATCCGCACACCAGGCAGCCGCCTGCCCGCGGGCCACTGCACATACGACAGCGTCACGTCGAACACCTGCCGGGCGTGGGCGGGCCGGACGGCCAGCAGGTCACCGAAGGCGAGCCGCTCGCGCTGCTGGAGCGCTCGTGCCCCGTCCTGCAGGCCGGTGACCAGATCCCGCCAGGACGCGTCGGCGTCCACCTCGACCACGAGCGGCAGCGTGTTGGCGAACTGCCCCACGGCACGCCGCTCGTCCTTCCCGCGGCGGTTGAACAGCGGCACGCCGAGCACCACCGAACCGGCGCTGTGCACGCGTGACAGATAGACCGAGAGTCCGGCCGCGATGAAGGCGAACGGCGTCTGGCCGCGCTCCCTGACCTGCTCGGTCAGCTCGCCGGGCAGCATGAAGGAGTAATGCCCGCTGCGCCGTTCACCGGCCGGCACCCGGCGAGTGAACAGCGCTGGTTCGACCGGCTCCAGCATCCGCCGGAAGTGCTCCAGGTCCTCGGTGTGCTGCGGCGAGGTCCGGTAGCCCTCCTCGTCGGCGACGCAGGCCGCGAAGCTCGGCGGCGCGGTCGGGCTGAGGCCCGCGTACTCCCGTCTGACCTGATCGAATAAAAGGTGCAGCCCCCAGGCGTCGGTGACCAGGTGGTGCGCTCCCGCATAGACGCGGACGGCGGTGGGGCTCTCCTTGAGCAGCGCGAGCTTGACCACCGGCGCGCGGTGCACGTCGAACGGCTGCACGGACTCGGCCGCGATCCATGCCTCGCAGCGCGCCGCGGGGTCCGCGTCGCCGCAGAAGTCCAGCACCTCGACCTCGGGCGGCGCAGCGTCCACCCACTGGAAGGGCGTGCCGTCGCGCTCGGCGAACCGCATCCGAAACGCGTCGTTGGCCAGCGCGGCATGCCGCAGTGCCGTCAGCAGCAGGTCCTGGTCGAAATCCCCGAGAAACCTCTGGCTCAGGTAGATCGTGAACTGGGGACTGCTGGGAAAAAGCTCATGCGCCACCCAAATATCACGCTGATAACCTGTCAAAGGAAGAACATCGTCCACGGATTGCCCTAGCTCCCGGAGTCGGCGGCCGTTCGGCACCAGTGAACTCTGCCGGGCGGAGCGGATGTCATCCAGAAATTCCGTAGACTGGTAGCCCAAGTACCAGTCATCTGAATTCCACACACCGCACCCCCAGGGTGCGCGGTTCCCGTTCCGTGGATAATCGCTGGGCCTTTTTTCAATCCGCCGTAGCGGAATGCACCTGTGTTCGGTAAGAATCCGTGGGCGGACCGGACGACCGCTCACTCATCCCGCCCGGGGAGTGCTGTCGGTCGTGATCGAACCCCCGCGCCCCGAAGGAGCCTCCTTGAACGACCTACTGGCTGCCGTCACGGAGGCGGCGGACCCGGACGACTTCGCCGCACTGACCGTTCCGGAGTCGTGCCGTGCCATCACGTTGCGCAAGGACGAGACCGACCTGTTCACCGGACTCGTCAGCCGTGACAAGGACCCGCGCAAGTCCATGCACTTGACCGAGGTGCCGGTGCCCGAGCCGGGTCCTGGCGAGGTACTGGTCGCCGTGATGGCCAGTTCCGTCAACTACAACACCGTGTGGAGCGCCATCTTCGAGCCGGTGCCCACCTTCGCCTTCCTGGAGCGCTACGGCCGGCATTCGCCGCTCGCCAGCCGCCACGACCTGCCGTACCACGTCATCGGCTCCGATCTGGCGGGATACGTGCTGCGCACGGGTCCCGGCGTGCGCGCCTGGCGGCCCGGCACCGAAGTGGTCGCGCACTGCCTGTCGGTGGAGCTGGAGTCGGCGGACGGGCACGGCGACACCATGCTCGACCCGGAGCAGCGGATCTGGGGCTACGAGACGAACTTCGGCGGTCTTGCGGAGATCGCTCTGGTCAAGGCCAACCAGCTGATGCCGAAGCCCCGCCACCTGACGTGGGAGGAGTCGGCCGCTTCTGGGCTGGTGAACTCCACCGCCTACCGCCAGTTGGTCAGCCGCAACGGCGCGGACATGAAGCAGGGCGACAACGTCCTGATCTGGGGAGCGGCGGGCGGCCTGGGATGCGTACGCGACCCAACTCGTACTGGCGGGCGGCGGCAACCCGGTCTGCGTGGTGTCCGATCAGACCAAGGCGGACCTCTGCCGGGCCATGGGCGCGACGGCCGTGATCGACCGCGGCGCGGAGAACTACCAATTCTGGAACAGGCACAACAACACGCAAGACCCGCGCGAGTGGCGCCGGTTCGGGGCCCGCATCCGTGAACTCACGGACGGCGAGGACACCGACATCGTGCTGGAACATCCAGGACGCGACACCTTCGGCGCCTCCGTCTACGTCACCAGGCGTGGCGGCACGGTGGTGACCTGCGCTTCCACCAGCGGCTTCACGCACGAGTACGACAACCGGTACCTGTGGATGTCGCTGAAACGCATCATCGGCTCACACTTCGCCAACTACCGTGAGGCGTGGGAGGCGAACCGTCTGATCTGCAAGGCACGCGTGCATCCCACGCTGTCCCGGGTCTACCCGCTCGCCGACAGTGGCCAGGCCGCATACGACGTGCACCGCAACCGGCACCACGGCAAAGTCGGTGTGCTGTGCCTGGCGCCTGAGGAGGGCCTTGGAGTCAGCGACCCGGAGCTTCGCGCACAGCACATCACGGCCATAAACCGCTTTCGGCGCGAGAACCAACCCGTCGACAGCGAGCCTCTGCTGTGAGCGAAGTCCTCAGGGGAGCCAAGGACACGCTGTGACCCCCGTGTTAAAGTCTGAATGGTATCCACAGTCAACCAAACATGCTGTAATTTAGTCCTTTTCGACAGTGGGTGCGAAAGCACGAGCGACCATTCCGAGGCGACTCTCATGGGCGTCGTCTACATACTTTTGGGGGTTCAGTGACGTTAGAGCGTGGACTCTCCTCTGCCTCGCGGATGCCGCGGGCTGAGGGCGGCAACGGCGGCATGGGCATGGGCGACCAGGTCTTCAGCAGACTCCTGAACGACCGGATCGTCTTTCTCGGCCAAGAAGTCGACGACGACATCGCCAACAAAATCACCGCCCAGTTGCTGATGCTCGCCGCGGACTCCGAGCGGGAGATCTACCTTTACATCAACTCCCCCGGTGGCTCCGTCACGGCAGGAATGGCCGTGTACGACACGATGCACTACATCAAGAACGATGTCGTGACCATCGCCATGGGATTCTGCGCCTCCATGGGGCAGTTCCTGCTCACCGCCGGTGCCAAGGGCAAGCGGTACGCGCTTCCGCACACGAAGATTCTGATGCACCAGCCGTCAGCCGGTCTCGGCGGGTCGGCCACGGACATCAAGATCTACGCCGAGCAACTGCTGCGTACCAAGCGTGAGATGGCTGGTCTGATCGCGCATCACTCCGGTCAGGACATCGACACGATCAGCACGGACTCGGACCGGGACAAGTGGTTCACGGCCCAGGAGGCTGCGGACTACGGCCTTATCGATGCGGTGATGGGTTCCGCCTCGGACATGCCGGGCGCCGGCGGCACTTACTCACCCTGAGCGAAGGAACGGCCCGGCGACTCTCCCGTCCGCGCGGCGGAGGCGCTGGGCCGGGCCTTTAGCTGCCAGCCCCCATCACCTGTCACCCATGCCCCCGAGGGGACCGAGTCCATGGACCTGCACAACCCGGCGGACGCCGTGTTCCGCGGCACGCAGCCGCAAGCCCGGCACATAGTGCCCCGGTTCGTTGAACGCACCTCGCAAGGATCTCGCGAATACGACCCGTACTCCAAGCTCTACGAGGAACGCATCGTCTTCCTCGGGGCGCCGATCGACGACACCTCCGCCAATGACGTCATGGCACAACTGCTGTGTCTGGAGTCGATGGACCCGGACCGGGACATCTCCTTCTACATCAACTCGCCCGGCGGTTCGCTGACCGCCATGACGGCGATCTACGACACGATGCAGTTTGTGAAGCCTGAAATCCAGACGGTCTGCATCGGTCAGGCGGCCTCCGCCGCGGCCGTCCTGCTGGCCGCCGGCACGCCCGGCAAACGCTCGGCGCTGGCCGGGGCACGCGTCCTGCTGCACCAGCCGCACAGCGACGGGGAGCGCGGACAGATCTCCGATCTGGTGATCCAGGCCCAGGAGATCCAGCGCGTGCGCAACCTGGTGGAGACCATCTTGGCCCAGCACTCCGGCCAGCCGATCGAGCAGATCCGCCAGGACATCGAACGGGACAAGATCCTGACCGCCGATCAGGCGGTGGAGTTCGGCCTCATCGACCGCGTAATGACTCCTCGGAAAAACGGAACCCCATGACATCCCGCAAGGACCCGATCCCCGCCGACCACTTCTTCTCCGCCGACCTGCGGGTAGGACGGGTCCTGGCCGTGGAGGCGTTTCCGCAAGCACGCAAGCCGGCCTACCGCATCCAGGTCGACTTCGGCGCGGCGGGGACCCTGTGGACCAGTGCGCAGGTGACGAACTACGCACCGCAGGAGCTGAAGGACCGCCTGGTCGTCGGCGTGATCAATCTGCCGGCCAAGCGGATCGCCGGGCGCCCCAGCGAGTTCCTGCTGCTCGGGTCCTACACGGAAGACGGCCTGGTTCATCTGCTCTCCCCGGAACAGACGGCGACGCCGGGAGACGTCATCGGCTGACCAGAGTTCCATCAGCACACCGGCACGGCATGACCGCAGTCTCGTAACCAGAGTGGAGGCGTGGGCTTGACCAGGGAAGCACCGCAGGTAGCTGGAAGCAATCTGCTCGGCACATTGTCGGATCTACGCGATGACACCCTGCGTGCCTATCTGCGGGCCCATCAAAACCATGGTGACGTCGTACGCTTCCCGGTCGGCCCGCCCGGGCTGCGCGCCTATCTGTACGGCGTGTTCTCGGCGGACGGCGTGCAGCAGATCCTGGGCACCGAGGCGGCCAACTTCCGCAAGGAGAACTCCGTCTACAGCGAGATGCGGGCCTCCATCGGAAACGGCCTACTGACCAGCCAGGACGACGACTACGTCTTCCAAAGGCGCCTGGTCCAGCCGCTGTTCACCCGGCGCCGGGTCGACACTTACGCCTCCGTCGTGCACGCCGAGGCGGTGGCGACCGCCGACCGCTGGGCCGCCCAGCCCGACTCGACGGTGGACGTCGGCTCGGAGATGGCCGAGTTCGCCCTGCGCGCGATCTCCCGCATCCTGTTCGGCGCCGACCTGGACGAGACCGTCGAGGTGGTCCGCAGGTGCTTCCCGGTCCTCGGTGAGCACGTGCTGCAACGCGGCGCCAATCCGCTGCGCACACCCAGGAGCTGGCCGACCGCAGCCAACCGCCGTGCCGATGCGGCCCAGCGGGAGCTGTACGCCATCTGCGACCGCATCATCGCCGAGCGCAAGGCTGCGTCACCGACGGCCGTGAGTGACGGTGACGACATGATGACGATGCTGATCAGAGCCCAGGACGAGGACGGCTCGACCCTGGACGCACAGGCCGTTCGCGATCAGGTGCTGGTCTTCCTGCTCGCCGGCCACGAGACCACCGCGACGGCACTGGCCTTCGCCCTGCACCTGCTGGCGATGCACCCCAAGGCCCAGGAGAAGGCGCAGGCCGAAGTCGACGACGTGCTCGGCGGCGGCGCGCCGGGTGCCGCGGACGTCGACCGGCTGCCGTACATCACGATGGTGCTCAAGGAAGCGATGCGGCTCTACCCCTCGGTCGCGATCATGGGCCGGAAGGCGGTTGCCGAGACCGAGATAGGCGGCTTCCGCATACCCGCGGGCGCCGATGTCTACGTCAGCCCTTATGCGACGCACCGTCACCCCGATTACTGGATCGACCCCGAGGCCTTCGACCCCGAGCGCTTCACTGCGGAGGCCGAGGCGAGCCGCCCCCGGTACGCCTTCTTCCCGTTCGGCGGTGGACCGCGCGCCTGCATCGGTCAGCACTTCGCGATGCTGGAGGCCTGTATCGCACTGGCGACCCTCCTCCAGCGCTTCAGCCTGACCGCGACCGACACCGAGATCCCGCTGGAACTGGGCATGACGATGCGCGCCGCAGCCCCCATCCCGGTCTCCCTCACCCCGCGCTGACCCCGCCGTACTCCATCGCACAGACGACGTCCACACCAGGCGCCGAGGCGAGGGCATCGGCATGTGGCGCTCGCCACGGCGCCCTGACGAGGGAGGGCAACGGATGAAGACCTCGCTGAGCTGGGACGGCGAAGCGGTGATCGCGGTGGACCAGCGTGCGCTGCCGGGCGAGTACCGCCTGCTGCGCCTGTTGTCGGTGGACGAAGTCATCGCCGCCATCCAGTCCCTGGCCGTCCGCGGGGCGCCGGCCATCGGCCTGGCCGGAGCCCTGGGAGTGGTGCTGGCCGCGCGACGGCACCGAGGTACGGGACCGGAGGCCTTGGCGGCGGTACGGGCCGACGCGGACCGTCTCGCTCAGGCGCGTCCGACGGCGGTGAACCTTGAGTGGGGCGTGCGCCGTGCACTGGGCCGACTCGCCGACGGTCCGCAAGCCGTGCTGGCCGAGGCGATGACGATGCTGGAGGAGGACGCCGCGACCAACCGCGCCGCAGCCCGGCGCGCGGCGGACCTGGTGGCATCGCTCACGGCCAGGCGTCCGCTGCGCCTTCTCACCCACTGCAACACGGGGCGGCTCGCCACCGCCGCGGGAGGTACGGCGCTCGGGGCCATCCTCGAACTGGCCGAGCGCGGCTGTGTGGCCGAGGTACTCGTGGACGAGACCCGTCCGCTCCTCCAGGGCAGCCGACTGACCGCCTGGGAGCTGAGCGAGGCGGGCGTGGCCTACCGGATCTGCGTCGACTCCGCCGCGCCCGCCGCCATGGCCCGCAAAATGGTGGACTGCGTGCTGGTGGGAGCCGACCGCATCGCGGCCAACGGCGACGTGGCGAACAAGATCGGCACCTACGGGCTCGCCGTGGCAGCCGCCCATCACGGCATTCCCTTCGTGGTCGTCGCCCCCGAGTCCACCTGGGACCGCGCCCTGCCGGACGGCTCGGGCATCCTCATCGAGGAACGCGATCCCGCCGAGGTGACCCACTATGCGGGCACGGCGGTGGCGCCCGCCGGCGCAGGCGTCTACAACCCCGCGTTCGATGTCACCCCGGCGCACCTCATCACCGCGACCGTCTCGGAACGGCACACGGTGACCGGTCCCGGCGTCCGAGTCCTGTGACGCCCTCGCGCCCCCGCTGCCACCCGCCCCACCCTCCCTTCCCGCCTCCCTGGAGCTCCGATGACCCTCCTGACCACCTGGCCGGAATCCGGCCCGCAGACCGTCGTCCGCCGTACGTTGGACCCGGCCGAGATCGCCGCCGCCCTCGCTCCGCTCGGAGTGCGCTACGAGCAGTGGCCGGTACGTGATGACGTACCGGCGGATGCCGACAGCGACGCCGTCTTCGCCGCCTACCGCGACGACATCGACAAACTGAACGAGGCGGAGGGCTTCGTCACCGTCGACGTGATCGCCCTGCATCCCGGCGACGACGCCGACTGGCCGCAGCGGGCCCGGGCCGCCCGGGAGAAGTTCCTCAACGAGCACACCCATGACGACGATGACGAAGTGCGCTTCTTCGTCGCCGGCGCCGGCATCTTCTACCTGCACACGGCGGGCGAGGTGCACGCCGTGTACTGCGAGAAAGGTGACCTGCTGGGCGTGCCGAAGGGCACGACGCACTGGTTCGACATGGGCACGCACCCCTCTTTCACCGCGATCCGGTTCTTCCACGAGGAAGACGGTTGGGTCGGCACGTTCACGGGTTCCGGCATCTCGTCCCGTTTCCCCGACTTCGACACCATCCACGCGGGCCTGGCCGCGGAGCGCGGCGCGTGAGCGTCAGGTGCGAAGCCGACGCCGTGGTGCTCGATATCGAGGGCACCACCAGCGCCACCGGATTCGTCACCGAGGTGCTGTACCCGTACTCGCGCACACGGTTCGCCGCACTGCTCACCGAACGCGGCCACGAGCCCGACGTGCGCCGGGCGATGGACCAGGCACGCGAACTGCTCGGTGAGCCGGCGGCGGACGCGGCACGTATCGAGCAGGCCCTGAACGACTGGCTGGACGAGGACCGCAAGGCCACCCCGCTCAAGACGCTGCAAGGACTCCTGTGGGCTGAGGGCTTCGCACGCGGCGACCTGGTCTCGCACTTCTATGCCGACGTGGTGCCCGCCATCCGCCGCTGGCACACGGACGGCCTGCGGCTCCATGTGTACTCGTCCGGCTCGGTGGCGGCTCAGCGCGCCTGGTTCGCGCACAGCGACAGCGGTGACCTGCTGCCGCTCGTCGACTCGTTGTTCGACACCGAGAACGCCGGCCCGAAGCAGTCCCCCGATGCGTACCGGGCCATCACCGAGGTGATCGCCACACGCCCGGACCGCACCCTGTTCCTGTCCGACAGGACGGCCGAACTCGACGCCGCCCGTGCGGCCGGCTGGCTCACGGTAGGGGTGCGGCGGCCCGGCGAACCGTACTACCGGCACGGCACCGGCGATCACCCCGAAGTCGGCTCCTTCGTCGACATCCAGGTCAGCCGGACCGATCTGAGCAAGGCAGGGAGCACCCGATGACCGAACCCGTGACCGCCCCCGATCTCGGCCTGGAGGAGGCCGGCGCGCTGTTGGCCGCCGAGGCGGCTCGCTTCGCGTCGTTCGGCTGGATGCGGGGCACCTCCGGCAACCTCTCCGTGGTGACGAGCCGTGCTCCACTGCGTCTCGCGGTCACCGCCAGCGGACTGGACAAGGGTGAGCTGACGGCGTCCGACGTCGTTCTCGTCGACGACGCCGGCGCCGCGGTCAGCGGCGGCAGACCGTCGGCCGAAGCCGCGCTGCACGCCCGGGTCGCCCGGCTCACCGGCGCCGACGCCGTCGTGCACGTGCACAGCATCGCTTCCGTCGCCATGGGACGGCGCAAGCCAGAGGGGATCGTCTTCCGCGATCTGGAAATGCTCAAGGGCATCGGCCAGCCGGCACACGATGCGGAAGTCGTCCTGCCGGTCATCGAGAACAGCCAGGACATGACCGTACTCGGCGACCGCCTGGAGGCCGCCCGCGATCCCCGCATGCCCGCCGTGATCGTCGCCGGACACGGGCTGTACGTATGGGGCGCAAACCCTCGCCAGGCACGCCACCACACCGAGATCGTGGAATGGCTGCTGGAGTTCGAGCTGGCCGAGGGCTGAGGGCTGAGGAAAGCCGTCCGCCGACGGTCGCCGGCCGGCGCGGCGCCAGGTGGACCCGGCGCGCTGGGCTGCCCCGGCCGGCAGGTCGCCCACGATGGTGTGTGGGCGAAGCGGCCGGGGGCGGTCCTCGAACGTCGGCGGCGGCTAGGAGCGCACTGAAGATCTATGCCGGGCTCCCGGCGTCCGGCACGCCCTCCCCCACTGCCTGAAGGGCGTGGGAGGTACCCCCAGCCGCGTTGGCCGAATCCGCCGATAGGAAACCACTATCGGCGAATCCGTCCTCCCCCACGACCTGAAAGGCGTGGGAGGTACCCCCAGCAGCTGCACGCACCGCACACCGCTCGCTGATCCGACCTAGATCTTCAGCACACTCCTAGCTAGGCCACGTTGACGGTGAAGTTCTCCTGGTCGGTGGCGCCGATCTGGTCGGTGACCTGCAAGGTGAACTGGTAGGTGCCGGGGATGCTGGGCGTGCCGATGATGCCGCCGGCGGTCGTGCCTTGCGAATTGGGACCGGTCATTCCGGTGGGGATGCTGCCGGCCACGACGGTCCACTGCACGGGGGTCGGGGTGGCGCCGCTGTTGAACGTGGTGTTGCATCCGGTGGTATCGAAGAAGACCACACCCGAAGCTCCTTCGGTGAGCGTCACCGGCGTCTCGGAGGTGATCACGCAGCTGCCCGTGGGCGGCGCCGGGTCGATCGGTACCGGTATCACCGACCGGGTGCAGCCGGCCAGCGGCACGGTGGCGATCGGTGTTCTGCCGCCGTCGGAGACGGTCAGCTCGCAGTCCGGAGCGGTGAAGCCGTCGGCCTGGATCTTGAACACACCGTTCGCGTCCGCGCGGGCGCCGGCAGCGCTGGTGGTCGAGGTGGCGGCGACGAACAGACCAGGCGCGCTGATGCCTTCGACGTGCAGCTGGCCGTGCTTCAGCTCCGCCACGGTGGCCGTAACCGCTCCCGCCGGGGCCGCCAGATACGCCTGGCCGAGCAGACCAAGGGAGACGATCGCAGCCAAAGCCGCCGTCCGTACGCCTAACGTGAGTCGCATTCTTGCTCCTAGGCACGATGAGTGAGGACCTCTTGACAGCCGACCGCGTTGACATCGACGCCGTCGGCGGGCTTTACCCCGTTCTTTACGGCAGGCAGTCGCCATCGGTTCAACGGTCCGTCACAATCGCGGGCACTCTCGATGTGCCGATCCGTGACCTTTTCCGGTGCGCGCAGGCCTGCGGGCAGCGCGTGAGGCCCGGGCCCGGTACGGCGGCTCGCCGGAAGCTCGTGGGGCCGGGCCCGCCGGCCGTCAGCCCTTGATGGCGCCGGTGCGCACACCCGTCCTGAAGAACGCCAGGTAATACCATCACCACCACCCCCACACCGATCAGTTGACCACCGCGACACCAGGTGCGGCAGCGCGACCGGCGCGATGGACAACATCTCTCGCGACCGGCGGGACCGCCTCGTGGGACTTCCGTACTGGCCGGCCGGCACAGCTCGCCGGACCGACGGAGGTCTCGCTCAGCGGTTCCAGTCGCGCGCCCAGCCGACGGCGTCGGCCGGTGGCCACCAGGCCCACTGGCCGACGCCGCCACCTGTGTTCGAACCGATGAAAGGACGTGATGAGGGTGTCGAGGATGCCTGAGCCGAGCAACACCGTCAGCAACCCCGTGATCCCCGGCTTCCACCCCGATCCGAGCATCTGCCGATCGGGCGCGGACTACTACCTCGCGTGCTCCAGCTTCGAATACTTCCCCGGCATCCCCATCTTCCACAGTCGGGACCTGGTGCACTGGACGCAGATCGGCAACGCCCTGGAGCGCCCGAGCCAACTGCACCTACCGCTCGACGCCCCGTCCTCCGGCGGGATCTACGCACCGACGCTGCGCCACCACGACGGCCGGTTCTGGCTGATCGTCACGAATGTCCACGACGGCGGCAACCTGGTGTTCACCGCCACCGACCCGGCCGGCCCCTGGTCCGACCCGGTCCGGGTGCCCGGGGTCCACGGCATCGACCCGGATCTCGCCTGGGACGACGAGGGCAACTGCTGGTGCACCTATGCCGGTGTCGGCCAGATCCGTATCGATCCGCACACCGGCCAGTCGTTCGGTACGCCGAACCGGCTCTGGTCCGGCACACCTGGCGCCAAAGCCCCGGAAGCGCCGCACCTGTACCAGATCGACGACTACTGGTACCTGCTCATCGCCGAAGGCGGCACCGAGCGGGGCCACGGCATCTCGATCGCCCGTGCCCGCACGCCCATCGGCCCCTTCGAACCCTGCCCGGCCAACCCGATCCTGACCCACCGCGGCACCGATCACCCCATCCAGAACACCGGCCACGCGGACTTGGTGCAGGGGCCCGACGATTCATGGTGGATGGTGCTGCTCGGTGTACGACCACGCGGCGGTACTCCCGGCTGGCACGTGCTGGGCCGGGAGACATTCCTGGCGCCGGTGAGCTGGGTCGACGGCTGGCCCGTCGTCGGCGAGCTGACGCCCAGCATGCCCGCGCCCCCGTGGCCGCTTCAGCAGGCCGAAGCCGTGCCGAGCCGGGACGACTTCGACCTCAGCGAGTTGCACCAGCGCTGGATCTCGCCGCGCCACCGTCCCGCCCAGAGCTGCACCACGAAGGAACGGCCCGGGTGGCTGACCCTGCAGGCCCGCGGCCAGTCACTGGACGACCTCGACGTCGCATTCGTCGGCCGGCGCCAGCAGCACCTGTCCTGCCGGGTACGCACGTTGATCGACGCCGCGGAAGGGCGCGGCGGCCTGGCTGTCCGGCTCGACGAGCAACACCACTACGAGATCGAGGCGACATCCGCAGGCGTACAGGTGCTCGCCCGCATCGGCCCGCTGCACACCGTGGCCGCGTCCCGGCCGGTGGCCGCCGGGCCCTTGGTTCTCAGGATCGAGGTGGCCGTCACCGAGACCGTGGAGGATGCGCGCAGCGGACCCGACACCTTGTCCTTCGGGATCGAGGAAGCGGACGGCACGTTCACCGTGCTCGCCACGCTCGACGGCCGGTATCTGTCGACCGAGGTGGCCGGCGGCTTCACCGGCCGGGTCCTCGGAATGTACGCCTCGGCCGGCGCCACCCACTTCGACTGGTTCGACTATGAGCCGCTCGACTCCTGACGGCAGGCAGTGCGCGAACGGACAGCCGGACGCACCGATGACCACGTGAGCAACATGCCGGTCCCGAAAGCTCGGAAAGGGCCTCCGACACAGGCCAGAGGCCCTTTCCAAGGCAAAGCCGCAGGTGGCGGCAGACGAGTCGGGCTGTACGCCGGGTTCTGTGCCCCGGGACCTCGCGGTCGTCGGGGCGACGGCCATCCATCTAGGACCGGTGTTGCCACCGGCCTCGTGCGGTCTACCCGCGAACTCGGGCGAGCAGCCCTCAGTCGTCCGCGCAGGGCGACCTTTTCAGGCCGCCCATCTTGACCTTGCTCCAGGTGGGGTTTACCTAGCCGCCTGGGTCACCCCAGGCGCTGGTGGTCTCTTACACCACCGTTTCACCCTTACCGAGGCCGTACATGTACGGTCCCGGCGGTCTGTTTTCTGTGGCACTGTCCCGCGGGTCACCCCGGGTGGCCGTTAGCCACCACCCTGCCCTGTGGAGCCCGGACGTTCCTCGGGGAGACCTCCCGTGAGGGAGTGCTCCACGCGACCGTCCGCCCGGCTCGTCTGCCGTGCTGACCATGGTACCTGCCGTCTCCCGGGCAGCCGTCCCGGCCGCGCTGCGAAAGCGCCGGCCGTCACCGCACCGGTCCGCCCGGGGGCGACGGACGTCGCCAGGACGGAGCCGAGCAGGATGAGAGCGAAGGCCGCCACGATGCCCGCGCTGAGCTCTTCGCCCAGGAAGACGACGCCCGCGACGACGGCGACGGCCGGGTTGACGTACGTGAAGACCATCGCACGGGTCGGGCCCGCTTCCCGTATCAGTTCCAGGAAGGCCACGAAGGCGAGCGCGGTGCAGATGACGCCGAGGCCCGCGAGCGAGACCCATACCCGCGCTCCGGGCAGCTGCGCCGGGAGGTCGGTGAGCGCGGCCGGTGCGTACACGAGTGCCGCCAGAATCAGACAGGGCGCGATGAGCTGGAGCGTCGGCACCGGCTTGAGGTGGCGGGCGACGATCAGCGGGGCCGTGGCGTAGCCGATCGCGGTGAGCAGCACTTCGACGAGCGAACGGGCGTCACCGCCGGTCAGGTGCGGCACGGTCAGCACGGCGACCCCGGCGATACCCAGCGCGAGGCCGGTCAGGCGGCGTGTTCCGAGGTGTTCGGCGGCGCCGAAGAAACGGGCCAGGGCAACGCCGGTGATCGGTACGGCGGCGATCAGCAGCCCGGCCATGGAGCTGGAGAGATGGCGCTCCGCGTCGGTCAGGGTCCACCAGGGAATGATGATCTCGACACAGGCGAAGACCGTCATCGCGCGCCAGTGCGCCCGTACGACACGGGCGAGACCGCCCTGCCGGAGCGCGAACGGCAGCAGCAGCACGGCCCCGAGCACACACCGCGCCCACACGACGCCTGACGGAGAGAGACCGTCGACCGCCACCTTGATCATCAGATAGGGAATCCCCCAGAAGACACTCATCAGGGCGAACAGAAACCAGCCACGTGCAGTCATGACGGCAGCTTCGGCCGGTTCGAGTGGTGATGTCTTGAACGGGGTTGCGGCGAGAGTGCGGTGGTGATGCGGGCGCCGGTGGCCGGGGCGCCGACTCCTGGCAGGGGTACGGCGAGGTGGTGGACGTCAACCGGCGCCCGAGTGATGCCCGGTACCGTCCGGGTGATCCGCGCGAGATCCGGCCACTCCCGCCCGGTAGGCGGCCGGGGTGACGCCGAGGACGCGGCGGAACCAGCGCGTCAGATGCGCCTGGTCGGCGAAGCCGACCAGCACCGCGGCCTCGACGGGCCGCAGTCCGGCGTCCAGCAGGGCGCGGGCACGGGTCACGCGGTACTGGGCCAGCCAGGCGTACGGCGGCATGCCCATGGTGTCGCGGAAGGCACGCAGCACTTGGTAACGGGAGAGGCCGAGGCCTGCGGCGAGCTCCGCCAGCGACGGCGGGGCAAGGAGTTCGTCGGCGAGCCGGTCGCGCACGGCATGGGCGATGTGGCCCGCTCCGGACACGGTGTCGGATACGGGCTGTGCGGTGCCGTGCCGCCGGGCGAGCGCAGTCAGCAGCCAGGGCAGTCGGCACTCGGCTTCGAGAGGGTCGGGCGGGTGGACGGCCGGCGCGGGCGTGCCGGAGCTGCCGCTGAGTTCGCGGTGGGCGGCGTGCAGGGCGGCGGCGAGTTCGGGGTCGTCCAGGACCGGCTCGCGGAAGTGCGGAAGGCCCCGGGTGCCCTCGGCGAGCAGTGGCGGTGCCGGATACATCGCCAGGTAGGCGTAGCCGGTGCCGGGTCCCGGGCCACCGGTGTGCGTCTCGCCGGGGTCGAGGACGACGATCGAACCGGGGCGGACGTGTAGTTGCCCGCCGCGGTAATCGATGATCTCAAAGCCGCCGACGCAGACTCCGATGGTGAACTCCGCGTGGCAGTGCGGTGCGTAACGGTGCTGGTAGAAGCGGGCGGCCACCAGATCGAGCGACTGGCCGGAGCCGAGCGGCGTCCTGGTCCATACGGCGTGCTCCCGCGGCACCTTGCGCGCTGTGCCGACCCGCGCCCGGACCGCCAGCGCGCCGCCTCCGGGGCCGCCCACGCGCGTACGCCCTGCCCCACCCGTCTGCTGCGTCGGAATCCGGCCCGGCCGAAGCGGTCCATAGCCGGACTCGGCCGACGATTCGGGGCGCGTCGATGCCGGATGCGTCGTTTCCGGGTGCGCCGCTTCCGGGTGCGCCGCCCCGTCCTCGTCCGCATCCCCGTTCGGCGTCACAGCCGGCATCGATACCGGTATCGACAGTGCTATCGGTGTCGGCTTCAGTGCTGATATTGGTATTGGTATTGGTGTCGGTACTGATATCGGTATCGCGTTCATGACGCGCCGCCCCCTCACTGCCGTGCCTGCCGTACTGACGGGGGCTTCCGGTGCTCCGGCCGCCCGCCGTTCGGCACCCACTGGTGCAACGTCCGGCGTCCATCCGTCCTGGTCGTCATACCCATGATGCGGGCATGACGACTACACCGGATATGACGACCACAACGGGCATGACTGGCATGACGGGAACGGGGCTTCCTGCGGGGGCTGGCAGAGTTGCCGGTCATCGTCGCTCTCCGGTTCGCCGAGCGGTGTTGGCAATGCGGCTTGGCGCGCCGCAAGAAGGTGCAGCGGGATCTTGCCGCGTCCCTCGATCGTGGAACGTGAGCGCGTCGGCACCGCACGCGTTTCGCCCTGCGTAGTGGCTCGGAGCGACCCGCACGGCCCGTCGGCCGCACCCCGTACGCTGGTCCGCGTCCACCCGCACACCGACATCCGCCCCAGGAGACCCGACCGTGCTCGTACTGCTCCCGCCGTCCGAAGGCAAGGCTCCGTCCGGGCGGGGTGGGCCGGTGGATCTTGAGTCGCTGTCGTTGTCTGGGCTCACCGGGGCGCGCGCGGCGGTGCTGGACGAGCTGATCGCGCTCTGCGCGGGGGACGACGACGGCGACAAGGCGCGTGCCGTGCTCAAGCTGAGCGCGGGGCAGCGCGGCGAAGTCGCCAAGAACGCGGAGCTGCGGACGGCCGGTACGCACACCGCGGGCGCCCTCTACACGGGCGTGCTGTACGACGCGTTGGAACTGGCGTCGCTGGATGCGGCGGCGAAGCGGCGGGCGGCGCGGGCGCTGCTGGTCTTCTCGGGGCTGTGGGGCGCGGTCCGGGTGAACGACAGGATTCCGTCCTATCGCTGCTCGATGGGCGTGACGCTGCCGGGGATCGGACCGCTGGGGACGTACTGGCGGTCGTTCATGGCCGAGGTGCTGCCCGAGGTCGCGGGCAGCGGCCTCGTGCTGGATCTGCGGTCGTCGGCATACGCGGCGGCTTGGCAGCCGAAGGGTGCGGTGGCCGGGCGGACGGTCACCGTGCGGGTGCTGCATGCGCGCACGGTCGACGGTGTGGAGCGGCGTTCCGTGGTCAGCCACTTCAACAAGGCCACGAAAGGACGGCTGTTGCGCGCCCTGCTCACCGCGGGCGCGGCACCGAAGACTCCGGCCGCGCTGGTTGAGGCGTTGCGGGACCTGGGGTACGCGACCGAGGTAGCGTCGTCAGGCGGCGCGGAGCGCGCGTGGGCGCTCGACGTGGTGGTGACGGAGCTCCACTGAGGCTCCCGGTCACCGCCGGCTAACGTTCCCGGTCACGGCCGGCCAGTACTCCCCCAGCACAGCCGACCGAGGCCCGCGCCCGGCGTCGCAGGGCTGGTCACATCGGTCGGGACCCGCTCCCGCGCTCTCGGCCCGGGCCGCGAGCCGCCGGCCGGGACCACTCTCATGCCGCCGCGATCCCTTGTGCGCATACCGCGCTTCCTCTAACCTCCTACCGTTTCCCCTTTGTCGAAGCGCTTCGACGTATCTTTCGCGAGCCGCACCGGTCCTGAGCGAGCCGCACCAGGCATCCGGCAGCACCGAACACCGTTCAGCAGCGCATGCTCGGCACACCCCGCAGGAGCACACCGCGCACCTTCCGGGCGGAATCGTCGAAACGCTTCACCAAGCGTTTCCGGGCACTGACCAGCACACCGCACCAGCCTGCACCACCGCGCCCGTCCAGGAGCGCGGCCGTTCTCCCCAACCCCCACGGAAGGGACAACCATGGCACGCACGGCACGTCGCACGCTGGGCAAGCTCCTGCTCGCCCCCGCCGCAGTCGCCGTCTTCGTCGGCATCTCCATCGCACCGGTCCAGGCCACCGCCCTTGCGGACCACACCTTCGAATCCTCGGACCAGTGGGCCACGTACCAGACCTCCGACGGATACACCCTCTACAACGACATCTGGGGCTCCGGCGCGGGCTCGCAGACCATCTGGGCCGACTCCTCAAGCTCCTGGGGCGTCACCGCCAACCACCCCAACACCGGCGGGGTCAAGGCGTACCCGAACATCAAAAAGGTGGTCAACAAGCCGCTCTCGTCGCTGACCAAGCTCACCAGCACCTACAACGTCTCGGTGCCGTCGTCCGGCGCGTACAACACGTCGTACGACATCTGGGACACCAACTACGCCTACGAGATCATGCTCTGGGCGAACTGGACCGGCGCCGTCGGACCGATCGGCAGCCAGGTGGCCAGCGTCTCGGTCGGTGGCAGCTCGTGGAATGTCTACAAGGGCAGCAACGGCTCCAACCAGGTCTTCTCGTTCCTGCGGACCTCGAACTCCTCGTCCGGCACGGTGGACATCCTGGCGGTCCTGAACTGGATCAAGACGCAGGGCTGGTGGGGCAACGTGACCGTCGGCGATGTGCAGTTCGGATACGAGATCACCTCGTCCTCCGGTGGTCTCAACTTCACGACGAACAACTACAACGTCTCGTCGAGCTGATCCCGCGGCCCGCGGGGGCTGACCCCGGGGCCGTCAGAAGCTGATCCCGCCTGCCGGGCCGGCTCCCGGGACTTGTCCAGGGCAGGCTCCCAGAGCCTGCCGGGGCTCGTCAGGGATTCGTCAGGCAGGCGGTGGGGCCGGTTCTCCCGAGAACCGGCCCCCTCAGCCGCGCGCCGCCGCGGCGTCCCTCGCCAGGGCCGCCGCGTCGCCGGCCAGGGCCGTGATCCGCGGCCAGTCCCCCGCGGCCACCGCCTCCGGCGGCAGCATCCATGAACCGCCGACACAGCCCACGTTCTGAAGTGCGAGATACCCGGGCGCCGATGCCGCGGTGACGCCCCCGGTCGGGCAGAACCGGGCCGCCGGGAGAGGGCCGGCGAGGGACTTCAGGAAGGCGACGCCGCCCGCGGCCTCGGCCGGGAAGAACTTCATCTCCCGCACCTCGCGCTCCAGCAGCGCCATCACTTCGGAGGCCGAGGAGACCCCGGGCAGGAAGGGCGTTCCCGATGCCTGCATGGCGTCCAGCAGTGCCGGGGTCCAGCCGGGGCTGACCAGGAAGCGCGCCCCGGCCGCCACCGCGTGAGCCGCATCCTTCGGTGAGACGACGGTGCCCGCGCCGACCGCGGCCCCCGGCACCTCTTCGGCGATGGCACGGATCGCCGCCGGTGCCACCGGTGTCCTGAGGGTCACCTCGATCGCCGGGAGGCCGCCCGCGACCAGCGCCCTGGCCAGCGGCACGGCGTCGTCCAGTCGTTCCACCACCACGACCGGGATGACGGGGGCGAGATCGAGCACAGAGGGCGGCAGCGAAGTCATGCGGTCATCCTGCCTCTGCGGCTGCAGGATGCGCAAAGAGCGTTGCATACCATGCAATAGGCTTGGCATGGACCTAGGACTTTCTCCGTGCTGCCTCCGGTGGGCGGTCACGGCCCCTCAGAGCACGGGGAACTACGCCGGCCATCCCGCCGGCCGGAAGTCCGGCACGACGGAGCAGCATGCTCGGGCCGGAGGCGGCCCGCAGGTCTCGTCGTGGCGGATCGCGTAGTTCACCGCGTCTCTGACGGGAGGTCCCTGGCCGGAGCCTTACGGTTGGCCCGGCGGGCAAGCGGGGGCGGTCCGGCCGGTACGTTTCGGTTGTCGAGCCGCATCCCTGCCATGGAGACATGAATGGTCACTCTTGCCGAGGTCGCCCAGCATGCCGGAGTCTCGGCGAGCACGGTGAGCTACGTCCTCAGCGGAAAACGGTCGATCTCGGCCGCCACCCGGGCACGTGTGGAGCACAGCATCCGGCAGCTCGGATACCACCCGAACGCCGGGGCTCGGGCTCTCGCCAGCAGTCGGTCGAACATCATCGCGCTGATGGTGCCGCTGCGTACCGACATCTACGTGCCCGTGATGATGGAGATCGCCATCGCGGTCGCCACCACCGCCCGCACCTACGGCTACGACGTCCTCTTCCTGACCGGCGAGGAAGGACCCGAGGCGGTGCGGCGCGTCACCGGCAGTTCGCTCGCCGACGCGATGATCCTGATGGACGTGGAGTTGCAGGACGAGCGGCTGCCGCTGCTGCGCGACCCCCGGACCACCGTGTGCCCTGCCGTGCTGATCGGTCTGCCGGCCGACACCGACCGTCTGACCTGCGTCGACCTCGATTTCCAGGCCACCGGCGCGCTCTGCGTCACGCATCTCGCCTCGCTCGGCCACCGGGAGATGGCGGTGATCGGCGAGGCGCCCGCCGTGTACGAGCGGCACACCGGATTCGCGGTACGCACCATGGACGGCATACGGTCGCGGGCCACCGAGCTCGGCGTACGGGTGCTGCACCGGCCCTGCGAGGCCGGGTACGCGGCCATGGCCGCGACGCTGGCCCGGATCTTCGACGAGCGGCCCGGGACCAGCGGGTTCATCGTGCAGAACGAGTACGCGGTGGAGCCGCTGCTGACCCTGCTGCGCCAGCAGGGCAAGGCGGTCCCGGAGGATGTCTCGGTGGTGGCCGTCTGCCAGGAGCAGGTCGCGGCGCAGGCGTCGGTACGGCTTACCTCCGTAGCCATCCCGGCCCCGGAGATGGGCCGCCGCGCGGTCGACCTGGTGATGGCCAAACTCTCCGGCGCCACGGCCCCCGAAGTAGACCTCCTGGAGCCGGCCCTGACGGTGCGTGAGAGTTCCGGCCCGGTGACGATGTCGGAGGTGGCGCACGGCCCGGCGGGCGGCACGGGAATCTGAGCCGTCCGCCCGCTGGTCAAGCCGCCCGACGAGCCGGCCCACCGCCGAAAACGGCCGCCGAACCACCTCTCGGCGGACCGGCGGCCATCTGGAGAAGACGACTCATCTCACCCGGACAAGCAGCTCACCGCAGGTGCGACGTGTCGTTCAGGAGGCGCACGCTGGCGTTGCCGTCGGCGTAGTAGGCGACGGCGGAGAGCCCGGCGGCGGAGAGTTCCATCCGGAACACGGACTCGGGCGGGGCGCCGAGGGCGAGCTGCACCAGGATCTTGACCGGGGTGACGTGGGTGACCAGCAGCACGGTGCGGCCTGCGTGCGTGGCGAGCAGCTTGTCGCGGGCGGCGGACACCCGCTCGGCCACGATCTCGAAGCTCTCGCCGCCGGTGGGTGCGACGGTGGGCGAGGCGAGCCAGGCGTTCAGGTCGTCGGGGAAGCGCTCGCCGACCTCGGCGAAGGTCAGGCCCTCCCAAGCCCCGAAGTTCATCTCGCGCAGGCCGTCCTCGACGTCCACCGGCAGGCCGAGGCGGGCGGCGACGGTCTCCGCGGTCTCGCGGCAACGCCGCAGCGGTGAGCTGACGATCGCCGAGATGGTGCCGCGGGCGGCCAGCTCCGCGGCCACGCGTTCGGCCTGCGCCCGCCCGACCTGGGAGAGCGACGGGTCGCTGCCGCCGCTGCCGGAGAAGCGCTTCTCGGGGGTGAGCAGGGTTTCGCCGTGCCGCAGCAGGACGAAGGTGGCGGGAGTTCCGAGGTCCGCCGGGGCCCAGCCGGACGCGGGCGTGCTGGCCGGCTCCGCGGTGCGGCGCCCGCCGCCGGCCGCCACGGACTGCGCGGCCCGCGCGTCAGCGGCCGACTTGGCCGCCACGCCACCGTCCTCAGCCGCACCGCGCCGAGCCGTGCCACCCGTCGTCATCGCCGCTCGGGCCCGGGCCGCACCCGCCGCCGCGTCGCCGGGCGGTCCCGAGGACGCGGGCGCCGCGGCCGCGCCGCGTGACGTCGAGAACGCCGAGGACGCCGAGGACGCCGAGGACATGGACGGGGTCCACTGCTCGCCGCGCTTGCCGGCGTCCATCGCCTCGTTGGCGAGCCGGTCCGCGTGCTTGTTCTGCTCTCGCGGGATCCACTCGTAACCGACCTGGCCGGCCGGGAGGACAGCCGCGGCGCGGGCCGCGAGGGGCTTCATGTCCGGGTGCTTGATCTTCCAGCGGCCCGACATCTGCTCGACGACGAGTTTGGAGTCCATCCGCACCCGCACCCGCGCTCCAGGATCGAGTTCGCGGGCGGCGGTGAGGCCCGCGACAAGACCGCGGTACTCGGCGACGTTGTTGGTCGCCACCCCGATGTACTCGGCGGCCTCCGCCAGTGTTTCCCCGGTCGCCGCGTCCAGCACCACGGCCCCGTACCCCGCGGGCCCCGGATTGC
Source organism: uncultured Actinomycetota bacterium (assembly GCA_963761765.1). Lineage (GTDB taxonomy): Bacteria > Actinomycetota > Actinomycetes > Streptomycetales > Streptomycetaceae > Streptomyces. The sequence goes on from CAVXIJ010000017.1 coordinate 182,971, forward strand.
CCCGGGAACCGCCGTCGGCTTCGACGATGAACTCACGCATGTTCAGGCTCCCCGCGGTTCAAAGGCCGGAATCGGCGGTGCGGACCAGGATGCGGCGGCAGTTCTCGCAGCGCAGCACCGTGTCGGCGGCGGCGGACCGGACGTCGTTGAGCTCGGTGATGTTCAGCTCCAGGCGGCAGCCCTCGCAGCGCCGCTGGTACAGCTTGGCCGCGCCGATGCCGCCCTGCTGCTCGCGGAGCTTCTCGTAGAGCTTCAGCAGGTCGGCGGGGAGAGCGGCGGCGATGATCCCGCGGTCCTTGGTGACGGAGTCGCGTTCGGCGTCCAGTTCTCCGTATACGGCGTCGCGGCGGGCGACGGCGTCGTCGGTCTTCTCCTGGACGGAGGCGACCCGCTCGGTCAGCTCGACGGCGCGTTCCTGTGCGGACTCGCGGCGCTCCATGACCTCAAGGACGACGTCCTCAAGGGCCGACTGGCGCCTGGCGAGCGAGGCGATCTCGTGCTGGAGGTTCTCCAGGTCCTTCGGCGAGGTGACGGCGCCGGAGTCGAGGCGCTGCTGGTCGCGGGCGGCGCGCTGGCGCACCTGGTCGACGTCCTGCTCGGCCTTGGTCTGCTCGCGGGCGCAGTCGCTGTCCTCGGTCTGCGCGGCGACCAGCAGGTCGCGCAGTTGGGCGAGGTCCTTGTGCAGCGACTCGATCTCGGCGAGCTCGGGCAGCGACTTCCTGCGGTGCGCCAGCTGCTGGAGGCGTACGTCGAGTGCCTGAACGTCGAGGAGTCGGATCTGGTCGGCGGGCGCGGAATTCAGTTGGGGGCTCCCTGTGCGTCGTCAAAACCGGGGGCGGCGGCCTGGGCCGACCCTAGGTCGAGGGCGGTAAATCGGATGTTCGCCGGGTCGCCCAGGGGCTTGGCGGCGGAGGCGGCGTGCGCCGTCCAGGGGTCGGTGACCGTGGTCGAGACATGGCTGCGAAGTCCCCAGCCGTGCCGTTCCGAGATCTCGTCGAGCTGGGCGGCGGCCAGTTGGCACCAGGGCCATTCGGTGGCCCAGTGCGCGGCGTCGAGTAGGGCGAGACCGCTGTGTTCGCGGGCTTCGGACACCGGGTGGTGGCGCAGGTCCGCGGTGAGGAAGGCATCAACGCCGGCCGCCCGCGCCTCGTCGAAGAAGCTGTCGCCCGAGCCGCCGCTGACGGCGACGGTGCGCACCGGTGCGTCGGGGTCGCCCGCGACGCGGATGCCCTGCGCGGTGGCGGGCAGCCGTGCGGCGGCGAGCTCCGCGAACGCGCGCACGGTCAGCGCGGGCTCCACCGCGCAGATCCGGCCGAGACCACGACGGCCGTGCGGATCGGTCGCATCGGGCACCAGCGGCCCCGTGACCCGCAGGTCGAGGGCGCCCGCGAGCGCGTCGGACACACCGGGGTCGGCCTGGTCGGCGTTGGTGTGGGCGACGTGCAGCGCGATGTCGTTCTTGATCAGGGTGTGCACCACGCGGCCCTTGAAGGTGGCGGCCGAGACGGTGGTCGTACCGCGCAGGTACAGCGGGTGGTGGGTGACGAGCAGATCGGCGCCGAGCCGCACCGCCTCGTCGGCGATCTCCTGGACCGGATCGACGGCGAACAGCACACGGGAGACCGTCGCGTCGGGATCGCCGCAGACCGTGCCGACCGAGTCCCACTGCTCCGCCCGCTCGGCGGGCCACAGGGCATCGAGCGCGGCGATGACTTCAGACAGACGGGGCACGGGGGCAAGGCTACCTGCACCGTCCCGGCGGCCAAACCGCCGCGGCCGGTGCCCGGACGGGGCACGGATCCGGCGGTCACCGAGCACGCGTCGGACGGTCATCGGACGGTCAGCAGGCAGTGACCAGCGATGGCTGGGCAGTGATCGAACGATGCTCCGCAGCCGCCCGGAGCACGGTCCGGGTCCCGTACAGCACAGCCGGGTCCGCTCCTCAGGCGATCGAGGACTTGGCCACCCGTCCGGGTGAAACGTTCCTCGGGCCGGGAACCGTCCGCCTCCAACGAACTTAGCGTTCGTCACTGGAGGTGACCGAACAATGACTGTCAGTGCCATCAGGGCGACTGCAGGGAACGCCGACAAGACATCCCGCCGGTCGGTGCCGGGTGCCATGTCGGACGCGGTGCCGGGAGCGGTGCCGGGCGCGGTGCCGGGCGCGGTGCCGGGCGCGGTGCCGGGCGCGGTGCCGGGCGCGGTGCCGGGCGCGGTGCCGGGCGCGGTGCCGGGCGCGGTGCCGGGAGCGGTGCCGGGAGCGGTGCCGCAGCCGGGACCGCCGTGCACGATTTCGGCGGAAGGAATGTACGCGGCGCGCCTCGCCCGCAGCGGGCCCCGGTACGACGGCGCCGCCGGTGGCGAGGAGGGCGGCCCGTTCTGGTTCCCGGAGCGGTGGACGCTGGGCGGCCCGGAGCCGTACCGGGTGCCGCTGCCCGCCGGACGTCCCGAGCAGCCCGGCACCGAGGTGCTCCCGATGGGCGACGGCCGGGTGCTGATCCACCGCACCCAGGGCCCTCGGCACGTCTTCGCGCTGCTGCACCCGACGAGCCCGGGCACCCGCGAGGTCCCGCTCGGCGCACTGCACTGCCCGGCGTACGCGGAGGCTGCCGGGTACGCGGCCCGGTCGGGCACGGGTTGCGGATACAAGGCGGGGCCCGGAACTGTGGCTGTGCCCGGCCGCGCGGTCCTTCCGGGGCGGACGCCTTCGGAAGGCGGCGGGGCGGCCGACGGTCCGGTACCGCATCCGGACCGCGTGGTGGCGAAGGACGGCTGCTCGGCAGTGCGGCTGCTCCCGCCGGTGCCAGGTGGCCGCCGTGCTTACGCGCTGGCCGTCGGGCCGCGGTCGACGGCCTTGTGGCTGCTGGCCGGCGATCCGTCCGGGCCACGGCGACTCGCCGAGCTCCCCGGCCGCTGCACCGGCGGCGCCTGGCTGGAACGCACCGGCCGACTGCTCGCCGTCGACCAGGAGCAGGACGGCAGGACGAAGACGGTGACGGTGGACCTCGGGCGCGGCTGCGCGGTGTCGCCGTTGCTGGACATCGCCGAGGAGAGCACGGACCGGCTGCTGCTCGCCGATCCGGACAGCGGTCTGCTGCTGATCCGCTCGGACGCTCCGTCGCCGGGCCGCGAACGCCTCGCCTGGGGAGTGCTCGGCAGCACTCTTGCGGTCCGCTTCCCGGAGTGCCTGCGGCTGCCGGACTGCGCCGTCACCCCGTTCGCCATCCAGCCGGGCCAGGTCCTGACGCCGGAGCGGTGCGCGGTCGCCCTGCGCATTGACGGTGCCGCGGGCACCTGGCTGGGCGTGTGGCGCCCGGCCGAACGCACCCTGCACCACATCCCGGCCCCCGAAGGCTGGCTGACCGGCTGCGGCGTGTGGACCCGCGAGGGCGCACTGCACCTTCCGTACGCGACCCGTGCGGTCCCGTGCGGCCTGGCCCGGTTCTTGGCACCCCCGGTACGGCGCCCCCTGGGACCGGGCCTGAGTCATACCGGTGCGGGCACCGTGGTCCGCACGAGACCGGGGCCGGGCACGGGGGCGGCGCGGGCCATGGCCGGCATGACGGCGGCGATGACCGCGGTGGCCCCCGTGACTCCGGCACCCCGCCCGGTACGTCCAGCCACCCCGACGAACCCGAACGAGGAGCCCGCGAAGAACGGCCCCGGATACAGCAACAGCAGACCCACCAGCCCCGACCACCACGACCGCCACGACGGGCCCGACCTGCACGAAAGACCAGCCGGACCCACTGGACCCGACCCTTCGACGAGACCTGAGAGACCTGCCGGACTCATCAGATTCGACCATCCCGAGCACTCCGGCCGCCCCGGCGGCACCGACAGCCTCACCGGCAACGGCACCGGAACCGGAACCGGCGCACCCAGCGCCCGCGAGCCCGGCACGCCCGGTGTTCCCGCCGCGGTCGCAGGAGGCATCGCGGCCCTGCCCGGCCCCGTTCCCGGCGTGCTGGCCGGCGTACTCCCCGCGCCCCGCCCCGTCCCCCTGCGCAACGCGCCCCTGGTCGACCGGACGGAGGCAGTCCGGGCCCACCCCGCGCCACCGGCCGAATCCGGCACCCGACCGGCAGCCGATCGACCCGGGCCACCCGGCGGCCCGCCCGCACACCCCGGACACCCCGGCGCGGGCGGTGAGACCCGCGGACGGTGAGAACGCCGACGGCCGCAGGCGACCGGTAACGACCACGGCCCCCTGGCGCCTGCGCCACTCCTGACGCCTCTTGAGGGTGCCGGGCTCCCACCGGTTGCCCGGCACCCTCAGTGCCCGTGCCGGGCAACCGGTTCCGTTGCCGCACTCGTTCGGCAGTCCGCCCGAAGCCGTCCCAGGACATTTGTCCTACCGGAATCCGTACATGCGCGTCTGTGCGTCCGTCGTCGCACTTCATAGAGTCATGGCTTGACGCTCTCCCCCTGAACGGGGAGATTCTTACGGCTCGCGCCGTGAGACTTCCTGTTTCATCGCCGACTGCCCGCCCGGAGAACTCCGTTGAGGTCTTACACCAGCTCCACAGGCTCTGACCGCCCGTCCGGCGGCGAGCAAGTTCTGTGCGGCGTTCACGTCCCGGTCATGGGCCGTGCCGCACTCGCACGTCCAGGTGCGGACGTGCAGCGGCATCTTCTCCTGCAAGGTGCCGCAGACGGAGCACAGCTTGGAGGAGGGGAACCACCGGTCGACGGCGATCACCTCTCGCCCGTACCAGGCTGCTTTGTACTCCAGCATGCTGCGGAAGTCCGACCATGCCGCGTCGCTGATGGCGCGGGCGAGCTTCCGGTTCTTGACCATGTTACGCACGGTCAGATCCTCGATCACGAGCGTTTGGTTCTCACGCACGAGACGGGTAGTGATCTTGTGCAAGGTGTCGCGTCGCCGGTCAGCGATGCGGGCGTGGATACGGGCGACCTTGCGCCGGGCCTTGTCCCGGTTCGCCGATCCCTTCGCCTTCTTCGCCAGGACCCTTTGGGCCTTGGCGAGCCGGGCACGGTCCTTGCGCTCATGCCTCGGGTTGGCGATCTTCTCGCCGGTCGACAGGGTCAGAAGGTGGTCAAGGCCCGCGTCGATTCCGACGGCCGTATCTGTGGCCGGGAGCGGCTTGACGGTCGGGTCCTCGCACAGCAGGGAGACGAACCAGCGTCCCGCGCTGTCCTGCGAGACCGTCACCGTGGACGGCTGCGATCCCTCGGGAAGAGGCCGGGACCACACGATGTCGAGTGGTTCCTTCATCTTCGCCAGGGTCAGGCGCCCATCCCGGTACCGGAAGGCCGAGCTGGTGTACTCGGCCGAGCAGCGCGACTTCTTCCGGGACTTGAAGCGCGGGTACTTTCCCCGCTTCTCCCAGAAGTTCACGAACGCGCCTTGCAGGTGCCGAAGGCACTGCTGGAGAGGCACGGAGGAGACCCCAGAGAGGTAGGCAAGTTCCTCGGTCTTCTTCCACGCCGTCAGCATCGCCGAGGTGGCGTTGTAGTTGACCCGCTCGCCCTGCTGCCAGGCCCGCGTACGGGCGTCCAGCGCCATGTTGTAGACCTTCCGCACACACCCGAACGTGCGCGACAGCTCAGCCGCCTGCGCATCACTCGGGTAGAAGCGGCACTTAAAAGCCCGCTTCACGTGGGAAGTTGCCATGCTTCACAAACTAGTGGCAGCGCATGTGAGAGATCAAGTCTGCGGGTCAGAGCACGGTATTTCGCCCTGGGGGCGAAGCCCCGCCCGTTGCCCTGCTCCGCAGGAGTCCGTTTCCTCCCCCACGTGAACGTGGGGGCATCCACGGGGGTAACCGCATGACGACTTCATCAATGGCCGCCACGGGGGCGGGGGCACACACAGCCACCGCGCATGCCGTGGCCTTTGCCGGGACGATCAAGACATTCGGCGATGTGCGCGCCGTCGACGGAATCGACCTGGAGATCAAGCCCGGCGAAACCGTGGCTCTCCTGGGCCGCAACGGCGCCGGAAAATCCACCACCATCTCTCTGCTGCTCGGCCTGAACGACCCCGACGCGGGCACCGTGCGCCTCTTCGGCACCGCTCCGGCTAAAGCCGTCCAGGCCGGGCGGGTGGGGGCGATGCTCCAGGAGGGGCGTCTTGCTACACGTGTCACGGTCGGCGAACTCGTAGGTTTCGTGGCCCGGCGGTATCCGGCGCCGATGCCGGTCGCCCAGGCGCTCCAGCTCGCGGGCATCGCCGACCTCGCCGGCCGGCGCGCGGACCGTCTCTCCGGCGGGCAGATGCAGCGGGTCAGGTTCGCCGTGGCGCTGGCGGGCAATCCGGCGCTGATCGTGCTCGACGAGCCGACGGCCGCGCTCGACGTGGAGGCGCGGCGCACCTTCTGGACATCGATGCGCGGCTACGCGGAACTCGGCCACACCGTCCTGTTCTCCACCCACTACCTGGAAGAGGCCGATGCCAACGCCGACCGGATCGTGGTCATCGACCATGGCCGCATCGTCGCGGACGGCACCAGTGAGCAGCTGAAACGGGCCGCGGGCGGCAATCTGGTCTCGTTCGACCTCGCGGGTCGCGGCGCCGAGGGTCTTGACCGGCTGCCCGGTGTGGTCTCCGTGGAGGTGCACGGCGAGCGGGCGCAGCTGCGCAGCACGGACTCGGACGCCACGGTGGTGGCATTGGCCGAGATCGGCGCGATCCGCGGTCTTGAGGTCGCCGCCGCATCCCTGGAGAGCGCCTTCCTCGCCCTGACGGCACCCGACGACGCGCCGTCCGACGGCGCACCCGCACCGGACCCGTCAGGCCCGTCCTCCGATGTCGTCGTCCCGCCCCGGACGGCCACCGACGGCACAAGCGCAAGCACAAGCGGCACAAGCGCGATCACGAGCGCGAAGGAGACGGTCTGATGCCCATATACCTCGACTACATCGTCCTGGAAGTACGCCGGGCGCTTCGAGACACCGCCTTCGTGATCTTCGGTATCGGCATGCCGGTGCTGATGTATCTGCTCTTCACCAACATCGGCGGTGGCGTCGACAACCACTGGAAAACCGCGTCCATGGTGGGCATGGCGGCGTACGGGGCGCTCGGTTCGGCGCTGAGCACCGGCACCGGGGTCGCGGAGGACAAATCGCTCGGCTGGCTGCGGCAGCTCAGAGTCACCCCGATGCACCCGCGCAGTGTGGTGATCGGCCGGGCCCTCACCGGCTCGGTGATCGTGCTGCCCGCCATCCTCGCCGTCATGGCGGCGGGCGGGATCATCAACGGGGTGCGCCTCGCGCTCTGGCAGTGGGTGGCCATCGTGCTGCTGCTGTGGATCGGCGCCCTCCCCTTCACCCTGCTCGGGATCGGCAACGGATACCGGCTCACCGCGCAGACCACGGGTGTGGTGAACGTGGCGTGCAATCTGGGGCTCTCCATCGTCGGCGGCCTGTGGTTCCCTGTGGAGGCGTTCCCCGGCTGGCTGCGCGCGGTGTCCGCGTACACGCCGACGAACCGGTTCGCGCGGCTCGGACAGTCGGTCGCCCAGGGCGACGCGCCCACCCTCGCGACCGTCACCGTACTGGCACTCTGGCTGCTGGCCTTCGGCTCGTACGCTGTATTCGCGTACCGCAGATCGGCGCGCACCGTGTAACCGGCCACCGCGCCGGTCCGGGCCCACGCCACATCCCGGCCCCGGCCCCGCCCCGTCATCCCGAACGGCACCCCGATCCGCCGGACGCAGTCAAGCTCAGCGGCGCGAGTGGAGAGCGCATGCCCATGTCCTGGAAACCGATGTCCTTCAAGCTCGCGCCGCCAAGGCCCATGTCCTGGAAGCACGACCGCCCGGCAGGTCGCTGGCGGCGCAGGCCGCCGAGGCAGGAGCGTGCGGACATAGGCCCGCCCAACGGGTTCGCACTGCTGCCGTGGCTGCTGATGGGCATGGGCTCGATCTCCAACCTGATCCAGGGCAAGACGCCCGAGCCGCTGATCGGCGCGGCCGGTCTGCTGATCTTCAACTCGCTCTACGTCTCCGTGGTCTTCCGTGCCTTCAACAAGTGCACACGGGAGGCGCGCGGCACCCGCTGGCTGCTGGTCGTCATGGGCCTGATCACCATCGCCCTGGCTGGCGGTTACGGCGGCACCTGGCTGCTGTTCTACCCACTGCTCGCGCTCGCCGTGGGCTCGGTTCTGCGGGGCCGGAGCCTGGGGCCCGTCATGCTCGGGCTCACCGTGATCGCGGGGGTGACGGCCGGGATCCGCGACGGGTGGGACGCGATCGGCATCGCCTACGGGACGTTCATCTCGGGCATGGTGACCGCGGCGATCCTCGCGCTGTCGGAGACGGTGAAGGAGTTGCGCGCCACCCGCGAGGAGCTGGCGCGTACGGCGGTGGAGCGCGAGCGGCTGCGTTTCTCGCGTGATCTGCACGATCTGCTCGGGCACACGCTCTCCGTGATCGTGGTCAAGTCGGAGGCCGCCCGCCGGATCGCACCGCGCGATCTGGATGCGGCGCTGGGCCAGATCACCGACATCGAATCGGTGGGCCGCCAGGCCCTCACCGAGATCCGTGAGGCCGTCACCGGCTACCGGGAGGGCAGTCTCAGCACCGAGCTGGACAGCGCGCGCTCGGTGCTGACCGCCGCCGGCATCGAACCCGTGGTGCATTGCTCGGGCCCGCCGCTCACCGCACAGCACGAGGCCCTGCTCGGCTGGGTGGTGCGCGAAGCGGTCACGAACGCCGTGCGGCACAGCGCCGCCGACCGGTGCGAGATCACGGTCAGCGGCAGCGCGGAGCGCGTCCAGCTCGCCGTCAGCGACAACGGCCGCGGCGCCGACGACGGCGGGAGCCCGGCGCAGCCGGTCGGCGGCACGGGAACGGACACGTCGCGACGGACGGTGGGCGGAACCGGGCTGAAGGGCCTCACCGAACGGCTTGCCGCCGCCGGCGGCTCCCTGGTGGCGGGCCCGGCGCCGCGCGGCGGCTTCCTCGTGACGGCCGAGCTGCCGGCGGAACCGGCGAGGATGCCGGAACCGGTCGCCGCGGGGCACTGAGCCGGCTGTCGGACGGCCCGAGGCGGGCGCACTCCGATGCCCGAGGCAGGCCCGCCGCCGCACGTGGCGGGCCTGTCGCCGCACGGGACAGGTCCGCTATCGGGTCGCAGCGCTCGTCGGCGTCATCGATGTCATGCTGAAAACGTGAGCGCACCGTCCTCCGTGCAACCGCGCCGCCCGCCGATGGGACGGCGGGTGGGAACCCTGCTCCGTTTTCCTGCCGGAATGGCGCTGGTGACATGGCGCTATGTATGGCGTGTGACGGCTATACACCGCAGCGAGACACGGGGCGACAGCGGCGATCTGCCGCCGCGGATTCCACCCGCCCTCACCGATGAGTTGAGTCAGCTGCTGGCGGACGGTGCGGGGCCCATGTTCCACCGGCGTTTCTCGGTGCGCATCGAGGGCAGCAGCCTGGCTCCTCAGGAGCTGATGACTGCCCTCACCTCGGATTTCAACCGTGCGGCACCGTCCGCCGCGGCGGTCTTCCACAAGACGGTCGGCCCCGTCGGGACGGCGGACGTGTCCGACGAATACCGGGTGCAGATGCCGGGCCCCTGGGACGGTCCGGTGCGTGTGGTGCACCGCACGCCGGCCTCCTTGCGTTTCGCGACGCTACGGGACCATCTGGAGGCCGGCCAGATCGAGTTCCGCGCGGCGGCGGCCGACGCAGGCACGCTGCGCTTCGAGGTCGAGGCATGGTCACGCGGCGGCGACCGGTGGGCGGACCTGCTGTACAGCCGACTGCGCATGGCGAAGGAAATGCAGTTCAACATGTGGGTGCACTTCTGTCTGAAGACCGCCGCGATCGCCGGCGGGCGGGTACGAGGCGGGGTCACCGTCGACACCCGTGCCGTCCCCGCGTCCCTCTGCGACCACGCACAGGGCTGCTGACCGTCCCGCCGGTACTCACGGAGCCCGGCGGGGCCGCGCACGGCCCGGCGGCAGGCTCGGGGCGACGACCAGGCAGTCGGCACCGGGCACCGTCTCCAGGTGCGAAGGCGCCGCGCCGCGCAGCTCGGCCTGCACCATCCGGTGCAGTTGGCGTGCGCTGTTCCGGTAGAAGCGGTGCTGGGTCGCCCGGCCGAACATGTGGAAACCGAACCTGACGAGAGGATTGGCGATCGGAGCGCGCCGCGAGTAACCGGTGATATGGAATTCGACGGCGCCGGTATGCAGGTGCTTGATGACCTCGTAGCTGAGTTCGCCCTCTTCAAGATGCCCCCGCAGCGTCTGGTAACCCCAGCCCCATACGCGCCGGGCCGCGCCGCCGGACCTGCGCGTCTCGTCGACGACCGACGTCACCCGGACGCCCATGTCGAACCGCAGGCCCAGAAAGTGCCCCTCCAAGAGCATGTTCCGGCCCAGCAGCTGCTCATCGCGCCGGTACAGGGCCCGCAGGATACGGGGGTCCGCAAGCTGGTAGTCGCGCACCAGGCGGCAGGCGATGTCCCACGCTCCGCCCGCGACGGGGTCTCCGGGTGTCTCACGGCCCACGGTGCAGCGCAGCGCGTCCAGACACCAGCGGGAACTCCATGACGGCACCGGCTCGCGCACCGTTTCGTAATTGATGTCGAGATCTGCCAGCGCCCGCAGGGCCGCGGCGGCACCGGCCCGGTAAAGACGACGCTTACGCAGCACGCGCATGCCTTTCCGGGTGTCGCGCGGTAATTCTCGTGCCGTGGCGGGTTATTCACATTCCGCCATGGACTGGCCGATGAGCCAGAACATGGGAGGCCACAGGCCGACGAAGAGTGCCCGGCGCTCGGCATTGCCGCGTTCGTCCTGGTCGTAGCCCTTGGCGCGGGTCCAGAATCCGATGCACAACGCGATCGCCCCCACCGACATCACCTGCATATGGGCGCTCCGCAGCCCGGACCGGTGCAGCGCCTTCGCAATCGGCATGCCGACCTCCCGAATCAGCGCCGTGAACATATCGGCGCACGAACCAGCATTTCGCTCACAATTGATCATATGACATGAAAGCGACACAAGCTCTGTCAATCGGCAGCCGACCGCCCGTTCCGCGGACGGCGCCGGGCCGCCCGGCACCCGGACCGGCCACCGCGCACCCGGCCTACCCTGTCCCGCATGACCACGCAGCGCCCCGGAGATTCCGGCGTCACACGTACGAGAGTCCTGCTCGCCGAGGACCAGGGGATGCTGCGGGGCGCGATCGCGCTACTGCTCGGCCTTGAGGACGACATGGAGGTCGTCGCACAGGTGGGCGCGGGAGACGAGATCGTGGCCGCGGCGCTTGCGCAGCGGCCCGATGTGGCGCTGCTCGACATCGAGTTGCCCGGATGCAGCGGCCTGGACGCGGCGGCGGCGCTGCGCAAGGAGTGCCCCGACTGCCGGGTGCTGATCCTCACCACGTTCGGCCGGCCCGGCTATCTGCGGCGGGCCATGGACGCGGGCGCGGCAGGCTTCCTCGTCAAGGACGGCCCCGTGGAGGAGCTGGCCGCGGCGATCCGGCGGGTGCTCGCGGGCGAGACGGTGGTCGATCCGGCGCTGGCCGCGGCGGCCCTGAGCGCGGGCCCCAATCCGCTGACCGCCCGCGAGTGCGATGTCCTCAAGGCGGCGGCGGACGGTTCGACGGTCGCGGACATCGCGGCGAAAGTGCACCTGTCGGAGTCGACGGTGCGCAACTACCTGTCGTCGGCCATCGGCAAGACCGGCACCCGCAACCGCATGGAAGCGGTACGGGAGGCCCGCCAGCAAGGCTGGCTGTGACGGGCCGGACCACCACACCCGCCTCCTCACCTCCCTGCCCGCACGCCAGCCCGCCGCACACCCGCCCGCCCGCGTCCGGCTCACCCACGTCCGCCCGTCCCACCGGACGCCACCCGGCTGGACGACCCGACCGGAAGCCGACCCGACCGGACGCAATATCCCACCAGAATCGGACAGACAGCACCGGATCAGAACGAATCCGGAAGGTCACGAACGAGTCAAGATTCACGTCGTACGATTTCCTTCGGAATACCGCTCTCCCGGACAGAGTTGATCTCTCACGTGACGCCGCACATCCCCGCACCGCAGTGTCGGGTGCCGTGATTCGCCGACCCGCGATCATCCAGGCCCGCAGCTTCGCAGTCCCGTCGTACCCGTAGCCCGTCGCCCGTTTCCGTAGTGCCGCAATGCCGCGGTCACGTCACACCCTCAGCCATGCAGCAATCAGACCGCTCGGCCGGCAGATCGTTCGGCCGGCAGATCGTTCGGCCGGCACGTCGCTCGGCCGGACATCGCCGGCCACCGCACCGCTCAGCCATCGCACCGTCGACAGACGACCGTTCCGGCGTCCGCCGTCCGCCCGCCCCTGCGTCTCGTCCCGCCACTTCACCGTTCCACCGTTCCAGCGCCCCACCTTTTCCAGCGTTCCAGCGCTGCACCGTTTCAACGTTCCACGCACGTCTTCACCGCCCCTGGAGGCCGCACGTAATGACCCAGACGACCGACCAGCACCCCGGAACGACGGACCTCCACACCCAGAGGTCCGCCGTTCCCACGTCCGAGCTGCCCGCTGATCCGGGCAAGCAACGTGACGGCCGCGCCGGCCTCGTCCCCGTACTGGCCTTCGCGGGCATCACCGTCGCCGTGATGCAGACCCTGCTTGTGCCGGTCATCAAAGATCTCCCGACCCTGCTCAGCACCTCGCCGAGCAACGCCACCTGGGTCATGACGTCCACCCTGCTCGCCGGCGCCGTGGCCACCCCGATCATGGGCCGTCTCGGAGATCTCTTCGGCAAGCGGGGCATGCTGCTCGCGAGCCTCGCTGTGATGGTCGTCGGCTCGCTGGTCTGCGGTTTCACCGACTCTCTGCTGGTCATGATCGCCGGTCGAGCGCTCCAGGGCTTCGCCATGGGCGCCATCCCGCTCGGCATCGGCCTGATGCGCGACGAGCTGCCGCCCGCGCGGCTCGGCGGCGCGATGGCGCTGATGAGTTCGTCGATCGGCGTCGGCGGTGGCCTCGCGCTGCCGGGTGCGGCGCTCGTCGCCCAGCATCTCGACTGGCACGCGCTGTTCTTCACGGCCGCCGGACTCGGTGTGCTGGCGATCCTGCTCACGCTGCTGTTCGTGCCGGAGTCCGCGGTGCGCGCGCGGGGGAAGTTCGACCTGCCGGGTGCGGTGGGCCTGGCCGCCGGTCTCATCCTCCTGCTGCTGCCGGTGACCAAGGGCGGCGACTGGGGCTGGGGTGCGCCACTCACGCTCGGTCTGTTCGGCGCTGCGGTGGTGGTTCTGCTCCTGTGGGGGCTGATGGAACTGCGCAGCGCCGCTCCGCTGGTGGACCTGCGCACCACCGCGCGCCGCGAGGTGCTGCTCACCAACCTCGCCTCGATCATGGTCGGCGTCGCCTTCTACGCCATCTCGCTGGTGCTGCCCCAGCTCCTCCAGCTGCCGAGCGCCACGGGCTACGGCCTGGGCCAGTCGATGGTGAAGGCCGGGTTGTGCGTCGCGCCGCTCGGGCTGACGATGATGCTCACCGCGCCCATCTACGCGAAGCTCGCCGCGAAGTACGGCCCGAAGGTCTCGCTGCTGCTCGGCATGCTGATCATCGGGATCGGCTACGGGGCCGGGATCGGCCTGATGAACGCGGCCTGGCAGACCATCGTCATCTCGGTGATCGTGGGCGCGGGCATAGGTCTCGCCTACTCCTCGCTGCCCGCGCTGATCATCGGTGCCGTCGACGCCGCGGAGACCGGCGCCGCGAACGGACTCAACACGCTGATGCGGTCCATCGGCACGTCGGTCTCCAGTGCCGTGATCGGCATGGTGCTGGCCCACACCGCCCAGGTGACGGGCGGGGTCCCGGTGCCGACGATGCACGGTTTCCGGATCTCGTTCCTGATCGCCACCGGCGCGGTCGCCGGAGGACTGCTACTGGCCGTCTTCCTGCCGTCACGGTCACAAACACAGCGGTCACAGCTGCGGGCCGCGTCGTATGTCAGCGAATCGCTCTCGTCCGACGAGTCACCGTCGTCCGACGAATCGCTCTCGTTCGACAAGTCACTCCCGTCCGACGAGACAGTGCTCCCGCCGAATGACGGCGAGCCGGCGCTCGTCGGTGTATCGGCAGCCGCGGCCAGCGCGCTTGCTGATGCGTCTCCGGTATCGCCTGCATCGGTGGTGTCGCCTGCATCGGTGGAGGAGATATCCACGGGGATATCCGCGGGCCAGGTGTCCGCAACTGAGCCGCACGCCGTGCAGGCCGGTTCGCGCGACGGCGCCGAGAGCGGTTTCCACGGCCTGGTGCTGGATACCGACGGGGTGCCCGTGGCCCGCGCGAAGGTGACACTGATCGACGGGCGCGGGCGCCAGGCAGGCGCGGCCCTGTCCGACGCGCACGGCCGCTACGCGCTGCCCGTGCCGGACGGCGGAACCTATGTGCTGGCCGTGCGCGCCGCGGGCCACGCACCCGCCGCATCCGCGGCGACTTACTCCGGCCACGGCAACCGCGTCGAGGTGGACCTACCCCTGTCGGCCCACTCCCCCGCCGCCGGACAGCCGCGAGCGGACGGCTGACCCCGAGACCACCGTCCCGCGCGACCACGTCCGGCCCCGCCTCGCGCACCCGCGAGGCGGACCCCGTGACGTTTTCCACACCGCCGGCAAGGCCGGAATCTGCCGGAAAGGGCAGGTGGCATGAGTGGTGAAGACGTCGACGACGAGTGGAGTGCCGTGCCAGGCGCAAGCAGCCGCACTCCGCACGGTGCCCGCATGACAAGCTGTACTTCCATTGCCCGAACCCAGGAGGTCACCATGACTACAGCGTCTCCATCGCCAGAAGGTTCGGATTCGGCTGACGCCGAGACTCCCGCTCTGGCGCCTGACGAGAACGGTCAATACGACCTGAAGGCCAAGTTTCGCGAGGCCCTGGCGCGAAAGCGCAGCATGCAGGCGGAGGCCGCGACCCTCGCCGCGAACACCGATGCGGCGAAGATCCGCGGCGCGCACGGCCCGGCTGCGACCCAGCAGTCGTTCCGACGCAAGAGCGGCGGCTGAGTCCAACCGGCCGTCGGACAGTCTCGGCGGGACACCGTGCGACCGCCATGGTGTTGCGCGGGGTTCTGCCGGCTGACAGAGGCGACCACCTCCTCCGGTTCCTCTCGCGAAGACCAGCTCGACGAAACCCAGCTCGATGAAGCCAGCGCATCGGTTCGAAGCGCGCCATTCTGATCAAAACCGCCGGTCGCGCAACGATCCGACTTGCTCTCCTGGAGCCACCCTTGATTGACCGGGCCTGAACGGTGCGCCACCGCGGTGACGCACCGTTCAGCCACGCGCCAAGGGGTAGCCGGGATCTTGGTCAGCGCTGCAACGCATCGTTGAACTTGACGGCCGTTTCGACATCACAGCGGCCCAGTTCGATCAGCGGAGCTGACTTTCATTGCGGTAACCTACGGCGTCCATTCCGAGAGACGGCAACACGACTCCCGCGTTGCACAGTGTCTCCCGCAGTGTGTCGCGCACCTTCTCGGCCTCCCTGATCTTCTCCGCAGGTGTTTTCTTCTTGCGCTCTGCGCCGATCTCCGTCGTTCCTGGAACACCCGTCTCCCCCGCTGAGACTTCTAGGAGCGTTATTCGTAAGGGTTACCAGCCGAGTTCGGTAGAACCCGAGTGCTGTGATGATCCGGATGATGGTGGGAAGTTCTGCGAGACGTCCTCGATATCCGTTGGCGAGCATCTTCCAGTTCTTCAGGTGGGCGATGCATCGCTCGACTGCGGATCGTGTTGATGAGATGCTCCTGTTGTTGGCCTTGTCGCCGACGGAGAGCTCGCCGCCCTGTGGTTTCTTGCGGGGCGTGATCGCGTGACTTCCCTGGTACGCAGGATCGGCCATGACTGGAGTGTCTGCCAGGCGGGCTTCCCAACCGCACTCGGTGAACGCTTTTCGGTCATGAATTGATCCACGCAGGGGTACGGAAATATCCAGCAGACCGCCCTCGGTGTCAGCGGCAATCCGGATATTCAGCCCGGCACGACGACGCTTGCCAGCGTAATTGACATCGTGGCCGGCGCGGTTTCCGGTCGGGACATCGGTTCCATCGACCAGAACGAGTCGGCCACGGATGGCCTCTTCGATATCAGGGACGTGCAAGCACAGAGCCTGGCCGATCAGCGGGAGCATCTTCCGGTAAATTCTCGATACGGTCGGCTGGCTCACCCCGAACAGATCACCCACAGCTGCCTGATTCAGATTTTGTCGGATGTATGCCAAGGTGAGCACGACCGCACGATATAGCCCGAGAATCGGAGGTCGTCCTCGCTTCCTGGTGCGGTAAGTGATTTGCCAGACGCGAGCGACGAGCTCCTCGATCTGGTCGGCAGTAAGCCCTGTAGTAGATTGATATCGCAACAGACCTACCGCAATTCACGTCCCGACAGAAGGGACGAATTTACGCGATGGGCCGCTCTTTGCCTTTACGCCCAAGCCGATTCAGTGAGGTAGTTCAGCCGACACTACCCAGGCGTTTTCGCATATCTGAAATTCCGGCTTTGGCGGTTGATGCGAAGTATCAGACCCGATATTTTCTAAATAATGAGCAGGACATGATCGCGGCGGAACGAAGCAAGAGGCAGGACATGGTCTACCGGACACGACGGCGAGCGCTTCGGCATTCCCCGATGGTCGACGAAATCAACGAGTTGGCGCAGTCGTACGGCTGGCCCGTCGTGTACGAAGCCGACCGGGACTTCGACCGCGGCAAGGGACGCGAGGTGAATTGGGGGGTGACACAGCAAGTGGTGCTCGGCTATCTGGAGAGCCATATTTCAAACGACTGCTGCCTCGTCGCCGTCGGCAAGGATATCGAGCTCACCGAGCGGGTCATCCGGCAAATGGATGACGACCTTGAGGACGAAATCGAGAGCCTCGCCGAGCTGCTGGGAGCGATCCAGGACGACGAGGATCCGCGTCGCCTGGCCCAGTCCCTCGTGCGCGCCGGGTTCGGTGCGCCGCGCGAGTTCAACCAGGACTTCTTCGACGCCTTCACAAAGGCCGCCCGTGAAAACGACGAATACCGAGTTCGGGACATCGCCATCTCGTCCCTTGTCTACATCGAATGGCCGCAATTCAAACCGATGCTGGAGGAGATCAAGGCCCGCGACCCCGAGGAGCAGGTGCGCGCCAGGGCCACCATGGTCCTGCGCGCTTACGAGGCCGCCGAAATGTAGGCGATGGCGTTCCCACGTCCAGAACCCGGCGAATTCTTGAAGCAGGATGTTCATCGGATGACCCGCTACGCAGACATCCCCAAGCTCATCCGTTCCGGGATACTGAGAGCGTTATTCACAAGCGGCGTCACCAATACGTTGAGCCAATATCGAGCCGGAGCGGTCTGAACGCGGTAGACCTTCTGAATAACGCTCATACAAGATGATTCGGCCACACTTGAAGAGTCACGCCGCACGCGATCTCCACGAGCGGGCCCGCACAGTCACTCCAAGTAAATTTATTCCACAATAGAGATCACTGAAGCAGGGGCCGCCATCACCGCGTCGGCCGGATGCGACCCTCTTGCACACTCCATACACACTCCGTCGCCGCTGCGGAGCGCGACCGCTCCATTGCGGACGAGGCCTTAAATAGCGGAAATAGGCCCTTACCTCTGGACCTACCTCAGGAAGACACCCCTACCCGGACATGACACCAACTGTCCCTCCGGACCAAAACCGACCCCCGCAACCGCCCCACCGTTCACATCGCCGTAACTCTTGACATGGCAACGACAACATGAGGTCATGTGGACCTAGCGCTGGGAGCGCTCCCATCTGCATGCACCCGCCCTACGACCGGACGCGGACAACGGGCTCGCGACAACCGAACCCGCGCCATCACCCAGGCGCGGACCCGCACGCCCCGCGCATCCCGTGCACTGGCGGCACCCCGCCACACCGGCGCGCACGCACCCCGATACGCCCCGCGGGCGACGACCACGCCCGCGGACAACGCACCGCACACACAAGGAGGAACGGCCATGTGGGGCAAGAACCTCCGGCGGACGCTCACGGCCGCGCTGGCCCTGGCCTTCGCCCTGGCCATCGCGCAGCCCGCGGCCACGGCCGAGCCGACGTCAGCCGCACGGACAAGACCGGCCGGGCAGACCGACATCGCCGCAGATCCGGTACGGATCATGCCGCTGGGCGACTCGATCACCGGGTCACCGGGCTGCTGGCGCGCACTGCTGTGGAACCAGTTGCAGAACGCCGGCTACACCTCGATCGACTTCGTCGGCACGCTCGGCCCGCAGGGCTGCGCGGTGCCGTACGACGGTGACAACGAAGGCCACGGCGGCGCACTCGCGACAGTCACCGCGGACCAGAACCAGTTGGTGGGATGGCTCTCCTCGACAAATCCTGACATCGTTGTCATGCACTTCGGCACCAACGATGTCTGGAGCGGTAAGTCCACGGACACGATCCTGGCCGCGTTCACCACGCTGGTGACCCAGATGCGCGCGAACAACCCCGCGATGAAGGTCCTGGTGGCCCAGATCCTGCCGATGGCTCCGAGCGGCTGCACGGACTGCGGCCAGCGCGTGCAGGACCTGAACGCGGCGATCCCGGGCTGGGCCGCCGGCATCACCACCGCCCAGTCCCCGGTGACCGCCGTCGACCAGTGGACCGGCTTCAGCGACGCGAGCGACACGTACGACGGCGTGCACCCGAACGACTCGGGCAATGTCAAGATCGCCGACCGCTGGTACCCGGCACTGGCCAAGTACCTGACTCCCGGCCTCACCACAGCCGGTTCCTGACCCCGGCCTAGGCAGGGCCGCATCCCGATCAGCGGCCCTGCCTCCGCCGACCGCGGACCCCGCTCCCGCCGGGGCCGGTTCCGCCGCATCCCCCGATGCACCGGTGAGCGGCCACACAGCACCCCACGGCCCGCCCGCCACGCTCTTTCCCCGTCCGCGTCCCGCACGGCCGCCGGATGCGTATCCGTGTGCACGGTGCACCAAGTGCCTTCACAACAAGGCCCCTTCACACCGCAGCACATAACGCGTACGCATACGCATACGCATACGTATCTGCATCCGCGTCCGCGTCTGCGTCTGCGTCTGCGTCTGCGTCTGCGTCTGCGTCTGCGTCTGCGTCTGCGTCCGTAAGCCGTATGCGGGACGCCCGATCTCGATGGAGTCGCAGCATGACATCGTTCACCCGCCGCCAGTTCACGACCGGCCTCGCCGCACTGACCGGTCTCGCCGTCACCGGTGTGGGCCAGACTGCGCAGGCCAGCGTTGCCACGCCGGCCACCGCCGCGGCCACCGGGCTGCACATCAGCGGTGGCAAACTGGTCGAAGCCAACGGCAGCAACTTCATCCTGCGCGGCGTCAGCGCCGCCCACGTCTGGTACCCCGACAAGACCGCCCAGTCGCTCATCGACATCAAGGCCCTGGGTGCCAACAGCGTCCGTATCGTGCTGAGCACCGGCGCCCGCTGGACCCAGAGCACCGCCAGTGATGTCACGAACGTCATCAACCTGTGCAAGCAGAACAAGCTGATCGCCATCCTCGAAGCCCATGACACCACCGGCTACGGGGATGACGGCGCCGCGATCACCCTGTCCCAGGCGGCCGACTACTGGGTCGGCATCAAGAGCGCGCTGCAGGGCCAGGAGAACTACACCATCCTCAACATCGGCAATGAACCGATCGGCAACAACAACACGTCGATCTGGACCTCCTCCACCCAGGGCGCCATCCAGAAGATCCGCAACGCCGGAATCCAGCAGACCCTGATGGTCGACGCGCCCAACTGGGGCCAGGACTGGCAGTTCGTCATGAGGGACAACGCCCGCACTGTCGCCAGCGCCGACTCACAGGGCAACACGCTGTTCTCCATTCACATGTACGGCGTCTACGACACCGCCGCGGAGATCGCCAGCTACCTCAACGCCTTCACCAGCGCCGGCCTGCCGATCGCCATCGGCGAGTTCGGCAACCAGCACACGGACGGCAACCCGGACGAGGACACCATCATGTCCACCGCCCAGCAGCAAGGCATCGGCTACATGGGCTGGTCGTGGAGCGGCAACAGCAGCGACGTCGCGTACCTCGACATGGTCAACAACTTCAACGGCCAGTCCCTGACCACCTGGGGAGAGCGGATCTTCCACGGCGCGAACGGCATCTCGTCGACCGCCAAGCAGGCCACGATCTACAACTGAGCCGACCGGGGCCGCGATCCGGCATGGCGCGCGGCATGCCGGGGTGGGCGAGTGGGGCCGTGATGTTGATGTTGGTTGATTCCTTTCGGAGCGGAACTAACTACGCCTCCCCGGCACCGGCACGGACGTGGCACGGCACGCACGGCACGAGCGTGGCAGTGCACCGTAGGAGCGCGGAGTGCTGGTGCGCGGGGGTCCTGAGGGCATTCGTTTCTTTCGGAGCGGAACTAACTAGGCCGCCCCTCGGCACCGGCACGCCAGCCGGGTGCGCGAAGGCTCCGGAGCCTGGCATTGATTCCTTTCGGAGCGGAACTAACCACACCACCCGGCACACTCCAGCCCAGCACGACACGACACGGCAGAGGCCCCCGCCAGATGCCCAGTCGTTCCGAGCCGGCCCCGGCATTAGTTCCTTTCGCAGCGGAACTAACCACGCTCCTCAGCACCCGCCACAAGCCCCCGCCGCCCCAGGCACCGAAGGCATACGGCAGCATGGGTACGGGGCGTAAGTGCAAATACTTACGCCCCGTACCCGTGTACACCCCCGGCTGAGCCGCCGCCGCTGCTCGGCCACGCACGCCCCCGAGCTGGAGGACCCATGGCCCCCGACACCACCCCGCAGCTGTCCCACGGGGTGGCGGCCGAGGACGCCGGACCGCAGGCGCCCGGGGAGCTGCCCGCGCCGGAGGTCCTGGCGGCCTTCGAGGCGGCGAAGGGGTTCATGCCACGCGACGAGGGACTCGCCCTGTACGCGGCGGCGGTGCGGGCGGCGGCGCTCGGTCTGCCGCTGCTGGAGGTGGGCACCTACTGCGGCCGTTCCACCGTGCTGCTCGCCGCCGCGGCCCGTGCGGCAGGCGGCGCGACGTCGGTGGCGATCACCGTCGACCACCACCGCGGCAGCGAGGAGCAGCAGCCGGGCTGGGAGTACCACGATCCTCAGCTGGTCGATCCGGATCCCGGGGTGGCCCGGATGGACACGCTGCCGACGTTCCGGCGCACCCTGTTCAAGGCGGGGCTCGAAGAGCACGTCATCGCGGTGGTGGGCCGTTCTCCGCAGGTCGCACGGCTCTGGCGCACTCCGCTCGGACTGGTCTTCATCGACGGCGGCCACACCGACGAACACGCCACGGCCGACTACGAGGGCTGGGCGCCGCACCTCGTCGAGGGCGGCCTGCTGCTGATCCACGACGTGTTCCCCGACCCTGCGGACGGCGGCCAGGCCCCGTACCGCATCTACCGCCGCGCGCTGGAATCCGGCGCGTTCACGCAGCTCTCGGCGGCCCGCTCGCTGCGCATCCTGCGGCGAACAGGGGCGGAGGTGGGGGCGCACCGTTAGAGTCAGGGACGTGTCGTACGTGAGCCCTGACCACGATCCCGATGGCCGCCACGACCGTGCCCCGGACGGTCCCCGGCCGCTGCGGCGCGGCCCGCTGACCGTCACGGTCGCCGCCCTGGTGCCCGCCGCGCTGGTGGGCTGGCTGATCTTCCACGCGGCGAATTCCGGGGGTTCCGGGGGTTCCGACCGGCAGCGGGCGGACGCGGCCCCGACGAGCACCACGCCCTCCGCCGCCCAGCCGAGCGCCGCGCCAACACGGAGCGGACAGGCCACGGCGAGCGCGTCCGCATCACCCAGCGCCAGCGCCAGCAAGCAGGACACCGCGCAGTCCGGCGCGGCGAGTGGCCCGCTCGCGGGCAAGGTCATCGTCATCGACCCCGGCCACAACCCGGGCAACCGCGATCACACGGCCGAGATCAACCGCCAGGTGGACGTCGGCACGGACCACAAGGAGTGCGACACCACGGGCACCGCCACCAACGCCGGTTATCCGGAGGCCCAGTTCACCCTTGACGTCTCACGGCGGCTCAAGACCCTCCTGGAGAAGGAGGGCGCCAAGGTGGTCCTGACCCAGGACGGCCACCGGGCCTGGGGCCCCTGCGTCGACCAGCGTGCCCGGATCGGCAACGACGCACACGCCGACGCCGCGATCTCCATCCACGCCGACGGTTCCGCCGCGGGCAACCGCGGCTTCCACGTCATCCTTCCCAAGGCAGTGCACGCGGGCGCCGCGGACACTCGGAGCATCGCCGCCCCGTCTCGTAACCTGGGCGAGCGGATCGTGGGCAAGTTCGTTCAGTACACCGGGTCTGCCCCGTCCAACTACATCGGTAACGGCACCGGACTCGACGTCCGCAGCGATCTGGGCGGCCTCAATCTCTCGACGGTACCCAAGGTGTTCATCGAGTGTGGCAACATGCGGGATCCGAAGGACGCGGCTCTGGTGACGAGCGGCGCCTGGCGGCAGAAAGCCGCCGAGGGGATCTCTGCGGGGCTCGAAAGTTTCCTGCGCGGCTGAGGGTCGTACGAGGCGTGTGTGACTGCAACGCCAGCACCGAACCGAAAACGCTTTCTGTGAGGTGGATCCGGAATCCGCACCCATGCCTGCTTATTTCCGGATGGCAAAGCAAGGTGCGCACCCGACGACGGGAGTGGAATGTCGGGCTCCTTCCCGGACTGTGAGTTTCGGTCCGACTCCTTGACAGGTGCATTCACCTAAGACCACTGTTGGGAGCGCTCCCACAGATCGCTCCCACCGGTCAAGTCCCGCTATGAGTCGCGCTCTTGGACCTTTGAAGCTTTGAACCTTCGGACGCGCCACCCGCGGCCCACCCTCCGGTGGCATCCGAGGGAGCTCTTCCCTGCACTGTCCAGGCACTCTCTCCCCGTATTCGGCCTCACCCCATCCCCCAGCCAGCCGTCCAAAGGGATCAACAATGACGTGGATCAGACGGATCAGACCGGCGCACACTCGTGCACACGCGCTGCCGAGAACGCTTCCGGCCGTGGTGGCGCTCGCCCTCGGAGCACTCACCCTGGGCTTCGCCCCGGCCGCCTTCGCGACCACCGCGCCCGCCGCCGCGAGCAGCACGACCGCCACTCCCAGCGCCGCCGCGGCGAGCACGCTCGATGATCTCGCCGAGGCCAAGGGCCGCTACTTCGGCTCGGCCACCGACAACCCCGAGCTGTCGGACACCCCGTACACGTCCATCCTGGGCAGCGAGTTCGGGCAGATCACCCCCGGCAACTCGATGAAGTGGGACACCATCGAGCCCTCGCAGGGGCAGTTCAACTTCACCAAGGGCGACGCGGTCGTGGACTTCGCCCAGCAGCACAACGAGATAGTGCGCGGGCACAACCTGGTCTGGCACAGCCAACTGCCCGGCTGGGTCTCCTCGCTGCCGTCCAGCCAGGTGCAGGCGGCCATGGAGAACCACATCACCACGGAGGCCACCCACTACAAGGGCAAGGTCTTCGCCTGGGACGTGGTCAACGAGCCCTTCAACGACGACGGCACCTACCGCACCGACGCGTTCTACAACGCGATGGGCAAGGACTACATCGCCGACGCGTTCCGCACCGCGCACGCCGCCGACCCCAACGCCAAGCTGTACATCAACGACTACAACATCGAGGGCAGCGGCGCGAAGGCCGACGCCATGTACAGCCTCGTGAGCGAGCTGGTCTCGGAGGGCGTGCCGATCAACGGCGTCGGCTTCCAGGGGCACCTGGCGGTGCAGTACGGCTTCCCCTCCGGCATGCAGGCCAACATGCAGCGCTTCGCCAGCCTCGGCCTCGATGTGTCGATCACCGAGCTCGACGTGCGCATGGAGCTCCCGGCGGACTCCAGCAAGGTGGCCACGCAGCAGAGTTACTACAAGCAGGCCGTGGACGCCTGCCTCGGGATCACCCGCTGCGTCGGCATCACCATCTGGGACTACACGGACAAGTACTCCTGGGTGCCGAACACCTTCAGCGGCCAGGGCTCGGCCTGCCTCTGGGATGAGAACCTCCAGACCAAGGCGGCCTACAACACCGTATACACGGAGCTGGGTGGCAGCAGCGGCGGCACGGGTGACACCCAGGCCCCGACCGTCCCGCAGAGCCTGAAGGTGACGGCCACCACGGGCAACAGCGTCTCGCTGTCCTGGACGGCCTCGACCGACGACACGGCCGTGACCGGCTACGACGTCTACCGCGGCAGCTCCCTGGCCGGCTCCACCAGCTCCACCTCCTTCACGGACAGCGGCCTGGCCGCCTCGACCACGTACAGCTACACGGTCAAGGCCCACGACGCGGCGGGCAACGTCTCCGCAGCCTCCAGCGCCGTCAGCGCCACCACCGGCACCTCCAGCGGCAGCGGCAACGGCACCGTGAAGGTCCAGTACAAGAACGCCGACACCTCGGCGACCGACAGCCAGATCAAGCCGACCATCCAGCTGGTCAACACCGGCAGCTCGGCCATCAGCCTGTCCGGTGTGACGGTGCGCTACTACTTCACCAGTGACGGCGGCGCGAGCACGTTCACCACCAACTGCGACTACGCGGTGCTCGGTTGCGCCACCCTGACCCAGAGCGTCAGTACGGCATCCGGCACCAACGCCGACCACTACCTCCAGGTCGCCTTCGGCTCCGGCACGCTGGCCGCCGGCGCCTCCACGGGTGACATCCAGCTCCGCCTGAACAAGACCGACTGGTCGAACTTCAGCGAGACCAACGACTACAGCTACGGCACCAACACGTCCTACGCGGACGCCCCGAAGATCACCGCCTACTCCGGCGGCACCCTCGTCTTCGGCACCACGCCGTAACCAGTCCCACCCGCCGGGCCCCGCAAGGGGCCCGGCACCCCCACCCCCCACACCCCCCACTTTCATGACCCCACATTTCATGAACCCACAGTCCCGCACCCCCCAACCTCCGACCCCTCACCCCACTTCACGTCCCACGACGGCACGTCTCATGACGGCACGTCCCACGACGTCACGTCCGACGACTGCACGTTTGACGACTGCACGTTCGACGACGCCTTCTTCCGCGGCCCCGCGCACCGTACGGCCGCGGCGGCAGCAGCTGCGCGTGAACCAGCAGCTGCGGCAGCGCCCGCACCAGCACGCACCCCCGACAAGGAGACACCTGTGTCCACACCCGGAAGACCGTTCTCTCGAAGAACGTTCACCACCGCGCTCGGCGGCAGCCTGGTCGCCCTGGGCCTCGGCCAGGGGATCGCCCAGGCCACGTCGCCCGGCGCGCAGCACGCCGCGGCGCAGGTCGCCGCCGCGGACGACCCGTACACCCAGGCCTTCCTCACCCAGTACAACAAGATCAAGGACCCGGCCAACGGCTACTTCAGCTCCGACGGCATCCCCTACCACTGCGTGGAGACGCTGATCGTCGAGGCGCCGGACCACGGGCACCAGACCACGTCGGAGGCGTTCAGCTACTGGATGTGGCTGGAAGCCGCGTACGGCAGGGTCAGTGGGGACTGGACGCCCTTCAACAACGCCTGGGCGGTCGCCGAGAAGTCCATCATCCCGCAACACGCCGACCAGCCCAGCAACGACTCGTACAACGCGAGTGCGCCGGCCACCTACGCCCCCGAGCACCCGCTGCCCTCGGCGTACCCGTCCAAGCTGGACTCGTCCGTCCCGGTCGGCTCCGACCCGATCGCCGCCGAGCTGAAGAGTGCGTACGGCACCTCGGATATCTACGGCATGCACTGGCTGATGGACGTCGACAACGTCTACGGCTACGGCAACCACCCCGGCACCGGCGGCGAGGCGGGCCCCGGCAGCGGCGCCTCCTTCATCAACAGCTACCAGCGCGGCGCCCAGGAATCGGTGTGGGAGACGGTCCCGCAGCCCACCACGGACCTGTTCAACTACGGCGGCAAGAACGGGTACCTCGACCTGTTCACCGGCGACTCCCAGTACTCCAAGCAGTACAAGTACACCGACGCCCCGGACGCCGACTCGCGCGCCGTGCAGGCCGCGTACTGGGCCTACCGGTGGGCGACCGCGCAGGGCAAGGGTGACCAGGTGTCGGCCTCGGTGGCGAAGGCCGCCAAGATGGGCGACTACCTGCGCTACGCGCTGTTCGACAAGTACTTCAAGCAGATCGGCAACTGCACCAGCCCCACCGGCTGCCCGGCGGGCACCGGCCGCGGCTCGCAGCACTACCTGCTCTCCTGGTACTACGCCTGGGGCGGCGCGGAGTCGGGCGGCGGCTGGGCCTGGCGGATCGGCGACAGCGCCTCCCACCAGGGCTACCAGAACCCGCTGGCGGCCTGGGCGCTGGCGAACGTGGCGGCCCTGAAGCCCAAGTCGTCCACCGGCGCGAGCGACTGGTCGACCAGCCTGACCCGGCAGCTGGAGTTCCTGCGCTGGCTGCAGTCCTCCGAGGGCGCCATCGCGGGCGGCGCCACCAACAGCTGGAACGGCGCCTACGAGGCCCCGCCGTCCGGCACGCCCACCTTCTACGGCATGGCCTACGACTGGCAGCCCGTCTACCACGACCCGCCGAGCAACAATTGGTTCGGCTTCCAGGTGTGGGGCATGCAGCGGGTCGCCGAGTACTACTACGTCAGCGGCAACGCGAGCGCCAAGACCATCCTCGACAAGTGGGTGGCGTGGGCGGTCGGCAAGACCACGGTCGGCTCCGACGGCACCTTCTCCATCCCCTCCACGCTCAGCTGGTCGGGCCAGCCGGACACCTGGAACGCGAGCAGCCCCGGGGCCAACTCCGGTCTGCATGTCTCCGTCGTGGACTACGGCACCGACGTCGGCGTCGCCGCCGGCTACGCCAAGACGCTGACCTACTACGCCGCCAAGGCGGGCGACGCCTCGGTGGCCGCGGTCGCCAAGGGCCTGCTCGACGCCCTCGCGCAGCACACCGACTCCAAGGGCATCGCGATCCCGGAGACCCGCGCCGACTACAACCGCTTCAACGACGAGGTCTACATCCCGTCCGGTTGGACCGGCACCATGCCCAACGGGGACGTCATCGAGCCGGGCGTCACCTTCCTCGGGCTGCGCTCCTGGTACCGCGACGACCCGCAGTGGTCGAAGGTGCAGGCCTACCTCGACGGCGGTGCGGTGCCCACGTTCACCTACCACCGCTTCTGGGCCCAGGCCGACATCGCGCTGGCCTTCGCCACCTACGCCGAACTCTTCAGCGGGGACGGCGGCGGCCCCAGCGACGACACCCAGGCGCCCACCGTGCCCACCGGTCTGAAGTCGACCGCGACGACCAGCAGCAGCGTCACCCTGGCCTGGACGGCGTCGACCGACAACGTCGGGGTCGCCGGCTACGACGTCTACCGGGGCGGCATGCTCGTCGGCACCGCCACCACCACCTCGTACACCGACACGGGCCTGTCCGGGTCGACGGCGTACACCTACGCGGTCGCCGCGCGGGACGCCGCGGGGAACACCTCGGCGCTGTCCTCCACGATCACCGCCACCACCGCGAGCGGCGGCACCAGCACCGGTACGCTGAAGGTCCTCTACAAGAACAACGACTCGGCGCCGTCGGACAACCAGATCCGGCCCGGCCTGCAGCTCGTGAACACCGGCAGCGGCCCCGTCGACCTCTCCACGGTGAAGGTGCGCTACTGGTTCTCCTCCACCACGGGCGCCTCCACCTTCAGCACCTACTGCGACTACGCCGCGCTCGGCTCGTCGAACATCACGCACAGTGTCGTGACGGCGAGCGGTTCACGTACCGGCGCCGACCACTACCTGGAGGTCGGGTTCGCGTCGGGCGCCGGCACCCTGGCCGCGAACGGCAACACGGGCGACATCCAGCTGCGGCTGAACAAGACCGACTGGTCGAACCTCGACGAGTCCGATGACTACAGCTACGGCACGGGCACGTCCTACGCGGCCGCCACGAAGATCACCGCCTATGTGAACGGCACCCTCGCCTGGGGCCAGGAGCCGTAAGCCGCGGCCGACGCCGCAGCCCCCAGAACTGCCACCCCCCGCTCACACGGAGACCCGCCGAAAGGAGGCCGTTGAGCAGCCCTGCCCTGCCGCGGCGCGGACCGACCGGCCAGGACGCGGGCCCGTTCCACCCATCACCCCTATGCATGCCGTCGGCACGCATACATTCAAGGAGCACTGTGAAAGCACGAACCGGCACCAGACTGGACAGGCGCAGACCCCGCCTGCTCGCCGCCCTCGCGGCGCTCGCCCTCGGCTGCAGCATGCTGGCGCTGACCGCAGGTCCGTCGCAGGCCGCCGCGGCGGCGAAGGTCGACAACCCCTACGTCGGCGCCACGCCCTACGTCAACCCCGACTGGTCGGCCAAGGCCGCCGCCGAGCCCGGTGGCACCGCGGTGTCCAACAACCCGTCCTTCGTCTGGATGGACCGTATCGCCGCGATCACCGGCACCTCCGGCGCCCGCGGCCTGCGCGACCACCTCGACACCGCGCTCAGCCAGGGTGCGACCCTCTTCCAGGTCGTGATCTACGACCTGCCGGGCCGCGACTGCGCCGCACTGGCCTCCAACGGCGAGCTGGGCCCGACGGATCTCAGCC
Organism: uncultured Actinomycetota bacterium; assembly: GCA_963761765.1. Lineage (GTDB taxonomy): Bacteria > Actinomycetota > Actinomycetes > Streptomycetales > Streptomycetaceae > Streptomyces. Next base: position 211,509 of record CAVXIJ010000017.1, read on the forward strand.
GCTACGAGAGCGACTACATCAACCCGATCGCGCAGATCCTCAGCGACTCCAAGTACGCGAACCTGCGGATCGTCGCGCTGATCGAGCCCGACTCGCTGCCCAACATCGTCACCAACGCCGACGGGCAGGCCGGCTCCACGACCGCGTGCGCCACGATGAAGGCGAACGGCAACTACGAGAAGGGCGTGGGCTACGCGCTGCACACCCTCGCCGCGATCCCGAACGTCTACAACTACATCGACGCCGGCCACCACGGCTGGCTCGGCTGGGACACCAACCTCGGCCCGGCGGTCGACGAGTTCAAGAAGGCCGCCACGAGCGAGGGCGCCACGGTCAACGATGTGCACGGCTTCGCCGTGAACACCGCCAACTACTCGGCGCTGATCGAGCCCAACTTCAAGGTCACCGACACGGTGAACGGCACCACGGTGCGCCAGTCGAAGTGGGTGGACTGGAACTACTACGTCGACGAGCAGTCGTATGCGGTCGCCCTGCGCGACCTCGCGATCAGCCGCGGTGGCTTCAACTCCAACATCGGCATGCTGATCGACACCGCCCGTAACGGCTGGGGCGGTTCCAGCCGGCCGACCGCCACGAGCACGTCCACCGATCTCAACACCTATGTGAACGAGAGCCGTATCGACCGCCGTATCCACCCCGGCAACTGGTGCAACCAGGTCGGCGCGGGTATCGGCGAGCGTCCGAAGGCGGCCCCGGCCACCGGTATCGACGCGTATGTGTGGGCCAAGCCCCCGGGCGAGTCGGACGGCAACAGCGAGCCGATCGCGAACGACGAGGGCAAGGGCTTCGACGGGATGTGCGACCCGAACTACGCGGGCAACGGGCGCAACGGCAACAACCCGACCGGTGCCATGGCGGGCGCCCCGCTGGCCGGCCACTGGTTCTCGGCGGAGTTCCAGCAGCTGCTCGCCAACGCCTACCCGGCCCTGGGCGACGGCGGCGGCAACCCCGGCGGCGGTGACACCCAGGCTCCGAGCGTTCCGCAGAGCCTGAAGGTGACCGGCACCACGAGCAGCAGTGTGTCGCTGTCCTGGTCCGCTTCGAGTGACGACACGGGCGTGAGCGGCTACGACGTCTACCGCGGCAGCACCCTGGTGGGCTCCGCCAGCAGCACCAGCTACACCAACAGCGGCCTGAGCGCGTCGACGAGTTACACCTACACGGTCCGGGCCCGGGACGCGGCGGGCAACACCTCCGCGGCCTCGGCGGCGGTCACCGCCACCACCAGCGCGAGCACCGGTGGCGGCACGGGCAACGGCACGCTGAAGGTCCAGTACAAGAACAACGACGCCTCGGTGACCGACAACCAGATCCGGCCCGGCATCCAGCTGGTCAACACCGGCAGTTCGGCGGTGAGCCTGTCCGGCGTCACGGTGCGCTACTACTTCACCAGTGACGGCGGCGCCAGCACCTTCACCACGAACTGCGACTACGCCGCGCTCGGCTGCGGGAACCTCACGCTGAGCACCGCTACGTCGTCCGGAACCGGAGCCGACCACTACCTCCAGGTCAGCTTCGACTCCGGCAGCCTGGCCGCGGGCGCCTCCACCGGCGACATCCAGCTGCGGCTCAACAAGACCGACTGGTCCAACTTCGACGAGTCGAACGACTACAGCCACGGCACCGGCACCTCGTACACGGATGCGCCCAGCATCACCGTGTACCAGTCGGGCAACCTGGTCTACGGCACAACGCCGTAGACCACGCGGGCAACACCCTTTGGAAGCTTCCCTTCCGGAAGCCCGTCGGGCACGAACCCGTAACAGATGACCGGCGCGCCCCCGCTGCACGTGGGGGCGCGCCGCACCGCTTTCCGGCGAATGCCCCCATAGGGGATTTCAGGGGCTCCTGACCGGCAGACACCCCTCAGAAAGAGGCGATAGTGTCGCCCCTACCATGGGGGGCCACCCCCGCGCTTCGCCCGCGCGGCCACCGCGACCGCCGACGCCCGAGAGCGACCGGCCACCGCGAGCCTTGAGCGACAGCGACGCCCACCAGCGACCGATGAGACGACTGACGAAGGACCTGAAGTGAATATCCGCTCCCTCAACCGAGGCGATGGCGTGGTGATCGTGGCAGCGGTGTTGCTGTTCATCGCCTCGTTCCTCGACTACTACTCGTACTCGGGCGCCGGCTCCGACATCAATTCGCCCAACGCCTGGGACTCTCTCGGCGCAGGCATCGGCACCTACATGGGCGGAGTGATCGGGGCAGCACTGATCATCATCAACCGCTCGCTGCCGCAGGCGACCGGTACCGGCCCGAAGCAGCGCCGCGTCGCCGGTCTCGACCTGAGCCAGCTCGGCGTCGGCATCACCATCTTCGTTGCCTGGGTGATGTTCTGGACGATCATCGACGTGCCGGACGGGATCGATGCCGGTGCCGGTCTGATCCTCGGCCTCATCGCGTCCCTGGCCCTGGCCGGCGCCGCGGTCGCCACCCCGATGCTCCCGGCATTCCAGGCGCCGCTCGTCAGCGCCCCGAATCCGGCCGGACCGCAGTACGGCATGCAGCCGCCGCAGGGCGGTTACGGCTACCCGGGCGCACAGCCCGGATTCGCCGGACAGCCCCAGCCGGGCCAGCCGTACGGTGCCCAGGCCGGACAGCCCCAGCCGGGCGCCCAGGCCGCTCCGGCGCCGGCGCCGGCTCCCGTGCCGACGCAGGGCGCCCAGCCGTCCGGCGACTTCTCGCCGTTCTGGTTCGCGGTCCCCGTGCAGCGCCCGCTGTTCCCGGAGGACGGCTCGCCTAACCCGCTCGCCGAGCTCGCGCCCGGCACGTGGTACCTGGCGGTGGAGCAGCGCGGTTCCAGTCTGGTGGCCCAGACCCAGGACGGTCGCCGCGGTGTCCTCCAGGACACGTCGGGCATCCAGCGCGGCTGACGCCTCCAGCACCACTCCGCCTCGTCGGCGTTTCGACGTCCCATCGAGAAGCCCCTCGGCCCCTGTTTCCGTATTCGTACGGGACCAGGGGCCGTTGCGTTGCCGCTCGTGCGCCGCGGACTTCGGCAGCGCTCCGCTTGCGACGGCTTCTTCTTCCTGGCCGAGTGAGGAGTTGATGGTCATCGAAGCGGCCGACACCGCCGACCCGCTACCCTGCGGGCTGCCCCGCCGGGCACCACGCGGTGGACACGGCGGGCGGTATCCACAAGGTCATGGGAGAGGTTGAGCATGGGCGTCACACGCCGATGGGGGATCAGAGCGGTCATGGTGCCGCTCGGGGTGGCTGTGCTGCTCGGCACGGGGCTCACCGCTTGCAGTTCCGGGTCCAGTACGAACTGCGTGAACAGGTTCCAGCACGACACGCACAAGGGCTACAAGCTCATCAGCACCTCCAAGTGCCAAAGCCGGTCGCTCGGCGCCGCGTACTACTACCACTCGTACGCGAAGAAGGGCTGGGTCACGGGCGGCACGTTCACCCGGCCGACTTCCGGATCCGGACACGGATACAGCCACAGCCACGTGTCGAAGCACACGTCGCACAGCAGTGGCGGATCCGGCGGCAGCAGCGTCCGCAAGAAGCGGCACTGAGTACCACCGGGCCGGGCTCAATCGGCCTTCTTGATCGGCGACTTGAGCCGTTCGGGGCCATGGGCCCGGCCCGTCGGACTGTCGGCACGACGGAGGCAGGTCCCGGAGCAGGCCGGAAAGAAGGCGGCACCGCGGACACCGTTCTCGTAGCGCGCGAGGGCCGGCTTGGCGAGGCCGAAGGGCGGCCGTGCACAGGGTGCCGGGTCGGCGCTGACCTCGAATGACGAGCGGTCGTGAGCTCAAAGGGACGGGTACTGCGCACACATATGACGCACCGTCAGCCGCAACAGGCCGCCCGGGCCGCCTCGTTTAGTCCCGGATCGACGGGCAACCCGCACCTCATGTCTCGACATTATAACGGAACGAAGCGAGCAGGACTGGTCGTCGCGGCCATCGCCGATGCGATGGCCCTCATCCTCGGCCTGTGGATCCTGATGTATCTCCTCGACGCGAACCGCAGCAACAACCTGGTACAGATCGTCCGCCCGACGGCGGACTGGCTCGCGGGCTGGTCGCGTGATCTCTTCACGTTCAACGAAGCCTGGGCGCGGGTGGTCGCCGGCTACGGCCTCGCCGCCGGCGTCTACCTCATAGTGGGCCATCTGGTGGCCGGCCGGCTGTACCGGCAGTGACGCGCTCAAGGGCGCCGTCCTGGCGCTCAGCGCAGCACTACCCGCAGCACTCCGGATCGAGCCCCCACGGCAGCGATTCCCCGTCGAACACCGCGCAGGTCGCCTCGTCACCGCCGAGTGCGGCCACCGCGAGGAGCAGCGCGCCGGCCGTCCAGGTGGTCAGCTCCTCGGGCCACACCGCCTCGTCGGCGAAGACGTAGCCGGTCCAGTAAAGGCCGGAGGAAGCGTCGCGGAGGTGGTGGATGGAGCGGAGGATCTCCACGGCGCGGTCGGGTTCGCCCAGCGCCCACAGCGCCAGAGCGAGTTCGGCCGACTCGCCGCCGGTCACCCAGGGGTTCGGCACGATGCAGCGCACACCGAGACCGGGCACGACGAACCGGTCCCAGTCGGCTTCTATGCGCTCCTTGGCCGCGGTGCCGGTCACCGCGCCGCCGAGCACCGGGTAGTACCAGTCCATCGAGTAACGGGACTTGTCCAGGAAGCGCTCCGGGTGGCACAGGATCGCATGCCGCAGGGCACCGGCAGCCAGTTCCCAGTCGGGCTGCGGCTCACCACGCAGGCGGGCGATGGCCAGGGCGCAGCGCAGCGCGTGGTGGACGGAAGACGAGCCGGTGAGCAGGGCGTCGGCGAGCGCGGTGCCGTCGGGTTCGCGCTTCCAGCCGATCTGGCCGCCGGGCTGCTGGAGTCCGAGGACGAAGGCGACGGCGGCGCGCACCACGGGCCACATGCGGTCCAGGAAGTGTTCGTCGCGGGTGGCCAGATAGTGGTGCCAGACGCCGACGGCCGGATAGGCGCAGAAGTTGGACTCCCGGCCGCGGTCGGTGACATCGTCCGCATCGCCGTCGGCGTAGGCGGCGTACCAGGAACCGTCCTCGTTCTGGTGCCGGGCGAGCCACGCGTAGGCGCGGGCGGCGGCCTCGTGCTCCCCGGCCGCGTCCAGGGCCATGGCCGCCTCAGTGTGGTCCCACGGGTCGAGATGGTGCCCACGGAACCAGGGAATCGCGCCGTCCGGGCGTTGGACGGCGAGGATGGCGCGCACGGTGGCGGCGGCCTGGTGGCCGGTGAGGACACCCGGCAGGACGAGCCGTTCGGTTTTCTCGGGACTCGTCACGCCGCGGACGTCCCGGTCTCCGACAGGTCCAGGCGTCCGGCGTCGGGCAGGTGCGGCTTGGTGGCGTAGGCGACGAAGCTCTTGCCGACGATCGGGTTGAGCAGCTGCTCGGTGACCCGGGTCGCACGCGGCTTCTTCATGATGTCCCAGACCAGCAGCTTGTGGTACGCGCGTACCGGCAGCGCCTTGTCGTTGTCGACGCCGAAGGCGCACTTCAGCCACCAGTACGGGGAGTGCAGCGCGTGCGCGTGGTGCGTGCCGTAGGGCTTCAGGCCCGCCTCGCGGATTCTGTTGAGCAGCTCGTCGGCCTTGTAGATGCGGATGTGGCCGCCCTCGACCTCGTGGTAGGCGTCGCTGAGCGCCCAGCAGACCTTCTCGGGTCCGTAGCGGGGCACGGTGACGGCGATCCGGCCGCCGGGGCGCAGTACCCGCACCATCTCGGCCAGCACGCCCTTGTCGTCCGGGATGTGCTCCATCACCTCGGAGATGATCACGACGTCGAACGACTCGTCGGGAAACGGCAGCGCCAGCGCGTCGCCCTGCATCGCGATGGCCGTGGCGCCCGCCGGCGCCTCCTTGGCCTCCTCCATCGCCGCGAACCACTTGGCGACCTCGCGGACCTCGTCGACGCTGCGGTCGAGGGCGACGACCCGGCCGCCGCGCCGGTAGCACTCGAAGGCATGCCGCCCCGCGCCGCAGCCCAGGTCGAGCACGCGATCGCCCGCAGCGAGCGGAAAGCGGGTGAAGTCGACGGTCAGCATCAGTCGTTGCTCCCGGAGGGCGTCCCGGTGACCGCGGGGCGGCCGGGATGGGTGGGGGGTGAGGTGCGCGGATTACTTCCGCTCGGAGAGGAAATAACCCGGGTGCCCTGGGTGGCGGTGCGGGCGATCGCCTCGCGGTACAGCTCCGCGGTGCCCTGGGCCGCGCGCGCCCAGGTGAACTTCTCCAGGACCCGCGCCCGGCCCGCCGCGCCGAGCCCGGCCCGCAGCTGTGCGTCGCCCAGTAGCCGGTTCAGCGCCGCGGCCAGCGCCTGCGCGTCGCCCGGCGGCACCGCGAGACAGGTCTCACCGTCGCGCCCCGCGACCTCCGGGATGGCTCCGCCGGTGGTGGCCACCAGCGGGGTGCCGGTCGCCATCGCCTCCGCGGCGGGCAGCGAGAACCCCTCGTAGAGCGAGGGCACACAGGCGATCTCGGAGCCGCGGATCAGATCGACGAGTTCCGCGTCCGAGATGCCCTTGACGAAGCGCACCGCGTCCGCGAGGCCGTAGTGCTCGATGGCCTGCGCGACGGGACCGGCCTCGGCGCGTTTGCCGACGACGACGAGATGCGCCGCCGGATTCTCGGTGCGCACCTTCGCGAGCGCTTCCACCAGATGGACAAGGCCCTTCAACGGCACGTCCGCACTGGACGTGGTCACGATCCGCCCCGGCACCTGCGGCACCGCGGGATCCGGCGAGAAGAGCGAGGTGTCGGCCCCGATGGGCACCACGCGGACACGGTCCCCGCGCACGCCCAGGTGCTCGATGATCTCCTGGCGCGAAGAGCCCGACACGGTCAGCACCGACGGCAGCCGCCGCGCCACCCGCTTCTGCATCCGGGTGAACGCGTACCAGCGGCGCACGGAGGCCCGCCGCAGCCTGCTGTCCGCGGCGGCCAGCTCCAGGCTGCGATCGACGGTGACGGGGTGGTGGACCGTGGTGACCAGCGGTGCGCCCAGGTCGCCCAGCAGGCCGTAGCCGAGGGTCTGGTTGTCGTGCACAACGTCGAAGTCGCCGCGGCGGGCACGCAGATGGCGGCCCGCACGCAGCGAGAAGGTCAGCGGCTCGGGGAAGCCGCCGGTCTTCATGGTGGCCACCTCCAGCATGTCGATCCAGTCGCGGTACTCCTCGCGGGCGGGTGTGCGGAACGGGTCCGGCTGGCGGTAGAGGTCGAGGCTGGGCAGCTCGGTCAGGCGCAGGGCTCCCTGCGCGCCTCGCGGATCTGGAGCGTGGCCCGGATCGATGTCGTCGAGCACCGGGTAGGGCTGCGCGCCGATGACCTCGACGTGGTGGCCGAGCCGGGCGAGCTCGCGGGAGAGGTGGCGCACATAGACGCCCTGGCCGCCGCAGTACGGGTTGCCTTTGTAGGACAGCAGCGCGATGCGCAGCGGCCGGCCGCCGTCGGCTGCGACCACTCCGGCCTGGAGGGCGATCGCCGGCCCGCCGGACGCCCGAAGTCCCGCTCCCTCGGTCTCAGCGGTCACTCCTGGCCCCCTTCTCGCAGTGCTCATGGCGACCCTACGCGTGGGCAGCAATGTTAGAACAAGTTTCAGACTTGATCGTTCGGACCAAATCTACCGGCAAGTAGCCTCGCCGTCCCGGGGGGCGCCGGTGATCCGCGCCACGGTGGGAGTGCGGCCGGCGGGGCATCGGCCGTGGTGGGCCGCCGTTTGCCGTGTGTGCTCGTGGTGTACGTCTGCGTCACGGGTTCGCGGGTGCGGATGCGCGGGCAGGTGCACGAAGACGGCGAACGGGCCCTTGCCGACGGTCCGGTTACGAGTACGGTCACCGTGCGAATGATCGTCGAGGACCGTCACGGAGCGGGACATATGACTGTGCAGGCAGATGCGTCGGACACGGCCGCCGCCGCGCCGCTGACCGAGCGGCAGGCGGCACGGCGCGCACGCATTCTGCGTGCCAGTGCCCGGCTGGCCGGACAGGGCGGCTTCGACGCGGTGCAGATGCGGGAGGTGGCCGAGACCTCCGGCGTCGCCCTGGGCACGCTCTACCGCTACTTCCCGTCGAAGGTGCACCTGCTGGTGGCGACCATGCAGGACCGCCTCGACCAGTTGCACGCCACCCTGCGCCAGCGGCCACCCGGCGGCGAGAGCCCCGGCGAGCGGGTCACCGAGACCCTGATGCGGGCCTTTCGCGCGCTGCGCCGCGAGCCGTATCTCGCGGACGCCATGGTCCGCGCCCTGACCTTCGCGGACCGTTCGGTGAACTCCGAGGTCGACCAGGTCTACCGCCGCACCACCGCGATCATCCTGGAGGCGATCGGGCCCGGCGATCCAGCACCGGAGCAGCTCTCCGCCGTACGCGTCATCGAGCACACCTGGCACGCGGCCCTGATCGCCTGGCTCTCCGGCCGCACGGCGACCGCCCAGGTAAGGGCCGACCTGGAGACGGTGTGCCGGCTGCTGGATCCGCCGGCCGAGGCGACGGGGCCGAGTGGTGCGCTGCCGGACGGAGCGGCAGAGCGCCATGGTTCGACGCCCAACGGAGCAGGGCCGCCGAACGGAGCGGCGGACCACTGATGATCCGGTCCGTCCCGGGTCGTCAACGAGTCACGCAAAGCGGCCCGTTCCCGCGTTTCGCGCGCCAGGCCCGGCAAGGCGGCCGGTACGGCCCGTGGAAGGGAACCGTGCGGCCGGTAGAGTGAAGCGTCGTCCTCACAACCCGTGCGAGGGGAAGCCGGTGCGAATCCGGCGCTGACCCGCAACCGTGAACCGCCACCCGGCGGTGAGCCGGAATGCCTCGCCCGGACGTGATCGGCTCGTGCCACCGGGACCTCCGGTGGCCGGCACCGTCGAGGCATACGGAGCCGGAGCCGCCCGGTGCCCCCGTGTGCCCGTGCGCCCGGCTCGCCCACAGGGAGAGGCACCCGCCGACCATGAACGTTCGCCGTAGTGCGGCAGCGCTGGCCGCCGCCGTGATAGTCACGCTGCCCGCCGCCCCCGCCGCCCTCGCGGACGGCTCATCGTCGCCCGCGAAAGCTTCCGCAACGCCTTCCCCGGCGCTGCCCACCGGTCTCTACGGCACCGCGGACCCGACGTACGACGGCGTGTTCCGGCAGTCGTACGCGATACTCGCGCAGCACACGGCGGGAGAGAACGCGGCGCCGCAGGCCATCAGCTGGCTGCTCGGACAGCAGTGCGCGAACGGCGGCTTCGCGGCCTACCGGAGCGATATACGCAAGGCCTGCGACAGCAAAGCGACCAGTACCTCACCCGACACCAATTCCACGGCCGCCGCGGTGGAGGCCGAGGCCGCCGCAGCACACCCGGGCTCTCCCGGCGCTGCCGCCGCCAGCAAGGCCGTGGCCTGGCTGAAGTCCGTGCAGAACAACGACGGCGGCTGGAGCTACTACCCGGGTGGGCCGAGCGACGCCAATTCCACCGGCATCGTGATCGGCGCGCTCGCCGGCACCGGTGAGGACCCCGCAGGCGTACGGTCCGCCAAGGACGGCAAGTCGCCGTACGACGCGCTGGTGACGCTCGCCCTACCCTGTGCGAAAGGCGGCGCCTTCGGGCTGCGGGACTTCAAGTCCGGCAAGCTGACGGCGAACGCGGACGCCACGGCGGCGGGAGTGCTCGGCGGGCTCGGCAGCGGGCCGGTGGTGGGCGCGCTGAAGACCTCTGCGTCCGGGCAGTCGCCGGCCGCGGGAGCGGCGTGCACGGACGGCGGAAAGGCCACCGTGGCGCGCGCCGCCCGCAATGGCACCGCGTACCTGCGCACGCAACTGGCCCACACCTCATACCTGAAGTCGTCCCTGCCGGGCGCCGCGGACCAGCCCGACTACGGCAACACCGCGGACGCGGTGATCGCGCTCGCCACCGCGGGCGAGGACAAGGCGGCCCGCACCACCTGCCAGTGGCTGGCAGGGCACGCCGCGAGCTGGGCAAAGCAGAGCGGTCCCGCCGCGTACGCCGAACTGATCCTCGCCGCGCACGCCGCCCACACCGACCCGCACCACTTCGGCAGCACCGACCTGGTGAACGCGCTGGACGCCTCAGGGCCTCCGATGCACGCCACCGGGGCCGCGGTCTCGCACAAGTCCGGGAGCTCGGGCGACCACACGACCGTCATCGAACTGGTGGTAGGCATCGTGCTGGTCGTCCTCATCGTCTTCGGCCTGGTGCTGGGCTTCCAGTCGAGGCGAAAGGCGTGAGGCGCCGCCGCCCCGGGCCGCGCACGGCGCGCACCCTCCTGGCCGCCGTGCCGCTCCCTCTGCGCGCGCTGTGCGCACTCGTCGCACTCGTCGCCATCACGCTCGCCGGGGCGAACCCGGCGAGCGCCGTCGGCTACCGCTACTGGTCGTTCTGGCAGCTCGACGGGGGCGGCGGGGCGGACGGCGGCCGTTGGCTGTACGCCACGCAGGGCCCTTCGGTGGACCGGCCCGGGGACGGTGACGTGCAGGGGTTCCGGTTCTCGGTGAGCCAGGACTCCCAGGACTCCGCGAAGCCTCGCGGCGCCCACGACTTCGCGGCGATCTGCGCTGCACACTCCCGCCACGGCGGCCACGAAGCGGATCGCTCTCGTCATCGACTTCGGCAGCGCGGCGGACGCCCGCCCGGCCGAGCACCCGCCCGCGCCCCGCACCGCATGCGCCCGGGTCGACAAGGACGCGACCAGCGCCGACGCACTGGCCGCGGTGGCGAAGCCACTGCGCTACAACAGCAACGCACTGCTCTGCGCCATCGCCGGCTACCCGCAGACGGGCTGCGGCGAGCAGGTCTCGGGCACCGAGCCGAAGGGCGGCAGTACGGCGCGGGCGTCCGCGGCGCGCACCGCGTGGCACATCGGCCGGGCGCCACATTGCCTCCGCCGGAGTGATCACGGGCGTCGCCGTGGTGGCGCTGCTCGGCGCGGCTGCGCGTCTGGCAGGCCCGCCGTCGGCGCGGCTGACCGGGCGGCGGACGCACCATGACACGTTCCGGCGAACCCCGCCCGCAGGGCACACCGCGAGCCGGCCTCGCGCGCACCGGGGCCGGCCGGTCCTGCGCGCCGCTGGCGGTCCCCCGCCGCGCACCGTGGCAACGCGCTGCACCCCGGCGCCTGGTGGGTGTGGGCGCTCGGGCTGGGCACCGCGGCGTCGCGGACCACCAATCCGCTGCTGCTGGGGCTGCTGGTCGCCGTCGCCGGTTACGTCGTCGCGGTGCGGCGCACCGACGGCGCCGTGGGCACGTTCGTACGGGGCGTTCGTGAAGCTGGCGCTCGCGGTGATCGGGATCCGGCTGGTCTTCGCCGTCTTCCTGGGGTCGCCGATTCCCGGCACCCACGTCCTCGTCACGCTGCCCGAAGTTCCGCTGCCCGACTGGGCGCAGGGCGTACGGGTCGGCGGGCGGGTGACCGCCGAGGGCCTGGTGTTCGCGCTGTACGACGGGCTGAAACTGGCCGCACTGCTGATCTGCGTGGGCGCCGCGAACGCGCTCGCCAGCCCCGCACGGCTGCTCAAGTCGCTGCCGGGCGCGCTGTACGAGGTGGGGGTCGCGGTCGTCGTCGCGATGACGTTCGCTCCGCATCTGATCGCCGACGTGCGCCGGCTGCGATCCGCGCGGCGGCTGCGCGGGCGGCCCGACAGAGGGGTGCGAGGGCTGCTCCAGGTGGGACTTCCGGTGCTGGAGGGAGCGCTGGAACGGTCGGTGGCGCTGGCCGCCGCGATGGACTCGCGCGGATACGGGCGCACGGCCGAGGTGCCGGCCGCGGTACGCCGGACCACGGCCGTGCTCACGCTCGGCGGACTGCTGGGGGTCTGCGCGGGCACTTACGGACTGCTGACCGCCGACGGGGCGGGCTACGGACTGGCGGTGCTGCTCGCCGGGGTCTGCGCCGCGCTCGGCGGGCTGTGGCTCGGCGGGCGCCGCTCGGTGCGCACCCGCTACCGGCCCGATCTGTGGGGAGGCCGCGCCTGGCTCGTCGCGGCTTCCGGCGCGGCGGTCGCGGCGCTGCTGATCCGGGCCGCCTGGACGACCCGGGCGCGCTCGGCCCCGGCGTGGTGCCGCTGGCCGCGCCGACGCTGCCGCTGTGGCCCGCGGCGGCCATCCTGCTCGGACTGCTGCCGGCCATCGTCGCCCCGGCACCCGCTCCCGTACGCGCACCCGCGCCCGTGCGCTTTTCCGTACCGGAGGCGGCGGCGCCCACCGCAGCCGGCGGTTCCCACACCGGCGACCCCCATGCCGACCGTGCCCCCTCCCTTCGTGAGGAGACCTCATGATCCGCTTCGAGGACGTCAGCGTCACTTATGAGGGGAGCGCGGCGCCCGCCATCCGCGGGGTCGAACTCGCCGTGCCCGAAGGCGAGCTGGTGCTGCTCGTCGGGCCTTCGGGGGTCGGCAAGTCGACGCTGCTCGGCACGGTGAGCGGTCTCGTGCCGCACTTCACGGGCGGGACGCTGCGCGGCCGGGTGACGGTGGCCGGCCGCGACACCCGTACCCACAAGCCGCGCGAACTCGCCGACATCGTCGGCACTGTCGGCCAGGACCCGCTGTCGCACTTCGTCACGGACACCGTCGAGGACGAACTGGCCTACGGCATGGAGTCGCTGGGCCTCGCGCCGGACGTGATGCGCCGCCGGGTGGAGGAGACGCTCGACCTACTGGGCCTGGCCGACTCTGCGCGACCGTCCCATCGCCACCCTCTCCGGCGGGCAGCAGCAGCGCGTGGCGATCGGTTCGGTTCTGACGCCGCACCCGCCGGTACTCGTCCTGGACGAGCCGACGTCCGCGCTCGACCCGGCCGCCGCGGAGGAGGTGCTCGCGGTACTCCAGCGCCTCGTGCACGACCTCGGCACGACGGTGCTGATGGCCGAGCACCGGCTCGAGCGGGTCGTGCAGTACGCGGACCGGCTCGCTGCTGCTCGCCGGGCCCGGCGCGGCTCCGCTGCTGGACGATCCCGCCGGATCATGGCCGTCTCGCCCGTCTTCCGCCGGTGGTCGGCCTGGGCCGCCTCGCCGGCTGGTCACCGCTGCCCCTGACGGTCCGCGACGCGCGCCGCCGCGCCGGTGAGCTGCGCGAACGGCTGGCGGGTCGCGCCGAGGCTGAGACTGGGAGCGGTGGCGAAGGGACGGCAAGTACGGAGGCTTACGCAGGCGGGGCCTGCGCGCCGGGTCCGGCACCGGCGGCGTCCGATTCATGTGCCGGCACCGCCGTTCCCGCTGTGGCGCCTGCGGTCCGGCCGCTGCGCTTCCGGCGGCAGCGCCGGGGCCGCCCGGCCGTCGCGGTCGTCGAAGGGCTCGCGGTGCGCGGGGGCCCGGTGGAGGCGCTGCGGCATGTCGACCTCTCGGTCGGGCCCGGGGAGATCGTCGCCCTGATGGGCCGCAACGGCGCCGGCAAGTCGACGTTGCTGTCCACCCTGGTCGGGCCTGGTCGAACCCGTCGTCCGGCACGGCCCTGGTGGGCGGCGCGGTCCCGCACCGCACCGGCCCGCGCGAGCTGATCCGACCGCGTCGGCTGGTCCCGCAGGAACCGCGTGACCTCCTGTACGCGGACACGGTGGCCGCCGAGTGCGCGGCCGCCGACCACGACGCGGGCGCGGATCCGGGCACCTGCCGCGATCTGGTCTCGCGGCTCCTGCCCGGCATCGCGGACGACACCCACCCCCGGGACCTCTCGGAGGGCCAGCGCCTCACCCTCGCCCTGGCGATGGTGCTGACGGCCCGCCCCCCGCTGCTTCTGCTCGACGAGCCGACACGCGGCCTCGACTACGCGGCGAAGGCCCGCCTGATCACGGTCCTGCGCGGTCTCAGGCGCGGGCGCCAGCGGTTCCGGCGACAGCAGTTCCGGCGACAGCGACATCAGCAACAGCAACAGCAACAGCAACAGCACACCGGACTCCCCGGCGGCCGCCGGGCACGCCGTCGTCCTGGCCACGCACGACGTGGAACTGGCCGCCGAACTGTCCGACCGCGTCGCCGATCCTCGCCGACGGCGAGATCGTGGCGAACGGGCCCGACGGCCGAGGTGGTCGTGGCCTCCCCGTCCTTCGCCCCCCAGGTCGCCAAGGTGCTGGCCCCGGGCAAGTGGCTCACGGTGGCGCAGGTCCGCGAGGCCCTCGAGATACCGCGCCGGGACACGCGGAGGGAACGGCACCTGAAGGCACGGCGCCCGAGACTACGGAAGGCACGGCGTCACCGCGGCCGTCCGGCCCGCCGCTCCATCCGTCAACCTCCGCCTCCCAACCGCCGGCCCCCCGACCGCCAGGTACGCGCCGTACGGCTCGGGCCCCGCTCCGTGGTGGCCCTGCTCCTGGTGAGCGCCATAGGGGTGGCCGCCTTCGGGTGGCCGCTGCTCGCGGGCCCTTCGTCGCAGGTCAGCGCGCATGCGCAGGACGCGCCCTGGCTGTTCGCGGGGCTGCTCGTGCTGCTGGTGGGCGTGGTGGCGGCCGCCGTGTCCGAGGGCGGGGTCGGGCCCAAGGCGGTGGCGATGCTCGGGGTCCTTGCCGCGACGGGCGCGGCGCTGCGGCCGATCGGGGCGGGGACCGCCGGGATCGAGCCGATGTTCTTCCTGATGGTGCTGAGCGGGCGCGTGCTCGGGCCCGGCTTCGGGTTCGTTCTGGGGTCCGTGACGATGTTCGCGTCCGCGCTGCTGACCGGCGGGGTCGGTCCGTGGATGCCGTTCCAGATGCTGTCGATGGGCTGGTTCACGATGGGCGCGGGCCTGCTGCCCGGCCCGGACCGATTGCGCGGTCGCGCCGAGGTGCTGACGCTGGCGGCGTACGGGTTCCTGGCCGCGTTCGCGTACGGCACCGTCATGAACCTGGCCGGCTGGCCGTTCCTGGACACCCTCGCCTCCGAGCGTCGCGTTCCAGGCGGGCGCCCCGCTGCACGAGAACCTGGTCCGCTTCCTCGCCTACTGCCTGGCCACGTCGCTGGGCTGGGACCTGGGCCGGGCGGCCCTGACCGTCGTCCTCACCGTCACCGTCGGCAGCACGGTCCTGAGGGCGCTGCGCCGAGCCACGCGCCGGGCAGCCTTCGAGACATCGGCCGTGTTCGGGACATCGGCCGTGTTCGGGACATCGGCTGCTTTCGAGGTATCGGCCGTGTCCGAGACGTCGGCCGTCTCCGGGACGTCGGCAGCTGCTTCGGGGGCACCTGAGACACGGGGGGCACGGGGGACGCCAGAGATACAGGGGGTGCGGGGGACGCCGACGTTTGCCTCGGGAGGCGGTCAGGAGCGGGGGGTCGATCAGGAGTCGGGGGCTCACGAGAACTTGTGATTCGGGTTCCGGCGCTGTGTGTGGTCCGTGCTCTGGGCTTTGTGCTTCGTGTGCTTCGTGCTTCGCGGCTCACTCGGGCCGGGTGTGTGCGTGGGGGTTGTTGGATGGTTTTCTGCTGAGGGGGTCGGGATTTCTTCCGCTCGGAGCGGAATGAACCACCGGATTCCTTCCGCTCGGAGCGGAAGTAACCACCCCAGGTTCCTTCCGTCCCGAGCGGAACTAATCACCCCGAGTTTCTTCCGCTCCGAGCGGAACTAACCACTCACCCCCACCCCACCCACCCGCGCGTCCCCCCGCGCACCGCCCGCCCCACGGGCACCATGACGGGCATCCCCAGCCACCGCCCCGAAGGAGCCGTATGCCGAAGCCCCCACCGGACCCAGACCCGGCCCCGGACCCAGAGCCGAACCCGACCCCGGACCCAGACCCGGCCCAATCTCCGAACCCAAAAGCGAACCCGAACCGGCAGCCCAACCAGCAACCCACCCCCGACCCCGACCAAACCGCCGAACCGACCACCCCCGCCCGCGGCCTCCCCCTCCTGCCGGTGCTGCTGGCGCTGACCGTCGTCAGCGGGATCATCGACGCGGTCAGCTATCTGGCGCTCGGTCATGTCTTCACCGCGAACATGACCGGCAACGTCGCGGTGCTCGGTTTCGCGGCGGCCGGTGCGCAGGGGTTCTCCGCGCTGCACGCGCTGGTCTCGCTCGGGGCGTTTCTGGCCGGTTCCACAGCCGGAGGGTGGGCCGCGCAGCGGTTCGCCGTGGAGATGCCCACCACGCCCGCCAGACGGCGGGAGCGGGCACGGCGCACCTGGCTGCGGCTGATCCTGGCGGCCGAGGCGGTCCTGCTGGGAGTGTCCAGCGCGGTGGCGGGCGGGGCGCCGGACACCACCGCCACCACCTACGCACTCATCGCGGTGACCGCCGTCGCCATGGGGCTGCGCAACGCGACGGTTCGCAGCCTCGGGGTGGCCGACCTGACGACGACGGTGCTCACGATGACCCTGACCGGCCTGGCGGCCGACTCACCGCTCGCCGGCGGCCGGAGCGTGCGGACCACTCGGCGGGTGGGTTCGGTTCTCGCGCTGCTCGGCGGGGCGGTGCTGGGCGGCTGGCTGGTTCAGCACCACGGACTGTGGCTGCCGCTGCTCATTGCGGCGGCGGTGTCGGGGACTCTGTCACTGACGGCATCCGCCCGGATGTGACCGGGGCCGCCACCGGATCCGCCGCCTGGACACCCGTTCCCACTACAACCCCGCGCGGCCCCGCCAGCAGGTACGCGATCCCGAACCCGGCGCCCACGACGAGCGCGCCGCCCACCGCGTCCAGGACCCAGTGGTTGCCGGTCGCCACGATCGCGGAGACCGTGAAGAGCGGGTGCACTAGGCCGAGGGCCTTCATCCACCACCGGGGTGCCAGCACGACGATGACGGCGCCGCACCACAGTGCCCAGCCGAAATGCAGCGAGGGCATCGCCGCGTACTGGTTGGTGAGCGAGGTCAGCAGGCCGTAGTAGGGCTTGCTGAAGTCCTGTTTGCCGTGCACCGTGTCGATCATGCCGAGGGCGGGCATCAGGCGCGGCGGAGCGAGCGGGAAGAGCCAGAAGCCGAGCAGCGCCACGACAGTGGCGATGCCGAGCGCCGAGCGGGCCCAGCGGAAGTCGACGGGACGGCGTAGGTAGAGCACTGCAAGCACCGCGAGCGGCACCACGAAGTGGAACGACTCATAGTAGAAATTGAAGAAGTCGCTCAGCCAGGGCACCTTGACTACTTGGTGGTTGGCCCAGTGCTCGATGTCGATGTGCAGGGCCCGTTCTGCGGTGAGAATCCATGAGCCGTTCCGCTCCGCCGTGCTCCGGTCGCCCACGGCGGCGAGTCTGACCCACCCGTACGCGGAGTAGCCGACGCGGATGAGCAGCAGCTCAAGCAGGAGATTGGGCCGGCTGAGCACGCGGCGCCAGAACGGCAGCAGCGGCACATGGCGCCAGCGCGCGGGCTGCCGCGGCGCGTACACGGTGGGAACGGGCGCATCGAAGTACGGCGAGGTGCGGGACAGGAACGGCACCGCGCAGGCGGCGGCGAGCGCGGCCAGCAGCACCGCGTTGTCGCGGAGCGGGAACAGCACCGCCATGTTCGGCAGCAGCATCTTGGGCGACAAGGTCATCACCAGCACCACGACAACCGGCCACACACCGCGGTCCGCGGTGCGTCTGCCGACCCGTCCGACGACCGCGAGCAGCACCCACAGCAGCTGGTGCTGCCAGGTGGTCGGCGCGACGGCGACGGCGGCGCAGCCGGTCACCGCCACCGCGAGCAGCAGTTGTCCGTCGCGTGCGTAGCGCACGGCGCGCGGCAGGGCGAGGGCCGCGACGGCGGCACCCAGGACCAGGAAGAGCGCGACTTCCAACGGCCCCCTGCAGCCAAGGCGCAGCAGCGCGCCGTGCAGCGACTGGTTGCCGAGACTGTCGGCGGGCGCGCCGAGGCCGGCGCCGGCGAAGTGGTGCGCCCAGTACGTCCAGGAGTCGGCGGGCAGCACGGCCCAGGCGAGCGCCGTGCAGACGGCGAACGTGGCGCCGGTGGACAGCGCGGTCCTGCGCCGTCCGGTGCACCACAGCAGCGGGACGAAGAGCAGCAGCGTGGGTTCGAGTGCGGCGGCAAGGCCGATGAGCAGACCGCCGGCGCGTTCCTGGCGTACCGCGCAGCAGCCCAGCAGGACGAGCAGGACGGGGATGACGCTGGTCTGGCCGAGATACAGGGCGTTGCGGACCGGCAGCGACACCATCAGCAGGCAGATAGCGACCGGTGCGGCCAGCAGTGCGGTACGGCGGGAGACGGGCTGCGGCAGGGCCCGTGCGGCGACGATGCCCAGCAGGACGACGAGCAGCAGGGTGCCGAATATCCAGGCGTACCCGAGTGCGTTCTCCGCGGCGGAGGCCAACGGTCTGAGGGCGAGGCCCGCGAAGGGCGTACCGGTGAACTGGCCGGGGCCGTAGAGCGCGTGCCGTATGTGCAGGACTCCGCCGGGGCCGACCCAAGTCTCCAGATCGGTCAGACGCTGGCCGGGAGGCCGGAGTTGGAGGACCACGAATTGCCGTACCGCGAGTGCGGCGGCGATCAACCAAAGACCCGCCCGGACTGCCCCGATCCTTACATCCAGCACCCCATCGACACCAGAACCCACCATATGCCCCGGTCCGCCGTGTTCCACATTGGTCACGCCCCGTCAGCCCTCCCGTCCCGTTCCCTGTCGTGCCCGGCTCGCACCGGCGCTCTACCGGTGCTGTACCGGTGTGCCACCGACTCTATGAGGCAAGCCCACGCACCCGTGGATGAGACGCGGGCAACCTCCCCTTCACCTGACATCCGTTTCGCCTTTGCCGGACCACTAATGGCCGACGATGCCTGTTGGCGGCTGTTTCACCACAGCAATACCTGTTGCGCCGTCCGCGCTCTTCCTCACCCCGATCCGCCGGCTTGTTCCTCTCGGCCTCGCGCCCCGCGCGTTAAACTCCGCAACGCGACGATCGAGAGCAGCTCACCGGACAGGCGGCGACAGGCATGAGCGACCATCAGCTGTGGACCAGGGTCGACGACTACTTCAACTCCTTCCTCACTCCCGAAGACGAGGTGCTCCGAGCCGCGCTTCGGGACAGTGACGCGGCCGGTCTGCCGCACATCGCCGTCTCCTCCAGTCAGGGCGCCCTGCTCCATCTGCTGGCTCTCACCCAGGGGGCCCGCCGCATCCTGGAGATCGGCACGCTCGGCGGCTACAGCACCATCTGGCTGGCCCGCGCACTTCCGGCGGACGGTCGCCTCATCTCGCTGGAGTACGAGCCGCGGCACGCCGAAGTGGCCCGCGGCAATCTGGCGCGGGCCGGTCTCGACAAGGTGGCCGAGGTACGCGTCGGCCCGGCGCTCGACTCGCTCGTCCAGCTGGCGGAAGCTCCCCAAACCGGCACAGCCGCCGGGGACACGACGCCCTTTGACCTCGTCTTCATCGACGCCGACAAGCAGACCTACCCGCAGTACCTGGAGTGGGCGCTGCGGCTCACCCGCCCCGGCAGCCTGATCATCGGCGACAACGTGGTGCGCGGCGGCGCGGTCGCGGAATCCGGCAGCACCGATCCGGCCGTCCAGGGCGTACGGCGCTTCCTTGAGCTGATGGCCGAACATCCCAAGCTCAGCGCCACGGCCGTGCAGACCGTCGGCAGCAAGGGGTACGACGGGTTCTCACTGGCCCGCGTGCTGGACTGAGGCCGGGCGCGCCGGTGTTACGGCGCGCCGGGCGTCGGGGGCCCTGCCGGCACGTCTCGTGTCACGTCTCGTGGTAGAAGCCCACGTTCACGGTGCGGGTGCCGACCCGGTCGTGTATGACCACCTCGCCGGAGCCGCCCGGAGGTATCGTCCAGGCGCCTCCGTACGGCAGGGGCAGCGTGGCGCCGCCCGTCACCACCTGTACGTCCGACGACGGCTCGGCCTGCGAGCCGAGCAGCCAGGCGACCGTCCAGGTCCGGTCGGGCCCGCAGCGGAACTCCAGGTGGACGCGGGAGACGAACAGCCAGCCGTCGGGCGGTGAGAGCCGGCAGACGTTGCGGTCCCGGCCCACGCACAGCACCGCGCCGGGCTCGCTCGGCGCGTCGGCCATGAGCATGCCCGCGGTCACGCCCGACTCCGCCTCCGACACCGAGGCCATCGTCAGCTCCAGCACATGTGCTCCTTAACGGTTCGCCGGGTGCCCGGTCCGGCCGGAGCCGGCGTCGTCCCGGGGCTGGTCGGCGCGGCATCGCGCCGCCGCATGATAGGTCGCACGCTGCCACCCGCGCGCGTGGAATGTGCCCCGCACCCCGCGAGCGTGACGCACCCCACAGCACGGACTCGTCGCCGGCCGTCGGTCCCGCACCGACCGGCCCGCACTCTGTGATCACTGCCTCCGGGACCACGCTCTGGAACAATGGAGACCATGACGGAGCGCAAGCCCCCTGGCACCAGCTTCGAGTCGTGGGTCGACCGGCAGATCCGCGAGGCGGAGGAGCGCGGCGCATTCTCCCGACTGTCGGGCACGGGCAAACGCCTGCCTACCGACACGGCCACCCCCTACGACGAGCTCTGGTGGATCAAGCGGAAGATGGCCGAAGAGGGCCTGTCCGCCGTGCATCCCACTCTGGCCCTGCGCAAGGAGGCGGAGGACGCCCTGGAGGCCGCCCACGCGGCGCCGTCCGAGGCCGCCGCCCGGCGCATCATCACCGCCGTGAACGCGAAGATCCGCGAGGCCATGTACAAACCGCAGCCCGGCCCGCCGCTCGGCAAGAAGCCTTACGACGTCGAGGCCGTGGCCCGCGAGTGGCGCACCCGCAACGGTGCCTGACCCGCGTCCACGGCCCGTCCGACCCGGCACCGGCCACCCGTCCCGCCCGGCGCTTCAGCCGCCCCGCTGAAGAGCTCCGGCGACGGCGACGGGCGGCGTACATATGCGAGACAAGGGAAGACACACGGCCATGGATCAGCTGATCGCGGAGATCTCGATGTCGCTCGACGGCTTCATCACAGGACCGGACCCCGGCACACAGCACCCGCTGGGTGTCGGCGGCGACCGACTTCACCAGTGGATCTACGAGCTGGCGGGCTGGCGGCGGCTGCACGGTATGACGGGCGGCCACGAGGGCCCCGAGTCCGACGCTCTGGAGAAGTCGTTCGAGCGGACCGGCGCGTTCCTGATGGGCCACGGCATGTATCTCGCGGGTAGCGGCCCTTGGGGCGACAAACCGCCGTTCCACCAGCCCGTATTCGTCCTCACGCGCACTCCGAGGGAGCCGGACGTACGGGCGGGCGGCACCACGTTCATGTTCGTGACGGACGGCCTGGAGAACGCACTCGTCCGGGCCCGGGAGGCGGCGGGCCCGCGGGATGTGTCGTTGACCGGTGGCGGTGATGTCATCCGGCAGGCGATCGCGGCCAGGCTGCTGGACGAGCTGCGGCTGCACATCGTCCCGGTCCTGCTGGGCGACGGCACCCGCCTGTTCGGCAAGATCGGTCACGATCACATCGAGTGGGAGGCGAGCCGGGTGCACGGCGCGTCCGGCGTCGTCCACCTGACCCTGCGGCCACCCAAACGGCAGGTGGCATGATCAACGCATGTCCACGGAAAGCGGCGAGACGGACGAACGAGGACGCAGCGGCTGCGGCACGTCCCCAGGCAACGGGCAGCTGCCGATGAACGTCACCGAAACAGCCGCGGCACCGCGCCCCACCTGGGTGATCGCCCCAGAACCCCCCGATTCCCCGGCCGCCGCCACACTCTGGCGTGCGTACTACACGGAAGTCAGCGACCGCTGGTACCTGCTCCATGAACAACGCACCACACCGCCCGAGGAACTGGCGCGCGAGATCGCGGCGAACGACGGCGACGGGCTTCACGCGTCCGGAGCCGTCCTGCTGGTGGCACGTTACGGAGACGAACCGGCCGGCACCGCCGGGATACGACTGCTCGACCCGGCGACCGCCGAGCTGAAACGTGTCTTCATCCACAAGGAGCTGCGTGGTCTCGGCGGCGGCCGGGTCCTGCTCGGCGCCGCCGAGGACGCCGCCCGAGCGCTCGGCGCCGCCCGTATCGTCCTCGACACCCGCCACGACCTGGTGGAGGCCAGGGCCCTCTACGCCCGCCACGGCTACCAGGAATCGCCTCCGCACAACACCTCTGTGTACGCGGAGCACTGGCTCAGCAAATCCCTCACCACGGGCCGCCGCTGACCGGCCCAGGGCGCTCCGTCACACCACCTCCTGACGCTTTGCGCGTGGCAGGGTCTCCCGTGGCCGTTCCGCGTCCGACCCGCAGAGTTCGGCGCTCAGTTCCCGTACCAGAGGGCCAAGCTCGGTCGGCCGCCCGCGCTGCCCCCACCAGTCCCCCAGCAGCTCGGCAAGGGACGCCTCGCGCGCCTCCGCGAGCCGCAGTGCGGCCTCGCGGCCGTGCGGGGTGAGCACCAGCGGCAGCCCATCGCGCCTGGCGAGCCCCCGACCCTCGACCTGCCGGGCCGCGGCGGTGATCACCGGAAGCGACACGGCATGCTGCGTCGGCAGGATCGCCGGGTCCACGGGACCGTAGTGGTGGATGCGCAGCAGCAGCCAGCCGGACGCGGGCAGCAGATCGCCGTAGCCCGCGCGCTTGGTGATCAACGCGTAGATCTCATGGCGGCCCTCTCGGGTGCCCAGCAGCGACAGGGAGCGCGTCACCTCGTCGTAGGAGGAACGCTCCACGGGGTTGCTGGCGAGCGTCTCGGAGGCATCGGGCGCCGTCACGGAGCCGCGCAACGGGTCCTCGTGCAGGAACCAGGCCAGCACGAAGGCGAGCAGTGCGATGGGGGCCGCGTAGAGGAAGACATCGGTGATGGCGGTCGCGTACGCGTGCACCACAGGAGAGCGCAGCGGCGGCGGCAGCCGGGAAATACCGCGCGGATCGGCCTTGAGGGCCGCCACGCTCACACCGGGCGGCAGGCGTCGCCCGGCGAGCGCCGAGGCCAGTTCAGAGGCGAGCCGGCTGGCGAAGACGGTGCCGAAGATGGCCACGCCGAAGGACGCGCCGATGGAACGGAAGAAGGTGGCGCCCGAGGTGGCGACGCCCAGATCGCCGTACTCGACGGCGTTCTGCACGATCAGCACCAGCACCTGCATGACCAGGCCGAGGCCCAACCCGAACACGAAGAAGTAGGCACTCATCACCGCCGTGCTACTGAACTCGTCGAGCTGGTGCAGGAGCACCAGCCCGATCACGGTGATGCCGGTGCCCGCGACAGGGAAGACCTTCCAGCGCCCGGTACGGCTGACGATCTGCCCGGAAACGGTGGACGACAGCAGTAGTCCGAACACCATCGGCAGCATGTGCACACCCGAGCTGGTCGGCGAAATCCCCTGCACGACCTGCAGGAACGTCGGCAGGTACGTCATCGCGCCGAACATCGCGAAGCCCACCACGAAGCTGATCACCGCGGCGAGCGAGAAGGTGCGGATGCGGAACAACCGCAGCGGCAGCACCGGTTCCGGAGCCCTGCGTTCCACCGCCGCGAACGCCATCGCGAGCAGCACCGCCAGCACCGCGAGCCCGATGATCTGCACGGAACCCCAGGCCCAGGTGGTGCCGCCGAGCGAGGCCAGCAGGACAAGACAGGTCGCGAGGCAGGCGATCAGGAGGGTACCGAGGTAGTCGATGGCATGCTGCCGGGTGCGGATCGGGATGTGCAGGGAAGTGGCGATGACGGCCAGCGCGACGACGCCCACGGGCAGGTTGACGTAGAAGACCCAGCGCCAGCTGAGGTGTTCCGTGAACACGCCGCCGAGCAGCGGCCCCAGCACGCTCGTGGCGCCGAAGACCGCCCCGAAGAGTCCCTGGTAACGGCCGCGTTCGCGGGGCGGTACGAGATCGCCGACGATCGCCATCGACAGGACGATCAGACCTCCGCCGCCGAGGCCCTGCACCGCGCGGAAGACGATCAGCTCCGGCATGTTGCGAGCCACGCCGCACAACGCGGAACCGATCAGAAAGATCACGATCGCCGTCTGGAACAGTTTCTTGCGACCGTACTGGTCGCCGAGCTTGCCCCACAGCGGAGTGGCCGCGGTGGACGCCAGCAGGTACGCCGTCACCACCCAGGACAGGTGTTCCAGGCCACCGAGGTCACTGACGATGGTCGGCAGCGCGGTGGCCACGATGGTCTGATCGAGGGCCGCGAGCAACAGCCCCATCAGCAACGCGCTGATCGAGGCCAGGACACTGCCGTGCCCGGGCTCCTGCCCCTCTGCGTGGGCGATGCCGGGCCCGGAACCACGGCCGGGCTGCCCCGGCTCCCCGGGCTTTCCCGGCTTACCTGGCCCCGCAGGTTCGCCGGTTTGTCCCGGCTCTCCGGATTGCTCGGATCCGCCGGGCCCATCGGGCTTCCAGGGGTTCTCGGCGTGACTGCGGCCGGGCTCCTGATCCGGCTCCCAGGGGCTACGGAGGTCGGGGTCGGGAGCGGCACGGTCGACAGGCGGGTCCTGGGCGGCGGGGGCAGGGGGATGCGAACCGTCGTATGCCCGGTCCTCGTACCCGTGTCCCCGCGGGGGCGGGCCGTCCGCGTCCTGGGTCATGGGCACCTCCTGGAACCCGTCGGCCGATCCGGTCCCGGCCTTGTGAGCTCAGTCCTCAAGCCCGGCAGTCCGGGCTCGCTTCCTGCCGGAGTAACCCGTTATGGGCCGATGACTCCTCACGACCGCAAGGGATCGGCCACGTGGCCGCTGGGACCAGGGCTGTCACTTTCTGCATAATCTCTAGGGGCAGGTTGAGGAGAGGGCCACCATGGCAACCGGACAGCAGTGTTCTGCGTGCGGCACAGAGCGGACTTCTGCGGGCATATTGACATGCGCATGCAACGAACGAGGCGCTGCTGCTCCGCCCTTTGGGGGCAGGAGTGGGGGTGGCGGTGTTGTGAGGAAGGGTTGGGGTGATTCGGGCGTGGGGGTTAGTTCCTCTCGGAGCGGAAGTAATCCCGATCGCGATGGGCGGGTTAGTTCCGCTCCGAGAGGAACTAACCCGCGGCTCGATGGGCGGGATGCCCCCTCCATTCCTAGCGGAAGCAACTCCGGCCTCGAAGCGCGGAATAGTTCCACTCCGAGCGGAAATAACCCCTCAGCCCCCGACAACCTCGACGCCACCCCTAGCCCCAGCCCCACCTCTGGCCCCGGCTCTGGCTCCGGCGGCAGACGGCCCGCAGCTTCTGCTGCCACTTCCCGTGACCAGAGCAAGCCAGCCGACTCCGCCGCACCCACCACATTCAGCACACCCGCCACATCCAGCGAACCTGGCCCGTCCGACCCGTCCGACCCGTCCGGCAAATCGCTAGCCCCCGGCAGTTTCGAAGACTTCGAGCTCCTGCGACTGCGTCCCTACGTCTCGCTCCCGGACGCCGATGACCACCCGGCGCAGGACTCCACAGTGGATTCTGCGTACGAGCCAGGCGGCGGGCTGCTGGGTCCAGACGGGCCGTTGAACTGGAGCATCGAGGACATCTGGGGCCCGGACGAACGTGCGTCCAGGCATCCGCAAAGCGCGGACACGGCGGCCGGCGCGGAGGAATCCGCGGACAAGGCGGCACCTCCCGCGACTACGGAGAGCCATTGGAACGGCACCCTTCAACAGGACAGGCCGCACCGGGAGGCGAACCCGGGAGGAACCGAGTCACGCACGACCGACGGACCCGTCGAGTCGACCCAATCCCCGGCATTCCACTCGTTCGCGCCTCCTCGAAGGTCGGATTTCTTCGGCAGGCAGCATCCGTCCGGTCGCTCGAAGACCGCTGACGCGAGCAGCAGCAGTGCGGAGGACGGGGCCGGGGCGTTCGGCGCCGCCGGCACGGACAGCGCAGACCACCTCGACACCGACGACCCCGGCCCCGCCACGCGCCGCACCACCGGCCCCACGCATCCCATAGCCGTCGAGGACGACGTCGACACCGCGGCCGACAACGCAAGCGGCAGGAACAGTGGCAACGCCAACAAGGCCCACGGCAACAGAGCCACCCCCATGCCCTACGCCCCGTACCACCCGGAAACCCAGGCCGCTCCCGAAATCCAAACCACCCTCAAACCTCAAACCGCCCAGGTCACCCTCGAACCCCAAAGCACCCGAACCACCCGAACAGCCCAATCAGCAACCCCGGCCCCTCAGGAAACCATCCCACTCCCCGAGGACCCGGACGCCTCGTCCGCAGGTTCCCGGAAGCGGCGGCTTGCCGTTCTGCTGGCAACCGGCGGGGTCACGGTCGTCACGGCGGTGGCCCTGATCGCGAGCGGTGTGTTCTCGCACGAGAAGCCGTCGCGGGACAGTGCCATGCCCGGCACCGACACCGAGACGAGCGTCCCTGACCAGGTGAACACGGACCCCTCGGCACCCGCGCCCGGCGCCAAGGCACCGCACCCCTACCGCCCGCCCTCCGCCCCGGCCACCACAGCGCGGGAACCCTGGCACACTCCCGCCGCCTCGGCTTCGGCGCCCCCGGCGTCGGCGTCTCCCAGCGCCGGTGTCACCGGCCCAGAAGGCGCGACACCCTCGGCGCCCACGCCGCCGGTGCTGCACCCGGGCGACAAGGGGAAGGAGGTCAAGGAGCTCCAGTTGCGGCTGCGGCAACTGCTTCTGTACCTGGGTATCGCGGACGGCGAGTTCGACTCAACCGTCGAGACCGCGGTCGGCAACTTCCAACAATCCCGCGGCATCAAGACCGACGAGCCCGGCGTCTACGGCCCGGCCACCCGCAAACAGTTGGAGTCGGAGACGATGCAACCGTAGGGTGCGCTCACAAGAGCGCAGCGCACCCATGACGGCGAAGTCCCGACGGTGAAGTCCCGACGGCGGGACCCCGACAGAGGGATCCGACTACAGCGTCCCGGCGACGGCGAGGAAGATCACTCCAGCTCACCCCCGCTGCAGCCGCCCCGCCGCCCTCATCCCACCGACACCCGGATCTCCCCGTCGCCGGTGGCCTCGACCCGCACCTCGGTGAGGTCCCGTACCAGCGCCGTGGGCTCGTACGCGGCGGCGCGCGGCCCGACGCCGACCACTCGCATTCCGGCGGCGCGGCCGGCCGTGATGCCCGCCTCGGAGTCCTCGAAGACGAGGCAGTCGGCTGGGGCGACGCCAAGTTCAGCGGCGCCCTTGAGGAACCCCTCAGGGTCGGGCTTGCTGGCGCCCACGCACTCGGCGGTGATGCGCACCGGCGGCATCGTAAGCCCGGTTACTCGCATGCGTGCGGCGGACAACGGTTCGTTCGCCGAGGTCACCAGGGCGTGCGGCAGTCCGGCCAGGGCCGCCAGGAACGCGTCGGCGCCGGGAATCTGCACGGTGCCTTCGGTGTCGGCGGTCTCCTCAGCAAGGAGGGCCTTGTTGTCCGCGTAGTTCTCCGCCATCGGCCGGCCGGACAACAGGGCGGCCATGGACGCGTGGCCCTGACGACCGTGCACGACCTTCAGGACCTCGTTTGCGTCCAGGCCGTGCCGTCCGGCCCAGCGGCGCCAGCAGCGCTCCGTCACGGCGTCCGAGTCCACCAGGGTGCCGTCCATGTCGAGCAGGAGCGCGCGGGCGCGCAGAACGGTGGGGCGGGCGGCCGTCATCGTGCATGCCTCCAGAACAGGGAACAGGGACGGGGAACGGAGTGGAACGAGAGGGAAACGGGAGAGAAGGGCTGGAGCGAGAAACGGGCGATGAGAAGGGACCCAGTAGAGGTCGGGCCCCGGTCGCCCGGGGCCTGCGAGATGCATCCGTGGTGCGCCCGGACATCACCCGGGCGCACCCAGAAGCCAAGCGGTCCCCGCCCGCCGGTCAGGGAAAACGAACGGGGCACCA